>CAWGJW010000005.1:0-46405 GCA_963823015.1 uncultured Actinomycetota bacterium | reverse complement strand
TCGCCCTCGTAGCCGGTCACCTTCCCGAAGCGGTCCGACTGCGCCTGCCAGTCGCGGCGGGCCTCCACGATGTCGTTGTGGGTGCGGCCCACGAAGTTCCACCACATCACAGCGGGTCCTCTGAACGGGGCGCCGCCGAGCAGGATGAGGCGCGCGGGCTCGTCGCCGAGCGCGGACAGGCGGAGCGAGTCGCGACCGGGCGGTACGTAGGCGAGCTGGCTCGGCGCGAGCACGGTCGGGTCGGCCGAGCTCGGCCAGCGCCGCCCACCGCGATCGCCCCGGCGTCAAGCAGCACCCCGTGCTCGAACGCCGCGCCCACCGGCACTCCACCGTCGCTCCCGGCTCCAGCGTCAACTCCGCCCCGAGCAGCGGCGTGAACGCCGGCACGTCCGCCCGGACCCCCGCCAGCTCCCCCAGGAACACGCGCACCCGCCCGCCCCCGGTGACCACGGCGTCGTCCAGGTCCCCCAGCGCCACCTCCTCCGTGACCAGGTGAGCGAACCCGCGAGGCCCCGCGGCGTCGTCCGCTGGCAACGCGACCCACAGCTGGACGCCGTGCAGGGGCGCGGACCCGGCCACCGAGACCTCGGAGTGCGCGATGCCGCGCCCGCTGGTCATGAGGTTGAGTTCGCCGGGCCGGATCAGCTGGTGGTTGCCCATGCTGTCGCGGTGCTCCACCTCGCCGGAGAAGAGCCACGAGACGGTCTGCAGGCCCGAGTGCGGGTGCGGCGGCACGTCCATGCGCCCGGCCGCGGGGCCGTAGTGGTCGGCGAAGCACCACGCGCCGATCAGGGAGCGGTCGCGGTGCGGGAGGGTCCGGCGCACCGTCATGGCGCGCGGGCCGCCCAGCGGGACCTCGCGGGAGGTGATCAGCTGTATGGCGGCGGGGGTGCTCACCGGTTCATTGTCGTACGGGCGCGGTGCCCACGCGGCAATCTCTCCACACCTGCGCACAAGCGTTGACGCGCGGTGCCGCGCGTCGGATACTGGAACTGCGATGGGCAGTAGCCCAGAGAAGTGAGCCCGGGGGCCCTCCGGATGGTGGGTGTCCGGGTTTCGCGCTCCCTAGGGGAATTGCACCCGATTCAACGCCTTCACGCGGGAGCGCCACGAGCCCCCGCGCTGGTACGCCCAGGCCACGAGATCGGGGATCCACAGCAGCGGCTCCTGAGATGCGGACGTGTGTCCATAACGAGTTTCAGAGGAGTCGTGGCCCGCAATGAGCCGAGCGATCGTCGCGAGATCGCGAGTTCGTTCTGAAGCCGCGTCTTCGAAGACGAGTGCTGAGACGTGGCTTTGAATCGCGACCATGACACTCTGCGTCACCGCGTCCTGTCGCTGATCGGCAACCGGCTGTCCCCTCGCGGCCTCGACGATGACCAGCCGCACCGGAAGCCCCATGAGTGAGTCGAGAGCCAACGAGCGCCGAGAATGGCGCTCCTGCGCGGCGTGAAACCGCTTCGATCCACGGTACCGCCAGCGGCGGACTTCCGACCGCACAGCGGAGGCGTCCTCTGACTCCACCATGGCGATCACCATTCTGTACGGAGGCCCCTGCGACTCGTCCACGAACGCGTGCAGGGCCATTCCGCGACGCTAGCCCGCCTCCGAACGTCGCGTCGGTTGTCCACAGCCGAGCAGGTGCTTGCGCAGACTAGTGCGTCGGCCCCGCGCCCCCGCCCGGCGCCTGCCGCGGCACCAGCCACGTCAGCCCGAAGCCCACCGTCGCGAGCGCCGCCGAGACGAAGAACGCGACCTGGATGCCGGCGGCCAACCCCGCCGTCGCAGACGCCCCGCCCGCCACGCGCGAGAGGGCCACGGCGGACATCGTCGAGACGAGCGCGGCCGTGCCCGCCGCGCCCGCCACCTGCTGGGTGGTCGCGAGCGTCGCGGACCCGTGCGAGTACAGGTGCGGCGGCAGCGAGCCGAGGCTCGCGGAGAACAGCGACGTGAACAGCAGCGACAGCCCGGCGCTCAGCACCACGTGGCACGCGATGAGCACTCCCCACGGCGTGGACTCGGAGATGAACGCGGCGAGCGCCCACATCGCGCCCGCGACCAGCGCCGCGCCCGGGACCACGAGCGGGCGCGGCCCCACGCGGTCGTACCACCGCCCGACGACGGGCCCCATGAGCCCGAACGTCAGCCCGCCGGGGAGCACCAGCAGCCCCGTGCCGAGCACGGACATCCCCAGCACCCCCTGCGCGAACAGCGGCAGCAGGATGATGGAGCCGAACAGCGCGGCCATGGCGATCACGAACAGGATGATCGAGAGCGTGAAGACGCGGCTGCGGAACGTGCGCAGGTCGAGCAGCGCGCGGTCGGTGCGCTGCATCACGAGCTGCCGCCACACGAACAGCCCCAGCGCCACCGCGCCCACGGCGAGCGTGGCGTACATGACGCGGTTGTCGCGGGTCGCGGGGTCCTCGCCGAACTTGCTCAGCCCGTAGACCACGTCGCCGAACCCGAGCGCCACAAGCGGCACCGACCACAGGTCGAGCACGCCCGCGGTCCGCTCGCCCACGTTGGTGATGCGGACGGCGCCGAAGATCAGCGAGGCGACCGCGACCGGCAGGACGAACCAGAACATGAACCGCCACGAGGCGTAGTTGAGGATGGTCCCCGAGATCGTCGGGCCCAGCGCGGGCGCGAGCGCGATCACGATGGTGATGTTGCCCATGCGGCGCCCGCGTTCGGCGGCGGGGACGAGCGTCATCACCGTGGTCATGAGCAGCGGGATCATGATCGCCGTTCCGGACGCCTGGACGACGCGCGCCATCAGCAGCGTGGGGAAGCCCGGGGCGAGCGCGGCGAGCAGGGTCCCGGTGCTGAAGAGCGACATGGCCGTGATGAAGACGGACCGCGTCGAGAAGCGCTGGAGCACGTACCCCGTGACCGGGATGACGACGGCCATGGTCAGCAGGAACGCCGTGGTCAGCCACTGGGCCGCGACCGCCGTGATGCCCAGGTCGGACATCAGGTGCGGGATGGCGACGGCCATGACGGTCTCGTTGAGGATGACCGTGAACGCGGCGACGAGCAGCACCCGGATCACGAGGTTGTCGCGGCGACGGTCCTCCGCGGACGGCTCCGGGGCGGCGGTAATGACGGGGGCAGGACGGACGTCCGTCATGGGTGGTGCCTTTCGACGAGCGGGGTGCGAGGACGACGCCGCGAGGTTGCGCCGCTGCGAGGGGAAATCTGCGAGGGTGCGACGGCTCGGGGTTACCGAGAATGCTAACGCGCGCCCCCGACACCCGGAAGGCGGGAACTCCCTACGATGCCGCGATCACGTCAACGGCGAACACCAGCGTGGAGCCGCCCGGGATCGGTCCCATCGAACGGTCGCCGTAGCCCGCCTCCGGCGGGACCACGAGCAAGACCTTGGAGCCGACGGGCTGGCCCACCAGGCCGTCCACCCAGCCGTCGATCAGGGATCCGCGGGCGATCACGAACGAGATGGGCTCGCCGCGGTCCCACGAGGAGTCGAACTGGGCGCCGTCCCACAGCCACCCCGTGTAGTGCACGGTGATCGACTGGCCCTCCGCGACGGACGCGCCGTCGCCGGGATCCAGGACGCTGACGACCAGGCCGTCGGGCTTCGTCGCCCCGGCGAAGTCGACGGCGGGGGCGCCGCTCGCGGCGCGGGTGACGGTCGGAAGGGCGGTGTCGCTCATGTCTGCTCCTCGGGGTGACGTGATCCGACCAGCCTAGGCGAGGGCGAGCGCGATTCGGATCTCATACAGCCGCACCAGGAACGCGGGCTCGTCGAGACGCTTGCGACGCATCCAGTGCGTGACCTCCTCGTTGCCCTTGCTCGCGTTGCAGGAACGGCACGCCGGGACGACGTTGGCGAGGGAGTAGCGGCCGCCGCGCGACAGGGGTTGCACGCAGTCCTTCTGGAGGGCGGCGTCGGTCACGCCGCAGTAGGCGCACCCGCCCCACGCCGCCTGGATCGTGGCCCACTGCGCGGCCGTGAGGTCGTTGTCCGCCGCGGCCATCCGGCGCTGGCGCCTCCGCGCCGCACGCGCCCGCCGGGTCTGCTTGACCGCCACGAACCTCAGGCTAGGTCATCGCCGCCGCACCGCCGCGATCAGCGCGCGGAAAGGCGCGGTCCACCGCCACGACTTCGAGGATTCGTACCGCGCCAGTTGCGGCTCGTAGGTCGCGACGGCGTGCCGCGCGAGCGGTACGACCATGCGCGTCGCCTCGATCCCGCACGCGCGTTCGACCTCCGCCATCGACGGCGCGCCGGGGCACGGGTGCGGCGGTCGGGCGTCCGGGTCCTCGGCGAGCGCGGCCGCCGCGGCGCCCCACTCCCGGTCGAACGCGTCGTCGATCCAGCCGCTCATGAACGCCCGGAGGAAGCCGGGCGCCGAGCGGCCGCCCTCGTGGGAGACGGTCGCCGTCGGCACGATCCCCACCGTCCATCCGTGCGTTCGGACGTGGGTGCAGAACTGCATGTCGACCCGGCCGAGCGGATACATCCGCGCGTCGGGGCCGCCGACGTCGTCCCACGCCTCGGTCCGAACCAGCATCCCCTTGCTGGTGACCCAGTGGAGCTCGGCGTAGCCGGTCGGGGGCGACGTGCGCGTCGTGTCGGTCTCGGGCCAGCGGCGCACGTCCCTCGGCGGGATCGCCCTCCCGCCCGCGGCTAAGTCGGGGCCTCCGTCGGGGAGGAACGAGAGGGAGCCCAGGCAAGCCGCGCGGGGGTGATCCTCCGCCGCCGCCACGAGCGCGTCGAGCCACCCGTCGCGCGGCTCCATGTCGTCCTGAATCCACGCCAGGTACCGTGCCGTCGTCCTCGAGCGGGCGAGGTGAAGGCCCCCCGCCCAGCCGAGGTTCATGTCCGGCGCGACGACGTCGACGCCCGGAGGCGCCCACGACACGTCCGGGTCCTCCCGCTGCTGGTCGGGATTGACGACGCACACGATCTCGAAGTCCGTCGCCGAGGCGTGCGCGACCAGCGCGTCCAGGCACCGCCGAAGCCGCGGAGTCGCCCCCAAGGCGACGACGGCGAGCGCGACGGGTGCGCCCGACCCGGCTTCCACGAACACGCCGGCCTAGAACGCGGGGAGGTGGGCGCGCACGGACACGGGAACCTCGGGGCTGTCCCAGGCGAGCAGCACCCGGTCCGGCGCCTCGTGGTGGTAGACGTCCGTCGGAAAGTTCACCAGGTACGCCTCAACGGATCCGAGGTTGACGCTGAGGTGCCACACGCCGATCGGGATGATGACCTGCCGGACGCCGCGGTCGCCCATGACGACCTTCTGAACCACGCCGCGCGTGGGCGAGTCGGGGCGGTCGTCCCAGAGGAACAGGAGCGTCTCGCCGCTGATGATCGTGTACCGGTCGGTCTTGCGGGCGTGCTTGCCCCATCCCTTCATCTGATGCGGCCGAACCGAGAACTGGTACGCGTACACGATGGGCGTCTCGAGGAAGCCGAGGTCGCCCTCGAAGATCTCGAACACCGACCCCCGGTGATCGACGTGGTTCGGCGTCGAACGCGTCTTGACGCCGTCGATCGTCGCGAGGACGGACCTGCCGTCCCTGTCGACCGTCTGGATGTCGGGCTCGCCGATCTCTTCCGAGTTCATCGCCTCAGCCTCCTCGCCAACCACAAGGTATCTCACGAGGGTAACGGTCGCCCGAGCACGGCGCGATGAAGAACGTCGGGACCGCGGGCGCCCGCGCCCCCGGGACGTCGGTCCCGTAGGACGGAGGTCCGACACAGGCACGGAAAGCCTCGCCTAACCTGCCGATAGGCGCTACGACGAACGCCGCGCCACGAGCTCAAGAAAGGTCGATACCCCATGAGGAGAATCGCCGCGGCGCTCGGTGCCAGCGCCTTGATCGCCGTACTCGCCGCGTGCAGCGCGAGCCCCTCCACGACCCCGTCCCAGACGCCCACCGCCGCGCCCGTCGTCCCCGTCACCGTCAACATCGCCTCCCTCAAGGGGCCGACGACCATGGGCCTCGTCGGGCTGATGGACCAGGCCGCCAAGGGCACGGCCGCCGAGGACTACCAGGTCTCGGTCCACGGAACGCCGGATGAGATCGTCCCCCAGATCGTCCAGGGCAAGCTCGACATCGCGCTCGTCCCCGCGAACCTCGCCGCCGTCCTCTACAACAAGACCAAGGGCACCGACGCGGCGATCCAGGTCGCCGGGATCAACACGCTCGGCGTGCTCTACGTGGTGGAGTCCGGCGACACCGTCCACAGCATCGCCGACCTCAAGGGCCGCACCATCTACTCGACGGGCAAGGGCGCGTCACCCGAGTACGTCCTCAACTACCTCCTGACCGCGAACGGGCTCACCCCCGGCAAGGACGTCACGATCGAGTACAAGAGCGAGGCGACCGAGGTGACTGCCGCGCTCGCCGCCGAGGACGGCGCGGTCGGCGTCCTCCCGCAGCCGTACGTCACGATCGTCGAGGCGAAGACCCCGAAGGTGCGCACCGCGCTCGACCTCACCGAGGAGTGGGCGAAGGTCAACACCTCCTCGCAGCTCGTCACCGGCGTGGTGATCGTCCGCAGCGCGTTCGCGGCCGAGCACCCCGACGCCGTGACGCAGTTCCTCGCGGACTACAAGGCCTCCACCGAGTTCGTCAACACGAACCCCGCCGAGGCCGCGCCGCTGATCGTCGACGCGGGCATCGTGCCGAGCGCCGAGGTCGCCGTCGCCGCGATCCCGAAGTGCAACATCGTCGACATCACCGGCGCCGAGATGAAGACGACGCTCGGCGGCTACCTGTCCGTCCTCTTCGACGCCAACCCGGCGTCCGTAGGCGGTAGCCTCCCGGGAGATGACTTCTACTACGGCGGCTAAGTCGCCCAGCGGGCGAGCGGCGCGGAGATTCGGTCCCGCGCTGCTCGCGGCCGCGTTCTGGGTGGCGGTGTGGCAGGTCGCCGCCGTCATCGTCCACCGGGACTTCCTGCTCGCCTCGCCGGTACAGGTGGTCGTCCGGCTGGGCGAGCTCGTGGTCACCGCGGGGTTCTGGCAGACGGTCGCGACCACGCTCGCGCGCATCATCGTCGGGTTCACGGCGGCCGCGGTCGTGGGGGCCCTGCTCGCCACGCTCGCGTCCGCCTCCCGCGTCGCCGAGGCCCTCGCCTCCCCGCTCATCGCGACGATCCGCAGCGCCCCCGTCGTCAGCTTCATCATCCTGCTCCTGCTGTGGACGGACGCGAGCACCCTCGCCGCCTACACGAGCTTCCTCATGGTCCTGCCCGTCATGTACGCGAACATCCTCGCGGGGATCCGCAACCGCGACCGGGCGCTGCTCGAGGCGGCGACGGTGTTCCGCGTGCCGTGGCTGCGCCGGGTCCGGGCGATCGACGTGCCGGCCGTCCTCCCGTTCTTCGCCGCGGCGTGCCGCACGGGGGTGGGCCTCGCGTGGAAGGCCGGCGTCGCGGCCGAGGTGATCGGCGTCGCGGTCGGGACCATCGGCGAGCGCCTGTACGAGGCGAAGCTCTACCTCGAGTCCGCGGACCTGTTCGCGTGGACCATCGTCATCATCGCGCTGAGCGTCGCCGGCGAGGCCTTCGTGCTCGCGGTGCTCCGCCGGGCCGAACGACGCTTCGCCGCCGGGGGCGCGTCGTGAGCGCGCCGGACATCGCCGGCACGCGGGACATCGTGCTCCGCGGCGTGACGCGGCGCTTCGGCGAGCAGGTGGCGCTCGACCGGCTCGACCTCGCCCTCCCGGGCGGCGCGGTCACCGCGCTCATGGGTCCGAACGCCTCCGGGAAGACGACGGTCACGCGGCTCGTTCTCGGGCTCGACTCCCCGGACGACGGCGTGGTCGAGGGGCGCGAGGGGCGTCGCTTCTCCGCGGTGTTCCAGGAGGACCGCCTGTGCGGGCACCTGAGCGCGGTCGCCAACCTCCGCCTCGTGCTCGACCGCGCGGACTGGCCGCGGATCGAAGCCGAACTCCGCGCCGTCGGGCTGCGAGGCTCCTCCCGCGACAAGCCCGTCCGCGACCTCAGCGGCGGCCAGCGCCGCCGCGTCGCGATCGCCCGCGCCCTCGTCGTCGACTCGGACGTGGTCATCCTCGACGAGCCCTTCACGGGGATCGACGTCGACGCGAAGCCGAAGCTGCTCGACTACGTCCGCGAGCGCGCGGAGGGGCGCACCGTGCTGCTCGTCACGCACGACCGCGCGGAGGCGAAGGCGCTCGGGGCCCGGGTGACGCGCCTCCCGGCGTAGCGTCCCCCGACGCCCCTCCTCACCACGCCTCAGGCCGCGCGACCACGCTCGTCTTCCGGCGAACGCCGCGCAGCCTGGCTAAAAATCCCAATTGGCGTGCGGGGCGACCGGCGAGAACATCGCGATCGCGAGGTCGCGGACCGCTCCCGGGGTGTGCTCCTCGACCAGGCCTGCCGACGCGATCGACTCGAGCGACACGCCGCCCAGGTACGCGCTCGACAGCTCCTCGATGTCGAGCGTGACGTCGGCGATCACCCCGTCGTCGATCCGCGACACCGTCGCCCTTCCGTCGGCCGTTTTGAGGCGCCAGGCCCCGGCGTTGGAGGGCACGTCGCGGTCCGTGACCTGGATGGCGAGGTCGACGTCGCGGTAGTACTCGCGGGCCTCGAGCGCCTCCGGCAGGTCGATCACGCGCACCCACAGGTTGTCGATGACGAGCGGGCGGGTGACGCGGGCGTCGGCGAGCAGCCGGATGAGGGCGTCGTCCGTCGGGAGGTTCGCGGTCGTCGTCGTCTCGACGAGGTCGAAGTTCGACAGGACGCCCCACAGGCGCCGCGCCGCGGCCGGCGTGAGGGCGCCCTGCTCGGCGACCTGGGCGATGCCGTCGGCGACGCCCTCGACCTTCCGCGCCTTGCGGCGGAAGAACGCGTACGCGACCGGGTCGCCGTCGTCCTCGATGATCACGATCCGCCACTTCTCGAAGCCGTTGCGGTTGCCCACGGGGTCCGTGAAGCGCGCGTTGCGTCCGGACCCGACCGGGGTGATGACCGTCCCCGGTCGCGTCAGGCGGTCCTGGATGCTCTGGACGATCTCGTCGTGGCGCTCGAAGCTCGCGCGCTCGATCCTCACGCGGAGCGCGTCGGCGCCCGGAACCTTGCGGAGCTTCGCGCCGCGGGGGATGCGGGCGTGGACCGTCTGCGACCCGAGCCCGTACCCGAAGCGCGTGTAGATCGCCGCCTGCGTCGCGTACAGCGCGCTCACGTGCTCGCCGCGCGCGCGGCACCGCTCGAAGTGGTCGCCCATCATGCGTCGCAGGACGCCGCGGCGGCGGTGCATCGGGTGGACGCCCACCCAACTGAGGCCCGCGATCGGCACGCGTCCGCCCGGCACGACCATCTCCGTCCCGAAACTCGAATGCACGCCCGCGTACTCGCCGACCGTGCCGCGCGAGGCGTCCGTCACCTCGATGGCACGGCACCGGTCGAGGGCGACGGCGTCGACGTAATGTTGCCGATCCTCGGGCAGCCACTCACCCACCATCGCCCACTGATCGATCTCGAAGAATTCGTCGATTCGGTCGATGGGCACGTCGACAGGGCGGTAACCGATGAGGGATTTCATCCTTCGATCGTTCCAGCATCCGCGCTCAGCGCGAAATCGGGCGTGTCGCGCGCTACCCGCGGCGCGCCGCGGCGCGCGCCTCGTGCGCCTTGGCGATGGCGATGAGTTGCTTCTCCTTGCCCTCGATCGAGCAGGTGAGCATCTCGAGCGCCGTCGCGTCGTGTTCCGCGACGGACGGGATGCCGAGGGCGAGCATCACGTTGATCAGCATGCCGTGGGCGAAGAACGCGATCGCGTCCTCCGTGGGGAAGCCCGCGTCCTCGCGGACCATCCGGTACACCTTCAGGTAGAACTCGCGCGCGAGCGGCCCGAGCACGGGGTCGTGTCCGAGTTCGTAGAAGTGCATGAGGGTCAGGAGCATGCCGCGGTCGGTGACGAGGTCGTTGTACGCGAAGGACAGGGCCCGCTTGCGTTCGAGGAGCGGCGTGTCCGGTGTGAACTGCGCGATCGCCCGCTCGAACGACTCGATGATGCGCGTCACGGCGCGGCCGCCCGCGGCGATGAAGAGCTCCTCCTTCGAGCCGAACATCCGCACGACGTAGGCCTGGGAGATCCCGGCGGCGGTCGCGATGGCGTCGGTGGTCGCGCCGTGGTAGCCGCGCTCGCCGAAGACCTCGGTCGCGGCCTCGAGGATCGACTCGCGGCGCTCCTCGCTCGTGAGACGGACCGCCGTCTTCTCGCTCATGTTGACATGTTATCAATCATTTACTACCGTCACCACTAGTAATCAGTTGATTACTACAGGAACGGAAGGAAGAACCGTGACCGCCACTCCTCGCACCGCCGTCGACACCCTCGTCGACGACCGGGCGCCCGCCCCTCGCCGCGCCCCCGTCTGGCTCGTCATCCTCGCCGCGTCGCTGCCGATGTTCATGGCGACGCTCGACAACCTCGTCGTCACCAACGCCCTGCCCGTGCTCCAGCGCGACCTGAGCGCGTCGATCGAGGACCTCCAGTGGTTCATTAACGCGTACTCGCTGGCGTTCGCGAGCCTCATCCTCATGGCCGTCGCGCTCGGCGACCGGTTCGGCCGCCGCCGCATCTTCGTGATCGGCATCGGCGTGTTCACGGCCGCCTCCGCGCTCTGCGCGCTCGCGACGTCTCCGGACACCCTCATCGCCGCCCGCGTGCTCCAGGGCCTCGGCGCCGCCTCCCTCATGCCTCTCTCGCTCGCGATCCTCGCCGGGTCCGTGCCCAAGCGGTTCCGCGCCCTCGCGATCGGCATCTGGGGCGGCGTCGCCGGCCTCGGCGTCGCGCTCGGCCCGCTCATCGGCGGCGCCGTGGTCGAGGGCCTCACGTGGCACGCGATCTTCTGGCTCAACGTGCCCGTCGGCATCGTCGCCATCCCGCTCATCTACCGCGCGCTGAACGAGGCGTTCGGCGACCCCGTCCGCCTCGACCTCGTGGGGCTCGTCCTCGCCGCCGTCGGCGTCTTCGGCGTCGTCTTCGGCATCGTGCGGGGGAACGACGCCGGATGGACGAGCGCCCAGGTTCTCGCCGGCCTCGTGGGCGGCGCCGCGCTGCTCCTCGCGTTCCTCTGGTGGGAGGGTCGGACGAAGGACCCGCTGCTCCCGCTCCACCTCTTCCGCGACCGCAGCTTCTCCGCCGCGAACGCCGTCGGCATCACGCAGATGCTCGGCATGTTCGGCGCGGTCTTCATCCTCATCCAGTTCCTCCAGGTGGTGCAGCACTACTCGCCGCTCCACGCCGGAGTGCTGACCATGCCGTGGACGATGGCCCCCCTCGTCGTCGCGCCGATCGCCGGCCTCCTCGCCCCGCGCGTCGGCACACGGTCTCTCATCGTTACCGGGCTGATGTTCCAGGCGACGGGGCTCGCGTGGATCGCGATCACGATGTCGCCGACGGTGCGGTACTCGGAGTTCGTTCCCGCGTTCGTCTTCGCCGGGATCGGCATGGGGCTGGTGTTCGCGCCGTCCGCGACGGCCGTGCTCGCCAACATGCGCGACGAGGACCACGCCAAGGCCTCGGGCACCAACTCGACGCTCCGGGAGATCGGCGTCGCGCTCGGCATCGCGATCCTCACGGCCGTGTTCACGGCCGCGGGGGGCGAGTTCACGCCGACCGGGTACACCGACGCCGCGATCCCCGCGGTGTGGACCGGCGCCGCGTTCCTCGTGCTCGCCGCGTTCTTCGGGACCCGGCTACCCGCCGGTCGGGGCCACGCCGGGGAGGCGATCGCGGCGCACTAGCGCCCGAGGAACCGCCGACACGGGGCGGCCGCCGGTCGAGAGATCCGCGGCCGCCCCTCGGCGCTCACCCGATCAGGCGTCTGAGCTCCGCGACGTGCGCCGCGTACGCGTCCGCGCCGGATCGCGTCAGGGCGAGCCGCTTGCGGGCGCGCCCCGACTCCTTGAAGGCCGTGACCCGTAGGTAGCCCTCGTCCGCGAGCACCTTGACGTGCTTGCTCAGCACGGAATCGCTCACGCCCAGGTCGTCGCGCGCGGCGGCGAAGTCCATGGCGTCGACCTCCGCGAGCATCGCGCAGAGATGGAGGCGCAGCGCGGCGTGGATCGTCCGGTCAAACCTCGGCTCGGTCACGACGGGTTCTGAATTCGGGCGAGGGCCCGGCGACGGATGCGTCGGGCCCCAACGAACATGACCACGGTCGCGAGGATCGCGGTGACCACCGGCGCTCCGGCCCAATGGTTTCCGACGGCGATCCCGAGGACGAAAAGGAGGAGCGCCACGACGAATACCATCACCTGGACCGGATCGAACGTGCGGCGGGTCCTCCCGGCCGCGACGACGCCCGATCGGCGCTCCCTCTCCCGGTTGATCGCCGTGAACGCGACCACCCACAGCGCGACGACGACCGCCGTCCACGCCCCCGACACGTACGAGACCAGCGCCATGTAGATCCCGAGGCTCGCCGACGCGCAGGCGTCCCACACCCACGAGACGGTCATGCGGCGGGCGACGGCCTCGCGGCCGGCGGCTGTGCTGGCGAGCGCGTCCGCGGCGCTCAGTTCTTCATTCTCGTTACTTTCCATGTTGGAAAGTTAGCCCGTGACTTTCCAGGTTGTCAAGTCACGGATCCGACGCGCGCGCCCGCGACGATCGTCGTGTTAACAATACTTGACACGGTGTCGCGTTTCCCTTACATTCATCGATGTCAACAGTTCTTGACATTGGAGATGCGATGACCTTCGAAGAGAAGAGCCAGTGGGCCTACGGGTTCGCGTCGCTCCTCGTGCCCGCCGTCTACCTCGTGTGGCTCGGACGCCGGCTCGCGGACGCGGCCGACGTCGCGAACATCGACTACGTCCGCACGCTTCTGTGGGCGATCGGCGCCGGCATCCTCGTCAACATCCTCGGCGGGATGTTCGTACGCGCCTCCAACCCTACGGAGGCCGACAAGCGCGACCAGCGCGACCGCGACATCACGCGACGCGGCAACGCCGTCGGCTTCGTCCTGTTCTCCACCCTGGTCGTCGGACCGTTCGTCCTCGCGATGCGCGACGCCGAGACCTTCTGGATCGCCAACGCCCTCTACGTCGCCTACGTGATCACCGCCGTCGCGACGGTCGCCTACAAGGCCGTCCTCTACCGAAAGGGAATCTAGCCATGGCCAACGAACCCGTGACCGCGGAGGAGATCTCCTTCACGGAGGGCGTCCAGTACGCCGGCCTCGCACTCAGCGTCGTCATCCTCCTCACCTACGTGGCGATCGTCCTCACCCGCGTCTTCACGGACGACGTATCGGTCACCAAGGTCGCGTGGCAGGGCCCGATGCTGCTCGTCTTCCTCGTCGGGGGAGTCGCTGTACGGCATCGGCTACGGCGTCGCGCGACTCCGCCACCACCGCCCCATCGAGGACGCGCGCGACAAGGAGATCCAGCGCTACGGCGAGTCCATCAACGGCGGCCTCGCAGGCCTCACGATCGCGGTGTCGCTCATCCTGCTCGCGTTGAACGTCGAACCCTTCTGGGTCGCGCACAACCTCTTCTTCGGCAGCTGGTTCGCCTCGTTCGTCTCGACCGCCGGCCGCGTCGCCGCCTACCGCAAGGGGATCCCGTCATGACCGTCTCCGAGCGCTCCGTGTGGGTGCAGGCGTTCATCATGCCGCTCGCGGGAATCCTCTACTTCACCACAGTGCTGACCCGCGCGGCGAGCACTCCCGTCGCGGAGATCAGCTGGGTCGTCCCGCTGATCGGGGCCATGAGCCTCGTGGTCGCGGGCGTCATCGCCGGCACCATCGCGTCCACGATCGCGGGCGCCATCGGCGCCCACGCGCGCGGCGACGAGCCCGACCTCGACGAGGGCGACCTGCGCGACAAGGAGATCGAACGCCTCGGGAACCTTGCCAGCCAGGGACTCGTCGGCGCCGGCACGTTCGCGGTGATCGTGCTCTGCATGTTCCGCGTCGACCCGTTCTGGATCGCGAGCACGATGTTCCTCGCGGGCATCCTCGGCGGTGTCCGGGGCGCGATCACCAAGATCGTCGCCTACCGGAAGGGCTTCTGACGATGGGCGGGAAGCCGACGCGCGTCACGAACGCCATCCGCCAGCTGCGCTTCGCCGCCGGCGAGATGACCCAGGCCGACCTCGCCGACCGCGTCGGCGTGACGCGTCAGACGATCATCGCCATCGAGCAGGGCCGCTACTCCCCGTCGCTCGAGATGGCGTTCCAGATCGCCCACGTCTTCGGCGTCCCGCTCGACGACGTCTTCCAGTACCCCGAGGAGACCTCGGCCTAGCCCCCGCCGCACCCGACGGTTCACGCGCCCCCGGCACGTGGCCTCTCCCGACCGCACCCGAAAACGAAAGGAACCGCCATGAAGGCCTGGACCTACGACCGCTACGGGACCCCCGACGTCCTCCGGCTCGTGGACGCGCCCGTCCCCGACGTCGCGCCCGGACACGTCCTCGTGCGCGTCCGCTCCGTGTCGCTCAACTCCAAGGACTGGCGCATGATGGTGGCCGACCCGTGGATGCTCAAACTGATGCTCCGTTCGCTTCGTGGCCCCCGCGGGGGCCTGACCCCCGGCAGCGACGTCGCCGGCGTCGTGGAGTCCGTAGGGTTCGGCGTCGATCACGTCGCCAAGGGCGACGAAGTCTTCGGGTACGTATCGAGCGGCACGTTCGCCGAGTACGTCGTCGTGCCCTCGCGTAGCGTCGCGCCGAAGCCCACGGGTCTGTCGTTCGACGAGGCCGCCGCAGTGCCACTCGCCGCGGTCACGGCCCTGCGGGCCGTCCGAGACGTCGCGGGCGTCGCACCGGGCCAACGCGTACTCATCAACGGTGCGTCGGGCGGGGTCGGAACGTTCTCCGTTCAGATTGCGAAGGCACTCGGCGCCGCCCACGTCACCGCAGTGTGCAGTGGGCGGAACGCGACCCTCATTCGCGCGATCGGGGCCGACGCGACCGTGGACTATGCGGTCGAGGACGTCACCCGGCTCGCGACCGCGTTCGACGTCATCGTCGACATCGCGGGAGGTCTGTCCCTCCGCGGGATCCGACGAATCACGCGACGCGGCGCCACCGTCGCGATGACCGGGGGGAACGGCGGCCGCATCCTAGGGCCGATCGCACGGATCGCGCGTTGGTCCTTGTTCGGGCCGCTGTTCGGACTCCGAGCCAAACTCGTCACCGTCAGCGTCGAGCACCAGGACCTGACCGACCTCACCACCCTTATCGACGCCGAAGCCATTCGGCCCGTCATCGACGAGAAGTACCCCCTGTCGGCCGTACCCGATGCGATGCGCTACTTCGCCACCGGTCACGCCCGGGCCAAGGTTGTCGTCACCCTCTAGCTCGATGCGGCAACGCTCCGCCGCACCCACTACTCAAGGCCGGAGAAAGCAATGAGCGACATGAAGAAGACCGCCCGCTGGACGGGCGTGTGGTACCTGGGTCTCGCGGTTGGAGGCATCGTCGGGCAGATCATCGTGCTCAACGCCCTCTACGTCGCCGACGATGCCTCCGCCACTGCGAGGAACCTCGTCGCGCACGAAGCCCTCGCCCGCGTCGGCCTCGTCGCCGACTTGACCATCGTCGTGACCCAAGCGCTCGTCGCGCTGTGGTTCTTTCGGCTCTTTCGTACCTACAACCCGTTCGCAGCGGGCTCTCTCGCGGCATTTGGGTTCGTCAACGTCGTCGTCGGGCTCATCGGCGTCACGGTCACGGCGACCGCGCTCGATAGTGCTCTCGCTGGCGGCGACGCCTCGACCGTCGGGCTTCTGTACGACCTACGTGACTCCGTATGGACCGTGGGGGCCCTGTTCTTTGGGCTGTGGCTCATTCCCATGGGATACGTGATCTACACGCATCACCTTATGCCGCGAGCTCTCGGCGCGATCCTCGTCGCGGGAGGTGCGACCTACCTCGCCGGCGCCTTCGTCGCGTACCTATGGCCCGACGCCCCGGACGCCGTCAACGGCGCCCTCACCGCCCTGCCGTCGATCGGCGAGTTTTGGATCATCGGATACCTCCTCACCGTAGGAGTCCGCACCCCGAAGGACACCACCCAAGTTCGCGCGTAGGCCGCGATACGGTCGCCGTTCCCGTGCCGGCGAAGCGACGACCGCCACCACCACATCAAGGAGAAATCATGCAAGCCATCGGATTCACCGGGCGCCTCGCCCGAGCGTCCGCACGCCGGCCTTGGCTCACGATCGGAATGTGGGGCCTCGTCCTCGTCGGAGCGTTCTCCCTCGCCGGCAGCGTCAACGACCACGTCTCGACCACCCCGACGGACTACGTCGCGACGGACTCGCAAACCGCGTCGGATCTCGACGCGAACGCGCGCCCGGCGCACTCGGACGCCACCTTCCACGAGACCATCGTCGTCGCGTCGACGACGTCTCGGATGGGGGATTCCGCGTTCGACGAGGCCGTCGCGCGGGCGGTCGCCGCGGCGAGCGCCGTCGACGGAGTCGTGTCGGTCGCGACGCCGACGGTCGGTTCGCCGGCCGTGTCGAACTCCGGGTTCGCGGCGCTGATCGCCGTGGAGACGGCACCCAGCCTCGACGTCGTACGCGGCGTCCTCGACGCCGTCAACGGCATCGACGCCCGAGGCGTCTCGCTTTACCTGACGGGTTCGGAGGCGTGGGAGATCCAGTTCGGGGACCTCGCGGCCGACCAACTCGCCCGGGGCGAGACCTTCGGCGTCCTCGCCGCGCTCGTGATCCTCGTCGTCGTCTTCGGCGCGTTCGCCGCCGCGGGGCTGCCGCTCGGAGTCGCCCTCGTCTCGGTGATCACCACGACCGGACTCATCGCCGCGCTCGCGCGCGTGGCGGACGTGTACACCGGCGCGCTCACCATCTCGGGCATGCTCGGGCTCGCGCTCGGCATCGACTACTCTCTCGTCGCGGTCCAACGTTTCCGCGAGGAGCTCGCCTCCGGAAGAAGCGTGATCGACGCGGTCACCATCACCGGCGGCACGGCGAACCGCGCCGTCCTGCTCTCGGGCGTCACGGTCGTGATCTCGATGGGCGCGATGTTCCTCATCCCCACGTCGAACACGTTCGCCGCGGGCATCGGTGCCGGGCTCGTCGCGATCGTCTCCGTCTCGGCGGCGCTGACCCTTCTCCCGGCCGTGCTCCGCCTCCTCGGTCGGCGCGTGAATCGGGGCAGGGTCCCTACCGCGCACCCGGGTCAGGTGTCGGCGGCGTGGACGCGCATCGCGAAGGGCGTGATCGCACGCCCGGCGGCGTCCGCGACGCTCGGCCTCGCGATCCTGCTCGCCCTCGCCGCGCCCGTGTTCTCGCTCCGCCTCGCCAACGCGGGGCCGGACGCGATGCCGGACGACTTCCCGGTGCGCCACGCCAACGAGGTGCTGCGTCCGCGAGTTCGGATACGGCGAGTCCAGCACGGTCGTCGCCGTCACGGGCGCGACCGGAGCCGGCCCCGAGATCGAGGCGCTGGCCCGCGCGATCGACGCCGAGGGCGCGTGGTCGGGCGCGACAGTCGACACGCGCGGCGACGTCGCGTTCGTCGACGCGCACGACCTCTACCCCTCCGACGATCCCGCGGGCGGACCGCGCGCTCGAACGCCTGCGGTCGGAGATCGTGCCGAGCGCGCTCGCCGGCACGTCCGCACGGGCGTACGTCGGGGGCGACCAGGCCGCGGCGTTCGACGAGATCCACCTCTTCACCGGCGGAATGGGAAGGCTCTTCGCCTCCGTGCTCGGCGTGACCTTCCTCGTCCTGCTCATGACGTTCCGTTCGGTGGTGATCGCGGCCAAGGCGATCGCGCTCAACGTCCTGGGCGTCGCCGCCGCCTTCGGGGCCGTCGTGGCCGCCTACCAGTTCGGGTGGGGGACGGTGCTCGGGCTGCCGAAGGTCAACGGCATCTCGCCCTACATGCCGGTGTTCATGTTCGCGCTCGTGTTCGGCCTCTCGATGGACTACCACGTCTTCCTGCTCAGCAGGATCAAGGAGCGGTACGACGCCACGGGAGACAATCGGCGCGCGATCGTCGAGGGCCTCGCCCGGACCGGGCCGCTCATCACGGGGGCGGCCGCTCATCATGGTCGCCGTGTTCAGCGGATTCGCCGCGGCGAGCATCCCCGAGCTCTCGCAATGGGGGTTCGGCCTGGCCGTCGCCGTCCTCGTGGACGCGACCGTCATCCGGGCCCTGCTCGTCCCGTCCGCGATGGCGTGGCTCGGCCGGTGGCCAACTGGTACCTGCCCCGGTGGCTCGAGTGGCTGCCGCGGCTGAGCTTCGAGGCGCCTCAGGCGTCCGAGGAACCCGAGGGCGAGCGCGAGCCGGCACTCGCGTAGGACCTCGGCAACGCCGGCGGCCCGTCCTCGCGACGGGCCGCCGGTTACGCTCGCACTATGACCTCCGACCCCACGTACCGCAGCCCCGCCAGCGTCTTCGCCGTCAAGCAGCGCATCACCGCCGATGGTGAATCGCTACGAAATCCTTCCCGCGGACCTCGACGGAAACCCCGCCGGCCCCATGTTCGCCTTCGCGCAACAGAAGCGCATGAAGCTGAAGGAGGAGGTGATCTTCTACACGGACGACCAGAAGACCACACCGGTCTTCCGCTTCAAGGCGCGCAACGTCCTCGACGTCCACGGCGTGACCGACGTCTTCGATCCACAGGGGCAGCCGATCGGCCTGTTCCGCAAGGACTTCGCTGCGTCGCTCCTTCGATCCACGTGGTTCTTCTCCTCGGGCGGCGCGCCCGAGCTGCGCGGGGAGGAACGCAGCCAACTCGTCGCGCCTGCTCCGCCGCTTCACGAACATCACCTTCATCCCGTACCACTTCGACTTCACCCGCCCGACGGCACGATCGCGTTCTCCGTCGAGAAGAAGTGGGGCATCCGGGACAAGTACAAGGTCACCGTCTGGGACGCCTCGCTCGACTGGCGGGTCGTCGCGGCGATGGCCGTCGCTCTCGACGCCCTCCAGCACCGCTAGACCCGATTCGTGGGAGGGACGCGAAGGGACGTACGGTAGGGGCATGACCGCGCGCTGGAGAGCGGGCGGCAAGGTCGCCCGCGCATGAGCACCACCTTCGCTTCGCTGCGCTTCTACAACTACCGGCTGTGGTTCTTCGGGGCGATGATCTCCAACGTCGGCACGTGGATGCAGCGCGTCGCACAGGACTGGCTCGTCCTCACCGTCCTCACGCACGACTCCGGCGTCGCCGTCGGCATCGTCACCGGCCTCCAATTCCTGCCCGCCCTCCTGCTCCTCCCCGTGGGCGGGCCTCCTCGCCGACCGCGTCAACCAGCGGCGGATGCTGATGGCCACGCAGGCGCTCCGCGGCGCTGCTCGCCCTCGGCCTCGGCCTCCTCGTCGCTCTTCGGCCACGTCGAGCTCTGGCACGTCTACCTGTTCGCCGCGCTGCTCGGGCTGCGCGACGGCGCTCGACGGCCCCGTGCGCCAGACGTTCGTCTCGGCGCTCGTCCCCCCGAAATCCCTCCCGAATGCCGTCGGACTCAACAGCGCGTCCTTCAACACGGCGAGGCTGATCGGACCCGCCGTCGCCGGCCTCATGATCGCGTGGATCGGAACCGGGTGGGTGTTCCTGACGAACGGCCTGACGTTCGTCGCGACCATCGCGCGCACTCCTCGCCATGCGTCCGGCGAGATCGACCCAACCGCCCGCACCAAGCGATCGCCGGCCTGTCCGCGAGGCGCGTCACGTATGTGCGCGGGCAGGGCCGACATCGTCGTCATCATGGTCATCGTCGGCGTCGTGTCGACGTTCGGGCTCAACTTCCAACTCACCAGCGCGCTGATGGCGCGCACCGAGTTCGGCAAGGGCCCCGGCGAGTACGGGATCCTCGGCTCGGTGATCGCCGTCGGCACCCTGACCGGCGCGCTTCTCGCCGCACGGAGGCGCAACCCCGGACCCCGCATCGTGATCGCGGCGGCGCTCGGGTTCGGCGTCGCCACCGGGGCCATGGCGCTCATGCCGACGTACTTCCTCTACGCGGTCGCGTGCGTCCCCGTCGGCCTCATGGCACTCACCATGATGACCACCGCGAACGCGACCATCCAGACCACCACCGAACCGTCGATGCGCGGGCGCGTCATGGCCCTGTACATGATGGTCTTCCTCGGCGCGACGCCGTCGGTTCGCCCATCGTCGGGTGGATCGGCGAGGCGTTCGGCGCGCGATGGTCCATCGGAGTTGGGTCGATCGCGTCGATCCTGTCGCCGTGGCCGCGGCCGCGTGGTCGATCCGCCACTGGAACCTCGAAGTGACGTACCACCTGCACCGCCCGCGCGTGCGCGTCGCCTACCCGAGCGGGCGGGCGAGCGCCGCGAACGAGAGCGCGGCCCGCGAGGAGGCGACCCTCAGCATCGCGCAGCAGCAGATCGAGGACAACGCAAACCGGGCATAGGCCGCGCGAGGCTCGCGCCGCTCGCGGACGCTCTGCCAGGATGGGGGCGCGCCCCGGCCACGCCGGGCCGGGAAGGACCCCCATGATCCCCGCGAAACCGTACCCGCGAGCGTACGTCGACGCCTGTCGCGCACGCATCGACGAGGAGATCGAGGCCTTCGAGACGCTCTCGGCGGGCTCGCCGCCGGAGGCCATCCTCCGGTACGAGCCCGTCTGCTTCGCGAGCCTCGTCGTCGTCCTCGACGCGATGTTCGTCCAGCACGACGGCCTCTCCGGCGACGGCGGCGCAAGCACGGAGGTCCGCCTCCTCGCGGAGTCCCTGCTCGCCAACGACGGCGTGCTCACCGTTCCCGACGGCGTCGGCTACGACCCGGCGACCTCGGCGCTCGGAGTCGTCCCCGGCGAGGCGATCGTCATCCGACGCGCGGACTTCGACCGGCTGGCCCGCGAGTACTTCCGCGCGATCGAGTCCTCCTCGGGCATGGGGTGACGTCGCGCGGGCGGCTCGGCGTTTGCGCCATGATAGGGACATGGTCGAGATACTGACGATTGAGAACTCCCACTGGCGCATCGGCTTCTCCCCCGCGACGGGCGGCTCGATAACGAGCGGCCAGGTCCGCATCGGCGACGCGTGGGTGGACGTCCTCCGCCCCACCCCCGAGGAGCTGCTCGGCGAGTGGTGGGACACGGCGTCGTACCCCCTCATCCCGTGGTCCAACAGGATCCGCCATTCCACGCTCCTGTGGAAGGGCGAGGCGTACCAACTGCGCCCGTGGAAGACCGAGGACTACGCGATGCACGGCACGGTGGTGGAGTTCCCGTGGGAGGTCGAGGACAAGGGCGACGACTTCGTCACGCTCCGGTTCGACGCGCGCGGCTACTACGGCGTGAACTTCCCGTGGGACTTCGTCGCGCACCTGGAGTACCGGCTCGAGGGCAAGCGATTGACGGTCGTCACGGCCGTCGAGAACGTCGACGACGTCGCCTTCCCCGCGGGACTCGGCCACCACCCGTACTTCCTCCGCCAGCTCCGCACGCCCGACGGAAAGAACGTCGGCGACGTCGTCACGCTACCAGGTCAACGCCGAGCAGGCGTACGAGCTGGAGAACTACATGCCCACCGAGGGGCCCAAGCCCGCTCACCCCGCGCGTGGACTTCCGAACCATGCGGGACCTCGGCACCGTCCTCGTCGACGACTGCTTCGCCGGACGGACGGGCAGACCGGCCGCCGTGATGAAGTATCGGCGACGCCCTGACGCTCACGATGGACGCCAACTGACATCTGCCAGCACCTCGTGCTCTACATCCCGCCGAACCAGAACCACTTCGCCCTCGAGGCGGTGACCAACGCGAACGACGGGTTCACCCTCTTCGCGAAGGGCATCGAGGGCGCGGGCGTGTTCGAGGTTCCCGTCGGGGAGACCGTCGCCGCGGAGTTCTCGCTGACGATCGACTAGCCGTCGATGATCGGCGACTCGCCGACCGTCCCCTCCAGCGTGCGCGCGATGCATTCGAGGAAGTCGTCCACCTCGGCGGCGTTGAACGCGCCGTAGCGCTTCTTGTTCGCGAACTCGTGCTGGCGGATGTCCCACGCCGTCAGCGGCTGCGTGAAGCCCGCCATCGAGGCCGCGACGGCGTCGAGGAAGTCGTCGACCTCATCCGGGTCGTACCCCACCGCCAGCTTGTGCATGGTGAAATGCATGGCGAGGACGTCCTCCGGGAGAAGCGGCCCGTGAGCGTAGCAGTCGTGCTGGCGACCCCGGCCACGTCCGAAGATCGCCATCACATCGCCTCGTCTCGTTCCTACTATGCTGGGCTACGCCCGGCGAGGTCCAACCGTCGCCGCACCGCGGGTGTAGTTCAATGGTAGAACTTCAGCTTCCCAAGCTGACAGCGCGGGTTCGATTCCCGTCACCCGCTCCACTCGCCGCGCCCCCTACTGCCCGCTCCCCTTCAGCGACCCCGTGATCGGGCCGTCGGGCGAGTACAGCACGCAGACCAGGTCGCGGCCACCCTCCTGCCACGCCGAAGCGTTGGGATAGAAGTAGTCGTACTCCAGGCTCGATTGGACGTACAGACCGCTTTGCGCGTCCGTCCCGGAGCCCACGTACCGGTCGAACGGTTCGCCCTCGCACACCTGCGACACGACGTACGCCCACGTCGGCTCGTTCGGGGACGTGTATCCGCCCACCCGGCCGATCGCGTACACCTCTCCGAAGTGGGAGTCGCCGCACGGCACGACCTCGGGCTGGGTGAAATCGACGGGGTTGCCCTGGTCGTCGAAGCTCCAGAAATCCGTGACGCAGTTGCCCACCTGGAGGTTCCACCAGTAGTCCGTTACGCGCGGCGAGTCGTCGATGGGCCGGTTGCGGTCGACGGCGGCGCTGAGGCTTTCCGTCGGCGACGGTTTCGGGCTCGAGAAACCCGAGGTGTGATAGGGCGTCGACGAGCGATCCGACGCCCCGACGATGGCCGAGACCACGAGGACGGCAATGACACCGACCGCGATCACCGCGTAGTTCACGATCACTCCCGCGAGGGCGACCGACCGGTTGTTCGCCTCCCCGCGCTTGGCGGCCGAGAGACCGAGGTGCCCGAAGATCAAGCCGAGGAGCCCGGCCCCGACCAGCGTGCAACCCATCACGAGCGAGGTGACGCCCATCCAGTTCTTCGCGCTCGAACCCGACCAGTCGGAGCTCGGCGGCGGAGGCGGCGGTACGGACGACGTAGAGGGCGTCGCGTACGACGTGGGAGGCGTCGGAGGGGTCGGCGGCGTCGGGCCCGGGGGCGTCAGGCCCGGCGAGCCCGCGGGAAGCGGCTCGGCGGGCGGAGGCGCCTTCGCGGTGCCCTCCCAGGAACGCCCGCGCGGTTGGCGCGCGAAGGGATCGTCGTCGTCGTTCTTCCTGGCCATCGTGCGCCTACTTCCCGGATCCCCGGAGTGACCCCGTCGTCGTACCGCCTTCCTCGACGAGCAGGCACACCATCTGGTGCGTGCCGTTCTCCCAGGATCGGTCGGACGGGTAGAGCACGTCGTAGTAGAGACTCGAGTCGCGATACGAGCCGATTCCCACGTAGGACGCGAAGAGCGGGCCCTCGCAGACCTCCTTCGACTCCCGGCGGAAGGTCGCGTCGTCCGGGGCGGCGTCGCCTCCGATCGCCGCGATCGCGTAGACCTCGCCGTAGTGGGCCTGGTCGCACGGGGTCGTCTGGGGCTGCTTGATCAGAAGGTCCGTCGGGTCGTCGCTGGAGTCGAACGGAAGCACGCAATCGCCGACGCTCAGTCCGAACCAGCGATCGGCCGTCTGGAGGCTCGTGTCGAGGGTGCGGGTATCCGTCGCGGCGGACGGCGTCACGGTCTCGCTCGGCCGCACGGCGCCCGGGCCGAACGGGAGTACCTGGCTCAACATGCCCGACGCGACGAGCGCGCCGACCACGGCGACCACGCTCACGTATCCGACGACCGTGCCCGCGAGCGCCATGCCCCCGTTGGTCGCGCGGCGGCGCTTGACCGCGCGAAGGCCGAGGTGTCCGAGCACGATGCCGACCGGTCCGAGCCCGATCGCGCTCGCGACGAACGAGGAGATGCCCATCCAGTTCCGACTCTTGTCCGCCTCGTCCGCGGTCGTTTCGAGGGTCGACGACCCGGGGCCTCCGAAGATCGCGGCCGTCTCGGGCGGTTCCGGCATGGGCGCGGCGGACGTCGACGGTGCGGTCGGCTCCGCGGCGTCGGGTTTCGCGGCGTCGGGCTCGGGGGAAGGGGAAGCGGTCTTACGGCCGCGTCGCGATAGCTTCGAGGGTCGACGGCCGGGAGCTTCGTCCGGACCGACGGACGTCGGGGGGACCGGTTCTCCGGAGGGCGGGGCGGTCGGGAGGGGCGGCGGCGGGGTGGACGGCGGCGGGGTGGACGGCGGCGGCGTCGACGATAGCGGCTCAGCGGGAGCGGATCCCGTCGAGGGGGCGCTCGACGAAGGAGTGACCGTCGCCCACATCGACGACCGCGAGGACGGGGAGGGCGGCGCATCGGGCGCGGCTGGGGCGTCGGGCGCGGGCGGCGCGACCGGGATCGCCCCGCTCGGCGGGGGCGCGGCTGGGGCGTCGGGCGCGGGCGGCGCGACAGGGATCGCCCCGCTCGGCGGGGGTGCGTTCGGGGGCGCGCCCGGGGGCGCCGTCGGCGGCGCCGTCGGCGGCGGTTCGGTGGGCGGCGGCGCGTTCGGGGGCGCGACCGGGGGCGCGGCTGGCGGCGGTTCGGCGGGCGGCGCGGCCGGCGGCGGTTCGGTGGGCGGCGCGACAGGCGGCGCGACGGGCGGCGCAGCCGGCGGCGGTTCGGCAGGCGGCGCGGCCGGCGGCGCGGGCGCCTCGGGGACGGGAGGCGCGGGAGGTTCCTCCCCGGACGGTTCGTCCGAAGGGGGCGGGTTCACGGGCGCGAACGGCAACCGAAACGGCGGCGAGGGCGCGCCCGGAGGAGTCGTCGGCTCGTCGCCGTTTGTCGGTGTCTGATCCGCCATGCGAGCCTCCTCCCCGAATGCCACGATGCTACCCGTGCCCGCACGGAACCGGCGGATGGAAGGGCCCGTCCCCCGCCCGTCGGCGTACCGAACGCGAATCAGATGGTGAGGCGACGCGGGCGTGTCGACCGGGGATCGAAGGGCGGCGGACCTACCGTGGAATGCGAGGGCGATCAGATTCGCCCGGGCAAGGCGAAGGCCCCTCGGAGTATGAGTCCGAGGGGCCTTGCCATGACCTCGAGTTCTCGACGCGCCGGTTGCCCGACACCACGACTGCCGCGATTGACGATGCGGCGCTGCGCCTTGCGACGCAACCTCTCGGTCTGCCACCCGGGCCCGTCGACCCCTGTGCCGTCACCCACAGTTCTTGGCATCCCCCCGAAGGGTTCCGCCGCGACGTGGATCGCCGTTGTCCGGATGACCCGAAACCTACCTCGATCTGGTTCCCAGTTGCCTGATCCCCGTTGATGCTGGCCGGTCCCGATAAGGACAGGTGTAGTCCTCTCCGGATTCCACCGCAAGTGGTTTCATGAGGATTTTTTTATCCACTCTTTCCCCACAGGGTTCTCCACCGACGCGCCCGTTTACGCGGGGGTTCTCAACATCCGTGTGGAGGAAATATGTGGACAGGAACCCTACGGATGATCCTCGTCGAGACGTCGGAGCATCGCGTTGTAACGCTCGAGTTCGGCGTCGTGATCGCGATCCGCCTGACGGTCCTTTCGCTCGGCGACGCGCTCGTCGGCGCGTCTCCAAGCCATGGCGACCGCCACGGCGAGGAGAACCACCGGGATTTCCCCGATTCCCCAGGCGAGCTCGCCGCCCACCTGCTGGTCGAGGAGCGCGTCGGCGTTCCACGTTCGCCCCATCAGGCCGAACCAGCGGGGCACGAGCAGCGCAGTCGAGCTCATCAACGAGATCCCGAAGAACGCGTGAAAGGCCATCGTCGCGAACAGGAGCACCATGCGCATGGGATACGACGGGCGACGCGGGCCCGGGTCGACCCCCACCAGGGCGTTGGCGAAGAAGTAGCCGACGGCCACGAAGTGCAGCGCCATCCAGATATGGCCGACGTGGTTGTGCAGCACCCAGTCGAAGACGCCCGTGTAGTAGAAGACGAACATGGACCCGGCGAAGTTGACCGCGGCGACGATGGGGTTCGCGAGGAACTGAAGCGGCCACGACTCGATGAACGCGCGTAGCCATTCGCGCGGCCCGCGCGAACCGTCGTCGCGGGACGGAAGGGCCCGAAGGGCGAGCGTCACCGGCGCGCCCAACGCGAGCGGCACCGGCACGACCATGACGAGGAACATGTGCTCGACCATGTGCCCCGAGAAGGAGACGAGCCCGTACACCGCGGGAGCCCCCTGGGTGACCCAGGCGAGGATCACGAGGCCCGTGAGCCACCATGCGGTGCGGTGCCACGGCCACGCGTCCCCGCGCCTCCGCAGCCGGCGCACCCACCGAAGGTAGACGACGATCGCGGACGCGATCGCGAGCCCGGTGATCATCTCGAGGCGCCACTGAAGGATCCATTCGATCGTCGTGGGATCGGGCGGCAACGAGTACCCCGTGAGGAGGTAGGCGGGTGACGCGGTGCCGAGGGGGACGATGGGCACAGGGGGCGCGGTTCCCGCCAAGACGACGGCGATCCCGATGATCGCGACGAGCGCCCCGAGGTCCACGCTCATCACGCGCCAGAACCGCGTTCGGACCTCGTCGTTCGTGAGCCGCGGGAGGTAGAACGCCCTATACATGGCCGCGAGCGCGACGACGAGGCCGAACAGCCCGATCTTCACCGACAGGAGCCGCCCGTAGCCCGTCGTCCACAGGTCACTCACCCCCGACAGACGCAGCCACGCGTTGCCGATTCCCGACGCGAGGATCATGACGGCGGCCCAGCCGGCGATGCGCGAGGCGCGGCGCACCGCGTCCTTGGTCGCGTCCCCGAGCGTCGACCGGGCGTAGGCGAGGGTGACGAGCACGCCGAGCCACAGCGCGGATCCCACCAGGTGGAGGAACATCGCCGAGATGGCGAGGTTGTGGTCGGTGGAGCCGGCGGCGTGGCCCGCGAGCGCCTGCGCCGCCAGGGCCCATCCGACGGGGAGGAGCGCCCAGGCCGCCGTGGTCGGGGTGCGGACGAATCCGACGATGAGCGAGGTGAGGATCGCGGCGATCGCGACCTGGAGGTACGTCTGACCGAGGGCGATGCCGGTGAGGAACGCCCACGCCTCGGAGCCGAAGGACGGCTCGTCCGGCCCCCGACCGGCGATCGACGAGTACGACGCGAGGCAGAACGCCACCATGTCGACCGCCCAAACGGCCGAGGCGACCCGCGCCACGGTCACGGCGCGCGCGACCCCCGCGTGCCCGCGGGGAAGGACCGCGGCGACCACGACGAGGCCGCCGACGACGAGGGCGATGGACAGGTCGCGGACGATGCCGGTGAGGGTGACGAGCACCGCGGCGGTCATGGCGTCAGCCTAGCGATCGTCGTCGCGAGTCCACCCTGGGTCCTTCGTCGGGCGTCATGTCGGCGCTTGGTCGTAGACTGTCGGGACCGCTTCCGCGGAATACCTCTCCACCAACGTGGGTTGAGGTGTGTATCACGAGTGCGAGGTCAGCGTAGGTCCCGCGCACATCCACATAAGGACGCCATGACGACTGGATACGTTGCGCCGACGCGGCGCCAGATCAACCTCATCGTTTTCGGCCTCATGGTCGGGATGTTCCTCGCAGCACTCGACCAGATGGTCGTATCGACCGCGATTCGCACCATCGGCGACGACCTCCACGGCCTCACGCTGCAGGCGTGGGTGACCACGGCGTATATGATCGCCGCGACCATCTCCACGCCGCTGTACGGGAAGCTCTCCGACATGTACGGGCGCAAGCCGCTGTACGTGACCGCCCTCGGGCTCTTCGTGCTCGGCTCGACGCTGTGCACCACGGCGACGTCGATGTACGAGCTTGCCGCCTACCGCGGCCTCCAGGGCGCCGGCGCCGGCGGCCTCATGGCCCTCGCGATCATGATCCTCGGCGACCTCCTGTCGCCCAAGGAGCGCACCCGTTACCAGGCGGCGTTCTTCGCCGTGTGGGGCATGGCGTCCGTCCTCGGCCCGGTCATCGGCGGGTTCTTCGCCGGTTCGGCCGACCTGCTGGGGATCGCCGGATGGCGCTGGATCTTCCTCGTCAACGTCCCGCTCGGCGCCGCCGCCCTCGTCCTCGTCATCCGCGTGCTGCACGTGCACCACATGGGCCGCGACAACCAGCGCGTCGACTGGTGGGGCGTCGCCGCGCTCTTCGCCGGCATCGTGCCGCTGTTGATCGTGCTCGAGCGCGGATTCGAGTGGGGGTGGACCACGGCGCTCTCGCTGAGCCTCTTCGTCGCTTCCGGCATCGGGTTCATCCTGTTCTTCGTCGCCGAGTGGGTCGCGGGCGAGCACGCGCTGATCCCGTTGCGCATGTTCAAGAACCGGACGGTCTCGGTCTCGACCGTCGTGAACTTCATCATGGGGTTCGCCATGTTCGGTGGACTCGCCGGCCTCCCGCTCTATCTCCAAATCTCCCGGGGGATGACGCCCACCCAGGCCGGCCTCTCGATGCTGCCGTTCACCGTCGGCATCATGATCGTCGCGGTCACCGCGACGAACATCATCCGGCGGACCGGGCACTACAAGTGGATACCGGTCGGCGGCGTGTTCCTTCTGCTCGTCGGCATCCTGCTGCTCGCGCGCATCCAGTACGACTCGCCCCTGTGGAAGGTGTTCGGCGCCGCCGTCATCTTCGGCGCGGGCCTCGGCGGGCTGATGCAGCCGCTCATGCTCGCCGTCCAGAACGCCCTGCCCGCTCGGGATAACGGGGCGGGAACGGCGTCCGTCATGTTCTTCCGCCAGATCGGCGGTTCGATCGGAACGGCGGTGTTCATCTCGCTGATCTTCGGGAACGTCGTCGAGAAGATCGGCACGGCGTTCAAGACTGCCTCGCAGACGCCGGCGTTCCAGCAGGTGGCTCAGGACCCCGCGGTCCTCGCCAACCCGACCAACGCCGCGGTCATCAAGGCCGTGAGCTCCGGGAGCCCCGATGCCCTTCAGTCGGCCGGCATCTCGCTCAACGACACGTCGTTCCTGCACACGCTCAACCCAGAGCTCGCGGCACCGTTCCAGATCGGATTCGCCCAGGCGATCGCCGGGGTGATGCTCGTCGCCGCCTTCTTCATCGCGCTTGCGCTCGTCATCATCGTCTTCCTGCCTTCGATCCCCCTCCAGGAGAAGTCGGGGTTGCAGACCATGGCCGACGAGGCGGACAGCCTGGTGGGCGTGTCGACGGACGAGGACGAGGGCGAGGAGATCGTCGTCCCGATGGGTTAGGCGGCGCGGCCGCCTAGCTCCAGACGAGCGCCTTCGTCGGGTCGCCGAGCACGGTGGCGACGTCGGACAGCACGCGCGAGCCGAGTTCGCCGTCCACGAGCCGGTGGTCGAAGCTCAGCGCGAGTTGCGTCACCCACCGCACCTTGATCTCGCCGTCGTGCACCCACGGCTGCTGCCGGACGGCGCCAAACGCGAGGATCGCGGCCTCGCCGGGGTTGAGGATCGGCGTGCCGGTGTCGATGCCGAAGACGCCGACGTTCGTGATGGTGATCGTGCCGTCCTGCATCGCCTGGGCGGACGTGGTGCCGTTGCGGGCCTCGTGCGTCAGGTCCTGGAGCTCCTGGGCGAGCGTGTGAAGGTCGTAGCGGTGCGCGTCCTTGATGTTCGGGACGATGAGGCCGCGGGGGGTCGCCGCCGCGATGCCGAGGTTCACGTAGTGCTTGTAGACGATCTCCTGGCGGGTCTCGTCCCACGACGCGTTGATCTCGGGATGGCGCCGGATGGCGAACAGCAGCGCCTTCGCGGCGATCAGGAGCGGCGTGACGTGGACGTCGGCGAACTCCTTGTCCTGCTTGAGTTTGGCGACGAGGTCCATGGTCGCGGTGACGTCGAGCGTGTGGAACACGGTCACGTGGGGCGCGGTGAACGCGGAGGTGACCATCGCCTCGGCGGTGCGCTTGCGCACGGACTTCACGGGGACGCGGGTCATGCGCCCGTCGGCGCTGACGATGCCCGACTCGAGCCAGGGCTGGTCGTCGCCGACGTAGGTCGCGAGCGTGCGCGGCTCGCGCGCCTTCGCGTGCTGGATGATGTCCTCGCGCGTGACGATGCCGCCGGGTCCGGACGGGCTGACCGTCGACAGGTCGATGCCGAGTTCCTTCGCGAGGCGCCGCACGGGGGGCTTCGCGAACACGGGATGCTCGATCTCCGCGTCGGTCTCCTCGTGGAACGGCGACTGCACCTCGACGTTGCGGGGGCGACGCTTCGCCTCGGAGGCGCTCACGCCGTAGCCCACGAGCACGGCCGACGATTCGGCCGGCGCCTCCTCGTGGTGCACGGGCGTCGGCGTGGGCGCGTAGGTCCCCACCGGCTCCGCGTGCTCGCGGTGCGGCGGCCCGGCGTCGGAGTGCGCGGCGGGAGCGACCCGCTCCTGAAGCCCCTCGCCCTCGCCGCGTGGTGCGGAGGGCGAGTCATAGATGGAAGGCACCGCCTCATCGTCGGCGCGATGGACGCCAAACCCGACGGGGTCGGGAGAAGTATTCGTTCCGGCCGCATCGGCCCCGCCAGGGGCCGCCCCTAGGTCCGGGGCGGATACTTCCCCGGCCGCCGCCCCAGAAGGATCCACATCGAACACGACGATCGGCGCGCCCACCTCGACCGTCTCGCCCTCGCGCACCAAGAGCTCCGTCACCAACCCGTCGACCGGGCACGGCAGCTCGACGAGCGACTTGGCGGTTTCGACCTCGAGCAGCGGCTGGTTGACCTCGACGGTGTCGCCCACGGCGACGAGCCACGTGACGATGTCCGCCTCGGTGAGGCCCTCGCCCGCGTCGGGAAGGTAGAACGTCTCGAACGTTGGCATGGCTCTCCCTAGTGGACCATCACGCGGTCGATCGAGTCCAGGACGCGGTCGACGCTCGGAAGGTAGTCGTGTTCGAGTTTGGACGCCGGATACGGCGAGTGGAAGCCTCCCACGCGGAGGACGGGCGCCTCAAGCGCGTAGAACGCCTCCTCGACGACGCGGGCGGCGATCTCGGCGCCGACGCCGAACGGGGCGGGCGCCTCGTGGACGACGACGCATCGGCCCGTCTTCTTCACCGATCGCACGATGGCGCCGACGTCGAGCGGGCTGATGGCGCGGAGGTCGATGACCTCGGCGGAGATGCCCTCGGTCTCGCAGACCTGGGCCGCCTGCAGGGCGACGCGCACGCTCGGCCCGTACGCGACGAGCGTCACGTCCTCGCCGTGGCGCGCGACGCGCGCGTGGGACATCGAGGCGCTCGCCCCGTCGACGGCGAACGGGGCGTCGGTGTCGACGTCGCCCTTGTCCCAGTACCGCGCCTTGGGCTCGAAGAACAGGACCGGGTCGGGCGAGGCGATCGCCTGCTGGATCATCGTGAAGCCGTCCTGCGGCGTCGCGGGGGTGACGACGCGGAGGCCCGCCGTGTGGGCGAAGAGCGCCTCGGGGCTCTCCGAGTGGTGCTCGACGGCGCCGATGCCGCCGGCGTACGGGACGCGAATGACGACGGGGACCGTGATCTTGCCGTGCGAGCGGAAGTGCATCTTCGCGAGCTGCGTGGTGATCTGGTCGAACGCCGGGAAGATGAATCCGTCGAACTGAATCTCGCAGACGGGACGGTAGCCGCGCATGGACATGCCGATCGCGGTGCCGACGATCCCCGATTCGGCGAGCGGCGTGTCCATGACGCGGTCGGGGCCGAAGTCCTTGTGGAGCCCATCGGTCACCCGGAAGACGCCGCCGAGCGAGCCGATGTCCTCGCCCATGAGGATGACCTTGGGGTCGCGTTCCATGGCCTTGCGGAGGCCGGCGTTGATCGCGCCGGCGAGCGTGAGCGCCTCCATCAGTGCCCCTCCTTGGCGTCCGCGAAGGAACGCTCGTATCGCTCGAACCACGCCCTTTCGGCGTCGACGATCGCGTGAGGATCGGCGAACACGTGGTCGAAGATCTCCGATGTGGGAGGCTTCGAGGCCGCCTTGGTTCGCGCGCGTACGTCCGCCGCGAGCTCCTTGGCGATCGCCGTCGTCTCGTCCCGGTACTCCTGGCTGAGCGCTCCACGGCGATCGAGGTAGGTTTCGAGCCGGGCGATCGGGTCGCGCTCGGCCCAGTACTCCTCGTCCGCCTTGGAGCGATAGCGGGTGGGGTCGTCGGACGTGGTGTGCGCCCCCATGCGGTAGGTGAACGCCTCGATGAAGCCCGGGCCGCCGCCCGACCGGGCCCGGTCCATCGCCTCGCGGGTGACGGCGTACGACGCGAGGACGTCGTTGCCGTCGACGCGAACGTTGGGCATGCCCACGCCGTCGGCGCGCTGCGCGAACGGCACCTTGGACTGTCGCGTGGCGGGTTCGGAGATCGCCCACTGGTTGTTCTGGCAGAAGAAGACGACCGGCGCGTTGTTCACGACGGCGAAGATGAGCGCCTCGTTGGTGTCGCCCTGGGAGGTCGCCCCGTCACCGAAGTAGCAGACGACGCCGGCGTCGCGCCCGGGGTCGCCCGAGGCCACCAGTCCGTCGCGGTCCATCGCCATCGCGTACCCCGTCGCGTGCAGGGTGTGCGCGCCGATGACGAGCGTGTACAGGTGGAAGTTGTGGTCGTCGGGTACCCACGCGCCGTGCTCGAGGCCGCGGAAGATGCGCAGCAGGTTGCCGAGGTCGACGCCCCGCAGGTACGCGACCGCATGTTCTCGGTACGAGGGGAAGACCCAGTCGGCCGGGCGCAGGGCGTGCCCGGACCCCACCTGCGCGGCCTCCTGGCCGAGCGAGGGAACCCAGAGGCCGAGTTCGCCCTGACGCTGGAGCGACGTCGCCTCCTTGTCGAAGGCGCGGACGACGACCATCTCCCGCCACATCCGACGGAGGGTCGCGTCGTCGAGCTCGTCCGCGTACCGCGAGTACACCGGGTGCTCGACGCGCTCGCCGGTATGCGTCAAGAGGCGGACGACTCCCTCGTCCGACAACGGTCCGTGGACGTCCACGCCTACCTCCCCAGCGGCCACGGCGGCCGACATCTCGAATTAACCTACGCAAGCGTAGGCTACGGTTGCGTAGGTTCGCAACCTCGCCGCGCCGCTAGGCCTCGGGCTTCGCCGCGTCCTTCGGCGCGGCCGCGGCCTTGCCCGGGGAAGGCGGCTCGTCGAGGGAGAGGCCGTGCTCCTTCAGCAACGCCTTCGCCGCGTCGCGCTCGCGAAGGGCGGGCCACTTCACGAACGCGAAGAGCAGGACGACGATCGCGCCGACGGCCGGAACAAGGACGGCGATCACGCCGAGCCAGTGCGAGTAGCCCGCCTTGCGCGCGACCAGGACAGCCGCGATGAGGGCGAGGACGAGGTAGATGGCGCCGATCAGCCAGATCCATCCCGACCACGCCGAGGCGACCTCTCCCACGGTCAGATTGTCGGATAGTGCGGCGAGGGCCAGCATGGGTGCCTCCTAGTAACGGCCACTCACGCTCGCGAGGGTCGCGAGCACGTGGTCGTTCTCCTCCCGCGAGCCTACGGTGACGCGCACGCCGTCGCCAGCGAATCCGCGCGCGAGGATCGGCGGATCCGCCGACGCGAGTTGGGCGGCGAGACGCTCGGCGTCGTCGCCCGCGGCGATCCACACGAAGTTTCCCTGCGCCTCGGGCGGCGACCATCCATCGGCCGCGAGCGCGGCGACCACACGCTCCCGCTCGGCGACCACCGCGTCGACCCTCGTCAGGAGCTCGTCCTCGGCGCGGAGCGACGCCAGCGCGGCCGCCTGCGCGATCCCGGAGACGGAGAACGGCGTGACGCACGCGCGGATCGGCGCCACGACCTCGGGGACCCCGACCGCGTAGCCGACGCGCAGCCCGGCGAGTCCGTAGGCCTTGGAGAACGTCCGGGTGACGAGCACGCGCGGGTCGCTCCCGAGCACGGCGCGGCCGGAGACGGCCTCCGGGTCGCGGATGAACTCCGCGTACGCCTCGTCGAGCACCACCAACACGTCGTCGGGGACGGACGCGAGGAACTCCGCGAACTCCGCCGCCCGGATCGCCGGTCCCGTGGGGTTGTTCGGGGAGCAGAGGACCACGGCCTTGGTGCGGGGCGTGACCGCCGCCGCCATCGCGGGTAGGTCGTGTCGCGCGCCCGCGGCGAGCGGCACGCGCACGGAGGTCGCGCCCGCGATCGCGGCGAGGATCGGATACGCCTCGAACGACCGCCAGGCGTAGACGACCTCGTCGCCGGCCTCGCAGTACGCCTGAAGCGTGTGCCCAAGCACCGCCACGGATCCGCCGGCGACGGCAACGGCGCCGGGCTCGACGCCCCACCCGTCGGCGATCCGCTCGGTGAGTTCCGTCGCGAACATGTCGGGGTAGCGGTTCGCCTCGCCGCCGGCCGCGTCGATCGCGGCACGCACCGATGGAAGGGGGGCGTACGCGACCTCGTTCGAGGAGACCTTGACGGGCTCCGCGCCCGTCGCGACGCGACGCGCGCCCGGGACGTAGGACGGGAGCGACGCGATCGACGCGCGCGGCTTCGGAGGCGGCATACGGACAGCATGCCACCGCCGACGCAAGCCTCGTGGAACAATCGGAGGCATGTACTTCGTCATCCGCACGATCGCGACCTCGGTCGCCGTCTGGATCGTCACGCTCCTTCCCCTCGAGGTCGTCGTCACCGGCGGCAACGAGTCGTGGTGGAGCCGGGCCCTCGTCTTCCTGGGCGTCGGCGCGATCATGGTGCTCGTCAACATGTTGGTCAAGCCGATCGTCAAGGTCCTCACGTTTCCCTTGCGCATCCTGACGCTCGGCCTGTTCGCGCTCATCATCAACTGGGCGATGCTCGAACTCGCCGCCTGGCTCACCAGCAAAGTCTCGTTCGGGACCCTCGAGCTCGGCGGGTTCTGGAAGTCCGTGCTCGCCGCGTTGCTCATCGCGATCATCTCGGTCATGCTCGGCGCCTCGAAGAAGAAGAAGCGCTCCTAGCTCAGGCCCCGTCCGCGCCGCGCGCGATCGCGTATACCGCGCGTTCCGACTGCGCCCCGGCGTCGAGGAACACCGCGTTCTGCTGTCTCCACGCGTACGCGGAGGGCGACCACGACTCGTCGAACAGCGCGGCCGTGGGGACGTATCTCGCCGCGGTGTGGCTGTCGACGACGCTCCCGGCCGCCTCGAGGTCCGCCGGGTCGGCCGACGCCCGCAGGTCGTGCGTCACCGTGATCCAATTCGGCTGGTCCGGGTTCGGGGCGCCGTCGAGCGCGGTGACGAGGTCCGTGGAGTTCTCGAGACTGAGGATCGAGACCTCGTCGGAGGGGTGGAACTCCCCGACCGGCGCGCCGGCCGTGACGACGGAGGCGACGGCGAACCGCGACGTGAACGCCTCGTTGCTCGCGAGCGCCATGGCCGTGATGCCCCCGAGGCTGTGCCCGACGAGCATGACGGGTTCGCCCGCGCCGACGCCGGCCCGATCCATCGCCTCCGCCACGCCGATCATCAGCTCGGTCGACTCGCCCGCCATGGTCTGGACGTCCGCGAGGGCGTCGTTCGGATTGCTTCCGCCCAGGACGGGCATCTTCTCCGTGCCGGGGATCTCGACGATCCACGCGGTGGTGCCGTCCGCGTGCGTCACGCGCTCGACGGCGACGCTGGAGTGACTCGCGTCCTCGCCGCCGGACGGGTAGAGGTCTTCCACGCGTTCGAGGAGGGACTCGACGTCCGCGGGCGGCGGCGGCGAGGCCGTGCCCTCGAGCCGCACCGACACTCCTTTCGGGTTGCCGAAGAGCATCGCCGCCCCCATCGCCTCGAGCGCCAGATAGAGCACCAGGAGGTCCTTGAGCGAGCCCGACGACCCGAGAACCGGGACGGAGTCGAGAGCGCCCAACGCTCCCTGGACGACGTCCGGGTCGAGGATGGCGGTGAGCTCGGGCGGGGGCAGGGGGTCGCTTTCCGGCATCCCCGGTAGGGGGTGGGGGGCGAGCGTCGCGGCCTCGGACAGCAGCCACGCGTCGAGCTCGACCGCGGCGACGAGCCCTCGCCACGCGGTTCCCAGCGCGCCGCCCATCCTCTCGACCGTGGACTCGGACGCGTGCTCGGCGCCTTCGATCAGCCGCACCGTCTCCGCGAGCGCGGACGCGACCCTTCCACATTCGTCCGCGAGGGCGTCGGCGCCGCCGTCTCCCCGATTGACCCACGCGAGCGCGTCGTCGATGTGCGCCGCGCTCAGCTCGAGGCCTTCGACCGCGCCCGGGTCGGCCGCGACCTGCCCGCGGGCGACGCGCGACCATTCGGCGACGGACTCCAACCGCCCGCGCGCGTAGTCGAGTAGCGCCTGCGCGTGCGACAGGTCCTCGGTCCGGGCGTGCGTCCCGCCCGAGCCCCCGACGATGGTGACGTCGCCGTCCCTCACGTCACCGGCGCCCGTCGGTTGAGGGAGGCCTCGGCGTTCTCGACGCGGTACCGCAGCACGACGACCAGGTCGGCGATTCTCTCCAGTTGCTGGCGGAAGGCGGGCGCGAAGTTCGACCGCCATTCGACGCCGTCCGCACCGTGCAGCGCGCGGAGGGCGGAGTCGACGGCGAGCGAGGGGTCCGCGGCGGCGACGGTCATGGCATGACGCTAGGCGGCGCTCCCGGCGGGGAGGGACGACGCGGGGGCGCTGGGGACGCGGATCGGCGGCCCGACGCATCGGGACATCGGTCGAGTCGCGTCGATGCATGGAAGAATGGCCCCGTGACCACGCCCTGGCGCACGCTCGCCGACCTCGGCCCCGCCATAGCCCTCGGTCCCCTCGACGGGAGGTACCGCCCCGTCGTCGCCCCCCTCGTCGACTACCTGAGCGAGGCCGCCCTCAACCGCGCGCGCCTCAACGTCGAGGTCGAATGGCTCATCCACCTCTGCGACGCGTCGGCCGTCCCGGGAACCGCCGCTCTCGCCGACGCCGACCGCGACTACCTCCGCGGCGTCGTCGCCTCCTTCGGCGCCGACGAGATCGCCGAACTCGCCGCGACGGAGAAGGTCACCCAGCACGACGTCAAGGCGATCGAGTACTTCCTCAAGAAGCGCATGGCGGACGCGCCGAAGGGCGGTCCCCTGCCCGGGCTCACGGAGCTCGTCCACTTCGGCTGCACGTCCGAGGACATCAACAACCTCGCCTACGCGGCCACCATCCGCGACGCCGTCCGCTCCGTGTGGCTGCCCGCCGCGACCGCCGCCGCCGACGACCTCGCCGCGATCGCGCGCGCCACGGCCTCCCAACCCATGCTCGCCCGCACGCACGGCCAGCCCGCCACCCCGACGACGCTCGGCAAGGAGCTCGCCGTGCTCGCCCGGCGCCTCCGTCGTCAGCTCGCCCGCGTCGGCCGCCAGGAGTTCCTCGGCAAGATCAACGGGGCCACGGGCACGTACGGGGCCCACCTCGCCGCCGTCCCCGGAACGGACTGGCAGGAGGTCAGCCGGACGTTCGTCGAGGGGCTCGGCCTCACGTGGAACCCGCTCACCACCCAGATCGAGTCCCACGACTGGCAGGCCGAGCTCTACGCGGACGTCGCCCGCTTCAACCGGGTGCTCCACAACCTCGCGACCGACGTCTGGACGTACATCTCGCTCGGCTACTTCGCGCAGGTGCGCGGCCAGGGCACCGTCGGGTCGTCGACCATGCCGCACAAGGTCAACCCCATCCGCTTCGAGAATGCGGAGGCGAACCTCGAGGTCTCGTGCGCCCTCCTCGACTCGCTCGGCGCCACCCTCGTCACGAGCCGCCTCCAGCGGGACCTCACGGACTCGACCACCCAGCGCAACGTCGGCGTCGCGTTCGGCCACTCGCTCCTCGCGATCGACAACGTGCGGCGCGGCCTCGCCGGCCTCGACCCGGTCCCCGACGCGATGGCTCGCGACCTCGACCAGAACTGGGAGGTCCTCGGCGAGGCGATCCAGTCCGCGATGCGCGCGGCGGGGATCGCGGGCACGCCCGGCATGGAGGAGCCGTACGAGCGCCTCAAGGAGCTCACGCGCGGCCGACGGGTGGGCGCCGACGAGGTGCGCGAGTTCGTCGCGGGCCTCGGGCTACCGGACGACGTCGAGGCTCGGCTGGTCGCGCTGACGCCCGCGACGTACGTCGGGGCAGCGGAAACGCTGGTCTCGTTCGTTGAGGACGCGTGAGCGTCGCACTCGAACCCCGGACCCGCCTGCGCGCCGAGGTCCTGCTCGTCCTCGGTCTGAGCCTCGGCCAAAGCGCCGTCTTCGCCATCTGGTCCTTCGTCAAGGCCTACCTCGCGACCAGGCCGGTCGGCCAGCAGACCACCACGCTCCACCACTCGGCGACGAGCATCCCGTACATGGACCTGATCTACCAGGTGCTCGCGATCGGGTTCAGCGTGGTGCCCGTCGCGCTCGCGTTCTACCTGCTCTCCGCCCATGGAGCGAGCGCGCGGCGGCGCCTCGGGCTGATGTGGGCTCGGGCTACCGACGGCGCGCTGGATCTTGGCCGGGGCGCGCTGCTCGCGGCCGCGATCGGCGTCCCGGGGCTCGGGCTCTACCTGTTCGGCCGGGCCATCGGGCAGACCGTGCGCGTCGACACGGGCGGGCTCCCGTCGCAGTGGTGGACGGCGCTCGTGCTCATCCTCTCCGCCGTCGCCGTGGCGTTCCTGGAGGAGGTCATCGCGGTGGGATTCCTCGTCACGCGCCTGAGGGACCTCGCCTGGAAGCCGTGGGTCGCGGTCGCCGCGTCCGCGCTCCTGCGCGGCACGTACCACCTGTACCAGGGGTGGCCCATGGCCCTCGGGAACTTCGTCATGGGGCTCGTCTTCGCCGGCTACTTCGTGCGGAAGGGCCGCCTCGCGCCCCTGCTGATCGCGCACGCGATCCTCGACATCATCTCCTTCCTGGGGCCGGAGCTCGCGCCACACTCGTGGCTCGTCGCGCTGGGGCTGGCGTAGAGCGTCTCCACCTCTAGAGTGGGGTCATGACCGAGGACGCTCCGAGCGCGCCCGCGGAGGCCCCCGTCGACACGGCGTCCATCCAGCTCGTCGACGCGCCCCGGTCGCGCATTCACCGGCTGAGCGACTTCGTCAACCTCGCGGCCGCGCTGGTCGGAATCGTCCTCGTGCTTCTGCTCGGCACCTACGCGTCCGCGACGACGGCGGGCATCACCTCGGACGTCCAGGGGTTCGCGGAGATCCTGCGGCGCGTGCTCGTCGCACCGGTCAACGTGCTCGAGGGCATCCTCACGCTCGGCGTTCCGACCGCCGTCGTCGTCGCCCTGATCCTCCGGCGGGAGCCCCGGCGCATTGTCGAGGCGCTCGGCTCGCTCGCTCTCGGCATCGTCGCCGCTCTCGTCGCGGCGGAGACGACGAGGCGCTGGGGCACGCCCGACCTCGTCAACTCCCTCAGCATCACCCACGACTCGATGACCGACGTCACGATGCCCGCCTACCTCGCGGGAATCGCGGCGTTGCTGACCACCGCCGGTAGACGGCGGGCGAATCGTGCGATCTCGATCTCGTGGACCGTGCTGTGGATTGGGCTCGCCATCAGCGTGATCTCGAGCCTCGTCACCGTGTCCGCCGCGTTCGTCACCGTGCTCATCGGTCGCGCCCTCGGGCTCGTCGCGCGCTACGCGCTCGGCTCCGCGAACGACCGTGCGTACGGCGCCGTCCTGATCGACGCGATCCGACGCGCGGGATACCAGACCCGGAGGATCGTACGGATCGACGCGGACGGCGATTTCGTCCCCGACGGGCTCGACCCGATCGCGAGCGCCATGGGCCACACCCGCCAGGGCAGGGTGTACGACCTGACGACCCGGGAGGGCCACCACCTGATCGCGGTCGCGCTCGACGGCGACCAGCAGGTCGCGGGCAACCTGCTCCGCTTCTGGCGGACGGGCCGCCTCCGCGGCCTCGAGACGCGCCCGGACCTCAGCCTCCGCCACACGGCGGAGAGCACCGCGCTCGTGTCGCACGCCGCGCGGACCGCCGGCGTGCGCACGCCGCGCGTGCTCGGGATGGCGCAGTCGCGCGACACGATGGTGCTCGTCTACCAGCGCCCGACGTCGTGCCGGCCGTTCGCGGACCTTGCGCCGGCCGAGGTGTCCGACGAGGTGCTCGACGCCATCTGGTTCGAGGTCCAGAAGGCGCACAAGGCCGGCATCTCCCATCGCTCGATCTGGTCGGAGACCGTGCTCGTGGGCGAGGACGAACTGGTCGGGTTGCCGGTGGTATGGCTGACGAGTTGGGAGCTGGGCGAGGTCGCGACCGGCACCCTCTCGCGACGCGTCGACGTCGCCCAGGTGATCGCGATGACCGCCGCGAAGGTCGGCGCGGAGCGGGCCGTCGCCGCCGCCTTCCGCCACCTCGACGAGGCCGAGATCTCTGCGACCTCGCCGCTGCTTCAGGCGATCGTGCTTCCCCGAGCGACCCGAATGGAGGCGAAGGCCCGCGGCAAGCTCCTCGACGACGTCCGTGGGCAGATCCTCGAGAAGCTGCCCGAGGCGCCGTCCGCTCCGGAGAACATCACCCGCTTCGGCCTCAGGACCGTCCTCACGATCGTGCTCGGACTCGTCGCCGTCATCGCGATCCTCACGAGCTTCAAGGCGAACGAGGTGGTCGACGCGATCTCGCACGCGTCGCCGTTCTGGGCGTTGATGGTCTTCGTCTGGGCGGTGCTGAGCTTCGTCGGCGCGGCGCTCGTCGTCACGTCGTTCTCGCCGGTGAAGCTCGCGTTCCTCCGGGTGGTGCGCGCCCAGATCGCCGCCTCGTACGTCTCGTTGGCCGCGCCGGCGGGCGTCGGCCACGCGGCGATCAACCTCCGCCTCCTCACCCGCAAGGGCGTCTCGCGGCCCCTCGCCCTCGCGACGGTCGCGCTCGTGCAGGTCTCCGCGATCGCGACGACGGTCGCCGGGCTCTTCGTCCTTTCCCTCGTGACCGGGTCGAACGGCACCCTCGTGCAGCTCCCGTCCCGCGCCGTCCTCGCGGGACTCGGGATCACCGCGGCCGTCGTGGCCCTCGCGATGGCCTTCCCGCGCATCCGCGCCTGGATGATGGCGAAGGTGATGCCGACGATCCGCCAGACCCTCCCGCGCCTGGTGCAGGTACTCGGCCAGCCGCGGCGACTCGGCGTCGCGCTCGTCGGGAACCTGCTCCTCACGGCGTCGTACATCGGGGCGTTCGACGCCGCGATTCGCGCGTTCGGTTACCAGTTCGGGCTGATGGACGTCGCGGTGGTGTACCTGCTGAGCAACGCCGCGGGCGCGGTGTCGCCCCTGCCGGGCGGACTCGGAACCGTCGAGGCCGCGCTCATCGCGGGCCTCAAGGTGGCCGGGGTACCCGTCGCCGTCGCGGCGCCCATGGTGTTCCTCTTCCGCGGGCTTACCTACTGGGCGCGGATCCCCATGGGATACGTCTCCATGAGGATGATGCAGAACCGCAACGAGCTCTAGCCCGCCGCGTCGCCCGCCCGTCGCCGACGAAACCCGAAGACCCCGACCACGATTCCCGCGGCGACGACCGCGAGGACGATCAGCGTCGGCGTCCCCCACCCGTGGATCGCCCGGGTGATGCTTCCCTGCCATCCTCCCGTGACCTCGAGGATCCCCTGGAGCGCATCGTTGCCGTGCTGCTGGAGGACCTCCGCAAGCCCGTAGAGCGTCGCGTAGACGCCGGCGACGACCATCAGCCATCCCGCGCCGCGCATGATCGCGGGGGTGCGTCGGCGGAGCCCGGCGACGACGGTCGATCCTGCGAACGCCGCGATCACGGAGACGACGAGGATGGACGTTCCCATGCCGATCGCGTAGACGACGAACGGGACGGCCTTGGCGACGGGACCGTGGGCGTTGAGCGCGCCGGAGACGATCGCGAGGAAGGGGCCGATGGTGCAGGACATCGAGGCGAGCGCGAAGCTCGCCCCGTACGCGGTCTGCGAGCCGAAGGTCGCGGCGGGGGCGCGGCCCTTGACGCGGAGCCCCGGGATGTTGACCTCGTGGCCCGCCGCCATGCGCGCGCCCAACGCGACGAGCCCCAGCCCGAGCGCGATGGTCACGTACGCGAGGTACGGCAGGATGCTTCCCTGGAGCCCCGCCGTCGCCAGGACGAACACCAGCCCGAACGCCGTGAACACGCCGGCGAATCCGAGCGTCATCCCGAGGGCGAAGGTGGTCGCGCGGCGAAGCGCCGCGGGACGGGTGACGCCCTCTCCTGCGCTTCCCGTGACGATGAGGGTGAGGTAGGCGGGAAGGAGGGCGAAGCCGCACGGGTTGAAGGCGGCGAGGACGCCGGCCGTCAGGGCGAGCGTCGCGATCGCGCCGGACCCGAAATCGATCATCGTCGTTTCCCTCCCGCGCTACGGCGCGATCTTGTTGGCGATCTCGAGGATGGTGTCCACGGACATCGAGCCGGGCACCGTGGCCGTGTATCCGTCCGCGTAGATCACGGCGGCCGACGGGAGCGCCGGAAGGTTGAAGTCGAGGGCGATCTTGCCCTTGACGTCCATGAGATTCGTCATGCCGTTGATGCCCAGCTGGTCCGCGAAGGCGTGCATGCCGGCGGCGTCGGAGAACGTGCCGACGCCGATGATCTGCACGCCGTCCGGGAGTTGGGGGATGGCCTGGAGCACGTACTTCGAGTCGGCGACGCAGCTGCCGCACCACGGCGCCCAGAACCACAGGATGGTCGCGTGGCCGTAGAGGCTCGTGCCGTCGAACGGCTGCCCGTCGAGCGTCGTCGTGGTGAAGTGGAGCGCGGCGGGAACGCCGCCGGTCGCGGTACCCGACGCCGCGGGCGCGGTCGGGGAGGCGCCCGACGCGGCGGGGCCGGGGGACGCGGAGCAGGCGGTGAGGGCGAGGCTCGCGGCGAAGACGAGCGCGGCGGCGGTGCGGGTACGCATGTCAGTCCCTTCGTTGGGAGGTGACAGGGGAACGCGATAGTGAGCGGTCACATTCCCCGGTCCTCGCTTGCGCGACGCGTCACCGGCCGGCTCCTACGGCGCGATCGAGTTGGCGTAGTCGAGGATCGTCTGCTTCGCGGACGTCCCGAGCACGGTCCGAATGTTGCCGTCCGCGTCGATGATCGCGAGCGCCGGCTGCTCGGGGACGTTGAAGCCCCGCCAGATCGCGCCGTCGGCGTCGACGACCTGCGGGATGTCCCCCAACCCGTACTTCGCGACGAAGTCCTTCATGCCCTTCGCGTCGGAGTTTCCGGGGACGCCGATCGCCTGGACGCCGTCCGGCAGGTGGTGGAGCGCGTCGGACACCTCGGCGCCCTCGCCGTTGCACAGCGGGCACCACGACGCCCAGAACCACACGATCGTGGGGTGGCCGACGAGGCTCGCGCCGTCGAACGGCTTCCCGTCGAGGGTCGTGGCCGTGAACTGGAGCGCGGCGGGCGAGTCGGCGACGCCGGGCATCGCGTCGCCGTGCGCGGGGGTGCCGGACATCGCGGGGGTGGGGGTCGAGCTCCCCATCATGTGGTCGGTGGTCGGCGACGCGGCGGAGCAGCCGGCGAGGACGGCGGAAACGGCGGCGAGGACGGCGAGCCGGGCGGCCGCGGGCGGTTGTGCTACGTGCGGTGGTCTGCGGTGACATGGGATTCCCTCCTGATGGCCCAACCCCTATTCGCGGCTCGCCATTCCGCGGATGGGGCGGGATCGCGTTACGCCAGCGGGACGTCGAGCGCGACGAGCCCCTCCGCGTCGTCGCCGAACGGCAGCTGCGCGAGGACCTCGCCGTCGGCGCCGACCGCGAGCGACGCGCCGATGCAGCGCCACCCGTCCCACTCGCCCCCGACCACGGGGCCGACGTTGCTCACGCCGATCACGGGCATGGCCGTCTCGCGGGCGAGCGCGCCGTAGGCCGTCACCCATTCGTCGCCGTACGGGCGGGCGTCGTTGTCGAAGCCCGGCGGCACGGCCCAGGCGCACGGGGACAGGAGGATCTCGGCGCCCATGGCCGCGAGGGCGCGGCCGAGCGCGAGCGAATCGTACGCGTTGTCCGCGCAGACGTCGATCCCGACCGTCCCGAGCGCCGTGGGCGCCACCTCGAGCGTCGTGCCCTGCGCGTAGACGGCGCGCGCGAAGTCGAGCTCATGGATCTTGCGGTGCCGCGCGAGGAGCGCCCCGTCCGGCCCGATGAGGACGGCGGCGTTGTACGTGCGGCCGTCCGCCCGCTCGGTGAGCCCGGCGACGACGGCGACGCCGACGCTCCGACGCCGCGGCGGCGAGGCGGTCCGTCGCCGGCCCGGGAATGGGCTGCGCGTGGCGTGGCGCGTCGGGCCAGGACCAGCCGAGGTCGAGGCACTCCGGAAGCACGACGGCGTCGCAGCGCTCGTGCGCGGCGGCCCGGATCGCGGCGACGGCGCGGTCGAGGTTCGCCTCCGCGTCGCCGGGGACGACGAGCGTCTGTCCCGATTCCGATGCGGACGGTTCGCGTCATGCCTCCATCATGCCGGGCCCGGAGCGCCACTATGAGGCGGCCGCCGTCGAGTGACACGATCGGCGGAGAACCTTCCGCGGCGCGTGGCCGCGAGGACCGGGAGGTGGGCATCATGGCGGACGCGCGAGGAACGGGCGGATCACGGCCGAGGAGCGCGCGGCGATGCGCGAGTTGGCCAAGGAGGCGAAGACCGCGAAGGCGGGGGCGAGCAAAGCCGACGGCGAGGCCGCGCTGCTGGAGAAGATCGCCGAGATGCCGGGCGACGAGCGCGCGATGGCGACCCGCATCCACGAGATCGTCGACGGAGGCCGCGCCGGACCTCGCGCCGAAGACCTGGTACGGGATGCCGGCCTGGGCGGACGCGAACGGCAAGGCCGTGTGCTTCTTCCAGCCGGCCTCGAAGTTCAAGGCCCGCTACTCGACGCTCGGATTCAACGACTCGGCCCGTCTCGACGACGGCGCGATCTGGCCGACGGGTTTCGCGCTCGTCGAACTGACGCCCGACGTCGAGAAGCGGATCGCGGACCTCGTCACGAAGGCCGCGGGCTAGGAACCGCGAGTCTAGAGCCCGTACGGCAGCTTCGTCGCGGCCTCGATCTCCATCAACCGGTTGTACTTCGCGACGCGCTCGCCGCGCGCGGGCGCGCCGGACTTGAGCTGCCCGCACCCGGAGCCCACGGTGAGGTCCGCGATGAAGCTGTCCTCGGTCTCGCCGGAACGGTGCGACACCATCTGCGTGTACCCCGCCTCGCGGCACAACCGCATCGCCTCAAGCGTCTCGCTCACCGAGCCGATCTGGTTGAGCTTGATGAGCGACGAGTTGCCGACGCCCTTCGCGATGGCCTCGGTGATGATGGCGGGGTTCGTGACGAAGAGGTCGTCGCCCATGATCTGGGTGGTGTCGCCGAGCCGGTCGGTGAGCACCTTCCAGCCGTCCCAGTCGCCCTCGGCGAGGCCGTCCTCGATCGACCACACGGGGTAGTCCTTCACGATCGCCGCGTACCGCTCCACCATGTCGCCGCTCGTGAGCTTCTCGCCCGATCACGACGTAGGCGCCGTCCTTGTAGAACTCGCTCGCGGCGGGGTCGAGGGCGATCGCGACGCCCTCCTTCCCGGGGGCGTATCCGGCCGCCTCGATCGCCTTGACGATCAGCGCGAGCACCTCCTCCGGGCGGTCGAGGTCGGGAGCGAAGCCGCCCTCGTCCCCGAGCCCCGTGGCGAATCCCGCCTCGTTGAGGAGGCCGCGCAGCTTGCCGTAGACGGCGGCCCCGGCGCGGACGGCCTCGGTGATGCTCGGCGCCCCCATCGGCGCGATCATGAATTCCTGGAAATCCAGTAAGTTCGGCGCGTGCGCGCCGCCGTTGAGGACGTTGAAGTGGGGGACGGGCAGCTTCGGAGCGACGCCCTTGGGGTTGAGCACCTCGTACAGCGGGACGTTCGCGGACAGCGCGCGGGCGACGGCCATCGAGACGCCGACGATCGCGTTGGCGCCCAGCCGGGCCTTGTTGGGCGTCCCGTCGAGGTCGATCATCGCCTGGTCGAACTCGGCGAGCGATCCCCATTTCTTCGATAGGGCTAGGTCCCGCAGCTCGCCGTTGACGTTGGCGACGGCCGTCAGGCATCCCTTGCCGCCGTAACGCGCCTTGTCGCCGTCGCGCAGTTCGACGGCCTCGCGGCTGCCGGTCGACGCGCCCGAGGGTACGCCCGCGCGGCCCGGGGTGCCGTCGGCGAGCGTCAGGTCGACGCGCAGGGTCGGATTGCCGCGGGAGTCGAGGATTTCGAGGGCCGAGAGGTCCTTCAGGGAAAATGCCGAGCCGTAGATGTCCATTACCGATCGCCTCCATGAGCGTGCAGCCGTTCCGAGAATTTCCCTTTCGAGCGTACTCCCGGACCGCGTCGCGGGCGCACCGGGACGGTGAGCGGTCGGTACGCTGGAGGGGTCAAGAATGCGTAGTGCTACGGAGGTCAATCGTGACGTCAACACCCTGGGTCAAGCGGCGAAGAAGGCCGCGGACGACGAGCAGCTCGCGGCGAT
>CAWGJW010000004.1:0-761997 GCA_963823015.1 uncultured Actinomycetota bacterium | reverse complement strand
CATGGCGGATCGAGCACTTCGGGGCATGCGCCTCGGCACGCAGAGCATGGAAACCACCCTCGGCGCCGAGCTTGCCGAGCGCCGGGACGTGACGTACGACTGCCCGAACGGGCACGTCACGACGATGCCGTTCTCGGTCGAGGCCGAGGTACCGAGCGTCTGGGACTGCCACTGCGGGGCGGTCGCGCTCCTCAGGTTCGGCGACGCCCCTGACCTCAAGGCGCAGCGTCACGTGCGCACGCACTGGGACATGCTCCTGGAGCGCCGCACCATCCCCGAGCTCGAAGAGCTCCTGGAGGAGCGCCTCGAGTTGCTCCGCGCGGGCCGCCTCTCCGCCTAATCGCGGCCAGCGCGCCTAGCGCCCGCCTCGGGCACGACCGCAGGCGCGCCTAGCGCGTCGCCTGACCTACCCGCTCGCCGGGCCGCGTCTTCGCGGAGCGGCCCCGGAACGGCCGCGCCAGCCCCCACAGGAACACCTTGAGGAACGCCTCGCGGATGATGCCGCCGCTCATCTTCGACACGCCGTGGACCCGCTCGACGAACTCGATCGGCACCTCGGTAATCGTCGCGCCCACCCGCTTCGCCCGGAGCGTCATGTCGACCTGGAACCCGTACCCCTGCGAGTCGACTCCGTCGAGGTCGATCGCCCGCAGCGTCGACGCGGTGTAGGCGCGGAAGCCGGCCGTCGCGTCGCGCACGCCGAGCCCCATCCACACCCGCACGTACCGATTGGCCCACACGCTCAGAAGCTTGCGCGACCTCGGCCAGTTCACCACCGAGCCGCCGGGGATCCACCGCGAGCCGATCACGAGGTCGTCTCCCCGCCCCCTCCCCCGCCTTCGCGAGCAGGTCGGGGAGCTGGCGCGCCGGGTGTGAGCCGTCCGCGTCCATCTCGACCAGGACGTCGTAGCCGCGCTCGAGACCCCACGCGAATCCCGCGCGATACGCGCGGCCGAGCCCCTGCTTGCCCGGCCGGTGCAGCACGTGGACGTGCGGGTCGCCGGCGGCAGCCTCGTCGGCCCACTCCCCCGTGCCGTCCGGCGAGTCGTCGTCGGCGATCAGGATGTCGACGTCCGGCGCGTGGTCGCGCACGCCCTCGACCTGGACGGGCAGCGACTCGCGCTCGTTGTAGGTCGGGATGATCACGAGGGTCTTCATCAGTCCCACTCCCACCTTCCGCGAAGCGACATGAGCCAGCGCCCGATCCACAGCGCCAAGGGGGCAACGAGCAATACCCACCCCAGTATTCCGCCGATGGCCATCGCGGGCGTCCCGGACGTACGGAGCGGCACCTCGCGCGCGTAGTGCTCGGCCGTGAAGAGGGCCGTCTTCGCGATCACGGAACCGTCCGGGGCGATGAAACCGCTCACCCCGACCGTCGAGACCTGGATGGTGACGCGCCCCGTCTCGATCGCGCGGAGCCGCGTCATGGCGAACTGCTGCTCCGACTCGTTCGTCAACCCGAAGGTCGCGTTGTTCGTCTGGACCACCAACACCTCGGCCCCGGCGCGCACCGAGGCGCGGACGAGCGGGTCGTAGGCGACCTCGAAACAGATCACATCGCCGATCGGGACGTCGCGCCCCAGCCGCTCCGACGGCAGCGTCACCAGGCCGACGCCGGTGCCGGGAAGCATGTCGACGGTCAGGCGGGAGGCGGCCGGCGTGACCTTCTCGGCGATCGAGCGGAGGGGCAGGTACTCGGCGAACGGCACGGGGTGCTGCTTGGTGTACGTGTCGATCGCCTTGCCGTCGGGCGTCCACAGCAGCGCCGTGTTGTAGCGGCCGTTCACGGGCGTGTAATCGTTCGTCCCGAGAAGGATCGGCGCGCCGACGGCCTGGGCGGCGCCCGTGACCAGCGTCGCCGACGTCGCGTCGACGCGCGGGTCGATGTCCGCGGAGTCCTCCGCCCAGACGACGATGTCCGGGGTCCACGGGAGGTCGGGGATCATGCGATCCGTCTCGGCCACGTGGTTCTCCGTGACCTGGCGGGCCTGATTGAAGGAGTCGAGGCCGAGGTTGGGCACGTTCCCCTGGACGAGCCCCACGCGGAGCGTGCCGGCCTCCGCCCCGGTAGTGAGCGGGATCGCGAGCCCGACCAGATACAGCGCGACGGCGCCCGCGGCCGCGATCGCGGGGAGCGCCACGCGCCGTCCGCGCACGGCCTCGAACGCGAGCCCGAGCGCTCCGCCGGCGGTCGCGGCGGCCAGCGAGACGAGCGGCGCGCCGCCGAGCCACGCGAGATGCGCGAGCGGCGTGTCGACCTGGGAGAACGCGAGCCGCCCCCACGGGAAGCCGCCGTACGGCACGATCGAGCGGAGCTGCTCGGCGGACACCCACAGGAGCCCGAAGAGGATCGGCTCGGCCCAGAGCTTCCCCTTGAGGGTCTCCCGCGTCCGCACGCCGCACCACGCCGCCATCGCGAGTCCGATGGCGATCGACTCCGCGAGGCTGAGGACCACCCACGGGACGATTCCCGTGGTCACGTAGGCCCACCAGATCTGGGGCAGGAAGAAGCCCATGCCCGCGACGATCCCGAGGCCGAAGCCGCCCCAGGCCGTCGCGTGTTCGAGGGCCCACCAGAGGATCGCGAGGCCGACGGGCGCCGCCCACCAGACGTTCGCGGTCGGGAACGCGAGGTTGATCGCCCAGCCCGCGATCGCGGCGAGGATCACGCTCCGCAAGGACTGGACGCGCGTCGGCTTGGGCCTTACCCGCCGTCGCCTCGCCACCCGTCAAGACTACGCGAGCCTCGCGTCCGTCCTAGTACGCCACGATCCCGCGACGCATGGACCGGATCGCGGCCGTCGCGCGGCGACGCACCTCCTCGTTCGGCGCCACGCGCGATACCTGTTCGAGCACGTCGATCACCTGCTTGAACCATCGCACCATGTCCCCCGGGGCGAGCTCGGTGCCCCGCAGGACGGCGTCGAGGTTCTTCCCCTGCGTCCACGCGTGCACCGGCCCGACGATCCCCCACTGCGGAGCGTCGAGGCGCGGCAGGCGGTGGTGCGCGTGTTTCTCGTCGACGCGCGACCAGACGCGAACCGTCTCGCGAAGCGCCAGCCCGAGGGGCCCCGAGGGGCCCTGGGGGATGCGGGGAGAGCGGTCGTCCTCCTCGCGTCGTCCCTGGTACACGAGGCTCGAGACGGCCGCGGCGAGCCCCGGCGGGCCGAGCGCGTCCCACGCACCCGTCCTGAGGCACTCGGCGATCGGCAGGTCGTTCTCCGCGTAGATGGTGCGCAGCATCGCGCCGTCCTCCGTGGGGGCGAGGTTGTCGCCCTCGCCCTCGAGGTAGCCCATCTCGGTCAGCACCGCGCACCGGCGGTCGAAGAGGCGGGCGATCGACCCGGTCTCGCGGGAGATCTCGCCGTTCAGGCGGTCGCGGTCCCGCAGAGCCCGGAAGTACCGCTCCGCCCAGCGGGCGTGTTCCTCACGCTCGGGACACTGGTGGCACGGGTGGGCCCGCATGGCGCGACGCGCCTCGTCGAGCTCCGCCTCGACGCCCCCGACGCGGACGGGCCCCTTGCGGTCGGGGATCCTCGCGGGGGCGAATTCATCGCGCCGCGCGGCGAGCGCCGACGCGAGGTCGCGCCGCGCGGGGGCCTTGCGCGCGTCGAACTTCTTCGGCACCCGCATCTCCCCCACCTCGTCGAAACCCTGGTGGAGGTCCGCGGGCCCGAGCCGGAAGTACCGCGCCTCCGGCGTGACGAGCACGGGGCGCGGGTGGTCGCTCCTGTCCGCGGCGACGACGACGGCGAGGCCCTTGCGCTTTCCGCCGCGGATGCGGATCACGGCGCCGACGCGGAGGGCCCGGATCGCGGTGGCCGTCGCCTCCTGACGGTCGCGCGTCTCGGCGCGGACGGTCGACTTCTGCAGGCGCGTGATCTTGTCGCGCAGACCCGCGTACTCCATGAAGTCTCCCCGGTCGCACGCGGCGGCGTCGCGGTAGCCCTGGAGCACGCCGTCGAGCTCCTTGACGCGCCGGGCCTGGCTCACGACGGCGCGGTCCGCCTGGTACTGGGCGAACGACATCTCCAGTACCTCCCGCGCCTTCGCGACGCCGGAGCGCGCCACGAGGTTGAGGGACATGTTGTACGAGGGCTGGAAGCTCGAGATCAGCGGGTACGTCCGCCGGGAGGCGAGACGCCCGAGTACCTCGACGTCGAAACCCACGTGCTCGACGACGACGGCGTGGCCCTCGACGTCGATGCCGCGCCGTCCGGCCCGGCCGGTCAGCTGCGTGTACTCCCCCGCCGTCAGGTCCTTGTGGCTGTCGCCGTCCCACTTCACGAGCTTCTCCAACACCACGGAGCGCGCCGGCATGTTGATGCCGAGAGCGAGCGTCTCCGTGGCGAAGACGACCTTGATGAGCCCGGCGGTGAACAGCTCCTCCACGACCTCCTTGAAGAGGGGGATCATTCCCGCGTGGTGGGCGGCGACGCCCGCCTCGAGGTGGTCGCGCCAGTGGGTGAAGCCGAGCGCGCCCAGGTCCTCGCCGCTCATCGCGGAGCAGCGCTCCTCGATCACGTCCGCGATCTTCCGCCGCTCCTCCGGCGTCGTGAGCTTGATGCCCGCCGAGCGCACCTGGTCCACGGCGTCGTCGCACCCCGCGCGGGAGAACACGAACACGATCGCGGGGAGGAGGCCGTCGCGGTCGAGCACGTCGACGACGGCGAAGCGGGGCGGGCTGCGGCGTCCGGGTGGGCGGCGCCCGGGCGGGCGGTGCCCGACGCGGGAGGAACGGTTGCCCCGGGCCGCACGGTAATGGTGGGTCTCGTGGCGCTGACGCCGGACGAGCGCCTCCAGTTCGGGGTTGAGGCGGGGGTTGGGGCCCGGACGGGCGGGGTCGACGCCGGGCGAGTACAGGTCGTACAGCCCCTCCCGCATGAGCACGTGGGGCCACAGCGGCACGGGGCGGTTCTCGCTCACGATGACCGCGGTGTTCCCCCGAACCTCGCCGAGCCAGGCGCCGAACTCCTCCGCGTTCGACACGGTGGCGCTGAGGGCGACGATGAGCGTCGACGGCCCGAGGTGGACGATCACCTCCTCCCACACGCTCCCGCGGAAGCGGTCGGCGAGGTAGTGGACCTCGTCGAGGACGACCACCCCGAGCCGGTCGAGCGCGCGCGAGCCCGCGTAGATCATGTTGCGGAGCACCTCGGTGGTCATCACGACGATGTCCGCGTCACCGTTGATCGACGTGTCACCCGTGAGGAGCCCGACGGCCTCGGGCCCGTGGACCGCCTGGAGCTCCCGGAACTTCTGGTTCGACAACGCCTTGATCGGCGTCGTGTAGAAGGCCTTCTCCCCGTTCTCGCGGGCGTGCCGGACGGCGAACTCCCCCACCACCGTCTTGCCCGCGCCCGTCGGCGCCGCCACGAGGACGCTCCGCCCGTCCTCGACGGCCTCGCACGCCTCGCGCTGGAACGGGTCGAGCGGAAACGGGAGGGATTCCGCGAAGGCCCCGAGGGCTGGGTGGGCCGATCGGGAACGGGCCGCCCGATACCGCTCCGCGGGCGAATCGTCCATACGCCGAGGCTACGGGATGCGTGCCCCGAGGACGCGCAGGGCCTTGGGCGCGATCCGCACGTGCAGCGGCTCCGGGCCCACGAGCTCGCCGTCCGCGAAGGCCGCGGGGAGCGTCGCCCCCTCGGTCGACTGCGTGATCGTGACCTCCTTGACGGACCGGACGGTGATACGGGGGTCCTCGATGATCGAGCCGTCCTTGAGCTTGGGCATGAGCCGCGCGATGCCGAACCGGGAGACGTCCTCGGCCGTGACGATCTCGAAGACCCCGTCGTTCACCTTCGAGTTCGGCGAGATGATGAGGCCGCCGCCGAAGACCGTCGTGTTCGCGACCGCGATCAGGGTGGCCGCGCCCTGCCAACGCTTGCCGTCCGCGACAACCCTCACGCCGTACGGGTGGAACCTCTGGAGCTCGCGGTAGGTGGAGACCTTGTACTTCACCGGCCCGCGGGGCCAGGTGAGGTTCGAGGCGTACGCGGCGACCGCGGCGTCGATGCCTGCGGAGAGGACGCAGGTGAAGTACCGGGGGTCGCCGGGCTCGCCCACGCCGTGGCCCGTGACCTTGCCGAGGTCCACCGGGGCGACGTCGCCCGCGAGGCCGTCGTGGATGCGCTCCACGGCCGCCTGGATGTCGAGCAGGGGCAGGCCGTAGCTCGCGGCGGCGTCGTTGCCGGAGCCCGCCGCGACGATCCCTAGCGGGAGGTCCTTCCGTTCCGCGCAGATCTGCGCGCCCAGGTGCACCATCCCGTCGCCGCCGACCACCACCAGGGCGTCGAGGTGCCGGCGCGCCTTCATCGCCGCCTCGTACGCGCTCGACCACGACCCGTGGCTGAGGTCGCGGATCTTGTGCCCGCGCGCGGCGAGGGCCTGGAGGGCCTCGCGGCCCCATCGCGCCCCGCGGCCCGACCCCGAGGTCGGATTGGTGATGACCCCGATGGTGTGGCTCATGCCTCCGCCTTTCGCCGCGGGCGTCGGCGAAGGGCACCGATGCCTATGGCGCCAAAGTATAGGGCGGTCATCGGAATCGCCAGCACGAGCATCGAGATCGCGTCCGACGTGGGCGTCGCGATCGCGGCGAAGAGGAAGATGATGAGGACGGCCCAGCGCCATCCCTTGAGCCACACGCGGGCGGGCACGATGCCGATCCAGCTGAGCCCGACCATCACCACGGGGAACACGAAACCCAGCGCGAAGGCGACCAGCATCCGCATGGAGAACGTCAGGTACGTCTGCGCGTCGATGAGGTTCGAGGCGTCCGACGGGACGAAGCCGGTGAGCAGCTCGACCGCGCGCGGCAGGAGGTAGAGGCCCACGACGATGCCCGCGGCGAAGAGTGGGACGGCGGCGCCGAGGAACCCGAGAGTGTAGAGCTTCTCCCGCTTCTTGAGCCCCGGGGCGACGAACCTCCACACCTGGAACAGCCACCACGGCGAGGAGAGGATGACGCCGAGGAAGACCGCGACCTGGAGCCGCATGTCGAGCGCGGTCGCGACTCCCGAGAAGTTGACGGACACGATCGCGTCGCGCCTGGCGGCGACGTCGAGGATCGGTCGTTGGAGCACCCGGAAGGCAGGGTCGAAGAGGAACCATCCACCGACCGCTCCCACGAGGACCCCCGCGGCGGACAGCAGGAACCGGCGGCGCGCCTCGACCAGGTGATCGCGAAGAGGCATGCGCCTTTCGGGATTGCGCCTAGCCACGCGCCTTGCCGTCGCCGGACTTCTTGTCCGTCGGGGCGTCGTCCGCGTCGTCGGTCGAGATACCCTTCGCCTCGTCGCGGAGGATTCGGAGGGACTTGCCGACGCTCCTCGCGACGCTCGGGAGCTTCGGAAGCCCGAAGATGCCCACCACGAGGACCGCAATGACGATCCATTCCCAGCCGCGGAAGTTGCCCACGCGACGCTCCCTTCGCTCGTGCGTCGAGTCTACCTACCCAGAAGGGCCTTACCCCGCGGCGAGCACCGCTTCCGCGGAATCCCGCAGGGCCTCGCGCAGTTCCGCCGGCTCGACGGACACGAGGCTCGGGGCGACGGCGAGCAGTCGGGCGACGACGACCGCGGGATTCGCCACGCCGAACGTCGCCACGACGCGCTCCCCGTCGTCGGCGAGCCGAACGCCCGGGAGGTCCTCGAACGCCCACCGGCTCGCGCGCCTCGCGGTGACGGTCGCCGTGTACGCGGACTCCAGCGTGAAGCCCACGACGGCCCTCGGCGTCGAGGCGATCGGCGAATCGGTGGCGGCGGCCCGCTCGATGCGGTCGAGCCGAAGCGTGCGATAGTCGCCCGCCCTCCGGCAGAAGCATTCAACGTAACCCGCGCCGTCGACGGTGACGAGCCGGTGCGGCTCGATGACCCGTTCGGTCCGCCGGTCCTGGGCGTCGACGTAGGTGACGTCGACCGCGACCCCCGCGTCGAGCGCGTCCCGGAGGACGCGCACGGCCTCGCCGTCGATCGCGGCCGAGGGAACGACGGTGACGGGGCTCGCGTCGCTGACGGCGGCGGCCAGCGCGGCAAGGGCGCCGTTCGCGGCCTCGGGGGCCGTCCCCGACGCGATCATCGACGCGAGCGCCCCCATGAGCGCCACCGCCTCCGCCGGGGCGAGGCGCACCTGGCGAACGCCCTGGGAGTTGATCAGGCGCGCGATCCCCTCGTCGTACGCGAAGCCGTCGAAGTCGAGAAGGTCGGTCATCCCGTAGCCGGGCAGGCCGGAGCACCACAGCGTGTCGATGTCCTGGCGGACGGTGTCGGCCGTCACGCCGAAGTGGGCGGCGAGCTCGTCGAAGGTGGCCTCGCCGTGCTCGTCGAGGTGGGTGACGATCCCCAGCAGCCGCGTCAGGCGCGGCACCGCGCGCTCAGCCACCGGCCACCTCCAGCGCGGCCTCGGCGTGCTCGCGCACCGACCGCGCGAGCGTTTCCGGTCCGAGGACGCGCGCGGCCCCGCCGAGCGCGAGAACCTCGTCGCGCAAGGCCTCCGTGTCGCTGTAGGGGACGTCGAACACGTCCCACTCCCCCTCGGTCCGCACGAACGACGCCCGGCGGCGGATCGCGTGACCGGACTCCGCCCGCACCCCGATCTGGGCGGTGAGCGTCGGCACCTCCCGCTCGAGCGCGAGCCCCGGGACGTCCCGCGGCGGCGTAAACGCCCCCCTCTCCCCCACCGGGCGAATCGCGCCCTCGATGCGGCTGAGGCGGTAGGTGCGCGCCTCGCCGCGGTCGCGGTCGTGCCCGATCAGGTACACGCGCCCGCCGCGCACGACGAGCCGCCACGGCTCGACGTGCCGCTCCGCCCGGCCCGACGCTATCGAGACGTAGGTGAACGACACGGCCTGGCCGTCGGCGATGGCCTGGGCGAGCGCGGGCGCGGCGTCGGCGCCCTCCGACGAGCGGGCCGCGAGGTGGACGGGGACCTCCTCGCCGCGCGGCATCGAGGAGGCGATCTTCACGAACGCCCGCCGCGCGTCCGTCCCGAGCGCGGCGCTCTGCCAGTACTCGGCGGCGACCGCGAGGACGGCGCGCTCCACCGGGCTCAGCTCGATCGGGGGCATCGACGCCTCGCCCGTCTCGATGAGGTAGCCGATGTCGTCCCCGTGGGTGGCGTCGACCACGGTGCGGAGCGGGACCCCGAGGTGGCGCAGGTCCTCCTTGTCGCGCTCGAACATCCTCTCGAACGCGGCCGTGCGCCGCCGCGCCTGCTCCTTGGTGTCGCCCGGGCGCTCCGCGTCGTATCCCGCGACCGTCGCGCGGATCTCCGCCCGCGTCATCCGGCCCCGGGCGTGGCTCAGCGCGATGATCAGGTTGAGCAGCCGCTCCGCGGCGTCCCGCTCGGGCATCACACCCTGCAGGCGAGCAACTCGGTCACGAGGATCGCGCGCGCGCCGACGGCGTACAGGTCGTCCATGACGTGGTTCATCTCCCCGCGGGGGACGAGGACGCGGACGGCGGACCACGACGAGTCGTGGAGGCTCGTGACGGTCGGGGCCTCGTATCCGGGGGTGATGGCGACGGCGGCCTCCAGCTTGTCGGCCGGGACGTCGTAGTCGACGAGCACGTACTGACGGGCCATCAGGACGCCGCGGAGCCGGCCCGTGAGCGTCGCCACGTCCTCCTCGGGCGTGTCGGGTCGGCGGATGAGGATGGCCTCGGACTTGAGGATCGGGTCGCCGAAGATCTCGAGGCCGGCGGCGCGCAGGGTGCCGCCCGTGGAGACGACGTCCGCGACCACGTCCGCGACGCCGAGCCTCACCGAGGACTCGACCGCTCCGTCCAGGCGGACGACCTCCGCCTCGACGCCGAAGGTCGCCAGGTGGTTCTGGACGAGTCGCGGATACGACGTCGCGACGCGACGCCCCGCGATCTGCTCGATCGACCCGACGGTGTCGGGCGACGCCGCGTACCGGAACGTCGATCCCCCGAAGCCGAGTTCGAGGTGCTCGATGGCTTCCGCGCCGCTGTCCAGCAGCAGGTCGCGGCCGGTGATGCCCGCGTCCACGGTGCCGAGCCCCACGTACACGGCCACGTCCCGCGGACGCAGGTAGAAGAACTCCACCTCGTTTCGCTGATCCACGAGGATGAGGTCGCGCGAGTCGCGGCGCTGCCGGTAGCCCGCCTCAGACAGCAGGGTGATGGCGGGCTCCGAGAGGGAACCCTTGTTCGGCACGGCGATTCTCAGCACGTCATTCCTCACAGGTAGCGTTCGACATCCTTGAGCGAGATGCCCTTGGCGATCATCATCACCTGGGCGTGATAGAGCAGCTGCGAGAGCTCCTCGGCCGCCTCGTCGTTCGACTGGAACTCGGCGGCCATCCAGGCCTCCGCGGCCTCCTCGACCAGCTTCTTGCCGATCGCGTGGACGCCCGCGTCGAGCAGCTCCGCGGTGCGGGATCCCTCGGGCCGTTCGGCCGCGCGGCCGCTCAGTTCCTCGTACAGTTCGTCGAACGTTTTCACGACGCCCAGCCTACGGGAGCGACGCGCAAACGCGCGGCACGCCCTAGAGGGTCGCGATGATCCGTGCCGTGGCGATCGCGGCCTGCGCCGCCTCCGCTCCCTTGCTCTCCTTCGAGCCCGGCAGTCCGGCGCGGTCGATCGCCTGCGCCTCGTCGTCGCAGGTCAATACGCCGAATCCGACCGCGACCCGGCTCGCGCGCGCGAGGTCGGTCAGCCCGCGCGTCACGGCCCCGCTCACGTACTCGAAGTGGGGCGTGTCGCCGCGGATCACGACGCCGAGGGCGACGACCGCCGTCGCCCCCTTGTCGACGAGCGCGGCGGCGACGGCCGGGAGTTCGAAGCATCCGGGCACCCGCGTGACGCGGTAGGTCGCGCCCGCCGCCTCGCACGCGCCGACGGCCCCGGCGACGAGGCCGTCCATCACCTCCGTGTGCCACAGCGCGGCGACGATCTCGACCGACGTGCCCGCTCCGTCGACCGCGAGGCTAGGCGCGCCCGTCCCGCTCACGTGTCGTCGTCCTGGAGGTGTCCCATGCGGACCACCTTAGTGTGGCGGTAGAACTCGTTGTGGGGGTTCCCACCCACGTGGTGGGGAACGCGCTCCACGATCTCGATACCGCTCGCGCGCAGCCCCTCGACCTTAGCGGGGTTGTTCGTGAGGAGGCGGACGGACGTCAGGCCGAGTTCGTGGAGGATCGCGGCGGCGGCGCCGTACTCGCGCCGGTCGACGGGAAGACCGAGCTCCGCGTTCGCGTCGACGGTGTCGAGCCCCTTGTCCTGGAGCGCGTACGCCTGGATCTTGTTGACGAGCCCGATCCCGCGACCCTCGTGGCCCGTCATGTAGATCACCGCGCCGCCCTCGCGCACGATCGCCTCGATCGCCGCGTCGAGCTGCGGGCCGCAGTCGCACCGAAGGGAGCCGAACGCGTCGCCCGTCAAGCATTCGGAGTGCACGCGGACCATCGGGACGACGCCCGGGCGCGGCGGCGTGATGAGGGCGACGAGCTCGTCGCCGGTGCGCTCGTCGCGATACCCGCGGATGAGCACGTCCCCGTGCGCGGTGGGAAGCTGCGCCTCGCCGCTGAACGAGACGCGGTGGGGCTGGGTGTAGGACTCCTGGGGCAGGTCGCCGCGCTTGCGGCGGAACGCGATGATGTCGGCGATAGTCAAGAGCGTGAGGCCTTCCTGGTCGGCGAGCGCACTCGCATCGTCCAGGCGCATCATCGTGCCGTCGTCGTTGACCAGTTCCGCCAGCGCCCCCACGGGCTCCAGCCCCGCGAGGCGACACAGGTCAACGCACGCCTCGGTGTGACCCGGGCGATGCAGTACACCTCCTGGAACAGCGCGGAGGGGCAGAACATGCCCGGGTCGGATCACATCGTCCGAGCGCGCGGAGGGGTTGGCCAACACCGTGAGCGTGCGGAAGCGGTCCGCGGCGGAGATCCCGGTCGTCACTCCCGTCGCGGCGTCGACGGAGACGGTGTACGCCGTGCGCCGCGGGTCCTGGCTCGCCGGCACCATGAGGGGAAGCGCGAGCTCGTCCGCCTTCTCCGCCGGCATCGGGGCGCAGAGGTACCCGCTCGAGTGCCGGATCGCCCACGCAACCCATTCGACCGTCGTCGTCTGCGCGGCGAGGATGAAGTCGGCCTCGTTCTCCCGGAACCTCGAGTCCGCGACGAGTACCGGCTTCCCCTCCCTCAGATCCTCCAGCGCCGCCTCGACGAGCGCCACGGATTCCCGGGCGGCGCGCTCCTTGCTCACTCAGCGCCGCCGACGAACCGCTCGACATACTTCGCGAGTACGTCGACCTCGACGTTGACCGGGTCGCCGACCGCGAGGCCGCCGAGGATCGTGTCGTTCAGGGTGGTGGGGATGAGCGAGACGGTGACGTCCCGCCCGTCGAGCGACGCGACGGTGAGCGAGACGCCGTCGAGGCAGATCGAGCCCTTCGCGACGACGTACCGCGCGACGGATTCGGGGACCGTGAAGGTCAGGTCGTCCCACTCGGGGGCGGAGTCCCGCCTAGCCAGGCTCGCGACGCCGTCGACGTGGCCCTGCACGATGTGCCCGCCCAGCCTGCCGTCGGCGCGGAGCGCCCGCTCGAGGTTCACCTTGGTGCCTGGAGCGGCCTCGCCGAGCGTCGTCGTCTCGCGCGTGACGCGCATGACGTCGGCGACCCAGGCGTCGTCGAGCCGTCGCGCGACCGTCAGGCATACGCCGTTGACCGCGACGGATTCGCCGTGCTGGAGGTCCTCCCCGAAGCCGGGCGAGGCGATCGTGATCTGAGCCTGCGCGCCCGCGTCCTCGACCGCGGTGATCGTCCCCATCGCCTGCACGATGCCGGTGAACATGTCATCCTCTCCGCTGCGGCCGACCCACGATGAGCGTATCCGCGCCCAACGGAGTCGTCGTGACGTCCGACAGGCGCAACGCGTCGTCGATGCTGTGGATTCCCAGGCCCGTGACGACGCCCCGGCCCGCCCCGAGAAGCACGGGGGCGACGTAGGCGCGGACCTCGTCGACGAGCCCGGCGCGCAGGAAGGCGGAGTTCACGGTCGCGCCGCCCTCGACGATCAGGGTGCGGACCTCGCGCGCCTGAAGCTCGCGGAGCACGATGCGCGGGTCGTGCGTCCATACCTGGACCGCGTTCTCGTCGCGCCAGATCTTCTTGCCGACCGTGTCGCGTACGCCCATCGCGACGCGCAGCGGCTGATGCCCCTGTTCCTTGCCCCCCGGGCGCGCGGAGAGCGCGGGGTCGTCGGTGATGATCGTGCCCGTGCCGACCAGGATCGCGTCGGCGCGGCCCCGGTCGCGGTGGGCGTGTTCGCGCGCCTCCTCGCCCGTGATCCAGAAACTCGATCCGTCGGCGGCAGCCGTCCGCCCGTCGAGCGTTCCCGCGAACTTGAGGATGACGTAGGGCCGGCCCTTGCGGTGGGCGTGGAGGAAGTGCCCGATGAGCTCCTCCGCGACGGGCGACGGCTCGTAGACCACGTCGACGCCGCGTTTCTTCAGCACGTCGGCCCCGCCGCCGGAGATGGTGCCCGGGTCGGGCACGGCGTAGACGACGCGCGTGATCCCGGCCTCGGTGAGCGCGTCGACGCACGGGCCCGTCCGCCCGACGTGGCGGCAGGGCTCGAGGGTCATGTACGCCGTCGCGCCTTCGGTGGGTCGCCCGCGTTTCGCCGCGTCCGCGATCGCGGCCACCTCCGCGTGGGTTGTTCCGGCGCCCCGATGGAATCCCTCGCCGACGACGGCGCCGGTCGCGTCGAGGATGATACAGCCGACGCGGGGGTTGGGGCCGTGCTCCGGCCCGCCCTTGGCGAGCTCGATCGCGCGGGCCATGGCGCCTTCCGGCGTCAGCGTGGAGCCGCCTTTGGCTCCGTCCTTGCTAGCCATGATTCCCCTTCGCTAACTCTCTCATCGCGGCGATCTCCGCGCCGCGGTCCTTCGCCCCGTAGACGGCCGAACCCATCACGAGCATGTCGGCCCCCGCGTCGACGACGCGCTCGATCGTCTCGCGCGTCACCCCGCCGTCCGCCTCCAGCCAGACGTCCGCCCCGGCGTCGGCCGCCGCGTTCTTCAGCACGCGGAACTTGTCGAGCGTCGACTCGATCAGTTCCTGCCCGCCGAACCCGGGTTCGACCGTCATCACCAGGATCATGTCGAATTCCCCCAGGTACTCGACGAGCGGTTCGACCGGCGTCCCCGGCCGTACCGCGACGCCCGCCCGGGTGCCGAGGGAACGCAGCTCACGCGCGATCCTCACGGGAGCGCCCGCCGCCTCGAGGTGGAACGTCACCGACGCGGCGCCCGCCTCCGCGTAGACCGGCGCCCAACGGTCGGGATCGTCGATCATCAGGTGGGCGTCCACCGGCAGCGGCGAGACCTGGGCGACCCGCTCGAACACGGGCAACCCCAGCGTCATGTTGGGAACGAAGTGCCCGTCCATCACGTCGACGTGCAACCAGTCCGCGCTCGCGACCTGCGCGATCTCGGACTCCAGGTTCGCGAAGTCCGCCGCCAGGATGCTCGGCGCGATCTGGATTCCCATGCCTAGACCCTACTGCGCGCTCCGCGCGCGGGAACGGGACTTGAGCAAGGCGAGGAACATGGAATCCGTCCCGTGCGCGTGCGCCCACATCTGAACGTCCGGACCGCTCCCCCACCGCTCCGGCTCGGTGCCGGTGACCGTGGCCACGGCAAGCCTCGCGTCGAGGCGTTCGACGCCGCGCCCCTCCGGGCGCGAGAGCGCGCGGTCGACCGCCGCGCGCGTCTCCTCGAGCACGGGAGAACACGTGACGTACGCGAGCACGCCCCCGGGCCGAAGGCTCCTGAGCGCCGCCGAGAGTAGCTCCGCCTGGAGGGTTGCGAGGCCGGCGAGGTCGTCCTCTCCTCGCCGCCAGCGAGCCTCGGGGCGACGGCGAAGCGCGCCCAGGCCCGTGCAGGGGGCGTCGAGGAGTATCCGGTCGTAGGTATCCGCCACGACGCGCGCGTCGCCGGTGCGGACCGTGACCGCGCTCGGCGAGATCGCGCGGAGGGTCTCCTCCACGAGGCGCGCCCGATGAGCGTGGAACTCGGTCGCGTCGACGTGCGCGCCGCGTTCGAGGGCGAGGCACGCGAGGATCGCGGCCTTGCCTCCCGGGCCCGCGCACATGTCGTGCCACGCCTCGCGATCCGCGCCGGTGTCGACGTCCGGCTGGATCGCGGCCAGCGCGACCACCTGACTGCCCTCGTCCTGCACCCCGGCGCGCCCGTCGCGAACGGGCGCGAGGCGACCGGGGTCGCCGCCGGCGAGCCTGACGCCGATCGGCGAATACGGCGTCGGCGAGGAGCCCTCCGCCTCGGCGAGCAGGACGTCGCGGGAGACGAGCCCGGGACGCGCCGCGACGACGACGGGCGCGGCTTCGTTGTGAGACGCGAGCAACGCCTCCAGCTCGCCCTCCCTCCCGTCCGCCGCGAGGGCGGCGCGGAGGCGCCGCACGGCCCACTCCGGGTGGGAGTAGCGCGTCGCGAGATCCCGATCCTCGTCTCCGGGCGCGACGCGCTCGCGCCAACCGTCCGGGCTCGTCTCGGTGACGCGTCGGAGGACGGCGTTCACGAGCCCGGCCGCCCCCGGCCTTCCTGCCTCCCTCACGAGCGCGACCGACTCGGAGACCGCGGCGTGGGACGGCACGCGCATCGCGAGCGCCTGGTGCGCCCCGAGCCGGAGCACGCGAAGCACCGGCGCCTCGAGGCTCGCGGGGTCTCGCCGGGCGGCCACGGCGAGGATCGCGTCGTAGAGGCCGCGCATGCGGATCGTGCCGTACGCGAGCTCGGTCGCGAACGCCGCGTCCCTCGATCCGAGTCCCGCCTCCGCGAGGATTCCCGGCATCGCGAGGTTGGCGTAGGCGTCCCGGGAGTCGACCGCTTCGAGGCACCGGTAGGCGGCGACGCGCGCGTCGAAGCCCGGACGGCTCACGCCTCCCCCAGCTGGGCGCCCGGCGAGAGCCTCGCGCCGCGCCACCAGGCGGCGGCATCCGTTTGCCCTCGCCCGGCCGGGGCGATCCACGACATCTCGAGGGGATCGGTCCCGGAGTTCACGACGATCGCGCCGTCCGCCTCGCGGATCGTTCCCGGCGCCCCACCGGGGAGGTCGGCCCGCGGCCGGAGAGGGCCGATCTTCGCCGGTCGGCCGTCCGGCAGCGTCGTCCACGCTCCCGGCGCCGGGGTGCACCCCCGGACCTGGCGGTCGACGACGTGGGAGGCGAGCTCCCACCGGACGCGGGCGTCGTCGCGCGTGAGTTTGTGCGCGTAGCTGACGCCGTCCTCGGACTGGGCGACGGGGGTGGCGGTGCCGTCGTCCAGCGCGGTGAGGGAGTCGACCATGAGCGGTGCACCGGCGACCGCGAGGCGTGCGAGGAGGTCGCCCGCGGTGTCCGTGGGACGGATCGTCTCCGTGAGCGCCCCGATGACCGGGCCGGTGTCGAGCCCCTCCTCGATCACGAACGTCGTGGCGCCCGTCACGTCGTCACCCGCGATGATCGCGCGCTGGACGGGCGCCGCCCCCCGCCAGGCCGGCAGGAGGGAGAAGTGGAGGTTGACCCACCCGATCGACACGGCCTCCAGCAACGCGGGCCGAAGGATCTGCCCGTAGGCGACGACGGCGGCGGCGTCGCACGCGAGAGCCGCGACCTCGTCGATAAACTCCGACGCCGACGCGCGTTCCGGCGTCAGGACGGGTATCCCGAGTTCCAGGGCGTGCGCCTTGAGCGGGCTCGGGTGGAGCGCGCTTCCGCGGCGCCCGGGGGCGTCCGGACGGGTGACGACCGCGGCGACGTCGTGGGGAGAGGCGAGCAGGGCGTCGAGCGTCGGGATGGCGATCGAGGGGGTTCCGACGACGATGACGCGCATGCGTCCATCGTAGGCGGGTCGAGGTTCGCTATCCGCCGGGTTCGAAGGGCCCGTCGACGCGGAGGTGAAGGTCGCCCTCGCCCGCGCGCGAGCGTTCGACCTGGAGGGCGCGAAGGGCGTCGACGACGGACTGGGCGACCCGCCGCGTCACGAGGAGAGACAGCCCGTCGTCCGCGGGCACGACGCGGACGTCCGGGTGACCCGCGAGGGCTCGCCCCTCGACCGGTGCCTCCCGGGCGGCGTCCAGCGCCGCCGTCGTTCCCGCGACGGCGACGACGCGCCGGGCCGGGGGGAGCCCGAGGGCGGCCCGCTCCGCGTACGCGTCGGCGGCCCAGGCGTCGGCGGTCCACGTCGCCGCGCATTTGGCGACGGGGTCGGGAAGGCGACCGACGACGATGACCTCTCCCCCGTCGCCGCGCGGTCGCACGTGGGCCGCTCCGGCGAGGATCTGGCGCACGGCGTCCTGTTCCCCGTCGATCCCCGGTCCGACGAGCGCGCCCGCGTCCACGAGGACGGCGACCGCGTATCCGCCGTCCACCGCCGGGATCGCGCCGGGCGTCGCGACGACGATTCCCGCGGGCGCCGCGCCGTCGTCGAGGATGCCCGTACCCGAGGACGACGCCGCCACCGCGACGCCGGGTGCCATCGCGGCGAGTTGCTCGGCCATCCGCTCGACGCCCTGTCGCGCGTGCGCGAGACGCGACCCTCCGCAGTTGGGGCAGTGCCAGTCGGCGTTCGCCGTGCCGCAGTCGAGGCACGCCGGGTCGGCCGAGCGCGAGGCGAGCGCGAGCGGGCCGCCGCACACGCGGCACGCCGCCCACTCCCGACACGCGGCGCACGCGACCCCGCGCACGTACCCCGAGCGCGGGACCAACACGAGGGCCGGGCCGCGCTCCAGGGCGCCCCGGACGGCGCGCCAGGCACGCCCGGGCATCCAGTGCCAGCCTGAGCCGCCCTCCCGGTCGCGGTCCTCGCGGGCGAGGACGGTGGTCGCGGGCGTCGCCGCGCGAACCTCGTCACGGGGCGTCTCGATCGCCGTCGCCCAGCCGTGCTCGACGAGCGCCCGGGCCGCGACCGACGGAGCGAACCCCGCGATCAACAGACCCGCGTGTTCCCGCTCCGCACGGAGCGCGGCGACGGCGAGCGCGCGGGGGTAGGGCGCGTGACGTTCCTCGTACGCGGAGTGCGCGTCGTCCCAGAGGGAGAGGTGGGCGAGGCGGGGAACCGGCGCGAGAAGGGCGGGACGGGTTCCCAGGACGATGCGGGCCTCCCCGCGCATCGCGGCGAGGTAGGAGCCGTAACGCGCGGCCGGCGGATCGGACGAATGCACGACGGCGACGTCCCCGGAGGAGCGCGACGACCACCGGGCGAGCCCCACGCCTTCGGCCGCAGCTAGGACCTGAGCCACGGCGCGGGCGTCCGGGACGACGATGATCGCCGAACCCTCCCCCGCCCCCGGGCGCGCGGCCTCCCGGAGCGCGACCGCGAGCAACGCCCTGACGGGAGTCGGGGGCGCGTTTCCCGCCGCGGGCGTCGCCGCCCACACGAGGCGGGCGTCCTCCCCACCCGGGAACCGCGGGACGTCCGCGAGGAGCGCGAGCGCGGCCTCGATCCGTTCGGCGTTCGACGGACGGTCGGCGTCCCACGCCCGCTTCTCGACCGAGGCGACGCGCGGCGGCGCCATGAGGCGCAGGACGTCCCATAGGCCCCCGCCCTGGCGGTCGGCCACGGCGCGGGCGAGCGCCAGGGACGCGACGTCGTACGACGGCAGCGCGGCGGACGAGCGGAGGGGGGAAAGCTCGCCCCCGTACTCCGAACGATCCGCGACCTCGCAGACAACGGCGCTCACGAGGCGACCGGCGAACCGCACGCGCACACGCGAACCGACTCCCACGACGGGCGCGAGCTTCTCGGGGATCGCGTAGTCGAAAAGACGGTCGAGGTGCGGCAGGGGGCTATCGACGCACACGCGGGCGACACCCGGCGCGGTCATGCCCGAGCGGCCTCCGCCAGGGCCTCGGCGCGGTCGACGCGCTCCCACGTGAACTCGGGCAGCTCACGGCCGAAGTGCCCGTACGCGGCGGTCGCGCGGTAGATCGGGCGACGGAGGTCGAGGTCCCGGATGATGGCGCTCGGGCGGAGGTCGAAGACCTCGCGGATCGCCTCGGCGATGCGGGTATCCGGCACGCTGCCGGTCCCGAAGGTCTCGACGTAGAGCCCCACGGGGTGCGCCGTCCCGATCGCGTACGCGACCTGGACCTCGCATCGGTCCGCGAGGTTCGCGGCGACGACGTTCTTCGCGATCCAGCGCATCGCGTACGTCGCGGATCGGTCGACCTTCGACGGGTCCTTGCCCGAGAAGGCGCCTCCGCCGTGGCGCGCCATGCCGCCGTAGGTGTCGACGATGATCTTGCGTCCCGTGACGCCGGCGTCGGCCTTGGGGCCGCCCTCCTCGAAACGTCCCGTCGGGTTGATGAGCGATCGGTGGCCCGAGGCGTCGAGGTCGAAGCGCGCGAGCACCGGGCCGATGACCTCGGACTCGATCGCGGCGCGGAGATCGGTGATCGGAAGGCCCGGTCGGTGCTGCGCGGAGACGACGACGGTCTCGACCGTCACCGGCGCGTCGCCGTCGTAGCCCACGGTCACCTGGGCCTTCCCGTCGGGGCGGAGGCCCTCGACCGCGCCGGACTTCCGCACCTCGGCGAGGCGTTCGGTGAGGGCGTGCGCCAGGGCGATCGGCACGGGCATGAGCGTCGCCGTGTCGCGGCACGCGTAGCCGAACATGAGCCCCTGGTCGCCCGCGCCGAGGTTGGTGCCGAGCGACTCCTCGCCCTCGAGATCCCCGTCGGTCGCCGCGTCCACGCCGAGCGCGATGTCCGGGGACTGGGCGCCGATCGAGACGGAGACGCCGCACGAGTTGCCGTCGAAGCCGATGTCGGATGACGTGTATCCGATGTCCGTGACGACGCCGCGGACGATGTGCGGGATCTCGACGTACGCCTCCGTGGTCACCTCGCCGGCGACGTGGACGAGCCCGGTGGTGACCATGGTCTCGACCGCGACGCGCGACGACGGGTCCTGCCCGATCAGGCCGTCGAGGATCGCGTCGGAGACCTGGTCGCACACCTTGTCGGGATGTCCCTCGGTCACGGACTCCGAGCTGAACAGGCGAAGTGTCATGCGCTCAGCCTAGTGCGGCACTCGGACGCCCCCGCGTCAGGCGTGGGCCCTCCGGGCGACGACGGCGTCGAGGATCGCGTGGGCGACGTCGAGCTTGCTTCCGGCGGCCGTCGCGACGGTCTCACCCGCGGCGTCGAGCAGGGTCACCGAATTCGGGACGTTCCCGAAGCCCACGCCCGAACCGACGGCGTTGAGCGCGAGCAGGTCGGCGCCCTTACGCCGCGCCTTGGCCGCCCCGTGTTCGGCGACGGACCCGGCGTCGTCGCCCGTCTCCGCCGCGAATCCGACGATCGTCTGCCCGTCCCGTCGCGAGCCAACGAGGCCCGCGAGGATGTCCTCGTTCTCCACGAGCTCGATCGTCGCCCCGGCGCCGTCCTTCTTGATCTTCGACGGGGAGACGGCGGCCGGACGGAAGTCGGCGACGGCCGCGGCCATGATCACCACGTCGGCCTCCGCCGCGGCGGGCCGGACGGCGTCGGCCAACTCCGCGGAGGTGGAGACGTCGATCCGCGCGATCCCCTCGCCGGACGGCAACGCGACGTTCGCCGCGACCAGGGTCACGCTCGCGCCGCGCTCGAGCGCCGCCTGCGCGAGGGCGAGGCCCTGGTGGCCGCTGGAGCGGTTGCCGAGGAAGCGGACGGGGTCGATGGGCTCGCGCGTCCCGCCGGCGGTGACGAGGACGCGGACGCCCGAGAGGTCGCCCCACGGTCGCGTGCCCTTGCCTCGCGCGGGAAGGCCCGCCCCCTCCGCCACGGCGTACGCCGCCGCGACGATGTCCTCCGGTTCGGGGAGCCGTCCGGGCCCGCTGTCCGGGCCCGTGAGGCGCCCCTCGGCGGGATCCATCACGACGATCCCCCGCTCGCGCAGGGTCGCGACGTTGGCCTGGGTGGCGGCGTTCGTCCACATCTCCGTGTGCATGGCCGGGACGACGATCACGGGGGCGTGGGTGGCGAGGAGGGCGTTCCCGAGGAGTTCCCGCGCCTCGCCGTGGGCGATCTGGGCGAGGAAGTCCGCCGTGGCCGGGGCGACCAGGACGAGGTCCGCGCTCTGCCCCAAACGGACGTGTTCGACGGAGTGGACGTTGGAGAAGGCGTCGCTCGTGGCGGGCTGGCCGGAGAGCGCCTCCCACGTCGCGCGTCCCACGAAGTGGAGGGAGGAGCGCGTGGGCACGACGCGGACGCTGTGCCCGTCCTCGACCAGGCGGCGGAGCACCAGGGCGACCTTGTAGGCCGCGATCCCGCCCGTCACGCCCAGGAGGACGCGCATCGTCTACTCGTTCAGGTCGGTCAGCTCGAGCAGGTTGCCCTCGTTGAGCTCGCGGAGCGCGACGGAGAGCGGCTTGTCCGTGGTGTCGGCCTCGACGAGGGGGCCGACGTTCTCGAAGTGTCCCTCGCCGAGCGCCTCGTAATAGGCGTTGATCTGGCGCGCCCGCTTCGAGCTGTAGATCACGAGGGCGTACTTGGAGTCCACCTTCGAAAGAAGCTCGTCGATCGGGGGGTTCGTGATCCCCTCCGGATTCGCGATCGTTCCAGCCACATTCACTCCCTGTGCCACCGGGGCCGTTCCCCGCGCGGCGGGCTCAGTCTACCCTTGGTCGACCAGAAGGGCGTGCACCTCGTCCACCACCGTGTCGAGGTCGTCGTTGATGACGACGTGCTCGAACTCCCCCGCCGCCGCGAGCTCGATCCGAGCCGTCGCGAGCCTCCTCGCCCGCTCGTCCGCGTCCTCGGTCGCGCGAAGCTCGAGGCGGCGAACGAGTTCCTCCCAGCTCGGCGGCTCGACGAACACGAACCGCGCGTCCGGCATGGCCTGCCGCACCTGTCGCGCACCCGCGAGGTCGATCTCGAGGATGCAGGGGATGCCGTCGGCGAGGTGGCGCGACACCGGGGTTCGCGGGGTCCCGTAGCGGTGCTCGCCGTGGACGACCGCCCACTCGAGGAATTCGTCCTCCGCGATCATCGCGTCGAACTCCTCCTCGGTGACGAAGAAGTAGTCCACGCCGTCCCGCTCGTCCTCCCGGGGTTCCCGGGTCGTCGCGGAGACGGAGATCCAGACGTCGCCGTACTTCTCCACGAGCCGGCGCACGATCGTCCCCTTGCCGACGGCGGTGGGACCCGCGAGCACCATGAGCGTCGTCATCGACTCACCCTTCGTACGAGGGCGTCGACCTGGTGGGCCCCGAGGCCGCGGATACGCCGCGACGCCGCGATGCCGAGCGCGGCCATCATGCCCTCCGCGCGTTTGGGCCCGACTCCCGGGAGGCATCGCAGGAGGTCGTGGACGCGGATTCCCGCGAGGGCGTCGTCGACCTTCGCGGCCGCGATCGCCTCGCCGACGCCCATCTCCCCGCGCGCGAGCGCGTCCTTGAAGGCCCTCCGGGCGCTCCGAACGGCCGTCGCCTTGACGAGGGCCTCGGCGCGCTGCTCGGCGGTGAGCGACGGGGTGGGCATAGGCCTACTCTTCGGCCCGCAGGGCGAACTGCGCGGCGCCGGCGGCCGCCTGGATCGCCCCGCGCATCTTCTCGACGAACGGGCCTGCGGACAGCACCGCGCGGCTCTGGTGCGACAGAGACGTTCCGGGTGACGCCGTGGAACACCTGGGCAAGGTGTTCCGGACCCGCGCCCTGCGCGCCGACGCCGGGGGCGAGGATCGGGCCGTTGAGGGCGCTCAGACGGGACGGGGAGCGCGCGGATCGCGTCGCCGACGGTCGCGCCGACCACGAGGCCCACGTCGCCCATCGGGCTCGCGCCCTGGTTGCGCTCCGTCGCCGCGGCCGCGATGGCCGCCGCGACGGCCACTCCCTCCTCGTCACGCGCGTGCTGAATGCTCGGCGCCCTCCGGGTTCGACGTGAGGCAGAGGACGAACACGCCCTTGCCGTTGGCCTTCGCGATGTCGAGCGCAGGCGCGAGGGAACCGAACCCCAGGAACGGGGAGAGCGTCAACGCGTCGACCTCGAGGGGCGAGCCGGGCCGGAGGTACGCGTCCGCGTACCCCGCCATCGTCGAGTCGATGTCACCGCGCTTCGCGTCCATGATCGTGATGAGGCTGTGATGCCGCGCGAAGGCGAGAACCTGCTCGAGGGCCGCGATGCCGCGGGAGCCGTGCCGTTCGAAGAAGGCCATCTGGACCTTCACCGCCGCGACCGAGCGCTCCGAGGCCTCGACGACGGCCTGGCCCATGGTGAGCAAACCCTCCGGCGTGTCGGGGAGACCCCAGTGGGAGAGCATCTGCGGGCTGGGGTCGATCCCCACGGAGAGAGGCCCGAACTTTTCCATCGCCTCGGCGAGCCGCGCACCGAATGTCATCCGTCTCTCCTTATCTGAAAAGCCTGGAGGCTCGCGACCTCGAACGGACCGGCGAGCACGGCCTCGATCCCCTGAACGGCGGCCGCGAGTTGCTGGACGGTGGTGACGATCGGCTTGTCCGCCGCCGTCGTCGCCGCCCGTATCTCGTATCCGTCGGCCCGGGCGCCTTGCCCGGACGGGGTGTTCACTACCATGTCTACCTCGCCCGCGACGATCATGTCGACAATGGTGCCCTCCCCGTCGTCCCCCGGCCCGTCCGAGTACTTCCGGACGACCTGCGCGGGAATGCCGTTTCGGCCCAGAACCTGCGCGGTCCCCTCGGTCGCGAGGACGGAGAACCCGAGCTGAGAGAGGCGCGCGACCGGGAGCACCATGGCGCGCTTGTCCCGGTCGGCGACGGACACGAAGACCTTTCCCGAGGTGGGGAGGCCGCCGTACGCCGCCTCCTGCGACTTCGCGAACGCGCGAGGAAAGTCGACGTCGATTCCCATGACCTCGCCGGTCGAACGCATCTCGGGACCGAGCACCGTATCGACGACCGTCCCCTCGGGAGTCCGGAACCGCTTGAACGGGAGGACGGCCTCCTTCACGGCGATCGGGCTCGCCATGTCGATCTCTGTTGCGTCTGTCGCGGGCAGGACGCCCGCCGCGCGAAGCTCGGCGATGCTCTCCCCCGCCATCACCCGCGCCGCCGCCCGGGCGAGCGGGACGCCCGTGGCCTTCGCGACGAACGGCACCGTGCGGGAGGCCCGCGGGTTCGCCTCGAGCACATAGAGGATGTCGCTGACGAGCGCGTACTGGACGTTCATGAGGCCGCGCACGCCGATCCCCCGCGCGAGCGCCTCGGTCGAGCGCCGGATGCGATCCAGTTCCTTCCGCGAGAGCGTGACCGGAGGGAGGACGCACGCTGAGTCGCCCGAGTGGATGCCCGCCTCCTCGATGTGCTCCATCACGCCGCCGAGGAACATCTCCTCGCCGTCGAAGAGCGCGTCCACGTCGATCTCGATCGCGTCGTCGAGGAACCGGTCCACCAGCAGCGGGGCGTCGGTCGCGTGGTCGCCCACGTCGACCGAACGCTCGCCGTAGTCCTCCAGTTGGGCCTGGTCGTAGACGATCTCCATGCCGCGACCGCCGAGCACGTACGACGGGCGCACGAGGACGGGGTATCCGATGCGCTCGGCGATCGCGACCGCGTCCGCGATCCCGTGCGCGGTGCCGTACGCGGGCGCCGGAAGGTTCGCCTCCGCGAGGACCCGGCCGAATTCGCCCCGGTCCTCCGCAAGATTGATCGCCTCGGGCGTCGTGCCGAGAATCGGCACGCCCGCGTCCGCGAGGCGCTGGGCGAGGCTGAGCGGTGTCTGCCCGCCGAGCTGGACGATCATCCCCTTGACGGGCCCCGCGGCGAGCTCCGCCTCGTACACGGCCATGACGTCCTCGAAGGTGAGCGGCTCGAAGTACAGCCGGTCCGAGGTGTCGTAGTCGGTCGAGACCGTCTCGGGGTTGCAGTTGACCATGACGGTCTCGTACGTGCCTGTCAGCGCGAGCGCCGCGTGGACGCACGAGTAGTCGAACTCGATGCCCTGTCCGATGCGGTTGGGCCCGGAGCCGAGGATGATGATCGCCTCGCGCTCGCGGGGGGCGACCTCGGACTCCGTCTCGAAGGTCGAGTACAGGTACGGCGTGCGTGCCTCGAACTCGGCCGCGCAGGTGTCGACGGTCTTGTAGACCGGCGTCACCCCCGCGTTCGGCTCGGGCCGCCCGGATCTCCGCCTCCGGGACGCCGCGGATCTCGGCGATCTGCGCGTCCGCGAGGCCGTGAGACTTGGCGCGATGCAGGACGTCCGCGTCGAGCGTCGTCGCCGCCTCGACGTCGGCCGCCACCTCGTTCATCAGGAGGATCTGGTCGAGGAACCAGGGATCGATGCGGGTCGCCTCGTAGACGCGGTCGAGCACGGAGGGGTCGGCGAGGGCCGCGCGGAGGGCCTGCTGCACCTGGAGGAGCCGGCCCTCCGTCGGCGTCGCGGTCGTCGCGATGAGGTCGTCGAGCGCCGCGCCCGTCGGCGCCTCGCCCCTCCAGTGGAAGTTGACGCCCTTCTTGTCGATCGACCGCAGCGCCTTGCCGAGCGCCTCGGTGAAGTTGCGGCCGAGGCTCATCGCCTCGCCGACGGACTTCATCGTCGTCGTGAGCACCGGGTCGGCGGCGGGAAACTTCTCGAAGGCGAAGCGGGGCACCTTGACGACGACGTAGTCGAGGGTGGGTTCGAAGCTCGCCGGGGTCGACCCCGTGATGTCGTTGGGGATCTCGTCGAGCGTGTAGCCGATCGCGAGGCGCGCGGCGATCTTCGCGATCGGGAAGCCCGTCGCCTTCGAGGCGAGCGCGGAGGACCGCGACACGCGGGGGTTCATCTCGATGACGATGACGCGCCCGGTCTCCGGGTGGACGGCGAACTGGATGTTGCACCCGCCGGTGTCGACGCCCACCTCGCGCAGCACCGCGATGCCGATGTCCCGGAGGCGCTGGTACTCGCGGTCGGTGAGCGTGAGCGCCGGGGCGACCGTCACCGAGTCGCCCGTGTGCACGCCGACCGGGTCGACGTTCTCGATCGAGCACACGACCACGACGTTGTCGGCCCGGTCCCGCATCAACTCGAGCTCGTACTCCTTCCACCCGAGGATCGACTCCTCGAGGAGCACCTCGGTGGTCGGCGAGTAGTGGAGGCCCGCGCCCGCGATGCGCCGGAGGTCCTCCGGCGTGTACGCGAAGCCCGATCCGAGCCCGCCCATCGTGAAGGACGGACGCACGACGACCGGGTAGTTCAGCTCCTCGGCCGCGGCGAGGCATTCGTCCATGGTGTGGCAGATGAACGACCGTGCGCTCTCCGCGCCGCACCTCGCCACCACGTGCTTGAACTGGTCGCGGTCCTCGGCCATGTGGATGGATTCGATGCGCGCGCCGATCAGCTCGACGTCGTACTTCTCGAGTATCCCGGCCTCCGCGAGGCCGATCGCCGCGTTGAGCGCGGTCTGGCCGCCCAGCGTGGGCAGGATCGCGTCGGGGCGTTCCTTCGCGATGATCGCCTCGATGATCTCCGTGGTGATGGGTTCGACGTAGGTCGCGTCGGCGAACTCGGGGTCGGTCATGATGGTGGCCGGGTTCGAGTTCACCAGGATCACCCGGATGCCCTCGGCCTTGAGGACGCGGCAGGCCTGCGTGCCCGAGTAGTCGAACTCGCACGCCTGGCCGATGACGATCGGGCCGGAGCCGATCACGAGGACGGAGCGGATGTCGTCGCGCTTAGGCACGGTCGCCTCCCGTCATCGAGGCGAGGAATCGGTCGAAGAGGTATTGGGCGTCGTGAGGCCCGGCCGCCGCCTCGGGGTGGTACTGCACCCCGAAAGCGGGGATGTCGAGACACTCGAGCCCCTCGACCACGTCGTCGTTGAGGTTGACGTGGCTGACCCGCACCCTCCCGAACCCCGCCGGCGACTCCGTCTCGCCGTCGAGGGGAGCGTCGACCGCGAATCCGTGGTTGTGGGCCGTCACCTCGACCTTTCCCGTCGTGCGGTCCATGACCGGCTGGTTGATGCCGCGGTGGCCGAAGCGGAGCTTGTAGGTGCCGAATCCGAGGGCGCGACCCAGGATCTGGTTGCCGAAGCAGATGCCGAAGAACGGCACCTTCTCGCGCAGGACCGCCTGGAGGGTCTCGACGGCGTGGGACGCCGCGCCGGGGTCGCCCGGCCCGTTCGAGAAGAAGACGCCGTCGGGCTTCATCGCGAGAATCTCCTCGGCGCTCACGCGCGACGGCACCACGGTGACCCGGACGCCCCGCCTCGCGAGCAGCGTCGGCGTCATCGACTTGATGCCGAGGTCGACGGCGACGACGTGCGCGACGGTGGGCACGCCCTCCGGGGGATCGATCACGTACGCCTCCGTCGCGGAGACCTCGTCGGCGAGGTGGGAACCCTCCATCGGCGCGCTCGCGCGCACCCGGTCGAGCAGCTCGGCCTCGGGGGCGAGGGCGTCACCGGAGAAGATGCCGGCGCGCATCACGCCGACGTCGCGAAGGATGCGGACCAGTTGCCGCGTGTCGATGCCGGAGATTCCGACGATCCCCTGGGCGACGAGGTCCTCGTCGAGGCTGCGCTGCGAGCGCCAGTTGGACGGATGCCGCGCGGGGTCGCGCACGACATATCCCGCGACCCAGATGCGCCCGGACTCGACGTCCTCGTCGTTCACCCCGGTGTTGCCGATGTGCGGGGCCGTCATGACGACGATCTGGCGGTGGTACGACGGGTCGGTCAGGGTCTCCTGATATCCGGTCATGCCGGTGTTGAAGACGATCTCGCCCGTCGTCTCGCCCCGGGCGCCGTAGGCGCGCCCCGCGAAGGTTCGACCGTCCTCGAGGACCAGGACGGCCGCGTCGTCCGCCGTCACGCGAAGGCCCCCCGGAGCGTCGGGTCCGCGTACGTCACCGTGCCGCGGAGGATCGTCGTCACCGCCCGGCCCGGGAGGTCCATCCCGACGAACGGCGAGTTGTGGCTCCGGCTCGCCATCGCGGCGGGATCCACCTTCCACCGGAGAGCGGGGTTGACGAGCGTGACGTTCGCGGGTTCGCCCGGCTGGAGGGGCCGGCCGTGGCCCTCGAGGCGTCCGAGGCGCGCGGGCGCCTCGGACATCAGTCGCGCGACGTCGCGCCACGTCACCTTCCCGGCGTCGACGAGGACCTTCTGGACGACGCCGAGGGCCGTCTCGAGGCCGATCATGCCGAACGCCGACGCGGCCCATTCCCCGTCCTTGTCCTCGTCCGGATGCGGGGCGTGGTCCGTGCCGATCACGTCGATCGTCCCGTCGACGATCCCCGCGTGCACGGCCGCCACGTCCTCGTCGGTCCGGAGAGGGGGGTTGACCTTGAACCGCGCGTCGTAGCCGCGCGCGCTCTCGTCGGTCAGCGTGATGTGGTGCGGGGTCGCCTCGGCGGTGACGGGGACGCCGCGCGCCTTCGCCCACCGGACGATCTCGACCGAGCGCGCCGTCGACAGGTGAAGGATGTGCACGCGCGAGCGGACGTGTTCCGCCAGGAGGCAGTCGCGCGCGACGATCGCCTCCTCCGCGACCGCGGGCCACCCCGTGAGCCCGAGCTCCGCGGAGACGATCCCCTCGTTCATCTGGGAACCCTCGGTGAGGCGCGGGTCCTGCGCGTGCTGGGCGATGACGCCGTCGAACGTCTTCACGTATTCGAGGGCGCGGCGCATCACCACGGGATCCCAGACGCACATCCCGTCGTCGCTGAACATCCGCACGCGCGCGGCGGACAGCGCCATCGCGCCGAGCTCCGCGAGGTGGTCGCCGGCGAGGCCGACGGTGACGGCCCCCACGGGGAACACGTCCACCAGACCCACCTCGCGTCCGCGATGCCACACCTGCTCGACCACGCCGGCGGAGTCCGCGACGGGCGTGGTGTTCGCCATCGCGTGAACGGCGACGTACCCCCCGGCGGCCGCGGCGCGCGAGCCGGTCTCGATGGTCTCGGCCGTCTCGCGCCCGGGTTCCCGAAGGTGAGTGTGCGGGTCGACGAGGCCGGGAAGCGCGACGAGACCCGACCCGTCGACGACCCGCGCGCCCTTCGGGGCGTCCGCCGCGCTGAGCGACGCGATCTCCCCCTTGGCGAGAACCAGGTCGGCCGTCGTGTCCCCGTAGAGGGACACGCCCGTGATGACGATGGGCTTGGCGGCCGCGCTCATGCGACCTCCTCTCCGGACAGCAGTAGGTACAGGACGGCCATGCGGACGGCGACTCCGTTGGCCACCTGTTCGACGATCACCGATCGCGCCGAGTCCGCCGCCTCCGCCGAGATCTCGAGTCCGCGGTTCATGGGGCCGGGGTGCATGACGATCGTGCGTTCGGGCAGGCGTCGCAGGCGAGACCCGTCCAGGCCGAACAGGCGCGTGTACTCGGCGGGCGACGGGAAGAACGCCGCTCCCCCGCCCGTCATCCGTTCGAGCTGGATGCGCAGCATCATCAGCGCGTCGATCTCATAGGCGGCGAGCGCCTCGTCGAGGGAGTGCACGATGTCGACCGGCCAGGTCTCCGCCCCGATCGGCACCAGGGTCGGGGGGCAGACGAGCACGACCCGGGCGCCGAGCGTCGTCAGGAGCCAGACGTTCGACCGCGCCACCCGCGAGTGGAGCACGTCGCCGACGATCGCGACGGTGAGACCGTCGAGGCCGGCGCCGAGCTCGCCGTCGGCGAGGTGGCGGCGAATCGTGAACGCGTCGAGGAGCGCCTGAGTGGGGTGCTGGTGCGTGCCGTCGCCCGCGTTGACCACCGCGCTGGATATCCATCCGGAGGTCGCGAGCCGTTCCGCCGCGCCCGACGCGGAATGGCGAATGACGACGCCGTCGGAGCCCATCGACTGCAGCGTCTGCGCGGTGTCCTTGAGCGACTCGCCCTTCGCGACGCTCGACCCCTTCGCGGAGAAGTTGATCACGTCGGCGGAAAGCCGCTTGGCGGCGACCTCGAAGCTCGTGCGCGTGCGCGTCGAGTCCTCGAAGAAGAGGTTGACGACCGTCTTGCCGCGAAGCGTCGGGAGCTTCCTGATCTCGCGCTCCTGCGTCTTCGCCATCTCGTCCGCCGTATCGAGGATGCGGATCGCGTCCTCGCGCGCGAGGCCCTTCGTCGTCAGCAGGTGCCTCATCGCTCCCCCGCCCCCTCCGGTCGCTCGATGCGGACCTCTTCCGCGTGATCCACCTCGTCGAGCAGGACGGAGACGCGCTCGGAGCGGGACGTGGGGAGGTTCTTCCCCACGTAGTCCGCGCGAATCGGGAGTTCGCGGTGGCCGCGGTCGACGAGGACCGCGAGCTGTACCGCCCGCGGGCGTCCCAGGTCGCCGAGGGCGTCGAGGGCCGCGCGGATCGTCCTGCCGGTGTGGAAGACGTCGTCGACGAGCACGACGATCGCGTCGTCGATCCCCACGTCCGGCAGCGTCGTCGCTCCCAGGCTTCGCGTGGGTTGACGGCGCAGATCGTCGCGATACATCGTGATGTCGACGCCGCCCGAGCGGGCCTGAGGGTCGAACGAGGGCTCGACCACGGCGATGCGTTCGGCGAGCCGACGCGCGAGGGGGAGGCCCCGCGTCGGGATTCCGAGGAGGACGAGATCGTCCGCGCCGCCGTTACGTTCGAGGATCTCGTGGGCAATGCGCGTAAGGGCCCGGGCAATGTCGGGCGCGGCCATGACGGCACCAGTCACCTGGCGACCTCCTTCCCCGCCTCTCCGGACGGACCTTAAAGGATGTCTGCTCGGGTCAGTGTAGCGGATCGCCCGGAGGCGCGTCGGAGGTGCCGGACGACGCGCCGCCGGACGCGGCGACGGAGCCGAGCACGCCGTTGACGAAGGCGGGCGACTCGTCCGTACTGAGGTCCGCGACCAGGGCGACCGCCTCGTCGATCGCGACCGCCGCCGGGACGTCGTCGTTGAAGAGAATCTCCCATGCGGCGACGCGGAGCGCTGCACGGTCGACGGCGGGCATGCGGTCCACGGTCCAGCCGCGCGCGTTGTGCGCGAGGGCGACATCGATCGCCGCCCAGTTGTCGACGACGCCGCGGACGATCTCCTCCGCGTACGGGGGAAGCGGGGTCTCCGCCGCCGGCGCCGCGAGTCGCAACTCGAGCGCGTCCGCGACGTTCAGGCCGCGTTGATCCGCCTCGAAGAGCACGTCGAGGGCGCGCTTGCGCGCCTTCGACCGGGCGGCCACTAGTCGTTCACGCGCGAGATGTACTCGCCGGAGCGCGTGTCGACCTTCACCTTGGTCCCGGTCTCGAGGAACAGCGGCACCTGGATCTCGCGTCCCGTCTCGAGCGTCGCGGGCTTCGACCCGCCGGTGGAGCGGTCGCCCTGGAGTCCCGGCTCCGTATACGTGATCTCGAGGACGACCGACGCGGGTAGCTCAAGGAAGATCGCCTCGCCGTTGTGCAGGCCGAGAAGCGCCGACGTGTTCTCCAGCATGAAGTCCTTCGCCTCGCCGACGACGGCCGCGGAGACCGTGAGCTGCTCGTACGTTCCCGGGTCCATGAAGACGAAGTCGGTCCCGTCGTTGTACAGGTACTGCATCTCGCGGCGGTCGACGGTCTCGAACTCGACCTTCGCGCCCGCGTTGAACGTCTTGTCGACGACCTTGCCGGAGAGGACGTTCTTGAGCTTCGTCCGCACGAACGCGCCGCCCTTGCCGGGCTTCACGTGCTGGAACTCGACGACCGACCACAGGTTGCCGTCGAGGTTGAGCACGGAGCCGTTCTTGATGTCGTTGGAGGAAGCCACGGGATGTCCTTGCGTCGGTTGCGGTTGCGGGCGTTCAGGCCGCCGACCATTCTAGCGTCGCGTCACGCGGCGGCACGTGCGGCGGCGATCGCCTCCAGCGCCAGCCGGTAGGACCCGACCCCGAAGCCCGCGATCGTTCCCGTCGCCACGCCGGAGACCACGCTCGTGTGCCGGAACTCCTCGCGCGCGGCCGGGTTACTGAGGTGAACCTCGACGAGCATCCGCCCGGATTCCGGCAGCATCGCGCACGCGTCGCGCAACGCGTACGAGTAGTGAGTGAACGCCGCCGGGTTGAGGACGACGTCCGAGTCCGCGTCGATCGCCTCGTGAATCCAGCGCACCAGGTCCGTCTCGCTGTCCGTCTGGCGCACCTCGACGGCGAGCCCGAGCCCCGCCGCCCAGCCCTCGATGAGGTCGACGAGCTCGGCGTGGGTCGTCGCGCCGTACGTCTCCGGCTCGCGCGCGCCGAGGCGCCCGAGGTTCGGCCCGTTGAGGACGAGGACGGTGCTCATGGGCCCAGCGTAGCGGCGGCGCACCCGCCGGACGCGTCACGGCTCGCGGCCATCCCGCGCCGTAGACTCGACATCACCGAACGGCGAGGGGGACGCGTGCGAAGCGAGCGAGCCTGGGCCATCGTCGCGTCGTGCGCCGCGGCGGCCGCCTTCGCCGGCGAATGGCGGGGCCTTTCCCCCGCCGTGCTCACGCTCGTCGCCCTTGCCGCGTGGCTCCCCTTGGCGGTGCGCAGGATCGGCGCGGCGCTGGGCGTCGCCGCCGTCGTCGTCGCGTGGATGTCCGTCGTCCTCGCCGTCCTGACGCTCACGCCCGCGCTCGGCGTCGATCCGGCGATCGCGATCGGAGTCGTCCTCGTCGCCCTGACGCTGGCCACCATTCCCGCCGTGGCGGCGATCCCTCCGGCCCCGGGCGGGGGCGTCCTGGCACCGATGGCCGCATGCCTCACGGGGCCGGCGCTCTGGGCGGCGGGACTCGTCTGGGGAAACCTCGCCTCCAGCGGCGGCGGTATGTCGTGGGCGGCGTACAACGACTCCACGGGCGCCGTCTGGACGGTACGGGGCGTGATCCAATACGGCGGCGTCGCCTCGATCGTGCACTCCCGAAACGCGGTTCCCCTCTCCGACGCGGTCACGGCCTCGTTCCTGCCCCCGGGGATGGTCGCGGACGCGTCGCCGACCTCCGTCGCGGGCCAACTCTCCGCGCACGCCCTCAGCTGGGCCGTCGTGATCGCCCTCGCGAGCCTGGTGTACGGCCTCGTCGTCGTCTCATTGGGCTCCCGCACGGAAACCCCGCGCTGGCCCGCGCTCACCGGCGCCGCGCTCGTGTCGACGCTGCTCCTCGCCGCACCGATCACCGGTCGGATCCTCGACCTCGGTCAGATCAACGCGCACCTCATCATCCTTCTCGTCGGCGCGTCGGTGCTCGCCGGCCTGGGGGCCGGGCGCCACCGCCTCCTCGCCCTGTCCGTGCTCCTCGGCGCCCTCGGCCTGTTGGTGATCTGCTGGACACCGTTCGCCATCGTCCCGGCTCTGATCGTCGTCCCGGTAGCCCGCCAAGCCCGGCGCGAACGCCCCGACCGCCAACGCCTCCTCTCCTGGCTGCTCCCTGGTGGCGCGGTCGCCGGGTGGACCGTCGCGGTCTACGGCCGACGCCTGTTGCTGGGGTTCGTCACGACCAACCCGGACCACAACCGCGCCACGGTCGAGACCTACTCGCGCCCCGGATACTGGGAACCGATCGGCAATCCCTACTGGTGGCCGTTGTCGATCGCGCTCCTCGTCGCCACGATCGCCCTGACGTTCGCGCTGCGACGCCGCCACCGCGAGCCCGCGCTCGTCGCGGGATGGGCGTCGGCCGGCCTCGCGCTCGGAATGGTGCCCTTCCTCCTGCTCCTGCGACGTCTTCCCAACAACCTCGAGTACTACCCCGCCAAGTACCTGTCCCTCGCCACGATTTGCCTCGCGCCCCTCGCCGTCGGCGCCGCGCTACGAACGTTCGGCACCGCCAGCCCGCGACGCACGAGTTTCGCGGCGGCGAGCCTCCTCGCGGTCGCCGCACTCGCGCTCGCCGCGCCGCCTCCCGCGAACACGCCCCGCTGGGGTTTCACGCCGCTGATGATCGCGCGCGGCGAGCACTACGGGACGGGGGCGCAGGTTGCCGATCGCATCGTCGACTTCACGAGCAACGACGCGCTGGTCCTCCCGTGGCGGTACGACCCGCCGTTCGACACCGCCGTCGCGCTGATGGACTCGTCGATCGGCCCCGCGATCGACAGCGTCGACCTGTCCCGGAGGCGTGGGTTGCTTCGCAACTATCGCAACGACTTCAGCGCGACGGTGGCCTGCCAACTCGCGGCCGCCTCGACGATCCCCGTCGTCTTGGTGACGCGCGACCCGACCCTCCGGGGCGAGGTGGAGAGCGCGTGCCCCGATGCCGCCGTGACGGTGAGGTACGAGCCGTCCCCTAGCCGCTGATCGCGTCGTACGCGGCCGCGAGGAGCGAAGGGTCGGGTCCTTCGAGGCGAATCGGATTGCCGAGTCCCTGAAGGATCACGAACCGCAGCGTCGCGCCGCGCGTCTTCTTGTCGCGCCGCATCGCCGTATGGAGCTGATCCCAGCGTCCCGCCGGATAGGTGGTCGGAAGGCCGAGGCCCTCAAGCACGGCGCGGTGGCGCGCGACGCCGTCGTCGGAGAGCTTGCCGCTCAGACGGGAGAGCTCCGCCGCGTACACCATTCCGACGGCGACGGCCGCCCCGTGCCGCCACGCGTACCGCTCGGTGTACTCGATGGCGTGGGCGAACGTGTGGCCGTAGTTGAGGATCTCCCGGAGGAACGACTCGCGAAGGTCCGCCCCCACGACGTCCGCCTTCACCTGAATCGCCCGCGCCATCAGGTCCTCGAGCACGGGCAACGCCTCGTCCGCGAGCGGGCGGACGTCGGCGCCGGCCGCCCGACGATCGCCGTCCTGGGGCGCGTCGGCCGCGAGAAGCGATCGATTCTGCTCCACGACGTCGAGGATCGAGAGATCACGGATGAATCCCGCCTTCACGACCTCCCCGAGACCGGCGACCAGGTCGTGCCGCGGAAGCGTCCGGAGGAACTCCGTGTCGCACCACACCGAATCGGGGACATGGAAGGCTCCGACGAGGTTCTTGCCCTCCGCCGTGTTGATCCCGGTCTTCCCCCCCACCGCCGCGTCGACCATCGCGAGCAGCGTCGTCGGAACCTGGATGACCCGGACCCCGCGGAGCCAGGAGGCCGCGACGAATCCCGCGAGATCGGTGACCGCACCCCCGCCGATCCCCACGACGAGATCCGAGCGCGTGAACTCGGACTTGCCGAGCACCGACCAGCAGAACGCCAGCACCTCGGCGGTCTTTCCCGCCTCGGCGTCGGGCACCTCGGCGCTCACCGCGGTCAGCCCCGCGGCGCCCAAGGCCTCGACGAGCCTCGCGGCGGGCTCGGCCATCGGCGCGGAATGCACGACGAGCACGCGTTCTACCCCGTCGGGGATCGCCTCCGGGACGCGCGACACGACGCCGGCGCCGACGACGACGTCGTACGGGCTCGCCCCGCCGACCGTCACGACCTTGGACGTCATCGCGCCTCCTTGCCCGCCTGGACCAGTTTCGCGACTCGCTCGGCCGTCGCCCGCGGCTTGGTGCCGTCCGTCGCGACGGTGACCGTCGCGAGCTCCTCGTACAGGGGCCGCCGCTCCTCCATGAGTCGCGCCCACTCCCGACGCGGACTCGCCACGAGCAACGGCCGGGAATGCGCCAGCCCGACGCGCCGCGCCGCGGTCGCCCGCCCGATCTCGAGGTAGACAATCGTTCCACCCGCGGCCGCGTACGCGAGGAGGTCCGCACGCGTGTCCGCGTCGAGAATCGCTCCTCCCCCGAGCGCGAGGACCCCGGGGTGCGTCGCGAGGGCGTGCGCCACCGCCTGCCGTTCCAGGGATCGGAACGCCGACTCCCCCGACTCGAGGAAGATGTCCGAGATTTCTCGACCGTCGGCCTCGACCACGTCCGCGTCCGTGTCGCGCGACTCCACGCCCCACATCTCGGCGAGCCGGTGGGCGAGGGTGCTCTTGCCGGACCCCGGGGGGCCGATGATGACGGCGAGCGGCGAGGGCATCTAGCGAAAGTTCTCGGGAATCGCGGCGAGGAACGACTGGAGGTTGCGACGCGTCTCGTCCACGGAATCGCCGCCGCACTTCTCGAGGAGGGCATCCGCGAGCACGAGCGCGACCATCGCCTCCGCGACCACCGCGGCGGGGGCGACCGCGCAGACGTCGCTACGCTGGTGGATCGCCTTCGCGGCCTTCTTGTTCGCCGTGTCGATGGTGTCCAGAGCGCGGGGCACCGTGCTGATCGGCTTCATCGCGGCGCGGACGCGAAGCGGCGAACCGTTCGTCATTCCGCCCTCGATCCCACCCGCGCGGTTGCTACGTCGCGTGACCACGCCGTCGTCGTCGTACTCGATCTCGTCGTGCGCGGCCGATCCGCGGCGCGCGGCGGTGCGGAAACCGTCGCCCACCTCCACGCCCTTGATCGCCTGGATCCCCATCAGTGCCGCGGCGAGCCGGGCGTCGAGGCGCCGGTCCCAGTGCACGTGACTCCCGAGTCCGACCGGAAGGCCGTACGCGACGACCTCGACGACCCCGCCCAGTGTGTCGCCGTCCTTCTGGCACGCGTCGATCGCCGCGACCATGCGCCGGGAGGATTCCTCGTGAAGGCAGCGAACCGGACTGGCGTCGAGCGCGGCCGAGTCGTCAGGACCCGGCAGCGGCGCGTCGTCCGGAGCCGACGCGGTGCCGATCTGGACGACGTGGGAGACGATGCGGATCTCCGCGACCTGACGGAGAAACGCCTCCGCGACGGTGCCGAGGGCGACGCGCATGGCCGTCTCCCGGGCCGACGCCCGTTCCAGGATGGGTCGCGCGTCCTCGAAGCCGTACTTCGTCATGCCGACGAGGTCCGCGTGTCCCGGTCGCGGACGCGTCAGCGTCTCCGCACGAGCCCCCGTGAGCCCGGAGGGATCGACGGGGTCCGGCGACATGACCGTCTCCCACTTGGGCCATTCGGTGTTGCCGACCTCGATCGCGACCGGCCCGCCCTGGGTGAGCCCGTGACGAATGCCCCCGAGCAAGCGCACGTCGTCCTTCTCGAAGGACATCCGCGCCCCCCTGCCGTACCCGAGCCGACGCCGCGCGAGCGCGGCGGAAACCTCCTCGGAGGTGACCGCTACCCCGGCGGGCAACCCCTCGAGGATTCCGACGAGCGCCTGGCCGTGCGATTCACCAGCAGTGAGCCATCTCAGCATGCGCCCATTGTTCCATGAGCGCCGACCTCGGCTCGGCGGGCACCCCGGCTAGCGCGCCGGAACGAAGACGTTGTGACCGATATTCGGCTGGGGCGTCGGCGTCGGCGTCGGCGTCGGCGAGACGCTGATGTCGGGAACCTCGTAGTCGAGCACGAAGAAGAAGCCGCTGATGCTGAGTTCGACGTCGTCGACCTTCGAAGGAATGATCCGCCCATCGTCCTCACCCAGGGGCGTGATCGTGGCGTTCGAGACGAGGATGTATCGATGCTCGCCCACCTGAACGTCGTCGAGGTAGTCGAAGATCGTCTTGTAGTTGCCCTGGATCGTGAGCGTGAAGGGCATGGCCGCGAGGCCGGTGAACTTGAGATCGTCGGCGTACGGCTGCTTGCCCACCTGAGCGAGCGCATCGGCGACGGACGTCGCCGGCGAGACCGCGACGGCTCCGCCGAGCGAGTCGCCCTGCGAGATGAGGCCGTGCTTGACGGCGAGATCGTCGAGAAGGTTTCGTAGGCCCGTCTCGTCGGGCGTGGGAGGAATCTCCGCCCGTATCGCCCAGATCGCGGCGCGCGTCTCCGGAAGCTTCTCGCTCTCGACCTTGAGCTTCTTGAGGGTCACCTGAAGGTTCGCGTTCGTGACCTTCTGTTGCTCGGTGGCCGCGCGCGCGTCCGATGCGGCGCCAAGGCGCGGCGACAGGAGCAGGAAGTACTCGATGGCCGCGAGCAGGATGGCCACAAGGACCACCCCACCGATGACCGCGCCGTTGCGTGAGCCTCGCATCAGTTCGCACCTCCCGGGGTGGCCGAGACGGAGGGACTCGGCGTCGGGGCGGCCGGCGTCGCCGGCGCCTTCGCGACATCCTTCTCGGTGATCGCCGCCGCGGCCGTCATCGCCGTCTTCTCGGCCGCGGTGGCCTGGGGAAGAGCGTTCACTGCGGTGTCGTACGCGTTGAGAGCGGCGGTGAGGCGAGCCTTCGCCTCGTCGAGCTTCGTGGCGGTGTCGTTAACTTGCGCCTGAGCCTTGTCGACCTCCTCCTGGAGTGCCTTATCTCCTGGGGCGCCAGCCTTCTGCGCGTTCTGCGCGGCTTTGAGCTGGCCCTGGTAGTACTTATCCGCGTCCTGAAGGAAGCTCACGTGCAAGTTGGCGTCGCTGAGCTCGTTCCACGCGTCGCGGATGTCAAGGATCGCGAGCGAGAACGTATTGAGAGCGGCGTTCGACGCGTCGACCTTCGCCTGCGCGACTGCGGCTTCGGTCGGCGCCTTCGCGTCACCGGCCACCGCCCTCGTATTCGCGTCCGCGAGTTCCGCCTTGTACTTGGCCAAGGCGGTCTGGGCGTCGTCGAACACGGTCCGGGCCTCCTTGCCCGCGTCGACGATGGGCTTCGCCTGCGCGGCCGTAAACGTCCGACCGAACGCGTCGACGACGCCGCCCTTCGTCGGGTTCTCGATGGCGAAATCGAAGATGTGGAGGTACGAGATGTAGGTGTTGAGGTACGCGTCGGCCAGTTCGGCATGACGCGACGCGAACCACGCGTCGGTGAATCGCTCGTCGAGCGCGTTCGCCGTGATGATGGCCGAGCCCGAGAACGAGTAGTAGAGGACGTTGTCGACCTCCACGATGGAAACGGCCGGAACCGTCGAGTCGGTGAAGTACGGCAACGAGTCGAGCGCGCTCTCCAGGGCGGCGACGTCCGGGTACGAGGTCGTCATCGCGGTGAAGGACATCACCCCGAGACCCGGGTGATTGAAGATTCCGCCGGGAGACGGAACCTGGGTCGTCGGGCTCGTCGCGTTGAAGTTCAGGTTCGTGAATTTCCACGTCGCCGGGAATCGATGCCTGCATCCGTCCGATGGGATTCCAGCGGACCTCGGTCCATCCCGCGTAGAGGCGCGCGTTGGTGGCGTTCGCGATCTCGGCCCTTGACGCGCGGAACCTCCGCGTACTTGTCGATCTCCGTCTGGAGCTATCGCGCTCTTGTTCCGCGGCAACCTGTGCCTCGCGCGCGCTCTGCTTCTGGAGTCGGCCCAGTAGAAGACCCCGCACCGAGCGAGCACGATGAACAAGAACGAGGCGCGACGAAGATCACGCCGCGCGCGCCCGGCCCGCGGCGCCGACGGGTCGCGACCTCCGGCGGGATGAGGTTGACCTGCGGCGACTTCGCGGCGCGAGGATGACTCGGCGGGACGGCGCTCACTTGCCCACCTCCCCGAACGCGAGCCCGACGCTCACGGCAAGAAGGGATTCGCGCCCGTCCATCGTACGCGCCTTGATCGACGCGCGAGGCCTTCACGCGGGACAGGCCGTCTCCGAAGCTCACCGGCAGGCGCACGGCGCTCGCGAGGAACTGCCCGAGCCCGGGAAGATGCGATCCGCCGCCCGGTCAGCGCGACGTGCTGGATCGGACCGCCCGCGTTGTTCTGCGAGTAGAAGACGAAGGTGTTGCGTATCGCGTCGACGAGCGCGCGGCACGTGGTCGCGAGCGCCTCGGCACCCGGCTTGAGGCTCGGGTCGACGGCGAAGCCGATCCCGATCTGCCGCTTCGACTGCTCCGCCTCCTGCGTCGTGACCTTCATCGCGCTCGCGACCGCGTCGGTCACGTCGTTGCCCCCCGACGGAAGGATGCGGACGAGGCGCGGCACGCCGCGGGACGCGACGAGCACGTTCGTGGTCCGGGCTCCGATGTCGACGAACGCGACGGTCTGGTCACCCCAGTCGGCCACCGCCTGCGCTCGGTAGAGCGCGAAGGCGTTGAGGTCGACCATCTTCGGGCGTGAGGCCCGCGCTCTCGATCGCGGCGATGTGCTGCGAGACCGTCGCCTTGGAGATCGCGACGAGGACGCCCCGGAGGAGCTTCGCCCTGGTCGCCGTCCTCCTCGGACGTGGGGTAGAAGTCGAGGAGCGCCTCGTCGGTCGACATCGGCAGCATCTCCCCCATCTGGAACGGAAGCGACTGGCGCAGCTGCGGCATCGGCAACGAGGGGATGTCCATCTCGCGGACGACGGTGCGGCCGTTCCCGATGCCGGAGACGACGTTGCGGTGGGAGAAGTGGCCCTTCGACCACAGCCGCTTGATGGTCGAGGCGACGGTGGCGACCTCGTTGACCTCGCCGTCGCTGGCGGCGCCGACGGGAAGCGCGAGCTCCGCGTACTTCACGAGCGTCGCATGCCGCTCCCGGGCCCGCGCCCGGAATGCTCAACCTCGGCCGCGCGCACATGCGTCGTGCCGATGTCGAGCCCGATCACCCGAACAGCCACGGCTCTCCCTTCGCCATCCGCTCTACCAGAGTATCGGCACGCACCCGCCGAATGCGTGAGGAATCTATGTGAGTAATCTCACGTACATCCCGAAGATCGCTGGCCCGGCGAAAAGCCCCACCCACGCCCCCGCGATCAGGGCGGGACCGTAGGGGACGGACGACTTCATCGTCACGCGATGCGCGACGAGACCCGGGATCACGACGAGCGCGCCGAGCAGCGGCCCGAGGAACGCGCCGACCGCGAGCGAGGACCATCCCGCGTACCCCAGCGAGAGCCCGAGCAGGCCGCCGACCTTCACGTCCCCCAGCCCCATTCCCTTGGGCTTGATCACGTGCATCAGGAGGTAGAAGCCTCCGAGGGCCGCCGCGCCGGCGACGGCGCGGACCGCTGGCCACCACTGCCCCGTCCAGACCGCGTCCGCGACGAGCAAGGCGCCCACGACGGCGTACGTCGGGAGCGACGATCGAGTCGGGAAGCCGGCGCACGTCGAGGTCGATCGCCGCGAGGACGACGCTGACACGAAGGCCAGGTATGCCATCGCCAGGGCCTGGAGGCTCACGCCGAAGACGAGGTAGACGCCGACGACGAGCGCGGCGACGAGCGACCTCGACCAGCGGGTATCGCCCGGAGATCGGCTGCCGGCAATGCCGACATCGGCGGCCAAGCCACAGCCACGAGAGCACGGGAATGTTGTCGTACCACGCGATGCGCGCGCCGCACTCGCGGGCAGTGGCTCGGGGTGCGAACCCACTCCTCCCCCGCCGGAACGCGCGCGATGAGGACGTTGGCGAAGGAACCCCAGGCCAGGCCGAAGGCTATCGACGCCGCGAGGATCACGTGTCGATGCTAGTTCTTCAGCTCGCGCATGTTGACGATTTCCACCGCGTAGCCAGCCGGGATGGTCGTCGGCGTACCTCCGAGGTCGACGCCCGGGATGCCCATGCCCGTGTACAGGAGGTGGAAGTTATTCGCCGTCTGGATGAAGTTCCCGTAAATCTGGCCGATGATCGCCGTGTTGTTCGAGATGTACGCGCTGCAGGGCGTGTACACGAACATCTGGATGGGCGACTGGATATCCGTCTGGTTCGAGAAGGAGATGTTGCCCGGCGTGTACCCCGTCGAGGACCGCGTCGTGCATTCCGCGATGCCGTTGTTCTCCGTCCCGCCGTCGGGAACGATGTACCAGACCTTGTGCGGGTCGCCGTCGCCGGACTTCACCAGCAACTGGTTCGAGGCCTGGATGCTGTTCGAGAAGAAGGCCACGTCGGAGTTCAACACGAATGTGATGCCGTTGCTCGTCTGGAATCCTCCTTGCGACTGGCAGGCGCGAAGGTCGTAGATGGTGTCCGTGGCCGGGAGGACGACGGGGTTCTTCACCTGGTTGTCGAGGTGGCAGGGGTGGGCGAGGTACGAGCTCGCCTTGTTGCCCGTAAGCCCCGCGCCGGCGACGACGTCCTGGGCGAAGTCGTTCAGGTCCTTGACGACGAACGTGCTCGGCCAGTCGCTCGGGTGGTAGTCGACCTCGGGCAGGCCCTTCCTGGTGTACGTCGGCAACGGCGACGCGCACGACGGGATGTCATCCGAGGTTCCGTTGGTGCAGACGGAACCGACGAACGTCGGCCCGTGGACCCAGCTCCACGTATCGGTCACGTACCCGCCGATGCTGACGTCGCCGCCGAAGTAGGCGGAGTTATACGCGGAGGCGTTGCCCGTGTACACGGTGGTGTTGCCGTCGACCCTGGCGCTGTTCGTCGCGGTGAAGTTGTCGCGCACCCAGAGGTCTCCCGTGATGTGGCACGTGTTCGCCAGGTTCGCGCCGCCGTCCGGCACGATGACGTCGCCGTCGATGGCGTAGGAGTTCGAGCACTGCCACGTGTAGTTGGGGTATTGCGCCTCGATCCACACCTGCGCGTGCTCCGCGGGATCGAGCGGCTCGACCACGCCGCCGTTCGCCGCGAGGAGCCCGCCGCCCGCGAAGACCGCGGCGCCCGTGCTCGGTTCCGACTGCACGACGAGGTTGACGTTCGCCTGGTACTTGCGCGGAGAGGTCGACGCGGCCAGGTTCGCATTCGTTCCGGACGCGACCGTCGTCACGACGGCCTTGTCCGGGACTCCGGAAAGGGTGCCGTCGTTGCACAGCAACGACCCGGACGAGTTGCTGTAGGCGATCTGGATGTCGACGCTGACGGCGGTGACGCCGTCGCCGACGGTCACGGAACCGTCGCACGGGGTCGACAACTCCAGGGTCTTCAGGGTCGCGTCGAGCGCGGCCTCGGCGGCGTGGATCTCGACGGTTCGGAGGCGGTCCCGCGACGCGTCCTTCATCACGATGATCGCCTGAGACACGACGATGGTGCTCAGGGCGAGCCCAACGACGGCGATCGCCAGCGCGACGACAAGCGCGCTTCCCGAGTCATCGCCGCGAATTCTGCGGATGCTCCTGATCATGGTCGTTCCTTCGTCTCGTCGACTGGTCGTCTAGGGGGCCGGCGCGTTCGCGCACGTGCTTGCGGGGTATCCGAAAACCGTGTTGCGCCCGGTGATCACCGTCGTCACCGACGTGGCCTTCGCGTTGTGGTTCTCGTTGGGGTCCTTGAGCCGGAGCGTCACGCGGACGAACTGCGCCTGCGTGCCCGCGGTGTCCTGCGTGTCCACCCAGAACGGCGGCCACGTCGACGGGTCGCTCTTGTCGATCAGCACAACGTCGTAGATCTGGACGAGGTTGAGCGCGACGATCGACCAATCCGTGACATCCGTCGGGGGATATCCGGGGTTCCACGTGCGGAACTCGAGGTTGCCGTAGCCGTCGCCGTCGGCGTCGCGTACACGCCACTGCGCGCACTTCGCGACGCCGTCGGCCTGCGTATAGATGCGCATCGAGAAGTACGGCCCTACCCCCGAGGTCGCGACCGATTCTGACGCGGGGTCGAGGATGACGTTGCCGGAGCGCACCTGCCGGTCGATCTGCGCGACGCCGAGCTTCGCCTCCTCGATCGTTCGGGTGCGCGCGAGCGTGTACTTGCTCTGGTTCGTCATCTCGATGAAGATCGTCGACGTCACGGCGATGAGGATGGTGAAGATCCCCATCGAGATCAGGAGTTCGGTCAGCGAGTATCCGCCGTCGTTTCCACGACGGAGGCGCTGCATCACGTTACGCCCCACTTCCGGCCGCCTTGTACGTCGCCGACGCCGAGGGCGCCGTGATGGTCGTGGTCACGATGAGCACGTGCTCGTGCGAGCCCCACGCGAGGTGGTAGGTGCTGACGATGGAGATCGCGCCAGACTGCGCCGTCACCGTGCACGCCGCCGTCTTGCACGCGGCGTCGGCGGGCGCCGGGTTGTCGATCACGGCGGGTAGGACCTGGACCTGGGTGGTTCCGGTCACCGTGTAGATGTCCTTGGTCCAGGTGACCGGCGCGCTGTCCACGACCGCGTCCGTCGACGCGGAGAGGCTGAGGGTCGAGTAGCCGGTGCCGTTCCAGTACTTCACGCTCCCGCACCTGCTGACGGTGGGGGCGGTCGTCGTCTGATTGGCGCCGCGCTGGACCAGCACCGAATCTTCGTAGTAGGAGCAGCCGGAGTCACCCTGGATTACGACCATGCCGTCGGGGGCGTCGCCGTCCCAGGATCCGCCCACGATGGTCCCGATGTCGAGCACCGCGTTCGTGCGCGTCGCGCCGGCCGATACGCATCCCGCCCCCGAGAGCGACGTGCAGCCGACGGCGCTCGTCCCGGGCGCGGAGGCGAATCGCCCGACCCAGGCGAGGTCGGTGTTACCGCTCGAGCCGCTCTCGTTGCTCAGACGACGGGACGCTCGAATCGCCTGGCCGTCGACGTCCACGATGAGGTACCCGGAGCCGGTGTTCCAGTCGCTCGAGTTGTTGCTGAGCGTCGATTTCGCGCACGCCTGACCGGCGGGAATCCCGGTGAGACACGAGTTGGTGGTCGACGGCGTCAGCGTCCCGATCCGTCCATAGTCGGACCTCAGCCACAACTCGACCGGCGAACTCGAGTGGCTGATCGTGGTCTGCGACTCCTCGGAGCCGTTCTGCGTCGTCGTGACGGGCAACGGGCTCGCGAGCCAACCGCCCTGGTTCAGAAGGTCGTCGGTGGCGTAGAGCTCGTGCACGTTGTACCCGAAGTTGTGCTCGTCGGTCGCGGGGTCGTTGTCGTCCCACGTGTTCCCGCCGTACTCGACGAGCGAGTCGACGTACGTCACCTGCTGGCTGCGCACCGTGGCCGCGGCGTCCGCGGTGCGGACCGTGGCCGTGTACTCGGTGCCGCTCTCGGGGTACATCAGCGATTGGGGGTAGATGTTCGCGGGGTCGGCGTCGACGTTGAGAGCCGAGATGCCGACGGTGATGTTGCCCGACGACGAGGAAGCCTGGAGGAACGACTGGCACGCCGCGAGGAACGGCTGGGTGTCCGGGTCTCCGCAGGCGCCCGCACTGCCCCGATAGGCCTCGGACCAGATCGTCGTATGACGCGTCTGACCGTTCGCCTCGGGCCAGGAGACCACGACGGCGAGACCCACGATCCCGTCCGCGCTGCCGCCCGAGGAGTCCGTGACGTACGCCCGGATGGTGAAGTCGATCCCGACGAGCGACGGGTCGTCGCGTACCTGGACGTTCTTTCCCGACGTGTCGAAGAGCGGAAGAGCAGCCGACGAGAGGTCCTGGCTTCCGCCGGAGCCGTCGGACCCCGGGGCCGCGATGATGAGGGGCACGGTCAGGTTGTCGACCTTGAGGTTCGTTCCTTGGACGTACGGGTCGCCGCCCGAGGCGGAGACGAAGTCCGCGTACATGCCCTTGGAGAGGATGGACCACGGGATCGAGTGCAATTGCTCGACGGCCTCGTTGGCGAAGGCCGTGGCCTGCTGGATCTTCCGCGCCTCGGTCACCGTGACGGCTGCGCGGATCTGGACCGCGATGAGGACCATGAGCGCGACCGCGATGACCATCATCGCGACGATCAGTTCGACGAGGCTGAACCCGGCGTCGCGATCGCGCGAGCCGGGCAGGGAGAGGCGCTTATCCACGCGGATCGCCCTCCTTCCCCGTCTCACCCGTCAAGGGGTGGGGTCCCGATGGGGCCCCACCCCCGACGAGTGGTTACTAACTCTATCCGGGCCGGGTTGGCCCGACCGCGACTACCGATCAGGTGGTCGTGGTGCAGTTGCCCTGCGAGAGGCCTCCGCTGTTGTACTGGAAGCCAGGGTTGTTCGCGAGGTCGCCCTCGGGGTTGGTCACCCACACGCACCAGTCGGTCGAGCCGGTTCCGGTGATACCGGTACCGCCACCACCCTGGCTCGCGCCGAGCTGGACGTTGTTGCTCGCCGGCCCCAGATCGATGGTGCCGTCGATGACGTAGCGACCGTTCGTGAGGGTGATCGCAGGCAGGCCGGCGTGGTCAACGAAGTAGGTGTTGACCCCGATGCCGATCGTCGAAACGTCGGCACGAGCGGCCGTGTCCTGAGCCTTCTGGCGCTGGTTCAGGAAGACCGGGATGGCAATAGCGGCCAGGATCCCGATGATAATCATGACGACGAGGAGCTCGATGAGGGTGAAGCCCTCGTCGTTCTTCTCGAGGCTCTTACGGATTCGCGCGATCATTGCGCTCTCCTTTTCGTTTTCTGACTGAAAGGTGAACCCCCGGAATAACCGAGGGGATCATCAACAGCGGGGGGACGAGGGGCGCCCGCCCTCCCGACTGAAGCTTGTATTCACTTGATGAGATCGAAGATCCCGAAGATAGGCATGTACAGCGCGATGATCATCGTGCCGATGATGCCGCCCAGCACTGCAATCATCAAAGGCTCGATGAGGCTGGTCAATGCATCTGTGGTGGATTCCACTTCTTGGTCGTAAAAGTCCGCAATTTTCTCAAGCATCGTGTCGAGGGCGCCCGTGTCCTCGCCTACCGCGATCATCTGGACGACCATGGCCGGGAAGATCGCGTGCTCCGTCAGGGGTCCGGCGAGCGAGTTGCCCGTGCGGACAGACTCCTTGACATCCTTCGCCGCCCGCTCAACGACGATGTTGCCGCTGGCCTCCGAGACGATGTCGAGCGCCTGGAGAATCGGGACGCCGGCGCGGATCATCGCGCCGAAGTTCCTCGTGAAGCGCGCGATGGCGAGCTTGCGCACAAGAGCGCCGAACACGGGCATCTTCAGGTAGAGGGGTTCGACCTTCTCTCGCAGGCCTCGCTTGTGCTTGTTCTGGCGCCACGCGACGGTGCCTGCGACGCCGAGCACGATCATCGGGATGATCCCGATCTTGAGGAACCCCGAGATGTTCACGAGCATCTGCGTGAGGAACGGCAGTTTCCCTCCGAGCTGGAGGAACATGTTCGCGAAGATCGGGACGATGAACAGCAACATCCCGATCACGGCGACGACGGCGATGACGAAGACGACGGTCGGGTACGCCATCGCCGACTTGATCTTGCCGCGGAGCCGCACCTCCTTCTCGAAGTTCTCCGCGATCGAGATGAGCACGGCGTCGAGGAAGCCTCCGACCTCGCCCGCTCGCACCATGTTGATCATGAGCGGCGGGAAGACCTTCGGGTGGCGCGAGAGCGCCTGCGAGAACGAGACACCCGTCTCGACGTTTCCCCTCACCTCGACGACGATGCGGGCGAGCGGCTTGCTCTCGGTCTGCTCGGCGAGGATGTTCAGCGCGCGAAGGATTGACAGGCCGGCCTGGATCATGGTCGCGAGCTGACGCGAGAGGATCGCGACGTCCTTGAGGGTGATCTTCTCGGAGAAGCCCGGGATCTTGATCTCCTGCTTGAGGGCGCTCTGGCGAACCTGCTCGATCGACAGTGGCGCGAGCCCCATCGACCGGAGCCGCTGAGAGACCGCGTTCTCGTTCGGCGCCTCGATCTCGCCGCCCTGGATCTTGCCCTGGGAATCCCGGTACGAGTACTTGTACGTCTGCATCGCTGTGGCCATGGTGACTCCTACATCGCCTTGCTCGAGGTCGTCGAGCCTTGGGCGCGGCCGCCTTCGCGACCGGTGAGACGGTTGAACTCTTCGACGTGGTGGCACTTCTCGAGGCCGGTCTCGTAGGAGATCCGGTTGATGCGAACGAGTTCGGCGAGGTGCTGGTCCATGGTGTGCATGCCCAGGGACGACCCCGCCTGCATCGACGAGTAGATCTGGTGCGTCTTGCCCTCACGGATCATGTTGCGCACCGCCGAGGTCGCGAGGAGGACCTCCGTCGCGACCGCGCGCCCGGGACCGTCGGCCCTCTTGCACAGCGTCTGGCAGACGACCCCCTGGAGCGCCGTCGCGAGCTGGGCCCGCACCTGCTGCTGCTGGTGGGCGGGGAACACGTCGATCATGCGGTCGATCGTCTGCGCCGCATCCTGGGTGTGCAGCGTCGCGAAGACGAGGTGGCCGGTTTCCGCCGCCGTCAGCGCGACGGAGATAGTCTCGAGGTCGCGGAGCTCGCCGACGAGGATGATGTCCGGGTCCTGGCGCAGGACGTGTTTGAGAGCGGCCCCGAAGGAGTGGGTGTCGGCGCCGACCTCGCGCTGGTTGACGATGGCCTTCTTGTGGCGGTGGAGGAACTCGATCGGGTCCTCGACCGTCATGATGTGGTCGCTGCGGCTGCGGTTGGCGAGGTCGATGATCGACGCGAGGGTGGTCGACTTTCCGGAACCCGTCGGACCGGTCACCAGCACCAGGCCTCGGGGAAGGCCCGCGAAGTTGCCGACGACGGGCGGAATCCCGAGCGACTCGAGAGGCTTGATCTCGTACGGGATGATACGGAACGCCGCGCCGATCGAGTCGCGCTGCAGGTACATGTTGACGCGGAATCGCGCTTCCCCGACGAGTTGGTAGGCGAAGTCGAGCTCGAGATCCTCCTCGAAGGTCTCGCGCTGACGCTGCGACAGGATCCCGAAGAGCACGCGCCGGATCGGGTCGGGCTTGAGGACCTCGAACCCTTCGAGCGGACGGAGCGCGCCGTCGACGCGGACCATCGGCGGAGCGCCGACGGTGCAGTGGAGATCGGAGCCGCCGAGCGCCAGCATCTTGCGGAGCGCGGCGTTGAGGTCGAGGTCGCCGGGCTGAACCTCCTGGTTCATGCCGACGCGATTCGAGCTTCCCCCCGACTGGGAGGTGGGACGGGAGGCGCGCGGCTGCGGGGCACCCGTCGACGGCGGGGGCGGCGGCATCGTCGAGACCCCCGGCGGAGGCGGCGGAGGCGCGCCAAGGGCGGCGCCCGGTGCGACATCGCCCGGATCCATGCGCGGCATCTGCGTCACGCGGGGTACTCCCTTCGTCGGCCGGCTTCTCGCCTCCCGGCGCCCGCTCCGACCTCTCTATCGTTATCGACGCCCCGACAGGATTCGTGAGGCGTCGTCGTTCCTTATTTCGCGACCCGGAACAACTCCTCGAGGGACGTCAGCCCCTCCTGAACCTTCGCCCAACCGTCTTCGAGCAGCGTCTCCATGCCGTTCCCCTTGGCCGTTCGGGAGATCTCGGCGGACGAAGCGCGTGCGACGGCGAGGCGCTCGATTTCCTCCGTGACGTCCATCACCTCGTGCAGGGCGATACGACCTCGGTAGCCCGTGTTGGAGCACGCGGAGCAGCCTTCGGGGCGGAACAGGATCGGGGGCTCCTCGTCCGCCGGCCACCCGACCCGGTCGAGAAGGTCACGGCTCTCCGGGACGTATTCGCTTCGGCACTTGGTGCACAGTCTCCGCGCGAGTCGCTGCGCGACGACCGAGTCGACCGCGGAGCCCACGAGGAACGGCTCGATGTCCATCTCGATGAGGCGGGTGATCGCGCTCGGGGCGTCGTTCGTGTGCAGCGTCGAGAGGACGAGGTGGCCGGTGAGCGCGGCCTCGATCGCGATCTGCGCCGTCTCGTGGTCGCGGATCTCACCGACGAGCACCACGTCGGGGTCCGAACGGAGGATCGAGCGCAGCGCCGCGGCGAAGGTCATTCCCGCCTTGTTGTTGACCTGGACCTGGTTGATGTTCGGGATCCGGTATTCGACCGGGTCCTCGACGGTGATGACGTTGATCTCGGGCCGCGAAACCTGGTTGAGCGTCGCGTAGAGGGTCGTCGACTTCCCCGACCCGGTCGGACCCGTCACGAGGATCATGCCGTACGGCTTGCTGTACGAGGATTCGAAGATCGCGGCGTTCTTCTCGCGGATACCGAGCGCCTCGAGTTCGAGCGTCGCCGTGGTGTTGTCGAGAATACGCATGACGATCTTCTCGCCCCACACCGTAGGCAGGGTCGCGACGCGGAGGTCGATCTTGCGGCCCTGGTGGTTGACGGAGAGCCGCCCGTCCTGCGGCTTCCGCCTCTCGGCGATGTCGATGTCCGCCATGATCTTGAGTCGGGAGATCACGCCGTTCTGGATCGCCTTCGCGGCGCGCTGCATCTCGTGGAGCACGCCGTCGATGCGGTATCGGATACGCAGGTCTTTCTCGGAGGGTTCGATGTGAATGTCGGACGCACGGTCCTGAATCGCCTGCGTGATGAGCAGGTTGACGAAGCGCACGATCGGCGCGTCGTCCTCGATGACCTCGCCGATGTCCCCGACTTCCTGCTCGACGCCTTCCTCGAGGGAGCCCTGCAACGTCTCGAGTTCCGCGTCGGAGCGGCAGTATCGGTCGATCGCGGCGAGGACGTCGTCGTGGGCCGCGACCACCGGGACCACCTTGCGCCCCGTCAGCGTGCGGAAGTCGTCCACCGCGACGACGTTGCCCGGGTTCGACATCGCGATCTTCAGGGCGCCGTCCTCGAAGCCGATGGGAAGAACCGTATGACGGCGACACACCGCCGCGGGAACGAGCGCGACCGCGGACTGGTCGACGGAGTAGTTTCCCAGTTCGACGAATTCCATGCCGACCTGGCTCGCGAGGGCTCGGACCAACTGGCCCTCCGTGATCAGCCCGAGCTCGACGAGGGCGCGACCGAGGGACTGCCCGTTGCGCTGCTGCTCGTCGATGGCGTCCATCAACTGCTCTTCGGTGACCACCCCGTCCTCAAGGAGGATCGTCCCCAGCTGCTTCACGTCGACTCCTTCGCGCGACTCCCGGACACGCCGGAACGCCCACTCCTATCGGGGCTCTCTTGGCGAACGTAACACGCCGCGACGCGCTCTGTGAATGTGTGTCAGTGTGACAAATGCGACACGAGTGCACTATGCATCGCATCGATCGGAGCCGGTTCGCCCGTGAAGAGACGGACTTGTTCCGCCGCCTGATGGAGGAGCAGACGCGTGCCGTCGGCGGCGATCCCGCCGGATCCTCTCCACGCGGCGATCAAGGGCGTCACGACCGGGTCGTAGACGGCGTCGAGGAGCGTGCCGCGGACGGTAGACGGCAGCGCGTTCGCGACCCTCTCCCCGGCGGAGGCCGGGACGGTCGACACGACGACGTCGGCGTCGGCGAGCGCCTCGGCCGGATCGTCGAACGGGATGACGCGTGGCGTCGCTCCGACACGGGTGGACGCACGGATGAGCGCCCCCGCTCTCGAACGATCGCGCGCGAGGACGACCGGGGCGCGACAGCCCATGCTCGCGAGCGCGACGATCGCCGACGTCGCCGTCGCCCCCGCCCCCAGGACGACGGCCGAGCGCACCTCTCCGACCCCGGCCTCCTCGAGCGCCCGGACGATCCCCGGCACGTCCGTGTTGGCTCCGACGCGCGCGCCTCCGGCCGCGCTCGGCTGAAGCAGGAGCGTGTTCGCGACCCCAACCGCCTTGGCGAGCGGCTCGAGGTGGTCGGCGAGGCGAACGACCTCCGCCTTCAGGGGCATGGTGAGGCTCAGCCCCACCCAGGAGTCGTCGAGCCCGTCGAGGAAACTCGCGAGACCGTCCGCCGTGACGTCGTGGGCGTCGTACTCCCAGTCGAGCCCGAGAGCGGAGTACGCGGCCCGGTGGAGCACCGGAGAGAGCGAGTGGGTAATCGGATGCCCGAGGACCCCCGCCCGTCGACGATCGCTCACCGGATCGCGTCTCGGCGCGACCCTACTTCGACGAGTTCGCCTTCATCCACGCCTGCAGCTCCTTGACGTTCTTCTGGTGTTCGGCGTACGTCTTCGCGTACTTCGTTTCTCCCGTGGTCAGGTTCACCGTCACGAAGAAGAAGTAGTTGTGCTTGGCCGGCTTGATCGCGGCGTCGATGGACGCCTCCCCCGGCGAAGCGATCGGCCCCGGCGGGAGTCCCGTGTGCTTGTAGGTGTTGTACGGGGAGTCGATGTTCCGCTCGTCGGCGGACGTGAAGATGTTGCCGTCGCCCGCGTTGCCGACCGCGTACTTGACGGTCGAGTCGAGCTCGAGAGGCTGTGCCGCCTTAAGGCGGTTGTAGATGACGCCGGCGATGAGGGGGCGGTCCTCGTCGAGTTTCGCCTCCTTCTCCACCAGGCTCGCGATCGTGAGGATCTTGAGCCATTGGGTCCGCGGCACTCCCTTGTCCTCGAGGGTCTGGGTCGTGGTCTTGATCATCTTGACGAGGACGTCCGTGGGGGCGACCCCCGGGTTGAACTTGTACGTCGACGGGAACAGCCAGCCCTCGAGGCTTCCGTTCGCCTCCGCCGGTAGTCCGATCGCTTCGGTATTGGCCGCGGCCGCCTGCACGTCGGTGAGCGATGCTCCCGTGACCTTCGCGATCTTGTCGAGGATCGCCTTGACGCTCGAGCCCTCGGGAATCGTGATGGAGATCTCCCGCTTGTATTCCGAGTCGAGAAGCGCGTCGAGCGCGTAGTCGGCCTTCATCTGCTTGGGGAGCACGTAGTAGCCGGGAGTGATGCTGTTCGCGTCGTCCGGACGCGCGTACGCGGCGAGGCGGAACGCCTTCGTCGACGCGATGACTCCCGCCTGGTAGAGCGTCTCGGCGATGGTTTCTCCGGAGTCGCCGGGATTGATGATCACCTCGACGCTGCCCTGACCGTGCCCCGGGAAGTCGACGACGTCGGGGCCGTTGCTCTTGAACGCCTGGAGGAAGCTCCACCCAACCGATGCTCCGAGCGAGAAGAGGACGAGCGCGACGGCCGTCGCCATGAGCGAGCGCCACCGACGCTCGCGCCGACGCTGGTCGCGCTGGGCGCGACGCAGGTCGAGCGACGTCGTCGTCGCGGTGTCCGCCTCGAACAGATCAGTCATGACTCCCCTTGTTCGCGACCACCTCGGTCACGCGGGCCGTCGTACCGGCCCTCTCAGTATCCAGCGCACTGCCCAGAATAACCACCGCGGCCTGCTGGTCCACAACGGCCCGCTGGGCCCGCGCGTCACGTCCGGCGGCGCGGAGTTCGTTCGAGGCCGTCACGGTCGACATCCGCTCGTCGATCAAACGGACGACGAGGCCGGTACGTTCCGCGACCTCGCCCGCGAAGGCGCGCGCGTCGGACGCGCTCGGGCCTTCATTCCCGGCGAGGGTACGCGGCAGCCCGACGTATACGACGACGGCGGAGCGTTCGGTCGCGAGGCGGGCGACCTCGTCGGCCGCCGTCGGCCCGCGGCGAACGGTCGCGACCGGGAAGGCGAGCCTCCCGTCGGGGTCGGACGCGGCGACGCCCACCCTCACGGTGCCGACGTCGAGCCCGAGCCTCACCCCCGAGGGCAGAGATGAATTAGCCACGCTTCTTGACCGCCGCACCGATTGCGCCGAGCGCGTCGTCGATGCGGGTGGCGTCCTGGCCTCCGCCTTGGGCGAGGTCGGCGCTTCCGCCGCCGCCTCCGCCGAGGACGGCCGAGGCCGCCTTCACCAGCTCGCCCGCCTTCAGTCCCGCATCACGCGCGGGAGCGTTGGTGGCGACGACGACGATCGGTTTGCCGCCCGTCGCGGAGGCGATCGCTACGACGGTCGGCGTCGCGTCTCCCAGCCGGTTCCGCACCTCGGTCGCGAGGGCGCGCGCCCCGTCGCCGTCAACGGCCTCGGCGTGGTGCGCGACGACACGGACACCCGCGACGTCCGCCGCGGTTTCCGCGACCTCGCCCGCCGTCTGAAGCGTCGCCTGGATCTGGACGGCCGCGAGGCGCTTTTCCGCCTCCGCGAGGCGCTCGACGAGCTTCTCGACGCGGGGCACCAGGTCGCGGGGCTGAACCTTGAGCGTCGAGGTGAGCTCCGCGACGAGCGCCCGCTCGGCCGCGAGCTGCTGGAAGGCCTCGATGCCGACGAGGGCCTCGATGCGCCGCGAGCCGGAGCCGACCGAGGCCTCGGTGGTCATCGCCACCATGCCGACCTGGCTCGAGTGTTCGACGTGCGTACCCCCGCACAGCTCGCGCGACCAGGGTCCACCGATCTCGACGACCCGCACCGTCTCGTCGTACGTCTCGCCGAACAGGGCGATCGCGCCCCACTCCTTGGCGTCGGCGAGGCTCATGTACTGCCAGCCGACCGACAGGTCCTGGCGGATCGCCAGGTTCGTGACCTCCTCGATCTCGCTTCGCGCCTCCGCGCTCAGCGCGGTCGGCCACGAGAAGTCGAGGCGGAGGTAGCCCGGCTTGTTGTACGAGCCGGACTGGAGGGCGTCGGGTCCGAGCACCTGCCGGAGGGCGGCGTGGAGAAGGTGCGTGCCGGAGTGCGCCTGCCGCGCGCCGACGCGCCACTCGTGGTCGACCTGGGCGGAGACGTCGTCGCCGACGGCGATCTCCCCCTCGGCTACCTTGACCGTGTGGACGATGAGGCCCTTGGCGGCCTTCTGCACGTCGAGAACCTCGAGCGTCGCCCCTTGGGCCTGGATGACGCCGGAATCGGCCTCCTGGCCGCCGGACTCCGCGTAGAAGGGCGTCTTGGGGAGGATGACCTCCACGGTCTCGCCCGTGGACGCGCGCTTCGCGAGCTTCCCCCCCGCGACGATCGCGCGGATCTCGCTCGCGGTCTGCAGTTCGACGTAGCCGGTGAACTCCGTGAGGCCCTCCGCGGCGAGCGACTGGTACACCTTGATGTCCGCGTGGCCGCCCTTCTTCGCCTTCGCGTCGGCGCGGGCGCGGTCGCGCTGCTCCTGCATGAGGCGGCGGAAGCCCTCTTCGTCGACCTTGAGTCCCTGCTCGGACGCCATCTCGAGGGTGAGGTCGATCGGGAAGCCGTACGTGTCGTGGAGCGCGAAGGCGTCCTCCGCGTCGAGCACGTGTCCGCCCTCGTCCTTGGTGCGCGTGACGGCGGTGTCGAGGATCGCGGTCCCGGACGCGAGGGTGCGGCGGAACGCGTCCTCCTCGGCGTAGGCGATCTGGGAGATCTTCTCGAACTGCTTCTCGAGCTCCGGGTACGAGGCTTTCATCGCGTCTTTGGAGGCGGGGAGCAGGTGCGGGATCGCCCGGTCGTCGACGCCCATGAGGCGCATCGCGCGCACGGACCGGCGAAGGAGCCGACGAAGGACGTAGCCGCGCCCCTCGTTGCCCGGGACGACGCCGTCGGACATGAGCATGAGCGAGCTGCGGACGTGGTCGGCGACGACGCGCATGCGGACGTCGTCGTCGTGGTCCTTGCCGTAGGCGCGGCCGCTGATCTCCTCGGCCGCCCGGATCACCGGCATCACCTCGTCGATCTCGTACATGTTGTCGACGCCCTGCTTGAGGAAAGCGACGCGCTCGAGCCCAAGGCCCGTGTCGATGTTCTTCTGCTTGAGGTCGCCCAGGATCGGGAAGTCGTCCTTGCCGCCGCCCGCGCCGCGCTCGTACTGCATGAAGACGAGGTTCCAGATCTCGAGGAAGCGCGACTCGTCGACGACGGGACCGCCGTCCTCGCCATAGGCGGGGCCGCGGTCGATGTAGATCTCCGAGCACGGGCCCGCCGGCCCCGGCTGGCCCGTCGACCAGAAGTTGTCCTTCATGCCCCGCCGCTGGATGCGCTCCTTCGGGAGCCCGGCGATCTCCGACCACAGGTGGGCCGCCTCGTCGTCCTCCTCGAAGACCGTCACCCAGACCTTCTCGGGGTCGAATCCGTACTTCCCCTCCGACTCGGGGCCCGTCACCAGGTCCCAGGCGTAGGTGATCGCGCCTTCCTTGAAGTAGTCGCCGAAGGAGAAGTTGCCGTTCATCTGGAAGAACGTGCCGTGGCGCGTCGTCTTGCCGACCTCGTCGATGTCGAGCGTGCGGATGCACTTCTGCACGCTCGTGGCGCGCGGCCACGGCGACTGCTGCTGACCCAGCATGTACGGGATGAACGGAACCATGCCCGCGACCGTGAAGAGCAGCGACGGGTCCGGTGAGACGAGGGACGCCGACGGTACGACCTCGTGGCCGTGCCCGGCGAAGTAGTCGAGCCATCGCTGGCGGATATCCGCGGTGCGCATGGTCACTCCTCGGCGGTTCGGCTCCTCGCGGGCGTGGCTTCTATCGGGCGTAGAACTCGACGACGAGCTGCACGTCGCAGGTGATCGGCACCTCCGCGCGCTTGGGCTTGCGTACGAGCTTGGCGCTCAGCTTCTCCAGCTGAACGTCCAGGTAGTCCGGGACCTCGGGGAGCACGTCGCGGTGCGCGCCCGCGGCTGCGGCCATGTACGGGTCGAGCGTGGTCGCCTTCGGCTTGACCTGGATGGTCTGGCCCGGCTGGATGCGCTGCGAGGGGCGGTCGACGATGTGGCCGTCCACGAGGATGTGGCGGTGCAGCACCGACTGGCGCGCCTGGAGGATGGTGCGGGCGAAGCCGGAGCGGAGCACGAGCGCGTCGAGGCGCGTCTCGAGCAGCTCGACCATCTCGTCGCCCGTACGGCCGGAGCCCTTGTGGGCCTCCTCGTACGCGCGCGCCATCTGCTTCTCGCGGAGCATGTACTGCGCGCGGAGGCGCTGCTTCTCGCGGAGCCGGACGGCGTAGTCGGATTCCTTGCGGCGCGCGGTACGACCGTGCTCGCCGGGCGGGTACGGCCGCTTCTCGAAGTGCTTGACCGCCTTGGGGGTAAGCGCGAGCCCGAGGGCGCGGGACAGGCGCACCTGGCGGCGCGCACGCTGAACAGACGTCACATTTTTCCTTTGACCACCGAGGCGCGCGAACGCGCCATCCAACAGGGACGCGGCAAGAGCAGCCAGCTCGCCGCGAGGGCTCGGACAAGGATAGCGGACTATTGGCGGGTTGTGCCACGCCCGAGCATGTCGCGGATCTTCGCGAGTCGCGTGGCGACGTCCCTCTCGTACCCGCGCTCGCTCGGCTCGTAGTACGTCGCGCCCTCGAGGGCCTCGGGCAGGTAGTCCTGCTCGGCGACGGCGTGCGGGGCGTCGTGCGCGTATTGGTAGCCCTTCCCGTGGCCGAGGCGCTCCGAGGCGGGGTAATGCGCGTCGCGCAGGTGCGTCGGGACGACGCCGGCGCGTCCGGCCTTCACGTCCGCGACGGCGCGGTCGATCGCCAGGTAGGACCGGTTGGACTTGGGGGCCGTCGCCAGGTACGCGGTGGCCTCGGCGAGGACGATCCTTCCCTCGGGCATCCCGATGAAGCTCACGGCGTCCGCCGCGGCTTGCGCGATCACGAGTCCCTGCGGGTCGGCCATCCCGACGTCCTCGGCGGCAAGGATCACCAGGCGTCGGGCGATGAAGCGCGGGTCCTCCCCCGCGACCACCATGCGGGCCAGATAGTGCAGCGCCGCGTCGACGTCGCTGCCGCGCACCGACTTGATAAAGGCGCTGATGACGTCGTAGTGCTGGTCGCCCTGACGGTCGTAGGCGACGAGCGCCGCGTCCATCGCCTGCTGGGCGAGCGTCGCCGTGACCTCTCCCCCGTCCCCCGCCGCCTCGGCGAGGTTCTCGAGCACTGTCAGGGCCTTCCGGGCGTCGGCGCCGGCGACGCGGACGATGTGGTCGAGCGCGTCGTCGGAGACGGCGACCCGCCCCCCGAGCCCGCGCTCGTCGGCGACCGCGCGCGCGAGCAGGGCGCGTATGGCGTCCTCGTCGAGCGGCTTCAGCGTGACGAGGACGGAACGCGACAGGAGCGGCCCGACCACGGAGAAGGACGGGTTCTCCGTGGTCGCGGCGACCAGGGTGATCCAGCGGTTCTCGACGGCGGGCAGGAGCACGTCCTGCTGCGTCTTGGTGAAGCGATGCACCTCGTCGATGAAGACGACCGTCTCGGGCTCGCCGGTCGCGACGCGGCGCTTGGAGTCCTCGATGACCGCGCGCACGTCCTTCACCCCGGCGGTCACGGCGGACAGCTCGACGAAGCGCCGCCCGCCCGCCACGAGGTACGCGAGGGTCGTCTTTCCCGTGCCGGGAGGCCCCCACATCAGCACGGACGTCGCCCCGGACGGCGACTCGATCAGGCGACGCAACGGGCTGCCGTCCGCGAGGACGTGATCCTGCCCCACGACCTCGCCGATCGTACGGGGACGCATCCGCACGGCGAGCGGGCTCGCGGAGGTCGGCGCCGGAACGCCGGAGGCGTCGTTGCGCACCGCGTCGAAGAGGTCCACCACCTCACTCTAGGGGCGCGCGGCGACGCCGGGCTCGCGTGTTAGTTTTCCGCCATGAGCCTCTTCGCCCGCCTCGCCCGCGCGGTCACGCGCCACCCCGTCGTCACGGTCGTCGCATGGGTGCTCGCCGCCGTCGCGATGTTCGCCTTCTCCGAGGTGGGATGGGGCGACTACGGCAACCTCCAGGCGCGGACGACGACGGGCGAGCCCGGGGTCCGGGGTTCCGACAGCGCCGCGGCACTCGCCGCGATCGACGCCTCCGTGCCCTTCGAAGCGGGCACGACGTTCAGCGGCATGCTGCTCGGCGTCGACGCGACGGACCCCGCCCTCGCCAGCGCCCTGAAGGCGCCCCTCGACGCGATAGCCCAAACGCCCGGCGTCGCCCTCGTCGTGTCCCCGCTCGGCGCGATTCCCGGCGTCGACTACGCCTCGACCCAGTTCTCCGGCTCCGCCACTCCCCCGGCCGCCTTCGTCGCCGCGGACGGCAAGGGTCTCCTCGTACACGTGACGCTGGCGCCGAACCACGACGACGCCGTCGTGCTCGCGCTCAACCACACGCTGGAGTCCGAATTCGCCGACGTGGAGGCCGCCGCGCGAACGGTCGCGCCGGGCGCGTCGGTCACCACGTACTCCAACCGCCTGCTCTTCGAGCACTTCGACACCCGCATCTCCGAGGACCTCGTGATCGGCGAGGCAATCGCCCTGCCGCTCGCGCTGCTCGTCATGGTCTTCGTGTTCGGCGGCTTCCTCGCCGCGGGCATGCCGATCGCGGGCGCGATCGCCTCGATCGCGGGCGGGTTCGCCATCCTCTACGGCTTCACGTTCCCGTACACGGTCGACAACTCCGCGCAAAGCGTCGTCACCGTGCTCGGCATCGGCCTGTGCATCGACTACGGCCTTCTCATCGTGTCCCGGTATCGCGAGGAGCTCGCGTCCGCGGGGGGCGATCCACTCGCGGCGAGGGGCCCCGCGATCGAGCGCGCCATGTCGACCGCCGGGCGAACCGTCTTCTTCTCGGCGGTGACCGTCGCGATCGCCGTCGGCAGCCTCCTCACGTTCGACCCGGACCTCATGAAGGCGTTCGGAGGCGCGGCGCTCGGAGTCGTCGTGATGGCGCTCCTCGTCGCCATGACGCTGGTGCCGGCGATCGCGTACCTCCTGGGCGCGAGGCTCGCCAAGCCGGGCCTGATCTCGCGCGTTCCCGGCCTCCGGAGGGTGCTGCGCATCACGTCGGACGTGACGCGGGACGAGGGCGTGTTCTCGCGCCTCACCGCGCGGGTGCAGCGGCGGCCCTGGCTCGTCGTCGCCGGCGCGATCGCGATCCTCGCGATCCTCGCCGGGCCCGCGCTCGGGATCCAACTGCGCAACTCCGCGCTCGAGCTGCTGCCGAAGAACGACCCCGACCGGGTGTTCGTCGCGACCTTCGACGCGGAGTTCCCCCAACTCCAGAGCCCCGACGTCACGCTCGTCGCCGACGCGACGTCCGCGAAGCTCGGCGCGTGGACGCAGGCGAATCTCGCCGGCCTGCCGGGCGTCGCCCGCGTGACGCCGACGACCGAGGCGAACGGCCAGGCGCTGTCCGGGCTCGTCCTGACGTTCGCGGACCCGAGCGGGCGGGAATCCGTCGACCTCGTCAAGGAGATCCGGGCCATGGACCCGCCGTTCCGCCTCTACGTGGGCGGGGCGGCCGCGAACCAGATCGACTTCATCTCCGCCATCACCACAGGGGCGCCCATCGCGCTCTCGATCGTCATCGTCGGCACGTTCATCCTGCTGTTCTTCATGACCGGCTCCCTGCTCGTGCCGGTCAAGGCGCTGCTGATCAACGGCCTCTCACTGACGGCGTCGATCGGCGTTGCCGTGTGGATCTTCCAGCACGGCAACCTCGAGGGGCCGCTCCAATTCACGTCGACGGGCGGCATCGAGACGTACGTGATGGTGCTGATCCTCGCGTTCGGCTTCGGCCTGTCGATGGACTACGAGGTCTTCCTGCTCTCCCGCATCAAGGAGCTCGTGGACAAGGGGGCCTCGAACGACGACGCCGTCCGGCTGGGACTCCAGCGCTCGGGGCGCATCATCACGTCGGCGGCCGCGATCGTCATCGTCGTGTTCATGGGCTTCGCCGCCGGGAAGATCCTCGTTATCAAGGAGATCGGCGTGGGGTTGGCCTTCGCGGTGTTCCTCGACGCGACGCTCGTGCGGCTCCTGCTCGTCCCCGCGACGATGACGCTGTTGGGTCAGTGGAACTGGTGGGCGCCGAAGCCCCTCAAGCGGCTCTACGCCAAGGCGAGCATCACGCACTAGGCGTCGGATGAGGCCTTCGCGGACCCCGCGTCCGGCTTGGGCTTGTAGTCCACTCCCGTCTCCTTGCGCTGCTCGGCGCTGATGGGCGCCGGGGCACCGGTGAGCGGGTCGTAGCCGCCGCCGGACTTCGGGAAGGCGATGACGTCACGGATCGATTCCGCGCCCGCGAGGATCGCGGCGATGCGGTCCCACCCGAACGCGATCCCGCCGTGCGGGGGCGCGCCGTACTGGAAGGCGTCGAGGAGGAATCCGAACTTCTCCTGCGCCTCCTCCGCGTCGATCCCCATGATGTTGAAGACGCGCTCCTGGACGTCGCGGCGGTGGATACGGATCGACCCTCCGCCGATCTCGTTCCCGTTGCACACCATGTCGTACGCGTACGCGAGCGCCGCGCCCGGGTCCTCCTCGAAGCGGTTGATCCACTCGGGCTTGGGGCTCGTGAAGGCGTGGTGGACGGCGGTCCAGGCCCCGCCCCCGACCGCGACGTCGTCGTCGTCCGCCGTGACCGGCTTGAACAGCGGCGCGTCGACGACCCACACGAACTCGAAGGTCCCTTCGGGGATCATGTCGAGGCGACGGGCGATCTCCTGGCGGGCGGCGCCGAGCAGGGCGCGCGAGCTCTCGACCGGTCCGGCGGCGAAGAAGACGCAGTCGCCGGGCTTGGCTCCGACGGCCCCCGCGAGGCCCTCGCGCTCCTTGTCGGAGAGGTTCTTGGCGACAGGGCCGCCGAGCTCGCCGGACTCGTCGACGAGCACGTACGCGAGGCCCTTGGCCCCCCGCTGCTTCGCCCACTCCTGCCACGCGTCGAGCGTCTTGCGCGGCTGGGACGCGCCTCCGGGCATGACGACGGCGCCGACGTACGGCGCCTGGAAGACCCGGAACGGGGTGTCCTGGAAGAACTCGGCGAGCTCGACGAGCTCCAACCCGAAGCGCAGGTCCGGCTTGTCCGAGCCGAAGCGGCGCATCGCGTCCGCGTAGGTCATGCGCGCGATGGGAGTGGGGACGTCGACGCCGATCAGCGCCCACGCCGCCTTGACCACCGCCTCCCCGACCTCGATGACGTCGTCCTGGTCCACGAACGACATCTCGATGTCCAGCTGCGTGAACTCGGGCTGGCGGTCCGCCCGGAAGTCCTCGTCCCGGTAGCAGCGGGCGATCTGGTAGTACCGCTCCATCCCGGCGACCATGAGCAGCTGCTTGAACAGCTGCGGCGACTGGGGCAGGGCGTACCAGGAACCCGGCGCGAGGCGGGCCGGGACGACGAAGTCTCGGGCACCCTCGGGCGTGGAGTGCGTGAGGGTCGGGGTCTCGATCTCGAGGAAGTCGCGCTCGTTCAGCGCGGCGCGCGCCGCCTGGCTGAGCTTCGAGCGCAACACGAGGGCCTCGCGCTGCCGGGGGCGGCGCAGGTCGAGGTAGCGGTGCTTGAGGCGCGCCTCTTCGCCGACGGTGACGTGCTCGTCGATCGGGAACGGCAGGGGGGCCGACGGGTTGAGGACGACGACGTCGTCGGCGACGACCTCGACCTCGCCGGACGGCAGGTTGGGGTTGGCGCTTCCGTCGGGGCGAAGGCGCACCTTTCCGGTGACCTGGAGCACGTACTCGGAGCGGAGCTCGTGCGCGACCTCCTCGCGGATGACGACCTGCGCGAATCCCGACGCGTCCCTCAGGTCGATGAACGCGACGCCGCCGTGGTCGCGGCGCCGGCCGACCCATCCCGCGAGCGTGACGGTCGCGCCGGCGTCCGAGGCGCGTAGGTTTCCGGCGAGGTGCGTGCGATGCACGTGTTCTCCTTGAATCGGGGGCGGTCCGGGACGAGTCTAGCGGCGTTCGACCCGGGGCCAGAGGTCGTCGGCGGGGGGCTCCCACGCGGCAGCGTCGGCCGGGACCTGGTCGCCGGAGCGGATGTCCTTCACCTCGTCGGGATCGCCCGGGAACCACACGAAAGGTATCCCCCGCCGGTCCGCGTGCTGGATCTGCTTGCCGAACTTCGCGGCCTTCGGCGCGACCTCGCAGGGGATGCCGCGCGCGCGCAGCGCCTGGGCGACGGCGTTCGAGGCGCCGCGCGACTCCTCGTCCGTGACCGCGACGAGCACCGCGGAGGGGACGGGACGCGTCGCGACCGCGAGCCCCGCAGACAGGATGCGGCTGACGAGGCGGCTGACGCCGACGGAGATGCCCACGCCCGGCAGGGTCGAGCCGCCGACGCTGACGAGGCTGTCGTAACGGCCCCCGGAACAGATCGAGCCGAGGTCCTCGTGGCCCTCGACGAACGTCTCGTACACAGCGCCCGTGTAGTAGTCGAGCCCGCGGGCGATCCTGAGGTCCGCCCGCGCGACGCCCGGGAGCTCGGCGTTGATGCCCTCGACGAGCGAAGCGAGCGACGAGATTCCCGCCTCGAGATCCTCCGAGGCCGCGCCGTGCCTCGCCGCTAGTGCCGTCACGGCGTCGGCGAAGGACGCGTCGGGCGCGGAGATCTCCGCGAGGTCGAGGCAGGCCTCCGCGGCGTCCGCGTCGACGATCGGCTTCCTTCCCGACGCGAGTTCCTCCCGTACCGCCTCGCGCCCGATCTTGGCGAGCTTGTCGACCGCGCGCAGGGCGGCGGGGACGTCCTTCACGCCGACGCCCCGGTAGAACGCCTCGACGAGGCGCCGATCGTTCACGTGCAGCCGCACGGCCGGGATCGGCAGGGCCGCGAGGGCGCGAAGCACCACGACGGCCACCTCCGCCTCGAGGTGCGCCGGGAGCGTCTCCCGGGCGACGACGTCGATGTCGGCCTGGTAGAACTCGCGGAAACGCCCCTCCTGGGGTCGCTCCCCCCTCCACACCTTCTGGATCTGGTAGCGGCGGAACGGGAACGCGAGGCGGCCGGAGAACTCCTCGACGTACCGCGCGAACGGCACCGTGAGGTCGAAGTGGAGTCCGAGCCCGGAGTCGCCGTCGTCCGGGTCCGCGAGGACGCGGCGAAGCGCGTAGATCTCCTTCGACGCGTCCGAATCGCCGCGCAATCGGTCGAGCGGTTCGACCGCCCGCGTCTCCACCTCCGCGAAACCGTGGAGCGCGAACGTGCGCCGGAGCGTTTCGATCACGTGCCGCTCGACGACGCGCTCCTCAGGCGCCCATTCGGGGAACCCGGACACGGGCGCGACGCGACTCATGCGGCCATTGTTCCATCCCGGAACCCCTAGACTGGCGACTCGACACCCTGCGGAGAGACCATGGCGACCAATAAGCAGATCCGTGCCCAGCAGAAGCGGCGCTACGAACAGTTCCAGGCGAAGATCGCGGCGCGCGAGGCGAAGCGCCGACGCCGCAACCGGTACATCGCGATCGTCGTCGTCGCCGCCCTCCTCCTGGCCGGAGGAGCGTTCACCCTCCACAAGCTCACGTCCTCCACCACCCCGACCGTCACGATGTCTCCGACGTCCACGGCGACGCCCGCGCCGACCGCCACGAACTCCGCGCTCGCCCCGCCGCCGTCGGTCTCCGAGTACCGCACGTGGACCGCGACATTCGACACGAACATGGGCTCGATCACCGCCACCCTCGACGGGGCGAAGGCCCCGCAGGCCGTCGCGACGTTCGTGACGCTCGCGAAGGAAGGCTTCTTCAAGGGGAACACGTGCCACCGGCTCGTCGACCAGGGGATCTTCGTCCTGCAGTGCGGCTCGTCAAACGGGACGTCGTCCGGCGGCCCCGGGTTCACGTTCGGCCCGATCGAGAACGCTCCGGCGGACAACGTCTACCCCGCGGGCACGCTCGCCATGGCGCGCGTGCCGAACGACGCCTACTCGATGGGAAGCCAGTTCTTCTTCGTCTACGCCGATTCGCCGATCCCCGCGGACTCCGTCGGCGGTTACACCGTCTTTGGGCAGATCACCGACGGTCTGACTATCCTGGAGGGAATCGGCAAGAGCGGGACGTCCGACGGGACGAGCGATGGACCTCCCGCCAAGCCCGTGGTCATCAACGAAGTGACGGTGCAATGAGTTCTCCGACGCCCGCCCCTAAGCCCGCGCCCCCGAAGGCCCCCTCGCCTAAGGTGCTCGCGCGGAAGTCCCACCACCCCGTCAAGGTTCCCGTGGTCACGGACGTCGACCCGGCCGAGCTGGAGTCGGCGGCGGGACACGGAGTGGTCGAGGACGGCTCGGTCGTGCTGGTCGACGGCGAGACGCGCCACGTCGTGGGTCCCGCCGAGGGCGACGAGCCGCTGACGGCCTACGCCCGCCGCTACTTCGAACACGTCGCCGCATTGGAGCGCCTCCACGCGCGACTCGAGGCGGCCGAACTGTCGATCCGCGACATCGACACCTCGGTCGCGTCGCTTCGCGCCGTCGTCGAGAAGCCCGACTGCGTCGGCGACCTCGCCGCCTTCCGCGACCGGCTCGCCCCCATCGAGGCGAAGGCCGTCGAGATCCGCGAGGGCATGGTCGCCGCCAAGGCGGAGGCGCGCGAGAAGGCGCTCGCCGAGCGCGAGGAGATCGTCGCGAAGGCCGAGACCCTCGCAGCCAAGCCCACCGACAACGTGCGGTGGAAGGAAGACACCGCCGAGCTCCGGTCGCTCCTCGAGGCGTGGAAGGTCGCCCAGAAGGGCGGCGCGCGCATCGGCAAGGAGGCCGAGAAGGAGCTCTGGACACGGTTCGCCCACGCGCGCACGAGCTTCGAGCGAACCCGGAAGCACCACTTCGCCGAGCTCGACAAGGCCAATGTCGAAGTCGCCTCCCGCAAGGAGGCGCTCGCCGCGCAGGCGGAGGCCCTCGCGACGTCGACCGACTGGGACAGGACCGCACGCGCGTTCCGGGACCTCATGGGCGAGTGGAAGGCTGCCGGCCGCGGACGCCGATCGACGGACGACGCGCTGTGGGCGCGTTTCCGCACCGCCCAAGACACCTTCTTCGAGGCCAAGCGCGTCGCCCTGGAGGCGTCGGTCGAGGCCCTATCCGCGAACCTCCCGGCCAAGGAGGCGGCCGTCGCGGACGCGGAGTCGCTTCTTCCGATCCGCGACCTCACGGCCGCGAAATCCGCCCTCCGCGCCGCCCAGGACCGTTTCGAGGCCGCCGGCGAGGTTCCGCGGCCGGACGCAGTACGCCTGAGCCGGAGGCTCGGCGCCGTCGAGCGGGCGATCCGCGACGCCGAAGGCCACGCGTGGGAGAAGAGCAACCCCGAGCTCGAGGCTCGGGCGAGCGGCGCCGCGCAGCAGCTGGTCGCAGCGATCGCGGACCTCGACGAGCAGATCGAGAAGGCGAAGGCCGCGGGTGACAAGAAGTCCGTAGCCGAGCTGACCGAATCCCGCGACGCCCGCCAGTCCTGGCTCGACCAGATCCAGACGAGCGTCTCCTAGGCGTTCTCCCCAGATCGGGCCCATCGGCGCCCGCGTGCCGGACCTTCGGGCACCCTAGGGTCGTGATTCCCGTGAGCGCCGACGCGATCGGCGCGACCGCGCTCGCCCGCATGATCCGCGACGGCGTCGTCGCCCACCTCGCGCCTCGCTACGGGACGCCCCTCGACCTGCCCTGCACCGCGGCTTGCCGCGCCGCGACCCTCTCCCCCGTCGTTCCCGGCCACACCGTCGTCTCCGGACTCGCGGGCCTGTGGATCCACGTCGGCGGGGCGGCGCCCGCGGTCGTGGACCTCGTGGGTCGGCGCGGACTCCATCGCGCCAAGCCGGGCGCCGACGCTCGGGGGTGGACCCTCTCCTTCCACTCCGGCGGGGCGGCGGCGGGTCCCGCGCTACGGTTCGACGGCCTCCGCCTGGCCCCGGCCGCGCGGTGCGTCGCCGACGCGCTTCGTTGGGACGACGCCGGGGCCGCGATCGGGCCCGTCTACCGCGCCGTGCGGGTCGGCACGGTCATCCCGGCCGACGTCGACGCGATCATCGCGTCCGACGATCGGAGGGGCGCGGGGGCGGCGCGCGTGAGGTCGGCGTGGGCGGCGGTGTGCGAGGCGCTCGCGTCAGTGCTCGGCGCGTCGACTCCCGGTGATGCGCCGGACGTCGTAGACGCCCTCCACGTGTCGCACGGCCGCGAGCACGGCGCCCAGGTGCGAGGGGTCCGCCATCTCGAAGGTGAAGCTCGACAGGGCGACGCGGTCCTTGGTGGTCGCGACGTTCGCCGTGAGGATGTTGAGGTGGTAGTCGCTCAGCACCTGCGTGACGTCGGATAGCAGGCGCGCGCGGTCGAGGGCCTCGACCTCGATCTGCACGAGGAACGTCGCGTCGGCGCGGCCGGTCCACTCGACGTCCACGAGCCGCTCGGGCTGCTCCCGCAGCACGCGCAGGTTGTCGCAATCCGTGCGGTGCACGCTCACGCCGCTCCCGCGGGTCACGAATCCCTGGATCGCGTCGCCGGGCACCGGCGTGCAGCACTTCGCGAGCTTGACGACGACGTCGGTGAGCCCGTGCACGGAGATGCCGGGGTCGCCGGGCTGGACGCGGCGTCGGCTTCGGGCGCCGGGCCTGGTGATCTCGGCGAGGTCCTCCTCGGCGCCCGCGTTGCCGCCGACCGCGTGGACCATCCGCGACACGACGTCGGACGCCTGCTCGCGGTGCTCCCCGATCGCCGCGTAGAGCGCCTCGACGTCGTCGTAGTGCATCTCGCGCGCGAGCGTGAGGAGCGACTGGCGGCTCATCAGGCGCTGCATCGGCAGGTGCTGGCGGCGGATCGCCCGCGCGAGCATGTCGCGCCCGGTGTCGATCGACTCCTCGCGGCGCTCGCGGGTGAACCAGTGCCGGATCTTGTTGCGCGCCCGGGTCGAGGCGACGAACTCCAGCCAGTCCCGCTTGGGCCCGGCGTTCTCGTCGGACGACGTGAGGATCTCGACGGTGTCGCCGTTGTCCACGCGCGAGTCGAGCGGGACGAGCCTCCCGTTCACCTTCGCGCCGATCGTCTTGTGGCCCACCTCCGTGTGCACCGCGTAGGCGAAGTCCACGGGCGTGGAGCCCTCGGGCAGGGCGAGGAGCTTGCCCCCGGGGGTGAACGCGTAAACCTCGGCCGTGCCGATCTCGCCCCGGAGGGCGTCGAGGAACTCGCTCGGATCGGCGGTCTCCTGCTGCCAGTCGGCGATCTGGCGCAGCCATCCGAGGTCCGCCCCGCCGGACGTACCGGGGTCGGCCTTGTCCGTCTGCTTGTACCGCCAGTGAGCCGCGAGGCCGTATTCGGCCATCCGATGCATCTCGTGGGTGCGGATCTGCAACTCGACGGGCTTGCCCGTTGGCCCGATGACCGTGGTGTGGAGCGACTGGTAGAGGTTGAACTTGGGGGTGGCGATGTAGTCCTTGAAGCGGCCGGGAACGGGCTGGTAGCGGGCGTGGAGGGCGCCGAGGACGGCGTAGCAGTCGCGGACCGTCTCGACGAGGATGCGCACGCCGACGAGGTCATAGATGTCGCCGAGGTCGCGGCCGCGGACGATCATCTTCTGGTAGACGGAGTAGTAGTGCTTCGGGCGTCCGGTAATGGTCGCCTTGATCTTCATCTCGGAGAGGGCTTCCTCGACCTCCTTGCGGACGATCGCGAGGTACTTCTCCCGCTCGGGCGCCCGCTCGGCGACGACGTCGACGATCTCCTGGTAGATCTTCGGGTACAGCGTCATGAAGCTCAGGTCCTCGAGCTCCCACTTGATGGTGTTGAGCCCCATCCGGTGCGCGAGCGGCGCGTAGATCTCGAGTGTCTCCTGCGCCTTGCGGCGGGCGCTCTCGGGCGCGACGAATTGCCACGTGCGGGCGTTGTGCAGGCGGTCGGCCAACTTGAGCAGCAGGACACGGATGTCCTTCGCCATGGCGACGACCATCTTGCGCACGGTCTCCGCCTGGGCGGCGTCGCCGTACGTGAGCTTGTCGAGCTTGGTTACCCCGTCGACGATCATCGCGACCTCGTCGCCGAACTCGGCGCGCAGGTCCTCCACGGCCAGGCCGGTGTCCTCGACCGTGTCGTGGAGGAGCGCGGCGGCGACGACGCCCTCGGGGAGCCCGAGCTCGGCGACGATGAGCGCGACGGCGACCGGGTGGGTGATGTACGGGTCGCCGCTCAGGCGCTTCTGGCCCTCGTGCTGGCGCTTGGCGAGAGTGTAGGCGCGCTCGATGAGCGTCGTCTTGGCCTTCGGGTACATCTTCCGGAACGCGTCGAGGACGCCGTCGATCTCGCTCGTCGGCGGCTTGGTCCGGCGCAGGAACGACAGGGGTCCGGAGGACGCGGAGGGGGTTCGCGTGTCGGTCACGACGCCTCCTCCCTGCCGGTCGTCATAGTTTACGACCGGCGCTTGCGGCGCGGTTGCGCCTGAACCCCCAGGTGCTCGCCGGGCGCGACGGTCATCACCGGCGCCGGCGTCGACGGGTCGATCCCTCTCTCGGTGCGCGCCTCGATCACCTGGCGCGTGTGCTCCTTCACGCGCTTCTCCCCGCTTCGGAGCGCGACCTCGAAGGGCGTCGCGACGAAGATTGAGGAGTACGTCCCGACGGCGAGGCCGACGAAGAGCGCGAGGGAGATGTCCTTGAGCGTGTCCGCGTGGAAGAGGTTCGAGCCGATGAAGAGGATCGACATGACGGGCAGGAGCGCGACGACGGAGGTGTTGATCGAGCGCACGAGCGTCTGGTTGACGGCGAGGTTCGCGAGCTCCGCGTAGGTGTATCTCTTCTGCGTCTCGAACTCCGCCGTGTTCTCGCGAACCTTGTCGAACACCACGACGGTGTCGTAGAGCGAGAAGCCGAGGATCGTCAGGAAGCCGATCACCGACGCCGGCGTCACCGTGAAGCCGACCCCCGCGTACACGCCTACGGTGAACAGGAGGTCGTGGGCGAGGGCGATGAGCGCGGCCACGGCCATGCGCCACGCCCGGAAGTACAGCGCCATCACCACGGTCACGAGCACGAGGAAGATGATGAGGGCCTTGATCGCCTTGTCCCGGACGTCCTGACCCCAGGTCGGACCGACGATGCTCGCCGAGACCGCGTCCTGCGCGTTCACGTTGTACGCCGCGGCGAGCGCGTCCGAGACCGCCGTCGCCTGCGTGTCGGTCAGGCTCCCCATGATCACCTGGACGGTCTGAGACCCGTCGGGGGCCGTCTGGAGCTGGACAACCGGCGTCGCGGCCGGATCGACCGACGCGATGGCGTCGGTGGCGAGCTGGAGATCCTTGGTCGTGACTCCGGCGACGTCGAACTTGGAGCCGCCCTCGAAGTCGATGCCGAGTTTGATGCCGCGGCCGAAGAGCAGGCCGACGCTCAGCAACATCAGGAGCGCGGACACGACGAACCACCGCCGGCGGTAGCGGACGATCGGGTAGGAACGCTTGCCCGAGTGGAGGTCGTTGCCCCACGTCGCGAGACTCAAGGCCATCAGCCCTCTCCCTTCCCGGCGGTGGCACCGGCTTGCAACGCGGCGGCCTTGCGCTCCGCCAGGGTCATGTCGCCGACGGCGACGCGCCCCCTGCCCTTGTAGAACGACTCGCGGCCGAGCTGGCGCGGGTCGAGCCCCGAGGCGCGGTGGCCCTGTCCGAAGAACTTGGTGCGCGCGAGGAGCGCGAGCATCGGGTGCGTGAAGAGCATGACGACCACGAGGTCGACGATGGTGGTGAGGCCGAGGGTGAAGGCGAAGCCCTTCACGTTGCCGACCGCGGTCAGGTACAGGACGGTCGCGGCGAGGAAGCTGACGGAGTCGGACGCGAGGATGGTGCGGCGCGCGCGGCCCCACCCGTGCTCGACGGCCGAGGGCAGAGTTCTCCCCTCGCGCAGCTCGTCTCGTACGCGTTCGAAGTACACGATGAACGAGTCGGCGGTCACACCGATCGAGACGATGATGCCCGCGACGCCCGCGAGGCTCAGGCGGTACCCGATGAGCCCGGAAAGGTAGTCGATCGACCCGAAGGTGATCGTCCCGGCGATCACGAGCGACGCGACGGTCACGAGCCCGAGGGCCCGGTACTGGATGAGCGAGTAGAGGACGACGAGCGCGAGCCCGATCGCGCCGGCGTAGAGGCCGCCCCTGAGCTGCGCCGCGCCGAGGGTCGGGGTCGTCTTCGACTGGCTCAGCGTATCGAGCGTCAGCGGCAGGGCGCCGAACCTGATCTGGTTCGCGATCGCCGCCGCGGAGTCGAGCGTCGTGAAGTTCCCGCTGATCCTCGCGGAGCCCGTGAGGATCGCAGCCTGGGTCTGCGGGGCCGAAATGACGAGCCCGTCAAGGACGATCCCGAAGCGGTTCCTGTCGACCTGGGTGCTGACGGCGGGGTTGTACAGCGAGTACAGGCGGGTCGTGACTTTGCCGAACTTGGTCGCCCCCTCGCTCGAGAACGTCAGGTTGACCTGGTAGTCGTTCGGGATGACCGCGCCGACCGAGTTGTAGGCCGGGCTGGCGGTCGCGGTCTTGACGTCGGTGCCGCGAAGCTCGACCGGTCCGAGAAGGTATCGCGCGGCCGGAAAGTTCGGGTCGGTGCCGCACGTGACGAACGCGGCGTTGGGGTCGCCAGGGTCGCCACCCTGAAGGTTCGCCTGGTTCGTGCAGTCGAGCGCGAGGAACGCGGCCTTGTCGGCATCGGTGATCCAGCTATACGACGATGCGGTGCCCGCCATCGCCCCGTCGTCGCCGAGCGTCGGGAATGTCGTCGCCGTCCCGGTGGGGTCCTCGACAAGGACGGGGCGGAACTGCAGCTGCGCCGACCTCTTGACAAGGTCGATCGTGTCCTGCGAGGGGTTGCCCGGCAGGGACACGACGATGTGGTTGGGGTTCTCCGTGGCGATCGTCGCCTCGGAAACGCCCGAGGCGTCGACACGACGGCGAATGATCTCCACGGACTGCCGGAGGCTGTCCGGCGTGACCGCGCTTCCGTCGATCGTCTTCGCCTGGAGGATGATGACGGTGCCGCCGTTAAGGTCCAGGCCCAGCTCGGGGAGCCAGGAGCGGTGGTTGACCATCGCCTCGTAGACGACGCCGCCGCCGAGGGCGAAGATGATCGTGAGAAGCCATAGCAGCGAGTTGCGCGCGGCTTTGGTGACGGTCGACACGGTTGTCCTTCGGCTCGGGATCGGCTCGGGGGAGCCCAGCCGATTCTAGGCGGTTCGCGCGACCCACGTCGAACCGGGCCCGGGCGCGGCGCTCGCTAGTCGAAGAGCCGGGACCCCTGCGCGGCGTCGGGACGCTCGTCCGGCGCGTCGAGACCGAGGTGTTCCCACGTCGCCCGGGTCGCGATCCGTCCGCGCGGCGTCCGACTCATGAGGCCCTCCCGGACGAGGAAGGGCTCGGCGACGGTCTCGACGGTCTCGGGCTCCTCCCCCACCGCGACCGCGAGCGTCGACAGGCCCACCGGGCCCCCGCCGAAGCGCGTGCACAACGCGCCGAGCACGGCGCGGTCGAGACGATCGAGGCCGCGCTCGTCCACCTCGTAAACGGCGAGGGCCTCGCGCGCTGCGTCGAGGCCGCCGTGGCCGTCGCCGTGGACCTCGGCCCAGTCGCGGACGCGCCGGAGCAGGCGGTTCGCGATGCGGGGCGTCCCCCGAGACCGCCCGGCGATCTCCCGCGCCGCGTCCTCGTCGATCGTGAACGACAGGAGCCCGGCCGCGCGCACGATGATGCGGCGCAGCTCGTCGTCCGAGTAGAAGTCGAGGTGCGCGGTGAAGCCGAAACGGTCGCGCAACGGCGCGGGCAGAAGCCCCGCCCGCGTCGTCGCCCCCACGACGGTGAAGGGCGGGAGGCTCAGCGGGATCGACGACGCCCCGGCCCCCTTGCCGACGACGACGTCGACGCGGAAGTCCTCCATGGCGAGGTAGAGCATCTCTTCGGCCGGGCGCGCGAGGCGGTGGATCTCGTCGATGAACAGGACCTCGCCCTCGGCGAGCGACGACAGGATCGCCGCGAGGTCGCCCGCGTGCTGGATCGCGGGCCCCGACGTGACCCGGAGCGTCGCGCCGAGCTCCCCGGCGACGATCATCGCGAGCGTCGTCTTCCCGAGCCCGGGCGGCCCCGACAGCAGGGCGTGGTCGGCCGAGGCGCCACGCGCCTTCGCCGCCTCAAGGACGAGGCCGAGCTGGTCGCGGACGACACGCTGGCCGACGAACTCGGCGAGGCTCGACGGGCGCAGGGCCGCCTCGTTCGATCGTTCGATCGCGTCCGCGTCGAGGTCGACGAGGCGTTCGAGGTCGTCGGCGATGGGCTCATCCATGGCTGCCTCCGAGTGTCTGCAGGGCCTCCCGGAGCACGCCGGGCACCTCGGCATCCGCGACCGGGCCCTTCGCCACCGCGTCCACGGCCGCGCGGGCGGCCTTCGACGCCCATCCGAGCCCCACGAGGGCCTCAACAACCTGGTCACGTCCGTCGCCCTCGGCGACCGCGCCGTCGGCCTCGGGCAGAACGAGCTTTCCCCCGAGCTCGAGCAGAAGCCGCGCTGCGACCTTGGCGCCGATCCCCGGCACCCGCTCGAGCGCCGCCCTGTCGCCCGAGGCGACCGCCGCGGCGAGCGATCGAGGGGCGTGAACGGCGAGCATCGCGAGGGCGAGGCGCGGCCCCACACCGCTGACGCCCTGAAGCGCCACGAAGGCATCCTTCTCCTCGCGGGAGGCGAATCCGTACAGCGTCAGGCTCTCCTCGCGGACGACGAGGTGGGTGAAGAGCCGCGCCTCGTGGCCCGCGCGCGCGCCCGCGAGCGTGGCGGGCGTCGAAAGCACGTCGAGGCCCACTCCCCCGACGTCGACGACGAGCGACGTCGCGCCGACGGCGAGCACCGTCCCCGAGAGCTGGGCGATCAACGAGCCTCCCGCGTTGTTCGAACGTATGTACGAACCACGCTACGGTACGGGCGGCCTCCGAGGCGTGCGACGCGCCGCGCGTTCCGCCTCGGCCCACCGCGCCTGCGCGCGGGTCGCGATGGCCCCGGAATCGTGCCCCGCGGCCCCCGGGACCGCCCCGCGCCAGGCGTGGCAGATCGCGATGGCGAGCGCGTCCGCGGCGTCGGGCGGGCTCGTGGGGACGTCGACCCCGAGGAGCCGCCGCACCATCTCGACGACCTGCTTCTTGGGGGCGCGTCCGCTGCCCGTGACCGCCGCCTTGACCTCCGAGGGCGTGTACAGGGAGACGGGCAGGCCGCGCCTTTCCGCCTCGAGCATCACGATGCCGGAGACCTGGGCGGTTCCCATGACCGTACGGACGTTGTGCTGCGCGAAGACCCTCTCGAGCGCGACGACCTCGGGATGATGCGTGTCGATCACGGCGGCGAGCGCCGTCGCGATGTCGCGGAGCCTCCGCGGGGCGTCGTGCTCGGAGTCGGACGTCGCGACCGTGACGTCCACGAGGGTCACGCGGCGGGAGGCCCCCGCCTCGACGACCCCGAGGCCGCACCGCGTGAGGCCCGGGTCGACGCCGAGGATCCTCACCGCTACTCCTCGGCCGCCGCCAGAACCTCGTCGGACGCGTCGAAGTTAGCGAAGACCGTCTGCACGTCGTCGCTGTCCTCGAGGGCGTCGATCAGCCGGAGCATCTTCTTCGCCCCCTCAAGGTCGACCTCGACCTGGACGGACGGGACGAAGGACGCCTCCGCGCTGTCGTAGTCGATGCCCGCCGCCTGGAGCGCCTCGCGGACCTTCACGACGTCGGTGGCCTCGGTGATGATCTCGAAGACCTCGCCGAGGTCGTTGATCTCCTCCGCGCCGGCCTCGAGCGTCGCCTCCAGCAGGGCGTCCTCCGTGACGCCGCCTTCCTTCGGCACGACGATCAGGCCCTTGCGCGAGAAGAGGTAGCTCACGGAGCCCGGGTCCGCGAGGGTCCCGTTATTGCGCGTGAGCGCCGTGCGGACCTCCATCGCGGCGCGGTTGCGGTTGTCCGTCAGGCACTCGATGAGGACGGCGACGCCCCCGGGACCGTAGCCCTCGTACATGATCGTCTCGTACTCGGCGCCGCCCGCCTCGAGGCCGGAGCCCCGCTTGACGGCGCGGTCGATGTTGTCGTTCGGCACCGACGACTTCTTGGCCTTCTGGACGGCGTCGAAGAGCGTGGGGTTGCCGGCGAGGTCGCCGCCGCCGATGCGCGCCGCGACCTCGATGTTCTTGATGAGCTTCGCGAAGAGTTTGCCGCGCTTGGCGTCGATCACGGCCTTCTTGTGCTTGGTGGTGGCCCACTTGGAGTGACCGGACACGATGCTCCTCGCTTCATCCCTGCGGCGCCGGCGTCCGCCGGGCCCCGCCCATTCTAGGGCAGGCGCCGCGGCGGCCTCTCGGCGCTTCGCTCCGCACGGTTGATGATACGCATGTGATCCGTGTGGTTGATGGGGCTGCGATCACGCCCCACGCGCACCTTGAGCCCCGGAATCCGTGCGGACGGTAGGGAAACGGCCGAGAGCGCGCGAGCGAGCGGAAAGCCGGGCTGCGGTCCGTGCGGACGGCGACGGGGGTAGCGCGAGTCGTCCGCGATGCCGGTCGACTACTGCGGACGCGCGGCAGCCTCGACGAGCAGGCGGTGCACGCGCGCCTCGCCGTCGAGCTCCGGGTGGAAGGCGGTCGCGATCAGCGCGCCGTAACGCACCGCCACGACCCGCCCGCCGTGGCGTTCGTCGGTCGCGAGCACCTCGACGCCGTCGCTCACCTCCTCGACCCACGGGGCGCGGATGAACGTGGCGTGCATGGGCGTCCCGTCGGGCCGCCAGACGATCTCCGCCTCCGACGAGTCGACCTGGCGCCCGAACGCGTTGCGGCGCACGGTCATGGGGATGCCGCCGAGCGTCTGCTGATCCGAGGTGCCGTCGAGGACGCGGTCCGCGAGAAGGATCATCCCGGCGCACGTGCCTAGCGCGGGAAGGCCGTCGCGCAGACGCGCACGGAGGGGCTCGAAGAGGCCGAAGGCCCGGAGGAGCTTGTCGATGGTGGTCGACTCGCCCCCCGGAAGGACGATCGCGTCGGCGGACGCCAGCTCCTCCTCCCGTCGGACGGGGAATCCGATCGCCCCGCACGACTCGAGGACGGCAAGGTGCTCCCGCACGTCGCCCTGGAGCGCGAGGACGCCCACGCGCACACGCGCCCGGGCCGTCACAGGTTCTCCGTCCCGAGGTGACGCAGACGCCCGTCCCACGGCAACACCGTGGGGAGAACGTCGCCCAGGGAGGACGGGAAGACCTCGATCGGCGACGCGAGGATCTCCGTCGCGCTCATCCACTCGACCGCCTCCAGCGTGTCCCGCTCGACGGCCGTCCACGCGGCGTCCTGGCGCGGCGACGAGGCGTCGACGCGCGCGACGAAGAAGTGCTCGTGCTGCACGTACGGCCGCTCCATGAAGTCGAAGACCGCCGTCCGCTCCCAGACCGGGCCGACGAGGTCGCCGGGCGCGAGGACGTACCCCGTCTCCTCGCGCGCCTCGCGCGAAGCCGCCTCGCGGGCCGTCTCGTCGCCGTCGAGCCCGCCGCCGGGCGTGAACCACCAGGACCTCTCCGGCATCGCCGGGTCATGCCCGCGGAGCAACAGGAGCCGGTCGGACTCGTCGAGGATGAGGACGCGGGCGGCCTCGCGGGGGGTCGCCCCGTCCGGGCCCACGGCCTACCAGCCGCGCTCGGCGAGCCGGTGCGGCTCGGGCACGTCCTCGACGTTGATGCCGACCATCGCCTCGCCCAGCCCGCGCGAGACCTCCGCGATGACCGCGGGGTCGTCGTGGAACGTCGTCGCCTTGACGATCGCCGCGGCGCGCTTGGCCGGGTCGCCGGACTTGAAGATGCCGGAGCCGACGAACACGCCCTCGGCGCCGAGCTGCATCATCATCGCCGCGTCCGCCGGGGTGGCGATGCCGCCCGCGGTGAAGAGGACGACGGGGAGCTTGCCGGTAGTGGCGACCTCCTTGACGAGGGCGTACGGCGCCTGGAGCTCCTTGGCGGCGACGTACAGTTCGTCCTCCGCCATCGAGGTGAGGCGGCGGATCGCGCCGCCGATGGAACGCATGTGTGTGGTCGCGTTGCTCACGTCGCCGGTGCCGGCCTCGCCCTTGGAGCGGATCATCGCGGCGCCCTCGGTGATGCGCCGGAGCGCCTCCCCCAGGTTGGTCGCGCCGCACACGAAGGGCACCGTGAACTGCCACTTGTCGATGTGGTTCTCGTAGTCCGCGGGGGTGAGCACCTCGGACTCGTCGACGTAGTCGACGCCGAGCGACTGGAGCACCTGAGCCTCGACGAAGTGCCCGATTCGCGCCTTCGCCATGACGGGGATCGAGACGGTGTCGATGATGCCCTGGATGAGGTCCGGGTCGCTCATGCGGGCGACGCCGCCCTGGGCGCGGATGTCCGCGGGGACGCGCTCGAGCGCCATCACCGCAACGGCTCCGGCGTCCTCGGCGATCTTCGCCTGGTCCGCCGTCACGACGTCCATGATGACGCCGCCCTTGAGCTGCTCCGCCATGCCGCGCTTGACGAGGTCGGTACCCGTCTTCGCCGCGCTACCGCTGTCCTTCGATGCCATATTCCCTGCCCCCTGTGCCATTCATCGTGAAGCCGCCATTCTAATGGCCTCGACATAGGTGGATTCGACGCGCGGCGCCACCTCGGTCCAGTCGAAGTGGGCCGCCGTGCCCTGCCCTCTCGCGGCGAGCTCGCGGCGTTCGGCGGGGTTCTTGAGCAGACGGGTGATCGTCGCCGCCATGTCGGGGACGTCGCCGACGCGGTGGAGGGCGATGCACGGGTCGGGGCCCCCCGCCGTGGCGACGTCGCGGAAGGCGGTGAGGTCGCTCGCGACCACGGCCGCCCCGGCTGCCATCGCCTCGACTAGGACGATGCCGAAGCTCTCTCCCCCGGTGTTGGGTGCGCAGTAGACGTCGACGGAGGCCATGAAGCGTTGCTTCTCGTACTCGTCGAGCGTCCCGATCGCCTCGGCGCCCGCCGCGCGGACCCGCGCGGCGACGCGGCCCGAGTAGCGGCCGGCGGCGAGGAAACGCGCCTTCGGCACCTCGGCGCGGACGAGCGGGATCATCGCGAGGAAGGCGTCGAGCCCCTTGCGGGGCTCGTCGAGGCGGCCGAGGATCCCCACCGTCGGCTCGTCCGCGGTCCCCTGCCACGCCGGGCGCGGGTGAGCCTCGGAGTACCCCGCGGTGTCCACGCCGTTGGGGATGATGTGCGTCGCGTCGAGGCGGAGGTGGTCCTTGACCGTCTGGTCGGCGGACGGCGAGACCGCGATGCGGGCGTCGAGCACCTCCATGCCGGGCTTGATGAAGGGCTTCGCGAGTCGCATGATCGCGGAGTCGTCGTTGGAGGTGTGGAAGGTCGCGACCATGGGGCCGTTGCGCGTCCACAGGGCGAGGAGCGAGAGAGACGGCGCCCCGGGCTCGTGGACGTGCACGACGTCGAAGTTGTTCTCGCGTAGCCATCGGCGCACGCGGACGGCCGTCATGAGCCCGAAGCGCAGGCGCGCCGTCGAGCCGTTATACGGCACCGGGATGGTCGGTCCCGCGTTGTCGACGTTCGCCGGGAGCGGGAAGTTCGGGGCCGCGGGGGCGAGGATGCGGACCTCGTGGCCGAGGTCGGCGAGCGCGCGCGCGAGGTCGAGGACGTGAAGCTGCACCCCGCCCGGACGGTCGAGGGCGTAGGGGCAGACGATGCCGACCCTCACTCGACCCACCCGAACCTCTGCATCATGTGCCAGTCCTCCGGGTAGGTGCGGATGCGGTCGGCCAGGAACGACGCCCACTCCTGCGACATCGCGGCGATCTGCTCCTTCTTGGGCGCGTCCGGCACCTCGATCATGCCCCCGAACTCCATGACGATGCCCCACCGGGAGCGGGCTTGCCACCGCCGCGCCCCGTGGAGGCGCTCGTACCGCACGTGAAGGCTCGCGAGGACCGTCTTGGTGGCGATCGCGTACGCAGCGGGACCTGCCGCGACCCGGACCCCGTGCCCCCACATCTCGACCTCGATGCCCGACCCGGAGAGGTCGCGGTCCGCGAGAAGGGCAATCACGCCGCCGTCGCGCATCCCGATCGCCATCAGCTCGCGAAAGGTCGAGCCCCCCTCGAGGCCCAGCACCGTCATGCCGACCTTCTCGCGGAGTCGGACGAATTCGTCGAACACCGCCCGCGGCTTCAACACCTCGGCGACCGTCCGTACCGTGCCCAGGTTGCGGCAGGTCCACGCGCCCACCAGGTCCCAGTTGCCCGAGTGGCTGAGAACGACGCACATGCGGCCATCGCGGGCGATGGCCTCCTCGGCCGCGGTGATGCCCACGGTGCGCATACGCGCGTCGATCACGTCTCCGCTCATGCGGGGCAATTCGAGGATCTCCGCGTAGTACCGGGCGATCGACGCCATGCCCCGTCGCGAGAGTCGTCGGAGTTCCCGACCCTCGAGGCCGGTCACGCGGTGGTAGTTCTCCTCGAGGCGGCGCACGCCCTTCCCGCGGCGACACCACGCGAGCCACGTGCCGAAGCCGGCGGCCAGGCGGATCGCCCAGACGGGGAAGAACCGCGACGCCTTCATCGCGACCAGGAACGCGTTCACGGGCTACTTCGCCGCCACGGGAAGGCTCGGGTCGGCCTTGTTGGCCTTCCAGACCGAGAAGCCGCGCTGGACGACGGTCACGGTCGCGGCGGCCGTGAGGAAGAACAGCACGACCGTGAGGAGGCGGATGTCCACCCCGAGCCCGACGAGCCCCGTGGCGATGAGCGCGATGACGAGCCGGTCGGCCCGCGACGCGATGCCACCCTTCGCGTCGATGCCGAGCCCCTCCGCGCGCGCCCGGGCGTAGGGGACGACGGAGCCGACGACGAGGCACAGGATCGCGGCGACCGCGGTGACGCGGTGGCGGTCGATCAGGGCCCAGGCGATGCCGCCGAAGACGGCGGCGTCGGCGAAGCGGTCGAGGGTCGAGTCGAGGAACGCGCCGAATCGCGAGGACTTCCCGGTCGCGCGCGCGATCATCCCGTCGGTCATGTCGAGCAGGGCGAAGCCCCAGCAGACCAACGTTCCGACGAAGAACCGGAAGATGTTCGTGTTCGCCTGGGGAAAGTAGTACAGGGCGCCGAACAGCACCCCCGCGGTTCCCACGATCGTGACCGCGTTGGGGTGAACGTGGAGGCGGATCAGCAGCTTCGAGAGCGCCCGATACGCCGCGATGAACGGCGGACTCAACCACTTGACCATCTCTAGTCCTCCTTGGCCCAGGCTTCGCTCACGCGCCGCCAGGTGTCGTCGAGAAGCTCGGGCATCGCCTTGGTCTTGGCGATGATCGGGAGGAAGTTCGCGTCCCCGATCCACCGCGGCACGATGTGCTGGTGAATGTGCTCGGCGATCCCGGCACCGCCGACCGCGCCCTGGTTCATCCCGATGTTGAATCCCTTGGTGCCGCTCACCTCCCGCAGCACCGCCATCGCCCGCTGCGTCAGAGCCGACATTTCGTCGCGCTCGTCGTCGGTGAGGTCCGTGTACCAGGCGACGTGACGGTACGGGCAGATCATGATGTGCCCGGGGTTGTACGGGAACAGGTTGAGGATGGCGTAGCACTGCTCTCCGCGGGCGACGATGAGGTTGTCCCGGTCGTCGGCCGGGTCCTTGTCGCAGAACTGGCAGCCCTCGTCGGGCCGCGCCCCGCCTCGCCCCTCGGCGCCGCGGATGTACGCCATGCGGTGCGGCGTCCAGAGGCGTTCGAAGCCGTCGGGCTCCCCGCCCATCGTCTCCACGCCGTCGTCCGTCACCGCTACACCTGCGCCCGGGTGGCGACGGCCTCGACGATGCGAGCGACCGCGTCGTCGATGGGCACGCCGTTCTCCTGGCTTCCGTCGCGGAACCGGAAGCTGACCGCCCCCGCCTCCTGGTCCTCGCCGCCGGCGATGAGGACGAACGGAACCTTCTCCTTCGAGGCGTTGCGGATCTTCTTGGGGAAGCGCTCGTCCGAGGCGTCGATCTCCGCGCGGACACCGTTCAGCCGGAGGCGGGCGACGACGTCGGCGAGGTAGTCGTTGAAGGCCTCGGCGACCGGGACGGCGAGCACCTGGACGGGGGCGAGCCAGGGCGGGAACGCGCCGGCGTAGTGCTCGGTGAGGATCGCGAAGAAGCGTTCGATCGAGCCGAACAGCGCGCGGTGGATCATGACGGGGCGCTGCCGCGAGCCGTCGGAGGCGGTGTACTCGAGCTCGAAACGCTCCGGCAGGTTGAAGTCGAGCTGAATGGTGGACATCTGCCACGAGCGTCCGATGGCGTCGCGCGTCTGGACGGACAGCTTGGGGCCGTAGAACGCCGCGCCGCCCGGATCGGGACGGAGATCGAGGCCCGAGGCCTCCCCGACCTGACGCAGGGTCTCGGTCGCCTCCTCCCACGCCGCGTCGTCTCCGACGAACTTGTCCGGGTTCTTGGTCGACAGCTCGAGGAAGAAGTCCGTGAGGCCGTAGTCCTTCAGAAGGCCGAGCACGAAGTTCAGCGTGGTGGTGAGCTCCGCGGCCATCTGGTCGCGCGTGCAATAGATGTGCGCGTCGTCCTGGGTGAAGCCGCGGGCGCGCGTCAGCCCGTGAACCACGCCCGACTTCTCGTTGCGATAGACGGTTCCGAACTCGAACATCCGGAGGGGGAGCTCACGGTACGACCGTCCGCGAGAGCGGAAGATCAGGTTGTGGAAGGGGCAGTTCATCGGCTTGAGGTAGTAGTCCTGCGCCACCTTGGTCACGTTGCCGGCGACGTCGCGTTCCTCGTCCATCTGCATGGGCGGATACATGCCGTCCGCGTACCAGTCGAGGTGTCCGGAGACCTGGAACAGGTTCGCCTTGGTGATGTGCGGCGAGTAGACGAACTCGTAGCCCTCCTCGATGTGGCGACGACGCGAGTACTCCTCCATCTCGTTGCGGACGATCCCGCCCCGCGGGTGGAAGACGGCGAGGCCCGAGCCGATCTCCTCGGGGAAACTGAAGAGGTCGAGCTCGGCGCCGAGCTTGCGGTGGTCACGTCGCTCGGCCTCGGCGAGGCGCTCCTTGTACGCGACCATCTCGGCCTTGCTCGGCCACGCGGTGCCGTAGACGCGCTGAAGCGGGGCGTTCTTGTCGCTCCCCCGCCAGTAGGCGGACGACGTCTTGGTCAGCGACCAGCCGTTCGTGAGGATCTTGGTGGTCGGCACGTGCGGCCCCCGACAGAGGTCCTTCCACGCGACGGTGCCGTCGCCCCGAACGTTGTCGTAGATGGTGAGTTCCCCGGCGCCGACCTCGACGGAGGCGCCCTCGGCCCCGGTGTCGGCGGCGTGCGACTTCAGGCCCACCAACTCCACCTTGTACGGCTCGTGGGACAGCTCCGCGATGGCCTCCTCGTCCGTGACGACGCGGCGGCGGAACGCCTGCTTCTCGTTGACGATGCGCTGCATCGCCTTCTCGAGCTTCTTGAGGTCCTCGGGGGTGAAGGGCTCCTCGACGTCGAAGTCGTAGAAGAAGCCGTTCTCGATGGGCGGGCCGATGCCGAGCTTCGCGTCAGGATTGACCTGCTGTACGGCCTGCGCGAGCACGTGCGCGCACGAATGGCGGAGCACGGCGAGGCCGTCGGGGCTGTCGATGGTGACCGCCTCGACCACGTCGCCGTCGGCGAACTCGCGGGCGAGGTCGCGCAACTCGTCACCGACGCGCATGACCACGACGTCCCGTCGGTCGGCGAAGACGTCGGCGCCCGTCGTCCCGGCGTCGAGCTTCCGCTCGTCGCCGTCCACGGTCACGCTGATCTTCGCCACGTCTGCTCCTCGGGTCGGGGCCGCTGGGGGCCTGCCCCATGATGCTACCGAGAGTCCGGGTCGCGTTGGTCGCGCTCGAGGCGACGCCGCCCTACCCGACGGCGCCCGCGGCGTTCAGGTAGGCGATCTGCTCGGAGCTGAGCTCGACGTCGAGCGCCTCGACGCCTTCGAGGTACTGGTCCCATGTGCGCGGTCCGATGAGCGGGAGCACGCGCGGCCCGGACGCGGCCATCAGCCACGCGAGGACCACCTGGTTGCCCGTGGCGCCCGTCGCCCTCGCGACCTCGTCCACGGCGGCCAGGCGGGCCGTCGCGTCCTCGCCCGCGTACGGATCCATCGCCCAGTAGTCCGACGCCCGCTTGGCCGGGTCGGAGTACAGGCCCTTGACGACGGGCGAGTAGGCCACGAGCTGCAGGTCGGGGTAGGTCTGAAGGTAGTCAAGCTGCTCGTCGTCGACGATCGAGGCGTGACGGAGCCCCGCGCGCCGCCGGAGGTACGAGTGCTGTTGCTGGAGTGCTGCCGGCTGGGGCCATCCGTTCGCCTCCGCGAGCGCGCGGATCTGCGCGAGCCTCCACGTGGTGACGTTGGACCAGCCGTAGGCGCCGATGCGGCCGTCCTCGACGAACGAGGCGAACGTCCCGACGGATTCGGCGAGCGGCGTCGCGCGGTCGTCGACGTGGTTGTAGTAGAGGTCGACGCTGTCCACCCCGAGGCGTTCGAGCGAGGCGGCGAGCGACCCGCGCAGCACCTCGGGCGCGGCGCCGACGAAGTGCGAGCGCGCCGCGGTCCAGTCCGCCTGACCGTCGGGGCCCCACACCGCGTCGATGTCGTCAATGACGGCCGTGCCCTTGGTCGCGAGGTAGACGGAGTCGCGGACGCCCGTGTCCGCGAGCCAGCGCCCGAGGAGGCTCTCGCTATGGCCGCCCTTGCTCCCGCGCTCGCCCCACCACATGTAGCAGTCGGCCGTGTCGATCATCCCGCGGGCGGGCGTGCCGTCGGGTGCCCGATACCGGGGCGTGACGTCGGCGATGAAGTGATCAAGGATGCGGCGGGCCTCGGCCTCGGGGGTGAGCGCGCCGAAGACCATCGCGCCCAGCGCGATGGGGGTCAGGTGCGTGTGGGGAACGGGGAAAGGGAAGGCTGTGTGCGTCATGCGCCCGAGGCTAGAAGTTGGAGCGCGCTCCAAGTCAAGACGAACGGCGGGCATCCGGCGGCTCGTTGGCGAAGCGCCCGCCCGGGGTCGTACCGTGAGCGCATGGACGCCCTCACGATCGATCAGGCCGCGGACCGCCTGCACATCTCGAAGGACACCCTTCGGTACTACGAACGGGAGGGGTTACTCCCGGCGATCGCCAAGGGGGCGAACGGCCACCGTCGCTACACCGAGGACGACCTCGGGTGGGTCACCTTCGTCCAGCTGCTGCGCGGTACCGGCATGCCGATCCGCGAGGCCAAGGACTTCGTGGCGCTCACGCGCGCCGGCGACCACACGATCCCCAAGCGCGTCGAGGTGCTCCGCCGCTATCGCGCGTCGCTCGCCGAGAGGATGGAGGCGGACCGCGAGCGCATGCGCTTCCTGGAGGCGAAGATCTCCTTCTACTCCGACGTGATGGAGCGGCACGTCGCCGAGGACCGAGACTCGACCTCGGTCGCCTAGAGGTTCGTCACCTCGAGGCGCGTCATCGAGTACGTGCGCGTCTGGTGGCTGTCCCCGCACGCCCAGTAGGCGATCTCCACCCAGTTGCCCGACTTCTTCGGGGCGATCACCAGGTCGGTCACGCCTGCCTCGGTGAGGTCGAACGCGATGGAGGCGCCATCGTCGCGCCAGCGCCACTCGACGGGGCCCGAGTACGCGTTGTACTTCGAGTCGTTCGTGCAGCGGGTCGCGTCGCCCTCGCCGATGTACGACAGGTGGTCGGCCTCGCCGGTCCCGTCCCCGTTGAGCATCAACGCGGCCTTGCCCTTGAGGTTGACCCACTCCCCCGGCGCGAATTCCATGGTCGCGCCGCGTCGGTCGTTGAGCTCGAGGACGAAGTAGACGACGACCAGCACGGCGACGAGGAGGAACACAGCGGCGCGCTTCATCCACGAGACGTTTGTGAACACGGGCCTAGTCTTCACCCCGGCGCACGCGGGCGCGACCCGAACGGGGCCGGATCCTCAGGAGCCGAGGACGGCGAGGAAGAGCGTCGCGACGACCGTGATGACGATCCACGCCGTCTCGACGAGCCGCAGCGGCGCGAACGCGTGCGACGGCCGCGCGAGCGTGAGCTCGCCCGACGTGACGTCCGGGAAGCGCCACCGCCCGGGATCCGGGACCGCGGACTCGCTCACCTCGAAGGAGCGCCCCGGGATCTCGCGGACGCGCGCGGCGACCTCGTGCCGCGTTGTCGACGCCCGCGCGGACCAGATCCAGTCGAGGACCTGCGCCCGGAACGGCACGCCATCCGCGAGGTCGAGGCGCGCCGAACGCCCTCCCCTCTGGACGGAGACGCGGTCGACGGATCGCCGCGGGAACGAGTATTCGAGGATCGCGCCGCGGTACGTGATGCCGTCCGCGCGGAACTCGAGCCTCTGCGCGAAGAGGCGGAGGTAGGCCAGCCAGCCAGCCCCGGCGACGACGACGCCCACGGCATCGCTCTGCTCGCCGTGCAGGATCGAGGTGATGCCGATCCACACGCACACGCCGCCCACGACAACGCCGACGACGAGGCGAAGCGCGACCGAGGAGGTGACGACGACGTTGGGGGCGGGCGTCCGGGTCGATGCGGGCACGGAGGCGACGTCGTCGTCCGTGACTGCGTCGTCGCTCACGGTGCCATCGCCCCGCTTTCGTCGTGGGGTCCCGTCCCTCCGTCGAGTATGACATCGCGGGGCACCCCACGCCCAGGCCTTGGCGTGGTGGGCGATACTGGGATCGAACCAGTGACCTCTTCCGTGTGAAGGAAGCGCGCTACCCCTGCGCCAATCGCCCGTCGCGCGTCATCTTATCCGAATCGGCGAGCGCCTCGACGTGGGTCGCCGGCCCGAGCCGTCAGTCCTTGGGGTGGGACGCCCACGCGCTCTGGACCATCTCCGCGACCGTGTGGCGCATCCGCCAGCCGAGATCCCGCGCGGCCAGCGATCCGTCCGCGACGATCCTCGCCGGGTCGCCCGGGCGACGCGGCCCTACGACGGGCGCGAGCGTCGTCGAGGTCGCGGCGACCACCGCGTCCATGACCTCCCGCACGGAGTTGCCGTCCCCGGAGCCGAGGTTGTACACGGGTTCGAGCGCGCGGCCCTCCTTGAGCGCGACGGCGGTCGCGACGTGCGCGCGGGCGAGGTCCCCCACGTGAACGTAGTCGCGGACGCACGTACCGTCGGGCGTCGGGTAGTCGTCGCCGTTGATGACGGGCGCCTTGCCCTCGGTGAGCCCGAAGAACACGCGCGGCAGGAGGTTGTGGGGCGACGCGTCGTAGAGGTCGGGATACGCCGAGCCGACGACGTTGAAGTAACGGAGGCTGACGGCCGCGAGCGGCGCGGGTCCGGCGGCGGTCGCGCGCACCTGGTCGCGGATCACCCATTCGCCGACGAGCTTGGACTCGCCGTACGGCGATTCGGGGTTCGTCGCGGTCTCCTCGGTGACGACCTCCGCATCGGGCGTCCCGTAGACGCCGGCGCTCGACGAGAAGACGAGGCGCGCGACCCCGGCGGCGGCCATCGCCTCGAGCAGGGACACCGTGCCCTCGACGTTCTGGCGGTACGTGTGGAGCGGCAGGCGGACGGACTCTCCGGCGTACTTGAACGCCGCGCAGTGGATCACTCCGCCGACCCCGTGGTCGCGGAGCGCCCGGGTCACCTCGGGCGTGTCGAGCACGCTCCGGCGCACGAAGGGGACGCCGTCGGGGACGAAGGCCTCGATGCCGCTCGAGAGGTCGTCGAGGACGACGGGTTCGATGCCGGCCGCGGCGAGCGCCCGGACGACGTGCGAGCCGATGTACCCGGCGCCGCCCGTCACCATCCATCGCATGGCGCCCACGGTATCCGCTACGCGTCCCGGCGGGCGCCGTCGGAGGGACGCACGGGAAAGATCTGCGGCGCGGGGAACGAGCCTGCCGCGAGCGCCCGTTCCACCGCCTGGGAGATCTCGCCGAAGCGGGCCCGGGGCACGAGCGCGATCGACGCTCCGCCGAACCCCCCGCCCGTGAGACGCGCCCCGATCGCGCCGGCCTCCATCGCCGCCTCGACGGCGGCATCGATCGCCGGCACGGATATTTCGAAGTCGTCGCGCATCGAGGCGTGCGAGGCGAGCATGAGCTCGCCGATCGCCGCCGGACCCTTCGCGGCCAGGACGTCGACGGTGGCGCTCACCCGCGCGTTCTCGGTGACCACGTGCCGGACGCGGCGGAAGATCACGTCGTCGAGCAAGGTCCGGGCGCGGGGTAGGTCCTGCTCGGTCACCTCGCGAAGGGACGCGACCCCCATCGCGGCGGCGCCTCGTTCGCACGCCGCGCGACGGTCGGCGTATCCGCCCGTCGCGTGCGCGTGTTCGACGCGGGAGTCGATCACCATGACGTCGAGGCCCGCGTCGTGGAGCCCGAGCGGGATCACCCGTGTCGCGAGGTCGTCGCAGTCGAGGAGCACGGCGTTGTCCTCGCGTCCGAAGATCGCGGCGGTCTGGTCCATGACGCCGGTGGGCGCCCCGACCACGACGTTCTCCGCGCGCTGGCAGGCGAGCGCGATCTCCATGGGCTCGAGGCCGAGCTCCCACACGTCGTTGAGGGCGAGACCCACGGAGCACTCGATCGCCGCGGACGACGACAGGCCCGCGCCGATCGGCACGTCGGACGAGATCGCGAGGTCGACGCCGCGCACGTCCGCGTCGGTGAACGACCGCAGCGCCCATGCGACGCCGAGAGGGTAGGCCGACCAGCCGGTGGGGAGCCGGCCCTCGATCTCGTCGAGGGAGGCCTCGACCGTGCCGTCGGCCCGGCTGGAGGTCACCCGGACGCGCGCGTCGTCCCGGATGCCGAGGGCGCACACGGTGCGGCGGTCGATCGCGAACGGCAGGACGAGGCCGCGGTTGTAGTCCGTGTGCTCGCCGATCAGGTTGACGCGCCCGGCCGCCGACCATACTCCCGACGGCGCGGCGCCGTAGACGTCGGCGAACGAGGCCGCCGCGTCGTCGTACGCGGGCGTGGTGTTCATGCCGGAGCCGGTCGCCGTCATTCGCCTTCGTCCCCCTTCGTCGGCGACGCGGGGTCCGCGACGCGCTCGTAGGCCTCGCGCAGCCGCGCGGCGCTCTCCTCCGGCACGATGTCCGCGACCCACGCCCCCATCGCCGCCTCGGAACCGGCGAGGTACTTGAGCTTGTCCGCGGCGCGGCGCGGGCTCGTGACCTGGGCCATGAGCCGTATCCCGTCGGATCCCGTGGGCGCCTGGTGCCACGCGCCGATGTACGGCGTCGGGGTGTCGTAGAGCGCGTCGACGGCCCGAAGGAGGCGCGGGTAGAGGACCGCGAGCTCGTCGCGCTCGGCGAGCGTCGTCTCCGCGAAGTCCGGGACGTCGCGGTGCGGAAGCACGTGCACCTCGATCGGCCACCGCGCCGCGAAGGGAACGAACGCCGTCCAGTGCTCGCCTCGCGCGACCACGCGCGGGCTCGTCGCCTCCCGGTCGAGGATGTCCGCGAAGAGCGTCGGGCCGTACTCGCGGACGGCGGCGACGACGCGTTCCGTGCGGGGCGTCACGAACGGATAGGCGTAGATCTGGCCGTGCGGGTGGTGGAGCGTCACGCCGATGTCCTCGCCGCGGTTCTCGAACGGGAACACCTGGCGGACGCCCGGAAGCGCGCGCAGCTCCCCGGTGCGGTGCGCCCACGCTTCGACGACGGTGCGGGCGCGGATCGTGCCGAGCGTCCCGAAGGATCCTTCACGTTCCGGCGAGAAGCACACGACCTCGCAGCGGCCGACGGCGGCGGCGGTACGGGCGGTCGGGTCGCCTCCGGGATTCTCGGGTCCGGCCTCGGCTCGCGCGTCGGGTCCGAAGGAGGGCGAACGGTTCTCGAACACGACGACGTCGTAATCCGACGGAATCTCCGACGGGTTGTCCGGCGATTGGGGCGCAAGAGGATCGAGGCGCGCCGGGGGGAGCATGACGCGCGTCTGCCGCGCCGACGCGACGGAGACCCAGTCGCCCGTCAGGACGTCGCGTCGGAGCTCCGCCGTCGGGGGCCGCGGGGGCAGGTCGCGGCGGTCGGCCGCGCGCTCCGCCGGGAGGCCCGTGCCCGGGTCGTCGAAGTAGATCAGCTCCCGGCCGTCGGCCATCGAGGCCCGCGTGACCGCGATTCTCGGGTCGCGCAGTGGCACCGCGTCGTCGCGGTCGGCCATGGGAGCACACTCCAATCGTCGACTATCAGGGCGAGCCCGCCCGGAAAGCCGGGCCTTGCGTAAGCCCGATGTTATCGCGAACATTAAGTGAAGTCTCCGACTTCTGGCCTAGAACCGAGGAGCGGCGGCGGGACCGGAGTCCCCGATTCCGCCGCCGTTCCGAGTCGATGATGGTAGGTGCCGCGCGGGGTGCGGCACGATGTGTTGCGGAGGTGGCGATGCCGAAGGCCACGCGGGGACCGCGCCAGCACGACGTTGCCGTGCGCGCCGGAGTGTCCCACCAGACCGTCTCCCGCGTCCTCAACGGCTACGAGGGGATCCGCCCCGCGACGCGCCAACGGGTGCTCGACGCGATCGACGAGCTCGGGTACCGCCGCAACGCGGCCGCGCGCTCGCTCGCCACGGGGCGATCCCACGCGATCGGCGTGCTCGTCCCAGATGTGCCCAACTTCGGCCCGACGTCGGCCCTCTACGCCGTCGAGCGGGCGATCCGCGAGCACGGATTCCAGCCGCTCGTCACCGTCCGCCCCGAGGATCGCGAGGCCGTCGAGGAGGGGGTCGACTTCCTCCTCGACCGCGCGGTCGAGGCGCTCGTCCTCATGGCGGCGACGCACGACGTGCTCGACGTGATCGACGAAAAGGGCACCGGAGTGCCCATCGCCTACCTATTGACGGGCGAGGAGCGGGCGCCGTGGTCCGTTTCCGTCAACCAGGCTCAGGGCATCGAGCTCGCCCTCGCCTACCTCGTGGACGTCGGGCACACGCGTATCCAGCACGTCGCGGGACCCCACTACTCGACCGAGGCGCGGCTCCGCCGCGACGCCTTCGTCGTCGAGGCGCGCCGGCTGGGGCTGCCCCAACTGCCGATCCTCGCGGGCCAGTGGACCCCCGCCGCCGGCTACGCGGCCGGGCAGCGGATCGACCCGAGCGCGACCGCCGTCGTCTGCGCGAACGACCACATGGCCCTGGGCGTCATGCACGCCCTCGTGCGTCGAGGCGCCCGCATCCCGGAGGACGTGTCTGTGATCGGATACGACGACATCCCCGAGGCCGAGCACGTCTTCCCTCCGCTCACGACGGTGCGTCAGGACTTCCGCCGCGTCGGGTCGCTCGCCGTCGACGTGCTCGCGGCGGCGCTCGCGGATCTCCCGCTTCCCGACACCGCCCCCCTGCCCGCGGAGCTCGTCGTGCGCGACTCCGTGGCCGCTCCGCGAACGGCGCCCGTGCGGCTCTTCGGGGCCTGATCCGGCCGTCAGCGTCGACAATTCACCCGTTACGCGCGTTATTTCCGTGTTTGCGAAAACATCTTTCGCGACCGCGCCCTCGTCGACGCGGGGCGTTTTCGAGCTGCTTCGAGGGCTATCCGCGGTCGATTCCGCGCCGCGATTCGCATTATCCCTGGTAAATGCCCAAATTACGTCGGAGCCGGCGGATCGGAAGCGTGACCGAATCGTGATCAGAACGGATTGACACTCGATGTGAGCGCAAACATAATTCGAGGTACGACCCTTCCCGCGACACGAGCGGGCGGATCTCGATGAGGAGATATGTAGGTGAAGCGCATCCTCGCTGGACTTGCGACCGAGGGGTCGACATTCGCGCCCCCCGACCGTGGCGACACCGAAGTGTCGGCGAGGACGCTATCGCGGCAGGCGACGGACATCCGCAGCGAGCGTAATGCGGGCCGATCGTCGGACGTGGAAGGCGGGAGGGATGCCTCACCCCCCCTCTCGGACACTCTAGAAATCAATCGCAGACGAAGGAGTTCGCGTGATGAGTAGGAACATCCGATCCAGGAGCGGGCGACGCGTGACGGGCCTCCTCGGCCTTGTCACCGTTTCGGCGCTCGCATTGACCGCGTGCTCGGGCAGCGGCCCGACCGTAACCGTGAACGCGTCGGGGTCACCCGCCGCCAGCGGCGACAGCACGGGCCTGTGCGCGGGGACGAAGCTCGTGTTCTTCCCCGGTGGCACGCAGGGCGGCGGGTTCGAGACCGTCGTGTACAACGGCGCTGTCGCGGCCGCCAAGGCGCTCGGCGCCGACGTCACGTACGTCTGGTCGGACTGGGACCCCCAGAACATGGTCACCCAGTTCCAGCAGGCGATGGCGACCAAGCCGGACGGCATCGCCGTCATGGGTCACCCCGGTGACGACGCGTTCGACCCGCTGATCGACCAGGCGGAGAGCCAGGGCATCCTGGTGACCGTCATGAACACGGAGCTCCCGAAGGCCGAGGCGAAGTACGCCGCCAACGGCATGGGCTACGTCGGCGCCGTCCTGCACGACGCCGGAGCCGCCCTCGCCAAAGAGGCCATCAAGCGCGACGGGCTCAAGGCGGGCGACGAGACCTTCGTGTGGGGCCTCAAGGCCCAGCCGGGTCGCGGCGAGCGCACGCAGGGCATCATCGACGCCCTCAACTCCGCCGGGATGAAGGTGGACTACCTCGAGATCGATGACGCGACCAACGCCGACCCGGCCGCGGGCGTGTCGACCTTCACCGGTTTCATGTCCTCCCACCCGAACGTGAAGGCGATCTTCATCGATCACGGGAACCTCACGTCCACGATCCCGACCTACATGCAGGCCGCCAACCTGGCGCCCGGCTCCGTCTACGCGGCGGGCTTCGACCTGTCGCCCGCGACGATCAAGGGTGTGCAGGACGGGTACGTCAACCTGGTGATCGACCAGCAGCAGTTCCTCCAGGGGTTCTTCGCGGTCGAGCAGCTGTGCCTCTCGCACAAGTACGGGTTCAGCGGGCTGTTCATCAACACGGGCGGCGGCTTCGTCGACAAGTCGAACATCGACGTGATCGCCCCGCTGGTGACGGAACAGATTCGGTAGCCTGATCTGATGCCGAAAGCCAGCACCACACGGCAGGCTTCCGGGGCTGGCGAGCGCAACGCTCGCCAGCCCCGGCGGCCGTCGCCGCACCCCACCCCGACCGCCACGACGTCGACCCCGGCGAAGAAGTCCGACCGCATCGCGATCGAACTCCGCCACATCGACAAGTCCTTCGGCGGCGTCCAAGTCCTCCGCGACGTGAACTTCTCCCTGGGCGCCGGAGAGGTCCTCGGGCTGCTCGGCGACAACGGCGCCGGAAAGTCCACCCTGATCAAGATCGTCACGGGCGTGCACCAGCCGGACCGCGGCGAGATGCTCTTCAACGGCGAAGCCGTCCACGACCTTTCGGTCGACCGGGCGCGCGCGCTCGGCGTCGAGACCGTCTTCCAGGAGAGGGCCCTCGCCGACCAGCTGTCGCTCTGGCGGAACATCTTCATGGGCCGTCCGCTCACGCGCGGGTTCGGCTTTCTCAACGTCCGCGAGATGCGAAAGATCACGTCCGACCTCATGGGCGAGGACATGGGCTTCACATCGGCGGTCCTCACCCCGGATACGCACGTGACCGGTCTCTCCGGCGGCGAGCGTCAGGGCCTCGCGATCGTGCGCGCCCTCCACTTCGAGGCCGACATCATCATCCTCGACGAGCCGACCATGGGCCTCTCCCTCAAGGAGACCGACAAGCTCCTGACGTTCGTCCGGGGCATCAAGGCGGCGGGCAAGTCCGCCATCTTCATCGACCACAACATCTTCCACGTCTACTCGGTCGCCGACCGCGTGGTGGTCCTCGACCGCGGGCACATCGCCGCCGACCTCTCGACGTCGGAGTACTCGCTCGACCAGGTGACCAGCATCATGCGGGAGATCGCGACGAGCGGGACCTTCGTCGACCCGCGTGGCGCGACCAAGGCGAAGGGGAAGGCGAAATGAGCACCACCGTCAACGCTGATCGGCCGACGACGTCCTTCTCCCAGCAGTGGTCGTTCCGCACGTTCGGCGCGCGGTGGTCGTCCCAGATCGGGATCACCACGGCGTTCGTCCTGCTGTGGGGAACCTTCATCGCGCTCGCGCCCGTCACGTTCCGGGACACCCCGATCTACGTGTCGTTCGCGCAGACGACCCCCTACTTCGCGCTGCCGGCGCTCCTGATGACCCTGGTGATCGTCAGCGGCGACATCGACCTCTCGTTCGTCTCGATCTTCGGGCTCGCGATGGTCGGGTTCGTGGGCGTCGAGAAGACGATCGGGAACGTCTGGCTCGCCGTGGCCGCGGCGATCGCGATCGGTGCGGTCGCCGGGCTCTTCAACGGCGTCCTCGTGACCTTCCTCGGGATACCCGCGCTCGTCGTCACCATCGGAACGCAGTTCCTGTTCCGAGGCCTCACGCTCGCGCTCGTCAACGGGAAGAGCTACGCGCTCGTGGAGGCGCGGGACTCGACCGCGTACCGCCTGCTTGACGGCCGCTTCATGGGGATACCCATGCAATTCGTGTGGCTCGTCGTCGTCGCGCTGATCTCGTGGCTCATCCTGTTCCGGCACCGCATCGGGCAGAACGCGCACGTGGTCGGCGACAACCGTCCCGCCGCGGAGCTCATGGGCATCCACATCACCCGTACGAGGATCGCGCTGTTCGTCTTCGTGGGGATGGCGGCGGCGCTCGCCGGCGTGATGCAGAGCCTCTCGGTATCGAACTTCTACCCCGGGATCGGCGCCGGATACCTCCTGCCCGCGCTCGCCGCGGTCTTCGTCGGCGGAACCTCCGTCTTCGGCGGTCGCGGGACGATCTGGGGCACGTTCATCGGGGCGTTCATGATCGGCGGCATCCAGGCCGCCATCGTCGCCATGGGCGTTCAGGCGTACTGGACGCAGGTGATCTACGGCGGGATCATCCTCCTCGCCGTGTCCATCCACGCCCTGATGCAGAGCCGTTTCGCCCGGTAACCCCGGCGAAGCAACTGAGGAACGGTCCTCCGAGGAGAGGGCGTCGGCCGAGCGCTGGCGCCCTCTCCGTTTCCGTCAGGCGGGAAGCGCCGGATCCGGGTCGGCCTCCGCGCGTTGCTCCCACAGCGTCTTGAGCCGGCCGAGCGTCGGCCCCGGCTGCACGTCGACTCCGTCGAACACCGTGACCTGTTGTATGCCGCGCGTCGCCGACGAGATGGCGATCGACGCGGACCTCGCGGCCACGCGGGACACCACCTCGTCGTACCGAAGCTCGCCGGGCTGCGCCGCCCGAATCGGCAACCCCGCCTGGGCGCCCCACTCGAGCGCGAGCGCGCGGGCGACGCCGGGGAGACACCCGCTCGCGAGCGGCGGGGTGAGGATCTGGGAGTCCGCCTCGACGAACACGTTGGCGGAGATCGCCTCGCAGAGGTCGCCCTGGCTGTTGCCCAGGATGGCCTCGTCGGCGCCACGCGAAGCCGCGTAGGCGAACATGAGCGCGTTCCCCCCGGACGACGTCGTCTTGATGCCGACGAGCGGCGAGTACTCGTTGCGCCGCCACGGGACGCGGATCGCCTTGCACGTCGTCGGCCGCGACCCCTCCGAGCCCACCACCGTCATGGTGAGCGGCCCCGCGGTGCGTTGGAGCCCCGCCCCGCCGTTGCCCGCCGTCAGGGTGATGCGGAGGCGCGTGAGGCGCCCCTCCCCCGCCGCGATGACCGCGGAGATCGCCGCCGGCAGCGCCTCGTCGTTGTACTTGCCCAGGCCGGTGCGCGTGAGCGACTCGCTCAGGCGGGCGAGGTGCCGCGTGAGGGCGAACGGACGGCCGCCGCGGATCGCGATCGTCTCGTAGACGCCGTCGCCCACCGTGTAGCCGTGGTTGAGCGGCGAGATCAACGCCTCGGTCGGGCCGACGATGCGACCCGCATGCCACACGACGGTGCTCATGGGACCATCGTGCTTGTCGAAGCGAGCGCTATCAACCTTTTAGCCTTCAATTCCGTCTCGTCCCATTCTCCCGCGGGGTCGCTCCCCCAGGTGATCCCGGCGCCGGTGCCGAAGAAGAGCGTCCCTCCGCCCTCCGGCTGCCACCAGAACGTTCGGATACCCACCGCGAGTTCCGCCCGGCGCGCGTCGGCGTCGACCCACCCGATCGCGCCGCAATACGGTCCCCGGGGCGCAGTCTCCTCGCGGGCAATGATGTCGAGGGCGCTGGACTTCGGGGCGCCGCTGACGGATCCCGGCGGGAACGTACCGCCCAACAGGGCTGGCCACATCGCGGGCGTCCAGTCGTGCTCCGGCGCGAGCGTCGCGGTGACCGTCGACTGGAGGTGCACCAGGCCGGGGTGGGCGTGCTCGCCCAGGAGCTCCGGCACCGCGACGGAGCCCGGCAGGGCCACGTGGGACAGGTCGTTGCGCACCAGGTCCGTGATCATCACGTTCTCGGCGACGTCCTTGTCCAACATGGGAACGCCGGGGGCGGCGGTCCCCTTGATGGGCGACGACGCCACGGTCGCCCCCTCGACGGAAAGGAACAGCTCCGGCGACGCGGAGACGATCCACGCGCCGGGACGTCCTTCGGCGGGCGGGATGACGATGCGCGAGGCGTACCGGGCGGGGTTTCCGACCGCCAATACCTGGGACAGGGCGACGGCGTCGGGGCCGTCCGCGGCGCGCCGGGAGCGGGGCGCTGAGGACGCGGCAGAGATTGACCTGGTACACCGTGCCGTCGCGGATATCGTCCCGGATGCGCTCGACGCCGGAGACGTAGTCGTCTCGCCCGAGCGAGGACGTCCACGCGCCCGCGTCCGGACCCCGCCACGAGCGCACGTGGAGAGGCGGCTCGGCGACCGGAGCGAGACGCTCGACGTCGGCGAATCGCCACGCCCGCGTCGTCCCCTCGAAATCGCCGACGAGCGCCCAGAAACCGCCCTCGGCGAGCCTCTCGCCCTCGCGGGCGGCGTCGATCGACCTCGACGACGCCGGACGCGCGGAGGCCCCGAAACTGCGCGTTTCCCGCGTTCGTCATCGCCCCTCCCGCCGCCTTGGGCACCACGGTATCCCGCCGGCGTCGAAACGCCCGGCGCGGCGCCCCGCGTAAGTTGGCTCGGGGCACCGTTCTGGGCTATTGTCGTACGGCGCAGTCAACTGCGAATGCGGACGTGGCTCAGTTGGTAGAGCATCACCTTGCCAAGGTGAGGGTCGCGGGTTCGAATCCCGTCGTCCGCTCGAAGGGCCGGCGAGACACGCGGCTCGCGGTGGAGTGGCCGAGTGGCTAGGCAGCGGCCTGCAAAGCCGTCTACACGGGTTCGAATCCCGTCTCCACCTCGGAGCGGTTTTCAGCAGAGGGCGATTGGCGCAGCGGTAGCGCGCTTCCCTGACACGGAAGAGGTCACTGGTTCGATCCCAGTATCGCCCACCAGGTTTATCGGTCGATCCGCGAACTGCTGGGCGGAAGGAAACCGGACCCATGGTCAACGAGGGAGCAACGCCCGCCACCGTCCGAGCGGCGAGAATCGGATTCGTCTCGTCGATCTCCCTGGCCGTTCTGACGTTCACGGCGCTCGCCTTCGCTATGAGGGCGGTCCCGCCGAGCGGACCCTACTGCTCATCGGACTGCATGTCGTATCCGTTCGCGGACATTCTGACGTACTTCCCCCGGGACTACGTCTGGATGTACCTCGCGTGCTTCCAGGTGTGCGTCTTTCTCGTTTTCGCCATCTCTCTCCACTTCCGCACCGATGATGCGAGGAAGATTCTGTCGTACACCGGCGTCGCATTCGCGACGCTCGCGACGGGGGTCCTGCTGATCACATACTTCGTCCAGTTCTCGGTCGTCCCGGCGAGCGCGCATCGTGGACAGACCGACGGTATCGCGCTTCTGACGCAGTACAACGGCGAGGGGATCTTCATCGCGATGGAGGAACTCGGCTTCCTTCTCATGAGCATCGCGTTCTTCGCCCTCGCCTTCACGTACACGCGAAGGAATGCGCTGGAACGGAGCATCCGCGTGGTCTTCTTCGCGCCGCTCGTTCTCGTCGCCGTGCTCTTCATCGCGTACAACGTCGCCTACGGATTCGACCTGTCCTACAGATTCGAGGTTGCGGCGATCACCGTCGACTGGCTCGCGTGCATCGTCGCGGGCATCCTCGCCAGCGTCGCCTTCCGGCGGACTCTCCGCGGCAAGGCGTAACCCGCCTACGGGCGGATCAGGGGCGATACCGGGGAGATCCCCGATGTGGCGCCGCCACGCGGCCGCGAGAATCCGGGCATGACCACTCAAGCCCCCTCCGCTCGCGCGTCTGCTCGCGCGTCCGGCCGCGCCGTCGGCATCCTGTACATCGTCGGCACCGTCGCCGGCATCCTCAGCGTCGCCGCGATCGACCCGGTCCGCCAGGCTTCCACGACGCTCGGCGGCGTCGACGCCCATCCCGCGGCGATCCCGCTCGCCGCGGCCGCGGTGCTGGTGATGGGTCTTGCGCTCGCGATGATCCCCGTCGTCGCGTACCCCGTGCTCCGCGCGCACTCGGCGACGCTCGCCCGCGGCTACGTCGTGTTCCGCAGCGGCCTCGAGGCGGTCACGTACGTGGCGATGGTGCTGGGCTGGCTTCTTCTCGTCGAGATGGCCCGCGACGTCGCGGCAGCGGCGGACGGGACGACGCTTCGTCCGGTCGCCGACGCGTTGTTCACGGGCGAGGGCGCGGCGAACGTCAGCACGGTCGTCTTCCTCGTCGGAGCGGCCATGTTCTATGTCGTGCTGTGGCGCGCGCGCCTCGTGCCGCGATGGATCTCCGGGTGGGGCCTCGTCGCGATCGTGCCGTACGCCGTGCCCGTGGTGCTGTCGCTCGCGAACGTCGCCGACTCCGCGTCCGGCACGGCCGCCGCGTTCGACGTGCCGCTCGCCATCCAGGAGATGGTCTTGGCCGTGTGGCTCGTCGTGAAAGGCTTCCGTCTCGACTCCGCGCCGCGGGTCGAGCCCGGCCTCGCCCACTAGACTTGGCGGGATTTCGAGGGCCGTCGCCGGACTTCCGGGGGCGGCCCTTCGGAATCGTGGGCGAACCGACGGGAAGCGGGGCGGCGATGACCGACGCGGGCGGCGCGACCCCCGGGACGGCCGCGTGGGCCGCGGACGCGATTCTGTTCGACAACGACGGCGTGCTGGTGGACTCGAACGCGGCGGGCGAGGACGCCTGGCGCCAGTGGGCGCGCGAGTACGGGGTGGATCCGGGGCCGCTGCTCGCGGGGATCCACGGGCGGCGATCCGTCGAGACGGTGCGCCTATACGTGCCCGCGGAGCGGGTCGCGGAGGCGACGGCGCGGATCGACGGGCTGGAGCTCGCGAGCGCGGGCCGGACGCGGGCGCTTCCCGGGGCGGCGGGGCTCATGGCCAGCGTGCCCGACGCGGCGCGGGCCGTCGTGACGTCGGCCCCTCGGGCTCTTGGCCTCGCCCGGCTCGAGGCCGCCGGGATACCCGTGCCGTCCGTCGTCGTCACGTCCGAGGACGTCGCCGCGGGCAAGCCTGCGCCCGACCCGTATCTCGTCGCCGCGTCGCGGCTCGGCGTGGACGTGGCGCGATGCGCGATCGTCGAGGACAGCGCGAACGGTGTCTCGGCGGCGCTCGCCGCCGGGGCCGGGGTGGTCGTGGGAGTCGGGCCGTCCGCGCTCGGGCTCGGGTGCGACGTCGTGGTGTCGGATCTGAGCGCCGTGCGGTGGACGGGGGCGGGCGTGGAGGTCGCTCGAGCGCTTGAGGGAGGGAACCGCTAGGGCGCGTACCACTCCCCCACGGGCACCTCGGCGTCGAGCCGGTTGCCCGGGCCCGGCAGCGGGCACGCCCACGCCTCGTCGTACGCGCACGACGGCTGGTAGGCGAAGTTGAGGTCGACGACGAGGGCGCCCGCGTCGCCTCCGAGGTCCGCGCCCTTCGTCGTGTCGAGGACGTACCGCCCGCCGCCGTAGGTCGCGCGCCCGCTCGTCGCGTCGAGCATCGGGACGAAGACGCCTCCGCCGTACGACGCGAGCCACCACACGTCGAGCGTGCCGAGGCCGCCCAGGCGCACACGGCCGATGCGCTCGTACGGGACGACGCCGTCTGTCCCGGTCTGTGCCTCGCGGCGTTCGGGCGTTGCCTCCGCCTCCACCGGGACGACGAAGCGGAAGGCCGGGTCGTACGGCGCCACCTGGCCGCCGGTGAAGGCGGCGCGGGCGTCTTCCGGGATCGGGGAGGCCGGGTGGGTCAGGAGGAGGTCGCGGCGGACTGTTGCCCAGTGGGCGTGGGCCGCGGCGGGATCGGGCTCGGCGCGCACGGCGCGATAGATCGCGGCGACGCGGCGTCGCCAGTCGAGGACGTCGAACTGCTCCGGGGCCATGGGGGCAGGGTATCCCGCGGCGCGAAGCGCGTCCCCGACCCCGCCGTCGCCCGAACCTCCCGTCTCCACCCGAGACGCCGGATGTGACAAGGTGACGTCCTATGGACATCGGCGTGCTGACCGTCGTCGCGACCGGGCTTGGGGCGTGGGCGTGCGTCGCCGTCTTCCGCGCGGTCGTCCGGCGTCACGATCCCGACGATCGCGGCCTTCGCGCGGTGATGGCGGGCGTACTCGTCGTCACGGCGACCGTGGCGTGGTCCTTCGAGGTGGCGCACCACCAGCGCCAGCAGCTCGCGACCCGGGCGCTCGGCGTTCTGTCCGACGTCCCCGGCCTCCGCGCCGACTGCGAGCGCTTCACCGAGGAGCTCTTCAACATCCACCAGTACCAGGGCTACGTCTACTACGACGGGTCCCACGTCGCCCACCTGCGGCGGAACGTGTGCCACAGCCTGTGGAACTACGCCCACGGCGGCCAGGCGAACCCGACGGAGGACGAGATCATCGCGGTGCACGTCGTCGCGCACGAGTCGCAACACATCAACGGCATCCGCTCGGAGGCCGTCGCGGAATGCCGGGCGGTGCAACTCAACTACCTCGTCGCGGAGGAGCTCGGGGCGACGGAGACCGAGGCGCGGGAGTTGCAGCGCCGCTACTTCGAGGACACCTACCCGCATCTCCAGAGCGACTACGTCTCGCCCGAGTGCCGCGAAGGCGGCAAGTACGACATCTTCCCGGACCGGGCGGAGTTTCCGTAGCGCCGACGGGTGCGCCGGGGCCGGGGTGGTGCGACGGGGCGAACGCGGACCCCGATCTCCTTGAGGAGGGTTCATGGTCAACCACGTCTCCGGGATTGAGGCGTGGAACGTAGCGTTCGGCGTGGCGGCGCGAGCTCGCCTCACCTTCCTGCCGATGGGCTCCGCCCCGATCGTTATAAGCGCCGAAGATCGGGCCTAACTTCCCGATGGCCCGAAAGCCGACGCTGTCGTCGTTCCATCGGGAGCCGAGGTGCTTGCGAGCATCGAAGCCTCGTAGGCGGCGCTCCGGGGCGTGACGTACATCGGCAAGCCCACGTGCGTCGCGCCCGTCCGCGCTGCGCAGGTCCGATGTCCCCAGGACTCTCCGAAACGCCCCGATCCACCAATTCGGGCATTCGGGATATCCGTGTCAGACCCCCCTGCTTGACTGTTGTCATGACGTTCCGCACCCAGGCGTTGCGCGCGGCCACCGCGGCCGTGTTCGCGCGCGACGGCGCGGACGTGACCGGGCTGCCCGCGTCGGAGCTGCTCGCGCTGTCCCGCGACATCGCACAGGCGCGGCGCGACGCGGACGTGCTGATGGCGCAGGTCGCCGCCGAGATTCACCGACGCTCTCAATCGGACGACGCCGGGGCGGGTCTCGCGGCCCGGCAAGGCTTTCGCTCCGCGGCGGAGATGGTGGCGCACGCGACCGGGGGAAGCGTCGCGGAGGCCCAGCGGCTCGTCGCGACGGGAGGGCTCCTCGCCGACGGCGACGCCCCCGGAGAGGTTCGCGCGATCGCGCCCACGACGCCGTTGGCCGAGTTCCGGGGCGACCTCGCCTCGGCGGTACGCGAGGGGCGCGTGAGCGTCGAAGTCGCTGCGCTGCTCACCGACGCGCTGGTGGACCTCCCGGATACGGAACGGACGCGCGGCCTCTTCGCGAAGGCGCTGGCGAAGGCGCCCGGATTGCCGCTGCACAAGGTCCGCAAGCTGGTGTGGCAGGCGCAAGCGTTCGCGGACCCGGGTGCGTGGGAGGAACGCGAGGAACGCCAGCACGAGGCTCGCACCGTTACGCTGCGCGACGACGCCGACGGCATGGTGACGCTCACGGCAAGGCTCACGCCCCTGGCCGCGGCACCGGTGCGAGCCGTGTTGGACGCGGGGGTGCGGTTCGCGATGCGCCAGCGGCGCGACGACCCCGACTCGGACACGCGCACCCCGTGGCAGATGCGTGCGGACCTCCTCACGGACCTGTGCCGCCATGCGCTCGACTGCACGGCCGCCACCAGTGGGGTGAAGACCACGGTCGTGGTGCGGATGACGCGCACGGAGCTCGAATCCGGGCTCGGCGTCGGCACCATCGACGGCATGCCGCAGCCGGTGAGCGTCGAAGCGTTGCGTCAGGCGGCGGCGGACGCGGAAGTGGTGCCCGCCGTCCTCGGCGGCACGTCGGAGGTCCTCGACTGGGGGCGGGCGCGCCGGCTGTTCACCCCCGCGCAACGCCTCGCGCTCGTGGAACGCGACGGCGGGTGTGCGTGGTGCAACGCGCCACCCTCGTGGTGCGAGGCCCACCATATTCGCTGGTGGGAACGAGACGCCGGACCCACCAACCTGAGCAACGGAGTGCTGCTGTGCGCCCGATGCCACCATCGCCTGCACCGCGACGGATGGGAGATCGACGTGGGGGGCGGCGTTGGACCGGCGAGCGGGGTGCACTTCATCCCGCCACGGGGTGTCGACGCCTCGCGCACCCCGCGCCTCGGCGGACGACAACGCTACGACCTCGCGGCCTAGGGGTAGAGGCGCGGGGAAGAAGCGCGGGGAAGAAGCGCGGGGAAGAAGCGCGGGGAAGAAGCGCGGGGAAGAGGCGCGAGGAAGAAGCGACGCGGTAGAACGGTGCGCGCGGGCACAGCGGCGCGGGGCGCACCGGAAACCCACCCGAACCCGGCCCCTGGCACAATGGCAGACATGGCAGGCGCAGGAGAAACCGGCGAGGCCACACACGGGGGACCCCACAGGCTCGGCCACCGCCCCGACGCCCCGGTCCCCGTCTCGACCTACCGCCTGCAGCTCAACGCCGACTTCACCTTCGCCGACGCCTCCGCCCGCCTCGACTACCTCGCCTCGCTCGGCGTCACGCACCTCTACCTCTCCCCCATCCTCCGCGCCGCCCCCGGCTCCACCCACTTCTACGACGTCGTCGACCACGGCCACGTCTCCCCCATCCTCGGCGGCGAGGACGGACTCCGCGCCCTGGCGGAGGCCGCCCACCAGCGCGACATGGGCCTCGTCGCGGACCTCGTCCCCAACCACATGGCCGTCCCCACCCCCGTCTACCACAACCGCGCCCTCTGGTCCGTGCTCTCCGAGGGCGCGGACTCCCCGTTCTCCCACTGGTTCGACGTCGACTGGGCGAGCGGCGACCCCGTGCTCATGCCCGTCCTAGGCCAGCGCATCGGCACCGTCCTCGCCGCCGGCGAATTCACCCTCGACACCATGACCGTCCCCGGCTTCGAGGACCGCGGCGAGGTCCCCGTCCTCCGGTACTACGACCACGTCTTCCCCGTCCGCCCCGGCACCGAGTCGCTGCCCCTCGACTCGCTCGTCACCGAGCAGCACTACCGCCTCGCCTACTGGCGCGTCGCCAACGAGGAGCTGAACTACCGGCGCTTCTTCGACGTCGGCTCGCTCGTCGCGCTCCGCGTCGAGGACCCCGAGGTCTTCGACGCGACGCACCGCCTCATGATCGATTTCGTGCGCGACGGAACCCTCGACGGCCTCCGCATCGACCACCCCGACGGCCTCGCCGACCCGGACGGGTACCTATCCCGCCTGGCCGAGGCCACGAACGACGCCTGGATCGTCGTCGAGAAGATCCTCGAGGACGAGGAACGCCTCCCCGCGACCTGGAAGGCGGCCGGGACCACCGGATACGACGCGGCCTGGCGCGTCGGCGCCCTGCTCCGGGACCCCTCCGGTTCCGCCCCCCTCGCCGGCACGATGCACCGCGTCGCGGGCGACGCCATGGGCGGCCTCACCGCCGTGATCGACCAGGCGAAGCGCGAGATCGTCAAGGATTCCCTCTCCAGCGAGGTGCACCGCCTCGCGACCCTCGCCCACGCCGTCTGCACCGCCGACGTCCGCCTCCGCGACCACACCTGGCGCGCCCTCTACGACTGCCTCCGCGCCATGCTGACGTCGTTCGGGCGCTACCGCGCCTACGTGGTCCCGGGCGCCCCGAACCAGCCGGACTCCCTCGAGGCGATCGACGCCGCCGCCGAACGCGCCCGTGCCGTCCTCGACCCCGAACGCCACGAAACCCTCGAAGTCGTCGTCGACCTCCTCAAGGGCCTCGAGGTCGGCAGCGCCGGCCGCACCGACGAGGCCGCCCGCCGCGAGCTCGTCACCCGCTTCCAGCAGGCCTGCGGCGCCGTCATGGCCAAGGGCGTGGAGGACACCGCCTACTACCGCTGGACCCACCTGATGGCGCTGACCGAGGTGGGCTCCCCCGCCGCGCGCTTCGCCCTTCCCCCCGCGACCTTCCACGCCTGGGCGGCGGACCAGCAGTCCACCTTCCCCCACGCCATGACCGGCCTCTCGACCCACGACTCCAAGAGAAGCGAGGACGTCCGGGCCCGGCTCGGGGTCCTCAGCGAGTACGGGGCGGAGTGGGACGAGGCGGTGGAGCGCATGCGCGCGGCCTCCGAGCCGTACCGCCCGCCGGAGCTCGACGGGCGCATGGAGAACCTCTGGTGGCAGACGGCGTGGGGCACGTTCGGCGACGCCGGACCCCTCGCATGGGACCGCCTAAGCGACTACCTGGTCAAGGCGATGCGCGAGGCGAAGACGCACACCCGGTGGACGTCCGTCAACGACCGCTACGAGCACGCCGTCCTCGGATTCGCGGACCTCACCCTCCGGGACCCCGCCGTTCTCGCCGCCCTCGAGGAGCTGCGCGAACACAGCGAAGACTCGCTCCGCGCGACCGTTCTCGGCGCGAAGGCGCTCCAGCTGACCATTCCCGGCGTCGCGGACGTCTACCAAGGCACCGAAGCCCTCGCCGCAAACCTCGTCGACCCCGACAACCGGCGCCCCGTCGACTTCGACGCCCTCGCCGCGACGCTCGCGCGGCTCGACGGCGGCGCGCGGCCCCGCACGCTCTCCGAGGAGAAGACCTGGGTGACCGCCCAGGCCCTCCGCCTCCGCCGTGCCCACCCGGAGGCGTTCATCGGCGCCTCCGCCGGCTACCAGCCCCTCGCATCCTCCTCCGGCCACGCCATCGTGTTCGCGCGGACCGCCCGATGCGAGCCGCGTACCGTCACCCTCGCGACCCGGGCCGCCCGCGAGCTCGCCCGCCTCGGCGGCTGGGCGGAGGCGACCGTGCAACTGCCCGACGGCTCATGGCGCGACACCCTGACCGGCGCGGAACACCCGGGCGGCGCGACCCCGCTCGCCGACCTCCTCGCCTCGCTGCCCGTCGCGCTCCTGGAGCGGGACTAGGCGTGCGCGCGAGCGTCTGGGCGCCCGAGGCGTCGTCCGTCGCCTGCCGCACCGGGGGCCGCGACGTCGCCATGACGCGCCGCGACGACGACTGGTCGGACGGCGAGTCGCGCCCCGGCTGGTGGGACGGCCCCGATCTCGCGCCCGGCACGGACTACGCCTTCCTCGTCGACGACGCGGGGCCCTTCCCCGACCCGCGCGGCGCCGCCCTTCCCTCGGGCGTCCACGGACCCTCCCGCGTCGTCGCCGCCGACGCCTTCGCGTGGACGGACGACGCGTGGGGCGGCCGCGACGCCCGCGGCGCGCTCACGTACGAGCTCCACGTCGGGACGTTCACGCCCGAGGGGACGCTCGACGCCGCCGCCGCCCGCCTGCCGCACCTGGAGGCGATCGGCATCGAGATGGTCGAACTCATGCCCGTCGCCCCCGTCCCCGGCCGTCGCGGATGGGGGTACGACGGCGTGTCGATCTTCGCGGTCCACGAGGCGTACGGCGGCCCGGAGGCGCTCCAACGCTTCGTCGACGCCGCCCATCGCGCGGGCGTCGGCGTCTGCCTCGACGTCGTCTACAACCACATGGGACCGGACGGGAACTACCTCGCCCCGTTCGGCCCCTACTTCACGGACGCCTACGAGACCCCGTGGGGGTGGGCCGTCAACCTGGACCAAGAGGGTTCGACGGAGGTGCGCCGCTACCTCGCGGATAACGCCCTCCGGTGGCTCCGCGACTTCCACGTCGACGCGCTCCGCCTCGACGCCGTCCACGAGCTCCACGACCACTCCCCGCGCCACTTCCTCGCGCAGCTCTCCGACGAGGTCGCGGCGCTCGCCCGGGAGGTCGGCCGGCCGTTGTCGCTCGTCGCCGAGTCCGACCTCAACGACGACGCGATGGTCACCCCGACCGCGGCGGGCGGGCGCGGCATGACCGCCCAATGGGACGACGACCTCCACCACGCCGTCCACGCCTACCTCACCGGCGAACGGCAGGGGTACTACGTGGACTTCGGCTCCCCGGAATGCCTCGACAAGGTCTACCGGAAGGCGTTCTGGCACGACGGCACCTTCTCGCCCTTCCGCGGCAAGGACTGGGGCCGGCCCGTCGCCCCCGACCGGGACCGCCGCGACTTCGTCGTGTGCGCCTCCAACCACGACCAGGTGGGCAACCGCGCCGTCGGCGACCGCCCGTCGGCGACCCTCTCCCCCGGCGCCCAGGCGGCATCGCTCGCGTTCGTGCTGCTCTCCCCCTTCACCCCCCTGATCTTCATGGGCGAGGAGTACGGCGAGACCCGCCCGTGGGTCTTCTTCACCGACTATCAGGACCCGACGCTCGCGGCGGCGGTGCGCAAGGGTCGGACGGAGGAGTTCTCCGGGCACGGGTGGGACGAGGTGTACGGGCGGCCGGTGACGGTGCCGGATCCGCAGGCGCCGGAGACGTTCCGCTCCAGCATCCTCGACCCGGCGGCGGCGACGGGCTACCCGCACGACGCGCTGCGGCACTGGTTCTCGACGCTCGTCGGGGCGCGCGCCCTCCTTCGGCGCGACGGGGCGTGGGAGGCGCACCCCGCGGGGTTCGAGGAGACGGCCCCGCGCGTCGCCGTGCTCCACGGCCCGGTCCGCATGCACGCGAACCTGTCCCCCCACTCGGTGGAGGTCACCGCGCCGACGCCGCTCGCCAGCTTCGGCGAGGTCGCCGTCGTCCGTTCCCAGGCGGTCCTCGCTCCGGATAGCCTGATCCTCGTCGACGCCTCGAAGGAGTAACAGATGTCGAAGAACGACGGCTGGCGGCACCCTCCGTCGGACAAGCTTCTCGTCGGACCGGGATTCACGCTCGACGACCTCGACCCCTCGTCGAGCCCCGGATGGCATGGGGGCGAACACGACGCCGTCGAGGAGATGGCGCGCCGGGGCGAGGACCTCGCCCGCCTCCAGGAGCAGCTCTACGCCGCGGGCAAGGAGGGCGACGCGCGCAACGTCCTCCTGGTGCTCCAGGGCATGGACGCCGCGGGCAAGGACGGCATCGTCTCCCACGTCGTCGGCCTGGTGAACCCCCTCGGCGTGCGGATCACGAGCTTCGGCGTGCCCACCGAGGAGGAGAAGAAGCACCACTACCTGTGGCGCATCCGCAACGCCCTCCCCGGACCCGGGCGCATCGGCGTCTTCGACCGTTCGCACTATGAGCAGGTGCTCGTGGTCCGCGTGCACAACCTGGTGCCGCGCGAGCGGTGGGAGAAGCACTACGACGAGCTCAACGCCTTCGAGGCAGAGCTCGCGGCCGCCGGGACGACGGTGGTGAAGGTCGCGCTCGTCATCTCGCCCGAGGAGCAGCTGCGCAGGCTGGAGGCGCGGCTCGACGAGGAGGGCAAGTACTGGAAGTACAACCCCAAGGACCTCGACGAGCGCGGCCTGTGGAACGAGTACCGGGCCGCCTACCAGGCGATGTTCGACCGCTGCTCGCCTCCCGAGGCGCCATGGTACGCGATCCCCGCGGACAACAAGTGGTTCGCGCGTCTCGCGGTGACCGAACTCCTCGCGTCCACCATGGAAGGCCTCGGCCTCCACTGGCCGGCCGCCACGTTCGACGTCGACGCCGAACGCGCCCGCATCGCGTCCCTCGACCCGGCGGCGCCCGAGGCGCCCGCCTAGGCGACCGTGCCCCGCCGCGACGACGACGCCCCCCTCGATCAGGTCGCGCCGACCCACGGACACATCCCGACCGACGACGCCGAGCACGAGCTCCGCCGCCTCTACCCGCACCCCCGCGGGGTCGTCCGCCTCGGCATGATCGCGGGAACCGACGGGGCGGCCGTCGCCCACGACGGATCGTCGCGCGGGCTCGGGGGCGTCGCGGACCTGCGCGTGCTGCGCGCCCTCCGGGCGCAGGCGGACGCCGTCCTCGTCGGCGGCCGAACCGCCAGGGTGGAGCGGTACGGCCCGATCCGCCTGCCCACCGCGATGGCCGGCGAGCGCGTCGCGGTCGGGCTCGCCGCGGCGCCCGCGCTCGTGATCGCGACCTTCACGGGCGATCTGCCCGACGGCCTCGGGCCCGGAGACGCCCTCCTGTTGACGACGCGGCATTCCCCGGCGTACGCGGCGCTCGCCGACGCGTGGGGGCCGTCGATCGTCCCGGCAGGCGAGCACGTGCTCGACCTCGCCGCCGGCGTCGAGGAGTTGCGTGACCGCGGGCTCGGAAAGATCCTGTGCGAGGGCGGCCCGACCGTCGCGGCGGCCCTCCTGGACGCGGGTCTCGTCGACGACTACTGCCTCACGGTGAGCCCCGTCGCGGGGAGCCCGGGGGGCGGGACCGTCCCGGACGTGCCCGCGTCGATGCGGCTCGCGCACCGCCTCGCGTCGGGCGAGTACACGATGGAGCGCTGGGTTCGCTAGGCGTCGACCTCGCGCCGGTCCTCGCCCCACATCGTGTGGAAGGACCCCTCCTTGTCGACCCGCCGGTACGTGTGCGCGCCGAAGAAGTCGCGCTGCCCTTGGACGAGCGCGGCGGGAAGGCGATCCGCGAGAAGCGAGTCGTGATAGGCGAGCGACGACCCGAAGGCCGGGACCGGCACCCCGGCCGTCGCGGCGGTCGCGACGACGCGCCGCCACGCGGCCACCCCCCGCGCCACCTCTCCCGCGAAGTACGGGTCGGCAAGCAAGGTGACGAGCGACCCGTCGCGTTCGAACGCCTCGGTGATCCGGTCGAGGAAGCGCGCCCGGATGATGCACCCGCCGCGCCAGATGCGAGCCATCGCACCCCGGTCGATCCCCCAGCCGTACTCGTTCGACGCGGCTTGGATTTGGTCGAATCCCTGCGCGTACGCGACGACCTTCGAGGCGTACAGCGCCAGGCGAACATCCTCGACGAACGCGTCCCGGTCGGCGACGTCGAGCGGCTGCGCCCCCGACGTGAGCGCGGCGCGGGCGGCGTCGCGCTGCGCGCGGCCCGCGGAGATCGCCCGGGCGAACGTCGCCTCCGCGATGCCTGTGACGGGGACTCCGAGGTCGAGCGCGCTTTGGACGGTCCACCGGCCCGTCCCCTTCTGTGCGGCTTCGTCGAGCACGACGTCGACGAACGGCCGCCCCGTCGCGGCGTCGACGTGGTGGAGAACCTCGGCGGTGATCTCGATGAGGAACGACTCGAGGTCGCCCTTGTTCCACTCGGCGAAGATGTCCCCGATCGCGGAGGGCTCGAGCTTCAGCCCGACCCGGAGCAGGTCGTACGCCTCCGCGATCAGCTGCATGTCCGCGTACTCGATGCCGTTGTGGACCATCTTGACGAAGTGTCCGGCGCCGTCCGGGCCCACGTGGACGCAGCAGGGAACGCCGTCGACGTGCGCCGAGATCTTCTCGAGGATCGGCCCGAGCGTCGCGTAGGACTCCGCGGAGCCGCCGGGCATGATCGACGGGCCGTTGAGCGCGCCCTCCTCGCCCCCCGAGACCCCAGCGCCCACGAAGTGCAAACCCTTCGCCGCGAGCGTCGCCTCGCGACGGCGCGTGTCCGTGTAGCGAGCGTTGCCCGCGTCGACGACGATGTCGCCGGGTTCGAGCAGCGGCACGAGCGCGTCGATGACCGCGTCGGTCGGTCCGCCCGCGGGGACCATCACCACCACCGTACGGGGCTTGGCGAGCGCGTCGACGAAGTCCTGATCCGTCGCGCATCCGATGAAGTCGCCCTCGTCTCCGTGCTCGTCGATGAGCGCGTGCATCCGTTCGACGCTTCGGTTGTGGACCGCGACGGTGTAGCCGTTGCGGGCGAAGTTCCGGGCGATATTGCGTCCCATGACGCCGAGCCCCGTCACTCCGATCTGCGCGCGTGCCATGCGCCCTCCTTCGGTTCGAGGTATCACTCTCAGCCTAGATGCTCCCCGGCGCCCGCGTGGCGGAGCGGTGGCGGAGTCGGCTCGGACCGTAGGCTCGAAACGTGAGCGCGACGTTCAGTGACGCGCCGCAGGATTTCCAACACGTCCTGCGGAGTATCGCGGACGCCCGTATCCGCTCGGACGTGCGGACGGTCGAGGCCCCCGCGCCGGGCCGCATCGCTCCGTTCGCCGTCGCGATCAACGGCGAGATCGTCGGCCACCCGGGGGTCGAGGGCTCCGGCCGCTTCGTCGTCTTGCACGACCCCGGAGGTCAGGACGCCTGGGAGGGGACGCTGCGCGTCGTCGCCCTGGTCAAGGCCACGGCCGACCTCGAGGTCGGCTCCGACGACCTGTGGGCCGAGGTCGCGTGGTCGTGGATCTCGGATGCGCTCGCCGACCTTCCCCACCTCGCGCTCGGCGGCGCCGTCACCAAGGTCACCGACCGGACCTTCGGGGCGATCGCGGACCGGGAGGACTCCGTGCGCGTGGAGGTCCGCGTCTCGTGGACGCCGCTCGACTCGGACATGGCGCCGCACCTCAGCGCGTGGGCGGACCTCATGGCCGCCTGCGCCGGCGTTCCGCCGCTACCGGACGGCGTGACCATGCTCCCGGGGAAGAGCACGTGAGCCCGGTCGGAGACGGCCCCTCCGACGTCGCGGTCGACCAACGAACCATCACTCCGCTCCTCGCCCCCGAAGGCGGCGTCCCGCCGCTGGTCGACACGCCCGAGGCGCTCCGCGAGGTCGAGCGCCGCATGGCGGCCGCCGACGGGCCGGTCGCCGTGGACGCCGAGCGCGCCTCCGGCTTCCGGTACGGGCAGCGGGCGTACCTCGCGCAGTTCAAGCGCCGGGGCGCGGGTATCGCTCTGGTCGACACCGCGGCGCTCTCGGACCTCTCGGGCCTGTCCCGGGCCTTGGGCGACGCGGAGTGGGTGCTCCACGCCGCGAGCCAGGACCTTCCCGGCCTCCGCGACCTCGGCATGGAACCCGCCTCGGTCTTCGACACCGAGCTCGCCGCCCGCCTGCTCGGGTGGCCCAAGGTGGGCCTCGCGGCCGTCGTCGAGCGCGAACTCGGGCTCGCGCTGGCGAAGGAGCACTCGGCGCAGGACTGGTCGGAGCGCCCTCTGCCCGAGTCGTGGCTGAACTACGCGGCGCTCGACGTCGAGATCCTGCTCGACGTCCGCGACGGCATGGAGAAGCACCTCGAGGACGCGGGGAAGCTCGAGTGGGCGCGACAGGAGTTCGAGGCGGTTCGCGTGGCGACCGCGCCGCCGCCTCGGGTGGACCCGTGGCGGCGGACGTCGGGATCGCACCACGTGCGGGACCGCCGCGGCCAGGCGATCGTCAAGGCCCTCTGGGAGGCGCGGGACGCCGAGTCCGAGGACCGCGACGTCGCCCCCGGGCGAGTGCTCCGCGACCTGGCGATCGTCGCCGCCGCGAAGGCCAAGCCCACGTCTCTCGAGGCCCTCACGGCGCTTCCCGAGTGGCAGACGCGCGGCACGCGTCGTCGGGCCGCGCGGTGGTACGGCCCTATCGCCGAGGCGATGGCGTTGCCGGAGTCCGCGCTGCCGCAGATCCGCGGGCCTCGAAGCGACGGCCCCCCGCAGCCCCGATCCTGGGCGGACAAGCGACCGGAGGCGGCCGCGCGACTCGACGCGGCGAAGAAGCTGATCGCGACGCTCGTCGAGGAGCACGAGATGCCCGCGGAGAACCTGCTCCAGCCGGACGCGCTCCGCCGCGTCTGCTGGGACTACGCGGGGGGCGGCGCGCAGGAGATCGTCGAGCGGCTGCGCGAGCGTGCGGCGCGCCCGTGGCAGATCGATCTGGTCGCGTCGCGGCTCGCGGCGACGTTCACTGAGGTCGAAGCCGCGGCCGAGGCGGACGCGAAGGCGACGGACGCGGGTTAGGCGAGGCCCGCCGAGACGCGGGGCGTCGGCAGCGTGTCGAGGAGCCACGCCAGCGCCTGACGCGCGGACCAGCCCCCCGGGAAGAGTTTCGCCAGCCGACCGCACCCCTCGACGTCCGTGCCGAGCGTGACGAGTGGCTTCTCCTCGTACCCATCCTCGCGCGTCTGCCCGAGCCCGACGTTGGCGGTGAGCGCGTTGCACAGGCAGATGCGGCCGACGGTCTCCTCGGCGGTTCCGCCCTTGCGCTGGAAGACGGTCTCGGGCTCCGCCGGGCAGCGGTAGCCGACCCGGCCCTCGCGCACGCGGTACGGGGTTCCGAGGAAGCCGATGTCGCACAGGCGCGGCCGTTCCGCGGCCGTCTCGGAGTCGGAGAGGCTGCCGTCGACCGCCGCGACCTTGAAGGGGAACCCTGTGGGCGACGCGAGCCGATCGGTTCGCACGTCCATCGTCCCCGCGGCGGCCTCGGCGACGAGCTCCGCCCGGATGGCGGGATCGAGCCCCGAGTCGTCGCTCAGCGCGAACAGGGTGCCCACCTGGATCCCCGCGGCGCCCTCCTCCTCGGCGCCGACGAGGCCCTCGGGCGTACCGCGCCCCCCGGCGAGCCAGAACGGCAGCCCGCACGCCGCGACCTGGGCGACGTCGGCGTCGTCCCTCGGCCCGAAGACCGGCTGGCCGTCGTCCGACAGCACGAGTTTGCCGCGCGGCGGCGCGTTGTGGCCGCCCGCGGTCGGGCCCTCGACCACGAAGCCATCCGGGCGCGCGTGCTCGTCCTTCGCGAGGTACATCGCGAGGATGTGCGCGGACACGATCGCGAGAAACGCGGGGCGGGCGACGGGGTCGGGCGCCTCGCCCACGATGGCCTTGGGGTCGAAGCTCATGGCGAAGTCGCCGGCGGCGGCGCCCGTGACATCGATGGGGAATTCGGTGGCGCGGTGCTCGGCGAGGTCGTTGAGGAGGCTCGGGATGTTGCGCGGGATCCCGGCGCCCATGAGCACGTAGTCGACGCCCGCCAGCATGCTGCCGTACGCGGCGGCGGGGGTCGCGAGCTGCATCTTCTCGAGGTAGTTCACGCCGACGGCGCCGTCGTGGCCCTCCTTGGCGAGCCATACCTCCACGAAGTTGCCGACGACGGCGAGTTCCTGGGCGCGCTGCGAGGGGCGGATCGCCAGGCGCGGCACCGGCGCGTAGGGGGTGCCGGGTTCGCGGCCCCCGGAGACGAAGTAGCGATCCCGGATGCGACGCGCGACGGCGGGGACGGGAAACGCCTCGAGGGCGCGGCGGACCGCTCCGTCCTTGTCCCCGTCCTGGAGCCGACGGGCGAGGACGACGTCGAGCCCGGTTCCGGAGACGACGCCGAGTTGGCCGGCGCGCGAGACCTCGGACGCGAGGCGCCACGACGAGACCGCGAACCCCATTCCCCCTTGGATGACCCTCGGGAGAGGTCCGCGGCGAAAGGTGTTGAGCGTGGCTGCCACCATGTCGGGGCCTCTCCGTGGGTTACCCCAGCGTACCTTACGGAACCGTAGGTTCGGGGGGACCCTCGCGGACGCGTGCCCGGGGCGCAGGCGGGGCGCTAGCGGGTGAGCGCGCCGAGGGTCGTCTGGGCGATCGCGTCGGCCTCGAGCCCGACGGACTCGATCACCTGCGCGCGGGAGGCGTGCTCGAGGAAGGCCCTCGGGACGCCCCGGTGTAGCCACGTGGCCGTGTTTCCCGTCGCCCGCGCCGCGTCCGCCCACGCCTCGCCCACTCCCCCGTCGACCAGGCCGTCCTCGATGGTGACCACCACGTCGGCGCCGCGAATGACGTCGCCGAGGCCCGCCGGGGCCGGGAGGACCCACGTCGCGGAGGCCGCGCGGGTCGCGATCCCCTCGGCCGCGATCTTGCCCGCCACGTCGATCGCCGTCGAGGCCATCGAGCCGATGCCGAGCACCACCGCGCGCGGGTCGGCGCCGTGTTCGGCGAGGATGTCGACGCCGCCCTTGGCGAGCGCGCGTCCTCGGCGTTCGAGCGCGGGGAGCGGGTCGCTGAGCGCGCCCTTCGGGTACCGGATCACGGTGGGGGCGTCGGACACCTGGATGGCCTCGCGGAACGCCGCCCGGAGCGTCGCCTCGTCGCGCGGCGCCGCGATGCGGATTCCGGGGACGGAGCGCAGCAACGCCATGTCCCACATGCCGTTGTGGCTTGGGCCGTCATCCCCCGTGATCCCGGACCGGTCGAGCATCAGCGTGACGCCCGCCTTGTGGAGCGCGACGTCCATGAGGACCTGGTCGAAGGCGCGGTTGAGGAACGTCGAGTAGACGGCGACCACCGGATGCATCCCCGCGAACGCGAGGCCGGCGGCCGCGGTCACCGCGTGTTGCTCGGCGATGCCGACGTCGATCACGCGTTCGGGCATCTCCTCCGCGAGCGGCTGGAGCCCCACGGGCGCCTGCATGGCGGCCGTGATCGCGACGATGTCCTCGCGCTCGCGGGCGGCGCGCAGGATCTCGTCCGCGAACACCGCCGTCCAGCCGAAGCGCGACGGCTCGATCGGCAGCCCCGTCTCCGGGTGGATCTTCCCCACCGCGTGGAGCTTGTCCTCCTGGTGGTTCTCCGCCGGGTGGTAGCCGCGGCCCTTCTCGGTGAGGACGTGCACGATCACGGGGGCGCCGAAGTCGCGGGCGTGCTCCAGCGCGTGCTCGAGGTGGCGTTGGTCGTGCCCGTCCACCGGGCCGACGTACTTGATGCCGAGGTCGCTGAACAGGCTCTGGGCGGTGAGGACGTCGCGCAGCCCCCGCTTGAAGCGCTTGATGGTCCAGAACGCGCCGCGGCCGAGGGGGCCGCGCTTGCGGAGGGTGCGCTCGCCCCAGTCGAGCATGGCCTCGTAGCGGGGGTTGGTGCGGATGTCGTCGAGCTTGCGCGCAAGACCGCCCATGGTCGGGGCGTAGGAACGGCCGTTATCGTTGACGACGATCACGACGTGGTCGTTGCTCTCCGCCAGTTGGTTGAGCGCCTCCCACGCCATGCCGCCGGTGAGCGCGCCGTCGCCGATCACCGCGACGACGGTCCGGTCGCCCCGGCCGCGCAGCGTGTTCGCGCGGGCGATCCCCGCCGCCCACGACAGCGCCGTCGACGCGTGGGAATTCTCCACGATGTCGTGTTCGGACTCCGCTCGGCTCGGGTAGCCGGCCAGGCCGCCGCGTTTGCGGAGGCTCGTAAAGTCGCCTCGGCCGGTCAGCAGCTTGTGGACGTAGCTCTGGTGGCCGGTGTCGAAGACCAGGGAGTCGCTCGGCGAGTCGAAGACGCGGTGGAGCGCGAGGGTCAGTTCGACGACGCCGAGGTTGGGGCCGAGGTGGCCGCCCGTCTTCGAGACGCTGTCGACGAGGTAGTCGCGGATCTCCTGGGCGAGGTCGCGAAGCTGCGCGTAGTCGAGGGACGCGAGGTCCTTCGGCGACCCGATCGACTCCAGCACCGCAGCCTCGTTTCCCTTGGGACGGGTACTCAACTCTACGGCGCGTCCGCGCCGCGTCCGAGCCACGCTACGCGCTCGCGAGGCTCCTCAGCACGTATTGCAGGATCCCGCCGTGGCGGTAGTACTGCGCCTCGCCGGGCGTGTCTATTCGGACAACGGCCCGGAACTCCACGACGCTCCCGTCGGCCTTGACCGCGGTCACCGGGACGTCCGGGAGGCGCTCGCCGCGACCCAGCGCGTCCACGTCGCCGATGCTGAACGTCTCCGTACCGTCGAGGCCGAGCGACGCGGCGTTCTCGCCCTCGGGGTACTGAAGCGGCAGCACGCCCATGCCGATGAGGTTGGACCGGTGGATGCGCTCGAAGGACTCCGCGATCACCGCGCGGACGCCCAGCAGGCGCGTGCCCTTCGCCGCCCAGTCGCGGCTCGACCCGGTGCCGTACTCCTTGCCCGCGAGCACCACGAGCGGGATGCCCGCCGCCGCGTACGCCTCGGCGGCGTCGAAGATCGTCTGCTGCTCGCCGGTGAGGAGGTTCCGGGTGAAGCCGCCCTCGACGACGTTCCCCTCGTCGTCGGCCAGGAGAAGGTTCTTGAGGCGGATGTTCGCGAACGTGCCGCGGATCATCACCTCGTGGTTGCCGCGTCGGCTGCCGTACGAGTTGAAGTCCGCCTTGGCGACGCCGTGGGCCGTCAGGTACTTCCCGGCGGGGCTGTCGAGCTTGATGGAGCCGGCCGGGGAGATGTGGTCCGTGGTCACGGAGTCGCCGAGGAGCGCGAGCACGCGGGCGCCCTCGATGGGCTCGACCGGGGCGGGCTCGGCGCCCATGCCGTCGAAGAACGGGGGCTTGCGCACGTACGTCGAGTCGCCGTCCCACGTGAACGTGTCGCCCTGGGGCGTGGGGAGGCCGGTCCAGCGCTCGTCGCCGTGGAAGACGTCCGCGTAGTCCTTGACGAACATGCCGCGGTTGATCGACGAGCCGACGACGGCCTCGACCTCCGTGGGGCTCGGCCAGATGTCCCTCAGGAACACCTCCCGGCCCTCCGCGTCCAGTCCCAGGGACTGCGTGTCGAAGTCGAAGTCCATGGTGCCCGCGAGCGCGTAGGCGATCACGAGCGGCGGGGACGCGAGGTAGTTCATCTTCACGTCGGGGTTGATCCGGCCCTCGAAGTTGCGGTTGCCGCTCAGCACGGAGACGACGGTGAGGTCGTTCTCGTTCACGGCCGCGCTCACGGGGGCGGGCAGCGGGCCGGAGTTGCCGATGCAGGTGGTGCACCCGTAGCCGACGAGGTGGTAGCCGAGGGCCTCGAGGTCCGGCCAGAGCCCGGCCTTCTCGTAGTAGTCGGTGACGACCTTGGAGCCGGGCGCCATCGAGGTCTTCACCCACGGCTTGACCTTGAGGCCGCGCGCGTTCGCGTTGCGGGCGAGGAGCGCCGCGGCGAGCATGACGGAAGGGTTCGAGGTGTTGGTGCAACTCGTGATGGACGCGATGACGACGTCGCCGTCGCTCAGCTCCACGTCCCGGCCGTCCTCGGCCGTGTACGTCGCGGACTTCGCGTCGCCCGAGCGGTAGTTCGAGATGTCCTTGTCGAACTGGGACTTGGCGTCGCTGAGCGAGATGCGGTCCTGCGGGCGCTTGGGCCCGGCGATGGACGGCACGACGGTGCCGAGGTCGAGCTCGAGGTACTCGGAGTACTGGGGCTCGACGTAGCCCGGGGCGGACGGGTCGTGCCACATGCCCTGCTCGCGGACGTAGGCCTCCACGAGCGCGACCTGCTCGTCGCTGCGGCCCGTGAGCCGGAGGTAGTCGAGCGTGACGTCGTCGATCGGGAAGATCGCCGCGGTGGAGCCGAACTCGGGCGACATGTTGCCGATCGTCGCGCGGTTCGCGAGCGGCACGCGCCCCACGCCCTCCCCGTAGAACTCGACGAACTTGCCGACCACGCCGTGCTTGCGGAGCTTCTCGGTGATGGTGAGGACCACGTCGGTCGCCGTCGCGCCCGTCGGGATGGTGCCGGTGAGTTTGAAGCCCACGACGCGCGGGATCAGCATCGACACGGGCTGGCCGAGCATCGCCGCCTCGGCCTCGATGCCGCCGACGCCCCAGCCGAGGACGCCGAGGCCGTTGATCATGGTCGTGTGGCTGTCCGTGCCTACGCAGGAATCGATGTACGCCTGGCGCGTCGTCGAGCCGTCGGGGCCCGCGACGTCGCGCACCATGACCCCCGGCGAGAGGTATTCGAGGTTCACCTGGTGGACGATGCCGGTGCCGGGCGGGACCACGCGGAAGTTGTCGAACGCGGTCTGGCCCCACCGGAGCAGCTGGTAGCGCTCGCGGTTGCGCTCGTACTCCATGTCGGTGTTGATCTTGAGCGCGTCGCCGCGGCCGAACACGTCGATCTGCACGGAATGGTCGATGACCATCTCCGCGGGCGCGAGCGGGTTGATGACGGCGGGGTCGCCTCCAAGCGTCGCGACCGCCTCCCGCATGGTCGCGAGGTCGACCACGACGGGCACGCCGGTGAAGTCCTGCATCACGACGCGGGCGGGCGTGAACGGGATCTCGGTGTCCGGCTCCGCCTTGGGGTCCCAGTGAGCGAGCGCCTCGACGTGCTCGGCGGTGATGTCCACGCCGTCCTCGGTGCGCAGGAGCGCCTCCGCGAGCACCTTGAGGCTGTACGGGAGCTTCTCGAGCCCCGGCACCGCCGCGAGGCGGTACACCTCGTAGTCCGTACCGCCGACGCTGAGGGTGCCCTGGGCACCGAGGGAATTCACACTCACACAGACCTCCCGGGATTCGGGGGCCAGTCTATCGGGGCGCCCGGGCGCGGCGTTCCGCGGCCGCCCGGATCCGCTCACGGTGCGGATTCGCCCGCAGGGCGTCCCTGCCGTCGTTCGCGACCCGCGGCAGTTCATCCAAGCCGGTCGGAGCGTCCCTGCCGTCATTTCCACCACGATTTCGCCCCGAAACGTGTGTCAAGTGACGGCAGGGACGCTCGAACCGACACCCACGCGCGCGCAGCGCGGCGGATGCGAGCACCCCAGGACCGACGACGCCGCGAACCGACCACGCCGCGGACCGACCCGCGCGCCCCTACTCCCGACGGAACGTCGCGACGGTCTCCACGTGGTGCGTCATCGGGAACAGGTCCCACGCCGTCGCGGACTCCAGCTCGTACCCCAGGTCCCGCAGCGTCGCCACGTCCCGCGCGAGCGCCACCGGATCGCACGCCACGTACACGAGCGTCCCCGCCCCCGTGGACGAGAGCGCCTCCAGCGTCGCGCGCCCCGCGCCGGAGCGCGGCGGGTCCAGCACCACCGCGTCGAAGCGGCCGACGCCCTGGCGCAGCATCCAGCGGACGTCGCCGTGGATGACGCGGGCCGCGGGATGGGCGTGGAGGTTCCGGCGGGCGTCCTTGGCGGCCTGCTCGTCGGCTTCGACCGAGGTCACCTCCCGGCCGGTCGACGCGAGCGGCAGCGTGAACAGCCCCGAACCCGCGTAGAGGTCCATCACGGCGCCCGCGTCCCCCACCCGCGCGAGCACCTCCCGCACGAGCACGGCTCCCGCCTCGCGGTGCACCTGCCAGAATCCCCCGGCCGCGACCCGGTAGGCGTACTCCCCGCCGCCGGCGCGCACCACCTCGCGGACGTGCGACGGCGCGTTCGGGCGGCGGTCCACCCCGCGAGTCCCCCACGGGAGCCCGTCGACCAGCACGCGTACCCGCCCCTCGCCCGACGCGTCCACGACCTCCACGGTCGCGCCCTCCGGCCACCGCCCCGCCAGCAGAGCCTCCTCCGCCGCCTCCGTCGCGAGCGGCATCGCGTCGAGCGCGAGGACCCGGTGGCTGCGGAACGCGCGCATCGACGCCCGCCCGTCCGGCCCGGCGACCGCGCTCACCCGCGTCCGGTACCGAAGCCCGCCCCGCTCGTCGTCCCCCGGCGCGGCGAGCACGGCGTCCCCGGGGAAGAGCCCCACCGCGTGGGTCGGCCCCGCGAACCGCTGGAACGCCTCGCGCAGCACCGCGAGCTTCCACGCGCGCTGGGCGGGAAGCGCCACGTGCGCGAGCTCCCCGCCCCCCACTCCCCCGGGACCCGCCTCGGGCCACGCGGACGGCACGCGGTCGGGCGACGGCTCGTGGATCTCGACGGCGTCGGCGCGCCAGAACCGCGCCGAATCGCCGGCCTCGGTCACGCGGGCGGTGACCACCTCGCCCGGGAGCGCGTGGCGAACGAACACCACCCGGCCGTCGTGCCGCGCCACGCAGTGGCCGCCGTGGGCGACGGCCCCGACGGTCAGGCGGACGTTCTCCATCAGGCCCGCGGGTCGGGCATGGTCGAATGCAGGTGCCACGGCACGGCCGTGACGACCACGCCGGGGATCTCCAGCAGCCGGGCGCGCAGGCGCGCGCTGGTCTTGTTGTGGAGGAACTTCTCCCACCAGCGGTCGACGATGTACTCGGCGACGTACACGACGACCACCTCACGCTGGCTGCCGCGGCGGACGGCCCGCACGTAGGTGATGATCGGGCCGATGAAGTCGCGGTACGGCGACTCGAGGACGGCGAGCGGCATCCCCACGCGGTGCGACGCCCACGCGTTCTCCAGCTGTCGCGTGACCCGCTTGTCCACCTGGACGGCGAGGGCCACGAGCGAGTCGTGGCGCATCGCCCGGGCGTACGCGAGCGCGCGCATCGCGGGTCGGTGGAACTGGGAGACGAGGACGATGCCGTGGGTGCGGCTGGGAAGGGCCCCCGAGCGGTCGCCCTCGACGATCTCCACGTCGATCCGCACGCGCTCGTAGTGCCGGTGGATGAGCCACATCAGCAGGACGAGCGCGGCCATCACGGCGACGGCGATCCACGCGCCCGACGCGATACGGACCACCACGACGTCGACCCACACGGCGATCGCGACGAACATCGCGAGCGCGTGAAGGGCGCGGTACGCGCGGCTCCGCCAGCGTTCGCGCAGGTCGACCTGGAGCTTGATCTTGCCCGACCAGTGGCGAACCATCGCGAGCTGGCTCAGGACGATCGCCGAGAAGACGCCGACGATGTACACGTGCACGAGCCGTTCGAGGTTCGCCCGGGACAGCAGGATGACGACGGCGGCCGACGCGGCGAGCACCATCACGCCGTAGCTGAAGACGTAGCGCTCGCTCAGGGAGCGGAGCTGGCGGGGCAGGAACGCGTCCCGAGCGAGGTGCGAGGCGAGCTGCGCGAATCGCCGGTAGACCCCAGAGCCTGCGGCGTAGAGGACCGCGAAGCCGGCGACGCCGACGACCCATAGCACCCACCGCTGCGCGAAGACGGACCCGGTGACCTGAAGGAGGATCGGCCCCTTCGCCCAGTCGTCGACCCGGTACTCCCAGGAGAGGTAGGCGACGAGGAAGAACGCGACCGCCGAGGCGAGGACGGCGATCACGAGAGTGCGCCCGGCCCGGCGGCCGCGCGGCTCCGCGTGGAATCGGCCGGAGGCGGCGAGGTGCTCGATGCCGGTCACCATGACCGCGCCGGAGGCGATCGCGCCGCCGTACGCGAGGAGCACGGTCCACCCGGACGCGGGCTCGGACACCGCGGGGACGAGGTTGTCGTCGCCCCGCCGCGCGAACCCGAACCACGCCATCGCCGCGATCGCGAGGAGGAACCCGAACCAGACGGCGGTGACCACCTGCGAACGCTCGCGCACGCCCCGGAGGTTGCCGAGCGTCATGATCGCGATGAGCAGGACCGCGATGAGCACCTCGTATCCGTGGATCTCGGGGACGAGGAATCGGCCGATGTGCGTCATCGCCGCGACGGACACGGCGAGGGTCAGCAGGTAGTCGACGAGCAGCGCGGCGCCCGTGACCACGCCGAAGCGCGGGCCGAGCCGGTAGCTGACGACGCCGTAGTCGCCCCGCTGCCCGCCGAGCTCGAGAACGTTCGACCGGTACGCGAAGCCGAGGACCAGCATCACGGCGACGACGCCGAGAGCCATCCAGGGAAGCGCCCCCTGCTGCGCGCCCTCGCGCAGCGACGAGGCGAGGGCGTCGGGGGCGTACGCGACGGCGGAGAGGATGCCCGAGCCGAAGAACGGGATCGCGAGGCGAGACTTCATGGGTCGCGCCCGGGCGCGGTCGGTCTCGATCGGCTCGCCGATCACCCACCGCTTCACCGCATCGAGAATGCGTCGCACGTCGCACCATCCTAGGCGCGTCGGGGTATAGCGTGGTGCTTTGTGCACGTCGTGATCATGGGATGCGGGCGCACGGGTGCCGTCCTCGCAACGGAATTCGAGAGCCGCGGTCACTCCGTCGCCGTCATCGACCAACTCTCCGACGCCTTCCGTCGACTTCCTCCCACGTTCGCCGGGCAGAAGATCACGGGCATCGGTTTCGACCGCGACACGCTGGTCGCGGCGGGGGTCGAGGAGGCGTATGCGTTCGCCGCGGTCTCCGACGGCGACAACTCGAACATCCTCGCCGCGCGCGTCGTCCGGGAGACGTACGGCGTGAAGCACGTGGTCGCCCGCATCGCGGACCCGGGCCGCGCGGAGGTGTACCAGCGCCTCGGCATCGCGACGGTCGCGCCGGTGCCCTGGACCGTGACGCAGATCGTCGCCCAGCTGCTTCCGAGCGGCGGCGAGGGCGTGTACACGGACGCCTCCGCGGGCGTGACGATGTCCCGTGTCGGGCTCAACGAGGAATGGATCGGCCGTCCGTACCGCGACGTCGAGGCAGCGGCGAACGCGCGCGTCGCCTACGTGGTCCGGTTCGGCTCGGGCGTCATCCCCGACGCGAGAACGCTCGTCCAGGAGGGCGACGAGCCGTACCTGACGTTCCCCGCGGGCAAGGGGTCGGCGGTCGAGCGGGCCCTCACGCGGCCGCCTTCGTCGGACGCCGCGGCCAAGCCGAAGTCCCGTCGGAAGAAGGCGACGACATGAGGATCGTCATCGCGGGCGCGGGTTCGGTCGGGCGGAGTATCGCCCGCGACCTCCTTGAGCACGATCACACCGTCACCCTGGTCGACAAGGCCGCGGCCGCGATGCGCGTCGCGCAGGTTCCCGACGCCGACTGGCTGCTCGCGGACGCCTGCGAGCTGACCTCGCTGCGAGACGCCCACGTCGAGGAGGCGGACGTGGTCGTCGCGGCGACGGGCGACGACAAGGCGAACCTGGTGATCTCCTTCCTCGCGAAGACGGAGTTCGCGGTGCGGCGGACGGTCGCGCGCGTGAACAACCCGCGCAACGAGTGGATGTACGACTCCGCCTGGGGCGTCGACGTCGCCGTGTCGACGCCTCGCATCATGACGGCGATGGTCGAGGAGGCGGTCGCGGTCGGCGACCTCGTCAAGGTCTTCACGTTCCACCAGTCGGGGGCGTCGATCCACGAGGTGACGCTACCCGCGGACGCCCCGGTCGTCGGGGCGACGACTCAGGAGATTCGCTGGCCCACGGACATCGTCCTCGCGGCGATCATCCGCGGCGACCGGACCATCGCGCCGTCGTCCGACGACACGCTCGAGGCGGGCGACGAGATGCTCTTCATCGTGTCGCCGGAGGCGGATCCTCGGGATCTGTCGGAAGTTCTTCGTTCCGAACCGTCAGCCACGTAGCCCACGCGACCAGCACGAACAACGGCACGCCCATCGCGAGTTTCGCGACGCCCAGCGCCGCGACCTTGTCGGCGAGGTAGAGCGGGACCTGCACCGCGAGCTTGAGGGCGAAGAGCGCCGCCATGATCCACGTGGCGAGCGCGAACCGGCGGCGGAGTCGCGGCACGGCGCGCCAGGACATTCCCCTCCCGCGAAGGATCGCGACGACGATCCCGACCACGGGCCATCCGACGATCACCGAGAGGGTGAGGCCGACGAAGGTGGCGGCGTTGATCCAGAGCCCGGGCGCGTAGTAGCCGCTCGGGTCGCCGACGCGCCACGCCCAGACGGCGCCGATCCCGACGCCGACGACGCCGCTGAGGGCCTGCGTGAGCGGGGTGCGCTGAACGAGGCGGATCGCGACGGCGATCGCGACGGTCGCGCACGCGGCGATGGTGGGGATACGGAATCCGCCCCACACGAGGTAGGCGGTCACGAACACGACGCCGGGGGCGCTCGACTCGACGAGCCCGCGGACCCCGCCCACCGTCTCCTTCGCGGAGAACTCGTCCCCGGCGATCGCGCGCCAGCCCGACGCGCTCACGACGCGGCCTCGGTGATCGCGTACCAGGGGTTGAAGATGTGGTCGCGGCCCTCTCCCTCGGCAACGCGCCCCTGGATGGTGACGACGCGGCCCGGCTCGATCCCGGCGATGGTGCGGCGCCCCATGAAGACCGCGTCGATCTCCCCGGAGTCGTCGGCGATGGTGGCCGTGACTCCCGGCGCGGCGTCGCCGGGCTCGACGAGGATGCTGCCGATCGTCCCGTGGACGCGCGCGATGTCGCCCGGGCGCGCGTCGGCGATCCGCGACACGGGAACCTCGGCGTCGGGGGTCATCGCGCCGTCCGACGCGCCGTGGGGGGCGTCACGAGGACGCCACCCCGGACGAGCCGAATCCGCCCGATCCCCGATGGGAGCCCGGAAGGGAGTCGACGGGCACGAAGGTCGCGCGCTCGACGGCCTGAATCACCAGCTGGGCGACGCGGTCGCCCTTGGCGAGGACGACGGGGCGGTCGCGGTCCGTGTTGAGCAGCGTCACGGAGATCTCGCCCCGGTACCCGGCGTCGACCGTCCCCGGGGCGTTGACGATGGTGAGGCCGTGCGAGGCCGCGAGGCCGGAGCGGGGGTGGACGAACGCGGCGAAGCCGGCCGGCAGGGCGATCATGAGACCCGTGGGGACGGTGACCCGCTCCCCCGGCCCGATCTCGACCGCGACGCGCGTGGTGATGTCCGCCCCCGCGTCCCCGGGGTGGGAGTACGCGGGTAGCGGGACGTCGGGGTCCGTGGTGGCGACGAGGACGTCGACGGGGGTCATCGCGAGGCTCGGCGGGGCGACCCTACGCCGCGCACTCCGAGCAGATCGGCTGGTCCTTGCGCCACGCCGCGAGCTGCGAGCGGTGGTGGACCAGGAAGCACTGCATACAGGTGAACTCGTCCTGCTGCGGCGGCAGGACGCGCACCGAGAGCTCCTCGCCGGAAAGGTCCGCGCCGGGGAGCTCGAAACCCTCGGCAGCCTCGACCTCGTCCTCGTCGACCACTCCCGAGGACTTGTCGGCACGGCGTGCCTTGAGCTCCTCGATCGAGTCGGCGGAGATGTCGTCGTCGGACTTCCGCGGGGCGTCGTAATCGGTGGCCATCTCTGGTGCGCCCTCCTTCGTGGGGGTTCACGGTACAGAATGCTCCGGGGCTTCAGTTTGTTCCCGCAGGCGCACGTATTCTGCCCGTATTCCACCGAAAGTCAAACCGTGGACGTCGGCGCGCCCCACATCGCCCGCGCGCCCGCCTCGTCCAGGGCGTCGTGCAGGGCGTCGAAACCCTCCGGACGGGCCGCGAGGAGGAAGCGTTCGTCGGCGTCGGCGCCATCCCAACCCTCGACCCTGACGCCGGCCTCGCGGGCGATTAGGGCCCCCGCGGCGAAGTCCCAGGCGTTGAGCCCGTGCTCGTAATACGCGTCGAGCTGGCCGTCGGCGACGTAGCAGAGGTCGAGCGCGCAGCTGCCGAGGCGGCGGATGTCGCGGACCTGGGGAAGCATCCGCGCGACGACGGCCCCCTGGAGCGCGCGGCGTTCGGCGATGTACTGGAATCCGGTGCCGAGGAGGGTCGAGGCGAGCGCCGGCCCGGGCCGGGGGTCGAGGCGCACGGCCTCCGCGCCGGGGGCGTGCTTGTGGGCGCCGAGCCCGCGTCCCGCGGAGTACAGCACGCCGCGCCCGCCCTCGTACACGGCGCCGGCCACGGGCCGCCATCCCGGCGCGCGCGGCGAGCCCTCGACGGCCGCGACGGACACGGAGTAATGCGGGTTGCCGTACAGATAGTTCACGGTGCCGTCGATCGGGTCGAGCACCCAGGTGACGCCCGAGGTTCCCTCGGTGTCCTCGCCCTCCTCGCCGAAGACCGCGTCGTCCGGCCGGAGGCTCGCGAGGCGCTCGCGCAGCAGCCGTTCGGCGGCCAGGTCGACCTCGGTGACGGGGTCGATCGCGGAGGACTTCGTCCGGGCGACGGAGGGGACCGTGGCGCGCGCGGCGACGATCATCTCGCCGGTCTCCCGGGCGAGCGTCGTCGCGATGTCGAGCAACTCCTGAGGTTCGGCCATGCCTCCATCGTGCCGCACTCCCGGACCCCTCCCTCGCGCGTCTCGATCGGTATCCGCGTGCCTCCGACACGAGGGGCGCGACGCGTGACACCCTGACGGCATGACGCACGTCCGCCTCGTGGGACCGTCGAGCGACGGCCACGACCTCGTCGTCTCCACCGACGGCGGGGACGAATACACGCTCCCGGTCACGGAGGAGCTCAAGCGCGCGGTGTCGCGGACGGACGACGGCGCGATCGCCCCGACGCTCAGCCCCAAGGAGATCCAGCGGCGCATCCGCGCGGGCTTCACCGCCGAGGAACTCGCGGAGCTCTCCGGCGCGCCCCTCGCGAGCATCGAGCGCTACGAGGAGCCGATCCTCGCCGAGCGGGCGTACATCGCCGAGCTCGCCCGCGCGTGCCGCGTGAACCGCGAGAGCGGAGCGCCGACGCTCGGGGAGGTGGTGACCGACCGGCTCGCGTCGCGCGGCATCCCCGCGAAGGCCCTGACCTGGGACGCGTTCCGGGTCGCGCCCGAGCCGTGGCGCGTGGTCGCCTGCTACCGGGACGGGTCGCGCGACGTCGAGGCGGCGTGGACGTTCGACCACCGCGCGCACAGCCTGGTCGCGGACGACGAGCGCTCGCGTTGGCTCACGGAGACGGAGCTCCTGGGCCTCGCCGCTCCCGCGCGCCACCTCGCCCCCGTCGCTACGGGTTCGGCGTTGGACGACGTCCCGCTGTCCGCGAAGGAGGCGCGCAGCCTGCGTGCCGTCGCGGCGGAGCCCGAGCCAGCGCCCGCGCGCCCCTCGACCGAGGACCTCCTTGAGGACCTTCAGGCCAAGCGCGGCACCCGCGAGACGACCGACGTCGAGGACGACGACGAGGAGTTCGAGGGTTTCGGTCCCCTCCAGGCCCGGGAGGCGGAATTCTCGGTGGCGTCCGGCGGCGAGGGGCTCTCCGCCGAGGCCGACGCCGCCGCGGGCGAGTCGACGTCCGCGGCGCCCCAGCGAACGGGCGGCTCCCGGTCCAAGCGAGGCGGCCGCGCGCACGTGCCCAGCTGGGACGAGATCGTCTTCGGTGCCAAGGGCGACTAATTCTCAGGCCGCGACGACCGTGACGGCGCACCGGGGACGACGTCGAACGGGCCTAGGTCGGGCATAGGTCGCCCGACACGACCACCAGGTACGTCGTCGTCCCATCCGAGGCCACGTGGGTCTCCAACGAGTCAACAAGAACTGTTTGGGGGTCGCCCCTCTTGCTCGCCCCTGGTGTGACTGCCCACAAGAAGAGATTCTCCCCGAGGGGAAGATTGAACGGAGCCGACAGATCGTAGCTCTCGCCTGGTGCAAGCAGCGTCATGAGCGATGTCTTTCCATCGCTCTTAAAATCCGTGGCGAATTTGCCGACGGCGACCGCGACTGACGTCGAGCAACCGTTGGAGACCCGCACGTACGCGACTTTGTCCGGAGGTGCGCTCGGGACGCAGCCCGAGAGACCAACGAAGACGACAACCGAGACGACGTGACGAGCGAACCGACGACTAACCATCCGAGTCCGCCTTCTCGAACACGTGGCACCCTCCTCGGGTCTCCTGCCGCGCGCACCATCCGGCCTGTGGCGTGCGCCCGGAGCCCCATCGTCACCCCATCCGTCACGTATGGCTGCGACGTACCGGTCCGCACGCAACCATGGACGAACGCGAACTACATCGGCATCGCCGACCGAAACTCCTCGAGGAGCTCAGCGGTCCTCGGGCCGCCGTCCTGGCTGACAGCGACTCCAGCTCTCTCCAGCATCACCACGCACAACGCATGCACCGGCTCCACCAAACGCACGTGGATGCCGTGAGGATGCGACGCAGTGAGCACTTTCGCAAGGGCTTCGATGAAGACCTTGTTCTGTGTAGCGTCGATGATCACGGGATCCCCACCCGGAGCGGACAGGCCCGGCGACACACCCTGGACGTCGCCTAGAGCCTCAGCATTTCCAACGAAGGCTCGTCCGACGCGGAGAGCGGGGTCCCATACCGTTTTGCCGTCGATCTGGAAAGAAAGACTCATGATGCAAACCTAACTCGAATCTCGATGTCGGGATGGGTTTGTCGCAGCTTCGAGATCGCCGATTCGATCTCAGCCCTGAGCGCAGGATCGATGCTCGGAGAGGTGAAATCGAACCCGATCGGCGCATCCTCGTATCCGGGGAGGTATAGACGCGCTTCAAGATACCGATTGAACTTATCGACTACCTGTTTCTGGATAGGGTCCCCTGTGCGGCTGCGCACGCGACCTCGTCGCGAGTCTGCTGGTTCGACGAGAACCGCCCGCACTCGGCGATCGGCGACGTCCCACCCGTCGCGTTCAAGGCGATGCCCGACCGTGTGAACGCGCCCCGGGAGCGACCGCTCCCGGGAGAACCGGCGCTCCACGAAACCCGGGGCGATTAACCAGACCCTTCGCAACCGAGTCTCGAAAGCAGGGGCTGGTGCAGGGATAGGTGACAACTGACTTCTGGGATCCGGGAGGGTCCCGGTGGAAGGATGTTGTCATGTCTAGAGCGTTTCCTGAGGAGTTCCGCCGTGACGTGGTCGCGGTTGCCCGGCGCCGTGTGGCGCCTCAAAGACAGATCGCCGAGGACTTCGGGATCTCGCATGCGACGTTGTCGAACTGGCTGCGTCAAGCCGATGTCGAGGATGGCGATAAGCCCGGTGAGACGCGGGAGCAGGCCCAGGAGGTGCGGGAGTTGCGTCGCCGCAATCGTCTGCTCGAGCAAGAAAACGAGGTGCTGCGGCGTGCGGCCGCGTACTTGTCCCAGGCCAACCTGAAGCTCGGTGGCCACCCAAAATGATCTACCCGCTCGTCCGTGAGCTGGCCGTTGACGGGGTGCCCGTCACGGTGACGTGTCGGGTGCTGAAGATTGCTCGCCAGCCGTACTACCGGTGGCGAAGTGCGCCTGTCACGGCGTCGCAGTGGGTGCAGGCGCAGCGCATGAACGCGTTGGTCGACGCTCACCGTGACGACCCTGAATTCGGGTATCGGTTTCTCGCGGATGAGGCCGTCGTTGCTGGGTGGCCGATGGCGCGCAGGACCGCTTGGTCGCTGGCGTCCCAAGCGGGCCTGGTGTCCACGACGCAGCGTCGCAAGCGCGGCAAGGCGGGCAGGCCGGGCCCGCCCGTGTTTGACGACCTCGTGCAACGGGATTTCTCCGCTTCCGCGCCCAACCAAGTGTGGTTGACGGACATCACGGAGCACCCCACCGGGGAAGGCAAGCTCTACCTGTGCGCCATCAAGGACGTGTACTCCAACCGCATCGTCGGCTACTCCATCAGCGACCGCATGCAAGCCCAGTTGGCCGTGAACGCCCTCACCAACGCCGTCGCCTCCCGCGGTGACGTCACCGGATGCGTGCTCCATGCCGACCGCGGATCTCAATTCCGATCCCGCAAGATGGGCCACGCACTGAACCGTCACCGCATGGTCGGCTCCATGGGCCGAGTCGGCGCCGCCGGCGATAACGCAGCCATGGAGTCGTTCTTCAGCCTGGTTCAGAAGAACGTCCTGAACCGGCAACGATGGGATACCCGCCAGGAGCTGCGCATCGCGATCATCACCTGGATCGAACGCACCTACCACCGGCGCCGCCGACAAGACCGACTCGGACGCTTGACCCCCATCGAGTACGAGACGATCATGAACACACCACTGGCCCTCGCGGCCTAAACCCGAACTGTCACCAGTTCCTGCACCAGCCCCGGTTGTTGAGCCCAGCCCTCAAGGCACTGATGGCTTCACCGGGGGCACGAATCGTATTCATCACCCCGGAGTCCAACTCCGATGCCGCCGACGCCACCGCTCTGGGTAGCCCCGACACCAGCTCCGGCACATTCATCAGTGCCGCCACCCCAGACCTCAGGGCCGACGACCACCCACCCCACGCGCGCGGCGTGCGCTACATATCGGGGATCCCGAGCCTGTCTCGGAGCCGCTTCGCGCCCCCGTTTTGAAGAAATTCGGACAGATTCCTGTCGAGTTTGTTTAGTCCGGGCCGGTCTGGGCGCGGCTGTTCCCATCCTTGAGCATCAAGATGGGCCACGAATCCGTCGGGTACACCGATGCGATACCGCTCAACGTAGTAACTCGCGTCCACGCGCCAGAAGTAGAGTCCGTCACACAATAGGCCGCACCCACCTGGCACACGGAACGCCTCCCCGATCACGTCCTGCGAATAGCACATCGGGGAGAACGTAGGTGAGCCATTGCGGAGATACTCGGCAACACGGGCTGCCATCGCCGACGATAGAATCCCGGCTTCTTCGCGCAACCCTGCGCTCCCAAGATCGCGGTGGTCCTCAAGTCCGCCGAACGATAGCCATCCGAGGTCGAGGAACCACTTTGGTTCTACGTCGGACATTCCTTACTCGATTCCGTAGAAGTCGCGCGCACCGCGCAGGAGTCCAGTAAATGGATCTAGGTCCACGATATCGTCAAGCGCCGTTACCGTCGTTCCACCGAGCGCGGCACTGAGATCATCGGCGAGGCCGCAAGCACCGTGACACGTCACAAGTTGGATCGGTGTCCCTGGCACGTAGTCAGGGTTGTCCAGCACGGCCTGAGCGATTTGATTCACGTTTGTCGGCATACCGTTCGTAGAGAACGCGATCGAGCCGTCTTCGGCCACGGTGCTGTGGACGATGACATCGTGACCAGCGGCTCCGAACGACTTATCGAAATTGTTGATCGTCTGTACATCGTCGCCGATCGCAGTTGCGGTCGTACTGTGGTGAACCGTCGACCCATTGTCGAGGAACGAATCCATCGCCGCGAAGTCACTGCCCGCCGCATCCGCGGTCGTTGTCGCCGCAGTTGCTGTTTCGGAGGCCGATGCGGCGCTGGCGGGGGTGCCGAAGATGCCGCCGACGGTGTCCCACGGGTTGTTGAGCCCAGCTCTGAGGGCACTGATGGCTTCACCGGGGGCACGAATCGTATTCATCACCCCGGAGCCCAACTCCGATGCCGCCGACGCCACCGCTCTGGGTAGCCCCGACACCAGTTGCGGCACATTCTTGAGCGCCGCCACCCCGGTCTTGATGGCCGACCCCGCATCCGCGAGCACACCCGGCAAATCCGTCACCAGACGCGGCACCACCTTCGCCACGGACGTCACCCCGGACTTCACCGCCCCCGCACCACCGGTCAGGACCACCTGGGCGGCCACCCCCACCACATAGCCCGACCCCTGCGACCACTGGTACAGACTCGGATCCCCATACACAGGAATCGACGGGATATTCGGAATCGCCGCACAGAACTTCCCCGTCCAACACGACGGAGACACCGCATTAAACGTCGTCTTCCGACGACTCCACTTCGTCGGTGCCCGCGACCTCGGTACGGACCCTCGCACGGAAATCTGGCGTGTCCCACCACGCCGTTCCAACTCGCACGCGACGATCAACCTCATCGAGTTGCCCGATGCACCACTGGGGATCGAGTCGCACACCGACATCGCGCGCACGACGATTCATCACATACGCCAAGATGAGTGGATACGCTCCGGCCGAACCGGCTCGCGCAACCAACGACTCGACCGCAGCGATCAAGGAGTTTCGGACTTCGTCCACGGTGCCGCGCTCGGCAGCCCACTCGACCAACTCGCGGACAACCAAGAGCCAATTGTGCGTGCCCCAAAAGTCGTCGCGAATGAAGTAGTGCCCGTCGCCGACGAGACATTCAACGAGGTGTCCATCATCGAACCTCACCCATAGCACCGGATTCATAGAAGCCCTTCCAGGATTCTCACGGCTACGTTCGGATCGACCTTGCTCACGCTCGGAATCACGCTTTCGTTGAGCCCTCCTTGCGTAAGACCCAACCCCGGCAAATGATACTCGTTTCCCTCACTCGGCTTGGGTAACCGCAACCCCTGCTCAAGCGCGTTATCAACGGTGATCGTGGCAAGGTCGCCGTCGCTGAGAATTCCTGGCGTTAGCCCCAAAGCAAGCTCGATTTCAGTCCGAGAACTAGCTGTTGCAAGCAGTTCCTCTATCTGATCAGTCGGCGCCAGGAAGAGTACGCCTCCCGGCGGACCGTACGTCGGCGATTCAGCGTAAAACTTGAGTGTCTCCGTAGTAGTAACACTCGACCCCCCACTTGAGAAGGGGTGGACGATGAGGTCTTGCCCAGCCGAGGTGTGAATCTCCGCGGCCCTGGGTCCGGCGGTGAATTCCTGTGCGATGCGCTCGTTGCGCTGTGCTTGGGTGAGCAGGGCTTTGGCTTGGGACCTTCCCGCGTCGAAGTCCGCGGCCAGTGACGCGGTCGCCGGTTCACTGGTCGCGACCGCCGCATCCGCCGTCGTTGTCGCCGCAGTTGCCGTTTCGGAGGCAGTGGCGGCACTGGCGGGGGTTCCGAAGATCCCGCCGATGGTGTCCCACGGGTTGTTGAGCCCAGCCCTCAAGGCACTGATGGCTTCACCGGGGGCACGAATCGTATTCATCACCCCTGAGCCCAACTCCGATGCCGCCGACGCCACCGCTCTGGGTAGCCCCGACACCAGTTGCGGCACATTCTTCAACGCCGCCACCCCAGACCTCAGGGCCGACCCCGCATCCGCGAGCACCCCCGGAAGGTCCGTCACCAGACGCGGCGCCACCTTCGCCACGGACGTCACCCCGGACTTCAGCGCCCCCGCCCCACCGGTCAAGACCACCTGCGCGGCCACCCCCACCACATAGCCCGACGCCTGCGAATACTTGTACAGGCCCGGATCCCCATACACAGGAATCGACGGGATATTCGGAATCGCCGCACAGAACTTGCCCGTCCAACACGACGGCGAGACCGCGTTGAACGTCGTCTGCGCCACATCGACCACGAAGTCGGCCGTGTCCGCCAACGCGTTCACCACCCCGGACCCGAAGTTCACCACCCCGTGGCCCGCGACCGACAACGTGTCGACGACGTTGCCCCAGAACCCCTTGTCGTGGGCTTTGTTGTAGGCGTCGATCTTCGCCTGCTCCCGCGCCCGCACCCGCTCCTTCTCCGCCGCGACCCACGCCTCGTGTTCCTTCTGCGCCTTCGCTTGAAGAGCCGCCTGGATCGCCTGCTGGTTGTGGTAGTCCGTGACCCCGTAGAACGCCTCGCGGGCGATCTTGTCCATCACTTCCCGCACCTGCGGGTTGTCCGACGCGTGGAACTGGTTGTACGACGCCATCATCTGATTGACGGACCAGCCGCCGTTAAGGTTCATCTGCGAGGCGACCACCTGGTTCAACTCGTCCAACGCCGCCTGCAACGCCGCGTTGAACGCCGCGAGCTGCTGCGCCTGAAGCGCCGCCGCGGCACGGAAGAACCCCAACACATCCACGAAACTCTCGGGAGCACCCTGCACATACGCATACCGGTTCAGCGTCGACGACTGGGTGACCGCGCCCCGCACCCGGTCGTCCTGCACCCACTGACGCGACGCGGGGTCATACGCCCGCACCGCGAACTCCACCAACCCCGCCGTCTCCGACTTGCCCGTGAACCCCGACACCGTGGCCGTCGCCGGCGACGTCAACGAATCGCCGAAGTCCCCGAACACGTGCAGATCACCCGAGATCACCCCACCGTCCGCGGTCGCCACCGCGCACAGGCTACTTGGCCGATTCGCCGCTACTTGCGCAGAACGCTTCGAAATCGTCCCGTACGCTACGTCGAAATTCGTCGGAGTCCCACCAGTCGGCGGCTACGGGGCCGACAGCGTCAGCCTTATCCAATAGCGCGATGCACGCGTCATACGGCAACCGCAACGCTGTCCGTCGGCAGTTGGCCATGACCAAGAAATCGCGAACAACCTGGTAGGCACGTCCAGCCGCATCTTCAGAGACGAGTTCCCCGAGGGCTGCTACGACCCCAGCCGAAGCTTCCGATGCCTTCCCGTTCTCGTCTGCCCACTGCGATAACTCACTCAAGACGAGCAACGCGTCGTGAGTGCCCCAGGTGTAATCCCGAAGGAAATACTCGCCGTCGCCCGCGATCCATGGGGAGATTTCCCCCGCGTCGAATCGCCTTCGGAGCATCGTGTTCACAAGATTCCCTCCAGGACGCTAATGATCGCACTCGCGTCGGACTTGCTCACCGCGTCCACTACTGCCTCGTGCAGTCCCCCGGAAGTCATACCTGTACCGGGGCGATGGAGTAGGTTCCCTGTCGCGGGATCCGGCAACCGAAGCCCTCGGTCGAGTGCGTCCTTCAGTTCGATCGTAACGATGTCTCCGTTGGAGAGTTGTCCGGGTCGTAGACCAAGAGCGCTTTCGATCTCAGAACGAGTAGCCCCGCTCTCCAGAAGCGCCTCGACCTCCGACGTCGGTGCGACGTAAAGACCCGTGGATGCCCCATAGGTCTCCGACACCGTTTCGTACCTTTCGAGGGTGCCCGTCGTCGTGACGCTCGTCCCACCTCCCGAGAACGGGTGGACGATGAGGTCTTGCCCAGCCGAGGTGTGGATCTTCGCGGCTCTGGGTCCGGCGGTGAACTCCTGCGCTAGGCGCTCGTTGCGCTGTGCTTGGGCGAGCAGGGCTTCGGCTTGGGACCTTCCCGCGTTGAAGTCGGCGGCCAGTGACGCGGTCGCCGGTTCGCTTGAAGCGGCCGCAACATCCGCTGTCACGGTCGCAGACGTGTTCGCCGTTCCCGTGGCCGTGGCGGCGCTGGCGGGGGTTCCGAAGATGCCGCCGACGGTATCCCACGAGTTCCCCAGCCCGGCCTTGAGGGCGCTGAGGGCCTCCCCAGGAGCCTTCAGCACGTTCATCGTGCCCGACCCCAAGGCCTTCACCGTCGACACGATCGTCTTGGGCAGCCCCGTGACCAACTCCGGCACGTTCTTCAACGCCGCCACCCCAGACCTCAGGGCCGACCCCGCATCCGCGAGCACACCCGGCAAATCCGTCACCAGACGCGGCACCACCTTCGCCACGGACGTCACCCCGGACTTCACCGCCCCCGCACCACCGGTCAGGACCACCTGGGCGGCCACCCCCACCACATAGCCCGACCCCTGCGACCACTGGTACAGACTCGGATCCCCATACACAGGAATCGACGGGATATTCGGAATCGCCGCACAGAACTTCCCCGTCCAACACGACGGCGAGACCGCGTTGAACGTCGTCTGCGCTACATCGACCACGAAGTCGGCCGTGTCCGCCAACGCGTTCACCACCCCGGACCCGAAGTTCACCACCCCATGGCCCGCGATCGATAAATCGTCGACCACATTGCCCCAGAACCCCAGGTCGTGTTCCTTGTCATAGGCGTCAATCTTGGCCTGCTCACGGGCCCGCACCCGCGCCTTTTCCTCCCGCACCCACTGCGCATGAGCAGCCCGCGCCGCAGACTCCGCCTGAGCCTTCGCCACCGCCGCCAAAGCACGCTGCTGACGAGCATCCGACACACCCTGGAACGCCTCACGCGCAATCTTGTCCATCGCCGCGCGCACCTGCGGATTATCCGACGCATAGAACTGGTTGTAGGAGGCCATCATCTGGTCCACCGACGCACCCGCATACAGACCCATCTGATACTGAACGGCCTGATTCAAAGAATCCAACGCCGACTCAAGCGCCGCATTAAACGCCGCGAGCTGCTGCGCCTGCAACGCCGCCGCCGCCCTAAAGAACCCCAACACATCCACGAAACTCTCCGGCGCACCCTGCACATATGCATACCGGTTGAGCGTCGACGCCTGCACGGTCGTGCCCCGCACCCGGTCATCCTGCACCCACAGGCGCGACACCGGGTCATACGACCTGGCCGCGAACTCCACCAACCCAGCCGTCTCAGTCTTGCCCGTGAAGCCCGTCACCGTCGCCGTCTTCGGATCCGTCAACGAATCCCCGAAGTCGCCATACAACGCGAGGTCGGCGCAGATGACCCCGTCGAAGGCGTTCACGGCGTGAGGCGACGCACGACGGGAGGTCGGTTCGAGTCTCGCTACATTGGGGTCATGGCGAACGAGACAGAATCTGGCGGCAAGCAGATCCCGCCTCTCGACCCCAGAGCCTGCCGGCCCTCGGGTCGGCCCGAGCGGGAGATTCGCGCGCAGTTCGACGCCACGACTATCACGGTCTACCAGGCCTACTCGCAGGAAATCGCGCTTCCCGCGGCCGCCAACGGCTCCTTTGCTGGCACCCCGTTCAGACTCGATCGGATGACCTGGATCAAGCCTTCGTTCTTGTGGATGATGTACCGCTCCGGATGGGCCACGAAGCCCGGTCAAGAGCACATCCTGGCCGTCACTATCACCCGAGCCGGTTTTGAGGACGCCCTCTCCACTGCATGCCTCAGCAGTTTCGAGCGCTCGGTCGATCCCGACCGTGCTAGTTGGGAAGCGCGCAAAGCAACCACTCCGGTCCGAGTTCAATGGGATCCCGAGCGCGACGTCAGGCTCGGCCAGCTCCCGTGGCGCTCAATTCAGGTCGGACTTTCCGGCTCGGCCACGGAGAATTTCGTCAACCGCTGGACTGTGCGCATCGATGACGTCACCCTTGAAGCGCGCCAACTTCGGCAAACCGCTCAAAAGAACCCCGCGCTCTTGCCAAACGAAATCCCCTACCCGTTGCCTCCGCAGATCGCCCGCGTCATCGGTGCAAGCGGGGCATAGCGCCCTATGAGGGGGGATTCACAACCTCGACCAACGTTGCTCCCGCCGCACGCAGCAACCACTCCAGGGCGCCCATCGCCGACGGCCACCCAGGAACTTCCACGAAGACACTTGCGGAACTCGACCCGTGAGTTCGCGCGTCCCACCAGAACCACTGCCGTTGGTCCGGCTCCATCCAGTGGAGCCACTCGGCGAGAGTCCAAGGCTTCTCGGAAGCGGCCCGAGCGCGAGCTGAGGACTCCAGGCCGCGCCACCAGGCGAGCCACGCCTCACTCTCTTCGCGGGACTGTTCTGGGGCACACGCCTCGATGAACCATGCTGGCAAGTGGGCGGGCCACGACGCAGACGAACGCATGTTCTCCAAGGTCATGGCCAGGGTGGCGCGGAGGACGGCCCTGGACTTCTCGATCAGGTCGATCGCAGAGGCGTCTGTGTGCACCGTGAACTCGACCAGGCCCACTCCTCCGGGCCTCTCGCCTTCGCGGGGACCGGAGACGATCCGACGCATCTCATTGGCGTCGTTAAACATCCACTCCCCGGGATGATCGCGCACATCACTCGGATCATCCGGTCGCACCTCGGCGACCATTCTGACCGCTCGCTCACGAAGCTCGCGCGGGTAAGTACGGGGACGTGACATGAGACCGGTCCTTCCAAGCAATCAAGTCTCCGGACACACCGCGGGGATTCAATCAGCCGACGTCGTCAGAAAGTGGCGTCTCGTCAACGCAGTTCCGGCCGACCTTCCTCGACCCATTTCCGACGATACTGTTCAAAGGACAACGGCTCACCAGTACCAGGGTTGTCGTCGTTGCCAAATTCGAATCCGCAACGCTGGCAGACCTCATACGATGGGGCGCCGAGGCACTCCTCATACGGCGGCGTGATCGCCAACCCTGGGGGAGGTGGCCACTTCTCGTAGGGCTTCGACTTGAGGACTAAGGATCCGCAGACGGGGCATTCAATCATCGGCCTACTGCTTCGTTAGTAGTGTTACCAAGTCGTATGACCCGGAACTGTTGGGAGCGATACGAATCCCAAACTGGAAGGTCCCGCCACCATCAGCACGGGGGAACACGCCAACGATATCTTCAACTCCGTTGCTGAGGGTCGCCGTGCTGGGACGTGAGGCAAGTTCCTGGACGTAGGAGAACCATACGTCAGTCGTACCACCGGGATCGATGACATTCAACGCATAGTCACTGGTACCCGTAATGTGCTTCACGACATGATCGGCGGTCAGACCCCAGTTGGGATCTGCGGCATCTGGCTTGAAGTCAATCTTTCGCGTCCGGACGCCAGTTCCTACCATCTCGAATTCACCGCTGTCTGTCGCGAGATCGATGTTGGCGGCTCTGGGTCCTGCGGTGAATTCCTGGGCGGTGCGGGCGTTCTGCTCCGCCTGGGTCAGCGCGGCGTTCGCACGAGCAGTCCCGGCGTTGAAGTCCGCGGCCAGTGACGCGGTCGCCGGTTCGCTGGTCGCGACCGCCGCATCCGCGGTCGTTGTCGCCGCAGTTGCTGTTTCGGAGGCCGATGCGGCGCTGGCGGGGGTGCCGAAGATGCCGCCGACGGTGTCCCACGGGTTGTTGAGCCCAGCCCTCAAGGCACTGATGGCTTCACCGGGGGCACGAATCGTATTCATCACCCCGGAGCCCAACTCCGATGCCGCCGACGCCACCGCTCTGGGTAGCCCCGACACCAGTTGCGGCACATTCTTGAGCGCCGCCACCCCGGTCTTGATGGCCGACCCCGCATCCGCGAGCACACCCGGCAAATCCGTCACCAGACGCGGCACCACCTTCGCCACGGACGTCACCCCGGACTTCACCGCCCCCGCACCACCGGTCAGGACCACCTGGGCGGCCACCCCCACCACATACCCCGACCCCTGCGACCATTGGTACAGACTCGGATCCCCATACACAGGAATCGACGGGATATTCGGAATCGCCGCACAGAACTTCCCCGTCCAACACGACGGCGAGACCGCGTTGAACGTCGTCTGCGCTACATCGACCACGAAGTCGGCCGTGTCCGCCAACGCGTTCACCACCCCGGACCCGAAGTTCACCACCCCATGGCCCGCGATCGATAAATCGTCGACCACATTGCCCCAGAACCCCAGGTCGTGTTCCTTGTTGTAGGCGTCAATCTTGGCCTGTTCCCGGGCCCGCACCCGCGCCTTTTCCTCCCGCACCCACTGCGCATGAGCAGCCCGCGCCGCAGACTCCGCCTGAGCCTTCGCCACCGCCGCCAAAGCACGCTGCTGACGAGCATCCGACACACCCTGGAACGCCTCACGCGCAATCTTGTCCATCGCCGCGCGCACCTGCGGATTATCCGACGCATAGAACTGGTTGTAGGAGGCCATCATCTGGTCCACCGACGCACCCGCATACAGACCCATCTGATACTGAACGGCCTGATTCAAAGAATCCAACGCCGACTCAAGCGCCGCATTAAACGCCGCGAGCTGCTGCGCCTGCAACGCCGCCGCCGCCCTAAAGAACCCCAGCACATCCACGAAACTCTCTGGCGCGCCCTGGACGTAGGCATACCGGTTGAGCGTCGACGCCTGCACGGTAGCGCCCCGCACCCGGTCATCCTGCACCCACAGGCGCGACACCGGGTCATACGACCTGGCCGCGAACTCCACCAACCCGGCCGCAGTCGTCTTACCTGTGAAACCGGTAACCGTCGCCTGCGTCGGCGTCGTCAACGAATCACCAAAGTCCCCGAACAGGTGCAGATCAGCAGAGATCACCCCACCGTCCGCAGTCGCGACCGCCGAACCCAACACATCCGTCAGCACATCCACACGGTCACTGGTCGCCGCCGCGTTCTTCCCATGACCGGCCACCGTGGTGGTCGTCTCCGCAAGCACCCGCCCATCCGGACCCGTCGACACCTGCGTCGAACCGTCCGCAACCACCGTCAACCCGTCAAACAAACGGGTCCGACCCACGCCATCCTCCACGACCGTCAGCGCCCGGCCCAGGCCGTCGCGCTGCCACACCGCAGAACCGTCCGCACCCGACCCGCTGGCCTCGGTGGTCGACACCACCAGCTGATCGCGCCCGTCATACCCGAACCGCTTGCTCTCGACAGTGTGAGTCTTCTTACCCGTCTGCGTGGTCGTCACCTCGGCAGTGCGGTTACCCCGACCGTCATAGGTGTACGCCGTCGTCTCGACCTTGCCCCCGGGCGTGCCCACGGGGTCCTTCACCGACGACACCAGCTCGTTGGCCGCATCCACCGTGCGGGAAACCTTGTACGCGTCCCCCACCGTGGACGTCGCCGGATCATCCGTGCCCGACTCCGACACCAGATTCGAGGACGCGTCCCACGCGTACGAGGTCGAGGCGTCCCCGGTCACGGACGACGTCAGGCGCCCCAACGCGTCATGCGAATACACCGTCTCCGTGGTCGCCGCATCCGTCGCCACATCCTTCTGCGCCACCAGGCCCCGCGCGTCATACGTGTACGACAACTCCAGGCCGTCCGTGGCGCAACCCGCAGGCTGCTGGTTCGGGTGCCCATTGCCGTTGTCCTTGCAGTGCCCATACGCGTTGCCCGGCGCCGCCGACGACGGATTGACCTCACCCGACGGAAGCGGATTGCCGACCACGCCCTCGCCCGTGTAGTTGATGCCCGTCACCCGGCCCGCGAGGTCGCGCGTGATCGAGCTCTCCACGCCAGAGGACCGCGACTCACCCACCAGGGCGCCCGCCGCGTCGTACCTGAACGCCGTCGTCGAAGCCGTGCCGTCGGCGGCCGTGTCCGTCTGCGACACCGCGAGGCCGCGGCCGTCGAAGGAACGCGCGACCGTCCGGCCATCTGCGTACGAGATCCCAGCGAGGTTGCCCGCGGCGTCGTACTCGTGCGTGGTCGTGTTGCCGTGCGCGTCCGTGGCGGACAACACGCGGCCCGCCCAGTCGTACGCCCAGGTGGTCGTGCCGACCGAGTCGTACATCGACAGGCGGTTGCCGACTGCGTCGTACGTGTAGTTGACCGTCTGGTCGGGGTAAACGACGCTCGCGACGTAGCCGTCGGTCGTGTAGGACGTGGTGGTGACGGAGCCGTCACCCGCCGTCACGACAGTCGGACGCCCGAGTTCGTCGAACGTCGTCGACGTCGTGATGCCCAGCGGGTTCGTCTCCGAGGTCAGACGCCCCAGTTCGTCGCGCGCGTACGTGGTCGTCTCGCCGCGCGGGTCCGTCACCTGGGTGGCGAGGCCCCTGTCGTCGTAGGCGGTCTTCGTCGTCACGTTGACCGACGCAGACGACGGCTGCCCAGCGACATAGTTCTCCACTGTCTCCGTGGCTAGGCCGCGCGCGTTGTACGTGTAGCGAGTCACGACGCCGGCGGCGTCCGTCGTCGAGGCCGTGTGACCCGCGGCGTCATAGGCCGTCTCGGTCGTTGCGCCGACGGGGTCGGTAACACGCACAGGGCGGTCGAGCGCGTCGTACTCCGTCGCCGTAACGCCGCCGCGCGGGTCGGTGACGCTGAGCACGTTGCCCACCGCGTCGTACAAGTACGCGGTCGCGTAACCCTCGCCGTCCGTCTTCGTGGTGAGGCGCCCTAGCGCGTCGTAGGTGTAGGTCGTGGTGGCGCCGTTCGGGTCGGTGACGGCGACGGGGCGCCCGACGGCGTCGTACACCGTCTTGGTGTGTCCACCGTCCGGGTCAACCTGCTTCACCGGCCGATCGAGGGCGTCGTAGGTGACGGCAACCGCGTCGCCGAGCGGGTTCTTGGTGCTCGTCGTGTTGCCGTTGGCGTCGTATCCGTAGTGGGTGACGGCGCCACCCGGCGTGGTCATGGACGTGACGCGGTCCATCGCGTCGTGCGTGTAGGTCGTGGTCTGCCCCAGCGCGTTCGTGACCGACGAGAGCACGCCCGCCGCGTCGTATGCGGTCGTCGTCGTGTTGCCGAGAGCGTCCGTCATGGACGTGCGCCGTCCGAGCGGGTCGTAGCCCATGGTGGTGCGCGCTCCCGAGGGATCGATCGCGGCGACGGCGTTGCCGACCGCGTCGTACTCGGTCACCCAGCGGCCGCCCGCCTCGTCAATCCGCGCCGTCTCGCGGCCGACGGGGTCGTACTCGCGGCGCACGGTGCGCCCAAGGGCGTCCGTCGACGCGACGACGTTGCCCGCCGCGTCGTACTCCGTACGCGTGGTGGTCCCGTCTGGCAGCGTCGTCGCGGTGACGCGGTTTCGCGCGTCGTACGTCATCGCGGTGACGCGCCCGAGCGGGTCCGCCTTCGCGACGACGTTGCCGACGGCGTCGTACTCCTTCGATGTGACGCCGCCAAGGGCGTCCGTCGTGGACACGAGGCGCGAGAGTTCGTCGTAGGTGTACGCGGTGCGCGCGCCCGTCGCGTCGACGTTCGCAACGACGTTGCCGTTCGCGTCGAACTCGGACTTGGTGCGGCCTCCGAGCGCGTCAACGGTCGCGGTGCGTCGGCCCGCCGCGTCGTACTTGTAGGTGGTGGTGTGGCCGCGAGCGTCGGTGGCGGAGACCACCTGCCCGTTCGCGTTGTAGCCGTACGCGAGCGTGGTGCCGTCCGGCTGCGTCGTCGACACGCGACGGCCCATCGTGTCGTACGAGTAGCCGGTGGTCCTGCCGAGCTCGTCGGTCATCGAGGACACGAGGCCTCGTGCGTCGTAGGCGGCGCTGCTCGTGGCGCCGAGGGCGTCCGTCCATTCGGTCGGCCGGTTGAGCGCGTCGTACGCTGTCTCGGTGCGGGCGCCGTTGGCGTCGACGGTCGCAACCACATTGCCGAGCGCGTCGTACTCGGTGCGCGACGTCTCGCCCGCCTGATCGGTCTTCGAGACCTCGCGACCCAGCGCGTCATACGCGTAGGTGGTCTTGTATCCGCGCGAGTCGACCACGGAGGTGACGTTCCCGCGCACGTCGTAGCCGTAGCGAGTCTCCGCGCCGTCTGCCGCGACGGACGTGAGCAACCGGCTCATGTTGTCGTAGGTCGCGGAGGTGGTGCGGCCGAGCGCGTCGGTGGTGCCGACGACGTTGCCGAGGACGTCGAACTCGCGCGCCGTGACCCCGCCGGCGGCGTCGGTCGTCGACACCCGCCGGTTCAGAGGGTCGTAGTCGTACGAGGTGCGGTTCCCGAGCGGATCGATGCTCGCCGTCAGGTTGCCGGCCGCGTCGTACTCGTACGAGGTGCGGTTCCCGAGCGCGTCGACCGTCGCAGTCAGGCGTCCAGCGGCGTCGTACTTGTAGGACGACGTGTTGCCGCGCGCGTCCGTGCGGGATGTGTTGCGGCCGGCCGCGTCGTAGCCCTTCTGGACCGTGGTGCCGTCGGCTCGGGTCGTCGTCGTGAGCCTGCCCATGGCGTCGTAGGCATAGGAGGTCGTGTTCCCCGCCGCGTCGGTCGATGTCGCGACGAGCCCGCGCAGGTTGTAGGACACGCGGGTCTTCTTGCCCAGCGCGTCCGTTCGTTTGACGGCGCGGCCGAGCGCGTCGTAGGACGTCTCGGTACGGTTGCCCGCGGGATCGATCGTCGCGACAGCGTTGCCGACCGCGTCGTACGACGGTCTTCCAACGGCCGCCGGCCTCGTCGACCATGACGGTGGCGCGCCCGAGCGAGTCGTACTTCCACGTGCGGAATGTGCCGTCGGCGTTCGTCTGCTTCACGCGGTGGTGCTCGGCGTCGTAGTCGTAAGCCGACGGTGGTGCCGTCGGGGTTGTGCACGGCGGTCACCTGGAGGTTGACGTTGTGGTCGTAGGTCGTGACGTTGCCCGCGGGATCGGTCATCGACACGAGGGAGTCGTTCGCGTCGTATGCGTAGCGCGTCACCTGGCCCAGGGCGTCCGTGGTGCTCACGAGGTTGTCGGCGTCGTCCCACGCGTTCGTCGTGGTGTGGCCGAGCGCGTCCGTCGTGGTGAGCGGCCGGTTCGCGAGGTCGTAGGTGGTGGTCGTGGTGTGGCCGAGCGGGTCGGTGACCGAGATGGTGTTGCCGCGGGAGTCGTACGCGTAGGTGGTCGTGTTCCCGAGGGCGTCCGTCGTCGACGTGACGTCGCCGTGCCCGTCGTACGTCGCGGAGGTCACCGTCCCGTCGGGGAAGTGCGTCTCGACTGCCCGGCCGTCGTCGTTGAGGACGAATGACGTCGTGAGCGTGCCTCCCGCGCCATCGGGGCTTGTGATCGCCGTGAGGTCACCGGTCGCGCTATAGGTGTAGCTCGTGGTGTTCCCGAGCGGGTCGGTGCTCGTGAGGACGCGACCCATCGCGTCGAACGTCGCGCCGAAGACGTTCCCGTTCGCGTCCGTCGAGGAGACAGGGTTGTAGTGCTCGTCGTAACCCGTGCGGGTGACCCCGCCGGCGGCGTCGTGGGACGCGACGGCCTGGCCCTTCGCGTTGTGATCGACCGTGCTCGCGTTGCCGAGCGCGTCGGTCAGCGTCGTCGAGTGGTCGTCGCCGTACGCGATCTCCCGGGTGTTGCCGGCCCCGTCGGTCTGGGTGACGACGCGGTGGTCGTCGTCGTAGGTGTTGGTGATCTCCTGGACGCCGTCCGCGCCCGTGACGACGGACAGGAGCCCCGCGTCGTTGTAGGCGAAGGACCGGGTCCGGCCCGCGCCGTCGGTGATCGAGGTGAGGTTACCGGCGTCGTCGTAGCCGAGGGTCCACACGCGCCCATCCGGATGCGTGAACGATGTGATGCGGCCCTTCGGAGTCGAGGCCACCTCGATGGTCTGCCCCGCCTCGTCCGTGATCGACTCCAGCGGCGGGAAGACGACCTCGCCGTCGCCGGCCTCGGCGAGCGCCCCGTACGCGAGCGTTGTCGCGTTGCCCTGGCGATCGACGGCGCGCGTCAGCTCGCCGTAGCCGGTCACCTCGTCGACGGCGAACTCGAGGCTGGTGCGGTCGGGGAACGTGATCGCGACGCCGTCGTCGGTCGGCACCATCGCGGCATGCGCTCCGGACGATGCGACGAGACCGCCCGATCCGTCGGGGGTGAAGTAGACGCGTCTTCCGTCGGCGAGCGTCGCGAGGTACGAACCGTCGGCGAACTCCTGGACGTGGGACGAGTACGCGAAGTTCCAGCCGTTGCCGACCTGGCTCGCGCGTCCGTCGAGGGCGTTGTACGCGAGCGCGAGGTCCATGTTCTGGTCGCCCACGCCCGTGAGGCCGAAGATCTTCTCCGACGTCACGAAGTTGCCCGTCGAGAGGTTGACGGGGTCGGTGCCGTACGTCTGGTAGTTGTTCTTGCCGAGTTGGGTGAGCTGGTCGACCACGTCCTGGGCCGGCGGGTCCGGCAGGGTGACCGGCTCGGCGCAGGCGATCCCGGGCGTCGCCTCGATCTGCTGGATGATGCTCGCGTACACCGCGTCCTCGACGAGCTCGAGGTGCGTGTGGATGACCGGCCAGTCGTAGTTGTGGTCGAGGAACAGGAGCTCCGCGTGCGCGTAGGCGGGTGCCGAGTTCTCCAGCGCCGAGTACGGGAGGGCGCTCGTGGGGTTGAGGCGGCGACGGTCCGACCGGCCCGTGTAGTGCACGATGTCACTCTTGATGCGGTTCCCGAGCCCGATGCTCGCGCTGTTGTTCGCCGACCACGCGACGATGCCGCCGTCGCTCCGATACCCCCACGGCTCCGCGATCCCCGTCGCCGGGTTCGTGTTGTACGTGTTGAACGCGAGCGTCATCGCGATGTCCGCGCCGAAGTTGCGGATGGTGTTCGCTCGGGTCGTCCGGTTCACGTACGAGTTCGCCGCAGTCCGCGTGATCACGACGTCGGCGGAGCACTCGTCCTCGAGCCTCGTCTTCACCGCCGCCGCGACCGCGTAGCTGAACTGGAGCTCGTTGTAGACGTGCCCGTTCCACAGCGCGCGGCCGACGGCGTCGTCGGGGTCGAGCGCGATCTTCGGAAGCGCGGGCCCCGGGTCGGGCGCGGCCGGGCCGAGCGCGGCGGGCGCCGCCATCACCGTGAACTCGGACAGGTGATCCGACTGGGCGACGACGGCCCCGGTAGCCGAGTCGTAGGCCGAGGGCACCCACGTCCACGGGTCGTCCGCGCTCTCGCGCGAATACACGCCGAGCGTCGAAACGTCGACCCCGGCGAGGTCCTCCTTGGAGACGGGGAACGTGAGTTCGATCGCGGGGGTGATCTCATCGGTCGCGGGCGTGACGTCGTCCGGGGACGGCACGATGGTCACGTCGTGCTGGAGCGTCGTGATCGCCTCGCCGCTCGGCGACGTCGCCGAGATGGTCACGCCATCGCCGATCGCTCTGACGACGCCGTCGTCCGTCGTGGCGGTCGCTCCGGACGTCTCGAGCCCGGCGACCTCGACGGTCGCCCCGACCCCCGCGGGATCGGTCGGGTTGAACACGGCGGTGCCGCCATCCGGCAGGTCGAAGCTCGACGGCGCGTCGGCCGTCAGGGCGTTCGGGTCGGGCGTCGGTTCGTCGGCCCAGGCCATGACCGGAACGGCCGTGAGCAGGATGCCGCCGACGGCGGCGGACGCGAAAGCGCGCAACGACAAGCGCATAGTTTCCCCCAGCGAGAAAGTGGTGGGCTCAACGGCGAGCCTGGTCGGAAACCTGCCAGATGCCGGAGCCGCTCGCCACTCGAAACTTCGCGAACCGCCCAAAGTGATTCGCGTGCGATGTCCCCTTCGCCGTCGAATGGGAGCAATGCCGGGTGGCCGTCACGCTCGGGAGCGGGCGCGCCTGTGGCGAATTTCACACCGCCGCGAGACGGGGACCTTCGTCCCGATCGGGCTCGCTCTAGAGCGCGCTCGCCACCGCGTCGACGATAAGGATCGTCCCCGATCCGCCGAGCCGCGAGTCCTGTCCGAGGATCTCGTCGAGGTGCATGATGCCGAGTTGGGGCGGGTTGGTCGGATCGCGCGTGGAGAACGACAGGCGGACCTGCAGGTCCTCGTTCCCGGGCTCGGTCGCCCCCTGGATCGCGGCGACGACGGCGTTCGCCACCGCCACACGGGTCCGGGTCATCGAAGCTCCTCCCCTGCGGACAGTCCCAGGCGGCACCCGAACAACCACGGCCGCGCGTTGCTGATCGCCGATCGCTAACGACCGGCGATCAGCACCGGCACATACAGCTCCTCCGGCGTGAGCGAGCCGTGCACGCCGATCAGCCCCATGGACGCGGGCGACTGGACGCGCGAGTCCACGACCGTCGCCCGTCCCGCCATCGCGACCACGACGTCGCCGATGCGGTCGAGCACGTGCGGCGCGACCTCGCCGAAGACCCCCGCGGCCACCGCGTCGTCCCGCGTGCCGACGACGGCGTCCGCGCCGAGCACCTCCTGCCAGCGCGCGACGACGGCGTCGGGGTCGTCCGCGTAGAGGTGCAGGGCGCGCGGCTCGCCCGCCACAAAGGTCACACCCTCCGCGAGCGCCGGGGTCTCGGCGACGTCCCAGCGGGGGGCGCCGGTGACGTCCACCATCCCGTGGTCGGCGGTGATGACGAGCTCCGAGCCCAATGGCATGGTCGAGGCCAGGCGCGCGAGCTCGCGGTCGGCGTCCTCGAGCGCCTGGACCCACTCGTCCGACTGCCAACCGTGCGCGTGCCCCGCCCCGTCGATCTCGCCCCAGTACATGTAGCTCACTCCGGGCTTGCGCATCGCGCCGAGCGCCACGTCGATCCGGTCCGCGAGGCGCTCCGCTCCGACGAACTGCCCGCCGCGGAGCACCGCGTGCGTCAGCCCGGAGCCGGCGAAGCGCGCCTTGCCCAGCGTCGTCACGTTCACGCCCGCGAGCGCGGCCTCCTCGAGCAGCGAGGGCTGGCGCTGCCAATCCTCGGCCGGCTCGGCGCCGTCCCACGTGATGAGGTTCGCGAGCTTGCCCGTACGGGGGTTGCGGACCGTGTATCCCGTCATCCCCGTCTGCCCGGACGTCTGCCCGGTGCCGAAGAGCGCGAGGGACGCCGCCGTCGTCGTGGGGTATCCCGCCGTCGCCGTCGTCCCCTCAAGACCGTTGAGGAAGCGGGCGTGGCCCCTGCGGGCGTCGAGCTGCGCGCGCCCGAGCCCGTCGACCAGGACCGTGCACACGTGCCGCGCGTCGCGGACGCCCAGTCGGGCCTGGTCGGCCGAGGCCTTCCTGCCCCGCACCACCGAAGCCGCTCCGATCGCCGCGAGCGACGCCGGGAGAACCGCCCCGAGCTCGGCGCCGCCGTAGTCCGGGACGACCATCCCGGTCGCCGCGAGGTCGTCGAGAAAGCTCACGCGTGCTCGCTAACCGCCGCGTGGAGCTCGCGGGCGAAGGCCTCGAGGTCGCGCACCGACTCCTCGCCGTCGGCGAGCGCGCTCACGCGCACGAGCGTGTCATCGCCCGTCACGCCGCCGGTGTACCCGTGGTCGGCGTCGCAGTTCTCGTCGCCGCAGGTGGCGGGCTCGAGCTCGATCCGGGAGTGCACGCCCCACCCGACCGCGAGCACGAGCTCGTTCGGCGGGTCGCCCTCCTGGTAGCGCTCGGGGTGGAGGACCACGTGGGTGAGCGCGACGCTCGTCACGGTGCGCACCAGCGCCGACTCGACCGTCGCCTGGGCCGCGTGGCTCGGCTCCGCCCTCGCCGGCCGTCCCGTCGTCCATGTGCACGCGAATGAGCCGCGTCGGCGTGAGGACGAGGACGGTCATGTGGCGGCGAACCTCGCGATCGTCGAAGGTGGTCTCGGCGTGCACGAAGTGGGCGCGGACCTTCTCCCGCCCGATGGCGGAGGCGAGCACGCTCGACGCGAGCGCCGGATAGTATCCGGCGACGGCGACGGACTCGCGAAGCGTTGACGACACGCCCCGATTGTCCCATCACCGGCGGTGCGACCGTACCCTGGCGTGGCGAGAGTCACGTGTGGGTGCGGGACGCGACAATGGAGGTCGACGCCCCCCGAATCCCGAAGGAGGACCATGACGACGCCTGCCGAGGCGCCTGAGGAGCTGATCGTCGACGTCGACGTCAGCCAGGAGATGGAGTCCTCGTTCCTCGAGTACGCGTACTCCGTGATCTACTCGCGCGCCCTTCCGGACGCGCGCGACGGCCTCAAGCCCGTGCAGCGCCGCATCGTCTACATGATGGAGCAGATGGGGCTCCGGCCCGAGCGCGCGTACGTGAAGAGCGCGCGCGTGGTCGGCGAGGTGATGGGCAAGCTCCACCCGCACGGGGACCAGGCGATCTACGACGCCCTGGTGCGCATGGCGCAGGCCTTCTCGCTCCGCCTGCCGCTGGTCGACGGGCACGGCAACTTCGGCTCGCTGGACGACGGCCCCGCCGCGGCCCGGTACACGGAGGCGCGTCTCGCGTCGGCGGCCATGGCGCTGACGGCGGACATCGGCGAGGACACGGTCGACTTCGTCGCGAACTACGACAACAAGCTCACCCAGCCCGCCGTGCTCCCGGCCGCCATCCCGAACCTTCTGGTCAACGGCGCCTCCGGCATCGCCGTCGGCATGGCGACGAACATGGCGCCGCACAACCTCGTCGAGGTCGTCTCCGCCGCGCGCCACCTGCTCGAGCACCCGCGACGCCACCACGGACGACCTCATGAAGTTCGTGCCCGGGCCGGACCTGCCGGGCGGCGGCAAGATCGTCGGGCTCGACGGCGTCAAGCAGGCGTACGAGACGGGCAAGGGCGCGTTCCGGACCCGGGCGACCGCGCGGATCGAGCGCGTGACGTCGCGCCGCGAGGGCATCGTCGTCACCGAGCTGCCCTACCTCGTGGGGCCCGAGAAGGTCATCGAGCGCATCAAGGCGCTCGTGTCCTCGAAGAAGATCGAGGGGATCGCGGCCGTCACCGACCTCACCGACCGCCACCACGGTCTCCGCCTCGTGATCGAGGTGAAGCCGCAGTTCGACCCCGAGTCCGTCCTCGAGAAGCTCTACGCGACCACCCCGCTCGAGGAGCAGTTCTCCATCAACGCGGTCGCGCTCGTCGACGGCGAGCCGCAGCAGCTGGGCCTCAAGGAGCTGCTGCGCGTGTGGGTGGAGCACCGCATCGACGTGGTGCGGCGCCGCAGCGAGTTCCGCCTCGGCGCGCGTCGCGACCGCCTGCACCTGGTGGACGGGCTGCTCGTCGCGATCCTCGACATCGACGAGGTCATCCAGATCATCCGGGCGGCGGACGACGCGGCGGCCGCGCGCGAACGGCTGATGACGGCCTTCGACCTGAGCGAGGCCCAGGCGGAGTACATCCTCGAGCTCCGGCTGCGGCGGCTCACCAAGTTCTCGCGCGTCGAGCTCGAGACCGAGAAGGCGAAGCTCACGGCGGAGATCCTCGACCTCGAGGAGATCCTCGCGAGCGACGCCGCGCTCCGGGCCGTGGTCGGCCGCGAGATGGACGCGGTCGCGGCAGCCCACGGCACCCCGCGACGCACCATCCTGCTCTCCGACGGCGGGTCGGCGGCGACCGCCGCGGCGTCCCGGTCGCGGGCGAAGGCCGCCGCGCCCGTCGAGATCGCGGACGCGCCGTGCTCCGCGCTGCTCAGCGTCACGGGCCTCGTCGCCCGCACCGCGGACGACCACCCCGTCTCCCGCGACGGCCGCCGCTCGCCCCACGACGCGCTCCGCTCGGTCGTCCCGTCGACCTCGCGCTCGGACGTCGGCGTCGTCACCAGCGCGGGACGCGTGCTGCGCCTGTCGCTCCTCGACGTCCCCGCCCTCCCGCCCACCGACGAGCCCCCGTCCCTCGGAGGCGGCGTGCCGCTCGCCGAGCTCGTGCGGCTCGACCGCGGCGAGGAGGCGCTCGCGCTCGTCCCGCTCGGGGCGGACGCGCCGCCCGTCGCGCTCGGTACCGCGCGGGGCGTCGTCAAGCGTCTCGCCCCGGAGGACCCGCCGCGCGGCGACGCGTGGGACGTCATCGCGCTCAAGGACGGCGACGCGGTGGTCGGGGCGGCGGTCGCCCCCGACGACGCCGAGCTGGTCTTCGTCACGACGGACGCCCAGCTGCTGCGTTTCGGCGCGTCGCTCGTCCGACCGCAGGGCCGCGGGGCGGGCGGCATGGCGGGCATCAACGTCGCGGACGACGCGCGGGTGCTGTTCTTCGGCGCGGTGCCCCCGGGTGCGCCCGATCCCGTCGCGGTGACCATCGCCGGCCCGTCGGAGGCTCTCCCCGGGACGACGCCGGGGGCGGCGAAGGCGACGCCGCTCGCGGAATACCCGGCCAAGGGGCGCGCGACCGGCGGGGTGCGCGCCCACAAGTTCCTCAAGGGCGAGGACGTGCTGCTTGGGGCGTGGGCGGGACCGTCGCCCGCGCGGGCCGTGTCCGGCGGCGGCCAGGCCGTGGACCTTCCCGCCGAGTTCGGCAAGCGCGATGCCTCGGGGACGCCGCTCAAGGCGCCGGTGACCGGGATCGGGTAGCGGCCGGCGCTCAGCGACGACGGAACCTCCGCGCGATCGCGGCGGCGGCCCCGCGGACCGGGTGTCGCGCCAGATCCGCCCGCAGGCGTTCGACCAGGGAGGCGAGCGCCTCCGCGTCTCGCTCGGCAGCACCCGCGCGAGCGCGAAGCGCGACCGACTCCGCATGCCAGAGGTCGGCGAGGAGCGATTCGCGCTCCGACGGCGCCAGATCCGCGAGCGCGTCGGGGATCCACCGCGCGCGAACCTCCGGATCGGTCAGGTCGGCGCCCCACGTGTGGTGCGTGCTCGCCGCGTACCACCGCTTCCGGTACAGGGCCTCCGTCGCTATGGCGCGCCCGCGCCCCACCATCCTCAGCCCCCAGAGCACGTCGGCCCACGCGCCATCCGCGGGGTCGTCGGAAGCGGCACCGCCGCCTCGCGCCGCGCGACGGAACGGAAGAGGAGGCCGAGCGGGCAGCCCCGTCCGCCGAGCCATTCCAAGCCTCCCGCGAGCATCCGCGTCCCGGCATCGCCACCCGTCAGGCGGGGATCCAGCTCGATCCGCCCCGAATGCTCGACCATCCCGTCCCGGTCGACCACGGACCCCACGGCCCCGACGGCGAGGACCGCGTCGGGATGCGCGTCGAGCTCGCGCTCCGCCGCCACGACCCAGTCGGCGTCGATGTCGTCGTCGTGGGGAAGCCACATGACGTACGGCGTGGACGCGCGGGACAGGAGGTCGTTGCTGTGCGCGACCCAGCCGGCGGCGAGGCTTCGCGGGCCCAGGAACTCGACGCCCGGACGCGTGCCGACGGCGTCGCGGACACGCTCAAGAGCGTCGTCCGCGCCCGTCGCGTCCGAGACGACGACGCGCGCGACGCCCGCGAGGCGTTCGACGTTGCCGACCACGACGTCGACCCAGGGCGCGGAGGCGTGGAGAGGTATGGAGACCGTCGTCCGCCGAGGCTCTCCGCTCACGAGGCCGTCGCACCCTCGGACGCGACGCGCGACCGCACCCGGGTCGCGACCGCCTCGGCGACGCGCGACGCGGCGAGCGGGGCCGTCGAGAACTTGAAGTTCAGGGGCATCGCGACGTTGCCGACCCACTCGACCCCGAACTCGGATCGGTTGTGGAGGGGCGATTCCGGCTGGCCGATGTCCGCCCCGGCGTGCCCGACGATGAATCCGCCGAGCGGCTCCCCCTCCCCCGGACGAGGCTCGATGAGCCGCCGCTGCACCAGCGCGTCGACCATCGGCCCGACGAGGTCGTGGCGAGCGCCGATCGTCCGGACCGTCGCGATGGCTTCGGGGGTCGGCTCCACCCCCTCGTCGTGGTGGAGGAGTCCGACCGGATACCACGAGACGTAGGTGTAGTCGCGGTGACGGACGACGTCCCCGAACGGCCCGAGGACGAGCGTCGAGGTGCGGTCCCCCGGGAGCCCGGGCAGTCGCGCGGCGGCCTTGACGCGGAAGCTCAGCCTCCGAGGTCTCGCGCGCTGGACGAGCGCCACCTGCTGCTGCCACGCGCAATTTGCGACGGCGCGATACGTCCTCGATTGCCTCCCCGGGCTGCCGCTGGTCGCCACCTCGACTCCCCCGTCGGCGTCGGGCTCTATCCCGACGGCGCGGACGCCGAGCGACACCCGGATGCGCGGGTTCGCCTCGACGGCGTCGGCGACGATGCGGCCGAGCGCGATCGGCTCGACCGCGACCTCGGAGGTGCTGGAACGCGGCAGGCCCGGTCGGCCCGTCCGTCCCCCACTCGGGGTCGACGGCGCGATCGATCGGCGCGCCGAGGTAGCGGGCCTCCGGGGCGATCGCGCGCAGCAACGCGTTGACGGATCGGTAGCGTTCCGCGAGAGCCGACGGCTCGACGAGGCTGCCGGGCATGACGACGTACGTGAAGGGGTCGGTGGTGATGTTCGACCAGGCGATCGGCGCCCCTACCGCCTCCTCGAGAATCGGGCCGAACGCGAGAGCGCCCTCGATCATGACGCGATGCGTCGCCTCGTCGCCGAGGGCGAAGACGGGGCCGAGGTGGACCTTGCCCTCCCCCTGCTTGCTCGCCTCGCCCCAGAGGCGGTCGGTCGCCTCGAGGATCTCCACGTCATGGCCGTCGTTCGCGAGCAGCAACGCCGTCGTACACCCGAGGATCCCGCCGCCGACGATCCCGACTGTCATGGCCCTAGCCTGGCATGAACCGCGTCCTCATCGACACGCGCCGCTAGCCGCGAGGACGCGCGCGCCGGTGCTCGAAGGACCAGTCCGGGTCGGTGATGAGCTTCGCGATGACGAGGCCGACGGCGATGGAGAGCACGACGAACAACGCGTCGATCCCCGCGGAGAGCGCGTCGAGCGAGAAGCCCTCGTTGAGGCTCACCATCGTCTTGTAGAGGCGGACCCCCGGGATCATGATGAGCGTCGCGGGGACGTTGAGAGTGATGTTCGGGTAGCCGGTCGCGCGCGTCGCGATGGCCGCGAGCACGCCCACGACGACGCACGCGAGTACCGTCGCCGCCTGGATGACGACGCCGCGATCCACGAGCCACAGACGCCCGACGTTCGCCACCGCCCCGATCAGCGCGGCCGCGAACGCCATCCGGGGCGACGCGTTGAACATGAGTGCGAACCCAAGAACTCCGACCGCGCTCGCGACCGCCCAGATCGCGAGCCGCGTCCCCCACGAGATGGCGAAGGGCGCCCCCGCGCCCGGATCGAGGCCCGCGACGAGCGAGACCCCCCACAGCCCGAGCGCCGCGGCGATGAGGATCATCATCGCGAAGGCCGTGCGCGACACCCCCGCGGAGAAGTCGAGCTTCGCGAGGTCGAGCGCCCCCGTGACGATGGCGAAGCCGGGGACCAGGAAGAGGATCGCGGAGACGTACCCGGCGGTCTGGGACGCGTCGCCGAGCGGGAGCGCGTTGATGATCCCGACGCCGCAAAGGTAGGCGGTCGCGGCCGTCGCGGCCGCGATGGCCGTCGTCCCGAAGTGGTTGAAACCGCGGTGCACGAGCCTGCGCCGCACGTACTGTCCCAGCGTCGCGGCCACGATGACGGCGATCACCTCGAGCGCGCGGGCGTTGTTTAGCAGGGCGAACGCGCCGCACGCCATGCCCGCGAAGAGGGCGTTCGCCCACGCGGGGTAGGGCGGCTCCTTGCGCTCGATCGCGTCGAGCGCGTCCGTGAGCTGCGTGGCCGTCCACCCGGGCGCGAGTCGGTCCTTGAGGGCGTCGAGCCGCGCGATGCGGTCGGCGTTCACCGTGACCTGCCGCACCTCGGTCACCTCGGTGCGGAAGATCCCCTCGCGGTGGGACGTCGCCGTGATTTCCGTGAGGGTCACGTGCGCGTGGTGCTGGGTGATCCCTATCGCCTCCGCCGCGCGCTGCATCGCCTCCTTGACGCGGTACGACGCCGTGCCCGCCGAGAGCATCAGGCGCCCCATGCGGAGGACGGCGCCGGACTGGCGGACGAGTTCGATCGGCTCGAGCGCGCGCTCGTGCGACGCCGCGTCCTCCCAGCCGTCGAGCCCCTCGTCCGCCATCACCCCTCCATGATCGTCCCGGCGTCGTTCGCCCGCCCCCCACCTTGGTCCCGCCGGGACCGAGGGCCTAGGCGTGCGCGACGCACGACGTCAGAATCCGTCGATATTCGCTTCCGTGAGGCAGTCGACCGCCCATTCCGTTTCGATCGCCACGTCCAGAGCCTGGCGAAGCACCTCGTGCGTGGTCGCCACTGGATCGACGGCGTAGCCCGCGTCCTCGAGGCAGGCCCGGACGACCGGCATCCGCCGGTCGAGGTACGCATCGCGGAGCGCGAGCGAGGTGGGCTGCATTTGGTACGCCCCGTTGACCCAGAACGCCTCCTGGGTGTCGCACGCGTCTCCGATCGCCTCCTGCTGCGGGGTCCCCGAAAGCCAGGAGTACTGGGGGAGGACGAGCCCCTCGTCCGTCGTACGTTCGCCGTATACGGCCTCGGATCCCGCGTTCTCGACGCAGTCGATGACCGCCAGCGCGGCCTCGCGCGCCTCCTCGAACGACACGACGCCCGCGGCCTGCGCCTCCCTCAGGATCGCGAGCTGGTCGTCGCTCGCCCCGCCCGCCTCGGCCTCCTGGATCGTCGACCCGATCATGTCGGCGAAGTCGAGGTCCGCCTCCGTCTGACCGCTGGGGGCGGCAGAGCATCCCGCGAGCGACGCGACTCCCGCCGCGAGCAGAACGGACATCGCGCGACGAACGCCTCGACCACCCTTCATCGCCCACACCCCCGTTCCTCTCCCCGCCCGTACCGCACCGCCCTCCGGCGGAACTACACGTCGATGCGGGAGTGGTCGAGCGCGGCCGCCCCGGCGACGATGAACTCCTTGCGCGGCGCGACGTCGTTGCCCATGAGAAGCTCGAAAACGCGCTCGGCGTTCTCCGCGTCGTCCGCCGTGATCCGCCGCAGCGTCCGCTTCTCGGGATCCATCGTCGTCTCCGCGAGCTGGTCGGCGTCCATCTCCCCCAGGCCCTTGTACCGCTGGATGTCCTCGTTGTAGTTGCGCCCGGCGCGGCGAAGCGACGCGAGCGTCTGCTGCAGCTCGCGCTCGGAGTACGTGTAGAGGTGCTCCGCCTTCTTGCGGGCGCTGCCAGACACCTCGACGCGGTGCAGCGGCGGCACGGCCGCGTACACGCGCCCGGCGTCGACGAGCGGGCGCATGTACCGGAAGAACAGGGTGAGCAGCAGGGTGCGGATGTGGGCGCCGTCGACGTCGGCGTCCGTCATGAGGATGACCTTGCCGTAACGCGCCTGGTCGAGGTCGAAGGTCTTCCCGCTGCCCGCGCCGATCACCTGGATGATGCTCGCGCACTCCGCGTTGTGAAGCATGTCGGTGACGGACGCCTTCTGGACGTTGAGGATCTTGCCGCGGATGGGCAGGAGCGCCTGGAAGTCCGAGCGGCGCGCGAGCTTCGCCGTGCCGAGCGCGCTGTCGCCCTCGACGATGAACAGCTCGCTCGCCTCGACGTCGTTCGAGCGGCAGTCCGCGAGCTTCGACGGCAGCGACGACGTCTCGAGGGCGTTCTTGCGCCGCGTGATCTCCTTCTGTTTACGGGCGCTCACGCGCGCCTGCATCTCGCTGACGACCTTCTCCAGCAGGCGCGTCACCTGCGCCTTGGTCGCTCCGCGCGTCGAGTCGAGGATCTTCTGCAGCTCCGTCTCGATGACGCGCGAGACGATCCCGCGCACCGGGCCGGTTCCGAGGACCTCCTTGGTCTGGCCCTCGAACTGGGGCTCGGGCAGGCGCACGGTGACGACGGCGGTGAGGCCGGCCATCATGTCGTCCTTCTCGATGCGCTCGGAGCCGTCGCGGCCGGAGAGTTTGAGGCGCCGGGCGTTCTGGGCAACGGCGGCGCGGATCACCTTCGCGAGACCCTGCTCGAACCCCGCGACGTGCGTGCCTCCGTGGGGCGTCGCGATGACGTTGACGAAGCTCTTCTCCACGGTCTCGTAGCCCGTGCCCCAGCGGAGCGCGACGTCCACGAAGCACTCCCGTTCCACGTCCTCGGTGCGCATCTGGCCGGTGGACGTCAGCACCTGCGCGGCCTCCACGAACGTGCCCGAGCCCTGGAGCACCCACGTGTCGGTGATCGCCGCGTCGGGCGCGAGGTGGTCGACGAAGTCCCTCGCCCCGCCCTCGGACCGGAACGACGTCTCGGTGGGGTTCGCCGGGTCGCGCTCGTCGCGGAGGACTAGCTCGAGCCCGGGGACGAGGTAGGAGGTCTGACGCGCCCGGGCCACCAGCTCGTCGTACTGGAACCGCGCGGACTTGGAGAACACCTGCCGGTCCGCCCAGTAGCGAATCCGGGTGCCCGTCGTCGCCTTCGCGACTCTTCCCACCACCTCGAGTCGGGACGCGTCCGTGAAAGGCTCGAAGGGCGCGTCGGGCGTCGGCCCGGAAGAGCCGTCGCGGAAGACCCCGGGTTCGCCCCGGCCGAAGGCCATGTGGTGGGTCTGGCCGCCCCGGTCCACCCAGACGTCGAGCCGCTCGCTCAGGGCGTTGACGACGCTCGCGCCGACGCCGTGGAGACCGCCGGAGGCCGCGTAGGAGCCCCCGCCGAACTTGCCGCCCGCGTGGAGCTTGGTCATGACGACCTCGACGCCGCTCAGGCCCGTCTTGGGTTCCGCGTCCACGGGGATGCCGCGCCCGACGTCGCGCACCTCGACCGAGTCGTCCGGGTAGAGGATCACGTCGATGCGCGAGCCGTACCCGCCGAGCGCCTCGTCGACCGAGTTGTCGATGATCTCCCACAGGCAGTGCATGAGCCCGCGCGAGTCCGTGGTGCCCACGTACATGCCGGGCCGTTTGCGGACGGCCTCGAGTCCCTCGAGGACGCTGAGGTGACGGGCGGAGTAGTCGGATGAGGAGGCCACGGGGACAGCCTAGGCGTCGCGCCCGACGCGCCCGGTCAGCCTCGCCGGTCGGCCGACCTCAGCCCTGCGCGCCTGCGGTGTTCGAGTGCCGAATCGCACCGCATTTCGGCACGGATGCACCGCGAGGGCGCGGGGACTCGGCGCGGACGCGCCTAACCCTGGGCGAAGACCGCGATGCAGACGTTCGCGAGCGTGAGGACCAGGATGGTTCCCCATACGGGCACGTTGTTCGTGCGCTTCTTGCGGTTGAGGAACGCGAGCACCGTGATCACGAGCGCGAAGATCAGCTTCACGCCGTACGCCGCGTCGTTGGGCTCCTCGTGGTTCGCGTGGAGCATCGCGAGGAGCGCGATGCCCGTGACGAGCTGCGTGTACGCGCCGTCGAGCATCAGCCGGACGACGTTCTTCGCCTTCTCGCGCATCTGGTAGAGCGTGCCGCCGAGCAGCATCGCAAGACCGATGAAGTGCAGGATCAGGACGAGCTTGATCGCGATTTCCATGGATGACTCCCTCCGGCCGGCGTTCCGGCCACAGGGGTCAGTCTAGGGGCGCGTCGCGCCTCGCCTGCACCCTCCGCCGCTCCAATCCGTCCGCACGGATCAGGGTGCCTACGGTGATGGAGTGACACGAGTCCTATCCATGTGGCCCCCATGCGCCACACGGTTCACATGATCCGTGCGGACGGATGCGGACGCTACGCCTTGAGGTCCTTGACGATCGCGGCCACGCTCTCGGCGGTGAGGCTGCCCACGGCGCGACGGTCCGCGATGAGGGCGGGCGCCTGGTCGCACATGCCGATGCAGTTCGCCCACTCGAGCGTGACCTGACCGTCCGCCGTCGTCTCGCCCATCTTCACGCCCAACTCGGATTCGAGCTTCTGCGCGATGGACGACGCCCCCGCGAACTCGCAACTGAGCGTGCGGCACAGCCGGATCACGTGCTGGCCCGTCACTCCCACCTGGAGGAAGGAGTAGAACGTGACGACGCCCTGGACCTCGACCGGGGACATCCCGAGCCGGTCCGCGAGGACCTGCATGGCGAGGTCGCTGATGTCGTGGTTCTTCTCCCGCAGCCCCTGGAGGACGGGGATGAGCGCGTCGCGCTCTCCCCCGTGGGCCTCAAGGAGCGCGTCGATCTGATCGATCAGCGCGGACTGCTCGGTGGCGATCTCGGTAGGAACGTTCAACATGTCTACTTGCCCTTCGCCTTGTCGCCGGGCGCGACGTACGTGCCGCGCTCGGTGTAGTCCGTGTGAAGCAGGTGGTGGCTGGTGTGACCGCACGGGCCGTCCGTCAGGAACTCGCCGTACAGGTTGAGCACCGCGGGGTTTTCGTGGCTCTTGCGGACCGGGTAGTCCGAGTCCTCGGCGTAGATCGCCCGGGCGCGCGCGGCGCGGATGTCCGCGTTCGTCGGGATCGGTTGGCCGCCGCCGCCCAGGCATCCGCCCGGGCAGGCCATGAACTCGATGAAGTGGCACTCGCTGAACTTGCCGCCGGCCTTGATGTCCTCCATGACCTTCTCGGCGTTCGCCGTGCCGTGGACGACGGCCACCTTGAGGGTGACGCCCTTCAGCCAGTCCCAGTTGGGCACGAGGTGGGAGACGATCTCGGGGACCGGTCCGACCTCGTCGGGGATGGTGATCTCGGCGTACTTGGCCCCCTCGAACCCGCGGACGGGGAGGATGTCGGCGTGCTCGAAGATGTCCTCGGCCTTGAGGCCGGTGACGAACTCGACGACCGTGCGAAGCGCGGCCTCCATCACGCCGCCGGTGGCGCCGAAGATGACGCCGGAGCCCGTCGCCGACCCGAAGGGGTCGTCGAACTCGCCCCTCGGCAAGGACGGAAGGTCGACCCCGTGCTCCTTGAGCATCTTGCCCGCCTCACGCGTGGTGAGGGCGTAGTCGACGTCGGCGAAGCCGCTGTCGGTCATCTCGGGACGGCCGACCTCGAACTTCTTGGCCGAGCACGGCATGAGCGAGACGGACACGACGTCCTTGGGGTCGACCCCGTGCTTGTCCGCGTACCAGGTCTTGAAGAGCGCCCCGAACATCTGCTGGGGGCTCTTGCAGGTCGACATGTTCGGCAGGTACTCGGGGTACTTGTGCTCGATGTACTTGACCCACCCGGGGCTGCACGAGGTGAACTGCGGGACGGGTTGGCTGGAGTCGCCGAGCACCAGGTTCTTGTACAGGCGGATGAGGAGCTCGGTGCCCTCCTCGATGATGGTGAGGTCCGCCGTGAAGTTGGTGTCGAAGACCTTGTCGAAGCCGATCTCCTTGAGGCCCGTGTTGAGCTGCCACGTCATCGGCGTGCCCGGCTCGACGCCGAACATCTCGCCGATCGCCGCGCGCGGGGCCGGCGCCGTCTGGATGACGACGTGCTTGGTCGGGTCGTCGATCGCGGCCCACACGTCGTCCGTGTTGTCGACGGCGGTCAGCGCGCCGGTGGGGCAGCGGTTGACGCACTGGCCGCAGTTGATGCACGTGACCTCGGAGAGGGCGTGGTCCATGAAGGTGCCGACCTCGGTCGTGTCGCCGCGACCGACGACGCCGAGGGCCGCCACGCCCTGCAGCTCCGCGCAGGTGCGGACGCACCGGAGGCACTGGACGCACTTGTCCATGTCGCGGACGATCGACGGGCCGAGGAGGTCGAGGCAGTGGGTCGCCTCCTCCTTGTGGCCGAACGCGAAGCCGTCGACGCCGTACTCCGACGCGAGGTCCTGGAGCTCGCAGTTGCCGTTGCGGGCGCAGGTGCGGCACTCGCCGTAGTGCTCGGAGATCATCAGGTCGATGACGTCCTTGCGGGCCTGGCGGACGCGGGGGCTGTGCGTCTCCACCTCGACCGAGCTCTCGATCGGGAAGGCGCAGCTGGCCTGGAGGTTGCGCTGGCCGGCGACCTCGACGACGCAGACGCGGCAGACGGCCGGGTCCGGCAGGTCGGGGTGGTGGCACAGCGTCGGGATGAGGACCCCGGCCTCGCGGGCCGCCTCGAGGATCGTCGTCCCCTTCGGAACCTCGATCTGCTGCCCGTCCAGCGTGACGGTGACGGTCTCGAGGACCTCGTCCGTCGAGGTGCCGGTCTTGGCGTCTTGCACGGTCATCTCGGATTCTCCGTTCTCAGGTCGCGGCGTCGTCAGACAACCGTGGCGGCGTCGCGGTCGAGGATCTCGGCCTGGTAGTGCTTGACGATGGACAGGAACACGTTCGGCGCGGACTGGCCCAGGCCGCACTTCGAGGAGATCTGCATGCTGCCGCCGAGCTTCACGAGGTCGCCGAGGTACTTCTCGGTGCACTCCCCGGACTTGAGGGCGCGGATGCCCTCGAGGATGCGGACGTTGCCGACGCGGCACGGGGTGCACTGGCCGCACGACTCGTCGGCGAAGAACGCCTGGACGTTCTCGGCGACGTCGAGCAGGTCGCGGTCGGGGCCGATGACGATGACGGCGCCGCCGGTCGAGACGTCCTCGTACGCGATCTGACGGTCGAAGTCGTCCGCGGGGATGCACTGGCCGGACGCCCCGCCGATGATGACGGCCTTGGCGTCGGTGCCTCCCGCGGCTCCGAGGAGCTCGCGGATGGTGATGCCGAGCGGGAACTCGAAGACGCCCGGGTTGGTCACGTCGCCCGAGACGCTGAACATCTTGGGGCCCTTGGAGTTCTCCGTGCCGATCGCGGAGAACCACTCCGCGCCCTTGGCGAGGATCGCGGAGGCCCAGACGAACGTCTCGACGTTGTTGACGGTGGTGGGCGCGTTGTTGAGGCCGGCGACCACCGGGAACGGCGGGCGGACGCGCGGCTCGCCGCGGCTGCCCTCGAGGCTCTCGATCAACGCCGTCTCCTCGCCGCACACGTACGCGCCGGATCCGAGGTGAAGGTGGATGTCGAAGTCGAAGCCCTTCTCCCCCATGATCGAGGAGCCGAGGAGGTTCGCCTCGCGGCGACGCTGGAGGCACGCGTTGAGCGCCTCCTCCATGTACGCGTACTCGCCGCGGAGGTAGAGGTAGCCCTCCTTCGCGCCGATCGCGTAGGCGGCGATCGTCATACCCTCGAACACCAGGTCGGGCCACTGGTCGAGGATCACGCGGTCCTTGAACGTTCCGGGCTCGCCCTCGTCGGCGTTGCACACCACGTAGCGACCGTTGGGGGCGTCGGCCTTGGAGGCGAACTCCCACTTGAGGCCCGTGGGGAATCCCGCGCCGCCGCGTCCCTTCATCCCCGATTCGCGCACCGTGGCGATCACGCCGGGCGGGTCGAGGGCGAGCGCCGCGCGCAGGCCTGCGTCGGGCTCAAGCGTGGCCATGGTCATGGGCGTTCGTGCGGTCATCGGGCGCTCTCCTCTGGGCATCCGTGCGCTACGTACGCATACGTCGCGCGCCGTCTTGACGCTTCGATGGTAGGTACGTGCGCGCGGGCGATTCCGAGCCCTTGGTCCCGCGAAGGTGTGCCTTACCTCGCCACGTGAAGGGTCGAGGAAGGCGAGGCGTCGCTGAGGGGAAAGGCGCGGCCCGACGGTCTAGTCGAGGTAGTCGCGGAGCACCTGGGAGCGGGACGGGTGGCGGAGCTTCGACATCGTCTTGGACTCGATCTGGCGGATGCGCTCGCGCGTGACGCCGAAGACCCTGCCGATCTCGTCGAGCGTCTTGGGCTGGCCGTCGGTGAGCCCGAAGCGCATGCCGACCACGCCGGCCTCGCGCTCGCTCAACGTGTCCATCACCTTGCTCAACTCCTCCTGGAGGAGCGTGAAGCCCACGGCGTCCGCCGGGACGACGGCTTCGGAGTCCTCGATGAGGTCACCGAACTCGCTGTCGCCGTCCTCGCCGAGCGGGGTGTGCAGGGAGATGGGCTCGCGGCCGTACTTCTGGACCTCGACCACCTTCTCGGGCGTCATGTCGAGCTCGGCCGCCAGCTCCTCGGGCGTCGGCTCGCGGCCGAGGTCCTGGAGCATCTGGCGCTGGACGCGGGCCAGCTTGTTGATGACCTCGACCATGTGCACGGGGATGCGGATGGTGCGGGCCTGGTCGGCCATCGCGCGCGTGATCGCCTGGCGGATCCACCACGTGGCGTACGTCGAGAACTTGTAGCCCTTGGTGTAGTCGAACTTCTCGACGGCACGGATGAGGCCGAGGTTGCCCTCCTGGATCAGGTCGAGGAAGAGCATGCCGCGGCCGGTGTAACGCTTGGCGAGCGAGACGACGAGGCGGAGGTTCGCCTCGAGCAGGTGGTTCTTGGCGTGGCGGCCGTCGTTCGCGATCCACTCGAGCTCGCGGCGGTACTTCGGGTCGAGTTTCTTGGAGTCGGCGAGCTTCTCCTCCGCGAAGAGACCGGCCTCGATGCGCTTGGCGAGGTCGACCTCCTGCTCCGCGTTGAGGAGAGCGACCTTGCCGATCTGCTTGAGGTAGTCCTTGACCGGGTCGGCGGTGGCGCCGGCGGTGACGACCTGCTGCGCGGGGGCGTCGTCGTCCGTGCCTCCGAGGACGAACCCCGTCTTCTCCTCGTCGTCTCCGTCGAGGTCGGGCTCGTCGGCGAGTTCCGGGTCGTCGGCCAGGTCGGTGGGTTCGGGCTCGGCCGCGGCCTTGTCCGTGTCGACGGCCTCGTCGTCGTCCGCCGCCCCCGCGCGCCCCTTCTTGGGCGCGGGCGCGTCCTCGGCCGCAGTCTTCTTGGCGGCGGCCTTCGGCGCGGTCTTCTTGGCGGCGGCCTTCGGGGGGGCCTTCTCGGTTGTCGTCTTCGTGGTCTTCTCCGCGGTCGGCTTCTTCTCGGCGGGCTGCTTGGCGGCGGGCTTCTTCTCGGCGGGCTGCTTGGCGGCGGGCTTCTTCGCGGCAGGCTTCTTGGCCGCGGCCTTCGCCATGACCGTGGCGGCAGGCTTCTTCGCGGCAGGCTTCTTGGCCGCGGTCGTCGCGGAGGCAGCCTTGGCTGCGGCGGGCTTGGCGGGCTCGGCGGCCTTCGGCTGCTCATCGCCGCGGGAAGACTTCTGGCGCTTGAACAGACTCGGCGACACTGAGGACCTCTCGAGGAAACGGGGTGGTGCGCGGGCCGGTCGCCGTCGCGCGATTTCATTAAATTGTAACGCGCGAGTCAAGGTACGGATTCCCCTCGGGAGAGCGTTTTCGGGCATCCGCACCGGATATTCGGGCCAATCCACCCATTCGACGCCGGAGCGTCGCTGGCGCGTCACGCCGCCCGGCGCCATCCGGGGTCGATTCCGGCGAGGAGCGTGCACTCGAGAAGCCCCGCCAGGCGGTAGCCCGGCTGCGACGCGTGCGCCCGGCGTACGAGTTCCGCGCACGACGCCTCGTCGCCCTCCCACCAGGCGATAACCGCGCACAGCGTCAGCATGGGCGCCTTCGCGTCCGATCGGGATCGGGCGGCGAGCCACGCGCAGAGGTCCCAGGCGGGCTCGACGGTCTTCCGCTCCGGGGGGAGGCCCTCCCCCGGGGACAGGAGCACCCGCAACGCCTCGGAGACCTCGCGATCCGCGCCTCCGCCGAGCACCCGCGGGGCGAGACTGCGGGACCCCGGGATGAGCGAGACCAGCGCGGCGTCGCGGACGCGCCGGTCCTGGAGGGCCGCGACGATCTTGCCGGAGGTCGGATCGTCGGGAAACCCGTCGTCGTCGATCGCGTCGATCGCCGCGAACCACATCGCGAGGCTCGCCCGGCGCCATTCGGCCGGGTCCTTCTCCCGCCGGGCGGCCCACCTCTCCCCCGCCCGGGCGACGCGACGACGCGCGGGCTCGTCGACAAGGTACGCGGCGTCCGGCTCGGTCGAGAGCGATTCGTGCCGCCCGGCGCGCACGCGCGGTTCGGCGCCCACCGACGGCGGGACGGCGGGGACGACGCGTCCCCCGGCGGGGCAGCACGACTCCCGGGCGCATCCCGGCGCGAAGTAGCGACCGCGCCGCACCGCCCACGTCTCGACCTCCTCGACGGCGCCGTCGAGCGCCGGGCGAAGGGCGTCGGCGGCGGGACAGGCGAGCCGGACGTCGTCGTCCGTATAGCTGACGAGCACGGCGACGCGGGCGGACGCGCGCGTGAGCTGCGCGGCGATCCCCCGGCCCAGCGCCGTCGCCACCTGGGCCTGGAGAAGGTCGCGGCGGTCGACGCGGAGCACGGTCACCAGGTGGTCTCCGGGGCCGATGCCGACGACGATCATGCTCTCGTGCGGGGTGTGGCCGATGAGGGCGGGGAGCGCGGCGATGAGCTCACCCGGGCCGTGGAGGGCGCGCCGTTCGGACATGCGTCGAGCCTGTCCGAGACGACGGCGCCCGGGTCGCGGCCCGCGCGATTCGGTGCACGGCTCCGTCCCCGCGAGACCTGGGGACGCGGGATGGGTCCGCCGTACCCCTAGGCTTGGGGCGTGAACGAGCCGGACAAGTGGCGCGACGAGGTCGACCGGGCCATCCTCGCGACCCTCGCCGAGCTCGCGGCGTCGATCCTCCCCACCGGATCCGCCGGGGACGACCTCACCCAGGTGATCGCGCGGGCGACGGACGGCGGCAAACGCGTCCGCTCCGCCACCCTGATCGCCTCGCACCACGCCCACTCGGGCTCGCACCACGGCGCCGCCGTGTCCCTCGGCGCGGCCCTCGAGCTCTTCCACTCCGCCGCGCTGCTGCACGACGACGTCCTCGACGATTCCGACACGCGGCGAGGCCACCCCGCCGCGCACCGCGCGCTCGGCACCCTCCACGGGAAACGCGAGTGGCAGGGCGACGCGGACGCCTTCGGACGCGCCGGGGCGATCCTCGCGGGCGACCTTGCCCTCATGGCCGCGACGCGGGCCCTGCAGACGGCGTCGAGCCGCCTGCCGGAGGAGTGGCGGGAGCGCGTGGTCCGCCTGTTCCTCGAGATGTCCGACCTCGTGACGGCCGGGCAGTACCTCGACATGAGCACCGCCGTCCAGCCGGTCGACGACCTCCCGTCGCAGGAGGCGGACATCCGGGCGACGATGCGGTCGAAGACGGCGTCGTACACGTGCGAGGGCCCGCTGGCGTTGGGCGCGGCGGTCGCGGGGGCGCCCGACGAGGAGATCGCGGCGATCCGGGCGATCGGCGTGCCGCTCGGCATCGCGTTCCAGTTGCGCGACGACCTGCTGGGGCTCGTCGGCACCGAGGCGACGGGAAAGCCGTCCGGCGACGACCTCCGCGAGGGCAAGCGCACGCTCGTCGTCTACCTCGCGTGGACGCAGTCGGACGACGGCGGGAAGGCGGCGATCCGGCGCGCCCTCGGCGTTCGCGAGGCGTCCGCCGCGGACGTGAAGGCGGCGACGAAGGCGATCGTGAAAACCGGCGCGATCGAGCAGGTCGAGCTGGAGATCGCGACGACCGCGAAGCGCGCCCGCGCCGACCTGGCCGGGCTCGGCCTCGTCCCGCCGTACGCGAGGGTGCTCGACGCGATCGCCGCGGACGCCGTCGTCCGCGACCGCTAGCCGCAACCCGCGAGCCGCGACCGGCAACCCGCGAGCCGCTAGAACAGCGCCTGCGCCGCCCTCCTCACGCCCGCCCGTCGGCCGGCGCGAAGCTCGTCGACGGGGGACGCCCCGAGTTCGTCGTTCGACGCGAGCAGCCAGGCCATCGCGCCGTCGTCGTCGAATCCGGCGTCGAAGAGAAGCGTGAGCGTCCCGCGGAGGGTCGGCAGGATCTCGGGTCCGTCGTCGCCGTCGACCAGGAAGGATTCGGGGATCACGAGCGGCCCGTCCGCGTCCCGGCGCACGGCCACGAGGGCCTTTTCGCGCAGGAGGTCGCGTACGCGCGACGCGGGGACGCCGAGTCGATCCGCCACGTCGGGAACCGCGAGCCATCCGGTGTCGTTCTTCACGGGATAAGCGTACAAACGAGCGGCGCCTCTCACCCGAGCCGCGCCGCGGCTCGTCACTCCCGCCCGCCTAGGGCTGACCGAGAGAACCCACCCATACAATGAAACCGTGTCCGAGACCCTGACTGACCCGCTCGTCGGGCGAGTCATCGACGGCCGGTATGTCATTCGCGAGCTCATCGCCCGCGGGGGCATGGCGGCGGTCTATCGCGCCACGGACAAAAGGCTCGGCCGCGACATCGCGCTCAAGGTCATGAGCGCGGAACTCATCGGGCAGTCGTCGGACTTCGCCTCACGTTTCCGCCGCGAGGCCCGCGCGGCCGCGAAGCTCACACACCCGGGGATGGTTCGCGTCTACGACCAGGGCACGGACGGCGACATCAACTACCTGACGATGGAGTACATCGACGGGCCGAACCTCCGTCAACGCCTCATGTACGACGGCCCGTTCGCGCTGGGCGAGGCCCTGCGCGTCGCGGAACGGCTCCTCGAATCCATCGGCGCCGCGCACCGGCTCGGACTCGTCCACCGCGACGTGAAGCCCGAGAACGTCCTCTTCGACGCCGAGGGCGAGCCCAAGCTCGCCGACTTCGGCCTCGCGCGCGCCGTCACGGAGGTCACGGCTACGACGACGGGCACGATCCTCGGATCGGTGGCCTACCTGGGGCCGGAACTCGTCGCGAAGGGCGTGAGCGACGCCCGCACCGACGTCTACGCGATGGGGATACTCCTCTACGAGATGGTGACGGGACGCCAACCCTTCACCGGCCCCTCGGCGATCGAGGTCGCGTCCCGCCACGTGCACGAGGACGTCCCGCCGCCCTCGAGCTACGTGCTGTGGCTGCCGCCCGAGTTCGACGCGCTGATCGAGCGCATGGCGGACCGCGACCCGCGCCGCCGTCCCTCGGACGCGAACGAGGCCCTCGCGCTCGTGCGCCAGACGCGCAGCATGATCGACGAGCCGACGCTCGCCCGCAAGGCGGATCCGCCGTCGAGCACCGGCGGCCTGCCCGTGGGGACCAATCCCACCGTCGTGCTCGAGGGCCCGCCGACGAGCCAGACGGCGACGCTGCCGATCGGCCTGGGCGAGTCGTTTGAGGACGACGACGAGGACGAGTGGGGCGACGACCTCGAGCCGCTGACGGACGAGGGGCCGACCAAGCCGCGCCTCGCGTGGTGGGTGGGGGCGCTCGCCGCCGCGGCTCTGATGCTCGTCGCGATGGGCGTGTGGTGGTACACGGCGTTCGGGCCCGGGGCGTATACGTCGGTGCCGTCCGTGAACGGCGCCCAGGCCGCGGCCGCTCAGACGACGCTCGCGGACGACGGCTTCACCGTCTCGATGAGCGAGGTGTTCGACGACTCCGCGCCGGTGGGAAGCGTGGTCAACACCCAGCCCGGGGCGGGCGAGCGGATCGCGAAGGGCGGCACCGTCGTCGTCAACGTGTCCAAGGGGCCGCTAATGGTCGCCGTGCCGACCGTCGTCGGGATCGACGTGGCCGACGCGAAGCTCGCCCTGGACGACGCCGCCTTCCCGGAACCGACGATCCAATCCACCTACGACGACACGATTCCCAAGGACGAGGTGATCTCGAGCGACCCCGAGCAGGGGACGATGGCGCGCCACAACGCGACCATCACGCTCGTCGTGTCGCTCGGCCCGAAGCCCATCACCATCCCGAACGTGATCGGGTCGACGCTCCAGACCGCGAAGGAGACGCTCGGGTTCTACAACCTCGACGTGGCCGTCGAGCACGGGCGGACCCTCAAGGTCGACAAGGGGCAGATCTACAAGCAGGACCCGGCGGGAGATTCGGCGGGGTTCCGCGCGCAGCAGATGACGATCTGGGTGAGCGACGGCAAGCCGCTCGTGACGGTTCCCGACTTCACGTTCAGAGACGTGGACGTCGCGAAGCATGACGCCGAAGCGCTTGGTCTGAATCCGAAGGTCACGAAACAACATCTTTGGTGCTTCGGATCGAGCATTCGGGGCCAGGATCTCCAACCGAACACGCAGGTCGAGGTCGGAACGACGATCAACCTCGAGTACTGCTAGCCGACGCCGCGACCGCGCCCTGCTAGCCCCGCACCACCAGCGCGCTGCGAGGACATGAGTGCCGGTTTCGGCCGGAAACGAGCACTCATGCACTCGCAGGGCGCGGAGGGCGTGCGATGCCGCACCGAATCAGGGCTCGTCGAAGGCGAATCGGCCCGCGCCACCATCACCTGCGGCGCGGTGCGAGGACATGAGTGCCGGTTTCGGCCGGAAATGAGCACTCATGCACTCGCAGGACGCCGGGAGAGCGGCGCGGCTCCTCCCACGGACGCGAGAAGGCGAAACGGGTTCCGTTTCCGAAAGCGGCTCGGCGCCACGACCGCGCCCGGCTAACCCCGCTGCAGCAACTCCGACACCAGGAACGCCAACTCGAGCGACTGCTGGTGGTTGAGCCGCGGGTCCACCTTGGTCTCGTAGCGCGCGGCAAGCCCCTCGTCGTCGATCTCCGCGGTGCCGCCCATGACCTCGGTGACGTCGTCGCCCGTGAGCTCCACGTGGATGCCGCCGGGCACGGTCCCCAGGGCGCGGTGCACCTCGAAGAAGCCCTTGACCTCGTCCAGGATCGTCTCGAAGCGACGCGTCTTGTAGCCGGATTCCGACGTGAACGTGTTGCCGTGCATCGGGTCCGTGAGCCACGTGACCGTCGCGCCCGCGTCGCGCACCCCCTCGACAACCGGCGGGAGCACGTCGCGCACCTTGTCCGCACCCATGCGCGCCACGAACGTCAGGCGACCAGGGATGTTGTCGGGGTTGAGGCGGTCGGTCAGCGCGAGCGCGTCCTCGGCCGCCGTGGTGGGGCCGAGCTTCACGCCGATGGGGTTGTGGATCTTCGACATGAACTCGACGTGCGCGCCGTCGAGCTGGCGCGTGCGCTCGCCGATCCACAGGAAGTGCCCCGAGCAGTCGTACGGCTCGCCCGAGCGCGAGTCGATGCGCGTGAGCGCGCGCTCGTAGTCGAGCAGCAGCGCCTCGTGGCTCGAGAAGAACTCGACGGTCTTGAGCGCCTCGAAGTCGCCGCCCGCGGCCCCCATGAAGCGCACGGCGCGGTCGATCTCGCCCGCCACCTTGTCGTACGCCGCGTACGCGGGGTTGCCCGCGAAGCCCCTGTTCCACTGGTGGACGCGGCGCAGGTCCGCGAAACCACCGTGCGTGAACGCCCTGATGAGATTGAGGGTCGACGCGGACACGTGGTACGCGTCGACGAGCCGCTGCGGGTTCGGCATGCGCTCCTCCTCCGTGAAGCCGATGAGGTTGACGATGTCGCCGCGGTACGCGGGAAGCGTCACGCCGTCGCGCGTCTCCATGTCGGAGGACCGCGGCTTGGCGTACTGACCGGCCATGCGGCCGATCTTGACGACGGGCGTGGTCGCGCCGTACGTGAGGATGACCGCCATCTGCAGGATCGTCTTGATCTTGTTGCGGATCCGGTCCGCCGTCGCCTCGGAGAAGATCTCGGCGCAGTCGCCGCCCTGCAGGACGAACGCCTCGCCCCGCCCGCGGCCGCGAGGTGACCGCGCAGCACGTCGGCCTCGCCCGCGAACACGAGCGGCGGCTTCTGCGCAGCTGCGCGACCGCGGCCGCGAGCGCGTCGGCGTCCGGCCAGTTCGGCTGCTGCCTCGCCTCGCACGCGAGGTAGCCGTCGACCCCGGCGGCCTCAACTCCTCCTCGGTGGTCGTCGGCTGCCCGATGTCCGCCAGGATCTCGGTGTACCACGCCGTGGACGTGTCGAAGGGCTTGTGGCCGGCGATGCGCGGGAACGCGATCGCCTTGAGGCGGCCGCCGTCCTCCTCGTCGTGGCCGACCACGCCGGCCTCGCCGCGCATGGCGCACTCGACCGCGAAGTCCGTCATCGACTTGATGAGGCGCAGATCCTGCGCGTTCGCGCGGGCCGAGCGGGAGAAGTAGCCCGACTTCTGGACCATCACCTTCTCGGCGCCGATGCGGTCGGCGAACTGCTGCGCGAACCAGTTGCCGGGGTTGATCGTGTCGAGCATGACGTGGCCGAACGGGTCCCGCTTGACCTCCTCGCCCGCCTCCTCGATCTCCTTGATGATCTCGGGCACGCCCGCGCCCTCGGACAGGAAGATGTTGACGTTGCCCACCGTGTCCATGACCTCCTTGAGGCGTTCGGCCTCGGCGTCGAGGTCGATCGACGCCTCGGGGACGTACAGCGCGTGAATGTCCCAGCGCTCGCGCGCTGAGCCCGATGTCCGGCACGCACTCGAGCGTGTCGAGCCACTCGCGGTACTTCATCGCGGACGCGGCGGTCAGCCAGCCGCACGCGCGGCCCATGACCTCGTGGACGATGAGCATGCGCGGGCCGGAGCGGTGCTCGCCGATGACGTTCTGCGCGAAGACCGACGCCTGCTCGGCCGCGCTCCACGCGCCGAGCGACTGCTTGATCGGGACGATGTCGTTGTCGATCGTCTTGGGCAGGCCGACGACCGTGAGGTCGTAGTCGTTCTCTCCAGGTACGCCGCGAGGTCCGCCGCGGTCGTGTTCGTGTCGTCGCCGCCGATCGTGTGGAGCACGTCGACGCTGTCCTTCTTCAGCTGCTCGGCGGCGACCGCGAGCGGGTCCTCGCCCTCCTTGACCAGGCCGCGCTTGACGCAGTCCGCGGCGTTGGTGAGCTTGACGCGCGAGTTGCCGATGGGCGAGCCCCCGAACTCGTGGAGCACGCCCGCCTTCTCGCGCACGTCGTCGGTCACGTCGATGGAGTCTTGCCGCGCAGCAGGCCCCAGTAGCCGTGCTCGTACGCGATGATCTCCACCTCGGGCGCCACCTCGGTGTAGCGGCCGATGAGGCCGCCGACGGCGGAGGACAGGCAGGGGGCAAAGCCGCCGGCGGTGAGCAGCGCGACACGACGAACGGACATGAGCAACCTTTCAGATGATGAGGGTTTTCCCGCCCATTCTAGGGCGGCGCGGTCGGGACCTTACTCCCCCATCGCCCCGGGATACTCCCCCCGCGCTCCCGTTCCATCTCCCGCTTGTACTGGCCGGCGTCCCGGTCGACGTACTCCTGGCCAGAGAGCTCCTGGATGGCGCGCATGACGCGGTCGGTGAGTTCGCGGAGCGCCTCGCGGTCCTCCTGGCGCCCGCGAACTCGGTGATGTCATGGGCTTGCCGATCTGCACCCCAGTCTGGTCGCGGGTGGGAACCTTCTGACCGACGGGCTGCGCCACGTCCGTGCCGATCATCGCGACGGGCATGACGGGCACGCCCGCCTCGATCGCCATGCGCGCCACGCCCGTCTTGCCGCGGTACAGGCGGCCATCGGGGCTGCGCGTGCCCTCGGGGTAGATGCCGAGCAGCTCGCCGTTCGCGAGCACCTGCATGCCCGTACGCAGCGCCGCCTCGAAGCGCTCCCCCGCCACGGTGGACGGGGATGGTGCCCACGCCTTGCATGAAGGCGCGGGTCGCGTACCCCTTGACCCCCTTGCCGGTGAAGTACTCGGCCTTGCCGAGGAACACGACCTTGCGCTTCAGCACGAGCGGCAGGAAGATCGAGTCCGAGAACGACAGGTGATTGCGACGCGAGGATCGCGGCGCCGTTCTCCGGGATGTTCTTCAAGCCCCTCCGACCACGGCCGGTAGACACCTTGAGGCCAGGGCCGAGCAGCACGTGCTTGAAGAGCTGGTAGTACACCTCGCCTCCTCTTCCTGCCGGACGTCCCGAGGCTAACGCTCCTCGCGCGGCGGCCTCTCGGCGAGCGCGGCGGCGCCCACGATCCCAGCATCGTTCGCCATGTCGGCCGCAAGAATCGGGGCGATCGGCCGGTAGCCCGCGGCGGGCAGGGCGCCTCGAACGCCTCGCGGGCCGGCCCGAGCATAAGATCGCCGGCGGCAATCACGCCTCCCCCGATGACAAACACCTCGGGATCAAGCACGGCGGCGATCGACGCGCAGCCCTCGCCGATCCAGCGTCCGAGGTCCGCGAGCAGCTCGATCGCGAGCTCGTCGCCCTCCATCGCGGCCGCGGTGACGTGCGGGCCCGTGATCGCCCCGGGCGTCCCCCCCGCGCGCTCCAAGAGCCGCGGCGCGCTCAGGGTTCTCGACCGCCGCGCGCCGAGCCTCGCGGGCGAGCGCCGACCCGGAGGCATACTGCTCCCAGCAGCCGCGCTGCCCGCAGCCGCAAGGTGACCGTCGGGAACCATGCGCACGTGACCAAGTTCCGCGGCGAATCCGTAGGCCCCGCGCACCAGCTCGCCCTCAACGACCATCGCGGCCCCCAGGCCCGTGCCGATGCGTCAGCATGACCATGTTCCTGGCGTCGCGCGCGGCGCCGTAACGTACTCCGCCCACCCCGCGGCGTTCGCGTCGTTCTCGACCACGACCGTGACGTCGCCGTCGATCAGCGCGCGCGACCTTCTCGGCCGAGCGGGTAGTCGCGCCACGCGAATGTTGGGGCCGAAGATCATGTGTTTGCGGTCCGAGCTGGCGAAGCCTGCCGCGGCGAGCCCGACCGCGTCGAACTCGTAGTCCATCGCGAATTCGGCGACGCGTCGGCGATGGCCGGGTCGATGCTCGTCGGCGTCTTGGGCTACGTGGGGCGGCGGGCCTTCGCGACGATCGCGCCCTCGTCGTCGACCACGCCGACGGCGATCTTGGTGCCCCCGATGTCGACTCCGACGGCGTGCATACCGTTCCTTCCGTACTGTCCTCCACAAGCCTCCACAGAGTATCGTGACCTCCTACACGGCCGATGCCAATGGAGGCACCATGGACGCACGGGAGAAGAAATCCCTCGCCCCGAACATCAGTGTCGCTCGACCGATCCTGGACGGAATACGCGGACCGCGTCGTGATCTCGCACGCGGAGCCCACCGACCGGACCAATGGACGACGTGACCGGCGCGGAGGCCAAGGACGACGTCGACGCCGTGGCCAAGGGACTCATCGCGCGCGGCGTCGCGCCCGGCGACCGCGTGGGCATCATGTCCCGCACCCGCTTCGAGTGGACGATCCTCGACTTCGCGATCTGGTCGGCGGGCGCGATCCCCGTCCCGATCTACGACACGTCGTCCGTCCAGCAGATCGACTGGATCACGTCCGACGCGGAGATCAAGCTTGCTCTTTGTCGAGACCGACGAGCACGCCGCGCTGGCCGAGCAGGTCGCGCAAGGGCCAGTCGCCGCTGCGCGAATCCTTTGCATCGACCACCGGGCGCTGCCGGAGCTCGTCAAGGCGGGCGCCGCCGTCAGCGACGACGAGCTCGCGCGCCGCAAGGCCCGCGAGCCGGACGACCTCGCCACGATCATCTACACGTCGGGCACGACCGGCCGCCCCAAGGGCGTGCGCCTGACGCACTTCAACTACGTGCGCCACGTCGCGGGCATCCAGGAGCAGATCCCGGAGGTCCTCTTCGAGGAGGGCGCGTCGACGGTCCTGTTCCTGACGCTCGCGCACTCGCTCGCGCGGCTCGTCGAGGTGGTGCTCGCGGCGTCGGGCGTCGCGATCGGCTTCTGCCCGGACGCGACCAAGGTCCTGCCGATGCTCGAGTCGTTCAAGCCGACGCTCATCCTCGCCGTGCCGCGCGTGTTCGAGAAGGTCTACAACGGCGCCGAGCAGAAGGCGGCCGCGGGCGGCAAGGTCAAGATCTTCCGGTGGGCCGCCAAGCAGGCGATCGAATACTCGAAGGCCCTCGACACCCCGGACGGCCCCTCGACGGGCCTCGCGCTGAAGCACCGGATCGCCAAGGCGCTGGTACTGAACAAGATCTACGCGGCGCTCGGCGGCAACGCGACGTGGGCCATCTCCGGGTCCGCGCCCCTCGGCGCCCGCCTAGGCCACTTCTACCGCGGGCTCGGCGTCGTCGTGCTCGAGGGGTACGGCCTCACCGAGACCAACGCCGCCTCACACGTCAACAAGGGGACGAGGTGAAGATCGGCACCGTCGGGCCGCCCCTTCCCGGCATCGAGGTGAAGATCGCGGACGACGGCGAGATCCTGCTGCGCGGCGACACGCTCTTCGAGGGCTACCACCACAACCCCGAGGCGACCGCGGCCGCGATGAAGGACGGCTGGTTCCACACCGGCGACATCGGGCACCAGGACGAGGACGGCTACCTCACGATCACGGGCCGCAAGAAGGAGATCATCGTGACGGCGGGCGGCAAGAACGTCGCGCCGGCGATGCTCGAGGATCGCGTCCGCTCGCACCCGGTCATCAGCCAGTGCGTGGTCGTGGGCGACGGCAGGCCGTTCATCGGCGCGCTCGTCACGCTCGACGCGGACGCGCTCCCCGGCTGGCTCACGGCGCAAGGGCACCCCGAGATGACGGTCGCCGAGGCCGCGAAGAGCCCCGCCGTTCTCGCCGCGCTCGACCAGGCCGTGGAGCGCGCCAACAGGGCGGTCTCGCGGGCGGAGTCCATCCGCAAGATTCGCATCCTCCCGGACGACTTCACGGTGCTGAACGGCTACCTGACGCCGTCGCTGAAGGTCAAGCGGGCCAAGGTGCTCGCGGACTTCGCCGCGGACATCGACGAGCTGTATGTCGACACCCGGACCGGCGCCTAGGCGAGGCGGACGGCGCCCGGGCCGAAACCCGACCCCCTACGCGAGGTGTCGGAGCGGGGCGATGAGCCCGGCGTGGGCGAGCGCGTCGATGGCCCGCGCCTGAGCGTCGTCGATCTGCACGACCTCGGGCCGCTCGCCCACGGGACGGAGCCCGGGCCTCACCGGGATGGTGAGGAAGGAGACGACGCAGTCGCCGCACGCGTCGCCACGCACGACGCAGGTATCGCAGTCGATCTTCATGCGTCCCACGCTACGCACGGGCTCTGACACGGCTTCGCGTCCGACGTCCGGGAGTAGCGTCGGCACATGACGTCGCCCCCCGACCTCGCCGCCGGCTCGCCGCGGCAGGTCGCGCTGGACGAGATCGGCGAGCCGCTGTCCTCCGTCACCTTCGTGATGGTCGACCTCGAGACCACCGGCGGCTCCCCGCGGACGAGCGCCATCACGGAGATCGGCGCGGTCAAGACGCGCGGCGGCGAGGTCATCGGCGAGTTCCAGACCCTCGTCGACCCCGGGATGCCCATCCCGCCGATGATCGTCGCGCTCACCGGCATCACCGACGCGATGGTCGTGGCGGCGCCGCGCATCGAGGCGGTGCTTCCCTCCTTCCTCGAGTTCGCTCGGCGACGCCGTGCTCGTCGCGCACAACGCGCCCTTCGACGTCGGGTTCCTCAAGGCCGCGTGCCGCGCTCACGGGTACCGCTGGCCCGGCAACGCCGTCGTCGACACGGTCACGCTCGCCCGGCGGTCGACCACCAAGGAGGAGGCCCCCAACAAGAAGCTCGCCACCCTCGCGCGGGTGTTCGGCACCGTCGTCACGCCGAACCACCGCGCGCTCGAGGACGCGCGCGCCACCTCGGAGATCATGCACAACATGTTCGAGCGGCTCGCGGCCTGGGGCATCACCCACCGCGAGGACCTCGACGCCCTCCGCAACCCTGTGCCTCCGACCATCCGGCGCAAGGCGTCGATGGCCGAGACGGTGCCCGCGCAGCCCGGCGTGTACGTGTTCCGGGGCCCGCGGGACGAGCTGCTGTACGTCGGGACCTCGAAGAACCTCCGCTCGCGCGTGAAGTCGTACTTCACGCGGGGCGAGAACCGCCGCGCGATCCGCGAGATGCTCGAGCTCGCCGTGCGCGTCGACGCGATCGTCACGCCCACCGACCTCGAGGCGAACGTGCTGGAGATCCGCATGATCGACCGTCACCGGCCGCGGTACAACCGGCGCTCCGCGCGGCCCGAACGGACCGCCTGGGTCCGCCTCACCGACGAGCGCTACCCGCGGCTCAGCGTCGTGCGCTCGCTCGCGGGGGACGCCGCCCACATCGGCCCCATGCGGAACGCCGGCGACGCCAAGCGCGCGGTCGAGGCCCTACACGAGCTCGGCGGCGTCCGCACCTGCACCACCCGCCTGCCCCTGGTGCCGCGCGCCGGCGCGCGGTCCTGCCTCCTCGACGACCTCGGCTCCTGCCCCGCGCCGTGCGTCCGTGGGGAGGCGAGCGGCTACGACGACGTCGCCTCCTCCCTGCGCGGCGCGCTTGAGGAAGACCCCTCCCCCGTGGTCGAGGCCCTCTCCGCGCGAATCGAGGAGTTGGCCGGGAGGCTCGAGTACGAGCGCGCGGCCGAGCTCCGCGACGGGGTGAGCGCGCTGGTCGCGGGCGCCGCGGAGGCGCACCGGCTCGGCGCGCTCCGACGCGTTGAGATCGCCGCGGCCCGGCGCGCGGGCGACTCGTGGGAGGTCGCGGTCGTGTCGCGGGGGCGCCTCGCGGGCACGGCCGTGGTCGCCGGGTCGGAGATCGCCGACGCCGTCCGCGAGATCCGCGAGCGCGCGGGCCTTGAGGACGCGGACCCGGTTCCGCTCGTGGAGGAGCAGAAACTCGTCGCGGCGTGGCTCGAGCGACCGGGCACGCGCCTGGTGAGCGTCGACGGTGTGTGGGCGCAGCCCGTCCGCGGCGCGGGCCGACACCTGCGCTGGGTCGACGCGGGCCGGGCCGACCGCGAGCGCGTCTGGGACGCGTACGCGGGGACCGCCCGCCGCCGGTAGCGCGGGGCGCTCCCGCCCGCCGCGCCCACGCGCCTCGCTCCGACCCGCGCGCGCCCGCGTCGCCCCCACCCGCGTCACCCCCACCCGCGGTGCGGATTCGCCTGCAGCGCGTCCCTGCAGTCAGATCCGCACCGTTTCGCCCCGAAATCGATGCCGGAAGCGCGCCTGCCGTCACTTTCGCATCGGAAAGGGCCGAAAACGTGTGTCAAACGACTGCAGGGGCGCTTGAACACGCGAACGAGGCGCCCGACACCCCGGCGCCCCGCACCCCGGCGCGCGACACCCCGGCGCCCCGCACCCCTGGGCCCGCACCCCTAGGCCCGCACCCCTAGGCCCGCACCCCTACGAGCCGCGCCGCTTCTTCTGCGGAAGCGGACGGCTGAGCCCGTCGACCGCGCCGTCCCGCGTCCACTCCTGATCCGCGCCGCCCGCGAGCCGGCGTTTCCACGCGGTCCGCCGACGCCGTCGCATCACCCTCAACCCCACCATGGCCCCCGCGAACACGACGAGGCCGAACCCGATCGAGTACGGCGTCCAGTCGCGCGGGTACTCGAACGCCGAGATCGGCGTCTCGTCGGAGTGCCCGTCGACGATGCCGTAGTACGCGGGCTTGGCGCGCAGGTTGCCGTCGAAGATCAGCGGGCCGCCCTCGCTGGCCCGCCAGCTGCGCGCGTCGTCGAGCCCCCACACGGTCACGGAGAACAACTCTTTCGCGTGCGCGCGGAACACGCGGAACGCGTCCCGGTAGTAGTACCCCTGCCGGATGAAGTCCGCCGCCGACGTGCCGCCCGTCGGGGCGTCGAACTCCGTCACCGCCTGAACGAGCCCGCGCCCGGACGCATCGTCGAGCGCCGCCGCGAGGTCCTCCACCGGCACGCCCAGGTTGACGTGGAACTGGTGCCCGATCCCTCCGATGGGGACCCCGCGCGCGAGCAGCCGGTCGATCAGCGCGAGATAGTTCGCGCGCTTGGAGGGCACCTCGGTGTTGTAGTCGTTGATGAACAGCGTGACCGGCTTGTCAGCGCCCGGGGCGGCGTACTGGTGGTTGAACGCCTCGTCCGCGTACTCGAACGCGAGGTCGATGTACTGCTCGCCGAGAATCCGATACCACTCGCTCTGGCGCATCCCGTCGGGGTCGGAGGGGTTGTCGGAGATCACCTCGTTGACGACGTCGAACGCGACGACGGGGTTGCCGCCGCCGAACGGCCCCCACCCGTCGCTCAGGTACCGGGCGACGGAGAAGATGTGGTCGTGGAGGCGCTGCCGGAGGATCTCCTGGTCGGCGGGGTCGGACGTGAGCGGCGTGACCCCGTCGTCGCGGAGGAAGAACCACGACGGCACCTGGCGATGCCACACGAGCACGTGCCCGTACACACGGAGGTTGTTCGCCTGCGCGAAGTCCATCAAGGACGCGATCTGCGGGTTCGGCGCGAACGCGTGCGTCGAGTCGTACCACGCCTCGGGCTTCATGTGATTCTCGGGCGTGAACTGGTTGAAGTGCCGGAGGAGGAGCTTCGCGGCGTCGCCCGTGGTCTCGCGCGCGTCGATCGCGACGCCGATCGGGAACGGAACCGTGTCCTTGAGCGGCGTCAGGTCCTCGACGTCGCCGCCGACGGCGTGGACGGCTCGCGCGGTGCCTCCGGAGAGCGCGGGGGCACCGACGACGAGTGCGGCCAGCGTCGCGACCGCGACCAGCCGCATCCAACCCTTCGCGCCCACGCCTCCATCCTTTCTCGGCGGCCCGCGCCGTTTCTACTGCTTCGAGGCCGCGACCCATCGGTCGAGGACGTCGGTGGCTTTGCGGTCGTCGATCGACGCCGCCGCGAGCGCCATGCCCGCCTGGAATCGCTCGACCAGGCTGCCTTCGCCGGTCCCCGGCAGGGTCCCGTCCGCGACGAGGCCGGCGGCGGCGTTGAGGATCACGGTGTCGCGCACCGGTCCGGTCTTGCCGTTGAAGACGCTCCAGGCGACGCCGGCGTTCTCGCTGGCCTCGCCGCCGCGCAGGTCCGGAATGGTGATCGGCGGCGACGCCGAGGTCCGCGACGGGGTCGAGGACCGCGTGGGTGACCTTGCCTCCGCGCACCTCCCACACCTGCGCGGGCGAGGTTCCGGCGAGCTCGTCGAGCCCGTCGTCGCTGCGGAACACGAGCGCGTCGCGTCCCTGGATGGCGAGCACCCCCGCCATGACGGGGGTGAGCATGCGGGCTGCCCGAGCCGATCGCGGACGCGGCGGGCTGGGCGGGGTTCGTGAGCGGGCCCAGGATGTTGAAGATCGTGGGCACGCCCAGCTCCTTGCGGATCGGCCCGGCGAAGCGCATGGCCGGGTGGAAGACCTGCGCGAAACAGAAGGTGATGCCCACCTCGGTGGCGAGCTCGGCGACTCGCTGCGGCGGAAGTTCGAGGTTGACGCCCAGCGCCGCAAGCACGTCGGCCGCGCCCGACTTCGACGCTGGCCGCCCGGTTGCCGTGCTTGACCACGGTGATGCCCGTGCCCGCGATGACGAGCGACGCCATCGTCGAGATGTTGACGGTGTTGGCCGTCGCCGCCCGTCCCGACGATGTCGAGGGCGCGGCCGGGAACCTCGATGCGCATCGCGTGGCGCAGCATCGTCTCGACGAGTCCGGTCACCTCGCCGACGGACTCGCCCTTGGTGTGCAGCGCGACGAGGAAGGCGGCCATCGAGTCTCGGGGGCCTCGTCCTTGAAGACCTCGTCCATCACCCACGCGGCGTCGGTCGCGTCGAGGTCGTGCTTCGAGATAGTCGCGTGAGGATGTCTGGCCACGTCGCCATGGTCTTGCCTCTCTCGCGCGCTCGCGCGGGTGACTAGTCGGGCCGCGGTCGCGGCGGGAAGAACGCGTCGACGGCGGCGCGCACCTCGAAGGGATCGAGGGGTGCGCCACCGCCGCGTCCGCCTGCGACCACGTGGCGAGCCACGCGTCGTCCGTGCGGCCCACGAGCACCACCACGGGCGGGCACGCGTAGATCTCGTGCTTGAACTGGTAGCAGATGCCCATGCCGCCCGACCTTCGCGGCCTCGCCGTCGAGAATCAGCAGGTCGAAGTCGTGGTCCTCGATCTCGGTGAACACCGCGGCCTCGGTCGCGACCTCGGTCCACCGGACCTGGCGCGAGCCGTCGCCTCGCCGACGCCGACGCGGACGCGCTCGCGCGTGTTGACGTCGTCGCTGTACAGCAGGATGCGGATGCGCGCGGTCGAGAGGCCGGTCTCGTCGCGCTGGCCATGTCGCTCATGCCCCCATTCTGGCACGAGTCGCGAGCGACGCGCCGCCTCCGGGTTAGGCAAACCTCTCCCGCAAGCGCCGGATGTACGCCATAATGGGCGCATGTCCTCACGCCGCCAGCGCGTCCTCCCCCATCCACGCGACGCGACCCAATCAAGTAGCCGTTGGCACCATCGTCTGGCTCGAGCGAACTCATGTTCTTCGCGGGTCTGTTCGCGATGTACTTCACGCTCCGCGCGCGAGTCGCCGGCGTTCGTGGGCCGACGCAGACGCAGAAACTCGACGTTCCCTTCGCGCTGGTGAACACGCTCGTGCTGGTCGCCGTCTCGTTCACCGCCAGGCGGGCGTGTTCGCGGCGGAGCGCTACCAGCGCCGCCGCACGGGCTCGCTCTGGAACCTGCGCCTCTGGGGCATGCAGGAGTGGTTCGTCCTCACGTACATCATGGGCTCGTTCTTCATTGCGGGCCAGATCTTTGAGTACGCGGACCTCGTCACGACGGCCTGACCATCTCGGCGACCCCCTACGGATCGGTGTTCTACCTGACCACTGGCTTCCACGGGCTCCACGTGATCGGCGGACTCATCGCCATGCTCTTCGTGCTCGGACGCTCGTTCGCGGCGAAGAAGTTCGGCACGCACGAGGCGACCACGACCATCGTCGTCTCGTACTACTGGCACTTCGTCGACGTCGTGTGGATCGCGCTCTTCTCCGTCATCTATCTGCTTCAAGTAGGACCGGACACTCGAGGACTCACCTATGCACTCCCTCGCAGCACGGCGCTACCACCGGGCGGCTCCCTTCGTGCTGGTGTTCGTGCTCCTCGCGCTCATCACGGTGGCGTGCGCCGTTCGTCAGCGCCCGCGCGAGGCCGACGGACGGCTTCACCGACGACGCAGGTCGCGCGAGGGCCAGAAGCTCTTCGCCGCCAACTGCGCGACGTGCCACGGTCTGGACGCGCAGGGCCAGGACGGTGTCGCGCCGTCGCTCGTCGGCGTGGGTGCCGCGGCGGTCGACTTCCAGGTGGGCACCGGCCGCATGCCGATGCAGGCGTCGGGCCCGCAGGCGCAGGCCAAGAAGCCCGCAGTTCAACCAGGAGCAGATCGACCAGCTCGCCGCGTACGTCGCCTCGCTCGGCGCCGGCCCGGCCGATCCCGACGCGGAGCAGGTCGACCACGCGCAGGGCGACCCGGCGCACGGCATGCAGCTGTTCCGCACCAACTGCGCGATGTGCCACGGCTCGGTCGGCGGCGGCGGCGCGCTCACCCAGGGCAAGTTCGCGCCCGTCGCTCTGAAGCACGACGCCCGCAGCACATCTACGAGGCCATGCTCACCGGCCCGCAGTCGATGCCCGTGTTCAACAACGCGAACATCACCGCCCGAGCACAAGCGCGACATCATCTCGTACCTTGAGGAGCAGCGCAGCGGCTCCCCCGGCGGCCTCGCGCTCGGCTCACTCGGCCCCGTCGCCGAGGGCCTGTGGGCGTGGCTGCTCGGGCATCGGGCCTCATCATCGGCATCACCGTGTGGGTCGGAGTCGAGGTCTTCATGAGCACCAGACGGGAGCCCGAAACGATCCCGTTCGACGGACCCGGGCCTGCCCGCCGAGCACCGCCCGCGCCGGGCGGACGAGGACCCCAAGGCCGCGCGGCGGGCCGAGCTCCAGGCCGCCGGCGCTGCTCGTGCTGTCGATCCTCGGCACCGTCGGCACCGTCCTCGCGTACCTCTGCCTCCCGCTCGGCGGCAGCGATATCGGCGCCATCCAGCGCATGACCACGCTCATGGGCGTCGGCATCTTCCTCGCGATGGTTGGCATCGGCGCTGGGCGCGATCCACTGGGCCAAGACGCTCATGCGCGACCACGAGATGGTCGAGGAGCGCCACCCGCTGCGGTCGACCGACGACACGCGCGAGGCCGCCATCCAGATGCTCAAGGACGGCGTCGACGGACTCGGGGATCGGCGTGGGCCGCCGCGGCCTGCTCAAGGGCACCATGCTCACCGCGCTCGCGATCGCTCCGCTCAGCGTCGTGATCCCCCTCATCGGGAACCTGGGCGGCGACTGGAACGTCGGCAAGCTCAAGCACACGATGTGGCGCAAGGGCATGCGGCTCACGCGCGACCCGGACGGCACGCCCATCAAGGCGGCGGACGTCACGATCGGCTCGGTCTTCCACGTCATCCCTGACGGCCTCAACGACACGCCACGGCCCGCTCGAGGAGAAGGCCAAGGCCGTGGTCCTGCTGCTCCGCCTCGACCCCCGCGACCTGAATGTCGTGCCCGGGCCGCGAGGACTGGTCGTTCGACGGCATCATCGCCTACTCGAAGATCTGCACCCACGTGGGTTGCCCCGTGGCGCTGTACGAGCAGCAGACGCACCACCTGCTGTGCCCGTGCCACCAGTCGACCTTCGACGTGGCCAACGGCGCCAAGGTGATCTTCGGCCCGGCCAAGCGCCCGCTTGCCGCAGCTGCCCATCATCGTCGACAGCGAGGGCTACATCGTGGCCCAGCGCGACTTCGACGAACCCGTCGGCCCGAGCTTCTGGGAGCGTCTCAAGTGAGCAAGGTGACCCGCGCCGCGAACGCGACGGCGCCTGCCTACGTCGACGACCGCACCATCGATCGGCGGCTTCGTCAAGTTCTTCTCCCGCAAGCTCTTCCCCGACCACTGGTCGTTCCTGCTGGGCGAGGTCGCGCTCTACTCGTTCATCGTCCTGCTGATCACCGGCGTCTTCATGACGGGGTACTTCGTCCCGTCGACCGAGCACGTGCGTGTACGACGGGTCGTTCGCGACGATGCAGGGCGTCGAGATGTCGCAGGCCTTCCAATCGACGCTCCACCTGTCGTTCGACGTGCGCGGCGGACTCCTGATCCGGCAGATCCACCACTGGGCCGCGCTGATGTTCACCGCGGCGATCATGCTCCACATGCTCCGCGTGTTCTTCACGGGCGCGTTCCGCAAGCCGCGCGAGATCAACTGGCTGGTGGGCTTCGGCCTCCTCACGCTCTCGCTCGCGGCGGGCTTCTCCGGCTACTCGCTTCCCGACGACGTGCTCTCCGGCAACGGTCTGCGCATCCTCGACGGCGTGGTCAAGTCCATCCCGATCCTCGGGACGCGGATCTCCTACTGGATGTTCGGCGGCGAGTTCCCGGGAGAGGCGCTCATCCCGCGGCTCTACACGCTTCACGTACTCCTGGTCCCCGCCGCGATCCTCGGCCTCGTCGGCGTGCACCTGTTCCTGGTGTTCCTGCACAAGCACACGCAGTACCCGGGGGGCGGGCGCACCCACAAGAACGTCGTCGGCCTGCCGCTGTGGCCCGTGTACATCGCGAAGGCAGGCGGGTTCTTCTTCGTGGTGTTCGGCGTGCTCGCCCTGCTCGGCGCGATGCTCACCATCAACCCGATCTGGAACTACGGTCCCTACGATCCATCGCCCGTCTCGGCGGGCGCTCAACCGGACTGGTACATGCTCTTCCTAGAGGGCGCGCTCCGTCTCACGCCGGGCTTCCTCGACGTGACGATCGCCGGATGGGACCTGCCGTTCAACGTCATGATCCCCGGCGTCCTGCTCCCCGGCGCGATCTTCACATTCCAGGCCATCTACCCGTTCGTCGAGGCGTGGGCGACCGGCGACAAGCGCGAGAAGCACGTCCTCGATCGGCCGCGCAACGTCCCCGTCCGCACGGGCATCGGCGTCGGGATCATCGCGTTCTACGCGGTGCTCATGCTCGCCGGGTCGAACGATATCCTCGCGACCACGTTCCACCTTTCGATCAACGCGCTGACCGAGACGTTCCGCGTGCTGGTCTTCGTCCTCCCCGTCGCCGGATACTGGATCACGAAGCGCGTCTGCTTCGGCCTCCAGCGCAAGGACCGCGAGTTGGCGCTCCACGGCCACGAGACCGGGCGTATCGTTCGGACCGAGGCTGGGGAATACATCGAGGTTCACCAACCGTTGACGGAACAGGAGATGTGGCTCGCCGTGGGCCACGATCATCTCACTCCGATCGAGATCGAACCGAAGTACAACGAGCGGGGGGTCAAGCGGCCCGGTTACCGCTGGGATCGCCTCAAGCGGGCCCTGTCGCGGTTCTACTACGAGGACCGCGTCGAACCGCTAACCCCCGCGGAACTTGCAGCAGCAGCCGACGAGCACCACTAGGAGGATCGCTCCCCATGGCCACGTACACCCTTCCTGATCTCACCTACGACTACGGCGCCCTCGCGCCGCACATCGCCGGGGAGATCATGGAGCTCCACCACAGCAAGCACCACGCCGCGTACGTCGCGGGCGCGAACGCCGCGCTCGAGAAGATGGCGGAGGCGCGCGACGTCCAGGAGTTCGGCTCCATCCCCATGCTGGAGAAGAACCTCGCGTTCAACCTGGGCGGGCACATCAACCACTCGGTCTTCTGGACGAACATGTCGCCCGACGGCGGCGACAAGCCGACGGGCGAGCTCGCCGCGGCGATCGACGACCAGTTCGGGTCGTTCGACGCGTTCGTCGGCCACTTCACGGCCACGGCCATGACGATCCAGGGCTCCGGCTGGGCGATCCTCGCGTGGGACTCCGTGTCCTCGCGCCTCGTGATCATCCAGCTCTACGACCAGCAGGGCAACGTCCCGATCGGCCTCATCCCGCTGCTGATGCTCGACATGTGGGAGCACGCGTTCTACCTGCAGTACAAGAACGTCAAGGGCGACTACGTCAAGGCGTGGTGGAACGTCGTCGACTGGGCGAACGTCCAGGCGCGGTTCACAACGGCCGCGAACGCCAAGGGAATCATCGTCGCGTAGTGCGAAAGAAGGGGCGCGTCCCGGCGGCGGTCAGGCTTGATCCCCCGGAACGCGCCCCTTCTTTCGCTTTGGGTGCGTTCGGGGGCGACTCAGGCCGGGTTGCTGACGGCGGTCGCCCCGCACTTGCCGAGGGATGGCGTAATGGGAGAGTAACGACTGCAGAGCGCCGCCCTTGAAGACTCGCGGTCAGTACGTACGCGAGACGCAACGCCTATTCGGTTCCCCGACCGGACCGTAGCGCCTCGAACAACCAGAAGTCGTCGTCCTCGATGTCGGTGAAGCGCGTATCGGCGTACTCCAAAAGTTCAGCGAACCGCTCTTCCGACATCTCGGGTGGTCGCGGATCGAACACCTCTAGTTCGGGGTATGCCGAAGTGATCGATTCCTCAGAAGGTGCAAATACGAATGCCCAGAGATCGCCCTGGCCGTAGTTGTAACTTACGAAATAGCGAGTCCTCACGGTCCGATCGGAACCCATGTCAACCCTTCCGCGGATATCGGCTGATTTGTCCAGTATTCCACCCCGCCGCCGGGCTCTCCATTGAGAGCCGTCACACACCTCGGGCCTTCGAGGTTCGGTAGACGCTCTGCCGGGATTTCGAAGTAGCCGGTCGGAGTTGACCCTAAGGCCAGGTCGGCGCGGGCCGTCAACCCGCTGGCGTAGGCCGTCACCGTCACGTAGTTCGTACCGGAGCTACTCATGATCAACCCGGACGCCGAGATCCCGACGCGACCGGCCTCGGTCGTGTAGTGGCGGTAGACGTCGGGAACGCCGGGCGGGATCTGACAAGTGTCGACGGCGGTGGTGGGTGGATCGTTGGGGCCGCCGGGCACGATCGGGTCCGGTTGTGGCGACGGCGATGGTTCGGGTTCGGTACCCGTGCCCGACCCCTGATCGGTGTCGATCGCATAGGACATGATGTCGAGTGCGACGACGGCCCCGAGCGCGACGATCAAGTAGCGCAGCGCGGCGGTCCTACTCACCGTGCACTTGAGCGTCACGTCGGGCGTCGACGAGTGGAATTGCGCGTTGCTCGGGTACGTCTCACCAAGGGCGACGCAGAAGGTCTCCGACTGCGCTCCGGCCCGGATCGCGAGCACCTGCTGCGCGCGCGCGGCGCCTAGCGTCGACGGAAGAGACGCCTCGGGGGCGAACGCAAGGAACTCGGCAAACGAGTTCGCGTCCATACCCGCCAACTCGACGCTGCCCGAGGTCGCCACCGTCACGTATCCCCCGCCGGGTGTGTTCGCGCGAGCCTCGGCATGGAGCGTCGCCGACTCGTCGGACCCCAACGCGAGGGCCGCGGTGCACGAGAGCGAACCGACTTCACTACACGTCTTGATCACCTGACCGTCGCTCGCGACGATGTCGACGTGTACGAATGACAGTGGCTCGTCCCACCCGAAGGTGGCCGATGTCGCGCCGGAGAACGCCTGGTCCGCGGCCGTCGTGTCGGCCGAGGTGAAATGGCCCGCCCAGCCCACATTCGTCACCGTGACGGAGGCGGAGGTGGCTCGTACGTCGTTCGTCGGGACCCCGGAGCTCGGCGGGACGCCGTACGACACGTAGGCGGTGTACGTGCGCGACTCGTTCAACGGCGCGCCAGTGTAACCCGTGCACTCGGTGTTGCCAGAACCGATGTAGCACACCCGTTGGCCGAGGTCGTTGTACACCGGACAGGTAGTATCCGACGGCCAACCGCGGAGACACCGACGCCAGGTACGTCGGTGGCGACTGATTCGACGCGTAGAACGCGGCGGAAGTCGTCAACGTGATCGAGCTAATGACGTATCCGAGGTTCGTCACCGTGACCGCACCGGAAGTCGCGCGCACGTCGTTCGTCGGAGGCCCGACGTTCGGCGGCGTCCCATACGCCACGTACGCCGTATAGGTGCGAGACTCGTTCAACGGCGCGCCGAGGTAGCCGAGCACCCGCCAGAACTCGCGTAGCACACACGCTGGCCGAGGTCGTTGTAGACCGACAGGTAGTACCCGGCCGACAGGTTCGGAGAAACCGTCGCCTCGTAACGCGGCGTCGATTGATTCGACGTGTACGACGTTGCCGTCGTCGTCAACGTGATCGAACTGTTGACATACCCGAGGTTCGTCACCGTGACCGAGCCGGAAGTCGCGCGCACGTCGTTCGTCGGAGGCCCGACGTTCGGCGGCGTGCCATACGCCACGTACGCCGTATAGGTGCGCGACGCGTTCAACGGCGCACTGGTATAGCCCGTGCACTGGGTGTAGCCAGTACCGACGTAGCACACGCGCTGGCCGAGGTCGTTGTAGACCGACAGGTAGTACCCAGCCGTCAAGTGGGGAGATACTGTCGCCTCGTAACGCGGCGTCGATTGATTCGACGTGTACGACGTTGCCGTCGTCGTCAACGTGATCGAACTGTTGACATACCCGAGGTTCGTCACCGTGACCGAGCCGGAAGTCGCGCGCACGTCGTTCGTCGGAGGCCCGACGTTCGGCGGCGTGCCATACGCCACGTACGCCGTATAGGTGCGCGACGCGTTCAACGGCGCACCCGTGGAACCCGTGCACTGGGTGTAGCCAGTACCGATGTAGCACACCCGTTGACCGAGGTCGTTGTACACGGAGAGGTAATACCCTCCCGTCAAGTGCGGAGACGCCGTCGCCTCATACCGGGGAACCGACTGGTTCGACGTGTATGACGTCCCGGTCGCCGTCAAGGTAACCTCGCCAGACCATGGTGTCCCGGCAGCGGTCGCCGGTAGCGGTGGAAGCGTCACGGCGATGACAGCGACCGCGCCCACGAGCGCGACTCTCGTACGAATCATGGTGACCCCCTCGTCATCACGTACAGCGAACGACCTTCCCCTGCGGCCCGCGAAGTATCCCGGCGCTGGCCGACGTCGACGGTTCAAGCTCGGCGTAAATGAATATCGGAGCGTCTCCGCCGCCCCCGTCTCCGAAGGGCTCCCCAATGCCCTGAGCCGAACCTATGTACGCCCGTGAATTCTGTCAAACGCACGCGAGAATCGCCTTGAGACCGCCACCTCCCCGCGAGTTATCCTTGATGGCCACCGCGTCGAAGGAGCCTCGCCCGTGAACGCCTCCCCCGCCCCCGCCTCGCACGCCGCGGACACCCACGACTTCATCGACGTCTCCGGCGCGCGCGAGAACAACCTCAAGGACGTCTCGCTCCGCATCCCCAAGCGTCGGCTCACGGTCTTCACGGGGGTGTCCGGCTCAGGCAAGTCCTCCCTGGTATTTGGCACCATCGCCGCCGAGTCGCAGCGGATGATCAACGAGACGTACCCGGCGTTCGTGCAGGGCTTCATGCCGTCCCTCGCGCGGCCGGACGTGGACGTCCTGTCCGGGATCACCACGGCCATCATCGTCGACCAGGAGCGCATGGGCGCGAACGCCCGCTCCACCGTCGGCACCGCGACGGACGCCAACGCGATGCTCCGCATCCTCTTCAGCCGGCTCGGCCAGCCGCACATCGGCTCCCCCCAGGCGTTCTCCTTCAACGTGCCGTCCGTCTCGGGCGCCGGGGCCGTCACGTTCGAGCGCTCCGGGGTCACCACCAAGGAACGCAAGGCCTTCTCCATCACGGGTGGGATGTGCCCGCGGTGCGACGGCATGGGGAGCGTGACGGACATCGACCTCGCCCAGCTCTTCGACGAGACCAAGTCCCTCGCCGACGGCGCCATCACCATCCCCGGCTACACCGCCGACGGCTGGTACGTGCGGATCTACACCGAGGCGGGGTTCCTCGACCCCGCCAAGCCCATCCGCGACTACTCCAAGCGGGAACTGCACGACTTCCTCCACAAGGAGCCCACCAAGGTCAAGATCAACGGCATCAACCTGACCTACGAGGGCCTGGTCCCCAGGATCCAGAGGTCCATGCTCTCCAAGGACGTCGACGCGATGCAGCCCCACATCCGGGCGTTCGTGGAGCGGGCCGTCACGTTCCAGACGTGCCCGGAGTGCGGCGGGACGCGCCTGAGCGAGGGCGCGCGGTCGTCGAAGATCGGCGGGGTGTCGATCGCCGATGCGTGCGCCATGCAGATCAGCGACCTCGCCGTCTGGGCGCGCGGGCTCCAGGAGCCGACGGTGGCGCCGCTTCTCGCCTCGCTCACCGAGACGCTCGACTCGTTCGTGGAGATCGGGCTGGGGTACCTGAGCCTCGACCGACCGGCGGGCACGCTCTCCGGAGGCGAGTCCCAGCGCACCAAGATGATCCGCCACCTCGGCTCGTCGCTCACCGACGTCACCTACGTCTTCGACGAGCCCACCATCGGGCTCCACCCCCACGACATCCGCCGCATGAACGAGCTGCTCCTCCGGCTCCGCGACAAGGGCAACACCGTGCTCGTCGTGGAGCACAAGCCCGAGGTCATCTCCATCGCCGATCACGTCGTGGACCTCGGCCCCGGCGCCGGGCGCTTCGGCGGCGAGGTCCAGTTCGAGGGGACCGTGGACGCGCTCCGCGCCTCCGACACCCTCACCGGACGCCACCTCGACCACCGCGCCCGGCTGCGCGAGTCGGCGCGGGAGCGCACCGGCGTCCTCGAGATCCGCGGCGCGAACCAGCACAACCTCCAGGACGTTTCCGTGGACGTCCCGACGGGCGTCCTCACCGTCGTCACGGGCGTCGCCGGGTCCGGCAAGACCTCCCTCATCCACGGCAACCTCGCCGACCGGGACGACGTCATCGTCGTCGACCAGACCGCGATCGGCGGCTCCCGCCGCTCCAACCCCGCCACGTACACGGGTCTCCTCGACGTCGTCCGCAAAGACTTCGCGAAGGCCAACGGCGTCAAGCCCGCGCTGTTCAGCGCGAACTCGGAGGGGGCCTGCCCGGTGTGCAAGGGCCTCGGCCTCATCTTCACGGACCTCGGGCCGATGGCGACCGTCTCGTCCGTGTGCGAGGAGTGCAGCGGCAAGCGGTTCACCGAGGAGGTCCTGGGGCTGCGCCTGCGCGGCAAGAACATCGCGGACGTGCTCGACATGTCCGTGGCCGAGGCGCTTGAGTTCTTCCCCGACGGCCCCGCCGGCACGACGCTGCAGCGGCTGAGCGACGTCGGGCTTCCCTACCTGGGGCTGGGGCAGGCGCTCACCACGCTCTCCGGCGGCGAGCGCCAACGCCTCAAGCTCGCGATCCACATGGCGAAGAAGACGTCGACCTACGTGCTCGACGAGCCCACCGCGGGCCTGCACCTCGCCGACGTGGACCACCTGCTCGCGCTGCTCGACCGCCTGGTGGACGACGGCAACACCGTCATCGTCATCGAGCACCACCAGGCCGTGATGGCCCACGCGGACTGGATCATCGACCTCGGTCCCGGCGCGGGCCACGACGGCGGGCGCGTCGTGTTCGAGGGAACCCCCGCCGCGCTGGTCAAGGACGCCTCGACCCTCACCGCGACCCACCTGCGCGAGTACGTCGGCGCGTAGCGCGCGCCCGACCCAAGACGCAACGACGGGGCCCGGTCGCACGGACCGGGCCCCGTCGTGATCGCGCGGGTCGGGGGCTACGCGGTCGGGCTAGGCGACGCGCTCGGAGACGCGCTGGGCGACGGGCTCGGAGACGGGCTCGGCGACTCGCTGGGCTCGGGGCTGGGCGACGGGCTGGGCTCGGGGCTCGGCTCGTCGGAGTTCGTCGGCCACTTGATGTCGGCGAGCGTCAACTCGTACTCCGCCAGGAACGTCTGGACGTCGATCTGCAGGTCCGCCGGCAGTCCGGTGTTGATGAGCGTGAGGATCCGCCCGAGCGACGCCGACTTGGGCGCCTCGGGGCTCGCCCCGTAGCGCTCGGCCAGCTTCGTCGCGACCCTCACGAGGGTCTCCTGGCGCTGGTACGCGCCCCACGAACCGCCGTTGAGGCGAATCTGCTCGCGCAGCTCCGCACGCGTCGGCGCGGTCTGGTCGAGGCAGTCCTGGGCGCGCTTCTGGTCCTTCGTGCGGACCGTATCGCCCTTGGCCTTGCCGTTGTCCCCGTTGTTGCCGTTGTTGCTCTTGTCGCTCTTGTCCTTGCCCGAGTTGCCGTGCTCCTCACCGCTCTTTCCAGGGTTGTCCGGCCGGTCGGAGACGACCTTCTGGATCGCCGAGAGCGGGGTCATCGACGGCTCCGGCGTGGGAGCGGGCGTCGGGGTGGGCGTGACGGTCGGGCACGTGTTCGATGCGGGCGCCGCGCTGTCCGCGGTCGCGGCGGGTGCGACGAACGCCAGCAACGCGGCGCCGGCGACGACGCCGGCGAACGTGGTGGCGCGCTTCGTGTGGAACATGGGACTCTCCTTGGCTGGGAATCGGCCTACACCGGAGATATCGCCCGCCGACGCGTTCTGGTTACATCCCCGTGACACGCATCACACCTCGACGCGCCCCGCGACCACTGTCCACGACGGGGCGGGGGAAGGGGCGCGCCCTCGGGGCGGTCAGGCTTGATCCCCTCAAGCGCGCCCCTTCCCCCGCAAGCCCGCCTGCGGAACGACCCAAGTCGGGTTGCCGATGCAAGGTAGTGCCTCGCACGTGGTAGCGCAAGACGGGGTTGCGGACTCGCGTCGCATGCATAGGCGCTTCGATGCGGCACCGACGTCCACTCCCGCGTCGCCAATAGGCTGTACGACATGACCGACATCTCCGAACTCTCGCACGAGGACCAGGTCTCGCTTTGGGCGGGGCGAGTCGTCCGGAAAGAGGCCGAGATCGAGTCCACGCTCAGGACCATCTACTACTGGCTGTCCGGACAAGGACTGAGCTGGGCGGTGGTGCCCGAGATGTTTGCAAAAGTATCGAAGGACGTTCGGAACATGCTGAAGGCGTCGGCCATCGACCCCGAATATGTATCTGACTGCCTCGCTGCGCTTGATCGGCTTGACAAGGCGCACGTTGTTCGCAATCGCGTCGTGCATGACCAGTGGGTGCAACAGAACCCCGGCACGTTTCTGAGTGCACAGAAGGGGGTAGGTGGCCCGAATAGCAAACCAGAGGTTCGCTGGAATGTCGCCGAGTTCGAGCAGTGCTTCGCTGAGCTGCAGTTCTGCGGCGTGCAGATCGGAGGGATCTTCTGGAGCCTCCCCTGCTACGTCGGCGACAACCGTGACATGTGGCGCGATCTCCTCCCCATGAACCGTGAGATTCTGGCGGGGAGGTTCAAGATCACAAGCGACAACACGCAGGAATTCACGGACCCGGTCTTCAACGCGCAAGAGAGGCGACGGATGGAGGAACGGTCCGAAGCGATGCGCATCGACGTGCAGCGGGCACTCGGCCTCAGCGGGATTCCCTACCAATCCGACAACGAGCGGTAGAAGACACGCTCACCCCGCGTCTCGTCCACATAGGAGCCACACGCGCAAGTGTCTCCTCAGTGCAAGCGCGACCGTGGGCGCGGCACCGCCTGGTGGATGGAGGGGGTGTATTGGCGAGTAGTCGGGTTGCCGAGTGCTTCCACGCCGCAAGCGAAGGTAGCGTCCGCTCGGACTCTCAGTAGTAGAACATTGCGCCGCTCAAAGAACTCAGGCGGTACCAGAGCGGCGCGCTCTAGCATGGCAATTGCGACACAAGTCCTGGGAATCCGGGGATCCGAGAGAGCCCACAGCAACGAAAGGTGTCACATCATGACTGAAACACAGCCAGACCAGGCGAGCTCCAGCGATTCCGCATTGGTCGTCGCCGTCCTATGGGCGATCGCGGCACTGATAATCGGGATCTACTTCATTAGCTCCACTCACAATATGGAATACGGTGGCGATGCCTACACGGGGATTCAGCAGGCGGCGGCACAGACGGCCCGTGCGGTTGGCTTCCTCATCATTGGTACGGGTGCTCTCGGACTCGTGATAGCCACCTCCCGCCGCTAGACCCCGCACAGGGCCGTACTCCCGACCCGCCGTTCAGCGAACACCACTAAGGATGTATTGGCGGTTAGCGGGGTTAGCGGATTCGTCGTCCCGTAATTCGCTCCGAGAGGCGGCGGTCGGCTCTGCGAGTCGACGATGTCGAGTGCTACGCCAACTTCTCGAAGACGAGGGTCGCCTGGATGCGATCGCCGCCGCCGAAGCCCTTGCTTCCGGAGGCGGCGGTGCTAATGGTGTGAAGTCGGTAGCCCTTTTCGGCTTGGGCGTTGATCGCGTTCTCCAATTCCGTGAGGTTTCCGGAGCCCGTGCCGATGAACTTTTCTTTCAGGATGATCTGGAGTACCACGTAGGTCATTTCGGCTTCTTTCTCTGGAGGCGAAGGGGCACTTCGGCCCGAATTACGTATACGCAAATCAGCGGAGTAACGAGATCTTCAAGTTGATGGATCACCCGCTCCGCTTGTGGTCCCGACGCTACGCGCATCGCGAACGCGCCGCGCGGCGAACGGTCGGTAGAAGACCGCACAGCGGCGCACGTGAACGCGATGTATTGGCGCTAAGTGGTCTTGGCCTCTCATCCTGCGCCCGAATCGCCAAACGTCCCGCGCGTCGGAGAGAATTGCCCACATGGGGAAGCATCTGGGCGGTTGGCCACCCAGAGCCACAGTCGAGAAAGTCTGGCGCGCCGTCGCGGCCGGCGCGCAGTCCCGTGAGGACGCTCACGCTTGGACGGTCCCTTGGGTCGAAGGTGACGCCGCGCACGAGCCTTCAGACGACCTAATGGTGCCATCGGGCCTCCAGCACATTCACGGACTGAGCATGGCGCACCTCCCCGAGACGCCCCACTTGATCCACCATGGCCCGCCGGGCATCTACGTTCGGACGCTCGACATGATCAGGGCAGACCTAGAGGCCTGGCTCGACGACTGCCGGGAGTACGACGAAGACCCCGTCAGGTACCTCCATGTCCGACATGAGCGAGCGCGCGCAGCCATCCGGGCCGAGCGCGAGAAGCGGCGTCAGCATCGCGAAGAAGGAGCCGGAGACGACCCGCGCTGAGCCTCCCCTCAACTCTCAAGGACACCCGCGGGGGCGCGTGGCCGACGGGGTGTATTGGCGAGCAGTGGGCTTGCCGACTTGCGCCGTTCGCGAAGATCGCTCGTCCGACTCCCCGCCCGTTAGGTCGACGGCGCCACGCTGACGTATCTCCCGACGGGACACTCTTGCGAGAGGTTCTTGGGTCGACCTCCCTCGCCTCCGAACACGAGTGCGATGGGGTCGCCATCCCGGTAGGGGTGACCCAAGTAGGTCAGAGTGCTCGTCGCGGAGTCCCAACGGACCTCGTTCTGAGGGAAGACGACGGCCACGTATTCCCCGTGCATCGGCACGGTGACGCACGTGTCGGAGATCCGGAGCGTACCTGTCACGTCGAGCGGATCGCCGCTGACCCCATGCGCGTCGTATACGGCCACGGGCCCGTAGTCGACGGGCGTGCCGCACGCGGTAAGAACAAGAACGGAAGCGATCACCAGATATGCGCGTCTCACGCGCTCAGCATCGCACGACGGGTAACCCGTCGCACATTCACCTTACGAGCCACGGGGGTCCTGGGCGCGGGGCGAGGGGATCAAGCCTGACCGCCGCGAGCGCCGCGCCCAGGACCCCCCACTCACCTAGTGGGCGTGCTGACCCCGCGAGAACTCGAACACCCAGCCGATGAGTCCGATCACCGCGACCATTCCGGCGGGGACCATCAGCCACCAGCCCACGGCGAGGGCCGTGAACCCGAGGGCGGCGCCGGACGCGAGCACGAGCGGCCACCAGGACCAGGGGGCGTACACTCCCTGGTCGCCGGCGGACGCGTCGACCGAGGCGTCCGGCGAGTCCTCGGGGCGGGCGCCGTGGCGCTTCGCGAGCATGCGGAAGTAGATGCCGATCATGGTGGCGAGCGCGCCCGTCAGCGCGATGCAGACGGTGCCGACCACCTCCCAGCCGGACAGCAGCCCGTACGCGACGGCGGCCGTGAAGAAGAAGACCGCGGGGAGGGCGAAGATCCTGGATTCGACGTTCACGCGGACCCCCTAGTGACCCTGCTGCGACTGACGGTCGATCGCCGCGATGTCCGGGTGGTGCAGGTCGAACGCGGGGCGCTCGGAACGGATGCGCGGGATCGAGTGGAAGTTGTGGCGAGGCGGGGGGCACGAGGTCGCCCACTCGAGGGAGGCGCCGTATCCCCACGGGTCGTCCGACGTGACGCGCTCGCCGCTGCGGCTGGTGCGGTACACGTTCCAGAGGAACGGCAGCGTCGACAGCGCGAGGACGAACGACGAGATGGTCGACAGCTGGTTCGCCCAGGTGAAGCCGTCCTCCGGCAGATAGTCGAAGTAGCGGCGGGCCATGCCGTTCGCGCCGAGCCAGTGCTGGATGAGGAACGTCCCGTGGAAGCCGAAGAAAAGCAGCCAGAAGTGGAGCTTGCCCAGCCGCTCGTTGAGCATCTTGCCCGTCATCTTGGGCCACCAGAAGTAGAACCCGGCGAACATCGCGAAGACGACGGTGCCGAAGACCACGTAGTGGAAGTGGGCGACGACGAAGTACGTGTCCGAGACGGGGAAGTCGAGCGGCGCCGAGGACAGGATGATGCCCGTCAGCCCGCCGAACAGGAAGGTGACGAGGAAGCCGATGACCCAGAGCATCGGCGTGGCCATGGTGATCTTGCCCCGCCACATCGTCCCGATCCAGTTGAAGAACTTCACCCCCGTCGGGACCGCGATCAGCATGGTCATGAAGGAGAAGAACGGCAGCAGGACGGCGCCGGTGACGTACATGTGGTGGGCCCACACGGTCACCGACAGGGCGGCGATCGAGATGGTCGCGAACACGAGCCCGTGGTAGCCGAACACCGGCTTCTTGGAGAACACCGGGATGATCTCCGTGACGATGCCGAAGAACGGCAGCGCGATGATGTACACCTCGGGATGGCCGAAGAACCAGAAGAGGTGCTGCCAGAGGATCGCCCCGCCGTAGTCCGGGTTGAACACCTGCGAGCCGAGCACGCGGTCCGAGCCGAGGCCCATGAGCGCCGAGGCGAGCGGCGGGAACGCGATGAGCACGAGCATCGACGTCACGAGGATGTTCCACGTGAAGATCGGCATCCGGAACATCGTCATGCCGGGCGCGCGCATCGTCACGATGGTCGTGATGAAGTTGACGGCGCCGAGGATGGTGCCGAAGCCGCCGAGCGCGAGGCCGAAGACCCAGAGGTTCCCGCCGACGCCGGGCGAGTAGACGGCGTTGCTCAGCGGCGCGTAGGCGAACCAGCCGAACGAGGCCGCGCCCTGCGGCGTGAAGAAGCCCGAGACCGCGATGAGCCCGCCGAAGAGGTAGAACCAGTACGCGAGCATGTTGAGGCGCGGGAAGGCGACGTCGGGCGCGCCGATCTGCAGCGGCATGATGACGTTCGCGAACCCCGCGAAGAGCGGCGTCGCGAACAGCAGCAGCATGATCGTGCCGTGCATGGTGAACAGCTGGTTGTACTGCTCGGCGCTCTGGACGATCTGGCGCCCGGGCTCGAACAGCTCGGCGCGCATGATGAGCGCCATCACGCCGGCGATCATGAAGAAGAAGAACGACGTGATCAGGTACATGTACCCGATGGTCTTGTGGTCGGTGGACGTCACCCAGCGGACGAGCGTCCCGCCGCGGCGGCGGTAGCCGGCGGCGGGGGGCTTCGGGGCCGTCAGGGTCGCGGTCATGGCGTCGCCTCCGTGGTCGTCACGTCCTGCTGGCGGTTGTACTCGAGGCCGATCAGGCCCGTCTGCCCGGTGCTGCGCAGGTGCTGGATGTACGCGTCGTAATCCTCTTGGCTGACCACCGCGACGTTGAAGAGCATGGCCGCGTGGTACTCGCCGCACAGCTCCGCGCACTTGCCGTCGTAGTGGCCGATCTTCTGCGGGATCACCTGGAACGTGTTGGTGCGTCCCGGGATCGCGTCGATCTTGTACAGGAACGCGGGTATCCAGAACGAGTGGATGACGTCGCGGGAGTTGACGGTGAACTCGACCCGCTTGTTGACCGGTAGGTAGAGCGTCGGCAGCTCGTCGCGCACGCCCGGCTTACCCGTGAGGTTCGCCTGGACGCCCGTGATGTGGACGTTCTCGTCCAGGTAGTTGAAGTCCCAGCTCCACTGCTTGCCGATCACCTGGATGTGCACGTCGGCCGGGCCGCTCGTGTCCGTGATCGCGGTGATGTCCCGCGCCGTGTAGGAGAACAGGACGCCGACCATGATGAGCGGCACGATGGTGTACATGAGCTCCAGCGGCAGGTTCACGCGGGTCTGCACGGGGAGCACGTCGTCGTTCTTGCGCTTGCGGTACACCGCCACGGCCCAGAGGATCAGGCCCCACGTGATGACGCCGACGGTGAGCGCGGCGATCCAGGATCCGTTCCACAGGTTGATGATGCGGCCGGTCTGGTTCGTGACGTTCGGGTCGGACGGGAGGGCGCCGTTCTCGAGGTTCGCGCTGCATCCGGCGAGGAGCGCGCTCGCGCCGAGGGCGCCGATCAGCGCGAGGGCGCGACCGTTTCTGCGAGGGATTCGTCGGTGGGACACCCCCAGAGTGTATCGCGCAGTAGGTTGATTGGTATGGGTGACCTAACCGGGCGTCGCGTGTTCCTCGACGCCGCCGGATCCGCCCCGATGAGCCCCCGGACGCGCGAGGCGTTCGTCGCCGCGATCGACGAGGGTTGGGCGGACCCCGAGCGCCTCCACGCCGAGTCCCGACGCGCCCGCGCCCTGCTCGACGGGGCCGTGGAATCCATCGCCGCCGTCCTCCGCTCCCCCGCCGCCTCGACGACGCTCGTCCCGACCTTCGGCCTCGCCTTCGACCGGGCGATCGGGGGCGTCGCGAAGGCTCGCGAGGGGCGCGGCCGCGTCGTGGCGTCGGCCGTCGAACGCAAGCCCGTACTCCGGACGGCGGCCCGGTACGGCTCGGACCTCTCGCTCGTCGCCGTGGGCGCCGACGGTCGCGTCGACCCCGCCGCCCTCGCGGAGGCGCTTTCGGACGACGTCGCACTCGCCCTCGTCCAGCACGCCAACCAGGAGACGGGCGTGATCCAGGACCTCGACGCCGCCCACGAGGCCGCGCGCGCCGCCGGCGTGCCGCTCGTCGTCGACGCGACCGCGAGCGTCGGCCACGCGGACGCGCCCGGCGCGTGGGACGCGCTCGCCGCCGACGCCGCCGACTGGGGCGGGCCTCGGGGCGTCGCCGTCGTCGCGAGCCACCCGCCGACGCGCCTCGCGCCGACCCCGCCCGTCGTCACGGGGCGGGTGAACGTCGCCGCGGCGCTCGCCGCCGCCGTCGCGCTCGAGGAACGCGAGACCGAGCGCGCCGCCACCGCGGGCCGCTTGGCTGGATACGCACGCCGCGTCCGCGAGGCCGCGGCCTCGCTTCCCGACACGACGGTCTTCTCCCCGACCGAACCCGCCCTCCCCCACCTCGTGACCTTCGCGTGCGCGCGGATCGACGGGGAGGCGCTCGCCGCGGAGCTCGACCGGCGCGGATTCGCCGTGGGCTCCGGTTCGGCGTGCACCGTCGAACCGTCGCCCGAGAGCCACGTGTGGGCCGCGCTCGGAGTCGACAGCCGCGGCGTGCTGCGGGTCGGCCTTCACCCCGGCGTCACGGACGACGACGTCGCGCGTTTCGTCGCCGCCCTCCCCGAGGCCGCCCGCGGGGCGTAGACGTCGGGCGTCGCGGGAAACGAAGCCCGAGGAAAACAAACAGGCGGGCGCCTCCCGAGGGGAGCGCCCGCCTGCCGGAGGTTTCAGGAACCCTAACTGAACGAGTCTCCGCACGCGCACGTGGACGTGGCGTTCGGGTTGTCGATCGTGAATCCCTGTTTCTCGATGGTGTCGGAGAAGTCGATCGTCGCGCCGTCCAAGTACGGGACGGACATCTTGTCGACCACGACCTTGACGCCATCGAAATCGCGAACGGCGTCACCATCGAGGGTGCGCTCGTCGAAGTAGAGCTGGTAGATCAGACCCGAGCAGCCTCCCGGCTGAACGGAAAGCCTCAGGCTGAGGTCGTCGCGACCCTCCTGCTTGAGCAAACTCTTGACCTTCTCCGCTGCGGTGTCGGTGATGACGACGCCGTGCGCCTGGGTCTCGGTTGCCGTGTCGGCCATGGCGCCTCCTTTCGTTCCTGCACACATAAGCGTACGTCGCGATCCGCGTATTCCCGGCACCCAAGGTCCCGGCGGCCCCTATTCGAGGACGGACGACTCGCGGCGACCCCTGCTCCACCGCACCAGCGCCACGAGGGCCGCGAGGGCGAAGCCGATGAACGCGAGCAGGACCGCGAGGATGCGGACGATGTTGTCGAGGTCGTCCGGAATGACGGGCGGGTCGGCCTGGAGCCCGAGCCAGCGCGTCACGGGCCGGGGGACGGCGTAGGCGGCGACGGCGGCCACGACGAGGAGGGCCGGCACCGCGTAGGCGGCGATGCGGCCCGCGAGGCTCGTGGGGCGGGATTCCCGCGCCGCTGGCGTGCTCACCCCTTCACTGTATGACGGTTTGGTTCGCCCTCGGCAGAGTTCGTTGGACGAGCGCGGCTCCGTGAAACAATGGACAGATGAGCGAGACCTTCGTCGAGCCGAAGCCCTCGGCCCTCATGCTGCTCGGACGGCGGTCGGACGCCGACTCCGAGAAGGGCGTGGCGTGCCCCGGCGGCCTGCCCGCCCCGTCGGATCCCGGCCTGGTCGAACGCGCGCGCGCCGCGAAGGCGGCGCTCGGGGACCGGGTCTTCGTCCTGGGCCACCACTACCAGCGCGACGAGGTCATCCAGTTCGCGGACACCACCGGCGACTCGTTCAAGCTCGCGCGCGAAGCCGCCGCGCGGCCGGAGGCGGAGTTCATCGTGTTCTGCGGCGTGCACTTCATGGCGGAGAGCGCGGACATCCTCACGTCCGACGCGCAGCAGGTGATCCTGCCCGACCTCGAGGCCGGGTGCTCGATGGCGGACATGGCGGACATCGCGCAGGTCGAGCAGGCGTGGGAGGAACTCGAGGCGGCCGGCATCGCGGCGCGCACCATCCCCGTCACCTACATGAACTCGACCGCCGCGATCAAGGCGTTCTGCGGCCAGCGCGAGGGCGCGGTGTGCACGTCCTCGAACGCCGAGACGGCGCTTCGGTGGGCGTTCGACCAGGTCGGCGGCCTCGACGGCGACGGCAAGGTCCTCTTCCTGCCCGACCAGCACCTCGGCCGCAACACCGCCGTCCTGGAGCTCGGCCTCGGCCTCGACGACTGCGTCGTCTACGACCCGCGCAAGCCGCTCGGCGGCAACACCGCGGAGCAGCTCGCCGCGGCGCGGATGATCCTGTGGAAGGGCCACTGCAGCGTGCACGGGCGCTTCCGCAAGGAGAACGTAGACCGGGTGCGCGCGGAGGTGCCGGGGATCAACGTGATCGTCCACCCGGAGTGCGCGAACGATGTCGTGACGGCCGCGGACTACGTGGGTTCGACGGAGAAGATCATCGCGACGATCGCCGCGGCCGAGCCCGGCAGCGCATGGGCGGTCGGCACGGAGCTCAACCTCGTCCGCCGCCTGGCGGACGAGCACCCGGACAAGCAGATCGTGTTCCTCGAGGACACGGTGTGCTTCTGCTCCACCATGAACCGCATCGACCTGCCCCACCTGGTGTGGGCGCTCGAGTCGCTCGTCGACGGCGAGGTGGTCAACCGCATCGTCGTGGACGAGGACACGGCCCACTGGGCGCGCGTCGCGCTCGACCGCATGCTCGCCCTTCCGGCGACGACGGCGGCGAAGGACTAGGACCTCAGGCCGCGGACGCTCGCGAGAAGAGCGCGAGCGCGGCCGAGCCGTCGGGAAGGGCGATCTCGACGCCGGAACCACCCACGTCGAATCTCACGACGCTCACGTCCGCGTAGCGGTGGTGGGGCCTCACCCCGGGCCGGGCGAGGGCGCCGAGGGGCAGCGTCAGCCGGAACCGGGAGTACCGGGCGTCGCGCGTGCGCGCCAGCCACTCCCTCCTGCCGACGATCTCGACGACGGCGGAGTCCCCCGCCACGATGCCCCCGTTGAGGCTCACAGGCGCGACGGCGTGCGCGACCCTCCAGAACGCCGCCTTCCAGCCCTCCTCGCGGGGGACGGCCGGCACCCGCTCGTGGCAGGTCCACACCGCGAGGCCCGCGTGCCGACGCGCGATCTCCTCGACGTCGTAGACGAAGACGGGGTCGGTGCGGTCGAGGTCGAGCGCGGACGGGCGTTTCGCGCGCGCGGCGGCCGCGAGGAACGTCCGCCCCACGGCGCTCGGCGCCTGCTCCGCGGCCTCGTCGCGGATCATCGCGATCAGCCGGGCGATGCTCGCCCGCCCCGAGGCGTTGTAACGGATCGCGAGCGCCTCGGTTTCCGCGGTGAAGAGGGCGAGCCGGCAGTCGAGGAGGTCGCCCGTGTCGAGCACGGCGGCCGCCCGCGCGTACGGCACGACCGTGACGTCGTAGCCCCGGGCGACGGGCGTCTTCTTCTTGCCCGGGGAGAGGCGACGGCTCAGCGCCGTGACCCCGACCTCGTCGACCACGAGCAGGTGGTCGTAGAGGTCCATGTCCGGCGTGGCGTCCCTCCGGTCGATCGCGCGGGGCACCTTGATGACGAGCCGGGCGCGTCCGAGGTCGAGGGGGAAATCGCGGTACAGCGGCGGCACCTCGTCGGGCGTCGTCACCTCGTCGATCCAGGGGCCGAAGCTGTCGTACTCGCTCAATCCCGCGCGCGTGGTGGTCACGGTGGCTCGTCTCTTCTCGGGGTCAGTCATCCTGGGCGATGCGATCGAGCATCTCGGTGCAGCGCGCCAGGTCCGCCCCGGCGAGCTTGTCGAAGACCCGGCGACGCACGCAGGCGACGTGGGTCGGGCGTACCCGGTCGAGACGTTCCCGGCCGAGCTCGGTGAGGCAGGCGTCGTTGCCCCGCCCGTCGGATTCCGAGGGTCGGCGCTCCACGAGGCCCTTGCCCTCGAGCACCTTGACGACCCTCGTGACCGCCCCGGCGCTGAGCGCCGTCAAAGCCGCGAGGTCGCCCATTCGCCGGCGGTGGAGTGGCGCCTCGGCCAGTTGCATCAGGACGGAGTACTCGCTCATGGAGAATCCCTCGGCGCGACCGAGGTCCGCGTCGAAACTGCGCGGGAAGGAGATCGAGACGCGGGCGAGGGCGCGGAGGAGCGCGTCCTCCTCCTCCGTGAGGGGGGCAGGGATCGATCGCGTCGCGTCCGCCGGCACGTATTTACTTTACTGCTAAAGCATTTCGCCGGGCCCGGGACCTTCGTCCCCCCGGCGCTCTCTCGACGTCGGGGCCGCCTCGGGCGCGGCTCGACCCGGACTAAGGTTGACCCATGGCCAAGGACACGAACGAGACCCCGGGCACGGTGCCGACGGGCAAGGGACGCCCCACCCCGAAGCGCAAGGAGCGCGAGGCGCAGCTCCGGCGGCCGCTCGTCGCCACGGGTAAGGAGGCGAAGGAGCGACGCCGGGAGGAGAACCGGGCGCGCCTCGCGAAGGAGCAGGAGGCGCTGCAGACCGGCGACGAGCGGCACATGCCGCGCCAGCACGCCGGCCCCGTGCTGCGCTTCGCACGCGACTTCGTCGACTCCCGCACCACCTTCAGCGAGTTCCTTCTCCCTGCGGCCGTGTTCGCCTTCGTGATCCTGTTCTTCTTCCCCGCGCACCCCAAGGCCGTGACGGCCGCGGGAACGGGGCTCATGCTCCTGATGCTCGCGTGGATCATCGAGTCGCTCTTCCTCATCCGGAAGCTGCGCAAGCAGGCGATCGCGAAGTTCGGCTCCTCGCACGTCCCGCGGCGGTACGTCTTGTACGCCGTGTCGCGAATGATGCAGGTGCGCCGCCTCCGCCTCCCGAAGCCGCAGGTCGGTCGGGGGCAGTATCCCGCCTAGCCCGAGGAAGGGTCGAAACGATTCGACTAGGATGGCCGTATGGTCAACTACCGACACCTCGGCTCCTCCGGCCTCAGAATCACGGAGATCGTCTACGGGAACTGGGTCACCCACGGCTCGCAGATCGAGAACGACCAGGCAACCGCCTGCGTACGCGCGGCGCTCGACGCCGGCATCACCTCCTTCGACACGGCGGACGTCTACGCCAACACCGTCGCCGAGTCCGTCCTCGGCGAGGCGCTGAAGGGCGAACGGCGAGACGGCCTCGAGATCTTCACCAAGGTCTTCTGGCCCACGGGCCCCCGCGGCGCCAACGACAAGGGCCTGTCGCGCAAGCACATCCTCCGCTCGATCGACGGATCCCTCGAACGCCTCGGCACCGACTACGTCGACCTCTACCAGGCGCACCGCTACGACCACTCGACGCCGCTGGAGGAGACGATGCTCGCGTTCGCGGACGTCGTCCGCCAGGGCAAGGCGCTCTACATCGGCGTGAGCGAGTGGACCGCCGACCAGATACGACGCGGCGCCGAACTCGCGAGGGAACTCGACGTGCCCTTCGTGTCCAACCAGCCGCAATACTCGGCTCTCTACCGCGTGATCGAGCCCGAGGTCATCCCCGCCTCTCGCGACAACGGCATCGGGCAGATCGTCTGGTCCCCGGTCGCGCAGGGCGTGCTGTCGGGGAAGTACCTCCCCGGCGCGCCCGCCCCGAAGGGATCGCGCGCGACGGACGACAAGGGGGGCGCCACGTTCATCGGGCGCTTCCTCAAGGACGACGCCCTGCTCGAGCGGGTGCAGCGCCTCGCCCCGATCGCCAAGGAGGCCGGGCTCACCATGGCGCAGCTCGCGGTCGCGTGGGTGCTCCAGAACGACAACGTCTCCGCCGCGATCATCGGCGCGTCGCGCCCCGAACAGGTGACGGACAACGTCAAGGCCTCCGGCGTCACGCTCCCGGACGACGTCATGAAGGCGATCGACGACGCCCTGGGGGACGCGGTCGAGCGCGACCCGTCGCTCACCGCGCAGAACAGCCCCGTGTTCGAACCGTAGCGTTCCCTCGAACGCAGAAGGCCCCCGAGGCTGCGTCCTCGGGGGCTTTCTGCATCAAAGGAGAAAACAATGCCTGTACGTCTGGCAGGAGCGTACGAAATCTCAACGCCCGAACCCGCTCCCCCGTTCCCACGAATTCCGACCGCCGCATCGGGGCGGGATTAGCATGGAAACCGAGGTGATGGCCCGTGGTTCCGCTTGCCATCCGCGAGGCCGCCGTGGCGGGGTCGTTCTACCCCGCCGACGCCGCCGCGCTACGCGACACGGTCGACGCGCTGCTCGACGGGGCGCCGCGCCCGCGTGAGGGAGCCCGAGCGCCGCGCGCGGTCATCGTGCCCCACGCCGGCTACGAGTACTCGGGGCACACCGCCGCCGCCGCATACGCCCTCGTCGCCGCCGGCCGCGACCAGATCTCCCGGGTCGTGATCGTCGGCCCCACCCACCGCGTCCCGATTCGCGGGGTCGCGCTCCCCGAGGCGAGCGCGTTCCGTACGCCGCTCGGCGACGTGAAAGTCGCGCACGCGTGGGCCGAGGACAGGCTCGCGGGGATCGACGCGGTGATCGCGCACCCGGAGACCCACCGGTGGGAACACTCCGTCGAGGTCCAGCTCCCGTTCCTTCAGCGAACGCTCGGCGACGTCGACATCGTGCCGCTCCTCGCGGGCGACGCGTCGGGCGAGGAGGTCGCCGACGTTCTCGACGCGCTCCGGGACGACCCGGGAACCCTCCTGGTCATCAGCTCGGACCTCTCCCACTACCTCGCGTACGACGACGCGACGCGGGTGGACGCCGCGACGATCTCCCGGATCTCGACCCTCGACGGCCCGCTCGACCACTCCGAGGCCTGCGGCGCGACGCCGATCAACGGCATGCTGCTCGTCGCGCGGCGCGCACGCCTCACGCCGACGCTGCTCGACGCGCGCAACTCCGGCGACACGGGCGCGGGGCGGGGTCGCGTCGTCGGCTACTGCGCCTTCGCGTTCGAGGAGGGATCCGATGACTGACGCGTCCACCGACGCCCGAGGCGGCGCGGTACCCGACGACGCGGGTTCGACGCTCCTCCCCTTCGCCCGCGCGTCCGTCGCCCGCGCCACCGGGCAGCGCGTCGACCTGCCCCCCGAGCGCCCCGCCTGGGCCATCGCGCCCGGCGCGGCCTTCGTGACGCTCACCGAGCGCGGCCGACTGCGCGGCTGCATCGGCTCGCTCGAGGCCGTCCGCCCCCTCCTCGACGACGTCGTCGCCAACGCCGCCGCGGCCGCGACCCGGGATCCCCGCTTCCCCCCGCTCACGCCGCCCGAGGTGGAGGGCGTCGCGATCGAGGTGTCCGTCCTCACGGCACCCCGCCCCCTCGCCGCCTCCAACCTCGCCGAAGCCGCGACCGCGCTCCGCCCCGGCGTCGACGGCCTCATCGTGGAGGACGGCGCCTGGCACCGCGCCACCTTCCTCCCGCAGGTGTGGGAAGAGCTTCCCGAGCCGGAGGAGTTCCTGCGCCACCTGTGGGCGAAGGCGGGGATGACGCCCGGCACCTGGCCGCCCGGCACGACGCTCCAGGTGTACGACGTCCGAGCCTGGAGCGAGGCGTGACGACGGCCGCGGGCGACGCCCCCGGGACCGCGGCCGAGTCCTGGGCCGACGCTCCCACCGCGCGGTGGTGGCACGCCCTCGACGACGGGCGCATCGAGTGCGACCTGTGCCCGCGGCGTTGCCGGCTGCGCCCCGGCCAACGCGGCTTCTGCTTCGTCCGCGCCCGCGACGCGGACCGCATGGTGCTCACGACCTACGGACGCAGCTCCGGGTTCGCCGTCGACCCCATCGAGAAGAAACCGCTCGCGCACTTCCACCCCGGCACCGCCGCGCTCTCGTTCGGCACGGCCGGCTGCAACCTCAACTGCCGGTTCTGCCAGAACTGGGACATCTCCAAGTCGCGCGAGTGGGACCGCCTCGCGGCGCCAGCGACCCCCGAGGCGATCGCGGACGCCGCCGTCGCGGCCGGATGCGACTCCGTCGCGTTCACGTACAACGACCCGGTGATCTTCGCCGAATACGCGATCGACACCGCGGCCGCCTGCCACGATCGCGGCGTCCACGCCGTCGCCGTCACCGCGGGGTACGTCACTCCCGATGCCCGACCCGACTTCTTCGCCCCCATGGACGCCGCGAACATCGACCTCAAGGGATTCACCGAGGACTTCTCCTGGAAGGTCACGGGCGCCCACCTCGCGGACGTCCTCGACACCATCTCCTGGGCGCACGCCCACACGGACACCTGGATCGAGCTGACGACCCTCCTCATCCCCGGCCACAACGACTCCCCGGACGAGATCGCGCGGATGTGCCGGTGGATCCTCGCGGAGCTCGGCCCCGACGTCCCGCTCCACTTCTCCGCGTTCCACCCGGACTTCAAGATGCTCGACGTCCCGCCGACGCCGCCCGCGACCCTCCGGGACGCCCGCGCCGCCGCCCTCGACGCCGGCCTCCGCTTCGTCTACACGGGCAACATCCGGGACCCGGACGGCGAGACGACGTCCTGCCCCGGGTGCGGGGAGGCGCTGATCGAACGCGACTGGTACGCGCTGACGGCCTACCGCCTCACCGCCGACGGCCGCTGCCCGTCGTGCCACGCCGTCCTCCCCGGGCGATTCGGCCCGGCCGCGGGCGAGTGGGGGCCGCGCAGCCTGCCCCTCCGGATCGCCTGACGAGCCGCGTCAGGCGCCGCGCGTGAGCGCAGCGTTCATGCGCGCGGGCCACGACGGCCCCTCGTACACGAACGCCGTGTACGCCTGCAGGAGCGTCGCCCCCGCGTCGAGCATCGCGCGCGCGTCCTCGACGCTCGAGATGCCGCCGCCGCCCATGATCACCGGCTCCGGCCCGAGCGCCGCGCGCAGCCGCGCGACCACCTCCAGGGCCCGGCCCAGAAGCGGCGGCCCCGACAGGCCCCCGGGGCCCCGGTCGTGGGCGATCGTAGTGTTCGTCGCGACGACGCCGTCGAGCCCCACGTCGAGCACGAGCGCGGCGACCGCGTCCACGTCCGCATTCGAAAGGTCGGGCGCGATCTTCACGAGCACCGGCACGTGCCGGTCGGTGGCCGCGTCGGCCGCCTCCCGGGTCGCGACGAGGATGGGCCGGAGGCTCCGCACCGCCTGAAGGTCGCGCAGCCCCGGAGTGTTGGGCGACGAGACGTTGACCACGAGGTACGAGGCGTGCGGGGCGAGGAGCGTCGCGCAGGCCGCATAGTCCGCGGCGGCCCGCGCCTCGGGCGTGATCTTGTTCTTGCCGATGTTGACGCCCACGATCGCGCGACGCCCCCGCGCGCTCCGCCGAAAGCGGGCAAGGCGCCGGGCCGCCGCCTCGGCGCCGCCGTTATTGAACCCCATCTGGTTGCGCAGACCCCGAAGGTCGAGCTCCCGCCACGATCGCGGCTTCGGGTTCCCCGGCTGGGCGAGCGGCGTGATCGTCCCGACCTCGACGTACGCGAACCCGACGGACAGGATCCCCCGCATGCTCGTCGCGTCCTTGTCCATGCCCGCCGCGAGACCGAGCGGCCCCGGGAACGTCAGGCCGAGCGCCGGCACCGCCCCCGCGGGATTCGGGCGCGGGAAGAATCGCGTCCACCGCAGAAGCGAGGCGGCCCACCCTCCCCACCGGACGGCCGCGAGCCCCGCGTGGTGCGCGAACTCCGCGGAAAGGTTGCGAATGACGAGGTGGAAGAAGAGCCGGTACACGCCCCCAAACTAGCGCCGGTTACGATGCGCGTATGACCTCCCTTGCCGCCACCGCCGAGACCGTCACGACCATCGAATCCGACGCCCTCGTGCTCGGAGTGATCGCCGGAGGCGAGGTGACGGCCCACGCGCAGCTCCCCGAGGAGGCTCGCGCGGCGATCACCGCCGCCGCCGCGCCGCTCGAGCCGAGCGAGAAGGTCGGGGCCGTCACCGCCCTCACCCACCCCTCCGTCGCCGCGCGCCGCATCGTCCTCGTCGGGCTCGGCGGGGGAACGGACGGCGACCTCCGCGAGGCGGCCGGCTCCGCCGCCCGCGCGTGCGGGAAGCGGCCCGCCCGCGTCGTCGTCGCCCTGCCCGCGCTCACGCCGACGGCCGTCGCGGCCGTGGCCGAGGGCGCGCCGCTCGGGGCGTACCGCTTCACCAGCTACCTGTCCGACGACGACGAGGAGAACACCTACGAGGGCGCGGAATGGCTCGTCGCCGGCGCGGACGACGCCGCGATCGCCCGCGCGAAGGTCGTGGTCGCCGCCGTCGCCGGGACCCGGGACCTCGTCAACACGGCACCCCTCGACCTCTACCCCGCGTCGTTCGCCGAGGCGGCCGAGGAACTCGGCTCCCGCGTCGGCATCGACGTGATGGTCTGGGAGCCGCAGCGGCTCGCCGACGAGGGATTCGGCGGGATCCTCGCCGTCGGCATGGGCTCGTCGCGCCTGCCCCGCCTCGTGCGCGTCTCCTACGCTTCCCCCGACGCCCGCGCCTCCGTGGCGCTCGTCGGCAAGGGCATCACCTTCGACACCGGAGGGATCTCGCTCAAGCCGAACGACGGCATGCAGACGATGAAGTCCGACATGGCGGGCGCCGCGGCCGTCCTCCACACCGTCGTCGCCGCCGCCCGACTCCAGCTGCCCGTCTCCGTCACCGGATGGCTCTGCCTCGCCGAGAACATGCCGTCCGCGACCGCCCAACGCCCCTCCGACGTCATCCGCATCTACGGCGGGAAGTCCGTCGAGGTCCTCAACACCGACGCCGAGGGCCGCCTCGTTATGGCGGACGGGCTCGTCCGGGCGCGCGAGGACAACCCGGACGTCCTCCTCGACGTCGCGACGCTCACCGGCGCCCAGGGGCTCGCGCTCGGGTCGCGCACGTCCGGGGTGATGGGGACGCCGGAGATCCGAGCCGAGGTGGTCGCCGCGGCCGACGAGGTCGCCGAGGCCATGTGGCCCATGCCGCTGCCCGAGCACCTGCGGGAGTCCGTCGACTCGAAGGTCGCGGACCTGCGCAACATCGGCGACCGCCAGGGCGGGATGCTGAGCGCCGGGATCTTCCTGCGCGAGTTCGTCGGCGCCACCCCGTGGTCCCACCTCGACATCGCGCGCCCCGCGTTCAACGAGGGCGCCGCGTACGGGTTCACGACGCCGGGAGGGACGGGGGCGGCCGTGCGGACGCTCATCCGGTTCCTCGAGAAGAGAGCGGGTGCGTAGACATGGCCAAGCGGACGATCCTCGAATTCCGCCCCGCGACGGATCCCTGGCCCCTCATCGACGCGTGGGCGGCGCGGACGCGTCACTCGATCGCGAGCCACGGCGACTGGGGCCGGGTCTACCAGCGAGGCGACGGGTTTCTCCAGGCGAGGTCGTACGTCCAGATCACCCTGGCGGGCGACACGCTGCACATCGAGAGCTGGATCGTCGTGTGGTTCACCGGCGGGGAGCTCGACGTCTCGTCCCGGAGCTTCGTCCAGTACTTCCCCCGACGCCGCGCGCGCCGCTTCCTCAACGACCTGTTGGCGAGCCTCGGCCAGCCCCTGGTGTAGGAGGGCGCTGGGCCCGGGTGGTTCCGCGGTGGTTCCGGGTGGTTCCGGGTGGTTCCGCGGTGGTTCCGCGTGCCGGGTGACCGCGCGGGGCGGTCCCACGGCGGTTCCCCGCGCCGGGACGCAGGACGCCGCGAGGCGAATTCGCCGGCAGCGCGCCCCTGCAGTCATTTCCGCATCGTTTCGCTCCCCGAGGCCCTCCTGAAACGCCCCTGCAGTCACTTCCGCATCGATTAGGGCGGAAAACGTGTGTCAAGTGACTGCAGGGACGCTCGAACCGTGGGCGGCGACGCGGAGGAGGGCAACCCAACCTCGCATCGCCGCGCCCGGCGAACGCAACCCCCGTCCCGGCGAACGCAACCCCCGTCCCGGCGCGGCGAGCCCAACCCGCGTCCCGGCGCGGCGAGCCCAACCCGCGTCCCGGCGTCGTCCCCCGCCTCGCGAGAAGCCCTACGCCCGACCCTTGCGCTGCTGCTCCACCCACGTGCGCATGCGCGACGGGTATCCGCTCAGGTTGACGTCGAACGCGGGGATGCCGAAGTCCTTCGCGAGCTTGCGCGCCGTCTCCGCGTCGGGGACCCGGCGCCGCGTAAACTCGCCCGTCCCCGCGACGACGATCATCGTCGTCTGCGTGACCGGCGTCGGCGGCTCGATGTAGGCCTCGCACCCCGGGTGCTCGGCGACGAACGCCTTCAGGTGATCGATCGTCTCCCTCTTGGCCTCCCTGCCACCCCGAGGCGCGGACGAGTCGCCGGGGCGCGGTTTGCGAGAGAACAGACCCATGCGCCCAGGGTACGGGTCGACGGGTTGTGTGTCTCACCCGTCAAGGTGACAAGATGGGTGGACACACGTCCTCGCAAGGAGAATCCACCGTGTCCGAAGCATCCTCGACAGCCTTCGACATCCTCGTCCTCGGAGGGGGCAGCGGCGGTTACGCGACCGCGCTCCGCGCCTCCCAACTCGGCATGAACGTCGCCGTGGTCGAGGAGGACAAATTCGGCGGCACCTGCCTCCACAACGGCTGCATCCCCACCAAGGCCCTGCTCCACGCCGCCGAGGTGGCGGACACGGCCCGCGAGGGATCCGCGATCGGGGTGCAGACCTCGCTCGCGGGGATCGACATGACGGCCGTCAACGCGTACAAGCAGGGGGTGGTCGACCGCCTCTACAAGGGCCTGACCGGCCTCGCGAAGTCGCGCGGCGTCACCACGATCCCCGGCCACGGCGTCCTGAGCGGCCCCGACTCGATCGACGTCGAGGGCACGCGGTACACGGGCAAGAACATCGTCCTCGCGTCCGGCTCGTACGCGCGTTCGCTCCCCGGTCTCGAGATCGGCGGGCGCGTGATGACCTCCGACCAGGCGCTGAACCTCGACCACGTGCCGGCGTCCGTCGTCGTGCTCGGCGGGGGGGTCATCGGCGTCGAGTTCGCCTCCGTGTGGACGTCGTTCGGCGCGAAGGTGACGATCGTCGAGGCACTGCCCCACCTCGTGCCGAACGAGGACGAGGCCCTCTCGAAGGGTCTCGAGCGCGCGTTCCGGAAGCGCGGCATCGACTTCAAGGTGGGCGTCCGCTTCCAAGGCGTCACCCAGGACGACGGCGGGGTCAAGGTCTCGCTCGAGGACGGGACGGTCATCGAGGCGGAGATCATGCTCGTGGCGGTCGGGCGCGGGCCGCGCACCGCGGACCTCGGCTACGAGGCGCAGGGCGTGAAGATGGACCGCGGATTCGTGCTGACCGACCAGCACCTGCACACGGGCGTCGCGAACATCTACGCCGTGGGCGACATCGTCCCGGGCCTGCAGCTCGCGCACCGCGGATTCGCGCAAGGCGTCTTCCTCGCCGAGCACATCGCGGGCCTCGCGCCCGCGCCGATCATCGAGGCGAACGTCCCGCGCGTCACCTACTGCGACCCCGAGGTCGCCTCCGTGGGCCTCACCGAGGCCCAGGCGAAGGACCAGCACGGCGCCGACGCCGTGGAGACCCTCGAATACAACCTCGGAGGGAACGGCAAGAGCCAGATCCTCCAGACCGCGGGGTTCGTCAAGCTCGTGCGCGTCAAGAACGGGCCGGTGGTGGGCGTGCACATGCTCGGCGCCCGCATGGGCGAGCAAATCGGGGAGGCGCAGCTCATCGTGAGCTGGGACGCGTTCCCCGAGGACGTCGCATCCCTAATCCACGCCCATCCGACGCAGAACGAGGCACTCGGAGAGGCCCATATGGCGCTCGCCGGTAAGCCGCTCCACGCGCACGACTGATTCTCAAGGGAGAATGCTGAACATGGCACACGACGTCACGCTTCCGGCCCTCGGGGAGTCCGTCACCGAGGGAACGGTCACCCGCTGGCTCAAGGCGGTCGGCGACACCGTCGCCGTCGACGAGCCCCTGCTCGAGATCTCGACCGACAAGGTCGACACCGAGATCCCCTCCCCCGTCGCCGGAACGCTCACCGAGATCGTCGTCCAGGAGGACGAGACGGTCGAGGTCGGAGCCGTGCTCGCGCGGATCGGCGAGGCGGGCGAGGCCGCCGCTCCTGCCGCCGCGCCGGCAGCCGCCGCCCCCGCTCCTGCGCCCGCGCCTGCGCCCGCTCCTGCGCCGGCTCCTGAGCCGGCTCCCGCACCGGCACCCGCGCCTGAGCCGGCTCCCGCACCGGCACCCGCGCCTGCGCCGACACCCGCCCCGACGCCCGAGCCCGCTCCCGCGTCCGGCGACCTCGACGACGTCACGCTTCCGGCCCTCGGGGAGTCCGTCACCGAGGGAACGGTCACCCGCTGGCTCAAGGCGGTCGGCGACGCGGTCGCCGTCGACGAGCCCCTGCTCGAGATCTCGACCGACAAGGTCGACACCGAGATCCCGTCGCCGTTCGCCGGAACGCTGAGCGAGATCGTCGTCCCGGAGGATCAGACCGTCGACGTGGGCGCCGTGCTCGCACGCATCGCGCCGTCCGGCGGCGCGAAACCCGCCGCTGCGGCGGCCCCCGCGGCCACCCCGACTCCTGCGCCGGCCCCCGCGGCCACCCCGACTCCTACGCCGGCCCCGTCACCGGCCCCGGCGCAGGCCGATCCCTCGGCCCCGCCGCTCGCCGCCGTCTCGGAGGTGCCGCCGATCGTCCCCGCGCCCGTCGCGCCGACGCAGCCGGCTCCCGCGGCGTCGGCTCCCGCACCCGCGGCGCCCGTCGCCGCGCCGGCGGGCCCGGGCAACCCGTACGTCACGCCGCTCGTGCGCAAGCTCGCGCTCGAGCGCGGCGTCGACCTCTCCCGCATCGCCGGAACGGGCGTCGGCGGGCGCATCCGCAAGGAGGACGTGCTCGCCGCGACGCCCGCGACGCCGTCGGGCGGAGGCTCCTCCGCCCCGTCGGCCGCCGCGCCGTCGACGGAGCCGTCGGCGCTGCGCGGAACCACGGTCAAGATGACGCGCCTGCGCTCGATCATCGCTGACCGGATGATGGAATCGCTGCACGGCATGGCGCAGCTCACCACCGTGATCGAGGTGGACGTCTCCCGCGTCTGGGCGCTCCGAGCCCGAGCGAAGGACGCGTTCCAGGCTCGCGAGGGCGCCAAGCTGACCTTCCTGCCGTTCTTCACGTACGCCGCCGCCGAGGCGCTCCGCACGCACGCCGGGCTGAATGCGTCCGTCGACGGCGAGAACGTCGTCTACCACGGCGCGGTGAACCTCGGCATCGCGGTCGACACCGAGAAGGGGCTGATCGTCCCGGCGCTCAAGGACGCGGACTCGAAGACGCTCGCCGACCACGCCCGCGAGATCGCCGACCTCGGCGAGCGCGGACGGACCAACAAGCTCACCCCCGACGACCTCTCGGGCGCGACGTTCACCGTGACGAACACCGGATCCATCGGGGCCGTGTTCGACACGCCGATCGTCCCCGCGCCGCAGGTCGGCATCCTGGGAACCGGGGTCATCACCAAGCGGCCCGTGGTCGTCACCGGTCCGGACGGCGGCGAGATGATCGCCATCCGGCCGATGTGCTACCTCGCCCTCTCCTACGACCACCGGATCGTCGACGGCGCGGACGCCTCGCGATTCCTGCAGGCCGTGAAGGCGCGCATCGAAGCGGGCGCCTTCGAGGCGGAGGTCGGCGTCTAGGCATGCGTGCCGTCGTCGCGGGCGCGAGCGGCCTGATCGGCACCGCGCTCGTGCCCGCGCTCCAGGTCGATGGCTACGACGTCGTCCGGCTCGTGCGACGCCCGGCGAACGGACCCGAGGAATCGACGTGGGACCCCGCCCAGGGCGTCGTCGACCGTGACCTGGTCGCCGGCGCGGACCTCGTCGTGAACCTCGCGGGCGCGTCGATCGGGGCGCGCCGCCTCACCAAGTCGTACGCGAAGGTCGTCCTCGAGTCCCGGCTGGCGACCACCGAGCTCCTCGCGCGCACCATGGCCGAGCGCGGATCGGGTCGCCTCCTCCAGGCCTCGGCGATGGGCTACTTCGGCGCGCGAGGCGACACGGTCCTGCACGAGCGTTCACAGCCCGGCTCGGGCGCCCTCGCGGAGATCACGCTCGCGTGGGAGAAGGCGGCCAACCCCGCCGTGCTCGCGGGCGTACGCGTCCAGTGGCTGCGTACCGGCCTCGTCATCGCCCCGACGGGAGGCCTCGCGCAACGCCTCCTGCCGCTCGTGCGGCTGGGCCTCCTGCGACGCCTCGGCTCGGGGCGTCAATGGATGTCCTGGATCAGCCTCGTCGACGTGGTCCGGGCGGCGGCGTTCCTCGCGCACGCCGACCACGAGGGCCCCGTGAACCTCATCGCGCCGAACCCTGCCCGCAACGCGGAGTTCGTCGCGGCGCTCGCGCGCGCCGCGCATCGCCCCCGCCTCTTCCCCGTCCCGGGAGTGGCCCTCCGCCTCGCGGTAGGCCCCGCAGCCGTGGACCTCCTCGGATCGCAGAACGGTTCGCCGGACGTGCTCACGTCGCTCGGGTTCGCCTGGGAGCACGCGGACATCGACGCCGCGGCGCGATGGGTCATGTCGCCGGGCGGATCGCCTCGATCGTCCACCCCGTAGGCCCCCAGACCAGGTCGATCTCGTCCGTCCTCACCTCTCCCGCGACCTCGATCTCGCCTTCCGGCCCCCTCTCCGCGTGAGCGGACAGCGCGTACGTCACGCGCGCCGTCGCCGACGTCCCGTCGTCGCGCACCAGCTCCACGCCGACGATCGTCGCGGTGAGCCCGTCGAAGCCCGCCTCGCCCGCGTCTAGGGCCGTCGCGAGCGGGCGGTCGGCGTCGCGCGCCTGCGAGGTCGGGCCGCTCGTAGCCAGGAGGGCCGCGCCGTCCCCCGCTCCCATCGCCGCGACGCGTGTCTCGACGAGGCTGGAGGCGGCGGACGAGGCCGGCGCGAAGGCGACGACGGGCTCCTGCTCGGGCTCCCCCGTCGGCGCGAGACGCGGCGCGACGATCCACGCCGCGATGCCGAGGGCGACGACCACCGTTCCCCCGCCGATGCCGACGCGCCGCGCCCACGTGGCGGCCACCCGACGGGCGCGCCAGGACGCCGCGGACGGCTCCCGGACGGTGGCGGGCAGGTCGGCGCGGGCCGAGGCGCGCAGCGCCGACGCGACGCCGAGCTCGGGTACGCGAACGGCGAGGGCGGGCGCGCACGCCGCCAGGGCGCGGGCGCATTCCGCGGCGGTCGGCCGCTGGCGGGGATCGGGCCGCGTCATGGGCTCGACCCACGCCCCCACGCGGTCGCGCGCCTCGGGGGCGGCGATGTGCTCGATGACCCGCCCCAACGCGAAGACGTCGCCCGCGGCGGTGGCCGAGACCGCCCGCTCGGGCGCCGCGAAGCCCGGGGTGCCGCGCTCGCCCGCGCCCGCGCCCGCCATCACGTCCACGAGCACCGCCCGTCGGCCCGAGACGACGACGTTCGCGGGAGAGACGTCCCCGTGCGCGAGGCCGTGCGCGTGCAGCGCCGCCAGGCCTCCGGCGACGGCGACGCCGACGGTCACGCACTCCCCCGCCGCGAGCCCGTCCCGCATCCTCAGCAGCGTGACGAGGTCGACGCCCGGCGCGCGCGGCGTGTGCGCCACGACCTCGCCGCCCGGGGTGAGCTCGAGCGCCGCCGGGAGGGCGATCGCCTCGTGCTTCGCCGCGCGCAGCGCGTCCAGTCGGTGACGGGCCGCCGCGAGCCCGACCGCGCCCTCTCCTACGACGCGGGCGACGGTGCGGGCGGCGGTCATGCGCCCAGGTAACCAGCCCCCGGGCGACGGGGGCGGCTATCCACAGGCTAGGAGCGGATCTTGCCCGTCCACGGCCACCAGGCGCGGTTGCCGATGTCGTGGATCACGCCGGGAATGAGGAGCGTCCGCACGACGAGGGTGTCGAGCAGCACCCCGAACGCGACGATGAACGCGATCTGGACGAGGAACAAGACCGGCAGGACCGCGAGCGAACCGAACGTCGCCGCGAGCACGACCCCGGCCGACGTGATGACGCCGCCGGTGACGGCGAGCGAGCGTCGGATCCCCTCCCGCGTTCCGCGCGCCAGAGACTCCTCGCGCGCCCTCGACATGAGGAAGATCGAGTAGTCCACGCCGAGCGCCACGAGAAAGACGAAGCCGAACAGCGGCACGGCCGTGTCCGATCCGGGGTGGTGGAGGACGTGGTTGAAGACGATCGCGGAGATCCCGATGGTGGCCGCGAAGGACAGGACGTTCGCCACGACGATGATCACGGGGGCGACGAGCGCGCGGAGCAGGAGCGAGAGCACCACGAAGATCACGAGCAGCACGAGCGGAACGACGACGGAGATGTCCCGGTCGGTCGTCTTGCTGATGTCGAGGTTCGCGGCGGCCGATCCCCCGACGAGCGCCGTCGGGTCGGCCGCGTGAACGGCATCCCGCACGACCGTGACGAGCTGCGTCGCCTCGTGGCTGCTCGAGTTCACCTGGCTGATCGCGTTGATCGCCACGCGGCCGTCGACCACCGCCGGCGCCTCGCCCGGGCTCGGCATCCCGCCCGCGAGGAGCGACGGCGTGAGCGGGGCGACGGACGTGATTCCCGGGATGCCCGAGACCGCGTCGACGACGGCGCTCGCGGCGCCGGCGTCGGCCGTGATCTCGATGGGGCTCGTCTGCCCTGCCGGGAAGTGCTGCGCGTAGATCTCGAGTCCCGTGAGCGCCTCGGACTTCTTGAGGAACTGCTGGTCGTCGCCCACGCCGCCCGCCTTGAACGTCGGCAGGAACGCGGCGGCGATCGCGAGGCCGATCGCTGCGGCGACCCACGTGCGGCGCGGATGGGTCGCGACGCCCTTCGACACGCGCCCCCAGATCCCGGCGTGCCTCTCCACGGCCGCGAGCGTGTCGACGTGGTCGACGTCTTCGGGGTGGAACCGCGGACGCCCGGGCCAGAAGACCCAGCGGGCCCGCGCGCCGCCGATGAGCAGCAGCGCGGGAAGGAACGTCAGGGCGGAGACGAGCGCGAACGCGATGCCGATCGCCGAGACCGGGCCGAGCGACTGGGTCGACGCGAGGTCGGAGACGAGCAGCGTCAGGAGGCACAGGATGACGGTGACGGCCGAAGCCGCGATGGGGGCCAGGGAGCGCCTCCACGCCCGCTTCATCGCGGCGTACGGGCTCTCGGTGCGACGGAGTTCCTCCCGATAACGCGAGACGAGCAGCAGCGAGTAGTCCGTGGTCGCGCCGACGACGAGGATCGACATGATGCCCTGGCTCTGCCCGTTGAACGTGAGCGCGCCGGCGCGCGAGAGCGCGTAGACCGCGAACCCCGCGACGGACAGCGCGGTCCCGGCCGTCGCGAGGACGAAGAACGGGAGCACCGGGCTGCGGTACACGATGAGCAGGATGACGAGGACGACGATCATCGCCACGACGAGGAGGATGCCGTCGATCCCCCCGAACACGGCGAAGCTGTCGGCGAAGACCCCGAGGGGTCCGGTGACGTAGAAGTCGCCCGTGTTCCCCGAGTCGGCCCAGGCCGCGCGAATCGCGTCGACGATCTCGATGCCGAGGAACGAGTCGCCGTCCTGCACGAACGCCTGGTCGAACGGCAGGTTGACGATCGCGACCACGGCCGTCCCGTCGGTCGACGGCAGAACGATCGGGTCGCCGTCGACGACCTCGCCCACGGTCTTCCCGCTGGCGAGCGGGCGCGTGTACGCGTCGGCGAGGACCTGGCGGAGCTGGGCGACCTGGGCCGGCGACGTGACGTCGTTGAGGAGGACGATCGCCGGGAGGTCGTTGACGGTCGTGAAGGTCGCGCGCTGCGCCGCCTCGAGCGTCGATTCGGCGCTCTTGGGAAGGAAGCTCGCGGAGTCGTAGGACTGCTCGTTCGAGAGCTTGCCGAAGAAGGCTCCGCCGACGCCAGAGAGGCCGAGCCAGGCCGCGACGACGACGGCGAGGAGGACGGGGCGGAACCAGCGCGAGGAGAGCATGCCCCTATCATTCCGTACCGCGGAACAAACCGCGGAACGGACGACGTTAGCCTTGATGACGTGGACATTCTGGATCTGGGCGCCGGCGAGCGGCTCGTGGACTTTCACGAGACGTGGGACATCCAGCGCGCCGTACACGCCGAGGTGCGGGCGGGCACCCGGCCCGACACTCTCATCCTCGTCGAGCACCCGGGCGTCTACACCGCGGGCAAGCGCACGGCGTCCCGCGAACGCCCCACGGACGGCACGCCGGTCGTCGACGTCGACCGCGGCGGCCGGATCACGTGGCACGGACCCGGCCAGCTCGTCGGCTACCCCATCGTCCGACTCGCCGAGCCGATCGACGTCATCGCCTACGTCCGCGCCCTCGAGCAGGCCTTCCTCGACCTCTGCGGCGGCATGGGCCTCGCGACCACGCGCGTCGATGGGCGCACCGGCGTGTGGTTCCCCCCGACGGCGACGCGGCGCGCGCGCAAGGTCTGCGCGATCGGCGTCCGCGTCTCGTACGGCGTCGACGATGCACGGCTTCGCCCTCAACTGCAATCCGGACCTCTCCGAGTTCGACCGCATCATCCCGTGCGGGCTCGACGACGCCGACGCGACGTCGCTGACGGCCGAGCTCGGCCGGGAGGTGACGATCGGCGAGGTCAAGGACGACGCGGTGAGGTGCCTGGAGGACGCGCTCGCCGACGTACGCTGGAAGTCCCCGACCGTCAAGGAGCCCGCGTGACCATCGCACCCGAAGGCCGCCGCATGCTGCGCGTCGAGGCGAGGAACGCCGAGACGCCGATCGAACGCAAGCCCTCGTGGATCCGCACGACCGCGACCATGGGCCCCGAGTACCGCGAGCTCAAGCAGCGCGTCAAGGGCGGTTCGCTCCACACGGTGTGCGAGGAGGCCGGCTGCCCCAACATCTTCGAATGCTGGGAGGACCGCGAGGCGACGTTCCTCATCGGCGGCGACCAGTGCACCCGTCGGTGCGACTTCTGCCAGATCGACACGGGCAAACCCGCGGCGTACGACGTCGACGAGCCCCGCCGCGTCGCGGAGTCGGTCCGCGACATGGGGCTCAAGTATTCGACGGTGACCGGCGTGGCCCGCGACGACCTGGACGACGGCGGGGCCTGGCTCTACGCCGAGACCGTGCGCCAGATCCACGACCTCAACCCGTCGACCGGCGTCGAGGTGCTCATCCCCGACTTCAACGGCAAGCCCGACCAGCTCGCCGAGGTCTTCTCCTCGCGCCCGGAGGTCCTCGCCCACAACCTCGAGACCGTCCCCCGGATCTTCAAGACCATCCGCCCCGCCTTCCGCTACGACCGCTCCCTCGGCGTGCTGACGACCGCCCGGGCCGACGGCCTTGTCACCAAGTCGAACCTCATCCTCGGCATGGGCGAGACGATGGAGGAGGCGCACCAGGCGCTCCGCGACCTCCACGCCGCGGGCTGCGACCTCCTGACGATCACGCAGTATCTGCGCCCGAGCCCCCGCCACCACCCCGTCGACCGCTGGGTGCGCCCCGAGGAGTTCGTCGAGCTTTCGGACGCCGCGACCGAGATCGGCTTCCTCGGAGTCATGTCGGGGCCTCTCGTGCGATCGAGCTACCGCGCCGGGCGCCTCTGGGGCCGGGCGATGACGGCGAAGGGCCGCGAGATCCCCGAGGCCCTGCGCCACCTCGGCGAGCCGATGGCCGCGCGCCAGGAGGCGTCGTCCCTCGTCGGGCGCGCCTAACCGCCCCTCCTCGCTAGACTGGCGCATCATGGCAACCGACGCCCCCAAGAAGCCCCGCTGGTACAAGACCATCTGGGACGCCTTCCTGTTCATCAAGGCCAACGACAAGTTCTTCTTCCCGGTCTTCCTCGTTCTCGTCATCGCGATCCTCGGCGCGGGCGTCACGATCGGGTTCATGCTGGGCGGCGTCGCCGGCCACATCTACGCGAACGTGACCGCGCTCATGCTCGCGGCGCTCGCCGCGATGATCCTTCTGACCGTGCGCGCCGACAAGGCGGCCTTCAACAGGTTCGAGAACGTCTTTGGCGGCTCGCTCGCCGCGGTCCAGACGATCCGACGCGGATGGAAGTTCGAGGACGAGCCGGTGGAGATCGACGCGAAGGGCCGTGCGGTGGTGTTCCAGGGCGTCGGACGGGGCGGGATCGCCCTCGTCGGCGAGGGCGACGCGATCACGCGCAAGCTCATGGTGTCCGCGCGGCGCCGCGTCCAGCGGATCGTCCCGAACGTCGTCGTCCACGAGTACTTCGTTGGACGCGGCAACGGTCAGACGCCGATCCGTCAGGTCCCGCGCGCCATCAAGAAGCTCAAGAAGGTGCTCACCAAGCGCGAGCGGGAGGCCGTCGAGGCCCGCCTGCACGCCCTCGGGGGCGCGCGCCCGCCCATCCCGAAGGGCATCGACCCCATGCGCGTCCGCCCGAACCGCAAGGCCCTGCGCGGTCGCTAGGCTTGACGTCGCACGACGCAGTTAACACGCTCGTAACATTTCTTATACGCACGGGAAACGGCCTGCCCCTAAGGTAGATAGCGCCGAGACCTGGCAACAGCAACCTTTAGGAGCCCAGAATGTTCAAGGACGCCGCCGAGGCGATCGCTTTCGTCAAGAAGGAGGACGTCAAGTTCATCGACGTCCGCTTCTGTGACCTCCCGGGCATCATGCAGCACTTCAACATCCCCGCCGCTCAGTTCAGCGAGGACACGTTCGCCGAGGGCCTGATGTTCGACGGATCTTCGATCCGCGGCTTCCAGGCGATCAACGAGTCGGACATGAAGCTGATCCCCGACATCGCCACCGCATTTGTCGACCCGTTCCGCACCCAGAAGACGCTCGTCGTCAACTTCTCCATCGTCGACCCGCTGACGAGCGAGCCGTACTCGCGCGACCCGCGCAACATCGCCGCGAAGGCCCAGGAGTACCTCAAGGCCACCGGCATCGGCGACACTGCCTTCTTCGGCGCCGAGGCCGAGTTCTTCATCTTCGACTCGATCCGCTACGCCACCGAGTCGCACGAGGGTTACTACCACATCGACTCCGTCGAGGGCTGGTGGAACCGTGGCGAGGAGTACGGCGAGGACGGCCCGAACCGCGGCTACAAGACGCGCCACAAGGGCGGCTACTTCCCCGTCTCCCCCGGCGACCAGATGGCGGACCTCCGCGACGAGATGGTCTCCACGCTCGGCGAGGTCGGCATCAACGTCGAGCGCGCGCACCACGAGGTGGGCACCGCCGGTCAGCAGGAGATCAACTACCAGTTCAACTCCCTGCTCCACGCCGCGGACGACATGATGAAGTTCAAGTACGTCATCAAGAACGTCGCGTGGAAGAACGGCAAGGTCGTCACGTTCATGCCGAAGCCGCTGTTCATGGACAACGGCTCGGGCATGCACTGCCACCAGTCCGTGTGGAAGGACGGCAAGCCGCTGTTCTTCGACGAGAAGGGCTACGGCGGCCTCAGCGACATCGCCCGCTGGTACATCGGCGGTCTCCTGAAGCACGCGCCGTCGCTGCTCGCGTTCACGAACCCGACGGTGAACTCGTTCCACCGCCTGGTTCCGGGCTACGAGGCGCCGGTCAACCTGGTGTACTCGGCTCGTAACCGCTCGGCCGCGATCCGCATCCCGATCACGGGCTCGAACCCCAAGGCCAAGCGCCTCGAGTTCCGCGCCCCCGACCCGTCGTCCAACCCGTACCTCGCCTTCTCGGCGATGCTCATGGCGGGCCTCGACGGCATCAAGAACAAGATCGAGCCGCCGGCGCCCGTGGACAAGGACCTCTACGAGCTCCCGCCCGAGGAGCACGCCAAGATCCCGCAGGTTCCCGGATCGCTCGGCGAGGTTCTCGACAACCTCGAGAAGGACCACGCCTACCTTTCCGAGGGCGGCGTGTTCACCGAGGACGCCATCGACGAGTGGATCGACTACAAGCGGACCAAGGAGATCGACCCCATCCGCTTCCGTCCCCACCCGCACGAGTTCGAGCTCTACTTCGACATCTAAATCGAAGCGAGTTCTGGCGGCGGGGTCCCTTCGGGGGCCCCGCCGTTCGCTTTCCCCACCGTCCGCTTCCGCCCCCGTTCGCTTTACCCACCGTTCGCGTCGCCCTCGCGGTGGATTTGTGCCGACGCGAGCGAGATTTCGGCACTATTCCACCGCCAGCGCACTGGGGCTGGGGCTGGGGCTGGGGCTGGGGCCGGCGCTGGGGCTGGGGCTCGCGCTGGGGTTGGGGCCGCTTCGCCGGAGCGCGCTACCGGGCGTGTTCCGGAGCGCGGTCGTCGTGCTGGCCGCGGCGGCGGTCGTCGTCCCTCGAGGAGCCCGTGAGCACCTTGACGAGGATGTACGCGAGCACCGCGCCCACGAGGCACACGACCGCGACCAGCAGAGCCTTCGACGCGAAGGAGTCGAGGGTCTCCTGGCGCGCGACCCGCGTCAACGCGCTCCCCAACTCCCCGTCCGCGCCGCCCGGCAGCCGCCCCACGAGGCGGTCGACGGTGACGAACTGAAGGACCGCCCAGACCGCCCCCGCGCTCAGGCCGGCCCAGAGCAGCCCGAGCGGGATCAGCCACCGTTTGCGCGGCGTGAGCGCGATCCCCGCGGCGATGAGCGCGAGCCCGATCCACCCCGCCCACGACGCGATCGTGTGGATCCACGAGTAGACGTTCCGGATCTTGCCGAAGGTGTTGGCATCCGCGACGTCGTACGTCAGCGGCTGGAACGTCACGTTCGGCACGAGCCCCGCGAGCCCCGGCGTCCCGTCGATCGCCCGTTTGAGCGTGGCGCTGACGTCGAGCGAAATCGTGAGCGGCCGGCCCTCCGACGCGTCGGACGTCAGCTGGTCCGCGATGCCCGCGCGGGCGGCGTCCACCGCCTGCGCGATCGCGTCCTGGAACACCGTCGAGGTCACCGTCGCCGCGACGAGGTCGTCTAACTGCCCCTGGAGTCCGTACTTCGCGACGTCGACGCCGTTCGCGGTGAGGGTCGAGTTCACGAGCGCCTGGGTCCGTTCCGCGATGTACGACTTGGCCTGGGGCTGGTCCAGGACCTTCTTCGCGACGCTCGTCACGAACGTCCCGTCCTCCACACCCTTCACGACGAGGGCGCTGACGCCCCACAACGCGAGCGCGATGACGCCGAGCACGAAGCAAATGCCGGCCAAGAACCGCCTGAGAATCGTCATGATCCCTCCTTGTCCCAACCGTAGAAGACTCGCTCCGTCACCGCACGGGCGCGACGCGCCGCCTTGGCGTAGCGGTCGTCGAGCTCGGCGCCGGTCCATCCGTCCCCGAGGATCCCCGCGAGGACGCGGAGTTCCCGCGCGTCGGAGGGCATCACGTTCGTTTTCTGGCGGGCGTAGCCGCGCAGGGCCATCGCGCCGCGCACCCGCGTCGCCATGCGCCACGCCTCGCCGAGGACCCGAGCGTCGTCCGGGTCGAGCACCCCGGCGGCGACGGCCGCGTCGATCGCGGGAAGGGTCAGCGGGGTGCGGAGGTCGGGGAACTCGTGGGCGTGGCGAAGCTGGAGGAGCTGCACCGTCCACTCGACGTCCGCGAGGCCGCCGGGGCCGAGCTTGACGTGGCGCCGCGGCTCGACGCCGCGCGGCAGGCGCTCGGACTCCATCCGGGCCTTCAGCGTGCGCATCTGCTTGAGGGCGTCTCCCGCGAGCGTCGAGGGGTACCGGATGGGGTCGATCGCCGCGACGAAGCGCTCGCGGACCCCCGCGTCGCCCGCGGCGGGCCGGGCGCGGAGCAACGCCTGCGCCTCCCACGGGTCCGACCATCGCTCGTAGTACTCGGCGGTCGAGGCGAGCGACCGCGCGAGCGGTCCGTTCTTGCCCTCCGGCCGGAGGTCCGCGTCGACCTCGAGCGGCGGCTGCGCGTTCGGCCCCTGGAGCAGGCGCCGCACCTCCGTCGCGACGTGTTGCGCCACGCGGTCCGCCTCCGCGTGGTCCGAACCCTCGCGCGGCTCGTACACGAACATCACGTCCGCGTCGGACGGGTAGCTCATCTCCGCCCCGCCGTAGCGACCCATCGCGACGATCGCCATGTCGAACGGCGCGCGCCCCACCTCGTCGCTCGCCTTACCCAGGGCGATGCGCAACGCTCCCTCGAGCACGACGTCGGCGACCGTGGTGATGGTGGTCGCGGCGGCCACCGTGTCGAGCAGGCCGAGCACGTCCGCGGCCGCGGTGCGGGCGAGCTCCCGTCGCCGCAGTCCGCGGAGCGCCGTGACGCACTGCTCCGCGTCGTGGGAACGGGTGAGGATCGCGTCGGCCTCCGTGAAGAGGCGTTCGGGGGCCCGGGGGCGCAACTCCTCCTCCTGGTCGAGCCACGTCACGTCCTCCGCGGAGGCGAGGAGGGCCTCCGTGACGTACGACGACGTCGACAGCAGGTGGGCGAGTCGCTCCGCCGCGGTACCCGAGTCGCGGAGCATCTTGAGGTACCACGACGCCTCCTTCAGCTGCTCGGAGAGGGTGCGGAAGGCGAGCAGACCGGCGTCCGGGTCCGGGCCTTCGGCGAGCCAGCCGATCATCGCGGGCAGCAGTTGGCGCTGGATCGCGGCGCGGCGCGAGACGCCGTCGGTGAGCGCGGCGAGGTGGCGTTGCGCGGCCTCCGCGTCGCGGAACCCGATCGCCGCCAGCCTCTCGCGCGCGGCCTCCGTGTCGAGGGACGCCTCGCCCGCGCCGAGCTTCGCGACGACGGGCAGGATCGGCCGGTAGAACATCTCGAGGTGCATCGAGCGCACGTCGCGACGGATCGCGTGCCACGCGTCGAGGAGGGCTTCGCCGGTCGCGAAGCCGGTCGCCCGGGCGAGGACGCGGAGCTCGTCGTCGGAGTCCGGGAGCAGATGGGTGCGGCGCATGCGGAACGCCTGGACCCGGTGCTCCCACACCCTCAGCTGCCGGTAGGCGACATCCATGCGATTCGCCTCGTCCCGCCCGACGTACCCGCCACGCCGCAGCGCCTCCAGCGCGTCGAGCGTCGGCGCGATGCGCAGCGACGGGTCGTCCCTGCCATGGACGAGCTGGAGAAGTTGGACGGTGAACTCGACGTCCCGGAGCCCGCCGGGCCCGAGCTTGATCTGTCGGTCCGCCTCCGCCGCGGGGACGTACTCCTCGACGCGGCGCCGCATCGCCTGGGCGTCCTCGACGAAGTTCTCCCGCTGCGACGCCTCCCACACCATGGGGCCGACGGCCGCGAGGTACGCCTCGCCGACGCCGGGGTCGCCCGCCACGGGCCGCGCCTTGAGGAGCGCCTGGAACTCCCACGTGTGCGCCCAACGCTCGTAGTACGCGCGGTGCGAGGCGACGTTGCGCACGAGCACGCCGTCCTTGCCCTCGGGGCGGAGGTTCGCGTCGACCTGCCAGAGCGCGGGCTCGCCCGCCGCCTTGTCGCAGGCGCGCGCGGCCGCGGTCGCGAGGCGCGTCGCGACCGCGATCGAACGCGCGTCCTCGACGCCCTCGGCGGGCTCCGCGACGTAGATGACGTCGACGTCGGAGACGTAGTTGAGCTCCCGGGCGCCGCACTTGCCCATCGCGACGATCGACAGCCGGGTCGCGGCGTGATCGGGTTCGCCCGCGCGGGCGAGGGCGAGGCCCGCCTCGAGCGCGGCGCCCGCGAGGTCGGCGAGTGCCTCGGCGACCGCGGGGACGATGGTCGTCGGAGCGGGCGACGCGAGGTCCTCCGCCGCCACCGCGAGCAGAATGCGGCGGTACGCGAGGCGCATCGCGTCGACGCCGTCCTGGCCGGCGACCGTCGCGACCGGCGCGTCGGAGGCGGGATCGGCGCCGACAGCGGCGAGGAGCGCGGCGCGGGCGGCCCCCGCGTCGAGCGGCAGGGCGGGCGTGGTTCCGGCGACGGCGGTGACGAGCTCGGGGTGGCGCACCAGGACGTCTCCGAGTCCGGCGGACGCCCCGAGGAGCGCCATCAGGCGCGAGTCCTCCCCCGCGACCATCGCGAGGATGTCCTCGATCCCGCCCCCGGCGGCCTCCAGCAGACGAAGGAGCTGGTGCACCGCGAGGTCGGGGTCGGCGAGCCTCGGAAGCTGGGCGAAGACGTGCTCGCGGTCGAGTCCGGACGCGCCGACGATCTGCTCGATCTGATCCGCGACGCGGGAGGGGTCGGCGACGCCCGCCTTGCGCAGCACCGACGCTGCGGAGACCTTGCGCGTGGCCATGCGGGCGCCTCCTGGGCGCTAGAGCACCGGCAGGAAGCGCTCCAGCTCGAACGGGGTCACTTGCGCGCGGTAGGCCTCCCATTCCGCACGCTTGTTTCGCAGCACGAAGTCGAACACCTGCTCGCCGAGCGTCTCCGCGACGAGTTCGCTCTTCTCCATCACGTTCACGGCGTCGCTGAGGGACGCGGGGAGCGGCTCGTAGCCCATGGCGCGCCGCTCGGCGGCGCTCAGCTCCCAGACGTCGTCCTCCGCGCCGTCCGGGAGGTCGTAGCCCTCCTCGATCCCCTTGAGCCCGGCCGCGAGGATCACGGCGAGCGCGAGGTACGGGTTGGCGGCCGAGTCGATCGCCCGGTACTCGATGCGGCTCGACTGGCCCTTGCCCGGCTTGTGGACGGGGACGCGAACGAGCGCCGAGCGGTTGTTCGAGCCCCAGCACACGTAGCTGGGCGCCTCGGCGCCGCCCCAGAGGCGCTTGTAGGAGTTGACGTACTGGTTGGTGACCGCGGTGATCTCCGGCGCGTGGCGGAGCAGCCCCGCGATGAACTTGTGGGCGACGTCGCTCAGCTGGAGCGCGCCGTCGGGGTCGTAGAACGCGTTGCGGTCGCCTTCGAAGAGGCTGAGGTGGGTGTGCATGCCGGAGCCGGGCGCGTCCGCGATCGGCTTGGGCATGAACGAGGCGAACACTCCCTGCTCGAGCGCGATCTCCTTGACCGCCGCGCGGAAGGTCATGATGTTGTCGGCCGTCGTCAGCGCGTCGGCGTACCGGAGGTCGATCTCGTTCTGCCCCGGCCCCGCCTCGTGGTGCGAGAACTCGACCGAGATACCCATGGACTCGAGCGTCGTGATCGCCTGGCGCCGGAAGTTGTGGGCGGTGCCGCGCGGGACGTTGTCGAAGTATCCGGCGTGGTCGACCGGCCGCGGCGGCTCGCCTTCCTTCAGGGATTCGAACAGGTAGAACTCGATCTCGGGGTGCGTGTAGAACGTGAAGCCCTGGTCGCTCGCCTTGTCGAGGGCGCGCTTGAGCACGCGGCGCGGGTCGGCCATCGCCGCCTCGCCGTCGGGGGTCTGGATGTCGCAGAACATTCGCGCCGCGCCCTGGCGGTCTCCCCGCCACGGCAGGATCTGGAACGTGCCGGGATCGGGCTTCGCGATCATGTCGGCCTCGTACACGCGGGTGAGGCCCTCGACGGCCGAACCGTCGAACCCGATGCCCTCCTCGAAGGCGTTCTCGAGCTCGGCGGGCGCGATCGCGACCGACTTGAGGACGCCGAGGACGTCCGTGAACCAGAGCCGGATGAACCGGACGTCGCGCTCCTCCACGCTGCGGAGGACGTACTCCTGCTGCTTGTCCATGCCTCTATCCTGCCCCACCTGCGTTGCGGTTGGGTGACACGACGCCATCGGGCAGACTTGAGGCGTCATCTCGCACTGAGGAGCCGCCATGTCGTGGACCGCCGCCCGCATTCCCCCCCTGTCCGGCAGGGTCGCGTGCGTGACCGGGGCGAACAGCGGGCTCGGCCTCGAAACGGCGCGCGCGCTCGCCGGGGCGGGGGCGCACGTCATCCTGACGGCGCGGAGCGGGAAGAAGGCCCACGACGCGGAGGCGGCCGTGCGCGCGTCGTACCCCGAGGCGTCGCTCGAGGGTGCCGTCATGGACCTCGCCTCGCAGGCGTCGATCAAGGCGACGGCGGCCGCCGTCGCGGAGAAGCACCGCGCGCTGGACATCCTCGTCAACAACGCGGGAGTGATGGCCCTCCCCGAGGGCCGAACCGAGGACGGGTACGAGACCCAGGTCGGCGTCGACCACCTGGGCCACTGGACCCTCACCGCGCTGCTCCTGCCGTCCCTCCTGAGGGCCGAGGCGGCGAGGGTCGTCACCGTGACCTCGTTCGCGCGGCACCCGGGGAGGGCGATCGACCTGAAGGACCCGTACCACGAGGGCTCCTACGACGCCTGGCGCGCGTACGGCGACGCCAAGCTCGCCAACTACCACTTCGCGATCGGGCTCCAGCGGGAGTTCGAGCGACACGGGGCCGCGGCTTCGAGCCTCGCGGCCCACCCCGGCCTCTCCCACACGAACCTTCAGGTCGTCACCGACGAGAAGGGGGGCGCGGGATCGCGAGGCGCCTCCTCGCGCAGGCTCGCCGAGCGGTGGGGAATGGAGCCGGAACGGGGCTCGTTGCCCCAGCTCAGGGCGGCGACGGACCCGCACGCTCGGGGCGGCCAGCTGTACGCCCCGCGCTTCGTCGCGACCGGCGCGGCCGTCCGGCACCCCGTGCTCAGCCGGCCCTTCCTCTCCGGGGCCATCGCGCGGCTCTGGGCTTTCTCGGAGGAGGCGACCGGCGTCGCCCTCCCGTTCGAGGACGCGACCCACTCCGCATAGGGGACGACGCCGGTGACGCCGTAGGCTCGTCCCATGCCGAAACTGCGCCTCGCACTCGCCCAGGTGAACCCGTGCGTCGGGGACCTCGCCGGGAACGCGCGCATCATCCTCGAGCACTGCCGCGCGGCCCACGAGGAAGGCGCGGACGCCGTCGTCCTTCCCGAGATGGTCGTCACGGGGTACCCGATCGAGGACCTCGCCCTGCGCGAGTCCTTCCAACGCGCCGCCGAACGCACCGTCCAGGAGATCGCGGCGTCGCTCGCGGAGGACGGGCTCGGCGCGATGACCGTCATCCTCGGCACCCTCGGCACGAACGCGGACGGCCGGCCCGTGAACCAGGCCGTCGTCCTCGAGCGCGGCGAGGTCGTCGCCCGGTACGCCAAGCACCACCTGCCCAACTACGGCGTCTTCGACGAGCGGCGCATCTTCGCGCCGGGCGAGCAGGCCTGCGTCGTCGAGGCGAGGGGGCGCCGGCTCGGAATCGTCATCTGCGAGGACATCTGGCAGGACGGCGGGCCGGTGTCGAGGATGGACGACGCCGACGTCCAGGTCCTGGTGGTGCTCAACGGCTCGCCGTTCGAGGAGGGCAAGGGGCACGTGCGCTACGAGCTCGCGGCGCGGCGCGCGGCCGAGGTCGAGGCGTCGGTCGCGTACGTCAACCTCTGGGGCGGCCAGGACGACCTGGTGTTCGACGGGCAGTCGTTCATCGTCGGCGCGGACGGGACGCTGCTCGCGTCGGCCCCCGCCTACGCCGACGCCCTGCTCGTCTGGGACGTGCCGGACGACGACGAGGCTCCCCCGGCGTCGGCGATCTTCCCGCCGCTCAGCGGCGACGCGGAGGTCTACGGCGCCTGCGTGACGGGGCTCCGCGACTACGTGCGCAAGAACGGGTTCGAGTCCGTGGTCCTCGGCGTCTCCGGCGGGATCGACTCCGCGCTCACGGCCACGATCGCGGCCGACGCGCTCGGGGCCGAGAACGTCGTGGGCGTGTCCATGCCTTCGACCTACTCCACGGATCACTCGCTCTCGGACGCCGAGGACCTGGCGAAGAACCTCGGGGCGGACTATCGCGTGCAGCCCATCGCGCCGATCGTGGACGCGTTCCAGGGCCAGCTGGCGCTCGAGGGCGTGGCGGAGGAGAACCTTCAGGCCCGCGTCCGTGGCGTCATCCTCATGGCCATCTCCAACCGCGAGGGGCACATGGTGATCGCCCCGGGCAACAAGTCCGAGCTCGCGACGGGTTACGCGACCATCTACGACGCCGGGAGCATCGGTGGCTTCGCGCCGCTCAAGGACCTCGACAAGTCGCGCGTGTGGGACCTGGCGCGGTGGCGCAACGCCGAGGCGGAGAAGCGGGGCGAGAGGCCGCCGATCCCCGTCAACTCCATCGAGAAGCCGCCGAGCGCCGAGCTCCGCCCCGGCCAGACGGACCAGGACTCGCTCCCGCCGTACGACCTTCTCGACGAGGTCCTCGACGCCTACGTGGAGCACGCCGAGGGCCGTGCGGAGCTGCTCGCCCGCGGGTTCGACGCGGACGTCGTCGACACGGTGCTCGGCCTCGTGGACCGCGCCGAGTGGAAGCGCCGCCAGTACCCGCCGGGCCCCAAGGTGACGGCTCTCGCCTTCGGCCGCGACCGGCGTCTTCCCATCACCAGCAGGTGGCGTGAGAAAGTGGAGCCATGAGCACCGCCCCCCAGCGCAAGAAGATCCGCATCCACCACTTCAAGGAGATGAAGGCGGCGGGCGAGAAGATCACCATGCTCACCGCCTACGACTTCCCCACCGCGAAGATCTTCGACGAGGCGGGCGTCGACGTGCTGCTGGTCGGCGACTCGATGGGCAACAACGTGCTCGGTCACCCCTCCACTCAGGCGGTGACCATGGACGAGATGATCCCGCTCGTCCGCGCCGTCGCCCGCGCCACGCAGCGCGCCTTCGTCGTCGCCGACCTGCCCTTCGGCGCCTACGAGCAGAGCCCCGAGCACGCCGTCGCGTCGTCCGTGCGCATGGTCAAGGAGACCGGCGCGCACGCGGTGAAGTTCGAGGGCGGGCGCCGCATGGCGGCGCAGGCGAAGGCGGTGGCCGACGCCGGTATCCCCTTCGTCGGGCACCTCGGCTTCACGCCGCAGTCGGAGAACCTCATCGGCGGGCGGCGCGTCCAGGGACGCGGCGACGAGGCCTACGAGAACCTGCTCGCCGACGCGAAGGCGCTCCAGGACGCGGGCGCCTGCCTCATCGTGTTGGAGATGGTCGTCGAGCCCATCGCGACCAAGCTGACGAAGGCGCTCGACGTCCCGACGATCGGCATCGGCGCCGGCCCGCACACCGACGGCCAGGTGCTCGTCTGGCACGACATCGCCGGCATGGGCGACTGGAGCCCGTCGTTCGCCAAGCGCTACGCGGAGGTCGGGAAGATCCTCGGCGACGCGGCCGCCGCCTACGTCGCGGACGTCAAGGCCGTCGCCTTCCCCGACGAGGGCCGCTCGTTCGCCGAGTAGCCGCGCCCTCGTCAAACGGCGTCGGGGCCCCTACCCTCCTTCGCTTTCGTCGCCGTCGAAGTGGGCGGCGAAGCCCGCGGACTCGCGTCGTTGCAACGCCCGCGCCAAACGCACCTCGAGTTCGGTGGTGCGCGCCGCCTGCTTGTTGTTGTATATCCACACCAGAATCCCGGCAAGGAGGAGCAGCGCGGCGACCCCGGTCGCGATGCTGATCGCGACGTCCATCGAGTTCGTCAGGGAGCAACCTGGCGAACCGGGCTCGCAGGACCCGAGCGACGAGTTGCGCAGATCGATCGCGATTGCCGCGATCACCAGGCCGACGAGCAGGTCGAGTAGCGTGACGTACCGGATCCTGCGCTCCCGGGAGCGCCGCGCGTCGACCTGAGAAGACAACTCCGCCTCGGTGAGCCGACCGTCGGGTCGCGTCCGGGCCATGTCGGCAGTGTACGGCACCTCGAGATGACCCCGGCGGGACTTGGCTTTAGTGCAGGAGGTTGCCCGTACGGGACGGAAGCGGCTCATTGCCCGGCTTCCATTTGATGCCGCAGCCGAGGCTCGGAGCGTGCGGCTCGGGCACCCGCCGGCCGATCAGCACGTGGTCGACCGCGAGGCGAAGGTCGTCGCCCGTCGGCTCCAGGCCGTTGGACGGACGGGCGTCGTCGAACTGACCCCGATACGCGAGCGCGCGATCCTTGTCGTAGAGGAAGAAGTCCGGAGTACACGCGGCCTTGTACGCCTGCGCGACGGCCTGCGACTCGTCGTAGAGGTACGGGAACGCGAATCCCGCGCGTATGGCCTGCTCGACCATGTTCTCGGGCGCGTCGTCCGGGTACGCCTCGACGTCGTTGCAGGAGATGCCGACGATCGCGAGACCCTTGTCCACGTACTCCTGCGCGAACGCGCCGAACTCGGCCTCGATGTTCTTGACGTAGGGGCAGTGCACGCACAGGAAGGCCACAAGGAGGGCGGGCGCGTCCGCGAAGTCGGCGAGCGAGACGTCGCCATCGCCGTCCGCGCGGGGAAGGGTGAAGTCGGGTGCCGGGGTGCCGAGAGGCACCATCTGTGAATTCATCGCCATGGCATCATTCTCTCCAAGGTCGCGCCGGTTGTCGCGTCAAACGGTCTCCGGGTGGGCGTCCTCCTCGTCCCATCCCGCGTCGTCGTTCCAGTCGGCGTCGTCGTCCCAGTCCGCGTTGCGCGCCTGCGCGATCTCCAACGCGCGTTCCGCCTCCTCGTGCGTGTCGTACGGGCCCATGAGGTGCTCCCAGGCGCTCTGCCGCCCGTGCTCGACCATTCGGGTACGCACGTTGAAGTAGTAGTCGCCCTCAGGTTCCACGTCGGTTCCCATCGGTACCGCCTCCACTCCTAGACTGCATCTATGGGACCGGTACGAGCTCCAGTGAGAAAGGGCACCGTCTCGCCGATCCGCGACGTCCCTTCCAGCATCCCGCGACCGCCGTACGTCGGCAAGCGTCGGGCGCCCGCGTGGCACGGCGGCGACGTCCACGACGCCGAGACGATCGAGCGGATTCGCTCGACCGCGCGCCTCGCGGCCCAGGCCCTCGCGGAGGTCTGCGCCGCCGTGGCGCCGGGAGTGACGACGGACGAGCTCGACCGCATCGGCCACGAGTTCCTCGTCGACCACGGGGCCTACCCCTCGACGCTGGGCTACCCCGGCGCCGCCGGCCGGCCCGCGTTTCCCAAGTCCCTCTGCACCTCGCTCAACGAGGTGATCTGCCACGGCATCCCCGACTCGACCGTGATCGAGGACGGCGACATCGTCAAGGTCGACATCACGGCGTTCAAGGACGGCGTGCACGGCGACAACTGCGCGAGCGTCATCGCCGGCGAGGGGTCGGAGGAGGCCCGGGCCCTCGTCGACGCCACGCGGGAGGCCCTCGCGCGCGGCATCGCCGCCGTCAAACCCGGGCGAGAGGTCAACATCATCGGCCGCGTCATCGAGACGTACGCGACGCGTCACGGGTTCGAGTCCGTGCGCAGCTACACCGGGCACGGCGTGGGACCGGCGTTCCACTCGGGGCTCGTCATCCCCCACTACGACTCGGCCCCCCTCCACTCCGAGGTGATCCGGCCCGGGATGGTGTTCACCATCGAGCCGATGCTCGTGTCCGGCAACGAATACAACCACGAATGGGACGATTCCTGGACCGTGTCGACGGACGACGGCTCGTGGTGCGCGCAGTTCGAGCACACGATGGTCGTGACGGACGACGGCGCGGAGGTGCTCACGCTTCCATGAGCCACCACGCTTTCGGGGTCGACATCGGAGGATCGGGCATCAAGGGGGCGCCGGTCGACCTCAGGACCGGCGAGCTCACCAGCGATCGGTTCCGCATCGAAACCCCGCAGCCCGCGACCCCGAGCGCCGTCGGGGCGACCGTCGCCAAGGTGATCGCGCACTTCTCCCTGAAGCCCGACGTTCCCGTCGGCGTGACGTTCCCCGGCGTCGTCCAGCAGGGCGTCGTCCGCACCGCCGCCAACCTCGACCCCTCGTGGATCGACGTCAACCTCCGCGGCGTGGTGCGCACGCGGGCGCGGCGGGACATCCGGGCGATGAACGACGCCGACGCCGCCGGGTACGCCGAGTACCGGTACGGCGCGGCGGAGGGGCGCGACGGCCTGGTGCTCATGGTGACGCTCGGCACGGGCATCGGGACCGCGTTGATCGCCGACGGGCGGCTCGTGCCGAATACCGAGCTGGGGCACGTCATCATCGACGGGCAGGACGCCGAGGAGTACGCGGCCGAGTCCGCGCGCGACCGCCACGGGCTCGACACCGCCGCGTGGGCCGCCCACGTCAACCGCTACCTCCAGGAGATGGAGCGGCTTCTCTGGCCCGACCTCATCATCATCGGCGGCGGCGTGTCCAAGCATTTCGACGAGTTCGGGCCGCTCCTCGACCTGCGCGCACCGGTGGTGCCCGCCGCGTTGCGCAACGAGGCGGGGATCGTCGGGGCCGCCGCGCAGGCCGCCGAGTCCGCGCGCATCGCGAAGCAGCACAAGGACGCGCGCGAGCGCTAGGCGGGCTGGTCGGGCCGCCCGTCGTAGTAGTAGCGGTACAGGCCGGTCTGGTCGGTGCGATTCGCCAGGCCGATGTAGTACTCCGACGTGGCGGAGAAATCGTCGTGGCACGGAGTCCCGTAGGGGCCGTTGCGCGTGAGCACGGTCCACGTGTCCGTCGCGAGGTTCTGCACGACGAGCCGCGCGGGCCAGTTCGCGACCGGCTGCCCCGCCGCGTACGCGTAGCCCTCGTAGATCGCGATGTTCGAGTTCGTGTCGGCGCCCAGGCAGACGGGGCCGAATTCCGTGTCGGCGTCGAGGTGGGGATTGACCGCGCTCGGCGTGATCGCCCCACCGGGCGAGCGGAAGAAGACGCCGTTGAGCGGTGCCCCGAAGCCGCTGCCCTCCCATAGCATCCGTCCGTCGTCGAGCGTCGCGACGTAGTACACGAACCAGCCTCCGGCGTTCGCCGTGGGAGACGCGTTGGCGAACCCGGCGTCGGCCCACGACTCCGACACGGTGCCCGTCCGGAGATCGAACTGGACCGTCTGGGAAGCCTCGTAGAAGTAGCGGTCGATCCATACGATGCGCTCGTCGAGCGCCTTCGCCTCGATGACGCTCTGGTTGTCCGTCCCCAGCGCGTAGAGCCGGAAGCGGTCGCCGTCGGGAGCGACGAGGTACAGCGCCTGGTACAGGTACGGGTGGGCGTCCGGGTCGTCCGAGTTGGCGGCCGCCGGGTCGGGCTGCCCCCATATCTCGACGTCCCAGCCGTCGTCCACGTAGTCCCAGACCCAGGTCTCCCACTGGCGGGCGGCCGGCTCTCCGGGGTGCGGGTCGGCGACCAGCGCCGGCCGGTCCCCCGCGGGAACGTCGACCCACGAGGCCGCGAGCACGGACGTGGGCGAAGTCGACGCCGACGGCGATGGCTCCGCGCTCGTCGTCGCCGACGCGGAAGGCGATGCTGCGACCGTGGAGGTCGGGTCTGGATCGGAGCCGCCGAGCGAGGCGAACACGATGTACCCCGCCACGATGACCAGCGCCGCCGACGCGGCGATCAACGCGATCGCGACGGCACTGATTCCGGCGTCGCTTCCCCTTGTGCGTGCGTCCATGACGCCCCCTCGAACCTTGCCGCCTAGTCAACCACTCCGGGCGCGCTCGCGCGAGGTATTTCCGCCCCGTCGCGAGCTGAGCGTTCTGGCGTCACCCCCACCGTGGCCCTACCATCGAGGGGGGAGACGTCCCGAGAGGGGTTTCCGGTGTTGACCACCGAGATCGTCGTAGAGAGCCCGCCGTACTTCGTGTGGGCGTGCTTCGTGCACGCCGACAACTGGGGCGCGTGGGCCAAGGTGTCGCTCTCGACCGCCCACTGGGAGGTCGGCGGGCGCCTGTACTTCGAGAAGGGCGTCACGTCGACGGTCGACGCGATCTCCGAGGGCCATTCCGTGACGTTCGGCGACACGTGGTCGGAGGAGACGTGGGAGTTCGAGCCGACGCCGGCCGGGCACACGCTCGTGCGGATGACGGAGCGACCGCGCGCGATGCGCTACACGGACCACGGCAGGGCGGCGATCGCGCGGAACCAGGCGAAGCTCGAGCGGCTCAAGGCTCTGATCGAGGCGCGCGACGAGGTCACGGCGTGGCGGGCCGCGACGGCCGCGTCCTCGGAGGAGTAACCCCGCGTCTCCCGGCCTACGGAACGGGATCCGCGGTGCCGTCCCCGACGCGGAAGCGTCCGATCACGGTCTCGCCGTCCAAGGAGTACACCGGGATGTAGACGACGTCGCCCGCGTGTTGCGCCTGCCACGCGAGGGCCTCCTCCGGAGACGCGGGATCCCCCTGCGCCGCGTCGAGGTCTGAACGCCGCACGTAACCCTGGCGTCCGTTCGTCGCGATCGCGGCGATCAGGTCCGGCGTGCCGCCCGCGCCCTCGACGCCGTAGGTCTCGCCGCGGTCGTTGACTCCGAGCGGGACCCGCTCGCTTCGGACGTACGCGACCGTGATCGTCCACCGCGCCTGAGGCGACGCCCCGAGGACGAACGAGGTGCCGTCGAGCGCCGAGAGCGGCACCTCGCCCGACGTCGTCGAAACCGACACGTCCGCGTCCGCGCACGTGCTCGACCCGGCGGGACCGTAGGAGAAGGTGCCCGCGCTCATGCACGTGAGCGCGAACGACACGGCCGTCGCGGCCTCGGGTGCCGGCCCGAGGTCGATCCTCGCCGGTCCGACGCCGTCGACGGTGTGGGGCGCGGCGACGGTCTCCACGACCTCGCCCCCGGGAATCGCGCGGAGCTGCGCGACGGCCACTCCCGCGCCGCCCGCGAGCGCAAGCCCGAGCGCGACGCCCGCCCAGACGCGGCGCCGAAGCCTCCGTGGGCGCGCGGGATTCCTGGCCGTCTCCACGAGCAGCGCCCGGAGAGCGTGCGTGAACACCGGATCCATCGAGACGGTCATGATGGGCTCCCTTCCCTCGTCGCCGGACTCGCGCCCTCGGGGTAGGTATCCCGCAGCGCGGCACGGGCCCGCGACAATCGCATCCGGGCGGCCCCGTCGGACACCCCGACCGCCGCCGCGGCCTCCGCGACCGCGTAACCCTCGATCGCGGTGAGCAACACGAGCGCGCGCGTCGCGCGCGGGAGCTCCGCGAGGCGAGTCACGAGGCGCCGGTCGGCGACGTCGGCCAGCGGGGCGCGGCCCAGCGCCTCCTCCTCGGCCGACGCGGCCGGGCCCGTGCCCCGCGGGAGGGCTCCGATCATCGCGCGGTATCGACCGAGGCCGCGCGCGAGGTTGCGGCAGATGTTGCCCGTCGTGACGAGCAACCACGGCAGCACGGAACCGTCGACGAGCCGTACGACGTGGCGGCGCCTCCACAACTCAAGGAACGCCCCGGCCGTCGCGTCCTCGGCGTCGTGCGCGGAACCTAGCAACCAGTACGCGTGCCGGAAGACGCGCTCCCGATGGAGGTCGAAGACGCGGCCGAAGGATTCCTGCTCGCCTCCGAGCGCGCGCGACCACAGGAGGCGCTCCGCCTCGCGTTCGGTCTCGCGATCGCCGTCCACACCCCGTAGTGTCCGCGCCACCCGTGAATGTCACCTCCCCGCGCGAATCGCCGCCGGGCTAGATGCCCCCGACGGCGCCGGCCGGGATCGTGCCGTCCGCGATCCCCGTCCAGAACTCCGGCAGCTTCTTCGGGTCGAGCAGCACCGTCGAGCCCACGCCGCTGACGCGGTGGTCGATGCTCGCGATCGGCGGAGTCCCGGTCACCGCGCCGCCTTGCAGGACCGCCCGGAAGGCGCGTGCCTCGCGCACGAGGCCGAGCGCCGTCGTCCCGTCGTTCACCCGGAAGGACTGGAGCCCGGCCTTCGTCACGCGGACCACGGTGAACGGGTTGAGCAGGGTCGACCTGCGGAAGATCTTGTCCGCGACCGCGGAGACGATCTGCTGCTGGCGCTCCGTGCGTCCGATGTCGCCGAGGGGGTCGCTGTACCGCATCCGGGCGAAGGCGAGGGCGGTTGTCCCGCTCGCGAGGTGGCACCCGGCCGTCCACTTCAGCGTGCTGCGGGCGTCGTTGACGTCGTGGTCGTAGCAGAGCTCGACGCCCCCCAGCGCGTTGACGACGTCCGCCACGCCCGTGAACCCGACCTCGATGTAGTGATCGATCGTGAGCCCCGTGAGCTTCTCGACCGTCTGGACCAGCAGCGGAGCGCCGCCGTACGCGAAGGCCGCGTTGATCTTGTTCTTCCCGTGTCCGGGGATCTCGACGTACGAGTCGCGGGGGATGCTGATGAGCGCCGGCGGGCCGGTCACCGGCTGGTGCAGGAGCATGATCGTGTCCGTGCGCGCGCCGGTGGTCCCGTCGTCGATCCACCCCGCGCGGGAGTCCGACCCGACGATCAGGGTGGTCTCGCCGGGGGTGTCCGCGGCGCCGCTCAGCGCGGCGACGTGGATGATGTGCCCGTTCGCCCAGTAGGCGAACGCGCCCGGCGGGACGACGATTACGAGGAGGAGCACGACGAGGACGGCGCGGAGCCGGTGACGCTTGCGGGGCCGCGGCGCCGGGCGCGTGCGCGTCCTTTGCGATCGGGGGTCGGACGCCTTCTGCCGCGGGTCGGACGTCTTCGGCCGCGCCGCGCGCCGGGGGGCGGGCTGCGGTGCCTCCGCCGCGCCGGGCCGATGGGCCTTCCGGACGGCGGGGACGCTACGCGGGTCGACGGGCGCGCGGCGCGGCTCGCGGGGTCGGATGGACGGGGGCATCGGGCGGCGGCCCTCCCGGGCGCTCCCGTCGTCCTCGCCTCGGCCGGCCATCGCCGCTATTCCTCGATCGTGTGAACGAAGAACCCGGAACGGAGTTTCGGCTCGAACCAGGTGGACTTGGGCGGCATGACCTCTCCGCTGTCCGCGACGTCCATCACCTCGCCGGGCGACGTCGGATGGAGCGCGAAGGCGACCGCGTGCTCGCCGGAGTCGACGAGCCGCTCGAGTTCGGCCGTGCCCCGGATTCCGCCGACGAACGCGATGCGCTCATCCGTGCGGGGGTCGGCGATGCCGAGGAGGGGCGCGAGAACGCGGTCCTGGAGGATCGAGACGTCGAGGCGGGCGATCGGGTCGGACTCGTCGATGATTGCGTCGCGCGCGGTGAGCAGGCGCCACGCGCCGCCCGCGTAGAGCCCGAACTGGTGGTGGCCCGCGACCGGCGCCGAGGACGCGGGGGCGACCTCGAAGTCCTCCGAGAGCGCGGCGAGCAGTTCGTCGAGCGTGCGCCCCGCGAGGTCCTTCACGACGCGGTTGTACGCGAGGATCGTCAGGTCGCCGGCCGGGAAGACGACGACGGGAAAGGCGTCCGTCCCCGGCGTCTTCCGCTCGTCCCAGACGCGCGCGGCGGCCGCGCTGCGGTGGTGGCCGTCGGCGACGTACAGCAACGGGACGTCCCCGAAGGCGCCCGACAGGGCTTCGCGGGCCGCGTCGTCGGCGACCCACAGCGTGTGCCCCACGCCGTCGTCCGTCGTGAGGTCGTACTCGGGCTTCCCCGCGGTGATCCGCGCGATGGCGTCGGCGATGGCCGCGGCGCCCGGCGCGTCGTCCCGGTACATGAGGAACACCGGCTCGTCGTGCGCGCCGAGCACCTCGATGTGGCGCGTGCGGTCGTCCTCCTTGTCGGGGCGCGTGCGCTCGTGGATCGCGATGAGGCCGCGGCGGTACTCCTCGGCGCTCGCGCACCCGACCACGCCGGTCTGGACCGCGTCGCCCATGCGCTGGCGGTAGACCATGAGGACCGGCGCGTCGTCGCGGACGAGCGTGCCGCGCGCGACGAAGTCGTCGAGGGCGGCGCGCCCCTGACGGTGGCCGGCCTCGGCGTCGGATACCTGGTCGTCGGCCACATCGATGTCGGGGCGCGAGACGTGGAGGAAGCTGTCCGCGTTGCCCGCGGCGAAGGCGCGCGCCTCCTCGCGGTTGACGACGTCGTACGGCGGCGCGGCGACGCGGGCGGCGAGGTCTCGGGGCGGTCGGAGGGCGGCGAAGGGTCGGATCGAAGTCACCCGGATATCCTTCCACGGCGCGCCGGGCGATCCGGACGCCGCCGACCATCGGCGCGCCCCGCGAACGCTCGCGCGCGATGGCCGAGACCGTCCCTACGGCGTGGGCAGCGCGTATTCGAAGACGATTGCCGGCATGGAGACGCCGCCGATCGCGGGACCGGTGTTGTCGGCGTACCACGCGGGGTTCGGGGTGTTGGTCGCGGGGTTGCCGTCGAAGACGCGCATGTTGATGGGGTTGCCATCGCCCATGATCCAGTAGTCGTAACTGTGGGTCGCGCTGTAGGGGCCCCAGTCGACGAACTGGTCGTTGATCTGCGTCTCGAGGTTCCGCGTGTTGAAGCTCGGTCCGTCGGACCAGGTTGCCCAGTTGTCGTCGGAGATGTAACTCGCGTCGGCCTGTCGCGTCGCGCCGTTGTTCCACGCCCCCTGCACGTGGATCCAGTAGATGTGCCCCGGTTGCGTCACGAAGGGTGTCGTGTTGCCCGACGCCAGACTGAGAAGATCCGTCCCGGCGGGATCGTTCACCACGTACGAGTTGTTGCTCACCGGGAAGTCCTGACCCCGGCACACCGCGGCGAGGAACCGCCCGAGCGAGATATGCAGCTCGGCGGCGTAGGTCGCCCCGCTCGCCTGGAAGTCCGCGAGCGCGCCGGGCAGGCAATTCTCCTTGACGATGGTGCGCTTCACCCAGCGAACGCATTGGCCCTGGTTGTGAAACGTGACCCCCGTGAAGTGGGCCCAGTCGCCGTGCCTGCACTCCTGCACCGTGGTCGGGAAGCTCGCCGGAGCGGCGGGGAGCGCGTACTCGAAGACCAGGGCGGGCATGCCCGGGTTCGAGTAGGGGCTCGTGTTGTCGGCGTACCACGCCGGGTTCGGGGTGTTCGTGGCGGGGTTGCCGTCGAAGACGCGCATGTTGATGGGGTTGCCGTCGCCCATGACCCAGTAGGTGTAGTCGTGGTTCGGTCGGTAGGGGCCCCAGTCCACGAACTGGCCGTTGATCTGCGTCTCCAGGTTCCGCTGGTCGAAGGCGGGGCCGGCGGAATGCGTCGCCCAGTCGTCGTCGGAGATGTAGCCCGCGTCGGCCTGCCGCGTCGCGCCGTTGTTCCACACGCCCTGGACCTCGATCGAGTAGATGTGTCCCGGTTGCGTGACGAACGGCGCGGTATTGCCGGAGGACAGGCTGATCAGGTCCGTCCCGGCAGGATCGTCCACCGCATACGAGTTGTTGCTGACCGGGAAGTCCTGGCCCCGGCACACCGCGCCGAGGAACTCCCCGAGCGGGATGCCCAACTCGGCCGCATACGTCGGGCCCGTCGCCTGGAAGTACGTGAGCGCGCTGGACAGGCAATTCTCCTGAACGATGGTGGTCTGTACCCACGTCACGCACTCATGCTGGCTGCCGAAGGAGACTCCGGAGAAGTGGGCCCAGTCGCCGTGCTTGCACTGCTGCGCGGTCGTCGGGTAACTCGAGCCGGGCGGGGGCGCGGCGTTCGCGGGGCCGGCGAACCCGAGCGAGAGCCCGAGGCTCAGGACGACGAGTCCGATGGCCGAGACCACCGTGGTCCGATTCGCGCGGAGGCTGCGTCGCCGCGTAGTCGAGGTGTCATGTTTGCGGTCGATTCCCATGATTCGTCCCTTTCGACCTTGCCAATATACGCGCGGCCCAGGGCGCGAACAAAGGGTTACCTAACCCGGTACGCGACCCTCGTTCCCCGGCACGACGGCCCGGGAATGCATAGGGTGTGGTCACCGCAGGACTGGCACGAGCGTCGGCGCCCGAGCGCCGCTACGACACGAACGACCGGGACGGGGAGACGACGATGGCGGAGACCGGCAAGGACCGGCCCGAGAAGGCCACCGAGCGGAAAGGCGTCTGGGGTATCGCGCTCACGCTCGTGGGCCTGGTCGGATTCTGGGGGCTCCCGGCGACTCCCCTGGCCAGCAGCCGGGTGGTCGGCGTTGTGCTCCTGGCGCTCACGCCCGCGGGCATCGTGATGGGCGCGCTGATGTTGCGGGACATCCGCGGCGGCGCGCCCGGACGACGGCGATTTGCTCTCATCACCATCCGGGTGGGGGTGATCGCGACGACCGTCTCCGTGATCGGGTTGCTCGCGCTCTACGTTGCGATCCACACCCTCCTCGGGACGTGTGGCGGCGGTTGCTAGTCGTTGCCGTACGGCCCGCGGGCTGCGGCGGCCGCGCGCGGTGAGGCGGATGAGTTGGCCGATACGCCGGGTTCTGTCCTCACCGAAGATGACGGGCGGCCATCCATCTACGACGTACGTTGCCGTACGCCTCTAGCAACCTACCCGGATGCTCGGGCGAGCAGCCCTCAAACGCATCCTGTCTGGTCTTGCTCCGGGTGGGGTTTACCGTGACCGCCGCTGTCACCAGCGACGCGGTGAGCTCTTACCTCACCTTTTCACCCTTACCGCCGGCCGAGGCCGGAGGCGGTTCTTTTCTGTGGCACTTTCCCGCGGGTCGCCCCGGGTGGCTGTTAGCCATCACCCTGCTCTACGGAGCCCGGACGTTCCTCGGCGCGGGTTTCCCCGCAACGCGACCGCCTGGCCAACTCATCCGCCTGCCCAGGGTACGCGTCTCGCGCGGCGCGATCCAGAGGCTACGGGGCGTCAACGTCTGCAGGGAGTCCCTGCAGGCGATTCCGCATCGAATCGGGCGGAAATAGCGCCCCCGAGCGCCCCTGCAGGCGTTTTCGCACCGATATTGCCCCGAAACGTGTGTCAAGTGACGGCAGGGGCGCTCGAACACGTCCGCGGGCGCCCCCGCTCACGTGACCGTGACGCTACGCCATGCTCTTGCGGTCGAACTTCAGCGTGACGCCGCGGCCCTTGAGCGACGCGTTCACCTGCTCGATCCACGCTCCGGCGGACCCGTGGAACAGGGGCAGGCGCGGAATCGTCCCCTCGTCGCCCGCGAGCGTCACGCGGGGATCGCTCGCCGTACGCCTCCCGACGGGCGCGTGCTCGGTGACGGAGATCGTCTTCCCGATCACGTAACTCCGGCGGGCGGCGCAGCCAACGCTCCTGGATCGACGGCGGGCGCTCGATGGCGCCGGTGCCGCGCAGCACGAGCAGGACGCGGTCCCGCACCACGACGTTGGCGATCGCGAGCACGAAGAGCAGGCCGGCCAGGAGGCCGATCAGCGCGAACGGGATGCGGAGCGCGAGCCACGGGACGACGCCGGCCCACGCGGTCCCGGGCAGGCCAGACAGCAGAAGAGCGAGCGCGGCCGTCACCACGCGTCGAAAGCACGCGGGCCGCCACGATCCGCCACGGCTCGCGCCACAGGACCTCATCGCCCCGCCATGCTGTCGACATCGCTCCTCCTCGGCTCGGAACCCGACTCCCCCGGAACCTAGTCCACGGGATCGCCCAGGCACAACAGGTGCCGCTCGGCGATCTCCCCGCCCGCGGTGATCCGGAGCTCCAGGATGCTGATCGACGCGGGCTGCGGCCACACCGAACCCCACGCGGACGGGTCCATCTTCATCGACAGTCCGATCGCGGACTTGATCGCGACCGCGTGCGAGGCGAGCGCGTAGGCGCGGTGCTCGTCGTCGCCCGCCGCGCAGCGCTCGGCGTGCTCGGCAGCGAGCTCGCGCATGAGCGCGTCGACCCGCGCGCCCACCTGCGGCAGCGACTCCCCTCCCGGCGCGGCCAGCTCGCCGAACCTCCAGCGGTGGATCGCGTCCCCGAACCTGTCCGCGATCTCGTGCCCGCTCAGGCCCTCCCACTCCCCGAAGTCAATCTCCTTGAGGCGCGCGTCCGTCTCGACCTTCAGCCCGAGGCGACGCCCGAGAGCGGCCGCCGTATCCTGCGTGCGCGTCATGGGCGACGCGACGATGCGGCTGACGCGCGGCACGCGCTCCCAGGTCTCCCGGCCCATCCGGTAGACCTTGTCGGCGGCCTTCGCGGCCTGGATGCGGCCGGCCGCGTTGAGGGGCGGGCCCGGCTTCGAGGAGCCGCTGAGGATATGCGTCACGGTCATGTCCGTGACGCCGTGGCGCACGAAGACGAGCGTGAGAGGGCTCACGAGGTCCGCGCCCCTGACCGCGAAGAGCGGCGTCCCGCGCGTCGCCGGGGTCTCCACCGGCGTGTCGTCGCCCCCGAGGTCCGTCGCGTCCGGCTCGGCGTCAGAAGAGGCCAAGATCGTCCTCCTCGTCGCGACCGTCGGCGTCGTGCCCGCGGCGGATGGAGATCGCCTCGGTGTCCATCGCCTCGTTCGCGAGGGCGTCGGCGTCCGAGTTGTCCCGCCGCGGCGCCCACGTGTACGTCACCTGCGCGCCCTGGGCGATCGACCGCGCGCGAGTCGCGAGCGCGCGCATGTCCGGATGCTTGATCTTCCACCGGCCGGACATCTGCTCGACCAGGAGCTTCGAGTCGAGGCGCACGTCGAGCGCGGCCGAGGGGTCGATGCCCCGGGCCGCGCGGAGCCCGGCGACGAGGCCGCGGTACTCCGCGACGTTGTTCGTGGCGATCCCGAGATACCCGGCCCGTTCGGCGAGCACCTCGCCCGTCGCGCCGTCGCGCACGAGCGCGCCGTAGCCCGCGGGGCCCGGGTTGCCGCGCGAGCCACCGTCGGATTCGACGATGAGCGTGCGCACCCTCACTCCCCCCGCACCAGGATCCGGCCGCACTCCTCGCACCGGAACACCTCGTCCGCGGACGCGGACTGCATCGCGGCGAGGTCGCCCGCGTTGACGTCCATGTGGCAGCCGTCGCATTGGGGGCCGCGAAGGGCGGCCGCTCCTACACCCCCGTGCGACTCCCGCAGCTTCTCGTAGAGGGCGACCAGGCCGGCGTCGAGCCCGTCCACCGCCGCGGCCCGCGCCGAGGCGAGCTCCGCGAGCTCGGCGTCGATCTCCGCGAACGCTGCGTCGCGTTCGGCGACGCGTGTCACGAGAGCGGCGTCGATCTCGGCCGCCCGGGCCTTGGCGCTCTCCATCTCGGCCTCGGCGGCCTCGAGCCGCTCCATCGCCTCGAGCTCGACGTCCTCGAGGTCGGACTGCCGCTTCGCGAGCACCTCCATCTCGCTCTGCAGCGCCTGCAGATCCTTCGCGCTTCCCTCGCCCGAATCGAGCCGCTTCTTGTCGCGCTCCGCACGCGAGCGCACCGACTGCACGTCGTCCTCGGCCTTCGTCACCTCGCGGCGCACGTCGGACGCCTCGGTCGTCGCCTCGGTGATACGCGCCTCGATTCCGACGCGCTCCGTTTCGAGTTCCGCGATGGCGGCGATCGCCGGGTGAGAGGCGCGCCGGTGGCGGCCTGCTGGATGCGCGTGTCGAGTTCCTGGACGGCCAGCAGACGACGTTGGTCGGCGGCGGGGGCCTTGGGCACGGGTCCTCCTTAGGGAGACGGGGCCACGCCGAGCGGCCGTCCACGGATCGGTGTTGAGCGTACTGACAGAAGTCTCGACGCCGGCCTCGGCCCCGACGCGGGCGGCGGCCTCGGCGAGCCAGAGCGACTCGGACGCGACATGGCACACGTCCACGAGGTACGGCCGCCCGTCCGCGATCTCGGCGAGCTCGCGCGCCTCGGACGCGGGATGGTGGCGCAGGTCGGCCGTGACGTACGCGTCGACGCCGGCGGCAGCGCGCGTCGCCGAGGAACGCGTCGCCCGACCCTCCGAGAACCGCGACGGTGGTGACGGTCGCGTCGAGGTCGCCCGACACGCGGACGCCGTGCGCCGTAGGCGGAAGCGCGGCGGCGACGCGCTCGGCGAAGGCCCGAAGCGTCACCGGCGGTTCGAGGACGCCGACGCGGCCGGTGCCGAGGGACGGGTCGTCCGCGTCGGGGACGAGCGGCCGGAGACCGGTCACGCCGACGGCGGCGGCGAGCGCGTCCGCGACGCCGGGCGACGCCGAGTCCGCGTTCGTGTGCGCGGAATACAGGGCGCACCCGCCCGCGACGAGCGGGTGCACCGCAGCGCCCTTGCCGGTGTTCGCGGCGACGGAGGTGACTCCGCGCAGCAGGAGCGGGTGGTGGGTGACGAGCATCTGGGCGCCGGCCGCGACGGCCTCGTCGATGACGACGCGCACGTGGGTCCACCGCGAAGTGAACGCGGGTGACGGGCGCGTCGGGGTCGCCGACGGACAGGCCGGGCGCGTCCCAATCCTCGGCGAGGCGCGGGGGAAACATTCGGTCGAGGATCGCGACGATCTCGCCCACCGTGCTCATGGCGTCTAACCTACCGTTGCACGTCCTTGTCGCGATCCAGCAGCCGGTCGATCTTCGCCTCGAGACGCTCGATCTTGCGGCCCAGCCGCCGGACGTCCGCCGCGCTCCCGGGGGCCTCCTCCGCCTTCTCCTCGTCGTCCCGGTCCGCCGTGAGGCGGACGAACCACGCGGCGACCGACGCCGTCACCACGCCGATGAGCGAGATCCCGACGATCATCATCCCGACGGCGATGATGCTCCCGGTGACGGTCACCGGCGTGATGTCGCCGTATCCGACCGTGGTCACGGTGACGACCGCCCACCAGAGCGCGTCGCCGAACGACGTGATGTTCGCGCCGACCGCGTCCGCCTCGACGTTGAAGATCGCGACGGCGCCGACCCAGACCAGCAGGCCGGCGGACGCGATGACGGCCTGGCTGGTCTGAAGGACGCCGCGCGACGTGACCAGCCGCGTGCCCTGCGTGAAGACCGTGAGGATCTTCAGCGGCCGGAGCATCGGGATAACGACGGCGAGGATGTCGAGGGGGTGCTTGACGATGAATCGCCACGAGCTCTGCGCCAGCACGATCCTGATGCCGAGGTCGACCGCGAACACGATCCAGATCACGGCGTTGGCCAGAAGAGGATGCGTCCGAGGACGGAGGGGAAGCCCAGCGTCGATCGAGGTGAGCGACCAGATCACCAGGAAGACTCCCGCGAGGACGAGCATGATGCCGTCGGTTCGCCTGGCGTAGGCGTCGTACTTCTCGCCGCTCGTCAGGTTTCGCACGTCCACCACCGGCACCTCCCTGTCGTGGGCCCTACCGGACTCGAACCGATGACACCTGCGGTGTAAACGCAGTGCTCTAACCAACTGAGCTACGGGCCCGCCACCATTGTTCCCTATGGGTGGGGACGAGGTCTCGCGTCGCCCCGGGGAGGCGCCTCGATAGCGGCGGGAGCCGACCCGACCCGCGGTGCCGGGAGGCTAGAGGGACGAGATCGCCCCGACGTAGTCCGCGACGTCGCGCACGTGATCCGCGTCGTTGACGACGGCCCACCGCACGACCCCCTCGGTGTCGATGAGGAAGCTGGCGCGCACGGCGCGCCCCTTGCCCTCCTCGAACACCCCGTACTCCCGGCACACCGCGCCGTGCGGCCAGAAGTCGGAGAGCACGTCGCGCTCGTACTGCGTGGCTTCCGCCCAGGCTCGGTTCGCGAAGACGGAGTCGCAATCGATCGTGACGACGCGCACCGTCTGGTCCTCCTGAATCTCGCCGGAGTCGCGCAGATCGATGACCTCGCTCGTGCAGAGAGGCGAGAACGCGAACGGCAGGAAGACGACGAGCACGGGCGTCTCGCGGAGCTCGGAGAGCGTGACGGGCGTCCCGTGCTGGTTGACGAGAGTGAAGTCCGGGGCGGGCTTCCCCACGAGGTCGCTCATCGGTGACGTCCCTTCTCGACGAGCTGAGTCGCCGTCCAGTCCGCCCCGGCGACGAACGTCGAGGTAGCGTGCAGCCCCGCGAGCGACGCGCCCTCCTCGACGTCGCGGGGCTCGACGTGACGGTCGACGCCCGCCTTGGGGGTGAGCAACCACACCACGCCCTTGTCGTCGAGGAGCGTCTGCACGTCCATCAGCAGGTCGGCGAGATCGTCGTCCCCCTCCCGGAACCAGACGAGCGCGGCGTCGGTGACGTCACCGTAGTCCTCGTCGACGAGGCTCTGGCCGACGGCGTCGGCGAGCGCGGCCCTGAGCGTCTCGTAGACGTCGTCGTCACAAGAATTCCTGCACGACCATCCCCTTGGTCAAACTGAACCGCGCGACAATCGCGGGGTCTACGGCATCTGCTGCCGACTCTCGCGCCACGGCGGAATGCCCCCTTCGGGTGTGTTCGACGTGCGCGCCTCGCACGTCAGGCACCACCCTACGGGCACGTCGACAGGAGCCGCAATCACCGGGGGCGCGTAGCCCAGCGTGACATTCGCCACGGAACTGACAACAATGGGGGCGGTCGGCGGGACACCCCCGCCCTCAATCGTGGGCGCCACCCCGCGCGCCCCGGGAGGACAACGCTGTGACGATGTTTGACGAGACCGATAAGGACCCGGAAGAGACCGCCGAGTGGCTCGACTCGCTCAACGGGATGATCGCGACCGACGGCCCCACTCGGGCCGAGTTCGTCCTTCGCCAGATGGTCGAACACGCGGCCAACGAGCAGCTCAGCCTGCCGCTCAGCCTCAACACCCCGTACGTCAACACGATCTCCTACGACGACGAGCCCGAGTTCCCCGGCGACGAGGAGGTCGAGCGCCGCTACCGCGGCTGGATCCGCTGGAACGCCGCCGTCATGGTGACGCGCGCGCAGGCGGACGGCAAGGGCGTCGGCGGACACATCTCGTCCTACGCGTCCGTCGCGACCCTCTACGAGGTGGGCCTCAACCACTTCTTCCGCGGCAAGGACCACCCGGGCGGCGGCGACCACGTGTACTTCCAGGGCCACGCGGCGCCCGGCGTGTACGCGCGGGCTACGTCGAGGGCCGCTTCACCGAGGACGACCTCGACTCGTTCCGCCAGGAGAAGTCCGGCCCCGGACGCGGCCTCAGCTCCTACCCCCACCCGCGCCTCATGCCCGACCTGTGGGAGTTCCCCACCGTCTCGATGGGACTCGGCCCGGCGTCGGCGATCTACCAGGCGTGGACGGACCGCTACCTCCACCTCCGCGGGATCAAGGACACGTCCGAGCAGCACACGTGGGCGTTCCTCGGCGACGGCGAGATGGACGAGCCGGAGAGCCGCGGCATGCTCCAGCTCGCGGCCAACCAGCGCCTCGACAACCTCACGTTCGTCGTCAACTGCAACCTCCAGCGCCTCGACGGGCCCGTGCGCGGCAACGGCAAGATCATCCAGGAGCTCGAGGCGTACTTCCGCGGGGCCGGCTGGAACGTCATCAAGGTGATCTGGGGCCGCAGTTGGGACCCGCTGCTCGCCGCCGACAAGGACGGCGCCCTGCTCAACCTCATGAACACCGTCCCCGACGGCGACTTCCAGACGTACCGCGCGGAGTCGGGCGCATTCATCCGCGACAACTTCTTCGGCGGCGACCCTCGGGCCAAGGAACTCGTCAAGGACATGACGGACGACGAGATCTGGGCGCTCAAGCGCGGCGGGCACGACTACCGCAAGCTCTACGCCGCCTACAACCGCGCGGCCAACGAGCGCAACGGCAAGCCCACCGTCATCCTCGCGAAGACGATCAAGGGTTACGGGCTCGGCACCAACTTCGCCGCCCGCAACGCGACGCACCAGATGAAGAAGCTCGCGACGAACGACCTCAAGGTGCTGCGCGACACGTTCGAGATCCCCTTCACGGACGAGCAGCTCGAGGCGGACCCGTACAGCCCGCCGTACTACCACCCGGGCATGGACCGCACGGAGATCCAGTACATGCTCGCCCGGCGCAAGGCGCTGGGAGGCTTCGTCCCCGAGCGGCGCGACGCCCACACCGCGATCGCGCTGCCGGACCCGGCGGTCTACGACGAGTTGAAGAAGGGCTCGGGCAAGCAACACGTCGCGACGACGATGGCGATCGTCCGCCTGCTCAAGGACCTCATCAAGGACAAGGACTTCGGCCACCGCATCGTCCCGATCATCCCCGACGAGGCGCGCACCTTCGGCCTCGACGCGATCTTCCCGAGCGCGAAGATCTTCAACACGCAGGGCCAGAACTACCTGCCCGTGGACCGCGAGCTCATGCTCTCCTACAAGGAGTCCGAGTCCGGGCAGATCATGCACACCGGGATCAACGAGGCGGGCTCCGCGGCGGCGTTCCAGGCCGTCGGCACCTCGTACGCCACGCACGGCGTTCCCCTCGTGCCGTTCTACATCTTCTACTCGATGTTCGGCTTCCAGCGGACCGGCGACCAGTTCTGGGCCGCGGGCGACCAGATGACGCGGGGCTTCCTCCTCGGGGCGACGGCCGGACGGACGACGCTGACGGGCGAGGGCCTGCAGCACGCCGACGGGCATTCCCCGCTCCTTGCGGGCACCAACCGCGCCGTGGTCGCCTACGACCCGGCGTTCGCCTACGAGATCCGGCACATCGTCCGCGACGGCATCGAACGCATGTACGGCAACCCGTCCGACCGCGACCAGAACGTCATGTACTACCTCACCGTCTACAACGAGCCGATCAAGCAGCCGGACGAGCCGGACGACGTCGACGTCGAGGGCATCCTCAAGGGCATCCACCGCGTGAGCCGGGCCGACGGGCGAGGGGCCGCGCGCGCAGATTCTCGCGTCCGGCGTGGCCGTTCCGTGGGCGATGGAGGCGCAGGAACTGCTCGCGGAGGACTGGAGCGTGCGCGCCGACGTGTGGTCCGTGACCTCGTGGAGCGAGCTTCGGCGCGAGGCGCTCGAGTGCGAGGAGGAGGCCTTCCTCGACCCCGAGCGCGGCGGCGCCCAAGCCGTACCTGACCCGCGTGCTCGAGGACGAGCCGGGCCCGTTCGTCGCGACGACCGACTACGACCACCTGGTCCCGGACCAGATCCGCGCGTGGATCCCCGGCGACTACGCCACGCTCGGCGCGGACGGCTTCGGCTTCTCGGACACCCGACCGGCCGCGCGGCGCTTCTTCCACATCGACGGGCCGTCGACCGCGACGCGCGTGCTCCAGCAGCTGGAGCGGCGAGGAGAGGTCCCCGAGGGTTCGGTGGCGAAGGCGATCAACAAGTACCAGTTGCTCGACCCGCGCGCGGGAACGTCCGGCAACGCGGGCGGGGACGCCTAGTCGGTCGTCTCTCCGTCCGTCGTCTCTCCGTCCGGGGAGCGCCGGAGCCGGGCCATCTGAACCCCGTACACGGCGGCGATGAGCAGGATGAACGCCACGGCGACCCAGAGCGCGCCCAGGATCACGCCGGAGAAGATCGTCGGCGGCGGGATGCGGACGTAGAAGTCGACGTCGCACCGGCCGCCGTCGCCCCCGATCCATCCGGAGAGGTGGTAGACGCCCGTGACGCTGAGCCCGGTGACGTCCTCGACCGTCGTGAGGTTGTCGCCCACGTCCATCGTCCCCTCGAACACCGGACCGAACGTCTCCAGCGGGAGCGAACCGGACCATATGACGACGGGGAAACCGCCGACGTCCATCGAGGCCGAGTAGTACCAGTTCTCGAAGGGAACGGGCGTGGTAACGCGGTACGCGAGCGTGCCCTTGGGGTCGATCTCGAGCGGAGCGCCGACGGAGGTATCGGCCGGCGCCGCCGTGTCCGGGACGGAGGACGTCGCCACGGCCCCGCACCCGTCGGAAAGGCTTCCGTGGTCGTTCATCGCCGGAATGCCGGTGAGCGCGAATCCCGCGAGCAGGACGGCGACCGACTGCAGGGCGATGGGGACGGCCCGACGGAACGTGACGGTGAGGAGCAGGGATCCCGCGCTCAGGCCGAGGGCGAGCGCCCCGAAGAGCACGAGTCGCGTCGGCGGGACGACGCCTCCCTGTTGAAGGATCAGGACGGTCGCCATCGCGAGCGCGGCTCCGAGCGCCGCGCCGAGAATCGGCTTGCCCGTGGGCCTCGGCATCGTTGTCCCCTCTTTCTCTGTCCTAACCTATCTCCGCTCGCGCGCCGCCCGCGCCTCGCACGCGTTTGTCGACTTCCGACAATCGACCCGTATGCTGACGCGTATGGCGACTCGCGACACGCGCGCGGACACCCTCCGCAATTTGAAGTCCGCGACGGGCGTCCTGTCGACGGCCGCCATCACGAGCCTCGATGCAGAGTATCCCTGGTTTCGGGAGCTCCCCGCACGCGAGAGGTCCTGGGTGGGCACAGTCGCGCAAGCGGGCATCAGCGCGTTCGTCGCCTGGTACGCGAATCCGCAGGCCGCCGGGCGTAGCGCCGTCGAGGTTTTCGCCGCCGCGCCCCCCGAACTCACCCGATCCGTGTCCCTGCAACACACGCTGAGCATCGTCCGCACCGTCGTCAACGTCGTCGAGGCGCACTGCGACGAGCTCGCGCCTCCGGGCACCGAAGCCGAGCTTCGGGAGGCGATTCTGCGCTATTCGCGCGAGATCGCGTTCAGCGCGGCGGAGGTGTACGCGCGGGCCGCGGAGTCCCGCGGCGCGTGGGATGCGCGGCTCGAGGCGCTCGTCGTCGACGCCCTGGTCCGGGGCCAGATGGACGACGAACTCCCGTCGCGCGCGGCGGCACTCGGGTGGAAGGCCGGGCCGACGCTCGTGATGGTCGGGCTGACCGACGGGCCACTCGGCGAGGTGGAGAGCGCCGAACTCCGCCGGGCCATCCGCCGCAGCGCCCGCGGGGCGCTCGTCGGCATTCACGGCGAGGACCTCATCGTGATCGCTCGCACGGACGAGGACCCCGGCGCGCTCAGCGCCGCGCTCCTGCCGAACTTCGGGCCCGGCCCCGTGGTGATCGGGCCGCGCGCCGTGACGCTCCTCGAGGTCGCCCGGTCGACGCGCGCCGCCCTCGCCGGCGTGATCGCCGCGCCCGCGTGGGCGCTCGTCCCGAGGCCGGTCGCGGCGGACGACCTCCTGCCCGAGCGCGTACTCGTCGGCGACGCGGCGGCCCGCGAACGCCTCATCGCCATCGCGTACGACCCGATCCTCGCCGCGGGCGGATCGCTCGCGGAGACCGTCTCGACCTTCCTCGCGTGCGGACGGTCGCTCGAGCTGGCGTCGCGCACGATGTTCGTCCACGCGAATACCGTGCGCTACCGGCTCAAGAAGGTCACCGACCTGACCGGGTGGGACGCCCTCAACACGCGCGACGCCCACGTGCTCGACACCGCGTTCGCGCTCGGCCGCCTTCGCGATTCCAGCCACGCGCCGTTGTAGGAAAGGTACAAGACGAGGGGACGACGTTGGAGGCCCCCGGCTGGGTGGAGACGCCCCGCATCGGGCACCCTGTAATGGTGCTAGCCGTCGTCTGCCCGGGCCAGGGTGCCCAAGCGCCCGGAATGCTCTCCCCGTGGCTCGAACTCCCGAGCGTCGCGGAGCGCCTCGCGCGCTACGGCGAGGCCGCCGGCGTGGACGTCGTGGCGCACGGCACCACCTCGGACGCTGACACGATCCGCGATACGGCGGTCGCTCAGCCGCTCCTCGTCGCGACGGCCCTCGCGACGGCGCGCGAGCTCCTGGGCGACACTCCCCCGGACGTCGCCGCGGGCCACTCCGTCGGCGAGTTCGCGGCGGCCGCGCTCGCGGGCGTCATTTCCGACGAGGACGCGATGCGCCTCGTAGCGGCGCGGGCGAACGCGATGGCCGCCGCGGCCGCGGCTTCCGAGCCCACCTCGATGGCCGCCATCCTCGGCGGCGACCCCGACGGCGTCCTCGCCCGGCTCTCCGACCTGAACCTCACCCCCGCCAACATCAACGGCGGCGGGCAGATCGTCGCCGCGGGAGCGAAAAGCGCGATCGACGCCCTCGTCGCCGAACCCCCGGCCCGCGCCCGGGTGATCGAGCTGCAGGTCGCCGGCGCGTTCCACACCGCCTACATGCGGCCGGCCGTCGACGCGCTCGCCGCGGCGGCCGCGGCCGTGGCGACGTCGGACCCGTCGAGCGTCCTCCTGACCAACGCGGACGGCACGCGCGTCGAGTCGGGGTCCGATGCGCTCGCGCGCATGGTGGCGCAGGTGGCGAACCCCGTGCGGTGGGACCTGTGCCAGCAGGCGATGCTCGACCTCGGCGTCGACGCCATGATCGAGGCCGCGCCCGGAGGGGTCCTCGCGGGCCTCGCCAAGCGTGGCATGCCGGGCGTCGCCAGCGTCGCCCTCAAGACCCCGGCGGACCTGGATTCCGCCCGAACCCAGATGGAGACACGCCCGTGACACCGTTGACGATCAAACGCGGACCCGAGTTCTCGCGCATCCTCGGACTGGGCGCCGCGCGTGGCGAGAACATCGTCACGAACGACGAGCTCGCCGGGCCCATCGACTCGTCGGACGAATGGATCCGACAGCGCACGGGCATCGTCACCCGGGTCCGGGCGAACGCCGAGACCTCGGTGGTCGACCTGGCCGAGCGCGCGGCCCGCGACGCGATCGCGGCGGCGGGCATCGACGCCGCGCAGCTCGACACGATCATCTTCTCGACGTTCACCTATCCGATGATGACGCCCGGCGCCGCGCCGGTCCTCGCCGATCGCCTCGGGTGCGGCACCGCCGCCGCATACGACATCTCCGCCGCCTGCGCCGGCTACTGCTACGCGATCGCCCAGGCCGACGCGCTGGTGCGCTCCGGACAGAGCGGGCACGTCCTCGTGGTGGGCGCGGAGAAGATGAGCGACTTCGTCGACCCCACCGATCGATCGATCTCGTTCCTGCTCGGCGACGCCGCCGGCGCGATCGTCATCGGCCCGTCGGACGAGCCCGCCATCGGGCCGACGGTGTGGGGCTCGAAGGCCGAGGGGGCTCCGCTGATCGACATGACGGCGTCGTGGATCGACTACCGCGACAAGGGCGTCCCCTTCCCCACCCTCCGCCAGGAGGGCGGAAGCGTCTTCAAGTGGGCGTCGTTCGAGATGCCGAAGGTCGCGGTCCAGGCCATCGAGGCCGCCGGCCTGGGCACCGTCCGACATCGACGTGTTCATCCCCCACCAGGCGAACATGCGCATCATCGACCAGATGATCAAGACGGTCGGGCTTCGCGACGACGTGGTCGTCGGGCGCGACATCGCCGACTCCGGGAATACGTCCGCCGCGTCGATCCCGCTCGCCACCGAGCGCCTCATGCGCGACGGGCTCGTGAAATCCGGCGACCTCGCGCTGCAGATCGGTTTCGGCGCGGGCCTCGTCTTCGCCGCCCAGGTGGTCGTTCTTCCGTAACCTATGAGTGTTCGCACGCCCGACGATGCATCCGCATCGCATCAACCCAAGGAGATCAGCATGGCATTGTCCGAAAATGAGGTCCTCGCGGGCCTGGCAGAGATTGTCGCCGAGGAGACCGGCCTGGACGCCGCCGAGGTGGTCGGCGACAAGTCCTTCACCGACGACCTCGACATCGACTCGCTGTCGATGATGACGATCGTGACGCTCGCGGAAGAGAAGTTCGACGTCCGCATCCCCGACGAGGACGTGAAGAACCTCGTCACCGTGAACGACGCCGTCAAGTACATCACCGGCGCGCAGTCCTAAGCACGTCGCGGCCGCCGCTCGGCGGCCGTCCATCACCACCGCTCGGAGGAGCCATGACGAAGGTTGTCGTCACCGGATTGGGGATGACCACGCCGCTCGGCGGGGACGTTCCGTCCACCTGGGAGGCCGCGCTTGCCGGCCGTTCGGGCGTCCGGACTCTCGACAACGACTGGGTCGAGAAGTACGGCCTCGAGGTCGGCTTCTCCGGCCAGGTCGCCGTTCGCCCGGACGAGGTCCTGTCGCGCCCGGAGACCAAGCGCATGGACCCGTCCGCCCAGATGGCGATCGTCGCGACGCGCGAGGCGTGGGCCGACGCCGGTTCTCCGGACGTCGACCCGCTTCGTCTCGGCGCGGCCGTCTCGTCGGGCATCGGAGGGGTGTGGACGTTGCTGAACGCCTGGGACACGATCAAGGAGAAGGGCGCCGCGCGCGTCCTTCCCTTGACGGTTCCCATGCTCATGCCGAACTCGCCCTGCCGCCTACGTGGAGCTCGAGATCGGCGCCAAGGCGGGGGCGCACGCCCCGGTGTCGGCGTGCGCATCCGGGGCGGAGGCGATCGCGACCGCGTACCGCATGATCATCGACGGACGCGCCGACGTCGTGGTCGCCGGGGGAACCGAGGCGGCTACCCACCCGGTGTGCCTCGCGTCCTTCGACGCGATGCAGGCGTTGTCCCGGCGCAACGACGACCCCACCGGGGCGTCGCGCCCGTACGACATCACGCGCGACGGGTTCGTCATGGGCGAGGGGTCGGGGATCATCGTCCTCGAGTCCGAGGAACACGCGAAGGCGCGGGGCGCTCGCGTCTACGCGTACCTCGCGGGGACTCGGCCTCACGTCCGATGCGCACCACATCGCCGCACCCGAGCCGAACGGCGAAGGGCAGGCGCGCGCGATGCGGTTCGCGATCGAGGACGCCGGGGCGGCGACCGCCGACGTCGCGCACATCAACGCACACGCGACGTCGACGGTGGTCGGCGACATGATCGAGGCCCGGGCGATCCGCTCGTTGCTCGGCGCGCACGCCGATCAGACGCTCCTGAGCGCCACGAAGTCCATGACGGGACACCTTCTCGGCGGCGCGGGCGCGGTCGAATCGATCTTCGTCATCAAAGCGATCCACGAGCGCCAGGCGCCGCCCACGATCAACGTGACGCAGCCGGATCCCGAGCTCGAGGTCGACCTCGTCCGCGACGCGCCCCGCGCGCTCCCGTCGGGCGACGTGCTCGCGATCAACAACTCGTTCGGCTTCGGCGGCCACAACGTGGCGCTCGCGTTCGCGAACGCCTAGCCCGCCGGGTCGGACGAGAAGGCGACGCCTAGGCAGTCCGGTCCGTGCGGCACGGGGCTCGCGTCCGGCGGCGACGCCGGGACGCCGATGAACGTCCAGGTGTTGCCGTTCCCGGACGCGTCAGTCTTCTGGAACGCGCCCGACGCGACCGGGCCGTAGAGTTGGTACGCGAGCCGGGCGAGCTCGTCGAACGTCGCCTCCTTGTCCACCGCGACGCCGTTATCCTCCAGACAGGCGATAAGCGCAGGCTTGAGCGTCTCGAGGTACCGGTTGTCGGCCTCGACGGCCTCGGGCCGTAGCGTGTAGGCGGCCTCGATGAACTTGCTGTGCTGCGCGATGCACCGGTCCCCGACCTCCATGAAGGTCGCGGGATCCGCCGTCCCCGCGGAGAACGAGTACCCCGGCTCCTTGAGCCCGTTGTACCCGACGGCGTTGTCCACCTGGTATTCGATGCCCGCCGCCTCGAAGCAGCGGAACGTTTCCTGCATCGCGGAGTCGACCTCCGCCCAGGTGATCTCCCCGGTGTCGCGGATCTGATGAAGCACCTTGAGCTGCTCGGGTGCGGCTCCCGCCGCCTCTGCCCCCGATATCTGAAGGTCGACGCCGTACATCCAGGAGGACATCGAGGCGTCGTCAGGAGGCAAGCCGCGCGAGCATCCGGCGAGGACGATCAGCGCCACCGTGAGGAGCGGGAGCCGCGCGGACATCACGGACAGCCGTTACCGCGCCAGATGCCGTACGAGAGTTCGGCGGCGGACTCGTCCCGCGCGTAGCCCCTCTTCGTCACGGACGCGGACAGACGCAGGACTCCGTGGTCCATGTAGACGTGCCGAGCCGACACGCTGTAGCAGCGGTGGTACACGTCGTAGGTCGACGCGTAGTCCTGCTCCGTGTTCCAGGCGGCGTACAGCGGCGAACTGTTCGAGTAGTAGTAGAAGGCCCCCGAAGCCTGCGCGGGTACCGCCGCGGCGCCGAGGAGGCCCCCGGCGAGTGCGAGCGACGCGAGCCGTACACGTGTCCTCTTCTTCATCTTTCCCTCTTCCCCGTTCTGTCGTGTTCACGGGGGCACGCATGGCTACCCCCGCGTGTCACGCTAGCCGCGCGGGCGGGGCCGGTGCCTGGAAAATGGGGTCAGATGAGGCGTATTCCACACGAGTCGGGACGGGAGTGACGTAAGGGACGGAAGAGACGTAGCGACGCGGCGCGGGCCGGGCTTAGCCGACGCGGTGAAGCCACCGCACGGGGGCACCGTGTCCCGCGTAGCGGAAGGGCTCGAGCTCCTCGTCCCAGGCCGACCCGAGCGCGAGGTCCATGGCGCGCTTGAGGTCCCCCGCGGAGCCGCCGCCGTCGATCGCGGCGCGGATGCGGTCCTCCGGGACGACGATGTTGCCGGCGACGTCGGTGACGGCGTGGAAGATGCCGAGGCTCGGGGTGTGGCTCCACCGGCCTCCGTCGCAGCCGTAGGAGGGCTCCTCCGTGACCTCGTACCGCACGTGCTCCCAGCCTCGGAGCGCCGATGCGAGCCGGGCACCGGTCCCCTGGGTGCCTTGCCACGAGACCTCGCACCGCAGAAGCCCCACGCCCGCCGGCTGGTCGGTCCAGTCGAAGGACGCGCGAGAGCCCAGGACGTTCGTTGCCGCCCACTCGATGTGCGGGCACATGGCACGCGTGGCGGAGTGCACGAAAAGCACGCCGCGGGTGATAGCCGCCATGACCCTTCCTTTCTGCCGAGGTGCGTCTTCCCCAACGACCTAGACAGAAACGGCGGCGCCGCAAGCGGTGCGTGTACTCCTATGGTGCCCTAGCGGATCGAATTACGCCAGTGTCATCCCCCGGCGCGCCTACGTGGCGTGCTCGAGCTGCTCGCGGATCTGCCGGAGCGCGCGCTTGCGGACGTCCTTGGCCAATCGGTCGATGTAGAGCTTCCCGATCAGGTGGTCCGTCTCGTGGTGGATGAGGCGCGCCCAGATCCCCTCGCCTTCGATCACGACGGGATTCCCGTCGAGGTCGACGCCCTCGCAGCGGGCGAAGGCGGGGCGGTCGCACTCGAACCAGAGCCCGGGGACGCTGAGGCAACCCTCCTCGGCGAGCTCCTGCTTCTCCTCGCTCGACTCCGTGACGACGGGGTTGAGCATGTAGCCGACCTCGCCGTCGATGTTCCACGAGAAGGCCCGGAGGCTCACGCCGATCTGATTGGCCGCGAGCCCGGCGCGGCCCTCCGCGTCGACGGTCTCCAACAGATCCGCGACGAGCGAGCGCACCGCCTCGTCGACCTCCCCGACCGGCTCGCACGGCGTGCGGAGCACGGGGTCGCCCGTCACACGTATCTCCCTCATCGCCATGCGGGTATTCTTCCACGGCCCTAGCATGGTCACGTGATCCTGGAGACCGAGCGTCTCGTCCTCCGGCCGTTCCGCATCTCGGACGCGGCGGCCGTCCACGTGTACGGCTCCGACCCGGTCGTGACGCTCTACACGGACTTCGGGCCGAACACCTGGGACGACACCCTCGGCTACCTCCAGACCGCGACCAAGCCGACTCCGCCGACGATCGAGCTGGGGGTCACCCTGCGCGGCGCCGACGAGGTGGTCGGCGCGGTCCACGCGCATCCACCCGTTCCCGGCCGGTGGGAGATGGGCTGGGTTCTCCGACGCGACCTCTGGGGGCAGGGGCTGATGACGGAGGCGGCGCGCGCGGTCTTCGATCACGTCGCGGCGCGGGACGACGTTGCGGAGATCTTCGCCCGATGCCGCCCCGAGAACGTGGCGTCGGCGCGGGTCATGGAGAAGCTCGGGATGCGTTACGTCGAGACGATCCCCCGCGACCGGGAGGTTCGCGGCGCGTGGGTCGACTCGCTCGTGTACGAGGCGCAACTGCGACGGCCCGAGGATGTGCCAGCCTAGGACCATGCGGGAACCCGAGGTGCTCGAGGCGGCGACGTCCGCCGCGATCCGCGAGGCGGAGCAGGAGCCGCTCGCGCGCGAGGGCGAGGCCGCCCTCATGGACCGCGCCGCGGCCGCCGTTGCGGGCGAGGCCCGCGCGCTGCTCGAGGAGCGAAGGGTGGCGGTGGACGACGCCGTCGTCGCGATCCTCGTCGGGCGCGGGAACAACGGCGGCGACGCGCTGATCGCCGGTTCCCTTCTCGCGGCCGAGGGCGCACGCGTCACGGCGCTCCTCATGGCCCCGACCGCGCACGCGCGGGGAAGCGACCTCCTGATCGCGGCGGGCGGGGAGATCGTCGACGAGGCGGCGTCCGCCGGACGCGAGGACGTCGTGAAGGCGGCGGATCTCGTCATCGACGGCATCGTCGGGCTCGGCGCCTCCCCCGGCCTTCGCGGCGCGGCCGTGCCACTCGTCGCCGCGATCCCCGACCGCACCCCCGTACTGGCGGTCGACCTTCCCAGCGGACTCGACGCGGACGGCGCCTCCGACGACGCGCCGCACGTGACGGCGACGGCGACCGTGTCCCTCACCTCCCCCACCCCGTGCGTCCTCCTGCCTCCCGCGGCGCTCGCCGCGGGACGCGTCCGCGTCGTCAACGTCGGCATCCCCGCCCCCGACCCGGCGCCCGGCGCCGCACGCCGCCTGACCGCGACCGGCGTCGCCGCCCGGTGGCCGGTTCCGCGCGCGGGCGACCACAAGTACTCGCGCGGCGTCGTCGGCGTGGTCGCGGGCTCGGAGGCGTACCCGGGCGCCGCGATCCTCGCCTGCACCGCGGCGGTCCGCGCCGGCGCGGGCATGGTCCGCTACCTCGGCCCCCGACGCGCCCAGGACCTCGTTCTCGCGGCGCGGCCCGAGGTCGTCGTCGCGGATTCGGGAGACGGACTCCCCCGAGTCGACGCGTGGGTCCTCGGGCCCGGCGTCGCCGACGACCCGGCGCAGGACGACGCGGTGGCCGAGGCCCTCGCGTCGGGCGTGCCGTGCGTCGTTGACGCGGGGGCGATCGAGGCTGCCGTTCGCCTCCGGCTCGCCGCGTCGACCGACGACGATCCCGCCCGCGTGCTCCTCACGCCCCACGCGGGGGAACTCGCCCGCGCGCTCGAGGTCGCCGGGGTGAGCGCGTCGCGCGAGGAGGTCGAGCGCAACCCCGTCGAGCACGCCCGCACCCTCGCGCTCGCGGCCCGCGCGACCGTTCTGCTCAAGGGCGCCGTGACCGTCGTCGTACCGCCGGAGGGCGGGCCGTGGAGCGCCGCGGACGCCCCACCCTGGCTCGCGACGGCCGGAGCCGGCGACGTGCTCGCCGGGATCGCGGGTACGCTCCTCGCCTCGGGGCTGCCCGCGGACGAGGCTGGCGCGCTCGCCGCGACCGTCCACGGGCGCGCCGCGACCATCGCGTCGTCGGGCGGCCCCATCGCGGCCCTCGACGTCGCGGAGGCCCTCGACCGGACGGCGGCCTCGATCGGTCGCGCCGTCGCGTCGACGGTGTAGCCCTAGGCGCCTGCGGGGCGTCGCCCGACGACGACGGTCGCTCCGTATTCGTCGTCCGTCACGACGCGGGTCGCGAGGCCGTATTCCTCCATGTGCCGCACCGTGGTGGACGCTTGGGCACGGCCGGCCTCGATGAACAGGTACCCGCCGGGCGTAAGCCACCGCGGAGCCGCCGACGCGATGCGGCGATGCAGCGCGGTCCCGTCCTCTCCCCCGTCGAGCGCGGCGCGCGGCTCGTGCTCCCGCGCCTCGACGGGCATCGAGGCGATCTCCCCCGTCGGCACGTACGGGGCGTTCGCGACGAGGAGGGTGACGCGTCCGCGTAGGGATACGGGCAGGGCCTCGAACAGGTCGCCGACGGCGGCGGCGCCCCGGCCCGCGAGGTTCCGTCGTGCGCAGGCGACGGCCGTGGGGTCGGAGTCCGCCGCGTGGATCTCGGCTCCGGGCAGGGCCGCCGAGATCGCGGCGGCGATGGCGCCCGATCCACAGCACATGTCGACGACGACGGGCCGAACGCCCGCCCGCGCGACGGCCTCGCGAACAAGGATTTCCGTCCGCTGGCGCGGGACGAACACCCCGGGTTCGACCGCGATGCGGAGCCCGCAGAACTCCGCCCAGCCGACGATGTACTCCAGCGGCTCTCCCGCGACGCGCCGCTCCACCCATCCCTCGAGCTGGGCGGCGGAGGTGGCCTCGTCCGCGAGGAGCCGCGCCTCGTCCTCCGCGAACACGCATCCCGCGGCGCGCAGCCGAGCGGCAATCGCATCCTCGGCAACGCCGTCGTCGACCACGTCACTCCCCCGCTCGTCGAGTCCCGCCATGGTAGTCGAGCGACGGCGAGCACCCCCTACCGGAGGTCCGGTATTTCGAGGGAGACCTCGACCCGCGCCCCCTCCTCGATGCCCTCCGCCGTGCGGACGGCGCCCTTGATCCCCATGACGTAGACCTTCTGCGACCAGCTGGGGAAGATCGAGGTGCCCCAGCTCGTCCCGCCGATCCGGGCCGTGACCCGCACGGCACCGAACCCCCGCTTCGGCCCGGCGTACCGGGCCTCGATCTCGTCGGAGAGGTCCTCCGGAAGCGTCACCATGTGCCACGCGCCCCGGCCCTGCGTCAGGAACACGGTCGCGGAGAAACTCAACTGCTCGGCCACGCGCCGACGCTATCACCGCGGTAGGACGCCGGACAGGGAACGCATGCGCGCGTAGCGCGAGCGACACGGGTGGGCCAGGCGGGGCTCGAACCCACGACCGACGGATTATGAGTCCGCTGCTCTAACCGGCTGAGCTACTGGCCCTACAACGGGCCCAGCGTACCGGCCCGCCCTGGTGAGGCGGCCGATATGGCTGCCGATTAGTTGTGTATCTCGTAGGCGCTCTCGCCGTGCTGCGTGTAGTCGAGGCCGGCCGTCCTCCCCTCGGGCGTGACGCGCAGCCCCATGATCGCCGCGCGCACGACCTGCGCGATCACGAGCTCGCGACGAACGCGAAGGCACTCGCCGCGAGCGCCGCGACCGCCTGCTTCCCGAGCTGCGCGGCGCCGCCCCCGGCGAAGACGCCGAGCCCGGCGCCGCCGTCGGCGATCAGCGCCCGAGCGAACAAGCCGAGGAACATCATGCCGACCAGACCGCCCACGTAGTGGACGGCCACGACGTCGAGGGAGTCGTCGTACTTGAAGCGGAACTTGAGGCGCACGGCGAGGAGGCAGAGCATGCCGGCGACGAAGCCGAGCAGCAGCGCGGGCAGCGGGTCGAGGAATCCCGCGGCGGGCGTGATCGCCACGAGTCCCGCGACGGCGCCCGACGCCGCGCCGAGCGCGGTCGGCTTGCCGACCAGCTTGCGTTCGAGCAGGAGCCATCCGATCATCCCGCCGACGCCGGACAGGTGCGTCGCGAGGGCCGCCGACGCGGCGTCGGCGCCCGCCGTAAGCGCGGAGCCGGCGTTGAAGCCGATCCACCCGAACCACAGCAGTCCGGCACCGAGGATGGTGAGGGGAAGGTTGTGCGGCATCATGAGCTCGCGCGGCCACTCGCGCCGTGGCCCGAGCACGAGCGCGAGCGCGAGCGCCGACGCGCCGGAACAGATCTCCACGACCGTGCCGCCGGCGAAGTCCAGGACGCCCCACTTCGGCCATCCAGCCCCCGTCGCCCCACGCCCAGTGCGCGATGACCGGGTACACGAAGATCGACCACGCGGCGAGGAAGACGATGATTGCGCCGAACTTCGCGCGGTCCGCCGCGGCGCCCGGTCATGAGCGCCCCCGTCACCACCGCGAACATCATCTGGAACATGACGAACGCCGCGGGCGGGATCGAGTACTGGAGCACCGACGAGTCGTTGATCCCGGACAGACCGAAGAAGTCGAACCTGCCGATTAGTCCGGAGCCGGCGTCGGGACCGAACGCGAGCGTGAAGCCCACGATCGTCCACGTCACGGAGATCACGGCGAGCGCCCCGAAGTTGTACATCAGCATCGCGAGCGCGTTCTTGGCGCGCACCATGCCGGAGTAGAAGATCGCGAGTCCCGGGAGCATGAGCAGGACGAGGGCGGTGGACGTGATCAACCAAGCGGTGTCGCCGCTGTCGTAGGGCACGGTTCGCTTCCTTCCTCGCGTACCTTGCCCGGACGCGGCCGCCCGGCGCGCCTCGGCACGCGGTGCCCCGAGCGTATAGATTCCACGTTTCGGGAATGTTTCCGCGCGGTTACACGGGGCGTCGTTTTCGGGCGCGGAAGGAGCGTTCGCGTGATCGTCGCGCAAGGCGCGATCCGGTACAGTAGTGCCTCGCGATCCTCCGTAGCTCAATTGGCAGAGCAGCCGACTGTTAATCGGCAGGTTACTGGTTCGAGTCCAGTCGGGGGAGCCACGAACGCCCGGGTCACCCGACGTCGAGGTACATGCGGGTGCCGTCGCCCAGGGCCGTGACGACGCGATCGCCGCCGACGAATCCGACGGCCGAATAGAAGTCCGTCGCGTGGGGATTCGCGATGACCGCGAGTCGCCGATAGCCACCCGCCTTCGCCGATCGGAGGGCGTCGGCGATCAGTTCTCGCGCGACGCCACGACGCCGGAAACGCGGGTCGACGAACAGGTCGTCGAGCTCCAGTTCTCCATCCGGGCCGGTCGCCAGAGTAGCGAATCCCAGGACGGTGCGCGTGCCGTCCACCGCCGACTCCATCAACCGCGTCTGTCCGGTCGGGATCCCGTCGCCGGCGAAGACGAGGTATTCCGGATGGTCGAGAAGTCCCGGCGCGTCGCCAGCGTTGGATAGCGACGCCGCGCGGTACACCCGCCGCAACTCGACCAGATCGGCGGCGACGGCCGTTCGAATGGTCCGCGCCGCGCCCGCGTGTTCGCGCATCGGCACATTCCAGCATCGCCCGCACGAGCCGTCAACGACCGGGGCCAGCCTTCGTCATCTCCGGGCGCGGTAGGCGACCGTCACGTACGGGAGGTCGACCGAGCCGCCGTCCGCGAGGCCGTCAAGCCCGTCGAGAACCTCGCCGACGCGCGACTCCGTGGCCGCGCGGCCCGCCGCGTCCTCCTCGATGTAGTAGGACCGCGAGCGCACCATCGCGTCGAGCGCCGCCCGGGTCATCTTTGACGCCCACTCGACGCGACGTTCCTCGAGCGGCCCGAAGGGGGCGGCGACCGTCGGCCCGCCGGAGGCGACGAGAGCGTCCCCCGGTGCGGGGTGCATCGCGGCGGTCAGCGCGGCGACCCACGGCTCGCGCTCGTCGCGGACGTTCCACACGAGGCCCAGCGCTCCGCCGGGGGCGAGCACGCGCCCGACCTCGCGCGACGCCCGCTCGACGTCCACCCAGTGCCAGGCTTGGCCCATGACGACGGCACCGACGCTCGCGTCGGGTAGCGGGATTTCTTCGGCGGTTCCGACCTCCGCGCGCACGCCAGGAAGGTCGCTCGCCAGCCGCGCGAGCATCGCGGCGTCCGGGTCGACGGCCAGAACCTCGCGTCCGAGCGCGAGGACGCCCCTGGTCAGCTTCCCCGTGCCGGCCCCGAGATCGAGGACCGTCCCCGTGGTGCCCTCAAGCATCCACGCGACGGCTTCGGCGGGGTACTCCGGGCGGCCGGCCTCGTAGGCGTCGGCCGCCTCCCCGAACTCCCTGCCCGTCGTCACGACGCCATGGTACGGCGTCGCGATTACTGGGCGGCCTTCTTCGCCCGTGACGCGGCGCGGCCGCGCTCCGTCTGGTCCAGACTCGACCTTGCGGATGCGCACGTACTCCGGGGTCACCTCGACGCACTCGTCCTCGCGGGCGAACTCGAGGCACTCCTCCAGCGTGAGTCGGCGCGGCGGCGTGAGGCTCTCGAACTTGTCCGCCGTCGAGGAACGGATGTTGTCAGCTTCTTCTCCTTGGTGATGTTGACGTCCATGTCCTCGCCGCGCGCGTTCTCGCCGACGACCATGCCCTCGTAGACCTCCTCGGTCGGCTGGACGAAGAACGTGCCGCGGTCCTCGAGCGCGAGCAGGGCGTTCGGCGTGACCACGCCCGCGCGGTCCGCGACCAGCGAGCCCGAGCTCCGGTACTCGATGGGACCCGCCCAGGGCTCGTAGCCGTGGGCGATCGACGACGCGATGCCGGTGCCGCGCGTGTCGGTGAGGAACGTGGACCGGAAGCCGATCAGCCCGCGCGCGGGGACGAGGAACTCCATGCGCACCCAGCCGGTGCCGTGGTTCGACATGGAGTCCATGCGCCCCTTGCGGGACGCGAGCAGCTGGGTGATGGCGCCGAGGTGCTCCTCGGGCACGTCGATCGTCATGTGCTCCATGGGCTCGTGGACCTTGCCGTCGACGTCTGCGTGACCACCTGCGGCTTGCCGACGGTCAGTTCGAAGCCCTCGCGGCGCATCTGCTCCACGAGGATCGCGAGCGCGAGCTCGCCGCGGCCCTGAACCTCCCACGCGTCGGGACGCTCCGGTCGGAAGCACGCGGATCGACACGTTGCCGACGAGTTCGCTTTCGAGGCGGTCCTTGACCTGGCGGGCGGTGACCTTGTCACCCTTGACGCGGCCGGCGAGCGGGGACGTGTTGATGCCGATCGTCATGGAGATCGCCGGGTCGTCCACCGTGATGAGCGGAAGCGGGCGCGGGTCGTCGACGTCGGTGAGCGTCTCGCCGATCGTGATGTCCTCGATCCCCGCCACGGCGACGATGTCGCCCGGGCCGGCGCTGTCCGTCGGGACGCGCTCCAGGCCCTTGGTCTCCAGCAGTTCGGTGATCTTGACGGTCTTCATGGTCCCGTCGGCGCGCGCCCACGCGACCATCTGCCCCTTGCGGATCTCGCCGTTGAACACGCGCAGCAGCGCGAGGCGTCCGAGGAACGGGGAGGCGTCGAGGTTGGTGACGTGCGCCTGCAGCGGCGCGCCCTCTTCGTAGGTCGGGGCGGGGACGCGCTCCATGATGACGTCTCGAACAGCGGCTCGAGGTTCGCGTCGTCGGGCATCGCGCCGTCGGCGGGCTGCTTCAGGGACGCGATGCCCGCCTTCGCCGAGGCGTAGACGACGGGCACCTCGAGCAGCGCGTCGATGTCGAGGTCGGGCACCTCGTCGTGAAGGTCCGAGGCGAGGCCGAGCAGCAGGTCGTGGGTCTCCTCGACGACCTCGGCGATGCGGGAGTCCGGCCGGTCGACCTTGTTGACGACGATGATGACGGGCAGGTGCGCGGCGAGCGCCTTGCGGAGCACGAAGCGGGTCTGCGGAAGCGGACCCTCCGAGGCGTCGACGAGCAGCACGACGCCGTCGACCATGGACAGGCCGCGCTCTACCTCGCCGCCGAAGTCGGCGTGCCCGGGGGTGTCGATCACGTTGATCGTGACGCCGTCCGGCCCCGCCGCCTCGCCCGTGTAGCGGATGGCGGTGTTCTTCGCGAGGATCGTGATGCCCTTCTCGCGCTCGAGGTCGCCGGAGTCCATCGCGCGGTCGTTGACGTGGGCGTGGTCGCCGTAGGCGCCGCCCTGCCGCAGCATGGCATCGACGAGAGTGGTCTTGCCGTGGTCGACGTGGGCGACGATGGCGACGTTGCGCAGGTCAGAGCGCGTGGGCATGCTTGAACTCGCTTCGTTGTGGGGGGATCGCCGACCGTGCCGCGTCGGCGCCGCCAGTCTACCCGCCTCGTCCCGACGCGCCCTTCTATCGGACGTACGCATCCACAAACGCGACGCTCTCCGCGACCAGCGCCCCCGAGGTGAGCACGATGCCGACGACGGACGTGATCCGATTCGTCGCGAGCCCCCTCCCCGCAGCGCGAAACCCGCGGACACCGAACCGGAGCCCCGTACCGGCGAAAAAGTAGAGGGCGCCGTAGGCGAGCCATCCGAGGAAGGGATAGAAGCCCCCGGCCCAGGCGACGACGGACCACACGACGGCAAGGGCGATGCCCAGGAGGACCGAGTACTGGCCGAGGTGGTTGAACTCCATCGTCCGGATCCGGGCCGCGCGCACCTGCCGCTCTGCCGGACCCATCGCCGACTCCCCCACGCTTGCCCTCCTCGCCGTCAGGGCCACGGTACTCGCGTCCCTCCTTGACCGCCGGACGCCGTCGGGCACGACTACAGCAGCATGAACGCGCCGACCATGGTGACGAAGAAGGACGCCCACATCACGACGAACGGGATACCGACGCGGTCCCAGGAGGCGCGGAGCGCCTGCGCCATCGAACCGTACTCGGTGGCGACGAGGCGCGCCGCATCGGGATCGCGACGCGAGTACGAGAGAAGGACCGGGCGCCCGGTCTCGGTCATCGTGACGACTCTCGCCCACCAACGCGGTGCTCCGCCGTTCCGCTCGACGGCGATCTCGGCGTAGCGAGCCTTCCCTCTCCGCCTCGTACCCCACCGCGATCGTCCGCGAGTCGTCCGTCGCCTCGGACGCCTCGAGGACGCGCCCGGTGACCCGCTTCGCCCCTCCGGGCCCTCGTGCTCGCGCTTGAACCGTCGATTCGATCGCGCGACGATGATCGCCGCTGGCCAGAACACGACGAGACCGGACAGGAGGAGAACGCCACCGACGGTCACCCGACACCTCCACGAGATACGCGCATGCTCATCCTTACTCGTCCCGGACGGCCCGCCGCTCGCCCTCGAGCGCGACGAGCTCCGCGAACGCCTCCTGGTAGCCCTCGTTCCCCTCGCCGATGCGCTGCATCCTTCCGCGCACCTCGCCGATCCTCCGCGTGAGGCTCAGGTCGTGGACGCGCGCCAACACGCTCCGCGCGTAGCGGCCCATCTCCGAGGGCTTGTCCTGCGGAATCGTCGACACGATGAGCTCGGACACGACCGACGCGAGCGTCGGCCCCACCTCGTCCACCACGCGGTTCGCCCAGCCCTTGTCCGCCGACGCCACGCCCCCGGCGGCGGCGATCCCGTCGAGCACCGCCCGGTACTGCGGCACGGTGAACGACTCCGGACCGAGCCACGCCGCCCACGACGGGTCCACCTGGTCGGGCATCTGGAGCAGCACCTCGAGAGCGAGGCGTTCCGCCCGGACGACGGGGTCGCTCGGGTCCGGGCCGACGGCCGGGGCGGTCGCGAGGGCCGCGCCGGTGGCGTCGCCCTCGCCCGTCGCGTTCCCGCCGGATCGCCGCGCCTGGGCGGCGGCCTTCACGGCGCGCATCACCTCCGCCGGGTCCATCCCGAGCCACCCCGACAGCAACCGCGCGTACTCCGGGCCGATGGCCGCGTCGCGGATCCCCGCCACCACCGGCGCGGCGGCCCGGAGCGCCGCGACGCGCCCCTCCGGGGTCTCGAGGTCGTTGCCCGCGAGGGCGGCCTTGATGACGAACTCGTAGAGCGGCACGCGCGCCTCGACGAGCGCCGCGACCGCGGCGTCCCCGTCCCGCTGGCGGAGGTCGCACGGGTCGAGCCCGTCCGGGCCGACGGCGACGAACGTCTGCGACAGGAACGCCGCGTCCAGCTGGAAGGCCTTGAGCGCGGCGTTCTGCCCGGCGTCGTCAGCGTCGAACGTGAAGATGACCTCGCCGCGCGAGCCGCCCACCTTCGTCGGCGTACCGGCGTCGCCCCCGAGAAGCCTCCGCAGCACCTTCGCGTGCTCCTCGCCGAACGCCGTGCCGCACGTCGCCACCGCCGTCGTCTCCCCGGAAAGGTGGCACGCCATGACGTCCGTGTATCCCTCGACGACGACGACCCGCCGCTTCGAGGCGATCCCCCGCTTGGCGAGGTCGAGGCCGTACAGCACCTGGGACTTCTTGTAGAGCGCGGTCTCGGGGGTGTTGAGGTACTTGGGGCCGTCGTCGTCCTCGTAGAGCTTGCGGGCGCCGAACCCGACGACCTCGCCGGTCACGGCGCGGATCGGCCACACGAGTCGCCCGCGGAAGCGGTCGTACAGCCCCCGCTGCCCGCGCGACGCCAGCCCCGACGCCTCGATCTCCGGCTCCGTGAACCCCTTCCCGCGCAGGTGCTCGAGCAGCGCCGACCAGCCCTTGGGCGCGTACCCCACCCCGAACTGCTCCGCCGCCTCCCTCCCAAAGCCGCGCCCCGTCAGGAAGTCGCGCCCGGTCTTCGCCTCCGGGGACGACAGCTGCTCCGTGAAGAACTCGGCGGCCACCCGGTGCGCCTCGAGGAGGCGCTTGCGCCCGCTCCCCCCGTCCGACGGGCCGCGGGTTCCGCCCGACTCGTATCGCAGCGTCACCCCCGCGCGCCCCGCCAGGTACTCGACCGCCTCCGCGAATCCCAGGCCGTCCGCCTTCATGATGAACGAGATGACGTCGCCGCCCTCGCCGCAACCGAAGCAGTGCCAGTGCCCCTGCGCGGGTCGCACCTGGAACGACGGCGACTTCTCGTCGTGGAACGGGCACAGACCCTTGAGCGCCCCGACCCCGGCCGGCTTGAGCGCGACCCGCTCGCGGACGATGTCCTCGAGGGGCGCGCGTTCACGCACCGCCGCGATGTCGTCGCGGTTGATCGTTCCCGGCATGTCTCTCCTTGAGACCCGTCTGGGTCAGGCTCAGTCACACCCTATGCCGCGCCAGTAGGCTAGGGGACGACGAAAGGGGGCCCTGTGAGGGTCGATGCTTTCCTGGCGGACTCCGCCGAGGTCATCAACAACAAGCTCTACGCGCTCGGCGCGGGCTGGAACACCATCTACGCCCGCTCCTTCCCCGTGATCCACCGGCGCCTCAACGTCGCCGCCACGCTCCACGTCCCCTTCACCGCCACGAACTCCCCGCACAAGCTCGAGGTGCGGCTCATCACCGAGGACGGCGCCGAGCACCCGATCGGCGTCCGCGCCGACGCCCAGGGCGATCCCGTTCCGGTCACGGCGATGGGCGGCGAGTTCACCCTCGGGCGCCCCCCGCTTCTGGTCGACGGCGACGACCAGATCGCATGCTTCGCGTTCACCATCGACGGGATGCGCTTCGACGGACCGGGCATGTTCTCGTGGGTGCTGAGCGTCGACGGCGAGGAGGCCACCCGCCTGCCGATGCGCGTCCAGGAGCAACGGGCCTAGCGCCGCATGGGCGCCTACACGTCGCTCGTCTACCCCGCCGCGCTCGGCGCGGCGGCGGTCCTGCTGCTCGCCGCCGCCGCCGCGTTCGCGTGGCCGCGGTTCGCATCCGCGCTGGCCGGAGCCTCCTGGCTCACCCGCGTCGTGACCGTGCTCGAGGTGCTCGCGATCGGGGTCCTCGCGATCACCGGGCGGAGCCGGCCGGGAGTCCTCATCCTCGTCGGATACCTGGTCTCCGCCGTCGCCGTGCTCGGGTTCCTCGGGATCAGCCGCGTCGGCGGTCCCCCCGCCCCGGGCGCCCCCGCCGACCCCGACCGGCCCGTCCTCTCCCCCCGCCAGGCAGCGAAGGTCGACGCGGTCGCCGCGACGATCGTCGCCGTCGCCCTCGCCGTCGTCGCCTGGCGACTTCACTCGATCGTTCTCGGAGGTGCCCCGTCGTGAAACCGATACCCCGCATGAGCCTGCTCATCACCTACGGCATCCTCTTCCTCGCGGCGGCCGGGCGGTCGAGCGTCCAGCTCTCGACCAAGGCGGCCGAGGCGCCGCTGCCGTACGTGCTCTCCGCCGTCGCGGCGGTGCTCTACGGGGTGATCGCGTACGCGTTCTGGCAGGCGACTCCGCGGTGGCGCGCGGTCGCGTTCGTGGGGACGGGGATCGAGCTCGCGGGCGTGCTGATCGTCGGGACGTGGGGATACGTCGAACCGAGCGTGTGGCCGGACCAGACGGTGTGGTCCGGATACGGCTCGGGGTACGGGTGGGTGCCGCTGGTGCTGCCGGCGTACGCACTCTGGACGCTCATCCAGGCGCGGCGGGCGTCGGGCGGCGCGGACGGTTACCCTGAGGGAGAAGAGGCCACACCAGGACCGAAGGAGCAACCGTGAGCGCGGTGGACAAGGCGAAGGCCGTCGCCGAGGAGATCGCCGGCGTGACCCGGGAAGTCGTCGGCGCGGCGACCGGCGACGAGATGATGGCGGCCGAGGGCGAGGCCGAGGTCATCGACGCCAAGGCCAAGCTGGCGACGGACGACGAGAAGGACTCCCCCGCGCGCTGACGCCCGCGAACGCGGCGCCTAACCCTTACGGGCGACGTACTTGTGATGGAGGTCGTAGGCGGACTTGTCGGTGAGCGACGCCACCTGGTCGATCGCGATCCTGAGGCGCGCGGCGTCGTCCGCCGCCTCGCGCCACGCCGCCGCGAAGAGCGGATCCAGAGACCCCTCGCCGCGCTTCGCGATCGCGAGCACGAGCTCCGCGAGGCGTTCACGTTGAGCCGCGTGCCCCTTCTTGCGCTCCTTCGGCGCCATGAGGAAGTGAACCGCGACTCCCTTCAGGGCGAGGATCTCCGCCGCCGTGCCCCGCGGGATCACCAGGCTCGCGCCCGTGCGCGTGAGCGGCCCGTCGCCGTGCCTCTCGCGCGTGGCGGCCGTCACCGAACCGCAGAAGCGACCGATGAGCTGGCTCGTCATGTTCTTCAGGTTCGCGAGCGCCGCGTAGGAGCCGTCGTACTCGTCCACCCACGTCGGCAGCGCGCGTAGCCGCGCCATCGCCTCGAGCAGCTCGTCCTCGTCGCCCCGCCCGTACCACTCGCGCGCGTGGTCGACGACGTCGCGCACCCGACCCTCGTCGGCGAGTAAATCGAGAGAGATGTGGTTGTAGACCACGGAATCCTCGACGTCGTGCACGGAGTAGCTGATGTCGTCGGCGAGGTCCATGATCTGGGCCTCGAAGGAGACGGCCCGCGGCTCCGCACCCTTGCGCATCCACCGGAACACGGGGAGGTCGTCCTCGTAGACGCCGAACTTGGTGGTCGACCGGCGGCTCGTGCGGGGCGGCGCGTCGGACGCGCGCCACGGGTACTTCGTCGCGGCGTCGAGGCTCGCGCGCGTGAGGTTGAGGCCGACGGGGGCGCCGGTTCGGGGGTGGACGGACTTGGGCTCCAGTCGGGTGAGCACGCGGAGGGTTTGGGCGTTGCCCTCGAACCCGCCGATGTCCGCCGCGACCTCGTCGAGCGCACGCTCGCCGTTGTGCCCGAAGGGCGGGTGGCCGAGGTCGTGGGCGAGGCAGGCGGTGTCGACGACGTCCGGATCGCATCCGAGCGACTTGCCGAGCTCGCGGCCGATCTGAGCGACCTCGAGAGTGTGGGTGAGGCGCGTGCGGACGAAGTCCCCGGTGCCGGACGTGAGCACCTGCGTCTTGGCGCCGAGGCGGCGGAGCGCGGCGCTGTGCACGATCCGCGCCCGATCGCGCTCGAACGGGGTGCGCGCGGCGCTCTTCGGCGGTTCCTTGACCCAACGCTCGACGTCGGCCTCACCGTAGCCGGGCGGGGGGATGCTCACCCGTCGATGCTACCGGCGCGGGCGCGGGCGTCGTGTTCTCCCTCCCCCTGCCTGCTGGCGGTGGATCCGTGCCGGTCTGAGCGCGATCTCGGCAGAAATCCACCGCCAGGGCGCAACGGGCCGCAGTTGCCCTCGCGGGTGTTGAGCGCCGATTCCGTACGCGAACCGACACCGATCACCCGCCAGAGCGCGGGTCGCGTACGACGGGCGCCCCCGGCCTCCCTCGCGCAAGCGATTCTCCCCAACCTGTCCGAGGTCGACGAGACCGACGTCGACATATCGCTAACCTCGGCACCGTGACCGCCTCGAGGGTGTTGACCGCGATGCTCGATCGCGAGCCCCGGGCGTTCCGTCGCGCGGAGCTCGTCCGTGCCTTCAGCCGCCACTCCCTCGATGCCGCCCTCGCCCGCGGCGAGATCCTACGACTCGCGCCGGGGGTGTACGTCGGCGCCGGGAACCGCGACGAACCGACAGCGCGGCTGGAGGCAGCATCGCTCTGGGCCGGCCCGCGATGCGCGATCGGAGGACGCGCCGCGCTCGCGGCGTACGGGGTCGTCGAGCTCGGGTCGAACACGATCACCGTCGTCGCGACCCGCGACAACCGGCGAGATCCCCCGCCCGGGGTCGCGATTCGACGGCTGAGCATCGCGTGGTCCACGGTCGAAGTGAATCGCGCCAACGTGGTCGAACCTGAGGACGCCGTCATCCAGGCGTGGTCGGAACTCCAACGCGCCCGACGAGTAGGGGCCGCGCTCGACGCGATTCGGCAGCTCGAGCTCGATCCGATCGCGATTCGGCGCCGACTCGAGGAGTACCCGCGAGTCCGAGGTCGCCGGGCTCTCGATGCGCTTCTGGCCGTCGCCGCCGACGGCGTCACGAGTTTCCTCGAACACCGCGCTCGTACCCGCGTGTTCGTCGGATACGAGTTCGCGTCCCTCGTTTGGCAGGCGCCGGTACGCGCGGGAAACCGCCGGTTCGTCGTCGACGCCCTCCATCGTGCGTCCGGGGTCGCCCTCGAGTTCGACGGTCGCGCGTATCACGGCGACGACGCCGCGCGTCGCCGCGACCTGGAGCGCGACGCGCTGCTGGCCGCCCAGGGTCTGACCGTCATTCGATTCACCTACGACGACGTGATGGGGCGACCGCAGTGGTGCCGACGCCAACTGCGACGGGCGGTTGGTGTTCGGACCGCAGCGTAGCGGCGTCGCGTGAGGGCGACCCTCTCCCGCGCGCGATGACGCGTCGTGGCGGGCGTTCGGTGCCGGATTCAGCGAGGAACCGGCACTGTAGACCCGCAGGCGCGGACGGGGGCGGACAGGGGCGGACAGGGACGGGGGCGGACAGGGGCGGGCGCAGGCAGCGGGCGGGCGCAGGCAGCGGGCGGACAGGGGCGGGCGCAGGCAGCGGACGGGCGCCGACGGGGCGCGACGGTTTAGCCCCCGGAGACGCTGAGCTCCGCCTCGGCGAGCTTCTCCCGCCACCCGTCGTTCAGCTCGCGGGAGTCGAGCCACCCCTCGGGCACGCTCGGCCGCTTGGGAGTCCCCTGCCGCCCGCGCGGCCCTTCGGCCGCCTCGCCCGGATACGGCGCGTCGAGGTCGAGCCCGTCGAGAATCGCACGCAGCTCCGCGAGCGAGGACACCAGCCCGAGCCGCCGCCGCGTCTCGCCCCCGACCTCGTAACCCTTGAAGTACCAGGCCATATGCTTGCGGATCTCCTGCATCGCCTTGTGTTCGTCGCCCCCGAAGTGCGCGACCATGAGCTCGCCGTGCCTATACACCGTCTCCGCGACCACCCGCGTCCCGGGATGCACGCGCTCCGGCCGACCCTCGAACGCGGCCTGCAGGTCCGCGAACAGCCACGGCCGCCCCATGCACCCGCGCCCCACGACCACGCCGTCGCACCCGGTCTCCGCCACCATCGCGACCGCGTCCTCCGCCGCCCAGATGTCCCCGTTGCCGAGCACCGGGATCGCCGTGACCGCCTCCTTGAGCGCGCGGATCGCCGCCCAGTCGGCGTGGCCGGAGTAGTAGTCGGCGGCGGTTCGGGCGTGCAGGGCGACCGCCGCCGCCCCCTCGTCCTCCGCCATCTTTCCCGCCTCGAGGTAGGTGAGGTGCTCGTCGTCGACGCCCTTGCGCATCTTGACGGTGACGGGCACGCCCGCGGGCGCGGCCTCGCGCACGGCGGCGCGGACGATCTGCCGGAACAGGTCCCGCTTCCACGGCAGCACCGCTCCCCCGCCCTTGCGCGTCACCTTGGGGACCGGGCAGCCGAAGTTCATGTCGATGTGGTCGGCGCGGTCCTCCTCGACGAGGAGGCGCACGGCCGCGCCGACGGTCGCGGGGTCGACGCCGTACACCTGGACGGAGCGCGGGGTCTCGTCGGGGTCGTGCCGGATGATGCGGAGGCTCTCCGGGGTGCGCTCCACCAGGGCGCGGGAGGTGACCATCTCGGCGACGTACAGGCCGCCGCCGTGCTCGCGGCACAGGCGCCGGAACGCCGCGTTCGTGATGCCCGCCATCGGCGCGAGCACCACGGGGGTGTCCACGGTCATGCGGCCGATGCGCAGGGGCGGCAGCAATCGGGCGCGGGACGACGGGGCGGCGGTCATCCGTCCATTGTCGCCGACGCGCGTCAGCGGAGGGACAGGTGGAGCCTGAGGGCGTCGTCGACCTTCGCCATGAGCGGTTCGCTCAGCGCCCCGAGGACGCGGACGAAGCGAGCGCCGGCGACCGCGCGCACCTGCTCGGCCTGCACCTTGGAGTCCCGATCGAGCGGCGACGCGTCGGCCGGAAGGAAGACCTGGAACGGCCACACGCGCGCCGTGTTGCCCGTGATCGGCGCGACGGTGACGACGCCCTCGCCGGAACGCGCGACCGCGGCGTTGCTTCCGTCGTTCGACACGATGACGCACGGGCGCGCCTTGTTCGCCTCTCCCGCCCGCGCCGGGTCGAGGTCGACGAGCCAGACCTGGCCGCGCCTCACTCGGTCAGCCCGTCTCCCGTGACGGCGTCCCACGCGTGCGAGTCGTCGCGATGTTCGAGGTAGGCCTCGAGATAGTCCTCCACCATCGACTGTTCGCGCAGCGCCCTCACCGCCGCCTGCACCGCGGCCGACCGGGAGTCGAGCGACCGGTCGGATGCCACCTGGTCGAGGAAGGCGACGTCCTCGTCGGGCAGGCTGACGGAGAGTTTCATACCAATATCCTACCCGTGTTGCTACTCGGGTGCCACCGGTAGCCGTCGAACCCGGCCGCGGCGGTTCTCAGGAACCTCCCAGGTCGCGCCCAGGGCGGCTCGACGCGGAACCGCTCGGATGGGGGCAGGATCGAAGGAGGATGACCATGAACCGCACCCGACTCACCCGCGCGGCGCTCGGCGTCGCGCTCGCCGCGACCCTCGTCGGCTGCTCCGCCACCACGGTCGCCTCGACGGTGACCACGCCCGCGAACGCCCCTTCGCCGACCGTCGCCACGGAGACGACCGACCCGTCGTCCGTGGGCGCCTACCCCGTCGTCGACACGAACCAGGCGACGTCGTACAACGACCAGACCGCCATCCCGGCCCCGACCGAGGGCCAGGCCTTCTACGGCCAGGACGCGCAGGTCGACGGCAACCAGCCGAGCTACACCGTGAACGGCGACGGCACGGTCACGGACGACGTCACGGGCCTCATGTGGACCCAGACGGCGGACCTCAACGGGGACGGCGTCATCGACGCGCGCGACAAGCTCACCTACCGGGATGCGGCCGCGAGCGCGTCGTCCATCGACGTCGGCGGCTACACCGACTGGCGCCTGCCCACCATCAAGGAGCTGTACTCGCTCATCGAGTTCTCGGGCAGCGACCCGAGCGCGCCCGGTGGCGCCGCGCCGACGCCGTTCATCGACACGTCCGTCTTCGGCTTCGGCTACGGGGACGAGTCCTCGGGCGAGCGCCAGATCGATGCCCAGTGGGCGACGTCCACCCTGTACACGGACGCGAGCGGCCCTCCGTTGATGTTCGGCGTCAACTTCGCGGACGGCCGGATCAAGGGCTACCCCGTCGACGCCCTGCCCGGCGGCGGCGTCGGGAACCCGGGCGGCGGCGAGAAGACCTTCTACGTCTTCTACGTGCGGGGCAACCCCGACTACGGGGTGAACGCCTTCGTCGACAACGGCGATGGGACGGTCACGGACGACGCGACCGGGCTGATGTGGGCGCAGGACGACGCCGGGACGACGATGGCGTGGGAGGACGCGCTCGCGTGGGCCCAGCAGGCGAACGACGAGGCGTACCTCGGCTACACGGATTGGCGCCTGCCGAATGCCAAGGAGCTCGAGTCGATCGTCGACTACTCGCGGTCGCCCGGCACCACGGGATCGGCGGCGATCGACCCGGTCTTTGGCGCCACGGCGATCACCGACGAGGCAGGCCGGACCGACTACGCGATGTACTGGACGTCCACGACCCATGCCAACACGCGGCCGGGGCACGAGGGCTCGGCGGCGGTGTACGTGGCCTTCGGCCGCGCGATGGGGTACATGAACGGCCGCTGGATCGACGTCCACGGCGCCGGCGCCCAGCGGAGCGACCCGAAGACGGGCAGCGCGTCGCAGTACCCGACGGGCCACGGGCCGCAGGGTGACGCGATCCGGGTTCTCAATGAGGTGAGGCTGGTGCGGGACGCCTAGGCTAGGGACGCGGGATCGCCGACGCAGCCGAACGTGAAGGGGTGGACAGTCATGAAGGGGTTCATCAACGGAGTCAACCTGGGCGGGTGGCTCTCGCAGTACGCCGCCTACGACCACGAGCACTTCCGGACGTTCATCACCGAGCCGGACATCGAACGCATCGCCTCGTGGGGGCTCGATCACGTGCGCCTTCCCGTCGACTATCCGGTCATCGAGGCCGAGGACGCCCCGGGCGTCCCGCTCGAGCAGGGGTACGCGTACATCGATAACTGCCTCACCTGGTGCGCGAAGCACGGGCTCGGGGTCGTGCTCGACCTCCACGAGGCCCCCGGCTTCACGTTCCGCAACGACCTGGAGGAGGAGACCAAGGACCGCAACACCCTCTTCGAGGCGGGCCCGCTCCAGGACCGGTTCGTGGCGCTGTGGGAGGAGATCGCGCGCCGATACGCGGCGGCGCCGACGCCCGTCATCTTCGAGCTGCTCAACGAGGTGACGATCCCCGAGAACGGGCCGTGGAACGACCTCATCCTCCGGACGGTCGCCGCGCTCCGCGCGATCGCGCCGGACTGCCGCATCATGATCGGCGGGACGCACAACAACGCCGTCAGCGGGCTGACGGACCTGGTCGAGCTCGACGACCCGAACGTCGTCTACACGTTCCACTTCTACGACCCGCTGTTCTTCACCCACCAGAACGCCCCGTGGGACTCCACGATGCGCGAGTGGGAGGCGACGCATACATACCCCGGGGAGCTTGAGGGTCTCGCCGAGCACCTGCGCGACCACCCCGCGCGCGCCGCGGAGCACTCGATCTGCATCGGGCGGCCGATGGACCGGTCGCTCCTCGAGGAGATCGTCCAGCCGGCGCTCGACTTCGCGCGCCGCACGGGTCGCGACCTCTATTGCGGCGAGTTCGGCGTGGCGGACTGGATCGACCCCGCGAGCCGACGCGCCTGGCTCGCCGACTTCATGGGGATCCTCCGGGACAATGGCGTCGGCCGGTCCATCTGGTCGTACAAGCAGATGGACTTCGGCCTCGTCGACGCGGACGGACAGGTCGTCGACCCGGACTACCTCGCGGTCGTCACGGCCGAGCGGTAGCGGAGGCTAGGCCCCGACGAGCCGCTCGGCGAGGAACGCGCGAACTTTGTCGAGCGACACCCGGTCCTGCGACATGGTGTCGCGGTTCCGGATGGTCACGGCCTGGTCCTCCAGCGTGTCGAAGTCGACGGTGATGCAGAACGGGGTGCCGATCTCGTCCTGGCGGCGGTACCGCTTCCCGATGGACTGCGTCTCGTCGTAGTCGACGTTCCAGGACCGGCGAAGTTCCGAGGCGAGGTCCTGGGCGGTCGGAAGCAGGGCGTCCGTCTTCGACAGCGGGAGCACGGCGGCCTTCACCGGCGCGAGTCGATGGTCGAGGCGGAGCACCATCCGCTTCTCCGTCTCGCCGGACGCGGTGGGGGCGTCCTCCTCCTGGTACGCCTCGACGAGGAACGCCATGAGCGAGCGCGTGAGCCCGGCCGCGGGCTCGATCACGTACGGCGTGTACTTCTCGTTCGTCACCGGGTCCCGGTACTGGAGGTCCTTGCCGGAGTGCTCGCCGTGCGTCGTGAGGTCAAAGTCGGTGCGGTTCGCGATGCCCTCGAGCTCGCCCCACTCGCTGCCCTGGAACTGGAAGCGGTACTCGATGTCGACCGTCCGCTTCGAGTAGTGGCTGAGCTTCTCCTTGGGGTGCTCGTAGTGGCGGAGGTTGTCGCGGCTGAGCCCCAGGTCCACGTACCAGTCGGTGCGCGTGTCGATCCAGTACTGGTGCCACTCCTCGTCGGTGCCGGGCACCACGAAGAACTCCATCTCCATCTGCTCGAACTCGCGCGTGCGGAAGATGAAGTTCCCCGGCGTGATCTCGTTGCGGAAGCTCTTGCCGATCTGGCCGATGCCGAACGGGGGCTTCTTCCGGGCCGCGGAGACGACGTTGGCGAAGTTGACGAAGATGCCCTGGGCGGTCTCGGGGCGCAGGTAATGCAGCCCGGACTCGTCCTCCACAGGGCCGAGGTACGTCTTGAGCAGCCCGTTGAACATGCGGGGCTCGGTGAACTGTCCGCGCGTCCCGCACGCCTCGCAGACCACCTCGTCGAGGCCGCCCTTGGGCGCGCGGCCCTTCTTCTCGGTGAACTCGTCGATCAGCGTGTCCTCGCGGTAGCGCTTGTGGCACTTCTTGCACTCGACGAGCGGGTCGACGAACGCCTTGAGGTGGCCGGACGCGTTCCACACCTCCGGGGGCAGGATGATCGACGAGTCGAGGCCGACGATGTCGTCGCGGCTCGTCACCATCGCGCGCCACCATTGGCGCTTGATGTTCTCCTTGAGCTCGACGCCGAGCGGCCCGTAGTCCCACGCGGAGCGGGTGCCCCCGTAGATCTCGCCGGCGGGGAAGACGAATCCGCGGCGTTTGGCGAGCGAGATGACGTTGTCGAGACGGCTGGGTGCGGCCACGAGGACTCCTTGGGTTCGGCGACCCTGGCTGGGTCGCTGGCGGTCAGTCTAGCCGCGCGCGCGGGGGACCCGGCCCCCGGAGGCGGACGCCGACGCGGGCTCCACGGCCGCCTCCGGCCTGCCCCAACCGAAGACGCGGCGAAGGAGCGCGCGACACCACGGTTCGAACCATCGGACGATGAGCCAGCACCCGGCGAGCATGGTGACGGCCGCGACGGCGAACGCGTAGGTGTCCGCCCATCCGCGGGCGCGGAGGTAGTCGATGGCACGCACGCCGTAGTCGGCGTGGAGCAGGTAGACCGGATAGGTCATGAGCGACAACGTGGCGATGATGCTCCGCCATCGCGCCTGCTTCGCTCGCCCGCGTCGCGTGAGCGGATCCCAGAGGAGGAATCCGAGGCTCACGACGAGGATGCCGAGCGCCCACATCTCCCGCACGCCGACGGACGATCCGGTGTAGACGACCTGTCGCAGAAGCACGTCGAAGGTCTGATACGCGCCGAGAAGGATGATCGGAAGGTTGCGACGGAGGTCCGACCGCTCGGTGCTGAGGCCGATGATCGCGCCGAGGGCGAAGAGCGGCCCGTAGGGGCGAAGGAGGACGACGTCGAGGAACGGCGACGTAACGCGGAAGAGGACAAGCGTCACGATGAGGTAGGCCATGACGGCGCGTCTCGCCGTCTCGGGGGTGAGGCGCCCGCTCCGGAGAATGAGGACGCCGACGAGGATGTAGAAGTTCACCTCGAAGAGCAGCGTCCACGCCACGCCGAGCGTGGACGGGTATTGGAGCCACAGGTTGAGGCCCGACGGTTGGAAGAGGATCGACGCCGTGTAGGTCTTGTCGTTGATCACCGCCGCGAGCCCGATCGACGCCAGCACCGCGAAGAGGTACGCCGGAATGAGGCGTAGGAAGCGGCGCTGCGCGAAGTCGACCCAGCCCCGGCCAAGCGCGGTGTGAATGATGACCGCGCCGCTCAGGATGAAGAACACCGGGACGCCGAGGTATCCGTACCGGGAGTATTCCGCCGCGTGAGGATCGTCGGCGACGCCGCCGCCCCAGTGGTACATCACCACCCACGTCGCCGCGGCGATACGGAGGACGTCGAGCGCGACGGAACGGACCGTGGCGGGCCCGCCCTTGTCTTCGCTCACCGACTCCCCTTCGCTCGGAGGTCAGCCTCGCCCGGCCGACGGACGGCGCCGTCGCCGCCCCAGCCGAACGCCCGGCGGATGAGTCGGCGCGACGGCGGCTCGACGAACCGAACGAGTACCCAGCAGACGAGAAGAAGGGCCGCTCCGGCAATCGCGTAGGCACCGGCCGGCGGCACGCCTCGGACGGCGAAGTAGTTCAGAAGCCGGAGGCCGAACTCGAGGTGCAGCAGGTAGATCGGGTACGTCATCAGCGACAGGGTCGTCGCGGCCTTATGAAGACGCGGAGCGGCGCCCTCGTGCATCGGCACCACGCGGTCCCACACGAGAAACGCGAGCGCGAACGCGAGGATCCCGACGGCCCACGCCGCCTGGAGCGACTCGCGAGGCTCGACCTCGGCCACTCGGTCGGCCAGCGTCAGGTAGCCGAGCGTCGCGGCGACCAGGACGGTCGGGAGCGCCGCGCGCAGTTCCCGCGCCGTCGTCGTGAGCCCGATCGCCGCGCCGAGCGCGAAGAGCGGCCCGAAGCGGCCGAGCGTGAGCCCCTGGAGGATCGGGGAGTGGAGCCAGCGCGCCACGATCAGGAGAAGAACGAATCCCTGAACCGCGCGCATAGCGGAGAGGGTGTCGAGCCTCTTGCGCACGACGATGACGACGGCGACGAGGATGTAGAAGTTGACCTCGTAGAGCAAAGTCCAGGCGACCGTCACGATGGGGGTGGATCCCGTCCACAGGTTGATCCCCGTCGGCTCGATGAGCAGCGACGAGCTGAATCCTCGTTGGCCCTTGGCGAGCATCCACACGAGCATGGCCGTCGTCGCGAGGAAGTAGACGGGGAAGAGGCGGAGGAATCGCCGCTGGGCGAAGTCCGACCAGCTCCGGCCGAGCGCCGTGTGGATGATGACGGCCCCGCTGAGCATGAAGAAGAGGTCGACCCCCATGTATCCGAGGTGCGCCACGTGCGGGATCGTGTGCGCCCCGGCGATCCCCCCGGTCCAGTGATAGGAGACGACCCACAGCGCGGCGAAGATCCGGAGGATGTCGAGAGCGAGGGATCGCCCCGCGGCGCGTGCCCGCAACGACTCGCCTGCCATCGGTCGACCTCCCGTTCAGGGCCGCGCCGACGCGGTGCCGGCGTGATCGCAACTCTAGCGGGCGCGGCGCTCGCGACCGAGGCGTACCCGCGCCGTCTATTTGACAATGATTATCATTAACGTAATCTGGTGCCATGACCTCCCATCGAGCGGCCCGCGCCGCCTCGGTCGCGACCTTGGCCGCCTCCTCCCTGCTCCTCGCCGCGTGTTCCGCGAACCCGTCGCCGACAGGCCCGCCGGCGAGCATCACCGTCGCCGCGGCGTTCTACCCGCTCCAGTACGTCGCGGAGCGCGTCGGCGGCGACGCCGTCGACGTCATCGGCCTCACCCCGGCCGGCGCCGAACCCCACGACTACGAATTACCCCCCTCCGCCGTCCGCGAGGTTCGCGACGCGGACCTCGTCCTCTACCTCTCGGGATTCCAGCCGACGGTCGACGACGCGGTCGAGGCGACCTCGGCCCACGGCCTCGACGCGTCCGCCGTCGTCCCGCTCGTCGGCGGCGACGGCGGCCACGTCGGCGCGCGACCCCCACTTCTGGCTCGACCCCACGCTCCTCGACCGCTACGCCAAGGCCGTCGGCGAAGGGTTCGCCGCGCTCGATCCCGGCGCACGCCGACCTCTACCGCGCGAACGACGCCGCCCTCTCCGGGACCTCGCGAAACTCGACGCGCGAATACTCGGCGGCCCTCGCCTCCTGCCCGCGCACCACGATCCTGACGAGCCACGAGGCGTTCGGCTACCTCGCGCAGCGCTACGGGCTCACCCAGGTCGGACTGTCCGGCCTCGACCCCGAGGCCGAGCCGAGCCCCGCCCGGATCCGCGAGGTGCGCGACGCCGCGGCGGCGTCCGGGGCGACCACCGTGTTCGTCGAGACGATCGTCGACCCCTCCGTCGTGGAGGCCTTCGCGCGCGACGCGGGGCTCGCCGTGGCGACCCTCGACCCCATCGAGAGCGCGCGTCCCGACCGGGCCGTCGCGAATCCCAGTTACATGACGGCCATGAAGCAAACCTGTTCGCGCTCGCGAGGGCGCTCGGCTGTGGCTAGCCCGCCGCGCCCCTCGCCGCCGACGTCCACGTGGCGCTCGGCGGGACGCCCGTGCTCCACGGCGTCTCGTTCGACGTCGCCCCGGGCGAGACCGTCGCCCTCATGGGCGGCAACGGCTCCGGCAAGACGACGCTCGTGCGGGCCATCGATCGGCGCCCTCCCCTCACGCTCGGGCCCGATCGAGATCGACGGGCGGCCCACGTCCCCCGCCGCCCGCGAGACGCTCGGCTACGTCCCGCAGCGGGTGAGCGCGGCCGCGGGCGTGAGCGCCACCGCCGCCGAGATTGTGATCGTCAGGGCTCCTCCACCGCCGGCGCCTCACTCCGCCCCGTGCGCGCGAAGGCCCGCGCGCTCGAGGCGCTCGACGCCGTCGGCCTCGCCGACCTCGCGCGACAGCGCGACGTCACCCGCATGAGCGGCGGCCAGCAGCAGCGCGTCCTCATCGCCCGCGCGATGGTCCGCGCGCCCCATCGCTCCTCCTCCTCGACGAGCCCGTCGCGGGCGTCGACCTCCCGAGCCAGGAGGTCTTCGCGCACGGCGCTCGGGCGCTCAAGGACGCGGGCGCGACGATCGTCGTCGTGCTCCACGAGGTGGGCATGCTCGCGCGACATGATCGATCGCGCCGTCGTGCTCGAGCGCGGGCGAGTCGTCCACGTGGGCGCGCCGCCCCACGCCCACGGCGACCACGCCCTTCCCGGCCACGACCACGTCCACCCCCACGACGACGACCCGGCGCCGCCCCGGCCCCGACCACCCGACGTTCGAGATCACGGTGTAGCCATGGACCTCCTCACCGACCCCCTGATGCAGCGCGCGCTCCTCGTCGCGCTCCTGGTCGGGCCTCGCCGCGCCCGTCATCGGCACCTACCTGGTCCAGCGCCGCATGGCCCTGCTCGGCGACGGCATCGGCCACGTCGCGCTCGCGGGAGTCGCGGCGGGATGGCTCGCCGGCTCCGCGGCGGGCCTCGCGCAGCGCGACGCGCTCGCCGTCCCCGGCGCCATCGTGTTCGCGATCGCCGCCGCCGTCATCATCGAGCGCCTGCGCGAGCGGGGCACGTCCCCCGCCGACGTCGCCATGGCCATCCTGTTCTACGGCGGGATCGCGACGCGGCGTGCTGCTCATCGGCGCTCGCGGGCGGCACCAGCTCCAACCTGCTCGGGCTACCTCTTCGGCTCGATCTCCACCGTGACGTGGGCCGACGTGTGGATCACCGTCGCGCTCGTCCGTGCGTCATCATCGCTCGTCGGCCTCGGGCTGCAGGCGCGCGCTGTTCGCCGTCACCCACGACCAGGACTTCGCCGTCTCCACGGGCCTGCCCGGTGCGGGTCCTCAACCTCATCGTCGCCGTGCTCGCCGCGGTCACCATCACGGTCGCGATGCGGGTGGTCGGCGTGCTGCTCGTGTCGGCGCTCATGATCCTGCCCGTGGCGATCGCCCAGCAGGTCTCGCGCTCGTTCGCGCGCACGCATGCACGTCGCGATGGGCGTCGGCGCCGTCCTCTGCGTCACCGGGTCTGACCATCACCTACTACTCACGACCTCCAGCCGGGCGCGCTCATCGTCGTGCTCGGGGTCGCGGCCTACGCCGTCGCCGCGGGGACGCGGGCCGTCGTCGACGCGACGCATGCGCGGCGCACTCGATGGGGCGACGGCATGACGCGCCAGACCCCAGCGACGCACGCGCCAGCGCGCCGCGATCCTCGACGCCCTCGCCGCGTCGGACGAGTTCAGGTAGCGCCCAGAGCTGGCACGACCACCTCCGCCACGCCGACGGCGACGATGGCGGCGCGGCCATCGGCCTCGCGACCGTCTACCGCGCGCTCCAGGCGCTCGCCGAGTCGGGCGAGGTCGACGCCGTCCGCGCCGACGACGGCGAGACGCTGTACCGCCGGTGCGAGAGCCCGCGACGCGCACCACCACCACCTGCGGTGCCGCGTGTGCGGCGCGGCCGAGGAGATCGAGAGGCCCGGCGTCGAGGCGTGGGCGGCGTCGTCGGCGAGCCGGCACGGGTACTCTTCCATCGAGCACACCGTCGAGCTGACCGGAGTGTGCGGCCACTGCGCCGGAAGGAGGCCACTAGTGGCGGGAGTCCCCGACGCTTCATCTCCGATGGGGCTGGTGGGCTCGGCTCTTCGCTCTTCCTGTTCGTCGTCGTGTTCTTCCGCGCGCAGGGCACCTACTGGTTGGGCCGCGGCGTGGTCGTCGGGCGCCGCTGCCGCACGCGGTCGGCGCCGAGCGCGCGTTCGAGGGCCCGACGTATGGAGCGGGCGGACAGCCGGCGCTTCCTCGAGAAGTGGGGGCCGTTCGGCGTCCCCGTCTCGTTCCTCACGTCGGATTCCAGACGATGGTGAACGCGGCGGCGGGCTTCGCGCGCATGCGCTGGGACGTCTACACGCTCGCGATGATCCCCGGCTGCCTCGCGTGGGCGGTCGCTCTACACGGCGCTCGGCGCCGCGGCCGTGCAGCGCTGTTCCAGACGTTCACGTGGTGGTTCGCCGCGGCGCTGCTGCTCGCGGTCGCGGTCGGCGTCGCGGTGGTCGCTTACTCGGCGCCGCCGAAGCGGCGATTCCGCCGCGCGTACTCCTCGATAGCGCGCCACAGGTCGCGCCGGTCCACGTCGGGCCACAGCACGTCGCTGAACACCATCTCCGCGTAGGCCGCCTGCCACGGCAGGAAGTTGCTCGTCCGCTGCTCCCCGCTGCTCCGCCACAGCATGTCGACGTCGGGCATGTCGGGCTCGTCCAGGTGCGCCGCGAGCGTCTTCTCCGTCACCTTGGACGGGTCGAGGCGCCCGGCCGCCGCCTCGATCGCGATGGCGCGCGCGGCGTCGGCGATCTCCGCCCGGCCGCCGTAGTTGACGCACATCGTCAAGGTCATGACCGTGTTGCTTGCGGTCGAGCCGCTCGGCCGTCTCGAGCTCGTCGATCACGGACTTCCAGAGCTTGGGGCGACGCCCGGCCCAGCGGACGCGCACGCCCCACTCGTGCATCTCGTCGCGCCGGCGGCGAATGACGTCGCGGTTGAAGCCCATGAGGAAGCGCACCTCGTCGGGGCTGCGCTTCCAGTTCTCCGTGCTGAACGCGTACGCGCTGATGTGGTCGACGCCGATCTCGATGGCGCCCGCGACCACGTCGAGCAGCGCCGCCTCGCCGCGCGTGTGCCCCTCGGTGCGCGGCAGCCCGCGCTCCTTGGCCCAGCGCCCGTTGCCGTCCATGATGACGGCGACGTGGCGCGGCACGAGGTCGCGCGGGCACGCTCGGGGGCGTGGCGCCCGACGGGTGCGGGTACGGGAGGCGGGCGGGGTCATGCGGCCTCGCCTCCGGGCGCGTCGTCGGTCCGGTCCACCATACCGAGGCTCCTGACCTTGCGCTCCAGGTGGAACTGCGCGTACGCGGCGACAAGCCCGGCGGCCTCGCGCCGGTGCCGCTCGTCCGACGCGTCGGCCACGGCCCAGTCGCCCTCGACGAGCGAGGAGAGCAGGAGGAACGTCTCGGGAGCCGGGGCCGCGGCGCCCGACGGGCGGCAGTCCTCGCACACGGCCCCGCCCCCCGCGGCGTTGAAGGCGCGGTGCGGGCCGGGCTTGCCGCAGCTCGCGCAGTCGTCGAAGCTCGGGCGCCCACCCGGCGACGGCGAGCGACGCGCAGCAGGTAGGCGTCGAGGACGAGCCCGGCCGCGTGCTCGCGGCCCGCGAGCGAGTTGAGGCCGCCGCGCAGGAGCCGGTACTGCTGGAGCGCGGGCTCCTTCTCGTGGTCCACGAGCTTGTCGGCCGTCTCGACCATCGCGGTCGCGGCCGTGAAGAGCGGGTAGTCCTCGGCGATGCGCGCGGCGAACGGCTGGATGGTCTCCACCTGGTTCACGACGTCGAGGTTGCGGCCCTCGTAGAGCTGGACGTCCGCGACCATGAACGGCTCGAGGCGCGAGCCGATCCGGGACGACGTGCGCCGCACCCCCTTCGCGACGGCGCGCACCTTGCCGTGGGCGCGCGTCAGCATCGTGATGATGCGGTCCGCCTCCCCCAGCTTGTGGGTGCGGAGGACGATCGCCTCGTCGCGGTACGTGGGCACGGTCCATTGTCTCCCGCCGGTCCGGCCGTCGGAGCGACGCTGGCGCCGCCCGAGCGCGCGCCCCGCGGTCACGTCGGTGCTCAGTAGAGCGCCGTAGCCCACGCGCCCGCGTCGTCGTTCGCATAGGAGCGTAGCGTCGGAGCAACGCGAGTCCTCGAGCGGACTCGCCGTGCGACCTAGCGCGGCCTGGCGCCCGCGTCTGCACCGCTCTCGGGCAGCCCGGCGAGGTGGTAGACGAGCTGCGGCCGCCTCGTACGGAGCGACGCACGAGCGCCCACGATCGACCCGGCGCCGTCCTGCGACCACCGCGCCCGTCGTCGAGCGCGAGCTCCGGTCGAGGATCGCGTTCGGCGCGATCCTGGGCGCCGGGACGCCTCGCGGCGGATGAGTGCCTCGGGATCGCCTCGGCATAGCCGCACGTGCCACGGGACGAACGCTGGCCCCTACCGCCCGGCGCGGTTCACCGCCGAGATCACGGCCCGGAGCGTCGCCGTCGTGATCGACGGGTCGATTCCGACGCCCCAGAAGATCTCGTCGCCGATCTGGCACTCCACGTACGCGGCGGCCTGGGCGTCGCCGCCCTCGCTCATCGCGTGCTCCGCGTAGTCCAGGACCTCGAGTTCGACGCCTCGGGAGTGGAGCGCGTGGACGAACGCGTCCACCGGCCCGCTACCGACGCCTTGGACCGTGACCGTCTCGCCGTTGTCGACGAGGTCCGCCTCCAACGAATCGGGCCCGTCGTCCGTCGACGCCGTGCGCGTCCCGGCGAGCCGGAACCGGCCCCAGCGCTTGGCGTCGTCCGTGGCCGGGAGGTACTCGTCGGCGAAAATCTCCCACAGCTGGTCCGACGTGACCTCGGTACCCATCGCGTCGGTCGCCCTCTGCACGACGCGCGCGAACTCGATCTGCAGCCGGCGCGGCAGGTCCAGGTGCCGGTCCGTCTTGAGCAGGTACGCGATGCCGCCCTTGCCGGACTGCGAGTTGACGCGGATCACGGCCTCGTAGGTGCGGCCCACGTCCTTCGGGTCGACCGGAAGGTACGGCATCTCCCAGAGGATGTCGTTGACCGTCAGCCCCGCCGCGGCCGCCTTCTTCTCCTGTGCCTCGAAGCCCTTCTTGATCGCGTCCTGGTGCGAGCCGCTGAACGACGTGTACACCAGGTCGCCGCCGTACGGGTGGCGCGGGTGGACGTCCATCTGGGTGCAGTACTCGACGGTGCGGCGCACCTCGTCGATGTCGGAGAAGTCGATCATCGGGTCGATGCCCTGGCTGAACAGGTTGAGTCCCGAGCGTCACCAGGTCGACGTTCCCGGTCCGCTCGCCCTGGCCGAAGAGGCAGCCCTCGACGCGGTCCGCGCCCGCCATGACGCCGAGCTCCGCGGCGGCCACGGCGCAGCCGCGGTCGTTGTGCGGGTGGAGCGAGATCGCCACGTGCTCGCGGTTCGAGACGTGGCGGCTCATCCACTCGATCTGGTCCGCGTAGACGTTCGGGGTGGCGCGCTCGATGGTCGCGGGCAGGTTATAGATGATCTCGCGCCCCGCCTCGGGCTGCCACAGGCCGCCGACGGCCTCGCACACCTCGAGCGCGAACTCCAGCTCGGTGTCGATGAAGATCTCGGGCGAGTACTCGTAGCCCACGATCGTCTCGTCCGGGAGGATCTTCTCGGTGAACGCCATGACGTCGAGCGTCCCGGCCGTCGCGAGCTCCTTGGTCGCCGCCTTGTCGTTGCGGAAGACCACCTCGCGGAACAGCGGCGACGTCGCGTTGTACATGTGGATGGTCGCGCGCGGCGCGCCGACGACGCTCTGGACCGTGCGCTCGATGAGGTCGGTTCGCGCCTGGGTGAGGACGGAGATGGTCACGTCCGCAGGGATGGCGCCGTCCTCGATGATCGAGCGGACGAAGTCGAAGTCCGTCTGCGAGGCGGCCGGGAAGCCCACCTCGATCTCCTTGTAGCCCATCTTCACCAACAGGTCGAACATGCGGCGCTTGCGCGCGGGGTTCATCGGCTCGATGAGGGCCTGGTTGCCGTCCCGCAGGTCGGTGGAGAGCCACCGCGGCGCCTTCTCGATCCGCTTGCCCGGCCAGGTGCGGTCGGGCAGGTCGATGGGCGTGAACGGGCGGTACTTGTGGATGGGCATCGCCGAGGGCTTCTGCGCCTCGCGAACCTGGTCGTCGTGCTTCATCTCGAATCCTTCGTCTCTGGTGGGGCCTGGTGGCCGGCACACCAACCTCCGCGACGAGGATTCGGCCTAGTAGGCCTCGTCGCGGCAGAGAAGGAGCAGCGAGAGTGCACGCATGGGATCAGGGTAGCGCAATCGTCGATTCTGCGTCATCGTCGCCGCCGACGCCGCGCTCCGCACGGGGCGCGGTGCACGAGTGGCGCGAGTGAACAGATTGGAGGCACCACGTGCCCCATTCATCACATCGGCACCACCGACCGTGCGAACGGAAGGCTCGGACTGGCGCGAACGGAGGGCTCGGACTGGGTGCGAACGGAAGGTGCGGACTGGTGCGGACTGGCGCGGACTGGCGCGCACCGGTCGCGCACCGCTTGCGAGACGCGTGCTACCGTTGACCCTTGGTGAGCCCCTCCCGGGGACCACCGCGTCGCAGATCGCTTTACTTCTCGCCTAGGCCGCCCTCGCAGCCGCCAGGCTCGTAGACCTCTTCTTCGGCGAACGGATGCGGCACCTGCCGCCTTCGCCACCATGGTCGGTGTGACAGCGGGCTACGCCCGCCCCGACACGATGCCCTGAAAGGCACCACCTCTCTTGACTGACATGACCTTCGGCGCGCTCGGCGTGCCCCGGCCGCTCCTCACCGCCCTCGCGGCGGACGGCAAGACCACGGCCTTCCCCATCCAGGAGGCCACCCTTCCCGACGCCCTCGCCGGGCGCGACATCCTCGGGCGCGGCAAGACGGGGTCGGGCAAGACGCTCGCGTTCGCCCTCCCCCTCGTCGCCCGCCTCGCGGCGCGCACCGCGGGACGTTCCGTCCCGGGTCACCCCCGCGGCCTCATCCTCGCGCCCACGCGCGAGCTCGCCACCCAGATCGACGCCGTCCTGAGGCCGCTCGCCCGCGCGTACGGCATGACGACGATGACGATCTTCGGCGGCGTCCCCCAGAACCGCCAGGTCTCCGCGCTCCGCGGCGGCGCCGAGATCGTCGTCGCCTGCCCCGGCCGGCTCGAGGACCTCATGAAGCAGCGCCACGTCAGCCTCGACGCCGTCGAGGTCACCGTGATCGACGAGGCGGATCACATGGCCGACCTCGGCTTCCTGCCCGGGGTCACCCGCATCCTCAGCGCCACCCCGGCCCGCGGCCAGCGCATGCTCTTCAGCGCAACCCTCGACAACGGGGTCCACACCATCGTCAAGCGCTTCCTGACGAACCCGCTCACCCACTCCGTCGACGAGGAGAACTCGCCCGTCGCGCAGATGACGCACCACGTCTTCCACCTGGACGGCGTCGACGCGAAGCGCGACATGATCAACGCGCTCGCCTCCGGCCAGGGCCGACGCATCCTCTTCATGCGCACCAAGCACCACGCGAAGAAGCTCGCGAAGCAGCTCAACCAGAGCGGGATCCCCGCGGTCGACCTCCACGGCAACCTTGCCCAGGGGGCCCGCGACCGGAACCTCGCGGCCTTCGGCGCCGGCACGGTCCGCGTACTCGTCGCGACGGACGTCGCGGCGCGCGGCGTCCACGTGGACGATGTCCAGCTCGTGGTCCACGTCGACCCGCCCACCGAGCACAAGGCGTACCTGCACCGCTCCGGCCGTACGGCGCGCGCCGGCGCCGCGGGCGACGTGGTCACGCTGGTCCTCCCCGAGCAGCGCCGCGACACGAACGCGCTGCTCCGGAAGGCCTCGATCACCGCGACGCCCCTGAGGGTGCACGCGGGTTCTCCCGAGGTGAGCGCCCTGATCGGCGAACGGGCGGCGCACGTGCCGTACGTCGCCCCGACGACGGGTGGGTCACGGGCGGGAACCCCGCGCCGCTCGTCTAGCGCGGGCGGCGGACGCGGCCGGGGACGCTCCGGGGCGCCCCGCGCGCGTCAGGCCGGCGTCCGCACCCGAAGCGTCGCCGACTTCTCCCGCTCCGCCTCGGGCAGGCGCGGCGGGCGCTAGCCAGCGCGCGCGAACGAGCGCGCGCGTGCCGCACGGCGTCAACACCGTGTCAACCGAGTCGCCCCCGTGTCTCGTCTCAACGGCATGGGAGTGGAAACCAAGAGCGCGAGGCACCTATCATCACGGGGGATGCGTAGTGAACCCGAGGTGGAGGAGATTGTCCGCGCCTTCGTGGCGGCGGACTACCCTCGCGTGGTCGCGGCGGTCGCCGCGGCGACCCGTTCCGACGACGGCGCGGAGGACGCGGTCCAGGACGCGCTGATCAAGGTCCTCGACGCCGATCCCCTCCCCACGAACCTCCGCGCCTGGGTGACCACCGTCGCCATCAACCGGCGACGCGACCTCCAGCGTCGGACGAGCGCGGAGCGACGGGCCGTCGGACGCCTCGACGTTCCCTCGCCCGAGGACCCGACCGCCGACGTCGCCGAACGCTCGGCCCTCATGGTCGCCGTCGACGCGCTGCCCGAACGCCAGCGACAGATCGTGCTGATGCACTACTATCTCGACACCTCCGTCGCGGACATCGCCTCCTCGCTCGGCGTCTCCCCGGGCACCGTCAAGACCCAACTGCATCGCGGCCGAGCCGCGCTCGCCGATCACGTCGGAGGTGCATCGTGACGATCGACGAACAACTTCGCGACGCGCTGGCGCGCGAGATTCCCCCGCGCCCCGTCGACGCCCCGACGGTCACGGAACGCATCATGTCGCGTTGGCGCGGCGGGCACGGACCGGGCGACGGTCCCCACGACCCCGGCCGCGGCGGCCAGCCGCGCACCCCGAAGGGCGGAGGCGGCCCTTCGGGGCTGTCGGCCGCCCTGCCCGCGACGATCGCGGGCGTCGCGGGCGTGCTCATCGGCGGCGGGATCGCGCTCGCCCACGGCGGACCCGCCGAGGGCACGGCTCTCGCGCACGTGCCCGTGTACGCCTGTCCCGGCGCCGGCGAGGTCGGGTCCCTCGACCAGGGCGACCGCGTCTACATCGTCGGGCGCGCCGACGGCGCCTACGCCGTCCGCAACGTCCGCGGCGACGGCGGAACCGTGTTCGTCGCGTCGCGTTACGTCACCGCCGACGCCGACGCCTCGAACCTGCCCGAGCTCGGGTGCGCGACGAGCGGAGACGTCACGGTCGCGACGCCGAGCCCCAGCCCGACGCCCGCGCCGTCGTCGACCCCCACGCACACGACCACGCCCCCGAAGCCGAAGCCCCCGACGAAGCCCGCCGGGGACACCGCGAAGCCCGTGATCTCTAACGCGGCGGTTACGCCCGGCACGGTCTACGACCCCGGCTTCTGCACCCCGCCGAAGCAGGCGACGCTCACCGCGCACGTCACGGACAACAAGGGCGTCGCCTCCGTCAAGGCCTCATGGACGCTCAAGGGGACGCCGGTGACGAAGACGATGTCGCCCGCGGGCGGCGGCGTCTACACGGCGACGTTCGGGCCGATCGCCGCGAACACCCTCGGCGGCCACGAGACCGTCTCGGTCGCGGTCACGATCACCGCGAAGGACGCCGCCGGCAACACGACCACAACGACGGTCCACGTCACCGTCACGAGCGACGGCGGGGGGTGCCTGTACTGATGCGCACCACACGATTCATCGTTCCCGCCGCGGCCTTCGCGGTGGCCGCCTCCGCGGCGTACGGCGCCGTCGGCCTCGCCGGCCGAGGCGACTCGGGCACACCGGCCCCCGGCTCGGGGCCCGCGTCCGTCGGCGTCGTCGTCCCCTTCTCGTACACGGGCGACGCGGCGACGGCGGCGCAGCGCTGGGCCAAGGAGAACCAGGACAGCGGCTCGCCGTACGTCGCCTACGCCCCGGACCTTCCGGCGGCCGCCTCGCCGACGCCGTCGACCGGTTCGGACGCCGCGCCGGCCCCTGCGGGCGGCGTCCCGACGAGCCCGTCGGGCGGATCGCCCGGCGACGGGGGCGTCGTCGACCTGTGCGCCGGCGACTCGCCGCCCGCGACCTGCCCCGACGGCGTCGGCGGCACGGTCCTCGCCCTCGACTCGCTGCCCCCCATGGACGGAATGGTCGCCCTCTCCCCCGCGGCGCCCGGGACGGCCCCGTTCCCGTACTTCCCGGAGTGCCCCGCTCAGGACCTTGCCCCGGGCGACCTCCTCGTCGGGCTGACGGTCAACCGCCCCGCGAGCATCGAGCTCTCGTACTCGCACGCCGACGGCGCCGCGTGGACGACGGACTCCGACACGTTTACGACCGCCGGGCCCTCGGAGGACGCCTGGAACACGTGGGCCGCGAGCGGTTCCTCGTCCCCCACGGACCCCGAGCAGTGGATCGACGTGTGCCACGTGATCCACGGCCTCGCGCCCGGTGAATACCGGATCCAGGCGACGTTCACCGACAGCTCCGACCCGACCCAGAGCTTCGTCTACCCGGCCGACGCCCCCCTCACGGCCCGCGTCGCGGACGCGTCCGGAGCGGTGCCGGGCCACACCCGCCGCCCGACGGTCGTGCTCCCCGACGGCGTCGACCGGATCCTCGTCAACGCGCTCGCGCCGAGCGACCAGTACATCGCGATGGTGGCCATCCCTGCGGGCGGGGACACTCCGGGTTCGGGCGGCGTCTGCGACGCGTCCCTCATGGATCCGTCGCACGCGCTCCCCGACGGCGACATCGTGGGCGTTCCGCTCACCCAGGAGACCCTGCCGGACTCCGTGGTGAACGCCCCCGACTACCCGTACCTGCCCAACCAGAACCTCTCGCTGACGAGCGACTTCACGCTCGAGACGGGCACCGACTACACGGTCTGCCTGTTCTGGATGGACGACCGCGGAGACCCCGGCCACCCACGACCGGTCGCCGTCGAGGCCATCCCCGTCGGCATCGCGGAGGCGTATCACGTGAGCCTCGACGTCGTCGACTTCGTCGACACCTCGGGCACGCTCGACGGAAGCACGATCGGCGGCGCCCACGTCCGGGCGATCCGGCCCGGAGGCCACCTTCCCGGCAGTTCGACGGAATGCTCGGTCGGCCTCGACGCCGGCTTCAGCCCGTCCGGCACCACGTGGCCCGACGCGAACCGCGCCCTCTGCACGGACATGACCGGGATCACCGGCATCGTGCACTACGGGATACCGATCGACGTGACGCTCGCGACGCCGACCGGGGGGAGCGACCACCTCCGGAGCATCCTCCGCGTCGACCCCCGATGCCACGGGACCTGCGTGCCGCGCGACCCCGAGATGGCGATGGTGCCGCTGCCCAACGTCGACGGGCACAGCGCGGGCGACCTCGCCCTCCGCGTCAGCTACGACGCGGCGCCCGGCAACGGACGCACGTCCTACTCCGTCGGCGACTCCCGGTACGGCTCGACCGGCCCCCAGACCCCCGACTACCCGTACGTCGACGTCTCGACGTCGCAGCCCCACATGGCGTGGGCGCTCGCCCTGCGCAACGGCGTCGACGTCGCCGTGAGCGTCGGGCTCCACCACGCCGACGCGCCGATGCCCCTTCACCTCTCGTTCGTCTCGGGCGATCCGCGCGAGCCGCTGTGCCACGTCGGCGCCGCCCCGGCCCCACGCTCGGTCACGCTCGAACCCGCCGGACCCCGCTGGACGGCGACCATCCACGGCCTCTGCGCCGGGGCGTCGTACCGCGTCGAGGTACGCGACGACGCGGGCGACATCGTGCCGGTCTTCGGCCCGACCGGATGGAACACGACCGACGGCCACGACTTCTCGACCGACCCCGTCTCCGTTCCCGTCCACGGGATGATCCAGGGCATGCGGAGCCAGGGCTTCGACTACTCCTTCACCGCGTACTCGAACATCTGGGTGCGGTCGCCGTACGTCCCCGGCGCCTACCCGCAGGCGCTCGACCCGGCCGTCGACTCCGCCTGGGTCGACCGCCTGGCGAGCGGCGGCTGGCAGATGACCGACGACGGGTACAGCGCGTGCGGCAGCGGCCAGAGCGCGACGATATACGCCAAGCCGTACACGGGAACGATCGAGGTCTCGCACGGCAAGCCGATCCGCGTCGAGGGCCACGCGACGTACCGCACCAACCAGCGGGATGCCGACGGCCACTGGACCTGCGACGTGACCACCGGCCCCGGCTACCTGGGCGGCAACGTCTGGGACGTCGACGCGACCGCGGACGTCACGCCGGACCAGCTCCTCGACGGGGTGACCGTGCGCCAGGACGCGACGTCCGACGGGCAGACGTGGGTCGAGTTGCAGATCCGGGCCGGGTAGGACCGGTCGCGCTGGCGGTGGATTCGTGCCGCTTCCCGCGTAGAACCGGCACAAATCCACCGCCAGGAGGTCTTGGCGCGTGCGGGGCGGGCGTCAGAACCCCAGACGCCCGAGCTGCTTGGGGTCGCGCTGCCAGTCCTTGGCGACCTTCACCCGAATGTCGAGGTAGACGCGCGTCCCGAGGAGCTCCTCGATCCCGCGGCGGGCGCGCGTGCCGACGTCCTTCAGCCGCGAGCCCCGATGCCCGATGACGATGCCCTTCTGGGAGTCGCGCTCGACGAAGATCGTCGCGGAGACGTCGACCACGGGCGAAGCGCCGTCGACCGGCTCGCGCGGGGTGATCTCCTCGACCATCACGGCGAGCGAGTGCGGCAGCTCGTCCCGCACACCCTCGAGCGCGGCCTCCCGGATGAGCTCCGCGATCGTGACCGCCTGTGGCTCGTCCGTCCGGTCCCCCGCGGGGTACATCGGCGGGCCCTCGGGGAGGCGCCCGACGATCACGTCGGCGAGCACGTCCACCTGCTCGCCGCTCTTCGCGGACACCGGCACGATCTCCGCCCACTCCCCGAGCTGATCGACCGCGATGAGGCGCTCCGCGAGCGCGGGCCGCGGGATCAGGTCGGTCTTGGTGACGATCGCGACGACGGGGGCGCGCATCTGCGCGAGCTCGCGCGCGATCCACTGGTCGCCGGGCCCCGTCTTCTCATTCGCGGGTAGGCAGAAGCCGATGACGTCGACCTCCGCGAGGGTCTCGCGGACGACGTCGTTGAGGCGTTCGCCCAGCAGCGTACGGGGGCGGTGGAGTCCCGGGGTGTCGACGAGAACGAGCTGCGCGTCCGGGCGGTGCACGATGCCGCGGATCGCGCGTCGCGTCGTCTGGGGCTGATTCGCGGTGATCGCGACCTTGGTGCCGACGAGCGCGTTGGTGAGCGTCGACTTGCCGGCGTTGGGGCGGCCGACGAAGCAGGCGAACCCACTGCGGTACTCAGTCATCGGACGGCTCCTCGACCCGCGCCACGTCGATCCACGCGAGGCGCTTACGGCGTCCCCGCGTGCCCGCCGCCGTCAGCTCGAGCCCGTGCGCGGTCGCGCACGAACCCGCGATCGGGACGCGCCCGAGCGCCTTCGCCAGGAGGCCCGCGGCAGTCTCCACGTCCTCGTCGTCGATCTCGACGCCGAACAGTTCCCCCAACTCGTCCAGGGGCATGCGCGCGGGAACCCGGTAGCCGCCGTCGGGAAGCTCGACGGGCTCGGGCAGCGCCTGGTCGTGCTCGTCCTGCATCTCGCCCACGATCTCCTCGAGCGCGTCCTCGATCGTCACGAGCCCCGCGACGCCCCCGAACTCGTCGACGACGATCGCGATGTGCGTGGCGTCGCTCTGCATCCGGCGCAGAAGGTCGTCGACCGGGAGCGACTCCGGGACGTACACGGGCGGCCGGGAGAGCTCGTCGACCGGCCGCGCGAGCGCGGCCTCGTTGTCCCACGTCGCCGCGAGCAGGTCCTTGAGGTAGAGCACGCCCACCAGGTCGTCCACCCCGGAACCGATCACCGGCAGGCGCGACCGGCCCGAGCGGAGGAACAGGCGCATGGCGTCGCTGGCGCTCTCCCCCGACGCGACGGTGATCATGTCCGTGCGCGGCACCATCACCTCGCGGACGAGCCGGTTGCCGAGCTCGACGACGGAGCGGACGAGCTCCACCTCGTCCGCGTCGAGGGCGGTGGACGCCTGCTCGACGACGTCGCTCGCCTCCGCGAGCGGCGGGCGGCGGAGCGCGGGGACGACGGCCCGGACCGGCGCCGACGCCACGATGAGGGGCGCGGCAAGGGGGCCGAGGACGCGTACCGTCCCGAGCGGATGGGCCCGGGCGACCTGTCGCGGGACGGCGCGCACGAGGACGAGCGCGACGAAGCCGCCGACGAGCGCGGCCGCGATCGCGCCCGCCCACCACGGGACCTCGAGCCGGTCGGCGACGTCCCACGTGAGGAACGCGAGCGCGACGAGCGCGACCGGCTCCGCCATCGCGTAGGCGACGGAGGCCGAATTGGCCGTGTGCTCGGGGTCCGTCGAGAGCCAGGCGACGATCGTGCGGCGGCCGTCCGGGCGTCGTCCGGAGGCGAGGACGCGCTCCTCCGCGGACGGGAGCTGCTCGAACGCGGCGATCAACGCGTGGAGGCACGCGGACGCGAGCACGCCCGCGACCCAGACGCCCGCGAGCCAGCCGATCGCCGTCGCCGTCATCGCTGCGCGAGGAACGTCAGCAGGAGGCGGCGCTGGAGGTCGAACATCTCCTTCTCCTCCGCCGGCTCGGCGTGGTCGTAGCCCAGCAGGTGCAGGATGCCGTGCGTCGCGAGGAGCAGCATCTCCTCCTCGGCGGAGTGCCCGGCGACCCGCGCCTGCTCCACCGCCACGGCGGGGCAGATGACGACGTCGCCGAGGAGGCCGGCCGGGGTGGGCTCGTCCTCCGTGCCGGGACGAAGCTCGTCCATCGGAAACGAGAGGACGTCGGTCGGCCCCGGCTCGCCCATCCAGCGCACGTGGAGGTCCTCCATCGCCCGGGTTCCGACGAAGAGGATCGCGAGCTCCGCGCCGTCCGCGATGCGCATCTGCTTCAGGACGAACCCGCCGAGCTCCGCGAACTCGACCTCGTCGATCGTCGCGTCGGACTCGTTGTTGACCTCGATCACGACGCGCCCTTCCTCGGCCGGGAGCTGCGGCGCGCGTCGTCCTTGGCGTAGGCCGTCACGATCTCGCCGACAAGGCGGTGACGCACCACGTCCTCGGCGCCGAACGTGCAGACGGCGATGTCGTCGATGCCTCCGAGAAGGTCGCGCGCGACGATCAGTCCGGAGTCCGTCCCCGCGGGGATGTCCGTCTGGGTCACGTCCCCCGTGACCACCATCGTCGACCCAAATCCGAGCCGCGTAAGGAACATCTTCATCTGCTCGCGCGTGGTGTTCTGCGCCTCGTCGAGGATCACGAACGCGTCGTTGAGGGTCCGGCCCCGCATGTACGCGAGGGGCGCCACCTCGATGATCCCCGACTCGATGAGCCGCGGGATGGACTCGGAGTCCACCATGTCGTGCAGAGCGTCGTACAGCGGGCGGAGGTACGGGTCGATCTTCTCCGACAGCGTGCCCGGGAGGTAACCGAGCCGCTCGCCCGCCTCCACGGCAGGCCGCGTGAGGAGGATCCGCGTGACCCTCTTCGCCTGGAGCGCGGCGACGGCCTGCGCCATCGCGAGATACGTCTTCCCGGTGCCGGCGGGCCCGATCCCGAACGTGATGGTGTGGGCGTCGATGGCCGCGACGTACGCGGCTTGCCCGGCCGTCTTCGGCCGGATCGTCTTGCCCCGGTGCGACAGGATCGAGCGGGTGAGCGCGGCCGTCGGCCGCTCCCCCGTCGCCGCGCGAGGCTCTTCGACCATTCCGGCCGCGCGGCGCGCGACGTCGGGGGTGAGCTCGACCCCGGAGTCGATCAGGGAGCGGAGTTCGTCGATGGTCGCGGCCGCCGCGGCGACCCCGGCCTCGTCGCCGGACAGCGAGATGCGGTTGCCGCGCACGTGGATCGCGACGTGGGGGAACGCCGCCTCGACCTCGCGCATCACGGCGTCGCCGGAGCCCAGGAGCTCGGTCATGGTCGAGGCGTCGTCCACGACGACCACCACGGGTTCGCTCACGGAAGGACGCGCCCCATCTCCGTGCCTCCGAGCACGTGGGCGTGCGCGTGGAACACGGTCTGACCCGCCTTCGCGCCCACGTTGAACACCAGCCGGAACTCGCCGCCGCACTCGTCGTCCGCGACCTTCTGCGCGACCTCGATCATCTCCGCGAGCAGCGCGGGCTCGGCCGCGGCGACGGCCGTGACGTCCGCGTGGTGGGAACGGGGCACGACGAGCACGTGGGTGGGCGCCTCGGGCGCGATGTCGCGGAACGCGACGACGCTCTCGGTCTCGAGCACGGTCGTCGACGGGATCTCGCCGGCGACGATCCGGCAGAACAGGCAGTCGTTGTCGCTCATGTGTCTAGCCTTTCACGTGCACAGCCTAGAGCGCCGACGACGGGGCGGCCCAGGCGCCGCGAAGAGCGGCGGCGGCGGCGATGGCGGCGGGGCCGGCCTGGGAGGAGCGCAGCACGTAGGGGCCGAGCCGGGTGGCGACGCCGCCCGCGGCGGTGAGGGCTGCGAGCTCGCCGTCCGCGATCCCGCCCTCGGGTCCCACGAGCACCCACAGGGGCTCGAGCGGCTCGCCGGGGCGGGAGGGTAGGGCGAGGGGCGCGGTGGCCGATTCGTGGAGCACGAGGACGAGCGCCCCACGGCGCGTCGCCTCCGCGACGAGTCCGGCGAGATTCGCGGTGGTCACCAGGGCGTCCACCTCGGGAATGCGCGCCCTCCGCGACTGCTTCGCGGCCGCCGTGACCCGGTCCCGCCACGACGCGCGCGCCTTGTCCTCCTTGGGACCGGACCACTTGACGATCGAACGTTCCGCGGCCCACGGGATCACGCGGGTCGCCCCCAGCTGCGTCGCCGCCTCGATCGCGTCCTCGTCGCGCCCGCCCTTGGCGAGCGCCTGGACGAGCACGAGCTCCGGATCCTCGTCGGTCGAGACGCTCTCGACGCGGACCGTGACGACGTCGAGCCCCGCGTCCTCGATCACGCCGACCGCCCGTCGCCCGTGACCGTCGACGACGTCGATCCGCTCGCCGGCGGCGAGGCGCTGGACGGCGACGTGCTTCGCCTCCGTTCCGGAGAGCGCGACGACGCCGCCCGGGGCGACGCGCGCGGCGTCGGGCGAGACGAAGACCGGGTCGGTCACCGCTGCCCGCCGAACGCCCCGCGCAGCCTCGAGAACAGCCCCGCGTTGACGGGCGCGAGGCGAGCCTCGGGACGCTCCTCGCCCCGGAGCTCGGCCAGCCGCTTCATCAACTCCTCCTGCTCGGACGTCAGGCCCGTCGGCGTCTGGACGTCGAGGTGCACGAAGAGGTCGCCGCGGCCGTTGCGCTGGAGGTGCCCCACGCCCAGCCCCTTGAGCTTGACCGTCTCCCCCGAGTTCGTCCCGGGCTTGACGTCCACCTCGCGCATGCCGTCGAACGTCTCGACCTCGAGGACCGTCCCGAGGGCGGCCGCCGTCATGGGGATCTCGACGGTGCAGTGCAGGTCGTTCCCGCGGCGTTCGAACGACTTATGGCCCTTCTCGCGTATCTCGACGTAGAGGTCGCCGCGCGTGCCCCCACCGGGTCCGGCGTCCCCGTAGCTCGCGAGCCGGATGCGCGTGCCGGTCTCGACGCCGGCGGGAATGTCCACCGTGATGGTGTGCTTCGAGTGGGTGCGTCCCTGGCCCGAGCAGTCGGGGCAGGGGTTCTCGATCATCGTCCCGTACCCGCCGCAGGTGGGGCACGGCGAGGTCGACATGACCTGCCCGAGCAGCGAACGCGCCACGCGCTGGATGACGCCCGTCCCGTTGCACGACGGGCAGGTCTTCGGCTTGGTTCCCGGCGCGCAGCAGGTCCCCTCGCACGTCTCGCACGGGTCGGCGAGGTTGACCGTGATGTCGCGGGCGACGCCGAAGGTCGCCTCCTCGAGCGTCACCTCCGCGTGCACGAGCGTGTCCCCGCCCCGCTGCGTCCGGGAGACCGGGCCGCGTCGGGCCCCGCCCCCGCCCCCGAAGAAGGTCTGGAAGATGTCCTCGAATCCGAACCCCGCCGGTCCGCCACGCCCGCTCGGGTCGACCCCGGCGTCGTAGCGCGCCTTCTTCTCGGGCGTCGACAGCACCTCGTAGGCCTGCGACACGGCTTTGAAGCGCTCCTCGTCGCCGCCGCCGCCCGTGTCGGGGTGCAACTCGCGGGCGAGCTTGCGGTACGCCTTCTTGATCTCGTCGGGGGTCGCGTCGCGGCGAACACCGAGAACCTCGTAGTAGTCCGTCACGTCTCCACCACTCTTGTCAGGTAACGCGCCACGGCGCGTACGGCTGCCATCGTCCCCGGATAGTCCATGCGGGTCGGTCCGAGCGACCCGAGGAGGGCCGTCTCGCCGCCCGGCGATCCGTACCCCGCGGCGACGATCGACGTCTTCGCGAGGGCCTCGCTGTGGGTCTCGCCGCCGATGCGCACCGCGACGTCCGTCGCGTCGAGCGCCATCTCGTGCAACAGACGGAGTAGCACTACTTGTTCCTCGATCGCCTCGAGAACACCCCCGATCGCGTCCTGCTCGAGGCCCGCGTCCGCTCGCGCCAGGTTGGACGTCCCCGAGAAGACGACCTTCTCGATGGTGCCGCCCTTCGCGGAGGCGACCACGGCGTCGGCGACCGCCTGGGCCCACGCGACCTGTCGTGGACGGCGGACCCATTCGCCGAGCGCCTTCTCGGCGGCGGCGGGGCCGAGCCCCTCGGTGGCCTCGTTGACCTCGCGCGCCGCGCGCTCGAAGGCGTCGTCGGCGGGCTCCTCGCCGAGCGCGACCGTGCTCTGCTCGACCCGGGCGTCGGCGGACACGACCACCACGAGCGCCCGCTCCTGCCCCATCCTCACGAGCTCGACGCGCCGGACCTTCGCCTCCCGTACCGACGGGTACTGCACTACGGCCACCTGGCGCGTGAGCTGGCTGAGGAGCCGGACCGATCGTTCGACGGTGTCGCTGAGGTCGACGGCGTCGCTGAGGAACGTGGAGATCGCGCGCCGCTGAGGCTCGGGGAGCGCGGTGGCGGCGAGGTGGTCGACGAAGGAACGGTACCCCTTGTCCGTGGGGATGCGCCCGGCCGACGTGTGGGGCTGGGCGATGAGCCCCTCCTCCTCCAGCGCGGCCATGTCGTTGCGGATGGTCGCGGGCGAGACCCCGAGGTGACGATCGTTCGCGAGCGCGCGGGACCCCACGGGCTCGCTCGTGGCGACGTAACCCTCGACGATGGCGTGCAGCACCGCGCGTCGTCGTTCCTCGAGCATGGGTCACCTCCCGGTTGGCACTCACGGGTCCTGAGTGCTAATCGTATCGCGAGCCCCGGACGCGCCGGCGAACCGCTAGCGTGGCACCGGAGGAACGATGACCCACGACGAACTCGCGACGACGAGCACGCAGGCGGCCGAGATCGCGCAGCTGGGCGCGATCATCGGCCCCGTGATCCCCTACGCGATCTGGTGGATCCGCCGCGACCGCGACGCGTTCGTCGCGCGCGAGGCCGCTCGCGCGACCAACTTCGGCGTGCTCGTCCTCGCGGCCTTCGCCGCGTCGACGGCCATCCGCGTACTTGTTCCGTTCGTGGGCTTTCTCGGTACAGTTGGACAGTTGGCAGTCGTCGCATCGTCCGTGGTGCTGTGCCTTCAGGCATACAGCGCGGTGCGTCGGGGAGTGCCATCGTCCTATCCCATCGAGATCAAAGTGGTGAAAACACATGGCTGAAACACCGACGGCGGACGAGCGAACTCAGGCGATGCTCGCCCACCTCAGCATCATCGTCCTGGGTTTCATCGGCCCGCTGATCTTCTGGCTCATCGGCAAGGACAAGAGCGCGTTCATCGACGATCAGGGTAAGGAAGCCCTGAACTTCGGGATCACGGCGACCATTGCCGCGGTCGTGTCGGCGATCCTCATGGTCGTCATCATCGGATTCCTGCTCCTCCCGGCCGTATCGATCGCGGTGCTGGTCTTCGCGATCCTCGGCGGCATGGCCGCGAACAAGGGCGAGCAGTACCGGTACCCGTTCAACATTCGCCTCGTCAAGTAGTCGCGGCACCCTGACAAACATCAGGGCCCCGTATCGTCCCCCGGGCCGATGCGGGGCCCTGGCCGTTTATGCGAGTCTCGGGGTATGGCAGAAACCTCGAAATCGACACCGAATAAGAAGCCTTCTCCCTCGTCCGCGCCCACGGCTCCCCCCGCGCCCCAGGCGCCACCCGCTCCCGAACCCATGCTGGAGACGACCGCGCGCACTCTCGCGATGTGGGCGCACCTGTCCGCGCTCCTCTCGTGGTTCATCGGCATCCCCGGCATCGTCGGCGCGCTCGTGTTCTGGCTGGTCGGAAAGGACCGCAGCCTCCTGGTCGACCACCACGGCAAGGAATCGGTCAACTTCCAGTTGACCGTCATGATCACGTTCTTCGGCGGGTTGATCGCGGGCGTCGTGACGCTCGGCTTCGGATTCCTGATCGTGCTCCCCGCGTGGTTCGTCGGCGCGATCATCGCGCTGATCTTCCAGATCCAGGCCTCGGCGGCCGCCAACCGCGGCGAGTACTACCGCTACCCGATCAGCATTCGGATCGTCCGCTAGGGCGCCTCGGCATCCCGCACCGACGATTGTGCGGTCCCGGCGGGGCGGTCGCGTTCGACCGTCCCGCCATCCGGGTCTCGGGGGAGGCCGGCTTGCATCCGTGTGGACACTGGGTGCCGAAAACGCGGCGATGTCGCCGACGGGGGGCGTCCCTGAGGGGATTGAGTGCCGAAAATGGCGCGTGATCGGCACTCAGCGCCCGCCAGGGCGCTCACAGCGCGTCGCGAACCTCGATATCGGCGCGAAATGTCCACCCGGGCGCTCGCGGCTTCGAATCCGAGCCCGCCGCAGGAAGACCCGCGAGCGCTAGGGCGAACCGGCCCACGCGAGGTCGCGGACCACGGCGTCCGCGAGGAGGCGCCCGCGGCGCGTGAGAACGACCCGCGGGTCCTCACCTTCGACCTCGACCTCGACTAGGCCGTCGTCCGCAAGGCCCGGAACGCGACCGGCGGAGGCGGGCCGAAGCGCCCTCAGGGGAATCCCCGAGTCGAGCCGCACCCCGAGCATCACGCGCTCGACGTACCGCTGCTCGTCGTCCAGCGTCTCCCCGCCGTCCTCCGGGCTCTCGCCCGCCGCGATCCGCTCCGCGTACGCCCGGGGGTGCTTGACGTTCCACCACCGCCGGGCCTCGCCACCCGGAACCTCAAGGTATGAATGCGCACCCGGCCCAATCCCCCACCAGTCCTGACCGCGCCAGTACCCGAGGTTGTGCCGGCACGCGTCGGCGGGCTTCCGCGCCCAGTTGCTCACCTCGTACCAGGAGTAGCCCGCCGCCGCGAGCGCGTCGTCCGCCGCCTCGTACATCTCGGCCTGAAGGTCCTCCTCGACCGGGGCGATGCGGCCCGCGCGCAGGTCGCGGCCCATCTTGGTGCCGGGCTCGATGACGAGGGCGTAGGCACTGACGTGGTCCGGCCCGAGCGCCACCGCGGCCTCGACCGACGTCGACCAGTCCTCCATCGTCTCGTCCGGGGTGCCGTAGATGAGGTCGAGCGAGGTCGCGAGCCCGGCCTCCTTCGCCCACGCGACGGCGCGCGCGACGCCCTCGGGATCGTGCGTGCGGTCGAGGGTCCGCAGCACGCGCGGCACGGCCGACTGCATGCCGAGGCTCACCCGGGTGAACCCGGAGTCCGCGAGCCGGCCGAAGGTCGAGGCGTCGACCGAGTCGGGGTTCGCCTCCGTGGTGACCTCCGCGTCCGGGGCGAGCCCCCACGTGTCGCGGACGGCGTCCAGCAGGCGCGCGAGCGCGGCCGCGTCGAGCATCGTCGGCGTCCCGCCGCCGAAGAAGACCGTCGACGCCGGGCGGGGGTCCTCCCCCATCGCCCGGCGCGCCAGCGCCATCTCCGCGATCGCCGCCTCGACGTAGCCCTCGCGGGTCGCCCCGCCGAGCTCCGACGGCGCGTACGTGTTGAAGTCGCAGTAGCCGCACCGGACCGCGCAGAACGGCACGTGGACGTAGACGCCGAAGTCCCGCGCGCTCACGCCCGACGCCATTACTTCTTCTTCTCGCCCTTGTCCGAACCCTCGTCGGCCGTGGAAAGCGCCGCGATGAAGGCCTCCTGCGGGACGTCGACCCGACCGATCGTCTTCATGCGCTTCTTGCCCTCCTTCTGCTTCTCGAGGAGCTTGCGCTTGCGGGAGATGTCCCCGCCATAGCACTTGGCGAGCACGTCCTTGCGCATGGCGCGGATGGTCTCGCGCGCGATGACGCGCGCGCCGATCGCGGCCTGGATGGGCACCTCGAACTGCTGACGCGGGATGAGCTCCCGAAGCTTGGCGGTCATGCGGACGCCGTAGGCGTAGGCGGCGTCCTTGTGGACCACGGCGCTGAAGGCGTCGACCGCCTCCCCCTGGAGAAGGATGTCGACCTTGACGAGGTCGGCGGGCTGCTCGCCGCTCGGCTCGTAGTCGAGCGACGCGTAGCCGCGCGTCCGGGACTTCAGCTGGTCGAAGAAGTCGAAGACGATCTCCGCGAGCGGCATCGTGTAGTGCATCTCGACCCGGTCCGCGCTCAGGTAGTTCATCGTGCCCATCGTTCCGCGCCGCGTCTGGCACAGCTCCATGATCGTCCCGATGAACTCGCTCGGGGCGAGGATCGTCGCCTTCACGACCGGCTCGCGGACCTCCGCGATCTTGCCCCCCGGGAATTCGCTCGGGTTCGTGACGACGATCTCGCCCCCGTCCTCCATCGTCACGCGGTAGACGACGTTCGGGGCGGTCGAGATGAGGTCGAGGTCGAACTCGCGCTCCAGGCGCTCCCGGACGATCTCGAGGTGCAGCAGCCCGAGGTAGCCGCAGCGGAACCCGAACCCGAGCGCCACGGAGTTCTCCGGCTCGAACACGAGCGCGGCGTCGTTGAGCTTGAGGCGGTCGAGCGCGTCGCGCAGGTCGGGGAAGTCACTCCCGTCGAGCGGGAAGAGGCCCGAGAACACCATCGGCTTGGGGTCGCGGTACTTGCCGATCGGCTCCTTCGCCTGGCGCCCGGCGTCGGTGACCGTGTCGCCGACGCGCGACTGGCGCACGTCCTTCACGCCCGTGATGAGGTACCCGACCTCCCCCACGCCCAGCCCCTTCGTCACGAGCGGCTCCGGGGAGATCACGCCGATCTCAAGCAACTCGTGCGTCGCCCGCGTGGACATCATGACGATCTTCTCGCGGGGCGTGAGATTCCCGTCGACGACGCGGACGTACGTGACGACGCCGCGGTAGGTGTCGTAGACGGAGTCGAAGATGATGGCGCGGGTGGGCGCGTCGGGGTCGCCGACGGGGGCGGGCACGTCGCGGACGATGCGGTCGAGGAGCTCGCCGACGCCAGCGCCCGTCTTCCCCGACACGCGCATCACGTCGTCGGGCTCGCAGCCGACGAGGCGTGCGAGCTCGTCCGCGTAACGTTCGGGATCCGCGGCCGGAAGATCGATCTTGTTGAGCACCGGGATGATCGCGAGGTCGTTCTCCATCGCGAGGTAGAGGTTCGCGAGGGTTTGCGCCTCGATGCCCTGCGCGGCGTCGACGAGAAGCACCGCGCCCTCGCACGCGGCGAGCGACCTCGACACCTCGTACGTGAAGTCGACGTGGCCGGGGGTGTCGATCATGTTGAGCGCGTGCGGGGCGCCGTCGACGCTCCACGGCATGCGGACCGCCTGGGACTTGATGGTGATTCCGCGCTCGCGCTCGATGTCCATGCGGTCGAGGTACTGGGCCTTCATCTGGCGATCGCTCACCACGCCCGTGAGCTGGAGCATGCGGTCCGCGAGCGTCGACTTGCCGTGGTCGATGTGGGCGATGATGCAGAAGTTGCGGATCGCCGAAGGGGAGGTCGAGGCGGGCTCGATGCGTGAATCGGACGGCACGGAAGCGCGGGCTCCTCACGAGACGAATGGTCGACGCCTATCGTCCCACGGATTGCCGCGCGGCCCGCGCGCGTGATTCGCCTCACAGGTGTCTCCGGTTCTGGGCGTATTGCGCCGATAGTCTGGAAGCCTGGACGCGGAAGGGGGACTCATGGACGACGACGCCGGGCTCTTCCGCGCGACCTTCCACGATTCGCCTATCGGCATCGCGATCCTCGACGAGGTCGGGCACTACCGCGAGGTGAACCGCGCGTTCGCCGACATCCTCGGCCTCGCGCCCGAGGACGTCGTCAGCCGCAACTTCGCGGAGTTCACCCATCCCGCGGACCTTCCGCGGGACATCGAGCTTCTCAGCCAACTCGCGCGCAAGGAGTTCCCCTACTACCAGGTCCAGAAGCGCTACCTCACGAGCACGGGAGACGTCGCCTGGGTACGCATCACCGTCACGCGCATCGAGGACGCGGTCCGCACGCCGTCGCACCACTTCATCGCGCAGATCGAGGACGTCACCGAGGTCCGCAACGCGAGGGAGGCGCTCGAACAACGCGCGCTGTACGACACGCTGACCGGCCTCGCCAACCGGGCGCTGCTCATGGACCGGCTCGATGCCGCCCTCGCGAGCCACGCCAAGCGCGACACAACGGTCGCGCTGATCTTCCTCGACATCGACGACTTCAAGATGGTGAACGACTCGCTCGGCCACGAGGCCGGCGACCACCTCCTCGCCGTGGTCGCCCAACGGATCCAGGGGGCGATACGACGCGGCGACACGGTCGCGCGCCTCGGCGGCGACGAGTTCGTCGTGCTTCTGGAGAACGTCGGCGGCCTCGCGGACGCGGAGTCGCTCGCCACCGTCATCACGCGCGCGGCCCAGGCGCCGGTGTCGATCTCCCAGCACGAGGTGGTGCCGACCCTCAGCGCCGGATTGGTGGTCGCGGAACCGGGCTCGACGCCCGAGGGCCTCCTTCGCGACGCCGACACGGCCATGTACTCCGCCAAGCAGTCGGGCCACGCGACCCTCAAGATCTACGACACGACGCTCCGGGAGTCCGCGGTCACCAAGCTTGAGATCGAGGAGGACCTCCGCAAGGCGCTCCGCGAGGGCGAGCTCCGCGTGACGTATCAACCTGTCGTCGACCTGAAGTCGCGCGAGGTCGTCGGCTACGAGGCGCTCATCCGATGGAACCACCCGAGGCGCGGGGAGCTGTTGCCCTCGGAGTTCATCGCGATCGCGGAACAAGCGAAACTCGTCGTTCCCATCGGCTCGCTCGTCGCCCACGAGGCGTGCGCGTTCCTCGCCCGGCACCCCGCCTTCACTGGGAGGCTGTACGTCAACGCCTCGCCCCGGCAGCTCGGCACCGCCGCGCTCGCCCGCATCCTCTCCTCGGCCATCGCCGACGCGGGCGTCGCGCCCGAACGGGTGAGCGTCGAGATCACGGAGGCCGGGATGATCCGCACCAGCCGGGCGGCGGCCAGCGACCTCGACAGCATCCACGAGCTCGGTCTCGGCATCGTCCTCGACGACTTCGGGTCCGGGATGGGCTCGCTCGCCGCGATGCTCGACCGGCCCGTGACCGGGATCAAGCTGGCCGACCGGTACACCCACCTGCTCGGCGACGGCGGCACCGGCGACAAGATGAGCCGCGGGATCGCGTTGCTTGCGAACGACCTCGGCATCGAGGCCGGGATCAAGGGGATCGAGACGGAGGAGCAGGTCGCGATCGCCGTCGCGCACGGCTGGCACATCGGCCAGGGCTATCTCCTCGGCCCCGCGAAGGCGGAGCAGGAGCTCGGCCTCCCCTAGCCCGCCGGGTTCATGTTCGCGACGTTCGTGCCGATAATCGGTGGGGGCGCGGAGGTCGCCGCGCGCCGCGAGACCGAGGAGGACGGCATGGGCTTCGGCGACGACCTGTTCCGATCGACCTTCCGCTCCTCCCCCATCGGAATGGCGATTCTCGACGCTGACGGCTGCTACCTCGACCTCAACGCCGGATTCGAGCGAATCCTGGGACTCCAGGCGGCCACCGTCGTCGGGCGGCGGTTCGCGGAGTTCACGCACCCCGACGACCTCGCCCGCGACACGGAATACCTCGAACAACTCGCTCGGGGCGAGCTGCCGTACTACCAGATCCAGAAGCGGTACATCGACTCCTCCGGCGACACCGTGTGGTGCCGCGTCACGGTGTCGGAGGTGCCGCGCGATAACGGAACCGACGGCGCGCGATTCGTCGCCCAGGTCGAGGACATCACCGAGTTCCGCCGCGCCAAGGACCTGCTCGAGCGCAAGGCCCTGTACGACCCGCTCACGGGCCTCGCGAATCGCACGCTCCTGATCGACCGACTGGCCCACGCCCTCGCGGGGCACCACCGTCGCGACACTACGGTGGCCGTGTTGTTCTTCGACGTCGACCACTTCAACCTCGTGAACGATTCGCTCGGCCACGAGGCCGGCGACGCCCTGCTCGCCGTGATCGGCCAACGCGTCCAGGGTGCCGTTCGCGCCGGCGACACCGTCGCGCGACTCGGCGGCGACGAGTTCGTCGTCGTCCTCGAGAACATCGCGACCCAAGGCGACGCCGAACGCGTCGCGTCCCTCATCACGTCGGCCGTCCAATCCCCCATCACCGTCGCCGGGCACGAGGTGCTTCCGACGATCAGCATGGGCCTCGCGATCGCGTCCCCGAACATCTCCGCCGAATCGCTCGTGCGCGACGCCGACACGGCGATGTACGCGGCGAAGCAAGGCGGACGGGCCCGCCTCGAGGTCTTCACCCCCGACCTGCGCGAGAGCGCGCTGAACAAGCTCTCGATCGAGGCGGAGCTCCGGGCCGCCGTACGCGACGGAGAGCTCGCCGTGTACTACCAGCCCGTCGTCGACCTCGAGACGCGGGCCGTGATCGCGTACGAGGCGCTCGTCCGCTGGGACCACCCGACCCGGGGGCTCCTCCTTCCCGCGGACTTCATCGAGATCTCCGAGGAGGCGAACCTCGTGGTCCCGCTCGGCGCGTTCGTGCTGCGGGAGGCGTGCGGATTCCTGTCGCGCCACCCGGAGTTCACCGGACGGGTGTTCGTCAACGTCTCGACGCGGCAGATCGGGCCCGCGGACCTCACCCGCGCCGTGAAAGCGGCGCTCGACGCGACGGGCGTGGACGCCCGGAGGATCTCCCTGGAGATCACGGAGTCGGGGATGCTGATGACGACGAAGGTCGCCCGCGCGGACCTCGAGAACATCGCGGAGATGGGCGTGGACCTGGTGATCGACGACTTCGGAACCGGATACTCGGCGCTCGCGTCGATCATCCAGAACCCCGTCGCCGGGCTCAAGCTCAGCCACGAATTCACCCAACGCCTGGGCGACAACGGATCGGGCGATCGCATCAGTTCGGCGGTCGCGTCGCTCGCCGCGAATCTCGGGATGTACGGCGTCGCCGAGGGGATCGAGACGGAGGAGCAGCACCGGCAGGCGCGGAACCACGGCTGGCTCTACGGCCAGGGCTTCCTGTACGGCCGGCCCCTGCCCGAATCCGACCTCTCGTTCGCCGACACCGGCCGCGTGCGTTCCCCCGCGGCGAGCGAGACGCGGGTGCCGACGCCGTGAACTCGACCGCCCGGCGCGTCCTGCGCGCCGTCCTCGACGCCGTCGTCTCCACCACCCGGAAGTCGACTCCGGCGGGCACCCCGACGCCGAAAGGCCGTCCCGCCAAGACGCCCTCCCCCCGCCGCTCGAAGAAGACGGGCTACCCCGGGGACTACTCCGGAGAGTTCGCCGTCTCGTACGCCCCGAGCATCAACCGCAAGCCGGACCCCGGCGAGATCGTGTGGACCTGGGTGCCCTACGAGGAGGACGCGAGCCAGGGCAAGGACCGTCCGGTGCTGCTGGTCGGGCGGGACGGGAAGTGGCTGCTCGGCCTCATGCTCACGAGCAAGGACCACGACCGGGACGCGGCCGACGAGGCCCGCTGGGGCCGGCACTGGATGGACCTCGGGTCGGGGCCGTGGGATTCGCGGGGGCGCCCGAGCGAGGTTCGCCTCGACCGCGTGATCCGGATCAATCCGGCCCGCGTGCGCCGCGAGGGAGCGATCCTCGACGCCCATCGCTTCGACGCCGTCATCCGTGCGGTCCGCGAGACCAACGGCTGGTAGCATGGGTGGTCGCGCGCGCGGCCCTGTCGCCGCACGCCATTCGATTTCCCCCACAAAGCGCGAGGATCATTCGTGGCAAACATCAAGTCGAACATCAAGCGGATCGGGACGAACGAGAAGGCCCGCCTCCGTAACGTCGCCGTGAAGTCGGAGCTCAAGACGCACGTCCGTCGCGTCCGCGAAGCGATCGCCGCCGGAGACAAGGCGAAGGCCGAGTCCGCGCTCAAGTCCGCCTCCGTCCGCCTCGACAAGGCCGCCTCCAAGGGCGTCATCCACGCCAATCAGGCGGCCAACCGCAAGTCGGCTCTCGCCAAGCAGGTCGCGAAGCTCTAGTCCGTCCGACGCGCGGAGGGCCGGGATGCCCGGATACCCGCGCGCTCGCCGCTAGGGTCGACCGTGTGAATGGCCAGCCCGAAACCCTTCCTCGGGTCTGGCATCTCCCGCTCGCCGGGCGCCACGCCCGTTCCCCCATCCGACGCGTCCTCCTCGGACGTCAAGGGATATTCACCGCCGACCGCGCCCTCCGCGGATTCGAGCTCCTGTTCCGCGCGCCCGGCCGCCAAGGACTGCGCATCGACCTCTGGAACGCCCGTCAGCAGGATCGCGCGACCGAGCACGTCCTCGCCGCGGCGTTCTTCGGGGGCGTCGACGTCGCCGACGGCCTTCCGGTCTTCGTCAACTTCACGCGGACGTACCTCCTCGACCCCTCCAGCTACCTCCGGGCGCCGCACGAGATCGTGATCGAGGTCGTCGAGTCCGCGTACGCCGACGCGTCGCTGTCCGATCGACTCGTGGAGCTCAAGGCCCGCGGGTATCGGATCGCCATCGACGACTTTCAAGGCACCAACAGCCAAAGGCGGCTCGTCGAACTCGCGGACTTCGTGAAGATCGACTACCGCGACCTGACGTCGCGCGGCTCCCGCCTCGTCGACGCGGCGCGGGAGAGCGACGCCGCGCTGATCGCCGAGCGCGTGGAGACGCCCGAGGCGTTCGAGGAGTGCCGCGGCCTCGGTTTCGAGCAGTTCCAGGGCCACTTCTTCGAACCGGCCATCGTGATCGAGTGCCCGGACCTCGCGGTCCACGCCCCGCCGGTCTAGACGCCCCCTACGAGGCGAGCGTCGCGACCACGCGCACGAGCCGTTCGACCGCGAAACGCGGGTCCCGCCCGGCGCCCTTGACTTGGGCGTCCGCCTCCGCGACCGCCTCGATGGCCCGCGCGAGCGTGTCGGCCGTCCAGTGCCTCAGGTCGCGGCGCGCGCGATCGACCTGCCACGGCGCAATCCCGAGGTCCTTCGTGGGATCGAGTCGCCGGCCGCGCGAGGCCCCCACCTTCGCGAGCGTGCGCAGCTTCGCGCCGAGCGCGGCGACCAGCGGCACGGGATCCGTGCCCGTGTCGAGGGCCTGCCGCACGAGCGCGAGCGCCTCCCCGGACCTGCCGGCGATCGCGGCGTCCGCGACGGCGAATCCCGTCGCGTTCACGCGGTTTCCGTAGTACCGGGCGACGTCGTCGGCCGAGACCACCCCCGCGACGTCGCTCATCAGCTGGTGGCACGAGGCGGCGAGCTCAGCGGCGTCGACGCCGACCGCGTCGACGAGCGCGCGCGTCGCCTGCGGTCGCGTCGTACGCCCCGCCCGCGAGAACTCCCCTTCGACGAAGGCGAGGGCGTCGGCGTCCTTCTTGATGGCCGGGCACACGTACTCGCGGGCACCCGCCGCCCGGAAGGCGTCGAGCACCTTCTTGCCCCGAGCGGCGCCCGAGTGAACGAGCGCGACGACGACCTCGGGGTCGGGATCGCGCGTGTAAGCGACGGCGTCCTCGGCGAAGTCGTCGTTCATGGATTCCCCCTCGTCGACGACGACGACGGCGGGCTCGGAGAACAGCGACGGGCTGGTGGCCGCCCGGAGGGCTCCGCGGGCGTACGCGGCGGCGGCGAGCCGCGTGATCGCGACCGTGCCGGAGGCGTCGCGCACGGCGGCGACGATCGATCCGATCGCCCGCTCCGCGAGCAGCGTCTCGGGGCCGACGAGCAGCACGAGCGGCGACGGCGCGGCCCGGTCCCACCCGTACGTCGCCGAGCGACTCGGACCGCGTTCCGCCATGCCCCCAGCCTGCCATGTCGCGCGGACAGGACGCGGACACCTCGAGGGGCGGCCCTCGCCTCACGTCGACGCCGCCGCATCGATCCGTCCGCACGACGGTCGATCCGTACCGTGTATAGGCGTCGAGGATCTCGTCCGCCGGATGCCCGTACGGATTGCCCGCGCCCACACTGACGATCGCGACGCGCGCGCGAACGGCCGCGACGAGCGCGCCGTCCTGACGGGCCGATCCGTGGTGGGCGACCTTGAGCACGTCGACGGCGGCCGGAAGCACGCGCGCGGACGCGAGGCGCGACTGCCCCTCCGTCTCGAGATCTCCGAGAAGCAGAACCGTCACCGCCCCGACGGCGCCCCAGACGACGAGCGAGGAGTTGTTGATCGCCGTGTCGGTGCGCTCGCCTGGCGCCGCCCCGTGCCACACCTCGAGCCGCACGTCTCCGACGCGGACGACCGACCCCGACGCCGGAACCGACCACGGCACGCCGGCGGCTTCCAGCGCCGTCACCGACGCCGCGCGGGGTGCCGTGGCCGACGGCGAGACCCACGCGGCGCCCACGGTCGCCGTCGCGAGCAGGGCCTCGATACTGCCGTCGTGGTCGGCATGAGGATGGGTGAGGATGACGAGAGGGACGTCGTCGACGCGATGGGCGCGCAGGCACCGTTCGATTCCGGAGTCGGGCGGCCCCACGTCCACGACGACCGCCGCGCGCGTCCCCGCCCGCAGAAGGATCGCGTCGCCCTGCCCGACGTCGCACGCCGCCACCGCCCAGTCCTCGGGAGCGGTACGGACCTGCTCGACGACCACGGAGCGGATCGCGGGCGATGCGGCGATCGACGTCAAGACGAGGAGGGCGATGGCGATCCGGGCCCAGCCGACGACCCTTCGGGCGCTCGTCGCGGCGACGAGGGAGGCCGACGCAGCCGCGGCGAGCAGGGCGCCGAGGAGCCCCGAGGGCCACAGGAGCCACGCGAGGGGCGCCCGCGCGAAGGCTCGCGCGGCGAGCGCGATCGGCCACGCCCCGAGGCCCGCGATCTCCGCGAGGACGCGCCCGACCTCGGGGGCGACGGCCGAGGCGACCAGCGACACGAGGCCGACGACGGTGGTCACCACGACGAAGGGCGTCGCGACGAGGTTCGCCGCGACCGCGTACGGCCCGATGCCCGGATTCATCAGCACGATCACCGGCGTGCACACGATCTGCGCGGAGAGGGGGACGGCGATCACGCGGGCGAGGCCGGGCGTCACGACGCGCGCGAGCGACGCCGCGAGGATCGGCGACCAGAGGGCGATGGCGCCCGTGGCGAGGACGGAGAGCGCGAAGCCGTAGGAGAGCGCGAGGAAGGGGTCGACGAGAAGCAGGCCCACGACGGCGCTCGCGAGCGCCGGGAGCGCCTGCGTCGGCCGCCCCCACCAGAGGGCGGCGGCGACGATCGCGCACATCCACCCCGCGCGGACGACGCTCGGACCGGGAAACACCAGGGCGACGAAGAGCGCGGCTACGGCCACGAGCAGGACCGCGCGGGCCCGCCTCGGCATGCGCAGGGAACGTGCCGCGAGGCCGAGGACGAGGGCCACGATCGCGAAGTGCGCGCCCGAGACGGCGGTGAGGTGGGCGAGTCCCGTTCGACGCATGTCCGCGACCTGGCGGTCCGACATCTCGCCGGTGTCGCCGATCACCATGCCGATGGTGAGCCCGCGCACGTCGTCGGGGAGCGACGCCGCGGCCTCCCGGAAGCGGTCACGTAGTGCCGCGACGACGCGCGCGAGTCCCGACGGGCCGGAGCGCTCGTCGATCGTCGGATCCCACAGGAGGGCGATCGGACGGCCGACCCCCGCGGGGGCGAGCGTTCCCGCGGCGCGCACGTTGTCGCCGTGCCGGACGGACGCCCAATCCTCGCCTCCGACGACGACGACTTGCGCGCGGGCCGGTCGCCACGCTCCGTCGCGCGACGACCACCGGGAGGCGTCGAGCGTGACGCGCCATCGCGCCTCGGGGGCGCCGTAGCGGGGCGAGGAGAGCGCCACGGGCTCGTCGGCGACCGTCCCCTCGACGACGACCTCGCGGCCCGAACGCACCGCCTCGCCGATCCCCCCGGACCATCGCGACGCGTCGGCGACCATGCCGACGACGGCCACCGCGACGAGGGTCGCGCAGGCGAGCCACCACGCGCCGAGTCCCCGCGACCGGCGCAGCGCGAGGGTGGCCGCGCCCAGCGCGCCGAGGACGAGCCACCACGCGGGCCGCACGACCCCTGACGCGACGCCGAGCGCGCACGCGTACGCGGCGAGCGCGGCGGGGACGAGCCTCGCGTCGTGCCGAGGCCTCACACGGTCGCGATCCCCGCGAGCCCGCCCAGCACCGACGCGCCGATGCCGGGAACCCTCGCGAGATCATCGACGGAGGCGAAGGGTCCGTTGCGCGCGCGGTCGGCGACGATCCGGCCGGCGAGGACGGGGCCGATTCCCGGAAGCTCCTCGAGTTCCCCCGCATCCGCGCGGTTGAGGTTCACGGTTCCCGACGCCCCCTCCCCCTCCACGGGGATGTACACCTGCTCGCCGTCGGCGAGGCGGCGGGCGAGGTTGACGGAGGAGGGATCGGCGTCCGGGGCCAGCCCGCCCGCGGCCGCGACGGCGTCCCGCACCCGCGATCCGGCCGGGAGGTCGACCACGGCGGGGCTGACGACGGCGCCGGCGACGTCGATGACGAGCGGGGGGCTCGACACGTGGGCGACGACGGCGACCGACGGCGGGGCGCCCGCGGGGCGAAGGGCGAGCCATACGAGCGCGACAACGAGGGCGAGGACGATCGAGAGGCTCGCGGCGACGCGGCCGTCGAGGCGCCAGCGGATCCCGCGCGCTTCGGTCGACGCGACGCCGCCGTGGGCGGCCTCGTACGCGTCGCGGGCGATCCGGGCCACGCTGTCGCGCACCCTCCGGCCGACCGCCTCCTCGTCTCCGTCCACGCCGCGAGGCTAGGCGTGCGGCGGGAGGCCTGCTTCGAAGCCGTCCACGACGGCGCGTCGACCCGGACGCGCGCGGGACTGGGGACATCGCGGCGGGGTTCCCGCTAGCGAAGCTCCTTCGGGATGTCCGCGACCACCGCCGCGAACGCGCCGGGACCGCCGTGGACGGCGAGCACCGACGTCACCGGCGTGCGCACCACCATGGCGAGTTCGGGGTGCCGAACCTCGAGGGTCGCGGCGACGTCGTCGGCGTACGCCTGCGCGCGCAGCCCCATGATGGCCAGGGCGGGCGCCGCGAACCGCTCGATCGCCTCTTCGGCCAGACCCACGACGAGGGCCCGGGCGCGCGGGGTGGTGCGGACGCGCTGAAGGACGATGAGTTCCCCGCTCCGCATGGTCAGCACGGGTCGGATATTGAGGGCGTCGCCGAACGCCGCGACGGTCGCGGGAACCCTCCCCCCTCGCTTGAGGTATTCGAGGGTGTCGACCGTGAACAGCACCGTGGAGGTGGCCGCGACGCGCCGCGCCTCCTCCGCAGCCTCCTCCGCCGTGGCTCCCGCCTTCGCCTTCGCCGCGGCGGCGAGCGCGGCCCACCCCGTTCCCATGGCGACCGTCCCCGAGTCGACCACCGTCACCGGGACGTCCGCCTCCGCGGCCGCGAGTCGCGCCGTGTTGGCGGTTCCCGAGATCGTCTCGCTGACGTGCACGGAGACGATGTGCGTCGCGCCCTCCGCCGCCGCCGCGCCGTACGCGTTCGCGAACGCGCCGACGCTCGGCTGGGACGTCGTCACCCGCGCCCCCGCGTCGAGCGCGCCGAGGACCGCGTCCAGCTCGCTCGTTCCCGTCGCGTTCAGCGACGCGTCGTCGATCGACACCTCCAGGGGAACGACGGCGACGTTCCAGCGAAGGGCGAGCGGTTCGGGAAGAGAGGCGGCGGAATCCGTCACCACCACCACGCGCGAGGTCACGCCCCCAGAGTAGCGGCGACGCCCCGGGCTTGCCCCGCATTCCGGGGTCGGGCGCTATCCGACGACGACGTTCACCAGGCGCGGGGGCTTGACGATCACCGTTCGGACGGACCCGTCTCCGATGGCCCGCTTGGCCCCCTCGGTCGCGAGCGCGCGCTCCTTGAGGTCCGCCTCGCCGATCGACGGCGGCACCTCGATGCGGTCCCGCACCTTGCCCATCACCTGAACGACGCACGTCACCGTCTCCTCGACGAGGAGCGCCTCGTCGACCGCGGGCCAGCCCGCGCGGGCGACGTTCTCGTGCCCGAGCATCGACCACATGTCCTCCGCGCAGTACGGCGCGACCAGGCTGAGAAGGATCGCGACGGACTCGGCCGCCTCGCGCACCGCGGGATCCGCGGGGCCCGGGCCCGAGTCGATCGCCTTGCGGGTGACGTTCACGAGCTCCATCGTGCGCGCGACGGCGACGTTGAAGCGGAAGCCCTCGATCAGGGACTCACACTCGTGGAGCGTCCGGTGGGTCGCCGCGCGGAGCTCGGCGTCGCCGGTCGCGGGGTCCACTCCGGGCTCGCTCGTGACGTCGCGCGCGAGCCTCCACGCGCGGGCGAGGAACTTCATCGAGCCGCCCGGCGAGACGTCGGCCCAATCGATGTCGTCCTCCGGGGGTCCCGCGAAGACCATCGTCAGGCGCACCGCGTCGACGCCGAACTCGTTCAACTGGTCCGACAGGCGCACGAGGTTGCCCCGCGACTTCGACATCGCGGAGCCGTCCATACCGACCATCCCCTGGTTGAGCAGACGCGCGAACGGCTCGTCGAATCCGACGAGCCCCATGTCGCGCAGCACCTTCGAGAAGAATCGCGCGTACAGCAGGTGAAGGATCGCGTGGGTGACGCCGCCGACGTACTGGTCGACGGGCGCCCATCGCTTCGCCTCGCCCGTGTCGAAGGGGCCGTCCGTCTTGCCGGGCGACAGGTAGCGCAGGAAGTACCAGGAGGAGTCGACGAACGTGTCCATCGTGTCGGTGTCCCGCCGCGCCGCGCCGCCGCACGTCGGGCACGTGGTGTTCACCCAGTCCTCGGCCGCGGCGAGCGGCGACTGGCCCTTGGGGGCGAGGTCGAGCCCGGCGCTGTCCGGGAGTTCGACGGGCAGCTGGTCGTCCGGGACGGGAACCTCGCCGCAGTCGGCGCAGCGCACGATCGGGATGGGGGTCCCCCAGTAGCGCTGACGGGAGATCAGCCAGTCGCGCAGCCGGTAGTTCTTCGCGGCGGCGCCCACGCCGTCCTTCGCGAGAATCTCCGTGATGCGCGCGATCGCCTCGGCCTTGGCGAGCCCGTCAATCGGGGGCGAATTGACGACGACGCCGTCGCCCGTCGTCGCGACGCCCGACGACGCCGGGTCGGGAAGCGGCGCTCCGTCCTCGTCCCGGCAGTCGAGCACGACGCGGACGGGCAGGCCCATCGCGCGGGCGAAGTCGAGGTCGCGCTGGTCGTGGGCGGGGACGGCCATGATCGCGCCGTGGCCGTAGTCCGCGAGCACGTAGTCGGACGCCCAGATGGGCAGGCGCTCGCCGTTGACCGGGTTGATCGCGTAACGCTCGAGGAACACGCCCGTCTTGGGACGGTCCGTCGCGAGGCGCTCGATCTCCGTCGCCGCCTTGACCTCCTCGAGGTACTCGTCGAACGCCTTCTTCACCCCGGCGTCGGCCCCCTCCGCCAGCTCGGCGGCGAGGTCGCTGTCGGCCGCGACCACCATGAAGGTCGCCCCGAAGAGCGTGTCGGGGCGCGTCGTATAAATGCTGATCGGCTCGTCGCGGCCCTCAATCGCGAACTGGACGTCCGCGCCCGACGAGCGCCCGATCCAGTTGCGCTGCATCGCGATGACCTTGTCCGGCCAGTTGCCGCGCAGCGTCTCGAGGCCGTCGAGGAGCTCGTCCGCGTACTCGGTGACGCGGAAGTACCACTGCGTGAGCTTCTTCTTGGTCACCGGGGTGTCGCAGCGCTCGCAGAGTCCTCCGACGACCTGCTCGTTCGCGAGGACCGTCTGGTCCTTGGGACACCAGTTGACGAGCGACGGCTTGCGGTACGCGAGGCCCCGCTCATACATGCGCGTGAAGATCCACTGGTTCCAGCGGTAATAGTCCGGGCGATGGGTGGCGAGGACGCGGTCCCAGTCGAAGGAGCAGGCGTAGCGCTCCATCGACGTGCGCTGCTGGGCGATGTTGTCCTCGGTCCACGCGCGTGGGTCAGCCCCTCGCTTGATCGCCGCGTTCTCCGCCGGCAGGCCGAACGAATCCCAGCCGATCGGGTGGAGGACGTTAAACCCCTTCTGCACCCAGTACCGCGCGAGCACGTCCCCGAGCGCGTACGCCTCGGCGTGCCCCATGTGGAGGTCGCCGGACGGGTACGGGAACATGTCGAGCACGTACTTCGTCGGGCGCGCGTCTCCCGCCTCCCCGCTCCGGAACGGCTGCCACCGTCTCCACTCCGGGAGCCACCGCTCCTCCAGCGCTCGGAAGTCGTATCGCGTCTCGTCGGTCTCGTCAGCCACGGCGCGATTCTACCGGCGCGTCGCGAGCCCCCGGCCCCCCTGCGCGACACGCTCGCGAAAACGCCCGGCATCGCGCCGGAAACACGTCCGGGATAGCCTCGAAGAATGGCACCGGCCCGCGAGTCGACCCCGTGGGGCGCCTACGCGCCCGGCCAGGCTTGGGACGAGGCGATGGACGTCAAGGGCAAGGTGCGCGAGCCGTACGCCAAGGTCTACCGCGAGATCGAGGGGATGTCGCGCGAGGACCTCTTCTCGCGAGCCGAGGCGCTCGCGAACACGTACCTCGCCCAGGGCGTGACGTTCGACCACGCGGGAGAGGAACGGCCCTTCCCTCTCGACATCGTCCCGCGCGTGGTGAGCGCGGACGACTGGGAGATCATCGGGCCCGGCGTCGCCCAGCGCGTCAAGACGCTCGAGGCGCTCCTCGACGACATCTACGGCTCCCAGCGCTGCGTCACCGACGGCGTCGTGCCCCGCCGCCTCATCACGTCGTCCCACCACTTCCACTGGGAGGCGGCGGGCGTCGAGCCCGCGAACGGGGTGCGCGTCCAGGTCTCGGGCATCGACGTCGTGCGCGACCAGCACGGCATCTGGCGGGTCCTCGAGGACAACGTGCGGGTGCCGTCGGGCGTCAGCTACGTCCTGTCCAACCGCCGCGCGATGTCGCAGATGTTCTCCGAGCTCTTCACCCACATGGGCATCCACCCGGTGCTCGAGTACCCGCAGCGCCTGCGCGCCGCGCTTGCCAAGAGCGCGCCCGAGGGCGTCGAGGACCCGACGATCGTGGTGCTCACCCCGGGCGTGTACAACTCCGCGTACTACGAGCACTCGCTCCTCGCGCGCACGATGGGCGTCGAGCTCGTCGAGGGGCGCGACCTCGAGGTCGTGGGCGGACGCGTGTTCATGCGGACGACGGCGGGCAGGCGACGCGTCGACGTCATCTACCGGCGGGTCGACGACGATTTCCTCGACCCCGTCCAATTCCGGCCGGACTCGGCGCTCGGCTCCCCGGGCCTCATCACGGCCGCCCGGCTCGGGAACGTCACCATCGCCAACGCCGTCGGCAACGGCGTCGCCGACGACAAGCTCATGTACACGTACCTGCCCGACCTCACCCGCTACTACCTCGGCGAGGAGCCGATCCTGCCCGAACGTCGACACCTGGCGGCTCGACGAGGACGCGGCGCGCGAGGAGGTCATGGACCGCCTCCGCGAGCTCGTCGTCAAGCCCGTCGACGGCTCGGGAGGCAAGGGCGTGCTCATCGGCCCGGCCGCGAGCGCCAAGGAGCTGACGGCGGCGAAGAAGCACATCCTCGAGGACCCGCGCAGCTGGATCGCCCAACCCGTCGTCCAGCTCTCGACCGTCCCGACGCTCACGCCCGACGGGCTTGGAGCCGCGTCACGTCGACCTCCGGCCCTTCGCGATCAACAGCGGCGACGACGTGTGGGTGCTCCCCGGCGGCCTCACGCGCGTCGCGCTCGCTCGCGGCCAGCTCGTCGTCAACTCGTCCCAGGGCGGCGGCTCGAAGGACACCTGGGTCCTCGGCGCGGAGACGCGCCCCACCGCGTCCGCCACGGAGCGACGCGAGGCGATCGCCGAGGCGCGCGCCGAGCTGAGCGGGGTGCACGCCGTGCCCCAGTCCGCCCACCCCGAGGACGCGATCCACGGCCAGCAGCAGGCGCAGCAGCAGCAGGCGCGGACGGAGGGGCCATGCTGAGCCGCATCGCCGAGTCGCTGTTCTGGATCGGCCGCTACGTGGAGCGGGCGGACGACACGGCCCGCCTGCTCGACGTCCACCTGAACGTGCTGCTCGAGGACCCCTGGGTCGACGAGCCCATGGCGAACGCGTCCCTGCTCGCCGTCATGAACGTCGCGTACGAGGGGGAGGCGACGCGGGACGTGGTCCTCGACCTGCTCGCCCGCGATCGCTCCGTGACGTCGTCGATCGCCGGCGGGCTCACGTCGGCGCGAGAGAACGCGCGCCGCGCCCGCGAGGTGATCTCGACGGAGGTGTGGGAGGCCCTCAACACCACGTGGCAGCAACTCGATTCCCGGTCCCGCGGTCGGCGACCCCACGACTTCTTCCAATGGGCGCGCGAGCGCGCCGCCGTCGTCTGGGGTCTGTCGTCCGCCACGACGTCGCGCGACGACGCCTGGCACTTCATGGACGTCGGACGGTGCATCGAACGGGCGGACATGATCGCGCGACTCATCATGACCCGGTCCTTCGCCGGGACGACGGGGCCGAACTGGACGACGCTGCTGCGCTCGTGCTCGGCGCACGAGGCCTACCTCCGGACGGTCCGCGCCCTCGTGTCGGAGGAACGCGCGGCCGAATTCCTCATCGTCGACCGGTTCTTCCCGCGGTCGATCACCTTCAACCTCAACCGCGCCGAGGAGATCCTGAACGACCTTGAGCCGGACCCGCACCGGGGCTCCGCGACGGAGCAGGCGCGCCTCGCCCTCGGCCGGGCGAGGACGAACCTCGAGTACCGGCCCGTGCGGGAGATCCTCGACGACCTGCCGCGGCAGATGCAGGAGGTCCAAAACGCGTGCGCGCGCGCCTCCGACCTCGTGCGCGACCGATTCTTCCTCCCCGCGATCACCGTATGGACGCAGGAGGCGATATGACCATCCTCGAGGTCGCGCACCTCACGCACTTCGTCTACGAGAACGAGGTCCCCACCTCCTACAACGAGGCGCGCCTGATCCCCGCGTTCCTCCCGCGGCAGCGGGTCCTCTCGACCGACGTGGAGATCTCCCCGCTCACGTGGCAGACGCAGTACTTCGACTACTGGGAGACGCGCGTCATCGCGTTCGAGGTGCTGCGGCCGCACAAGGAGCTCTCCGTCACCTCGTACTCGACGGTCGAGGTACTGCCCGACAAGGACGCGCGCGACGAGGCCGACTGGGACGCGATCCTCGGACCCAAGCTCCAAGACCTCCTCACGGAGTACCTCGTCAACTCCCCGACCACGCTTCCGTCGGACGAACTCGCCGACTTCGCGCGCGAGACCGCCGCGCACCACTCCCCCGACGAGACCGCGCGCATCGTATGCGCCCACCTTCACGAGACCATCGACTACGTCCGCGGGGTGACGACCGTCCACACCCCCGCGGCTCACGCGTGGAAGGCCCGCTCCGGGCGTGTGCCAGGACTTCGCCCACCTCGCGGTCGGGGCGCTCCGCACGGTCGGCATCCCCGCACGGTACGTCTCCGGCTACCTCCACCCGCGACCCGAGGCGGCGATCGGCGAGACCGTCTCGGGCGAGAGTCACGCGTGGATCGAGTGGTGGTCGGGCGCATGGCGCGGCTTCGACCCGACGAACGCGAGCGAGGCGGGCGACCACCACGTCGTCGTCGCCCGCGCTCGCGAGTACCGGGACGTCATGCCACTGTCCGGGGTGTTCTCCGGCCGGGAGAGCAGCCTCGACGTCAAGGTCAACGTCACCCGGCGCTCCTAGGGACTAGGTCGACCGGAGGAGGCGCGCGGCCCCCCGGCCGCGGAGCAACTTGGCGCAGTTGGCGCCGAGGTAGTCCACCTGATCCTCCGGCGCCGTCGCCTCGTCCGTGAGCGCGAGCGATCCCGACGCGTTCGTCACGCGGGCGCGCAGGCGCACGTCGCGCCCGCGACGCTCGGCGTAGGCGCTCACCGGCATCCCGGGAAGGGCCTCGAGACCCGCCATCAGCGCCCGTTCCGCGGCGACCATCAGGCGCGTGCCGGGATCGTCGAGCGCGCGCAGGATGGACGCGACGTCCTCCGGCGCGTCCGCGCGGATCTCGATCGCGACGGTTCCCTGTCCGGCGGCGGGGATCACGTCGCCGAGGTCCAGGAGGTGGCGCGTCGAGAGGTCGTCGCCCGCGACGATCAGGTCTGCCGCAGGGACGACGACCGCCGCCACGTCGGGTTCGGCGAGTCGGGCGACGAGGTCCGCCGTCGCCTCCCCCGTCGGCTCCGCGACGATTCCCTCGCGCAGGCGCGTGACTTGCGCCGCGACCCGGACGTCCGGGCAGAGCACGCGCGCGCCCGGGGCGAGCGCATCGAGATCGGGGGCGTCCGAGCACAGCGCGGCCCGCGCCTCCCGGCCGGGCAGATAGGCGACGATCTCGAGATCCTCGGGGCCTCCGAACGGCAGCGTCGCGCCGTCGTGGATGACCGCGTCGCACTCCCCCGAGACCAGGGCGACCCGGAGCGCGGCGACGAGGTCCGCCCGATCCGCGGGACCCGCGTCCGGAGTCGGCCCCTCCGTCACGGGCACCACCGCCACGTCGTCCTTCGACCCGGGCGACGAGGCCTGGAGCGCGGCACGCAACGCGTCCGCGACGCGCGCGGCGCGGGCGCGCGAGACGGCGTCGTCCCGCACACCGAATCGCAACTTCATGCCCCTAGCGTGCCACAGCCTCCGACGTCGCCGGCGTGGTCCGCAGGGAGCCCCGCATGCCGGGCGCGAAGACCAGCATCACCAGCCCCGAAAGCGTGAACGCGAGACCGATCCACGGGGTCACGAGGAGCCCGAATCCCGCCCCGATCGCGGCGCCGCCGACGGCCGCGCCCAGCGAGTTCGCGACGTTGAGCGACGAGTGGGACAACGCCGCGCCGAGCATGGGAGAGGCGTGGACGACGTCCATCGAGTGACCCATCGCGCCCTGCCCGATCATGGACGCTCCGGCGACGATGAGGATGAACGCGGCGATGGCAGGCGCGGGCGAGCGCCCGGCGACGCCGAGAAGAATGAGCGCCGAGGCGTGGATGACGGCGCCGATCCGCGCGGGCAGCACCGGACCGCGCTCGGCGAGGCGTCCGGCGAGGAGGATGGCCCCCATCGTCACCACTCCTCCGGCGGAGAGCACGACCGCGACCTCGGCCACCGTGAGCCCGTCAACCTCGCGGAGGATCGGCACCTGATACGTCATGACCGCGCTCTGCCCCGCGAAACCGATCCCGGCGAACGCGATCGCCGCCCACACCCTCTTCCCCCTCAGGTGTCCGAGGTCGCGCCGCCACGTGGTCGCCGCGGGCGGGGGAACGGACGGCACGAACGCCGAGACGAGCGCGAGGGCCACGGCCGCGGCGACGGCGATGCCCGCGAAGTCCCATCGCCAGCTGATGTGCCCGCTCACCCACTGCATCACCGGGACGGCGACGATGACGGCAACGGTGAAGCCCGCCATCGTCAGCGCGATCGCCCGGCCGCGTCGCGCGGGTCCCAGCACGGCGGTTCCCGCGATCGCGGCCGCCGCGAGGAAGGTCCCATGCGGGATCGCGGCGAAGAAGCGCAGCGCTCCGAGGACCTGGACGTTCGGCGCGAATGCGATGGCGACGTTGAGGACGACGGCGACCGCCATCATCGACTGGAGCACCCGTCGCCGATCCCACCGGGACAGCACGATCGCGAACAGCGGCGCCGTCACGACGACGCCTGCCGCGTACGCGGACATCGTGTACCCGACCGCGTCGACGCTCGTGCCGAGGTCGCGCGCCTGGTCGAGGATCACCGCGCCCGCCCCGGGCTGCGAGGCTCCGATGACGAACGCACCGGACGCGAGGGCGGCCATCACGACCCACGGCGGGGCCTTCCTCGGCGCGGTATCGAGCATGACGTGGCCTCGCGGGGTCGCCGACGCGCCTAGCCGCGCGAACGACGGCGGCGAGAGCGCGTCTCCGGGTCCCGCGGGACGGCGACGAAGACCACGAGGCCGATGAGAACGAGGGCGCCGAGCACGCCGGCCGCGAGGAGCCACGGGAAGGCGCTCGAGGCGGCCGCGGCGGGCGGCGGCGAGGAGGGCGACGGCGCGGTAATGGCCGAGGCATCGCCGACGACGGTGAAGGGGATGGTGCCTTGGATCGGGTGTCCGTCCTCCGCGACGATGCGCCACGCGACGACGTAGTCGCCCGGGGCGAGGGTCCCGTCGACGTCCGCCTGGATCGTGTTGTCGCGAGGGAAGTACGGATCGCCCGCGTGGTTGACGCCGTCGGCGTCGCGGACCTGCACCGAGTCTCCCAACTGGAGGAGCGCATCGTCGAAGGTCAACGAGACCGACGCCGGCGACTCGATCACGGCGCCCGGGGCGGGAGAACTGGATACCAGGGAGGTATGCGCCGAAGCGGCGGGGGCGACCACCGCGACCAGGACGATCGCGACGAGCGCGGCGACGACGTTCCGGGTCCTCATGCGCTCATGGTCGCACGCCCCCGGGTCGCGCCCAAATCCGTTCCGGCTCCGAATATTCATCGAACGTTCACCCGACCGTCCGCTGTCGGTCCTCGTCTCGAAACCGACGACCCCCACAATGGGGGCATGAAGGTCGCGCTGATCGCCGAGTCATTTCTTCCTCATACCAACGGCGTGACCCACTCGCTCCTCCGCGTTCTCGAGCACCTCGCCGCGCGCGGCGACGAGACCCTTGTCATCGCCCCGGAGGCTCGTCGCGGCGCCGGGCCCACGAGATACGGCCCGACGGACGTGACCCGGGTGCCCGCCGTCGGCTGGCCCGGATACCGCGACGTCCGTGTGGCGGTCGCGAACAAGAGCCTGGTCGCGTCGCACCTCCGGGCCTTCGGGCCGGACGTGGTGCACCTCGCGTCGCCCTTCGTGCTCGGGTGGTCAGGCGTTCGCGCGGCCGCCGACCTCGGCCTCCCGAGCGTCGCGGTGTACCAGACCGAGGTGCCGTCGTACGCGGAGCAGTACCGGCTCGGCTGGGGCGAGAACCTCCTGTGGAACCGGGTACGGAACATCCACGAGCGCGCGACGATGACGCTCGCGCCCTCGACCGCGGCGCTCGAGCAGCTGGGCGGCCTCGGCGTCGGGCGGTTGCGGCTCTGGCCGCGGGGAGTCGATCCGGTCCGGTTCCACCCCGGAAAACGCTCGGAGGAGCGGCGCGCCGCGTGGGCGCCGAACGGCGAGGTGGTCGTCGGTTACGTGGGACGCCTCGCGCCGGAGAAGCGGGTCGAGGATCTCGCGGCTCTCGCGCGGATCCCGGGTGTCTCGATCGTCGTCGTGGGCGACGGGCCGTCCGCCGCGCGGCTTCGGGACGAGCTACCGTCGGCGCACTTCACGGGTTTCCTCGGCGGCGACGAGCTCGCGCGCGCCGTCGCGAGCTTCGACGTGTTCGTCCACTGCGGGGAGTTCGAGACGTTCGGACAGTCGCTGCAGGAGGCGCTGGCGTCCGGCGTGCCCGTGGTGGCCCCGAGGCGCGGCGGCCCCGTCGACCTGGTGGACGACGGCGTGAACGGGCACCTGTACGCGCCCGGAGACCTCGCGGAGATGGGCCGACACGTGCGCCGTCTCGTCGGCGACCGGCGCCTGCGGGTCGCGTACTCCGCCCGGGCGCGCGCCAGCGTCGCGGACCGCACCTGGGCGAAGATCTGCGACGCCCTCGTCGGCCACTACGACGACGCGATGCTCGCGGCGACGCCGGCGCGCCGCCCGCTGGCGGTGGCGTAGGTGCGGATCGCCCACGTCGCGAACTTCTACGGCCCCTCCTCCGGCGGCCTCCGGACCACGATGCACCACCTGGGCGCCGGGTACCGCGAACGCGGCCACGAGGTCCTCCTCGTGGTTCCGGGGGAGGCCGACCGCGACGAGGAGACCGTCTACGGCCGTCGTATCTCGATCGCCTCTCCGCGCCTTCCCTTCTCGGGCGGCTACCGGATGATTCTCCGCACCCGACGCGTGCGGCGGATCCTCGACGACTGGCGGCCCGACCGCCTGGAGGTCTCGGATCGCACGACGCTGCGGGGCCTCGGACGGTGGGCGGCCCGCCGGGGGATCCCGTCGGTGTTCTTCAGCCACGAGAGGGCCGACGGGGCGCTCGCGGCGTTCGCGCCGCGCTGGATCCGCCCGCTGGTGCCCGCCCGCGCCCTCGCGAACCTCTCCAACCGAGCGACCGGGCGCCACTTCTCCACCGTCGTCTGCACCACCGGCTATGCGGCTGAGGAGTTCGCGCGGATCGGACGCCCGACGACGCGTGTCCCCCTCGGGGTCGACCTGGCCGCGTTCGGCCCCGAGCGCCGGAACGCCGCGGCGCGGGCACGGTACTGCTCGCCGGACGAGGCGCTCGTGGTCATGGCGAGCCGCCTGTCCCGCGAGAAGCGCCCGACGCTCGCGGTCGAGGCCGTCCGGCTGCTCGTCGGGCAGGGGGTGCCCGTGAGGCTGGTCTGCGCGGGGAGCGGTCCGATCGCGGGTGAGGTCGCGCGGGCCGCCCGGGACCTTCCCGTGTCGATGCTCGGCTTCGTGTCCGACCGCGACGCGTACGCGACGCTCCTCGCGTGCGCCGACGTCCTGGTCGCCCCCGGGCCCATCGAGACCTTCGGGCTCGCGGCGCTGGAGGCGCTCGCCTCGGGCACGCCCGCGGTGGTCAACGCGTCGAGCGCGCTGCCCGAGGTCGTGGGCGACGCGGGCGAGACGGTGGTCGGGACGCCGCGCGGTTTCGCCTCGGGCATCGAGGCGGTGCTCCGGCGGCCGACCCGGCGCCGAAGGATGGCGGCCCGCGCGCGGGCGGAGTGCTTTCCGTGGGACGCGACGATCGACCTGCTGCTCAAGCAAGGCGGAATCCGCGTGTAGGGAGGGGCGACGTCGGAGACCGCGCCACACGCGTCGTCGCGACGCACGGGACCCGTAGACGCGAAAGAGGGGCCCCCGAGGGGGCCCCTCTTCGTACGCGAGGGCTTTACTTCTTGGCCTTCGCCGGCGCCTTCTTCTCGGCCGGCTTGGCCGGCTTGGCTTCGGCGGCTGCGGTACCGGTCGAGACCCAGACGAGGCCCGCACCCAGGAGGATGAAGGTCGCGCCGACTCCGCCCATGAACCCGGCGACGCCGAGCCCGAGCTGGAGGGTCGAGGCGGTGACGGCGCCGACGCCGAGCTCGCCGATCAGGGCGTGCGCGGTGGGCTGCCACAGCTGGCCACGAGCGGCGGCCTCGATGGGGTTCTTCGTGTCGAAGTCCGCCCAGTACTTGCCGTCGTTCTGGTACTCGATCGTGTCGCCCGCGTGGTAGGTCACGCCGTTGTACTCCGCGTCCGGCGAATCGGCGGGGAGGACGACGGTGGTCTTGCCGTACAGGACGTGGTACGAGACGGTGGCCATCTGGAGCATGTACTCGCTGCCCGTGTTGACGAGCGGGTCCTTCGGGTTGAGCTCGGAGTTGTCGACCGGGTACTTCCAGTCGTCCTTGAGCATCTTGAGGATGTTGGCACCCATCTCGGCTTCGCCGTGGCTCGTGTAGTTGCCGTTGTCGTCGTAGGTCAGCTTCACGTTCTCGGCAGCCGAGTAGGCCTTGAGGGCGGTGTCGCCCTGGCTGACCTTGATGAACGCGAAGATCGCTCCGCCGACGAACAGCAGTCCGAGAACCGCGACGACGACGCCGAGCTTCTTGAGTCGTGCACTCATGTTCGAAATTCCTCCTTGAGGTTCGGCCCGGCTCTCGGACCGCGTGGACCAACTGGTGAAGTCCTGGTTTGAACCTAGTGTTAGGTAAGGCTTATCTGCCGGGACTTGAGTCCCGAAACGGTGAGGTTAGGCTCCCCTCCATCACCCGCACCGAGTCTACCCCGCGCGGTATATCGACCCGCGCGAATCCCGGCGCTACGCACAACGCGGCGCGACCCCGTTTCATGCCCTACCTCGCCGCCACCCGGTGCACTAGGCTCATCGCCAGGATCGACCCAAGGAGAGAACCGTGGCAGAGAGCAAGCAGGGCAAGAAGGTAGTCCGCGCGAAGCGCACGACCAAGAACTCCGCCTCGGGCGGCGGGACCGGACGGGTCTTCACGCCGACGGCCGAGGCCAAGAAGAAGGCGACGATGCTGCGCGTGTGGGCGTGGATCCTCTGGATCCTCGCGATCGGCGGCGAGGCCGCGGCCATCTTCTGGCTGCTGCGTCAGGATCCCGTCAACATGACGTACCTGATCGCCGCGATCGTCGTGGTCGGCATCCTCGCGATCGCGGGCTCGTTGCTGTGGAAGCGCGCCAACCGGCTCGACCCAGCGTCCCGCGCCCAGGCGTTCCGCTTCTTCGTCCAGAACCAGCTCGGCGCGATCGTCACGATCATCGCGTTCGTCCCGCTGATCGTCCTGATCCTTCTCAACAAGGACATGTCGAAGAAGGACAAGACGATCGCCGGCACCGTCGGCGCGATCGTGTTCCTCATCGCCGCGTATTTCGGCGTCGACTTCAACCCGCCGTCGCAGGAGGCGGCTGCCCAGGGGCTCAGTTGCGCGCAGCTCTCCGCCGACATCCCGGCCGAAGAGGTCGAGGTGTGCAACACCGACGTCGCGACCGTCACCCAGCTCACGGGCGACGACGAGGTGTTCTGGACCAAGGAGGGCCAGGTCTACCACCTCTGCGAGGACGCCTCCGCGGTGAACCTCCAGTCCGCGGACAACAAGATCTACGCCGGCACGGTCGCCGACGCGATCACCGCGGGCAAGGACCGGCTCACCCTCCAGGTCGACCAGGAGGTCACCCAGTGCGGCCTTGGCACGACGGACGAGGCTACGCCGACGCCGTAGAACAGCTCCCGTAGAACGCGACAGGGCCACCCGATCGGGTGGCCCTGTCGTTCGTTTTAGTGGAGCTGAGGGGACTCGACTCGCACACGTGGGTGAAACTCAGCGACCGGCGCGCCACGTGAGGCGCTAGACGTCGGGACCGTCTGCGAATTCGATATTCGACCGAGTACGGACATCGCGCCTGCGACATCACACGGGTTCCCTCTCGCTAGAGCCCTGAGAGATGGGCGGCGGCGAGGCACTCAAGTTCGATATTCACGTCGTCAAGAGCGGCGGCCTGCATCGCAAGATCCCAGCCATTGGCGTCGGGATCGGTGAGAATCCCGTGGTCCTCCAGGCAAGCGCGGAGAACGGGTTCCTGGGACAGGACGTACTGTCCCAGTGCCTCCCGGGATACGGGCTGCGTCTGAAACACGGAACTCACCCAGCGGTATTCCCGCGTGTCGCACGCCTTCACCAGGAGGTCGATCTGACTCTCTCCGATTGACTCGTCGAATCCTACGACGTAGTTGGGCCATACGACGCCGGGCACCTTGAAGGTGTCCTGCGCTTGGACCGTTCCCCCCGCGTCCTCGAAACAGACGCTGACGTTCGCGACGGCGTCTCGCATCATCTCGACCATGACTTCGCCTTCCTTCTGCGCCCACTCAAGGATCGCGATCTGGTCCGCGGAGGCGCCGCCGTCTCGCGCTTCGTCGATCGCCTCGGCGATCTGGTCGGCGAAGGGCGGGTAACCCTGCGCCCAGGGCGCGGTCGACTCGGTAACCGACGACGCGCACCCCGGCGCAAGGAGCACCAGCACTGCCACCCGCAGCGGAAGCCCGGCGTTACGTCCTACTCGCGCGTTGTCAGCAAACCTCAACACATCACCACCAGTGTTGGTTGTAGGTTACCCAATGCGCTGAGTAGGCACCGGCGATGTTGCTGCTCATCGAGACGGGAGTGGATGACGGTCTCCTGTGGCACGCCCTCCGCGCCGTACCTGCGACACCGGTGGTCGCGATCAACGTTCACGACGCTGCCACCCCGCCACGTCGAGCGATCCGGATGCGACCAGCGCCAACAACGACGAACCCGCTCCCTCGCAACGGAGAACGGGGTCACCGACGAGGTCGGCGTTCTAGAGAAGTCGTCATGGTGGAGCTGAGGGGACTCGAACCCCTGACCCCCTGCATGCCATGCAGGTGCGCTACCAGCTGCGCCACAGCCCCAATTCCGCCCCGAAGGGCTCCGTCATCCTACCCGCAAACGCGCCGCGCGTTCCAACCCGTCAGGCCGGGTCGCCCGCCGGAACGTCCTCCGGTAGCGGCACCACCGGGCAGTCCTTCCAGAGGCGTTCGAGGTCGTAGTACGCGCGGTCCTCCTGGTGCATCACGTGGACGACCAGGTCGTTGAAGTCGAGCAACACCCAGCGGGCCTGGCGGACGCCCTCTCGCCGGGCGGCCTTCGCGCCGAGCTTGCCCAGCTCCTCCTCGACCCGCTCCGCGATCGCGCCCACCTGGCGCTCGTTCGAGCCGGACGCAATGAGGAAGACGTCCGCGAACGGGAGGAACGCGGTCACGTCGAGCGCGAGAACATTCTCGGCCTTAACGGCGTATGCGGCGCGGGCGGCGTGCTCGGCGAGATCGATCGCGCGGTCGGAGGCCTTCACCCTCCGAGGCCCGCGATCTTCCAGACGACGATGCCGAGCACGAAGGCGACGGCGGCGAGCACGGCGATGTGGGGCCAGCCGAACTCGCGCGCCCCGCCGGCGGGTTGCACCTCGACCGTAGGCCGCGGAATCGTGCCGGTCACGGGCCCGCCCGGGACGGGGCGGATCGAACCCGTCTGCGGCCCTCCGGGGATCGCACGCATCATCGCGGTCGCGTTGGCGGCCGTCATGGCAACCGGCAGCTGCGGCGCCCCGGAATCCTGGGTCGGGATCTGGCCCGACGGCGGGCCCATGGGAGCGGCGCCGTTCGGAGGCGGCGGAAGGACCTGCCCGACGGCCGTGGTCGGCGGTTTGGACGGCGAAGCGCCCGGCGGCGCGGGAGGCGCCGGTGTCGCGCTCCCCGGACCGGGTTGAGGCTGCGGAGGCCGCTGCCCCTCGGCGGGCGCGGCTCCCCGCTGCGGCGCCTGCTGGGGCGGCGTGCCCGCTCCCGGCGGGTTCCCCGCATCGGGGCCGGCGTTCGGCTCGCCCGGAGCGGGCGGAACGATCCCCGGGGGGCGGGGCCCCTCGGGTGGCGGGCCTTGCCGCGGTTCGGCTCCGCGCGGCGCGGGCGGCGGGGGGACGTTCGCGGCGGGGGCCTGTCCCGCCGCACCTGGCGTGATGGCCTGCATGCCCGCCGGGGGCGTCCGGTCCGCCAGCGACGGTATCTCGTACGACGGCGGGTGAGGACCGTCGGCGGGGCCGGCAGGCGGTGCGGGGGGCGACGCGGGCGCCGGGGGCGACGCGGGCGGCGGGGGCGGCGGCGGACCGGCGGACGACGAGGGAGGCCCCTCGGGACGCGATTGAGACCGCTCGCTCGGAAGCGCCGCGGCGGCGGCGGCCGCCGCCTCGGCGAGTTTGGACTTCGCGTCGTCGGGTTTTCCGCCGGGCTTACGGCGATCGGAGTCGTCCGGTTCCCCGGGCGCGATGCGCGGCGCCGCACCCTCCGGCGGCGTCGGCCCGTCGTCGGGAACGTCCGCCTCGGCAGGCGCGACGCGTCGCGCCGCTCGACCCTTCGGTGCGGGGCGGTCGTCGGAGGAGGGGCGGTCGTCGGAGGAGGGGCGGTCGTCGGCGGCAGCGACCTCCTCGATGCCGAAGCGGGAGACGCCGGGGGTCTCGACCGGCGTCACGTCGCCCGGAGTGCGCGGCGCGCGACCCTCCGCGATGCTCGATCCGTCGTCGTCCCCGCCCGCGATCTCGCGCATCGCCTTCCGCGAGACCTGCTCCGGTCGTACCTGGTGCATCTCGCCGGTGGCGCGGATCGCGTCCTCTTGAGCCTCGGCGGCCCGCTTGCGCGCGAGCTCCTCCTGCTGCGCGATCACCTCGGGCGTCACGGTGGGCACCTGGCCGGTGTGGCGCATCTCTTCTTCGGCGGTCCACGTCTCCATGGGCTGCTCGACGCGCTCGAGGCGGCGACGGTCGCGGCGACTCAGCTTCGTCGGCTCCTCGGGCGGCGCGCTGGGCGCGGGCTCGTCCCGAGGCTCGCTCGGTACGGGCGTCAGAGGGGCGCCCGCCCGGGCGGCACGCTCCTCCATCTCGCGTCGTTCGCGGCGCGACAACGGCCGTGCTGGTTCAGCCATGCGCTCCTCCGCGATAGAGACAATGCTTATCTATGTAATCGGCAACGACGTCCGGGACTAAATAGCGAATGGGCAGATCGGAGACCACCCTCCGCCGGACGTCCGTCGAGGATACCCCGAGCGCGGGAACCTCGACCAACGTGACGCCACGCGGCCCCTCCGGCACCGCGTAGCCCGGACGCGTCACCCCTACGAACGTCGCAAGGGCCCTCAAACGTTCCGAGTCGCGCCATTCGTCGAGGCGTGCGAGCGCGTCGGCGCCCGTGACGAAGAACCATACGGCGTCCGGAATCTCCGCCCGCAGGTCCGTAAGCGTGTCGATCGTGTACGTGGGGGCGCCGCGAAGGATGTCGACGTCCGAGACCTCGAACCGGGGGTCGTCCGCGACGGCAAGCCTCGCCATCGCGAGCCGGTCCTCGCCCGACGCGACCTCGCGGCCGGCCTTGAAGGGCTGCTCGGCGGCCGGCACGACGAGAACCCGGTCGAGCGAGAGGGCCGCGTGAACCTCGCTCGCCGCGGCGAGGTGGCCGACGTGAATCGGGTCGAAGGTGCCTCCGAGAACCCCGATCCGGGGCGCGTGAGCGTCCATGGCTAGTGGCGCGTGCCGACGCTCCGGAAGGCGTACGCGACGACCAGGAGGCCCATGAGAGCGGTGAAGGCGAGGAATCCGTAGGCGATCGCTGGAATGGGCAGTGTGGTCTGCTCGGCGGCTTGGGCCGCGGCGGCAATGGTCACGATTCCTCCTTCACTCGGGGCCTTCTATTCTCTCACGCGAGCCGGGCGGCGACCGCTACGAGCGAATCTGACCGTCGCCGTGAACAACCCACGTCGTCGTCGTCAGCTCCGCCAACCCCATCGGACCGCGGGCGTGCAGCTTCTGCGTGGAGATCCCGATCTCCGCGCCGAGGCCGAACTCGCCGCCGTCCGTGAACCGGGTCGACGCGTTGACCATGATCGCCGCCGTGTCGAGCGAGGCGACGAACCGGTCTGCGGACGCGATGTCGTCCGTGACGATCGCCTCCGTGTGCCCGGTCGTGTAGCGGCGGATGTGCTCGATGGCCGCGTCGAGATCGTCCACCACGCGCACGGCCATGTCGAGCGAGAGGTACTCGGTCTCCCAGTCCGCCTCCGTCGCGGCTACTGTGGCGACGCCCTCGGGGGCGAGAGCCGCCGAGGCCTCGTCGGCGTGGAGCGTCACCCCGGACTCGGCCAGAGCCGCGAGCACCGCGGGCAGCACGCGCGGGGCGGCATCCCGGTGCACGAGGAGAGTCTCGGCGGCGTTGCACACGCCGACGCGCTGGGTCTTGGAGTTCACCGTGATCGCGACCGAACGCTCAAGTGGCGCCGACGCGTCGAGGTAGACGTGGCAGTTGCCCTCCCCCGTCTCGATCGCGGGAACCGTCGATTCCGTGACGACGGTCTGGATGAGGTCGTGGCCGCCGCGCGGGACGAGCACGTCCACGAGCCCCCGCGCGTTCATCAGCACCTTCGCGCCCTCGCGCCCGTACGCGTCGATGCTCTGCACCGCGTCGGCGGGGAGCCCGACGCGCTCGAGCGCGCCCCGCAGAACGCCGACGATCGTCTCGTTCGACTCCGCAGCGGCCGAGCCGCCGCGCAGCACGGCGGCGTTCCCGGACTTGAGCGCGAGGCCCGCGGCGTCGACCGTCACGTTCGGACGCGCCTCGTAGATCATGCCGACGACGCCCATCGGGACGGCCTTCTGGACGAGGCGGAGACCGTTCGGCAGGGTCGAGCCGCGTCGGATCTCGCCGACGGGATCGGGAAGGGCGGCGAGGTCGCGCAGCGCGACGGCGATCGCGCCGATCCGCTCCTCGGAGAGCTCCAGGCGGTCGAGAAGACCCGGAGCCATCCCGGCCTCGCGCCCGCGTTCGAGGTCCTTGGCGTTCGCGGCGAGGATCGGCGCCGCCTCGGAGACGAGCGCGTCGGCCATCGCCCCGAGGGCGGCGTCCTTGACGGCGCGCGTCGCCGTGGCGAGCACGCGGGAAGCGTCCTTCGCGCGGCGGCAGGCCTCGAGGACGGCCGTGGTGACGTCGACGGTGGTGGTCATCCCCCCAGGTTACTTGGCGCGCTCCGTGACGACGAGGTCGTCGACGTGCACGAGCTCGCGCGCGTACGTCTCCCCGAGCGTTTCGCGCAGCTGCGCGGTGCTGAGTCCGAGCATCGCGGGGATCTCGTGGGCGGCGAAGCGTGCGAATCCGCGCGCGACCGTCGCCCCGTCCGGACCGACGAGTTCGACCGGGTCGCCCGCCTCGAACTCTCCGCGCACCGCCGAGACTCCGGCCGCCAGGAGGGACGCCTTGCGCCCCCGGAGGGCCCGTACCGCTCCCTCGTCCAGCACCAGCTGCCCGCGCGTCTTGGCGGCGTGCGCCAGCCATTGCAGCCGGGACGCGGACCTCTTTCCCGTCGCGGCGAAGATCGTCCCGACGTCGTCCCCTGCGACCGCCGCCGCCGCGTCCCGCGCTCCCGCGAGAAGCACGACGATTCCGGCTCCCGTCGCGATGCGGGCGGCCTCCAACTTGGTGACCATCCCCCCGGTGCCGACGGTGTGGCCTCGATGGGAGATGTCGACGTCGGCAATCGCGTCGAGCGAGGCGACGCGGGCGATACGCTCCGCGCCGGGCGTGTGAGGGGCGGCCGTGTAGAGCGCGTCGACGTCGGTGAGGAGGACGAGAGCGTCGGCGTGCACCACCGTCGCGACGAGCGCGGCCAGGCGGTCGTTGTCGCCAAAACGGATCTCGTCCGTGGCGACGGTGTCGTTCTCGTTGACGACCGGCACGATCCCGAGCTCCAGCAGTCTGTCGAGCGCGCGCTGGGCGTTGCCGAAGTGGGTGCGGCGCACGAGGTCGTCCGACGTCAGCAGCACCTGGCCGACGCGGAGCGAATGGCGCGCGAACGCGCGGGTGTACGCCGCCACGAGCAGGCCCTGGCCGACCGACGCCGTCGCCTGGGCCGTGGCCAGATCCGCGGGGCGCGCGGTGAGGCCGAGCGGGACGAGGCCCGCGGCGATCGATCCCGACGTCACGAGCACGACGTGCTGCCCGCGCGCGCGCATCGACGCGAGGACGTCGACGAGCGAGCCGAGCGCCTCCTCGTCCAGGTGCCCGTCCGCGCCGGTGAGCGAGGACGAGCCCACCTTCACCACGATGCGACCGGGCTTCGTCAGCACCGCGCGCACGTCCTTCATTTCCCGTCTCCTTCGCCGCCCCCGGCCCCGTCGTCGTCCGGTGACACCCAGTGTCCCGCTTCCCGCTCCTCGCGGAGCTCGTCACGCGCCGCCGCGCGCGCATCCATGCGCTCGTGATGCCGTTCGCGCCGCTCCGTCCGGCTCGGGCGGATCGCCCGTTCGTGCTCCTCGACGCGCGGGTCCGCGCCGCGGTTGGCGAGCAGCTCCGCGCCCGCGGACAGCGTCGGCTCCCAGTCGAAGATCACCCCGCCCTCGAGCGGGCCGATCACCACCTCCGCGCCCGCGGCGGCCCCGGCGGAGAACAGCCCCTCCTCGACCCCGAGCTTGGCGAGGCGTTCCGCGAGGTAGCCGACCGCCTCGTCGTTGGCGAAGTCCGTCTGACGGACCCAGCGCTCGGGCTTCACGCCGCGAACCTGGAAGAACTCGCCGTCCCCGCGCTCGTGGCGCGTCACCGTGAATCCCGTGTCGTCCACGGCCTTCGGACGGAGGACGATCCGCGCCGGAGCGAGCGGCGGCGCCTCGGCGCGCGCGGCCTCGACGGCCGCCGCGAGCGCGAAACCGAGTTCCGCGAGCCCCTCGTGCGTCGCGGCGCTGACCTCGTACACGGGAATCCCGCGCTCCTCGATGTCCGACCTCACCATGGCGGCGAGGTCGCGCCCGTCGGGCACGTCGATTTTGTTGAGGATGGCGATCTGCGGTCGCTCCATGAGCGGCAGCCGCCCCCCGGTGAGGTCAGCGGCGTACGCCGCGAGCTCGCTCGAGATCACGTCGAGGTCCGCGAGCGGGTTGCGGTCCGACTCGAGAGCCGCCGCGTCGAGGACGTGCGCGATCACCGAGCACCGCTCGATGTGGCGGAGGAACTCCAGCCCCAGGCCCTTGCCCTCGGACGCTCCCGGGATGAGGCCGGGGACGTCCGCGATGGTGAAGCGCGTCGAACCCGCCTCGACGACGCCGAGGTTGGGGGTCAGCGTGGTGAACGGGTAGTCGGCGATCTTGGGCCGGACGGCGGACATTGCGGCGATGATCGACGACTTCCCCGCGCTTGGGTAGCCGACGAGCGCGACGTCGGCGATGGACTTGAGCTCCAGGACGACATCGGACTCCTCCCCCGGCTCGCCGAGAAGCGCGAAGCCCGGCGCCTTGCGCTTGCGTGTCGCGAGCGCCGCGTTTCCGAGTCCTCCCGCGCCGCCCGCCGCGACGACGTACTCGGCCCCGTCGCCCACGAGGTCGACGAGCACGGTACCGTCGGGCGCCGCGACCGTCGTCCCGTTCGGGACGGCGAGGCGCAGGTCGGCTCCGTTCGCGCCGTCGCGCATGTCGCCCGCTCCGGGAGCGCCGTTGCCGGCCTTCCGGTGAGGCGAGTGGTGGTAGTCGAGGAGCGTCGTCATCTGGGGATCGACGACGAGAATGACGGAGCCTCCGCGACCGCCGTTTCCGCCGTCGGGTCCGCCGAGCGGCTTGAACTTCTCCCGGTGGACGGAGGCGACGCCGCCGCCGCCCTTGCCCCCCGAGGCGTGCAGGACGACGCGATCAACGAAACTGGTCATTCCCGCGCCCTCCTGCCCTGCGTCATGTACGGCCGCCGGGCGTTCCCCCGAGACGGGGGCGAGCCGCGTCTAGGAGCCGACGATGTCGACGACCCGGCGTCCACGCCGGGTCCCGAACTTCACGGCGCCCGGCTGGAGGGCGAACAGCGTGTCGTCCTTGCCGCGACCGACGCCGTGTCCGGGGTGGAAGTGCGTTCCGCGCTGGCGGACGATGATCTCGCCCGCGCCGACGACCTGGCCGCCGAAGCGCTTGACGCCGAGGTACTGGGGGCTGGAGTCGCGGCCGTTGCGCGAGGCGCTGGCGCCCTTCTTGTGAGCCATGGCTTCTCCTAGCCGATTCCGGTGATCGTGAGGCGCGTAAGGTCCTGACGGTGCCCCTGGCGCTTGCGGTAGCCGGTCTTGTTCTTGTACTTGAGGATGTGGATCTTGGGGCCGCGCTCGTCGCGGACGACCTTCGCCGTCACCTTGACGTTCGCGAGCGCCTTGGCGTCGGTCGTCACCTTGTCGCCGTCCACCAGGAGAACCGCCGGAAGTTCGACCGTCGCGCCCTCTTTCGCGGTTAGGCGGTCGACGACGACGATGTCGCCCACGGAGACCTTTTCCTGCCGGCCCCCGGCCTTGACAATCGCGTACACCATGGCGTTCCTCGAATCTCGGTGGATGCCCGCGCTCTGCGCCCGACGGGCGCGCGCGTGCCAGGGCGCCGAAGCGCCGACGGACAACGATACAAGGCCGCCGGGTCCCGGTCAAACAGGGCCGAGGCCTACTCCTCCGACACGGTCTCGGGTTCGGGCGCGCGCGTCGGCTCGGCTTCCGAACCCGGCTCCCCGTCGGACGATCCCTCGCCCTGATGGTGAGCCTTCTCGGCGGCCGCGGCGATGCTGGCGAGCGTGGCCTTGACGGCCTCGCGCGACTCGCTTCGGTCGTCGAGCGCGTGCTTGTCGCCGTGATCCTCCGGCTCGGACTTCGAGCGACCCCCGCCCTTGCGGCGACCCGTCTGGGCCGGGCGCTCGGCGGTCTCGATCACGGGTTCGCCGTGGACGAGGAACCCGCGACCCTTGCAGACCTCGCACGTCGTGGAGAAGGCCTCGACGAGGCCCTGCCCCACGCGCTTACGGGTCATCTGGACGAGGCCGAGGCTCGTCACCTCGGCGACCTGGTGCTTGGTGCGGTCCCGCCCGAGGCACTCGATGAGGCGGCGTAGCACGCGGTCGCGGTTCGCCTCAAGCAGCATGTCGACGAAGTCGATGACGATGATCCCGCCGATGTCCCGCAACCGGAGCTGCCGGACGATCTCCTCGGCGGCTTCGAGGTTGTTGAGCGTCATCGTCTCCTCGAGCGTTCCGCCCTTGCCGATGAACTTGCCCGTGTTGACGTCGATGACCGTCATCGCCTCGGTGCGGTCGATGACGAGCGAGCCTCCGGACGGCAGCCATACCTTGCGGGCCATGCCCTTCTGCAGCTGCTCGTCGACCCGGACGTCGTGGAAGACGTCGCCTGTACCCGTGTACTTGTGGATCCGCGGCATGAGGTCCGGCGCGACCTGGCCGATGTAGGCGCTGAGCGAGTTCCAGGTGTCGTCTCCCTGGATCGTCAGCGACTCGAAGTCGCCGTTGAAGATATCGCGCACCACGCGGATGGCCATGTCGGGTTCGCCGCGCAGCAACTGCGGGGCCTTCCCCTTGGCCGCCTCCGACTGGATCCCCTCCCATTGCCGCTTGAGGCGCTCGACGTCGGCCCGAAGCTCCTCCTCCGAGGCCCCCTCGGCCGCGGTGCGGACGATCACGCCGGCGTCCGGGGGGATCACCTCGCGCAGCAGCTTCTTGAGGCGGGTGCGTTCCGTGTCGGGCAGGCGCCGCGAGATGCCGGTGACGCCGCCACCGGGAACGTAGACGAGGTAGCGGCCCGCGAGCGAGATCTGGCTCGTCACGCGCGCGCCCTTGTGGCCGATGGGGTCCTTGGTCACCTGGACCATCACGGTGTCGCCGGCCTTGAGGGCGAGCTCGATACGACGAGGCTTGCCCTCCATTCCCGCGGCGTCCCAGTTGACCTCGCCCGCGTACAGGACGGCGTTACGCCCGCGTCCGACGTCGACGAACGCGGCCTCCATCCCCGGGAGGACGTTCTGCACCCTGCCGAGGTAGACGTTGCCCGCCATCGACTGCTGGGCCTGGTGACTGACGTAGTGCTCAACGAGGATGTCGTCCTCGAGTACCGCGATCTGAACGCGGCTGTCCTTCTCGCGAACGATCATCGACCGCTTCACGCTCTCGCGTCGCGCGAGGAACTCCGCCTCGGAGATGACGGGACGACGGGTGTCGCGCCCCTCGCGCCGACGCTGGCGCTTGGCCTGAAGCCGGGTCGAGCCGGCGAGATCGTCGCCGCCCGATCGCGAGCGTCCACCGCGACTCCGGCGACGCCGGGCGGTCGCGGAGGAGTCGCCGGACGACTCCGCGTCGGAGCCGGAGGATTCGCCGGACGTCGAGCGCGAGCGCCCACCGCGTCCGCGGCCTCCGCGCCGACGTCGGCGCCGGGTCGTTCCCTCGCCGCCCTCGGAGCCGTCCGCGGAGTCCGCCCCGGGGGCGCCGTCCGCGTCGGACGAGTCGGCGGCCGACGCGTCGGACGGAGCCTTCGCGGACTCGGTCTTCGCAGAAGGAGTCTTCGCGGGCGTCTTCTTCGTCGACGTCGTCTTCGCTGCGGGCTTCTTCTCGGCGGCGTCGCCGTCGTCCGCCTCCTTGGCCGCGGTCTTCTTCGCGGCGGGCTTCTTCGCCGCCGTCTTCTTCGCGGCGGGCTTCTTCTCGGCGGCGTCGCCGTCGGCCGCTTTGGGGGCGGCCTTCTTTTTCGCGGGCGCCTTCGCGGCCGCGGGGGCCGTCTCCTCCGGCGGCACGACGGGCGGACCGGCAGGCGCGGAGGCTCGCCTGCTCGCTCGGGGCGCGGCGGGTTCGGGGGTCTGGAAGATGGAATCTGACGGGTTGGTGCTGGTGTCCTCGCTCACGGCGGGTACCTCGCGTCGGTGCGGCTACACTCCGCCCGGCGTAGTGTCGGTCGACGTCCGCCCGCAGGCGGACTCGGAAGTCTCTCGGTCGCGGCGGTCAGCGGCGCCACGTTGTCGGGACGGCGTCCCCGGATATCTCCCACGCGGACTAGCTCCGCGGAGATCCGGCCGGGACGGGCAACCGACTCGGTCGCTGCGTCTGTCGCACGGTTGTACACGGTGTAGGCGTGTACTGACCTGTGCCCATTCTGACACACGGTTGGCCCAAGAGCGCGTATACCCTCGCGGGTACCGCCCAGATTCCGCTAAGGTCTGCCTCAGGGAGGCGCGATGGCCGCGCGGGTGCGGCCGAATTGGAGGAGTCAATGGATGCCCTAGAACTCGCCCGATGGCAGTTCGGGATCACCACCGTTTATCACTTCATCTTCGTCCCCCTGACGATCGGCCTCTCGATCCTCGTTGCGATCATGCAGACCGCCTGGGTGCGCACGGGCAAGGACGCCTGGCTGCGTTTGACGAAGTTCTACGGCAAGTTGCTACTCATCAACTTCGCCCTGGGCGTCGCCACCGGAATCGTGCAGGAGTTCCAGTTCGGCATGAACTGGTCCGAGTACTCCCGGTACGTCGGCGATATCTTCGGCGCGCCGCTCGCGATGGAGGCCCTTGCCGCGTTCTTCCTCGAGTCCACGTTCCTAGGGTTGTGGATCTTCGGCTGGGACCGCCTGTCGAAGAAGGTGCACCTCGCGACCGTGTGGCTCTTCGCCATCGGCACCAACCTGAGCGCGTACTTCATCATCGCCGCGAACTCGTGGATGCAGCATCCGACCGGCGCGGAGTACAACCCCGCGACCGGCCGAGCCGAGATGACGAACATCGGCGAGGTCCTGTTCAACCCGACGACGCTCTGGGCCTTCCCCCACGTCATCGCGACGGCGTTCCTCGTCTCCGGCACGGTCATCGCGGGAATCGCCGGGGCGTGGCTGGTGAAGAAGAACCAGGAGTCCGGCGGCGCCGCGAAGGAGAAGAAGGCGCGCGACGCCGACCGGGCGATGTACCGCACCGGCCTGCGCCTCGGCGCCCTCGTCATGCTCATCGCCGGGCTGGCCGTGATCTACACGGGCGACCAGCAGGCGAAGATGATGTTCAAGCAGCAGCCGATGAAGATGGCGGCGGCGGAGGCCCTGTGCAAGACCGAGACGGGGGCGCAGTTCTCACTCCTCACGATCGGCGACCTGACGAACTCGTGCACGGGCGTCCACCACGTCCTGACGATCCCGAAACTGACGAGCTACCTCGCCACCGGCGACTGGAACTCGACCGTGACGGGCGTCGAGGACATCCAGGCGGCGGACGTCGCGAAGTACGGCGAGGGCGACTACTCGCCGAACCTCGCCGTCACGTACTGGAGTTTCCGGCTCATGATCGGCCTCGGAGCCTTCGCGGCGCTGCTCGCCCTCGCGACCTTCTGGTTGACGCGCAAGGGCGGCGGTCCACGCGGGAAATGGTTCCGGCGGTTGGCGCTCATCGCCATCCCGACCCCCTATCTCGCGGCCTCGTTCGGCTGGATCTTCACCGAGATGGGACGTCAGCCGTGGGTGGTCGCCCCGAATCCGACGGGGTCCGACCAGGTGTACCTCATGACGCAGCACGGATACTCGTCGAGCGTCAGCTCCGGAGAGGTCCTCACGTCGATGATCGTCTTCACCCTGATCTACGCCCTCCTCGCGGTCTTCTGGTACCGCCTCATGGCGCGCTACGCCAAGCTCGGCGCGCAGCCGATCGACCCCCCGAAGAAGAACGACGGCGACGACGGTCCGCTGTCGTTCGCGTACTAAGGGAGACGTGTCATGGAACTTTCTCTTGTGTGGTTCATCCTCATCGCGGTCCTGTGGACCGGGTACCTCGTCCTCGAGGGCTTCGACTTCGGGGTCGGCATGCTCATGCCCTTCGTCGCGAAGAACGACCAGGGGCGACGCGTCGCGCTCAACACGATCGGCCCCGTCTGGGACGGGAACGAGGTGTGGCTCCTCACCGCGGGAGGGGCGACGTTCGCCGCCTTCCCCGAGTGGTACGCGACGCTCTTCAGCGGGTTCTACCTGCCCCTGCTCCTGATCCTGCTGGCGCTCATCGTCCGCGCGGTCGCCATCGAGTATCGGGGCAAGATCGACGACACGCAGTGGCGTCGGCGGTGGGACCTCGCGATCATCGTGTCCGCGTGGGTCCCCGCGATCCTTTGGGGCGTCGCGTTCGGCAACATCGTTCGCGGCGTGCCGATCGACAGCGCGTCGCAGTACACGGGCAACTTCTTCACCCTGCTCAACCCGTTCTCGCTGCTGGGCGGCGTCGTCACGCTGATGCTCTTCCTGAGTCACGGGGCGATCTTCCTGTCGCTCAAGACCGCGGGTGAGATCAGCGAGCGGAGCCAGGAGCTCGCGAAGAGGTTCAGCCTCGCCGCGATCGTCCTCGCGGGGGCCTGGGCGGTGTGGGCGCAACTCGCCTACTCGGTCACGTGGACGTGGGCGGCGGTCGGCGTCGCGGCGATCGCGCTGGTCGCCACATGGTGGAGCGCGGTGAAGGAACGCTTCGGGTACGCGTTCATCTTCAACGCGGTCGCGATCATCGCCGCGGTCGTGCTGATCTTCGGCTCGCTCTACCCCGACGTCATGCCGTCGAGCACGGACCCCGCGTTCTCGCTGACGGTCCACAACGCATCGTCCTCCGACTACACCCTCAAGGTGATGACGTGGGTGGCGGCGCTCCTCACCCCGGTGGTGCTCGCCTACCAGGCGTGGACGTACTGGGTGTTCCGCAAGCGGCTCAGCGTCGACTCGATCCCCGAGCACGCCGAGCCGACCTCCACGAAGGCCTGACGCGTGCGGCCCGTCGATCCGCGCCTCCTGGCGCGGGTCGGCCCCGCGCGCCGCTACGTGATCGGGGTCGCCGCGCTCGCGGTTGCGGGCGCGGCGACCGTCCTCGTCCAGGCGCTCGTCCTCGCGCGCCTGCTGGCCCCGGCGCTCGTGCCCGGCACCGTCGGCGACGGGCTCGGGATCGTGGGCTCGCTCGTCCCGGTCGCCGTGCGGAAACCCGAGGTCGGCCTGTGGTGGCTCGCGGCGATTATCTCGATCCGCGTCGTCGTCTCCTGGGCGTCGGAGCGAGTGGCCCACCGCGCCGGGGCGCGCGTCGTCTCCTACCTCCGCGAGGACCTGCTCGCCCACGCCGGAGGGATGGGGCCGAGGTGGATCGCGTCGGGTACCGGCGTCGAGGTGGTCTCGACGGCCACGCGCGGCCTCGACGGGCTCCTCCCCTACTTCGTGCGATACCTGCCCACCCTCCTCGCCGCCGCGACGGTCACGCCCCTCGCGCTGCTGCTCGTCCTCGGCCTCGACACGACGTCGGCGATCATCGCGCTCGTGACGCTTCCGCTCGTCCCGATCTTCATGGTGCTGATCGGCAGGATGACGTCGGCCCGTTCGGAGCGGTCGCTCGCGACGATGCGCCGCCTGAGCGCCCGCGTCCTCGACCTGATCTCCGGCCTCCCGACGCTCCGCGGCCTCGGCCGGGCGCACGGGCTGGCCGCCCGCGTCGCCGAGCTGGGGGACGCGCACCGACGGGCCACCATGGGCACGCTGCGGGTCGCCTTCTTGTCCGGCCTCGTGCTCGAACTCGCCACGACGCTTTCCGTCGCGCTCATCGCCGTCTCGATGGGCTTTCGGCTCGCCGCGGGATCGATCGGGATCGAGGTGGCCCTCGCCGTGCTCATCCTCGCGCCCGAGGTCTACCTTCCCCTCCGCAACGTCGGGACGCATTTTCACGCCTCCGCCGACGGGCTCGCCGCCGCCGACGCGGTCTTCGCCCTCCTCGACGAGCCGCTTCCGTCCCACGCCGGCTCCGCGGCGCCGCGCCTCGCCGGGCGGTCGCTTCGGGTGACGGGCCTCGGCGTCGCGACGCCCGACGGGGCGACCCTCGCCCCCTCGGCGCTCGGCTTCACCGCGTCGCCGGGAGAGGTCGTCGCGCTCGTCGGCCCGAACGGCGAGGGAAAGTCCACCGCGCTGCTCGCGATCGCCGGTCTCCTGCCCCCCACCGCGGGCGAGGTCGTCCTCGATCGCGTTCCGGGCGCCCCGCGCGTCGTGCTCGCCGACGCCGCGGGAGGCGTCGACGCGGACGACTGGGCCGCGCAGGTCGCCTGGGTACCGCAACGTCCGGACCTCGGACCCGAGGGCCGCGAGCTCAGCCTCGGGCAGCGTCAGCGTCGCGCCCTCGAACGGGCGTTCGCGTCCGGGCGGGCGGTGCTCCTCCTCGACGAGCCGACCGCCCATCTCGACCCGGAGGCGCGCGCGGCCGTTTCCGCGCGGATACGTCGCGCCGCGGACGACGGCGCTCTCGTCATCGTCGCGACGCACGACGACGCCGTCCGCGCCGTCGCCGATCGGGCGATCGCGGTGACCTCCAAGGCGGCGCGCCCATGAACGCGTCCCGTCCCGTCTCGTGGCGCGACCTCGGCATTCCCGTCCGCACGATCGCCCTCGCCGTTGTCACGGGGAGCGGGGCGCTCGGCTCGGCCGTGCTCCTCAGCGCGACCTCCGCGTGGCTCATCGCCCGCGCCGCGCAGATGCCGTCACCCGCGGACCTCGCCCTCGCCGCGGTGATCGTGCGAGCGCTCGGCATCGGGCGCGGCGTGTTCCGGTACGCGGAGCGACTCGTTTCCCACGACGCCGCGCTCCGCGGGATGGCGAACCTCCGCGCCCGCGTGTACGAGCGCCTCGAACGGCAGGGGGCGGCCCGGGCGCTGGCGCTTCACCGAGGCGACATCGTCGCGCGCACCGGCTCCGACATCGACGCCCTCGGCGACGCCGTCCCGCGGTCGATCGTGCCCGCCGGGATCGCCGTCGTCGTCTCCGCGCTGTCGGCCGCCGCCGTCGGGTTCTACGACCCCCGCGCCGGCCTCGCTCTGGCGGGAGCCCTCGCCGCGGCGGGCATCGTTCCGGCCCTGCTCACGATCCGCTCGGTCCGCATCTCTCAGGAGCGCGGCACGCGCGCGGCCGCCGAGGTCTCCGTCGCGGCGCTCTCCCTCATCGAGGCGGCCTCCGAACACCGCGTATGGGGAACGACGGAGGCCGCCCGGGACGCGCTCTCCTCCGCGGACGCGGAGCTCGAGGACGCGCGCGACGCCGCCGCCCGTCCCGCCGCCCTCGCCGCCGGACTCCAGACCGCGTTCGCGGGAGCGGGTCTCCTCGCGACCGTCGCGATCGGGCTCGCCGCCTCCCGCGCGGGGCTCGACGGGCCCGCGGTCGCGGTGGTCGCCCTCACGCCGCTCGCCGCCTTCGAGGCCGTCGGCGCGCTACCCAACGCCGCCATGCAGTGGTTCCGTTCCCGCGCGGCGGGCGAACGCGTGACCGCGCTGTTGGACCGCGAGTCGCCCGAGTCTCCCGCGACGCGCGCCCCCTCCGGAGGCCCCGCGCCCACGCTCCGCCTCGACGCGGTCAGCGCGGCGTGGCCGACGTCGCGCCCGACGACCCCCGCGACCCTCGTCGTCCCGCCGGGAGGCGTCCTCGGCGTCGTCGGCGCCTCCGGCGTCGGCAAGACGACGCTCCTGCTGACGATCGCGGGCGCGCTCGCCCCGGCGTCGGGCCGCGTGGCGCTCGACGGTCGAACGGTCGACGCGGCCGACACCGGGGGCATGGTGGCGGTCACCGCGGAGGACGCTCACGTGTTCGGCACGACGATCCTCGAGAACCTTCGCGTCGCGCGGGGCGACGTCACCCCGGATGAGGCGCGCGACGCGCTCGAGGCCGTGGGCCTCGACCGCTGGCTCGCCGCGCAACCGGCAGGCCTCGACACCGAGCTCGGCAGCGGCGGACTCACCGTCTCCGGCGGAGAACGACGCCGACTCCTGCTCGCGCGGGTGCTGCTCCACCCCGCGCCCATCCACCTGATCGACGAGGGAGCGGAGCACCTCGACCCCCGCGGGGCCGACGCCCTCCGTGCCCTCGTCCGCCGTCGCGCGGCCGAGAGACGCACGACGGTGCTCGTCACACACGATCGCAGCATCCTCGACGTGGTAGACAACGTGATAGACCTCGACGTGGGAACGGAGACGGAATGACCGACTCGCTCAGCAGCGCGATCATCGCGCTCAACGCGGAGCTGGAGCTGCCCGTCGTCCTCGAACGCTTCCTTGAGGTCTCGCTCGCGCACACGGGCGCGAAGTACGCCGCGATCAACGTCCTCAACGACGCGGGCGAGTCCGTCGCCTTCTACTACAAGGGCATGGATCGCGAGGTCTGGGAAAGGATCCGTCGCGGACCCGGCGCCGTCGGCGTCCTCGGGCGCATCCCGCCGATCGGCACCCTCGTCGTCGACGAGGTGACCGAGCACCCCGCGTTCGAGGGCCTGCCGTCGGGTCACCCACCCCTCGGCTCGTTCCTCGGCACCGCCCTCCGCGTCCGCGACCACGTGTTCGGCTATCTCTACCTCGCGAGCAAGGACGGCGGCTTCACGTCCGACGACGAGCCGATCATCCAGGCTCTCGCCGCCGCCGCGTCCGTCGCGATCGACAACTCGCAGCTCTACGCCAGCGCGCTCGAGCGCGAACGCTGGCTGACAGCGTCGCAGGAGATCACGACGGCGCTGCTCGCCGATCCGGGCGACGAGACGGCCCTCGCCCGCATCGTCGAGACGGCGCAGGACCTCGCCAACGCGTCGTCGGCCACGCTCGTTCTGCCGGGCGTCGACGACACATGGGTCATGGAGTTCACCGCCGGGCACCGCGCGGGCGACCTCCTGGGACTCGCGCTTCCCGAGGGAGGGCAGGCGCTCAAGACCATCCGCGCCGGCGAGGGCACCATCGCGCAGGCGCCCCCCGGCGAGGTCATCCTCGAGCCCGTCCGCGACTTCGGTCCCGCGCTCTACGCCCCGCTGCGCACGGAGGGCCGGACGGTCGGACTCCTCATGCTGTGGCGCGACAAGGGCCAGCCGACCTTCGACCACTCGGACCTCGCGACCGCGCAACGCTTCGCGAATCAGGCGGCCCTCGCGCTCTCGATCGCGGAGCTCCGGCACGTGAAGGACGTCACCGCCCTTCTCGAGGATCGCCAACGCATCGCCGACGACCTTCACGACCTCGTCTCGCAGGAGCTGTTCGCCGCCTCGATTCAACTGGAGAGCCTGGGCGAACGGGTGCCCGCCGAGTTCACGGCGACCCTCGCCGCGTGTCTCGAGCACGTCAAGCGCGCCCAGCGAGAGGTGCGCGGCGTCGTTTCGACGCTCGACGACGAGCGCGCGGCCGAGCCGCTGTCCGCGCGGATGAGGCGCGAGATCGTGCTGTCCCAGGACGCCCTCGGGTTCGCGCCCGTCGTCCATGTGGACTGGACGGCCTTCCCGGCCGAACTGGAGGCCGATGCCGCGCTCGGCGACGACCTCGTCGCCGTCCTCCGGGAGAGCCTGTCGAACGTCGCGCAGCACGCGAAGGCGACGCGGGCGGAGGTCGAGTTCGTCGTGGAGCGCGACCGGCTCACGGTGTCGGTGACGGACGACGGCATCGGCCCGCCGGACGAGTTCGACCGCCACTCGGGCACCTCGAACCTGGCGAACCGCGCGCTTCGTCGGGCGGGCAGTTTTTCGCTGGAGAAGGCGCACCCCGACGAGGATCCTCCGGGGAGCGTCGCGCGCTGGACCGCGCGGTGGGGGTCGAAACCCTAGGAGTTAGCCGCGGAAGGAACCGGCGCGCTTGGCCGTCGCCCATGCGACCACCTGCGTGCGGCGCTGAAGCCCCATCTTCGCGAGGACCGCCGTGACGTGGTTCTTGACCGTCTTCTCGGCGATACCGAGTTCGTCGGCGATCTCCCGGTTCGACTTCGACTGCCCGACGAGCTCGAGGACGCGCTGCTCCATCGGCGTGAGGCGCGCGACCACCGAGTCCGGCTCGACCTTGATGCGCGTCGCGGACACCTTCCCGGCCGCCGCATCCTTGACCGCCTGGAGCACGTCCGCGGAGCGCGCCGTCTTGGGCACGAAGCCGTGCGCCCCGGCGGCCTTCGCGGCGGCGCGGGCGTCGTCGTCGTCGTAGGACGTCAGGACGACGATGCGCGTCTCGGGCAGGTGCTCGGCGACGTACGCGATCACGTCGAGGCCGGTGCCGTCGGGAAGGCGGAGATCGGAGAGGATCACTCGCGGCTTCACGGCCTCCGCCCGACGGATCGCCTGCTGGACCGAACCTGCCTCCGCGACCACGGACACCCCTTCGGCGCGCTCGAGCACGTCGCAGATCCCGCGGCGGACCACCTCGTGGTCGTCGAGGACGAGAACCGTGATGTCGTCGGTCATGATGTGATCGTATCGCGCCGCCCCCCACGCTTCGGGAGGCGCGGCTGCCTCTACGACGGCGGGAGGCCGCTCGAACTGTAGTTTCCGGGAGAGTTCCAGAGGATCCACCCGAAGCCCTTGGCCTGGGCGGAGTTGATCTCCGAGAGGATCTGTTTGCCCGAGTAGTAGTACGACTGGAGCCATGGTCGGACGACCACACCCGGCGCGACGCGGGGGACGGCCCTGTTGAGCACGGCCGTGACGAGCGCGCCCGGGTGGTTCGCGGGTTGGTCGAGGCCGAACCAGCCCGCCCCCCACTGCTCGGGGTAGATCATCGGCGAATAGGCGTCGAGCGGGATCGTCACCTGCTCGACGAGCTGGCCGATCCCCTGGTCGTCGGTGATCGCGTTGACGATGCCGAAAATGTCGGCCGAGATCGCGCAGCCGGCGGCGTGGACGCGCTCCGCGGCGGCCGTGAGGAAGGCCCGGATGTTCGCCGTCCGTCCCTTGGCGTCCGGAACCTTGCCCGCGGCGCGCGCCTTCGAGGCCGCGGAGCCGCTCGGGTAACGGACGTAGTCGAACTGGATCTCGTCGAAGCCGAGCGCGCATGCTTCCTCGGCGAGCGAGATGGGGTACTCCCAGGCCGACTTCTTCGACGGATCGAGCCAGTCGCCCGAGAGCACGTCGGAGGGATACGCCTTCGCGTACGCCGGATCGAGGAAGGTGGGGATGCGCGTGATCGTGTACAGGCCGGCGTCCTTGGCCTGCTGGAGTCGCTTCGTGACGTCGTACACGGGTTTCACGAGACCCTTGTCGACCGCCAAGGGCACCTTCGAGTCGTAGTAGACCTGTCCCGCCTCGAAGTCGCCCTTCGTGTCGAACACGAACGTGTTGACGGAGGTGGACGCGGCTAGGTCGAGCAGCTTCTTGTAGGAGGCGTCGCTCGCCGCCTTGTCCGGGACGACGCGGATGGCGTGGACGATGAAGGGCGAGATCGGGATGGTCGCCTCGAGCGTCACGCCGTCGAAGTCGTAGGTCGTCGGTTCATAGGCGGGGCGCGTGACCGTCACGGGGCCGATGGGCACGTCGGTCAGGCTGAAGGCGCCGTCGGGGCCGGTCGTGACGGATTCGCCGCCCGCCGTCACCGTCGCGTTGGCCAGGGGGATCTTCCCGTTGGTGATGACGCCCGAGAACGGATACGTGGGCTTGTCCGAGCGGTCCAGGGTGAACGGGGAACCCTTGCCGATCTCGTAGGTGGGGCCCATGGCGGCGGGGAAGGTCTCCGGGCCGTAGAGGTAGATTCCGGCTCCCTCGGCGGCGACGACGGCGACGCCCAGCGCGAGCATGGCCGTCGTGAGGCGCTTTCCCATGGGTTGAGTCTTACCGATTGTCGGGCGGTGTCAAACCCTGACGCGTTCCGGCTACGGCGTGTCGCCGGTCAAGGCGCGGTACGCGGCCGCCGCCGCGTCCTGTTCGGCGTGCTTCTTCGCCGTTCCCGTCCCGCGCCCCAGGGCCTCGCCGTCGACCGTCACCGTCGCGGTGAAGGTCCGGGAGTGGTCGGGGCCGACGCCCTCGACCTCGTACACGGGCGCGCCGCGCCCCTTCTCGGCGCACACCTCCTGGAGGGACGTCTTCCAATCGAGTCCGGCGCCCGACGACGCGGCGCGCTCCAGGCTGGGCCCGAGCAGGCGAAGCACGACCTCGCCCGCGACCGCGATGTCGTTGCTGAGGTAGACGGCGCCGAGGAGTGCCTCGAAGGCGTCGCAGAGGATCGAGTCCTTGTCGGGGCCGTCCGTCGCGAGCTCGCCCTTGCCGAGCAGGATGCACGGGCCGAGGTCGAGGTCGCGGGCGACCTCGGCGAGAGCGCGCTGCGACACGCACGCGGCGCGCATCTTGGCGAGGTCGCCCTCGTCCAGGTCGGGATGGTCGCGGAACAGGCGGTCGGTGACGACGACGCCGAGCACGGAGTCGCCGAGAAACTCGAGCCGTTCGTTGGTCGGCAGGCCGCCGGCCTCGTAGGCGAAGGAGCGGTGCGTGAGGGCGAGGACGAGCAACTCGGGGTCGACGTGGACCCCGAGTCGCTTCACGAGGGCGTCTGCGGCGGCGCCCGGTTTCGTCACGCGAACTCCGTCAGCGCGCCTACAGCTCGTGCGTCGGTGCGGAGCGCCTCGGCGTACGTGCGGCCGTTGTACGCGCCGCATGCCGGGCACGCGGTGTGCTGACAGCTTCGGGGCCTTGCACTGGGGGCACGGCGTGAGGTTCGCAGCGGTGGTTTTCCACTGCGAGCGGCGCGCGCGCGTGTTGCTGCGCGACATCTTGCGCTTGGGAACGGCCACGGCTACTTCTCCTTCTCGTCGGTCAGGCTCTCGAGGGCGGCCCATCGGGGGTCGACCACGTCGTGACGGTGGTCCGGGTCGTCCGCGAGCCGCGCGCCGCATTGGTCGCACAGCCCCGGGCAATCCGGGTCGCACAGCGGGATGAACGGCAGCGAGGTCACCACCGCGTCCCGCACGAGGTCTTCGAGGTCGAGGGTCTCGCCGTCGAAGTCTCGCACGTCTTCGTCGTCCTCGCCCGCGCTTTCGGTCCCGGGGAGGGCGTACAGCCCCTGGATCGGGACGGAAACGTCCTCGCGCACCTCGTCGAGGCACCGCGAGCACTCGCCGACGGCTTTCGCCTCGACGCCGCCCGAGACCCAGATGCCCTCGGAGACCGCCTCCAGGCTCAACGCGAGCTCGAGGTCGGTCCCCTCCGGCACGCCGATCACCTCGGTTCCAAAGTCCGCGGGGGCGGGGATCGTGCGGGAGAACGACTGCTGCGCGCCTACCTGCCGCGCGAAGTCTCGGACGGAGACCGCGAACGGGGAGGCCGCAGGGCCGTGCGACGTCGCCATCGCGCCTCCTGCCTAGTCCTCGTGGACCTTGGACCGGTGTTCGGCCGGACCAGCGGACGAGTCTACGCGATCCGCGGAACACGCCTCAACACGCGGCGAGGGGTTCGGCGGGAGGCTCGGCGCGCGGCCGTCTCGCCTAGTTTCGTTCGCGGGCAAGAGCCGTGCGGAGGGCTTCTTCGACGCCCTCGGGGACCATGTCCGCGACGGAGCCTCCGTGGCGGGCCACGTCCCGCACGAGCGAGGAAGCGACGTGCTGGAGCGCGGGGTCCCCGGAGACGAAGACGGTCTCGACGCCCGTCAGATGCCTGTTCATGAGCGCCATCGGGCGCTCGACGTCGTAGTCCGCTCCCCCGCGGAGTCCCTTGACGATCGCGACGGCGCCCTCGGCGGTCGCAGAAGTCGACGAGCAGGCCGTCCGTGGCCTTCACCTCGACGCCGGAGAGGCCGGCGAGAGCGGCCGACGCGAGCTCGACGCGGGTGTCCGTGTCGAGCAGGGGCGCCTTCTGCGAGTTGTGGGCGACCGCCACCACGACGTGGTCGAAGAGCGAGCGCGCACGGCGGGCGATGTCGACGTGCCCGAGCGTGACGGGGTCGAAGCTGCCGGGGAAGACCGCGGTCCTCATGCGTCTGCTCTCATGCCTCGAGACTATCGGTCGCGACGGCGACGGCGTAGTGGACGGTGGTCTCGCCGTACGTCTTCTCCGCGGCCGCTTCGAGGCCGGACGGCCAACGGGGGGCGGCCGCGCGCGAGGACCCCTCGAGAACGACGGCGGCGCCGGGTGGGGTTCGCGCGACGATGGCGGCGAGGGTCGAGGCAAGGTCCTCCGGGGGAAGTCCGTAGGGAGGGTCGAGCAGGACGAGGTCGAAAGTCTCCGCGCACGATGCGAGGAACGACGCGGCCTTGCCTCGGACGACGGTCGTTCGGTCGGCGACCCCGAGGGCGCGAGCGTTCTCGCGGACGACGGCAACCGCGCGGGCGTCCGCCTCGACGAAGGTCGCGCGCGCGGCACCGCGCGAGAGGGCTTCGAGCCCGAGGGCGCCGGAGCCGGCGAAGAGGTCGAGGACGACGGCGCCGCGCAGCCGGTCCTCGTGGTCGAGGCGGCTGAAGATCGCCTCGCGCACGCGGTCGGTCGTGGGGCGCGTGCCTTTCGGTGGGACCGCGATGCGCCTCCCGCCCAACTCTCCCGCGATGATGCGCGTCACGCCCCCAGGCTACGGGAGGGGACCTTCGCCGCCCGTCGTCCGGGCTTGCGCCGCGTGATGTTAGTGACTAACATCCGAGAGGTGACCCCCCGCCAGGAGACTCGCGAGCGCCTCGCCGCCGCCGCGCTCGACCTCTTCGAGACGCGCGGCTACGACGCGACCACCGTCGAGGACGTCGCCCGCGCCGCCGGCGTGAGCCACATGACGTTCTTTCGGTACTTCCCCACCAAGGAGTCCGTGCTCATCGGCGACCCGTTCGACCCCGTCATCGCGACGTCGGTCGCCTCCCAATCGCCAGACCTGCCCCCGATCGAACGCGTCGCGCGCGGCTTCCTCGACGTCCTTGGCATCGTCGACGAAGAGCTCGACGAGGACGTCCGTCGCCGCGTCGCCGTCGCCGCCCGCGTCCCGTCGCTCCGCGCCGCCATCGTCGAGAACAATCGCGCGACCGAGGACGCCATCGTCGACGCCCTCGCCTCCAGCGGTGGGGACGCCTCCGACGCGCGCGTCGCCACCTCCGCGTGCCTCGCCGCGATCACGACCGCGCTCATGGCCTGGGCGCTGGGCGACTCCCCCGCCACGCTCGCCGAGATTGTGCGCGGCGCGCTCGCCCTCGTCGTCCCCTCGCTCGCGCGGGAGCCGCGATGACGCCCGTCCTCGAGCTCGCGAGCCTCCACAAGGCCTACGGCACCGAGCGCGCCCTCGACGGGTTGACCCTCGACCTCCGACCCAGCGAGATCCACGCGATCGTCGGCCTCAACGGCGCCGGGAAGACGACGCTGATGCGGGCGTCCGTCGGCATGCTCCGCCCCGACTCCGGCGACGTCCGCGTCTTCGGCGCCGACCCCGACGCCGTCGACGCCGCGACCTGGGCGCGCGTCGGACAGATGATCGAGGCGCCGTTCGCCTACCGGGAGCTCACGGTCACCGAGGGACTCGTCGCCGCGGCGCGCCTGCATGGCCTCGGCCGCGACGCGGCGGACGCCGCCGCCGAGAACTGGCTCGACGCCCTCGACCTCCGTCACTGGGCCTCCCGCCGGACCGGCGCCCTCTCGCTCGGCAACCGCCAGCGCCTCGGCCTCGCCTGCGCCCTCGCCCACGACCCCGACCTCGTCATCCTCGACGAGCCGACCATCGCGCTCGACCCCGCGGGCGTCGTGCTCGTCCGCGACGCGATCGTGGCCCGCGCGGCGGCGGGCGCCGGCGTGCTCGTCTCCAGCCACCACCTCGACGAGGTGGCGCGCATCGCCCACCGCATCAGCGTCGTGCACGCGGGGCGCGTGGTCGGGACGCTCGATCCCGGGGGCGTCGACCTCGAGCACCGCTTCTTCGAGATGGTGCGGGCGTACGACGCCGCGCGCGCCGAGGGAAGGCCGTCGTGAGGACCGCGCTCGCCGTCGAATGGCTGAAGTTCCGGCGCGCGACGATCTCGCGAGCCTCGACGCTTCTCGCGGGCGTCGTCACGCCGTTCATGGCGATCGGCCTCGTCTCGCTCGCCCGCTCCGACGTGCTCAGCGGCCCGTCGAAGGACAAGTTCGCGATCGCGCTCGTCGGGACCCTCGGCGAGGCGCACCTCGCGCTCGAGATCCAGATCCTCGCCGTCGTCATGATGCTCGGCGGCGGGCTGCTCTCCGCGTGGATCTTCGGTCGGGAGTTCGTCGACGGCACCATCGGGTCGCTCTTCGCACTCCCGACGTCGCGTCGGGACATCGCGACCGCGAAGGCCGCGATCGTCGCGGGCTGGAGCGTCGGCGTCGCCGCCCTCGCCACCGCGACGACCCTCCTGGTCGAGCTGGGCCGTCTCCCCCGAGACGATGACCTCCGCCGTCGTCCGCCACGCGGTCGTCGTCTTCCTCGCGGGGGTGGTCACCGGCCTGCTCGGGCTTCCCTTCGGACTCGTCGCCATCCTCGGCCGCGGGTTCCTCTCCGCGTTCACCGCGCTCATCATCGTCACGGCCGCGAGCCAGATGCTCGCGGCGATCGGCTGGGGGTACTGGGTGCCCTACGTCGCGCCCGCGCTCTGGGCGGGGGCCGGGGGCGCCGACGCCGCCGCGGGCGTCCAGCCCGTGCACCTTCTCGCCGCCGCCGCGTTCGCCCTCGTTGGCGCCGCCGCGACGATCGAAGCGTTTCGGCGCGTCCGGATCTCCTAGCCGTCGGCGAGCGCGCGGCGGAAGATTTCGGCCGTGTCGTCGCGGAGCACGACGAAGCGGACGGTCTCGACTCTGGTGCGGGTCGAGCGCACGGCCTCGACCGCGACGCGCGCGGCGTCCTCCATCGGCCACCCGTACGCGCCCGCGGAGATCGCGGGGAACGCCACCGACGCGGCCCCGATCTCGTCGGCGACCTCGAGGGAGCGCCGATACGCCGACGCGAGGACCGCCGACCGGTCCTCCTCGGTCGAGTACACCGGCCCGACCGTGTGGATCACCCACGCCGAAGGGAGGTCGCCCGCGGTGGTCGCGACGGCCTCGCCCTCCGGCATCCCGTCGGGCCACCGCGCCGCCCGCACCTCGCGACACGCGGCGAGGATCGCCGGGCCGCCGACGCGGTGGATCGCCCCGTCGACGCCGAGCCCGCCGAGGAGCGAGGAGTTCGCCGCGTTGACGACCGCGTCGACCTCCTGCGCCGTGATGTCCCCCACGACGACCTCGATTCCCGGGCGCGCTACCACGGCTCCCTCCGCAACAGCGCGTCCATCCGGTAGAACGGGTGGTTCGCCGGACGACCCATATCGCGGCCCTGGCGCCAGTCCTCGACGTTCGTCATGATGCGCAGCTTCGCGAGGCGCGTGAACCACGCCATGCGCTCGCGGTCGACGCCGCCGTCCGTCCGGGCCTCGTAGAGCGTGGCGAATCGGCGGGCGAGCGCGCGCCCCACGGCCGCGACCAGCGGGCGCATGGCCGCGGGCGTGTTGAGCGGAAGGTGCCAGAGGATGAGCCGGGTGACCGCGACGTCGTACGCCGGGTCGTCGTACGCGGCGTACGTCCAGTCGACGACGCACTCGCCGGCCGGGCCCGCCAGGACGTTGATCGGGTGCAGGTCGCCGTGGCACAGGACGGCGCCGCGGAAGCGCGGCCGCGTCGCGAGGAGGCGTTCCGCCCGCTCCATGAGGTCGCGCGAACCCAGCCGCGACGCGTCCGAGTAGAGCAACTCGAGGATCCGCCCACAGACTCCGGGCCGACCGAACTTCATCTCCGATCCGCTCACGTCGACGGCGTGGAGCTTCACGAGCGCGTCCGCGAGGAGGCCGGGCGTGCGCCAGATGCGCCGCGGCAGCGCGGCGAGGAAGGCGCGGGCCGACGCGGATCCCAACGGCGGCACCCCGTCGACGTAGTCCATCAGGATCCATGCCCGGTCGAAGCGCTCGCCGGGGAGCGAGCCCAGGCGCACACCCGGCGTCGGGAAGCCCTGCTCCGACGCGAGGCGCTGCGCCGAGATCTCCCGCTCCCAGGTCTCCGGGTCCGGCAGGACCCGCGCCACAAGGTCTCCCTCAAGGCCCGGAGCGTCGTCGATCCTCACGCGAAGCGTCGTCGCGTAATAGCCGCCCCGGAGTAGCCGCGGCGGCTTGGCCCAGCGCGCCCGCTCCCACCCGGACGCCTCGCGAATGGCGTCCAGCAGGCCGTCCTCATTCAGGGCCTTCGTCCCCATCCTCCGATTATTGCGGTCACGCGCCCGCCGCGACAGTCACGACCGCTCGAGGAACTCCGCGCGCTCCGGGTCGAGCCACTCCTCGATCGCGGCGGCGAGGGCGGGATGCTGCGCGAGGGCCGGGTCCTCGCGCACGATCCGCTCGGCGTCGCGTCTCGCCTGCTCGATCACCTCGCGATCGCGCACCACGCGCAGCAGCCGAAGCGAGTTGCGCCCGCCGGATTGCGCCGCGCCGAGCACGTCGCCCTCGCGGCGCAGCTCGAGGTCCTTCTCCGCGAGCGCGAAGCCGTCGCTCGTCGCCGCGAGCGCGGCGAGCCGCTCCGCCGCGAGCGAGTCCCTCCTCCGCGCGCGACTCACGAGCAGGCACAGGCCCGGGATGTCCGCCGCGTCCCGACGCGCCCACGCAGCTGGTGGAGCGTCGAGACGCCGAAGTGCTCCGCGTCGAGCACCACCATCACCGTCGCCTCCGGGCACGTCGACGCCGACCTCGATGACGGTCGTGGACACCAGCACGGGCGCCTCACCCGACGCGAACGCCGCCATCGCAGCGTCCTTCTCGTCCGGTCGTAGGCGTCCGTGCATGACCCCGACCCGCACCCCGGCGAAGTCCGGCGCGGGCGCGCAACTGCTCCGCGACCTCCGCGACGGCGTGAAGCGGCGCCCGCGGCGCCGGGACGGCATCCGCGAACTCGAGCGGCAGCTCCCCGTCGACGACGGCGTCCTGCTCGTCCGCGAGCAGGTCCTCGGCGTCGGGCCCCTCGCCCACGTCGCCCTCCTCGACCGCGTCGCCGTCGATCCGCGCGCACACCACGTAGGCGCGCCGGCCCGGCGCGACCTCCTCGCGGACGCGCGCCCACGACGCGCTCGATCCACGCGGCGTTGCTCGGCCGGCACCACGTGCGTCGCGACCTCGGCGCGCCCCGCGGGCCTCTCCGCGAGCGTGGACGTCTCCAGGTCGCCGAAGACCGTCATCGCCACCGTCCGCGGGATCGGCGTCGCCGTCATGACGAGCAGGTGCGGCGCGTCGCTTCCCCCGCGCCCGCAGGGCGTCCCGCTGCTCGACGCCGAACCGGTGCTGCTCGTCCACCACGACGAGCCCGAGGTCCGCGAACTGGACGCGTCTCGCTCGAGCAGCGCGTGGGTGCCGACGACGATCCCCGCGGCGCCCGACGCCGCCTCGGCGAGCGCCTGGCGACGTTCGCACCGAGCCCTGCGAGCCGGTGAGCAGCGCGATGCGCGTCGCGTCCGTCGCCGCCGTCAGCATGCCGCCCTCCGCGAGGGGGCCCAGGAGGTCCCGCAGCGTGCGAACGTGCTGGGCCGCGAGCACCTCCGTGGGCGCGAGGAGCGCCGCCTGCCCTCCGGAGTCGACCACGCGCAGCATCGCGCGTAGCGCGACGACGGTCTTGCCCGAACCCACGTCGCCCTGGAGGAGGCGCAGCATCGGCACCGGCGCGCGCGAGGTCCGCCGCGATCGTCCTCGCCCACCTCGCGCTGCCCGTCGGTCAGCGGGAAGGGCAGGCGCGCGTCGAAGGCGTCCGCGAGGCCGACCGTCCGCGCCGGCGCGCGGCGACCGACTCGAGGGCCGCGGCGTCGGCCCGGCGGCGCGCCAGGGCGGTCTGCAGCACGAGCGCCTCCTCGTACGTCAGGCGCGCCCGCCCCGCGCTTCCACGCCGCGTCGTCGTCCGGCACGTGAACGTCCCGAAGCGACGCGAGGAGCGACCGGTGGCCGTGGGCGTCGAGCAGCGTCCGACGGGAACGGGGTCGGGCACGTCCGCCTCGGTCAGCGGATCGAGGACGGTGCGCACCGCGCGGGCGATCCGCCACGTGGGCGCGGACGCGGCCGCCGGGTAGATCGGGATCGGCCGCGACGCCTCGACCATGGCCTCCTCCTCCGACCCGCGTCGACCCCGACGATGAGGTAGTCGGGGTGGGTCAGCTGGCGCCGCCCGCGGTACTCGCCGACGGTCCCCGTGAACAGGCCCGTGCGCCCGGGTCGGAGCTTGTCCTCGTGCATCCGCAGAACTCCCGCGCGCTTGGCGAAGAACGTCAGCGCGAGCGTGTCGCGACCGTCGGTCACGACCGCCTCGAGCATCGCACCGCCGCGGATTGCGCATCTGCCGGACCGTCGCCTGACGGACCTCGGCCATCGACCGTGACGTGCTCGCCGACCTCGAGCGCGGCGATGTCCGTGAGCTCCCCCGGGCGGCCGTATCGGCGCGGGTAATGGCGGAGGAGGTCCCCGACCGTGACGAGGCCGAGCCCCGCGAGCGCCCGCGCCGTGCGCGTACCGAGCAGCCGTTCGAGCGGCTCGTCGAGCCGCGTCGCGGCGCGTCCGGCCTCCGGCGTCATGCGTCGAGCGGGGTCTCGACGCCGAGGATGACGGACGGGACGGCTTGTCCACCCGAGTACACGTGTACGCCCACGTGCGGGGCGTTCGAGGTCACGCGGCGTACCGCCGCCTCGGCGACGCCCACCGGCACGCCGACGCCCAGGATGATCGTGGCGACCTCCGTGTCGCTTCGTGATCATCCGTTCGAGGTCCTCCGCCACGGAATCCAGCATCGCGCGCCCGACTCGCGTCGCGGCGGCGGCCGCGCGTCATCGCCTCGACCGGATCCACCCCGGGTTCCACGAGCGCCGCCGCCGAGAGCGCCGCGATGACCTGCGGCTCGCTTGAGGACTCCACGACGACGACCTCGACGCTCCGGACGCGTTCGTGCATCGCGTGGGCCGCCGCCTTGAGCGCCGGAGCCCCGGCGACGATCGCGACGCGGTCGGTCGAGGCGTCGCGGACCACACGCTCGAGTTCGTCCTCGATCACGCCGTCCGGCCGCGGCACCACGAGGACCGCCGCGGCGGAACTCGCGAGCGGGGCCGCGAGCCCGGGGCATGCCGTGAGGGCGACGATCCCCGTCGGGTAGCGGGAGCGCGCGTGCGCCGTCGGGATGTGGCGCACGATCACCTGGGAGGCCTCGGCGGCCTGCGCGATCTCGATCGCTCGATCGGGCTGGTTCGTGTGGACGTGCGCCTGCCACACCTCCTCGCGCCCGGTGACGGCGACGCTCTCGCCGATCTCCCGCAGGAGGGACTTGAGCGACGGGCCGGGAGCGTCGGGCTGCCCGTCGACGGGCAGCCGCTTCGCCCCGGCGACGAACATCACCTCGTACGCGCCGTGGCGTGCCGACGAGTCGGTCCCGTGGGCGTGGACGGCCGACTCGGCGGGGGTGCGACCCTCGATCCGCGCCCGGACCTCCCACTCGACCTGGTCGAGCGACGCGAGGGCGCCCGGTCCCGCGATGGTCTCCGCGAGCATCTCCAGTTGGAGGACGAGCCCCGCGGCGCCAGCGTCGACGACGCCCGCCTCACGCGCCTCGTCCAGGACGTCCGTGGTGCGCGCGAGTTCCGCGCGCGCTTCGACCACCGCCGCGATCGCGACCGTCGTGACGTCGCCGCCGAGGTCGAGGGCGGCACGCCCGCCACGCGCAGCCGCGCGCGCAACCGAAAGAATGGTTCCCTCGACGGGCTCGCCCACGCGACTCGTACGCGGCGTCGGCCGCGATGTCGAGGGCGTCGGCGATCGCCGAGCCCTTCGCCGCGTCGAGCCCGCCGCGCGCGTCGATCTCCGCGAGGAACGCGCCGAGGTACTGGGAGACGATCACGCCGGAGTTACCGCGCGCGCCGAGCAGGCATCCGCGGGCGAATGCCGCGACCACCTCGCGGTGACTCGCCTCCACGGGGAGCCGCGAGACGGCGCGATGACCCTCCATGAGCGTGAGGTAGAGGTTCGTCCCGGTGTCCGAGTCCGCGACCGGGAAGACGTTGATCGCGTCGAGGCGATCCTTCTCGCGGAAGACCGCCCGGGTGCCTGCCTCGATCCACCCTCGGAGCCGCGACGATCCGCTTGTCATCACGCCCCCTCGTTCCTGGTCGACGTTGCCGTGCGCTCCATGGTGGCACGCGCCGGGCACCACCGGAAGCCGCGGCGGCGTGAGTTTGTCGCGAAGCCTCCTCGTCGGCTACCCTTATGCGGTTGCCCGCCCAGCGGGCGGAATCCCCGGCGCGTACGCGCCCCCGTGCAAGGTCAGGAGAACACCGTGGCTGCCACCTGCGACGTCTGCGGCAAGAGCCCGTCGTTCGGATACTCGGTCTCGCACTCCCACCGACGGACCGCGCGCCGATGGAACCCGAACATCCAGCGCGTCCGCGCCGTGGTGGGCGGCTCGCCCAAGCGCCTCAACGTCTGCGCGTCGTGCCTCAAGGCCGGCAAGGTCGAGCGCCGCTCCTAGCACCCCCCCTGGGATCACGCCCGGACGAAGTGATCCCATCCCCACCGCGACGGCGTCTTGCCGTCCACCTGAACGCCCTCGTGATCGCGGGTGACGAGTCCGATCTCCACCCAACCGCGGGGCAGGTCCACGCGCGGCGGGAAGGTCGCCACCAGGTGGTGATCCTCACCTCCGGTCAGAGCCCACTCGACCGCGTTGCCCACCACCTGGCCTGCGACGCGCCGGACCGACCGATGGACCGGCACGCGCGCCGCCTCGACGGATATCCCGATCCCCGACGCGCGGGCGATGCGATCGAGATCCGTCACCAGCCCGTCGGAGATGTCCATCATCGCGGTCGCGCGCCCGTCCGCCGCCTCGATGCCCGCGCCGATGCGGGGGCGGGGACGGATGAACAGGTCGATGGATTCGGCGTCGATCGAGAGGCCGTTCTCGAGTTGGTGGTATCCCGCCATCGCGGCGCCGAGGGGACCCGATACGGCGACGACGTTGTTGACGCGCGCGCCCGAGCGCCGCACCGGATTGCGATGCCGGGTGTCGCCCATCGCGGTCACGCTCACGGTGATCTCGTTGCTACCCGAGAGGTCTCCGCCGACCACGCCGACGCCGTACGGCTCGCACGCCTCGCGGAGCCCGTCGGCGAAGTCCAGCACCCACTCCACGTCGGTACGCGGCGGCGCCGCGAGCGTCACCTGGAGCGCGACGGGAACGGCCCCCATCGCGTCGATGTCCGCGAGATTCTGCATCGCGGCGCGGAACCCGACGTCAGCCGCGGTCGACCACTCCCGACGAAAGTGCCGATTCTCGACCAGGACGTCGCTCGAGACCACGAGATCGCCCTCGAGTTTGAGCACGGCGGCGTCGTCGCCCGGCCCGAGGAGGGCGGCCGATGTGGTGGGAAGGCGGGGCGTGAATAGCGCGATGAGCGCGTCTTCCCCGACGTCCCCGATGAGGGGCATGACCCCAGCGTAGGACTCTTCGCGCGCGGGCGCTCGTCGGGTTCCTCAATGCGCGAAATGTCCCGAACGCGGCCGGTTCTTGAGGTTGACGGGGCTCGTACGACGCGCGGCGCGGCTCCACGGAGGGCGCGGCGGCCGCGGTTACCGTGGGATCAAGCCAGGGAGAGCGAGGCCCCGTATGACATGGCGTGACGACGTTTCCGACCGCGCGCAGAGCGAGCTCGACGCCCTGTTCAGCCAGGCCGCGATGCTCGCTCGGACGCTCCTCATGCGCAACCACGAGTTCTTCCCGTTCGGCGCGATGATCTCGACCAAAGGCGCGGTGTCGCTCTCGACCCCCGTGCCCGAGGCCGCGAACCCGACCGTGCAGGACGTGCTCGACGCCATCCACGACGAGCTCGTGAAGGGCAAGTCGGCGAACCGCGCGTACGCGATAGCGGCGCTCGCCCGCACCCCGGAGGGCGCGGAGGCGGTCCGCATCGAACTCGAACACAAGGAGGGTGCCGCGCTCGTGATCGGGCTGCCGATCGTGCGCAGCGACTCGGGTGGGATCACGTACGGCGAGATGCGGGCTCTCCCGAGCGAACGGCGCATTTGGCACGAACGCCCGAAGTCGAAGGCCAAGGCCCCGTCGAAGGCCAAGGCTCCATCGAAGGCCTCCGCCAAGACCGCGCCGAAGAAGACGACGAAGAGCACCGCCGCGAAGGCGACGACCAAGACTCCTCGCGCCGCGAAGGCCGCCAACACGGCGAAGTCGCCCTCCACCCGCAAGTCCGCGGCACGGTCGAAGCCCAAGTCCAAACCCCGCGGCGCGGCGGTCGCGACGGCGTAGGCCGTCCATGCCCCGCTCGTCGACCATTCGCGTCGGCCTTCCACTCCTGACTGTCGCGCTCGTCGGGTGCGCCCCGGTACTTCCCGTCTCCCCGGCCCCTCACGCCGCCGACCCACGCTGCGCCGCCGTGATGCTCGCCATGCCCGACACCGTCGGCGGGCTTGAGCGCCGCGGGACGACGTCGCAGGCGACGGACGCGTGGGGCGCGGAGTACCCGATCGTCGTCCGCTGCGGCGTGGACGTCCCCGGGCCGACGACGGACACGTGCGTCACGATCACGACGACGGGCTACACGGCCGACTGGGTGATCCGCGACGACGGCGACCGCTGGGTGGCGACGACCTACGGGCGCAACCCCGCGGTCGAGGCGATCGTGCCGAAGATCCGCGTGGACGCCGCCGTCGACGACGTGCTCACGGAGCTCACGCCCCCGGCGTCGCAGGCGCCGTCCACGGGACGGGCGTGCGTCGGGCTCGCGGACGCGTCTCCCGCACCTTCCGCGTCCCCTTAGGGGGCGATGATCGCTCGCAGGTCCCCGACGCCGACGACATCCCCGGCGTTCGTCGTGGCCGGGACCTGGATGAGCGGCACGGTCGCTCCTCCGAAGACGGACGTCCACAGGCTTCCGTAGCCGGAATACAGGCCGACGTTGCCCGCGCCTCCCCAGCAATGCTCGGCGCCGACGGATCCCATCCTCGGCTGGGTGACGTTGCCGTTGTCCACCACGCCCGCTCCCCGAGCGTCCGCCTGAATCTCGAGGACCTCATGGCTGCCCACCACGCAGTTGCGGTCGATGAACGCCGTTCCGCCGCCGAGCGCCGAACTCACGAAGTTGATGAGAGACGTCGAGGTCGCGAGTTGGGTCGGGGGTCCGCCCAGGTCGTCGAGTTCCCACGCGGAGTATTTGTCGACGCCGTATAGGCACGACGCAGCGATGGTGGCGCCACGCCCGAGGCCGATCGGGACGCACGAGTCGGGGCCGGAAGGCCACGCGAGCTCCGTCGGCTCGTCGGAGCCCGGGTAGGAGATGATCACGAACTTGTGGTCCGCGTCCGGCCAATATATCGCCGTCCCGCCGTGGTCGACATCGACCTCCCACCGCTGGAACGGCGCCCGGTAGAAGTCAGCCGGGGTGACGTCGGCACCCGAGTCGTTATAGACGCCGTCGACCTGGGCGCCGATGCAGTAGCCCCTGAACTCCCACGTCCCGTCCTTTTGGGGCGTGATGAACGCGGTAACCGGATGATCCCCGCAGAGGGCCCAGGTAGGACCAAGCGTGTTGGTGGCGATGTCGAACACCGCGTAGTGCGAGCCGCCGAGCTCGAGAAGCGCCTTGCCTGCGGCGACGTTCCACGCCGCCAGGTCGACCTGCAGGTCGGCGGCGAACTCGCCGACCTCGAAGCGCTCTCCGGCTGGCGAGATCATGTACAGGATGCGCTTGCCGGGAGCCGCCTCGTGCGACGCGTCGTACGTCGCGGTGTCGAAGACGGCGAGGACCCATCCCGACGTCGCCGACGTGAACTGGACGTCGTGGATCGGCTTCGCCGTCGGGATGCCGACACCGGTGGAGACGGGACGCGCGACGACGATGGTATCCGCGGGCGTCGACGGCGCCGCGGACGTCGTGGGCGTCGGAAGGTTTGGCGTCGCGATCATCGTCGGAAGCCCGAGCGGCGTCTCCTTCGTCCCACCGAGAATCCCCGTGGCGAACCCCGCCGCTATCGCCCCGATGGCGACCAGAGCGATCACCGTGATCGTGAAGAGCGTCTTGACCCCGCTACCGAACAGCGCACGTTTCATCGCACACTCCCTCCCCTGCGCGGCGACTACGTTCGCCGTGCCTTCAGTCCGAGGATACGCGTCGCGGCGAGATTCGCCACCGGTGACGCGGGATCCCGGCCTAGCGGAGACCCGCCGGGCGGTCGAGAGCGGTGCGGAGGAGGGCCTCGACGAGGTCGCCGTAGGTGAGGCCGGCCTCCTGCCACATGCGCGGGTACATCGAGTACGGCGTGAAACCGGGCATCGTGTTGATCTCGTTGATCACCACGGACCCGTCGGGCCGGACGAAGGTGTCCACCCGCGCGAGTCCCTCCGCGCCGATCGCCCGGAAGGCGCGGACCGCGTAGTCCTGGATGGTGGCGCGCACCGTATCCGTCACGTCGGCGGGGCAGGAGAGCGTGACGCTCGCCTCGTCGAAGTACTTCGCGTCGTAGTCGTAGAACGCGTGGTCGCCGCCCGTGACGATCTCGCCCGGCGGGCTCGCCCGTAGGCCGTCCTCGGTCTCGAGGACGGCGCACTCGACCTCGCGCCCGACGATGGCCGCCTCGACGAGCACCTTCGGGTCGTGCTTCATGGCCGTCGCCACCGCGGCCTCGAGCTCGTCCCAGGCTCCCACCCGGCTCACGCCCTGGGACGATCCCGCCCGGGATGGCTTGACGAAGACGGGCAGGCCGAGCGCGGTGATCTCGTCGCGTCCGACCACCAGGTCGCCGAAGCCGGCGACGGTCACGGACCGCGCGACGGGCAGCCCGGCCGCGGTGAAGGCGATCTTCGTGAAGGACTTGTCCATGCCGAGCGCGGAGGCGAGGACGCCCGCTCCCACGTAGCGGATGTCGAGCAGGTCGAGCGCCCCCTGGACGGTCCCGTCTTCACCCCACGGACCGTGGAGCAGGGGGAAGACCACGTCGATCGCGGCGAGGTCTTCGACGGCGCCGCTCTCGCGCTCGACGCGCCATGTCGGGTCGCCGGCGCGCGTCGGTAGCAGCACGGTCGCGCCCCCGCCGACGACGCTCGGCAGCTCGCCGTTGCGGATCTTCCAGTCGTCGGGGTCGTCGTTGACGAGCGTCCACTGGCCGTCGCGGGCGATCCCCACGGCGACGACGTCCCAGCGGTCTCGGTCGATGGCGGCGAGGACGCCGGAGGCGGTGACGCACGAGATCCCGTGCTCGGAGGAGCGCCCCCCGAAGAGGACCGCCACCGTCGGCCGGGCCATCGCCTAGTCCACCTCCGCCTTGCGCGGGCGCGCGAGGAGCGCGGACATGATGGTCTCGGGGTTCGCTCCCCCGTGAAGCATCTTCACGACGGCGTCGCAGATCGGCACCTCGACGCCCACGTCCTCCGCGAGCTGCTGGATCGATCGCGACGTCTGGACGCCCTCGGCCGTGCCGCGCGTCGCGACGATCGCGTCCTGGAGCCCGAGCCCGCGCCCCACGTGGGCGCCGAGCGTGTGGTTGCGCGACAGCGGGGACGCGCAGGTCGCGATGAGGTCGCCCATGCCGGCGAGCCCCGGGAACGTCTCGGGCGCGGCGCCGAGCGCGAGGCCGAGCCGGGAGATCTCCGCGAGCCCCCGCGTGATGAGCGTGGCCGTGGTGTTATTCCCGAAGCCGCGGCCGTCAGCGATGCCGACGCTCACGGCGATGACGTTCTTGTACGCGCCGCAGAGCTCGACCCCGACGACGTCGGGGTTGGTGTACGGCCGGAAGTACGACGACGCGATGGCGTCCGCGACGCGGTTCGCGGTGTCCGTCGAGGCGGAGGCGACCACGGTCGCCGTCGGTTGGCATTGGGCGATCTCGGTCGCGAGGTTCGGCCCGGACACGACGGCGAGACGGTCGTTGCCCACGCCCCACACCTCGGCGAGCACCTCGCTCATCCGAAGGTGGGATCCGACCTCGATGCCCTTCATCAGGGACGCGACGATCGCGTCGGACGCGAGGTAGGCGCCGAAGCCCGCGACGATGTCGCGCACGCTCTGGGCCGGGAGGGCGACGAAGACCATCTCGGCGTCCGCGAGGGCCTGCGCGGGGTCCGTCGTCGCGGTGACGCTCGGCGGGAGGACGCGGTCGCCGCTGAAGGAGGCGTTGGTGTGGTTCTCGTTGATCTCGGCCACGGCGCCGGCGTCGATGCTCCAGATCACGACGTCGTTCCCGGCGTCTCCGAGGACGCCCGCGAAGGTCGTCCCCCAGGCGCCGGTGCCGAGGACAGCCGCGCGCGTCATGCGCCCTTCTTGCGCATGTCGTAGGGAACCGCCGGAGCCTTCTCACCGCGCAAGTCTTCGACCATACGTGTCAGGGTAGCCATGATTCGGTCGGTCGCCTCACGCAGAACCTCGCTGGTGAGCGGCTGCCCGCGCAGGTCGTCGAGGTCGATGGGCGGGCCGGCGACGACGGTCACCTTCTTCCGCGGGATGGGCTTGAGGAGTTTCGAGTAACGCCCGAGCAGGCGTTGGGCGCCCCACTGGGCGATGGGGACGACGGGCACGTCCGCGGCGAGCGCCATCCGGGCGGCCCCCGTTCGCGCGACCATGGGCCAGAGGTCGGGATCGCGGGTCAGCGTGCCCTCCGGGAACATCGCGATCATGTCGCCCCGCGCGAGGAAGTCGAGGCCGTCCTCGACGGCCTCCTTCGCCTTGGTTGTTCCGCGATGGACGGGGACCTGGTCGAGTCGACGCATGACGAATCCGATGACGGGCGCCTGGAACAGCTGCACCTTCGCGAGGAAACGAGGCGGGTATCCGTGGTTGTACAGGTAGTGCGCGAACGTCACGGGATCGACGTAGGTGACGTGGTTGGAGACCGCGAGGAACGCGCCCTCCTTGGGCAGGTTTTCGCCGCCGTGCCAGTCCTTCTTTATCATCGTCCACGCGATTCCGCGCAGCAGCGCCGCGGTCGCGTGATAGCCGCGCGGCACCGAGCCGCGAATGGGGACCCTACGCAAAGTCGGCGCCCAGTGCCGCGAGCTTGCCGCGGAAGTTCTCGTACCCGCGGTCGATGATGCCGACCCCCGAGACGGCGGACGTCCCCTCCGCGGTAAGCGCGGCGATCAGGTGACTGAACCCGCCGCGAAGGTCGGGGACGTCGATGTCCGCGGCCGTGAGCGGCGTCGGCCCGGAGATCGCGGCCGAGTGCTTGAAGTTGCGCTGGCCGAACCGGCAGGCCTGGTCTCCCAGGCACTCCCGGTATAGCTGGATGTTCGCCCCCATCTTCACGAGCGCCTCGGTGAACCCGAAGCGCTGCTCGTAGACCGTCTCGTGGACGATGCTGAGGCCCTTGGCCTGGGTCAGGGCGACGACGAGCGGCTGCTGCCAGTCCGTCATGAAGCCGGGGTGCACGTCGGTCTGGAGGGCGATCGAGCGGAGCTCGCCGCCGGGGTGGCGGAAGGCGATTCCGTGCTCGCGGACCTCGAACTCGCCGCCGACCTTGCGGAAGACGTTGAGGAACATCGCCATGGTGCGTTGCTGCGCCCCGTGGACGAGGACCTCGCCGCGCGTCGCGAGGGCCGCGCACGCCCACGACGCCGCCTCGATGCGGTCGGTGAGCGAGATGTGATCGAAGCCGACCATGGACTTCACGCCCTCGATCGTCACCGAGCGGTCGGTGTCGACGGAGATGACGGCGCCCATCTTCTGCAGCAGGTCGATGAGGTCCTTGATCTCGGGCTCGACGGCGGCGTTCTCGAGGCGCGTCATGCCCTCCGCCCGCACGGCCGTGAGGAGCAGCTGCTCCGTCGCGCCGACGCTCGGGTAGGCGAGCTTGTACTTGATCCCCTTGAGGCCGTTCGGGGCGGTCAGGCGGATGCCGTCGCTCAGCTGCTCGACGACGGCGCCGAATCGCTCGAGGATCTCCAGGTGGAAGTCGACCGGGCGCTCGCCGATCATGCATCCGCCGAGGTCGGGGATGACCGCCTCGCCGAGCCGGTGGAGCAGCGGGCCGCAGAACAGGATGGGGATGCGGCTCGATCCGGCGTGGACGCCGACGTCACCGATCTTCGCGGGAGCGACTTTCGCCGGGTCGATCGTGAGCACCCCCGACGGGGCGTCGTAGCCCACCTTGGCGCCGTGCAGTTCAAGGAGCCCGGTGACGACGGCGACGTCGCGTATGTCGGGGACGTTGTGCAGCGTCGAGGCGCCGTCGCCCAGGAGCGCCGCGACCATCGCCTTGGACACGAAGTTCTTCGCCCCGCGGACGGTGATCTCGCCTGTGAGAGGTTTTCCGCCCGTGATGCGGATGGTGTCGCTCATGCCTCTATCGTGCCCTATGCGGAGCGGCCCGAGGTTCTACGAGACCGGCCGCGCCGCCTCGATGGGAACCTCGGGAAGGTGCTTCGCCGGCAGGGTCTTCGGACGCCACGCCTCGCGCTTCGCCTCGAACGCCGTGATGTCCTCCTCGTGCTGGAGCGTGAGCCCGATGTCGTCGAGCCCCTCCATGAGGCGCCACCGCACGTAGTCGTCGATCTCGAACGGAACCGTCACGTCGGCGGCGGTGACCGTCTTGTGCTCGAGCGAGACCGTGAGCTCCAGCCCGGGCTCCTCCTCGATCATCTTCCAGAGCAACTCGACGTCCGCCTGGTCGACCTGAGCCGCGAGGAGCCCCTGCTTGCCCGAGTTGCCGCGGAAGATGTCCGCGAACCGGCTGGAGATCACGACCTTGAATCCGTAGTCCTTCAGGGCCCAGACGGCGTGCTCGCGGCTCGATCCCGTGCCGAAGTCCGGCCCGGCGACGAGGATCGACCCGAGCGCGTACGCGGGCTGATTAAGGACGAAGTCCTTGTCCCCCCGCCACGCGGCGAACAGCGCGTCCTCGAAGCCCGTGCGGGTGACGCGCTTGAGGTAGACGGCCGGAATGATCTGGTCGGTGTCGACGTTCGAACGGCGCAGCGGGACGGCGACGCCGGTGTGGGTGGTGAACTTCTCCATGGTCACGCCTCCAGGTCGGACGGGCTCGACAGGGTCCCGCGCACGGCCGTGGCGGCCGCGACGAGCGGGCTGACGAGGTGGGTGCGGCCGCCCTTGCCCTGGCGGCCCTCGAAGTTGCGGTTGGACGTCGACGCGCTGCGTTCCTGCGGGGCGAGCTGGTCCGGGTTCATGCCGAGGCACATCGAGCAGCCGGCGTTGCGCCACTCGGCGCCGAAGTCCTTGAACACCTGGTCGAGGCCCTCCGCCTCGGCGTCGAGCCGCACGCGGGCGCTTCCCGGAACCACCAGCATGCGGACGTCCGGGGACTTCGTGCGCCCCTTGACGACCGCGGCGGCGGCCCGGAGGTCCTCGATGCGCCCGTTCGTGCACGATCCGAGGAAGATGGTGTCCACCTTGATGTCGCGGAGCGGCGTCCCCGGCGTCAGGCCCATGTACTCCAGGGCGTTCCGCGCGGCGACGCGGTCGTTCTCCTCCTCGAAGTCCTCGGGGTTCGGGACGGACGCGCTGAGAGGAAGGCCCTGGCCGGGGTTGGTTCCCCAGGTGACGAAGGGCTCCAGGTCGGCGGCGTCAAGGTTGACCTCGACGTCGAACGTCGCGTCGTCGTCCGTCACGAGCGTCTTCCAGTACGCGAGCGCGGCGTCCCAGTCGGCCCCCTCCGGCGCATGGGGACGGCCCTTGACGTAGGCGAACGTGGTCTCGTCGGGCGCGACCAAGCCCGCCCGGGCGCCAGCCTCGATCGACATGTTGCAGATGGTCATCCGCGCCTCCATGGAAAGGGCCCGGATCGCGTCGCCGCGGTACTCGAGCACGTAGCCCTGTCCGCCGCCGGTGCCGATCTTCGCGATGACGGCGAGGATGATGTCCTTCGCGGAGGTTCCCTCCGGCAACGTGCCGTCGACGTTGATCGCCATCGTCTTGAACTTGCCGAGGGGGAGCGTCTGCGTGGCGAGCACGTGCTCCACCTCGGACGTGCCGATGCCGAACGCGAGCGCACCGAACGCGCCGTGCGTCGACGTGTGGGAGTCGCCGCAGACCACGGTCATGCCCGGCTGGGTCAACCCCAGCTGGGGCCCGACGACGTGGACGACGCCCTGGTCGGCGTCGCCGAGGCTGTGGAGGCGGACGCCGAACTCCTTCGCGTTGGCGCGGAGGGTGTCGATCTGGGTCCGGCTGGTGAGGTCGGCGATCGGCTTATCGATGTCGAGGGTCGGGGTGTTGTGATCCTCGGTGGCGATGGTGAGGTCCGGCCGACGCACCTTCCGTCCGGCGAGCCGAAGCCCCTCGAACGCCTGAGGACTCGTGACCTCGTGGACCATGTGCAGATCGATGTAGAGAAGGTCGGGGGCGCCTTCTTCTCCCTCGCGAACCAGGTGGCTGTGCCACAGCTTCTCCGCCAGCGTCGTTCCCATTGCTCGTCCTTTCGACGCGTCCCACCTACGCTTGTATCTCACAATGCGGGACGTTAGTATCGCTCTATGGACAATCATAGCGGAGTCGGCGTCATTGACAAGGCCGCCGCGATCCTCGCGGAACTCGAGAAAGGCCCCGCGACGCTCGCCGAGCTCGTCACGGAGACGCACCTCGCCCGCCCCACGATCCACCGACTCGCCCTCGCGCTGGAGCACCACCACCTCGTCGGCCGCGACGCCCGCGGGGCATTCGTCCTGGGCCGCCGCTTCCTCCAGCTCGCCGCGACCGTCGGCGAGGACCGCCTCGTCACCGCCGCTCAGCCCATCCTCGAGGCGCTGCGCGACCAGACCGACGAGTCCGCACAACTCTTCCGCCCCCACGCCGAGCACCGCATCTGCATCGCCGCCGCCGACCGTCCGTTCGGGCTACGCGACTCGATCCCGGTCGGCACGACCATGACGATGCACGCCGGGTCGGCGGCGCAGGTCCTCCTCGCGTGGGAGGAGCCCGAGCGGATGCACGCGCTTCTCGAAGGGGCGCGCTTCACCGCCGACGACCTCGCGACGGTCCGCGAGCAGGGCTACGCGGAGAGCGCGGGCGAGCGCGAAGCGGGCGTCGCCGGGGTCTCGGCGCCCGTGTGGGGGGCGTCGGGGCGCGTCGTCGCGGCCCTCTCGATCTCGGGTCCGATCGAGCGCCTCACGGGCCACCCCGCCGAACGCCACGCGAGAGACGTGACCGACGCCGCGCGTCGGCTCAGCGACATCCTCCGCCGAAGCGACTCCTAGCCGACCTCGACGAGCGACTTCAGTCGCTTGCCCCACTCGCGGGCCCGCGCGACCTCGCCGGGAAGAAGCATGCCCTCGGGCCCGATCTCAATCGGCCGCATCGCCACGAGGAATCCCTCGGGTTTCGCGACGCGCCGGTATCCCGCCTTCTCGAGACCCGCCATCACCTTCGTCGCGCCGCCCCGCCCGAGGATGCCCTTGACTCGCGTATCGAACGCGGCCGCTCGCGCCGTGCCGCGCGGCAGCGCGTCAAGCCAGTCCCGCATGAGCATGTGCGAGGGGTCGGCGCGAACGGCATCCTTGCCCGCCGGTTTCGCCACGGCCTGCTTGACCGAGTCGGCCGACGGAAGACCGAACGCGTGAACCGGACAGCCGGCGACGACAAGATCCACCCCGGCCAGCGCGGCGGCCAACGACTCATTCGTGCTGAGCGCCCGCGCCGAGCCTCCGAGCCCCTCGGCGATCGCCCGCGCGACGGCGGCGCTGCTGCCCCACAGAGATTGATACACCACGACCGCTTTCACGGCCCCTCTCTTTCTCTCCCCCTGGGAGGCTAGCGACGATCACGCCGGTTCGCTTAGGACGAGAGTCGCGCCGCCCGGATGAGCGCGGGACCCGGGGTCCCACGCCGTCCAGGCGGCGCGACCTCTCTGCGTCGCGAAAACCGGCTAGCCGAGGGGTAGCTAGTGTGCGTGGTTGTTCGCGGGGGAATCCTCCGAGGGAAGGGAGGAGTTCGGGACGTTCTTGTCGGGCTTTCCGGCGTTGCCGGAATTCCCGGGGCTGTCGGAGTTCCCGGCGTTGCCGGAGTTTCCGGGGTTGTCGGGCTTCCCGGCGTTGCCGGAGTTCCCGGGGTTGTCGGGCTTCCCGGCGTTGCCGGAGTTCCCAGGGTTGTCGGCGCTGCCGGACTCCTTGCCGATCTGCCGCGCGTAGTCGCTGACCTGCTGGCCGAAGTCCTTGCTCCCGGGCTCGGCGGTGCTCATCCACCCGAGCATCTCCGAAACCCGCGCGTGGACCGCGGCCGAGTTCTCCGAGCCGTTCGCCTCGAGGACGGCCGCCGCGTCGGCGAGGGCCGCCGACGAGGACGCATCGCCCCCGTTGCGGAGCGCGTTCGCCGCGTGAACGAGAGCCGCGTCGATCTCGCCGCGATTCGCGAGAACCTCGGCCTCTTGGAGACGTTCGTGGGTCCCGCCGTTGTCGATCCCGATCTTCTCGAGAGCGCGGTCGATCCCGTACAACGGGTCGCCGGGCGCCGAACCGTCTGCCGCCGCGGCCGTTCCCGCAAGCCCGGCCGTCGCCAGACCCGCGGCGATAACGGCGAACCCTACGCGCCGTCGCCAGGCCGCGGCGGGACGGCTCGCGCCGCTCCGCCTGCGTGAACCGTCCGAAGAGGGATGCCGGACGGCCTCGGCAAGGAGCGCGGCTCGCTCCGCCACGAGGGCGGCGTCCGGCGTTCCTTGCGTGCGTGCGCGAAGCTTGTCGATCACAGGGCTCAGACGCGCGAGATCGCCGCTCGCGGGGCGACGCCCCCGGAGCAGTGCCTCGATGTCGTGATCGGTCCACTCGGCGTTCATGTCGCCCCCGTTATCGCCGTCGGACCCGTTTCGGTTACGCGGTCTCATCGAGCGCCTCCTTGAGCGCCCGGAGCGCGCGGTGTTGCAGAACCTTGACCGCTCCGGGCGACTTGCCGAGGACGGTGGCGGCGTCGGCCACGGAGAGGTCTCCGATCACCCGGAGGAGTAGGACGTCGCGCTGCGTATCGCTGAGCTTGTCGAGAGCCGCGGTCAGCCGCTCGTCGGCGAGGCCCCCGAGCGCCTGCGCCTCGACGTCCGTCGACGCCGCGCGCGATGCGAGCTCGTCGTCGTCGGCGTGTTGCGGCCGCCGTTTCGCCGCGCGCCGGGCGTCCTGCATGCGTCGGTGCGCGATGACGAAGACCCAGGAGCGAAAGGCCGCCTCATCGCCGTCGAAGGTGTGCAGCCCCCGGGCGACCTGGAGGAACGTCTCGGAGGCGAGGTCGTCCGGCTCCGCCGCTCCCCTGCTCGCGAGGTATCCGGTGACGTTTCCGGCGAGGTCGCGGTAGAGCTCCGCCCACGCCCATTCCTCGCCGTTGCGAGCCGCCGCGAGCGCCGCGGCGAATGCCTCGCCGAGCGTCACGTCGCCCGCCGTCGCCGCACCGTCATGGTGCCATCATTGCATCGCCGGGGACCGCGATTCTCGCCGCGCGTCGAACGCGACACGCGCCTCGGCCATCGTGCGGCCGGGACCGCCCGCGCTACCCCTTCTTCTTCGCCGCCGTCCGCTTGGTCGATCGCGCGGGCGGCTTCGCGGGCGCCTTCGCGGGCGCCTTCGCGGACGCCTTCGCGGACGCCTTCGCCGAGGCGTCGGCGCGTTTGCGTCGCGACGAGGACACGATGCTCGCTATGCCCAGCCCGGCGACCAGGAGGAACCATATCGAGACCGTCCCTCCCCCAGAGCCCCCTCCGTCGCCCGCGCCGACGGGCGCTTGGGGATCCGCGAGGAAGTTCGTGACCCACGCGAGCGCCGAGTTCCAGTTGATGGCGATCTCGTTCGTCGAGAAGGACTCGATATCGTCCGTGTAGCACATCTGAGGCGCGCAATCGCCCTTGGGGTAGAGCCCCGCGATGGCGGAGTCCCACGACGAGGCGACGGCGTTCGGCCCCCCCGCGATCGATCCGGCCGGCGGGTGTGGGTACCCCGGGTCGAGTTCGTTCGCGTACCAACGCGAGTGCTGATTCTGGGAGTACACGGTGCCGTACCCGGTCACGTACGACCGGTTGAGGCCGTTGCGGCCCAGGATGTAGTCCATCCCGCTGCGCACCCCGTCGAGGTACCGGGAGTCGCCGGTCAGGTCGTACGCCGTGGCTAGCACCACCTCGTTGTTGAGCTCCGTCGCGTTCGAGCCCCACACGAAGTCGTCGGCCGGGAGCGTCTGCCCGAAGCCCTGGTCCGCCTGGACGGCGAGAAGCACGTCGGCCGCGGCGACGACGGATGCTTGGATCGCGTCGCGTCCCGGGAGGTTGTTGTCGACGGTCGCAAGGTCGAGCCGCCCGAGGGCCGCCGTGTGGCCCCAGTCGAACCCGCTGGGGGAGAAGACGTCCGCCGTGTTGAGCGGGGACGCGAGGATGTAGTCCTCGTACTTGGCGTCGCCGGTGGTGATGTACAGCTCCGCGGCCGCCCAGTAGAACTCGTCGGTGACGTCGTTGTCGTCGTACGCGCCCCCTCCGTTCGCGCCGTCCGAGGCCGGCGCGTACATCGCGGGGTTCGCGATGGCGGCATCCCACGCGGTCTTCGCCGCGGAAAGCAGCGAGTCCGCGTACTTGGCGTCGTACGGCCGGAAGAGGCGCGCTCCCTGCGCGGCGGTCGCCGCCAGGTTGAGCGTCGCGGCGGTCGACGGACGGTGGAGGTAACGCGTGTACGAGTCGTCCGCCGGCTTGGTCGGGAGGCTCGTCCAGCCGAAGTCGTGCACCTTGTGGTGCACCATTCCCGCGTACGGCTCGCCCTCGGGAACCATCATCGACTTCATGAAGTCCAGCTCCCACTTCGCCTCGTCCAGGATGTCGGGGACGCCGTTGGACGTCTCCGGGACCTTGAGCGTGGAGTCACCGAGCGACGCGCGGTCGGCCGCGTCCTCGCGGAGGCTGCGCTCGTAGGCCGAGAGCAGCTGGTACGTCGCGATGCCGCCGTTGACGACGTACTTGCCCTGGTCGCCGGCGTCGTACCAGCCGCCCACCACGTCGAGCGTGTAGTCGCAGGTCCACGGCTCGCCGTAGACGCCGGCGGAGTCCTCCGCGGGCTGGCACGCGACGCCGTAGTCGCCCTGGTTGACGCTCGACCCGCCCGGCGAGCCGAGGTGCCCGGCCTGCCGGGCGTAGGCGTATCCGACGAGCGATCCGTCGATCGCGATGCCGGAACGCGCGAGGTAGAAGTACTCGAGAGCGTCATACCGCAGGTGGCCGTAGAGGCCCGCCTGGATCGCGAAGGGATAGCTCTCCTCTCCGTCCGCCTGGAGGGTGTACGTGCCCTCGGTCGTGACGTCGGAGAAATCGATGGTCTGGACGTTGAGCCCGGACGACGCGTCTTCCCCGAACGGCGCGGACATGCCGTTCGCGACCGTCTCTCCCGCCTCGTCGACGAGCGTCCAGGCGACGGGGTCGGTCGCGTCGGTGACGAGCGTGGCGTGCTTCGGCCCGGACGGCTCGTATCCGAGCTGGTTGACCCGCACGCGGGGGCCGGTCTTCGGTTCGTACGGCGGCGGTTCGCCTCCCGAGAGTAGCTGGGCGTTGTCGACGCAGACCTGGCCCGCCGCGCCCCCGCCGAGCTCGAGCGCGACGTCGACGCTGTCCGCGGACTCGAGGTTGACGGTCTCCTTGAGGGTTGCCGGGTCCGCGCCCGGCGTCACGGTGTCGTCGAGATAGACGACGGACGGGTCGGCGTGCGAAGTGACGAGCATGCGGAGCGGTCCCCCGGTTCCCGACGCGTCCGCCTTGAGCGTGTACGCGAAGGCGGGAAGCTTCACGTCCGACAGTCGGAGGCTGACGTCCTCGGGAGCCGCGGTGCCGTCCGGGACGGCGAGGCAGGCGCCCTTGTCCGTCACGGTCGCCTTCGCCCCGGTCGCCTTCCAGGCCCCGAGCCCGCTCGCGAAGTCGCCGCCCGTCGCGTAGTCCTTCGGGTGGACGCCTAGGTACACGTTGTCGACGCAGAAGGTGTGGGGCCCCTTCTCCGGCCGTCCGACGTGGAAGTGGAACTCCCCCGGGTTGAACGGGGTGTCGGACGTGAAGCGCAGCTCGTGGTGCTCGAGGTCGGCCGAGGGATCGACGTTGAGGGTCGCGACGCGCGCGTAGTCGCCCCCGCTCTGCTGGACCTTCGCGACGAAGGGGAGCTCCGACTTCGAGTCGAACGAGAGCAGGTAGTCGCCCGCGGGGAGGATCAGATGGTTGAAGCCGAAGCCCGCGTCATACTCGTGGAAGTGCGGCCCGAAGTACGAGCCGCAGAAGACGCCGCCGTCGACGTTCCCGGAGACTCCGTAGGCGCTCCAGCCGTCGTAGTTGCTGTCGAACGAGGGGTTGAGGATGAGGTTCGGGGTGTCGTCGAACGAGTCGCCGGTATCCGCGGAGGCGGGGAGGGCCGTGCCCAGCGTGCCGATCGCCAGTACGAGCACCGCAGATAGGAGCGCTCCCACACCTTTGCGCCGATCGCCCATGGTGACCTCCTCGATTGCGCGCCTTTGCGCTCCGGTCGTCGCTGACCGGGGCTATGGAGCGAGAGGTTACCAGGCGTCGGCCCGGAATCGTAACGGTTCGAGCGCGATCCGGCGCGCGGGCGTCGCACGAAGCCGACACGGAGGGTACGTCGAGAGGGAGCAGCCCCGACCGGATTCGAACCGGCGCTACCGCCGTGAGAGGGCGGCGTGCTAGGCCGCTACACAACGGGGCCCCTAGCTGACCGGGCCGTGGCCCGAACGCGAGTAACAAGGCTAGCGCATGGACCCGCCGATCGAGAAACAGCGACGCCAGATACGCGCGCTGCGAATGCGCGCATCCCCGCACAACGCCGACAATGGGAGGACGAGTGCGAGGAGGCGCCATGCTGGTCGGGATTCCCCGCGAGGTGAAGAACCGCGAGTCTCGCGTCGCGCTCACGCCCGCGTGGCGCTGCCGCGCTCATCGAGCGCGGGCACGACGTCGTCGTCGAGTCCACTGCCGGTCTCGGCGCAGGCTTCGCCGACGACCACTACGCGGCGCGCGGGTGCGCGCGTCGGGTCCACCGACGACGCCTGGGCCGCCGAGCTCGTTCTCAAGGTGAAGGAGCCGGTGCCCGACGAGTACCCGCGCCTCCGCGACGACCTCACCCTGTTTACGTTCCTTCACCTCGCGGCGAACGAACCGCTCGCGACGGCCCTGGTCGAGTCCGGGTGCGCCGCGATCTCGTACGACACCGTGCGCGCGGCCGACGGCTCCCTTCCGATCCTCCGCCCCATGAGCGAGGTGGCGGGCCGACTCGCCGTGATCGCGGGCGCGTACCACCTCCTTGGCCCGCAGGGCGGGCGCGGCCTCCTGCTGTCGGGACTCCGGGGGGTCGACGGCGTGCGCGTCGTGGTGATCGGCGCGGGCGTGGCGGGCACGAACGCGGCGCTCCAGGCGGCCGCCATGGGCGCGGAGGTGACGGCTCTCGATCTCGACGCGTCCCGGCTCGCGGCTCTTCGCGCCGCCGCCCCCGCGCCTATCCGGACCTCGGCGTCGTCGCCCGACGCCATTGCCCGGGCGACCGCGGTAGCCGACCTCGTCGTCGGCGCCGTCCTGGTCCCGGGTCGCCCCGCCCCGAAGGTCGTCACGCACGCGATGGTCGAGGCCGCGCCGCCGGGCTCGGTCTTCGTCGACATCGCGATCGACCAGGGGGGGTGCTTCGAGGACTCGCGTCCGACGACCCACGACGACCCGACGTTCCGGGTCGCGAACTCGGTCTTCTACTGCGTCGCGAACATGCCCGGCGCCGCGGGCCGGTCGTCGACGCAGGCGCTCGCTTCGGTCACGCTGCCCTACGCCCTCGAACTCGCCGACCTCGGATGGGAGCGGGCGTGCGAGGCCGATCCGGCGCTCGCGGCCGGCCTCTCATCGGCCCTCGGCGAACTCCGTCACCCCGCGGCCGTCGAAGCCTTTCCCGCTCTGCCTGCCCACGACGGCGCCGATACCTAAGGACTCCGCGGGCCGACGCGTCGCGCGTCGTCGCCGATCGCGAGCGCGAGTATCTGCCCCCCGCCCTCGGCGCGGTCGTGTCCCCTGGTCGTTCCGCCGGCGCCGCTCACGCACGCGGGCGGCCCGCGGACGAGCGTCGCCTCTTGCGCGCCGTTCGGTAGTTATGTAAAGTTGAGCGTAGGCAGACTCAAGTTTGGGAGGATCGAATGACCGCGACGCCGCAGGCCCCCGCGCCCGAGGAGCAGAAGAGCGCCCTCGAGACGTTCGGGCAGGACTTCACCGCGCTCGCCGAGGAGGGCGCGCTCGACCCCGTCATCGGGCGCGACGAGGAGATCCGGCGCATCATGCAGGTGCTGACGCCGCCGCACCAAGAACAACGCCGTGCTCATCGGCGAGCCCGGCGTCGGGCAAGACCGCGATCGTCGAGGGACTCGCCCAGCGCATCGTCGCCGGCGACGTCCCGCAGAGCCTCCGCGACCGCCGCGTCGTGTCGATCGCCATGAGCTCGCTCGTCGCGGGCGCCGCGTACCGCGGCCAGTTCGAGGAGCGCCTCAAGGCCGTCCTCGAGGAGGTCGAGAAGTCCGAGGGACGCATCGTCCTGTTCGTCGACGAGCTCCACACCGTCGTCGGCGCCGGCCGCGCCGAGGGTTCCGTCGACGCGGGCAACATCCTCAAGCCGATGCTCGCGCGCGGCAAGCTCCGCATGATCGGCGCGACGACGCTCGCCGAGTACCGCCAGTACGTCGAGACCGACAGCGCGCTCGAGCGCCGGTTCCAGCCCGTCTACGTGGGCGAGCCGAGCCTCGACGACACCGTCGCGATCCTGCGCGGGCTCCAGGAGAAGTACGAGGTCCACCACGGCGTGAAGATCACCGACGAGGCGATCGTCGCCGCCGCGCGGCTGAGCGACCGCTACATCACCGACCGCTTCCTGCCCGACAAGGCCGTCGACCTGATCGACGAGGCGACGAGCGCGCTCAAGATCCAGCTCGACTCGCTTCCCGACCGACCTCGACCGGCTGCGCCGACGCATCATGCAGCTCGAGATCGAGCGCACGCAGGTCGCGAAGGACAAGTCCGCGTCCGCCAAGGAGCGCCGCGCCGAGATCGACGCCGACATCGCCGAGACTCAAGGAGCGCTCCGAGGTGCTCGAGCAGCGGTGGGTCAAGGAGAAGGACGTCATCGCGCGCCTCAACGCCGCCTCCGAGCGCCTCGAGGGCCTCCGCGGCGACCTCGAGCGCGCCGAGCGCGTCGCCGACCTCGAAGCCGCCGGGCGCCTCCGCTACGGCGCGATCCCCGAGGCGGAGAAGGAGATCGACGCCGCGAAGGCCGAGCTCGACGCCATCCCCGCCGAGGAGCGCCTGCTCCGCGAGGAGGTGACGAGCCAGGACATCGCCGCCGTCGTCGCCAAGTGGACGGGCGTGCCCGTCGAGAAGCTCCTCACCACCGAGCAGAACAAGCTCTCCCACCTCGAGGAGAGCCTCCACGGGCGCGTCGTCGGCCAGGACCGCGCGGTGAGCGCCGTCGCCGACGCGATCCGCCGCGCCCGCGCGGGGATCTCCGACGCCAACCGGCCCGTCGGCTCGTTCCTCTTCCTCGGCCCCACCGGCGTCGGGAAGACGGAGCTCGCCCGCGCGCTCGCCGAGGAGCTCTTCGACGACGAGCGGGCGATGGTCCGCATCGACATGTCCGAGTACATGGAGAGCGCACGCGGTCTGCGCCTCATCGGCTCTCCCCCGGGCTACGTCGGCTACGACCAGGGCGGGCAGCTCACCGAGGCCGTCCGGCGTCGCCCGTACTCGATCGTCCTGTTCGACGAGGTCGAGAAGGCGCACCCGGACGTGTGGAACGTGCTGCTCCAGGTGCTCGACGACGGGCGCCTGACCGACGGCCAGGGCCGGACCGTGAACTTCACCAACACGATCCTCATCCTCACGTCGAACCTCGGCTCGGACATCGTGCTCGCGTGGGACGGCGTGCACCGCGACGCCCTCGAGGCGGATCTCCAGGCCGTGCTGCGACACGGCGTTCCGTCCCGAGTTCCTCAACCGCCTCGACGAGGTCGTCATCTTCGACCGCATCGACCCCGAGTCGATGCGCGGCATCGTCGCGACCGAGCTCGCGCGAACGGCGAAGAGGCCTGCGCGAGACCGCGGGCATCGAGCTCGACGTGGACGGATCCTCGCGGCCTCGCTCGCCGAGGACGGCTTCGACCCGCAGTTCGGGGCGCGCCCGCTCAAGCGGCTCATCCAGTCGCGCCTGCTCAACGCGCTCGCGAAGGAGATCGTCGACGGTCGGATCGGCGAGGGCGACCGCGTGACGGCGGGCTGGGGCGGCGGCGAGGTGACGCTCGCGCGCCGGTAGCCGGCTACGGCTCGCGGCGTCGCCCCCGCGCGATCTCGACCGTTCGCGTAGCCTGACGGCGTGAATCGCGCCCTGGTCGATCTTCGACGGCGAGTGCGCGCTGTGCAACGGCACGGTCGCGTGGCTCGTGCGCCGCGACCGGCGCCGGCGTTTCCTCCTCGCGGGATCGCAGGCGAGGTCGGGCGCGAGGCCGTGCGTCGCGCGGGCCTTCCCGCGGAGACGACGCGGTCGACGCTCGTGGTGATCGTCGGACGGGGCGGCCTCGCTCCGGTCCGACGCCGTCCTCGCCATCGCGCGGAGGCTCGGGTGGCCGTGGCGCGCCGTGGCGCTTGTCCGCGTCGTCCCGCGCGGGCTCCGCGATCGCGTGTACCGCGCGGTCGCCGAGCCGCCGACCGCCGATGTACGCCGACGACCCCGCGTGCGGCGTGCCCCCGAGGGGCTGGTCGGCCGAATGGCGCTCCCGCCTCGCGACATCCGATGACCTCGACGCGCTGCTTCCGGGCTCGCCCTAGCGCGGAGACGACGAAGGCCCGCCGAAGCGGGCCTCGCAGCTGGGGTATAAGGATTCGAACCTCAACTAACTGGACCAGAACCAGTCGTGCTGCCAGTTACACCATACCCCAAGGGTCGTTGCCGAACCGGGGCACCACTGTACCCGGTCGAGCGGCTCGAGACGAACCCGACGGCGGTTCGGCGACGACCCCGGAGAGCTTCTAGTCGTCGCCCCCGTCGTGCGAGTCGAACGTGCCGTCGCCGCCGTCGTGGTGGTCGCCGTCCGTCGAATCGCCGTCGTCGTGGCTGGCCTCACCGTCGTCGTGGTGCTCGGCCTCGTGGTCGTCGTCCGTGGCCTCGTCGTCGCCGTGGCTCGGCGCCGTCGCCCACGTCTCGCTGGGGCTCCGGCGTCGGCTCCGGGCTCTCGCTCGGCTCGGGAGAGGCGCTCGGCTCGGGAGAGGCGCTCGGCTCGGGGTCGGGGATGATGACCGGCGAGAGGGCCGGGCTCGACGACGGCGAGGGGCTCGGCGACGCGGCCGGGTTCACCTGATCCGCGAGACCGTTGGTCGCGGCGTTGGCGAACGCCACGCCACCGAAGACGAGGCCGAGGCCGGAGAGCCCCAGCACCCCGACGGATCCCGCCCGGAACGCCGTGCGCGTACGACGAACGCGACCGATGAGCGCGTCGCCGTCGTCCCGGACGGGCCGGTCTGCTTTCCCGCGGCCTGGGCGAGGGCCTCGAGCCTGTCGTGTACCGAACTCATGATCGTCCTCCGTAGGTAAGCGATACCGACGCGAGTTCGTCGGGATCGTCGATGGCGTCGTCCTCCATGAAGCCGCCGCAACTTGTCGGCCGCGTTGGAGAGGTACCGCTTCACCGTGCCGTCCGCGAGGCGGAGCGACTTCGCGATCTGCGCCACGGTCATGTCCTCGAAGTAGCGGAGGACCACGCACGCGCGCTCCTGCGCGCTGAGGGCGTCGAGGGCGTCGACGATGTCGGCGTGCTCGGCGACCCAGCCTTCGTGGCTCGGAGCGCTCTCCGGCACCGCCACCACTGCGCGGCGGCTCCGGGCGACCGCCCGGTGGCGCGCGCGGTTGATCGCCTCGTTGACGATCGCGCGGCGAACGTACGCCTCGGCGTAGTCCAGGTCCGTCTTGCGATCGCCCGCGCACGAAGGTGCGGACGATCGCCTCCTGGGTGATGTCCTCGGCGTCGGAGAGCGAGCCCGTGATGAGGTACGCGTAGCCGACGAGGGCCGCACGGCGCTCGCGGACGATCACGTCCATCACTTCGCTCCAGCTCCGCATGTCCCCTCCTCGGAACTTGCCTTCACTGGGTTAGACACGCGACGCGGCGAAAAGGTTGTAGCGCTCGCCCGATTGCCGCTCCTTCAGGGTACGTCGGCCCTTGCGGACGGCCGCTCGAGGTGATACATATCAAGTGTGATTGAATCAATATCGATTGAAACGAACCCCGACGTCGACGCCTCGCTCCTCGCCGCGGTCGCCGACGGCACGCGTCTGCGTATCCTTCGCCAGCTCGCCCGCTCCGGCCCCACGTGCGTGTGCAACATCGACGCCAGCGAGGACCTCGCCCCGAACCTCCTCAGCTACCACCTCAAGGTGCTGCGGGAGGCTCGCCTCGTCACGACCGCGCGCCGCGGCCGTTGGGTCGACTACTCACTCGCGGACGACGCCCTCGCACGCCTCCACGCGGCCCTCCCGGGAGGTGCGGCATGACGCTCCTCTCCCCCACGATCCGCCGCCGCACCCCGACGCGGGTGATCGCGTTGCGCCTCGCGGCCGTCGCCGTCGTCTGGGTCGCCCTCCTCGTCCTCAACGAGCACGCGTGGGACTGGGCGTTCTCGGCGCTCGGGATCGACGCCGCGTCCTCGGCAGGCGGCGCCGCCCACTTCTTCCTGTACGACGCGGCCAAGATCCTCCTACTCCTCGTCGGCATGATCTACGCGATCGGCCTCCTCCGCACCACCCTCAAGCCCGAACGCGTGCGCACCTTCATCGAAGGCCGGCCGCTCGTCGTCGCGCTCATCCTCGCCGCCGTCCTCGGCGCCGTCACCCCGTTCTGCTCGTGCAGCTCGATCCCCCTGTTCATCGGCTTCGTGGCCGCCGGGCATTCCGCTCAGCGTCGCCCTGACGTTCCTCATCGCCTCCCCGCTCGTCAACGAGGTCGCCGTCGTCGTTCTCGGCAGCACGTTCGGGTGGGGCCCGACGGCGGCGTACGTCGGCGCCGGCCTCGGCCTCGCCGTCGCTGATCGGTTTCGTGCTCTCGCGCTTCGACCTCCGGCCGGGCGTGCGCGACTTCGTCCTCTCCGTCCCGACGCCGGGCGAGCTCCCGCAGGGCGCCAAGCCCACCCTCGAGGAACGCGTCGAACTCGGCGCTCCGGGAGACGCGCGACATCGTCGGGCGCGTGTGGGCGTGGGTTCTCGTCGGCGTCGCCGTCGGCGCCGTGATCCACGGCTGGGTGCCCCAGGAGTTCTTCGTCCAGCACGCCGGGGCGAACAACCCCGCCGCGGTCCCCCTCGCGACGCTCGCCGGCGTTCCGCTGTACTCGAACGCCGCGAGCGCGATCCCCATCGGCCAGGCGCTCTTCGCGAAGGGCGTCCCGCTCGGCACCGTGTTCGCCTTCATGATGTCCACGGCCGCGCTCTCGTTCCCCGAGGCCGTGCTGCTCCACCGCGTCCTGAAGATGCGGCTGCTGCTCACGTTCTTCGGCATCGTCGCCGCCGGGATCATGCTCATCGGTTACGCGTTCAACTGGGGCTCCTAGCCCCGCAACCCCGCCCCCGAAAGGATCACCATGAACATCGCCATCCTCGGCCCCGGATGCCGCAACTGCGTCGCGCTCGAGCGCTACGCGCGCGAGGCCGTCGCGGGGCTCGGCGTCGACGCCGAGATCACCAAGGTCACCGACTACGCGGAGATCGCGTCGTACGGGATCATGAGCACGCCCGGGCTCGTCCTCGACGGCGAGGTCGCCGTCTCCGGGCGCCTTCCCGACGCCGACGAGGTCAGGGAGCTGATCGCGGCGCGAGCAGGCTCGTAAGCCCCGCGAGGGACGCCACCCGCACCACGCCGTCGGCCTCCGGGTCGACGCCCTCCCAGTGCTGCCACGCGCCGGGACGGTCGCACCACACCCCCACGAGCCCCGCCCGCACCGCCGCGGCGGCGTCGATGTCGTACTCGTCGCCCACGTACACGGTCCGCGCGGGTTCCGTCCCGAGCAGGCGGCACGCCTCCTGGAAGACGCGCGGGTCGGGCTTGCCGTACCCGTGGTCGTCGACGCACACGAGGAGCGGGACGGCGGAGAGCCCGACGGCGGCGAGCTTCGCGACCTGCTGCGCGCGCCGGGCGTTGCTCAGCACCCCGTACGGGAGGCCGAGCGCGTCGAGCGCCGCGAGGAACGCGGTCGCGTCGTCGTGGAGGCGCCAGCCCGCGGCGTAGGCGGCGTCGAACGCGGCGATCCAGCCGCCGATCTCGTCCTCGCCGAGCGGCGGCCCGCCGAAGCGGTCGTGAAGGTCCGCGGCCCGACGCCAGCGCTGGGTGCGCGAGTCGATCTCGCCCCGCGTGAAGGCGCGGTAGTGGCCGTGCCGGTCGGCGCGGAAGAACGCCGCCGCCTCGTCCACGTCCGTCTCGCTCGGAAGGTACGCGGCCGCGATCGACGGAGATGGCGTGGCGGATCGCGGCCTTGTTGTCGAGCAGCGTGTCGTCGATGTCGATGAGGACGCCGTCGACGGCGTCCGGGTCGAACGCGGTCACAGCGTCGCGCGGAGCGCGCGGAGGCGCGCGAGGACGTGGTCCTGGCCGAGGATCTCCATCGACTCGAACAGCGGCGGCGACACCCGTCGCCCCGTCACGGCGACGCGCAGCGGCGCGAACGCGTCGCGCGGCTTGACGCCCAGCCCGTCGACGAGCGCCGCCCGGAGCGCCTCCTGCTGCGCGTCGGCGCCGAAGTGCGTCGCGGCCCTCGATGCACGGCGATCGCGGCGTCGAGGATCTCCGCGGCGTTCGCGGGCAGCGCGGCCCGCGCGTCGTCCTCGACGACGAGCGCGGAGTCGGCGATGAACAGGAACCCGAGCATCCCGGGCGCCTCGCTCAGCAGCGTCATCCGCTCCTGCACGAGCGGGGCCGCGAGCGCGAGCGTCGCCTCCTCGTGCGGGGTGAGGTCGCGCACGTCGGCGGCGCCCACGACGCCGGCGGCGTGGAGGTAGGGCACGAGCCGCACGACGAACTCCCCGAGCGGCAGCAGGCGCATGTGCTCCGCGTTGATCGCCTCGGCCTTCTTGAGGTCGAAGCGCGCGGGGTTGGGGTTGACGTCGGCGACGTCGAACGCGGCGATCATCTCGTTGATGGTGAAGACGTCGCGGTCCGGCGCGATGGACCAGCCGAGCAGGCCAAGGTAGTTGAGCAGCCCCTCGGGGAGGAAGCCGCGCTCGCGGTGGAGGAAGAGGTTCGACTCCGGCGCCCGCTTGGACAGCTTCTTGTTGCCCTCCCCCGTCACCATCGGCAGGTGCGCGAACGTCGGGCACGCCGTCGGCGAGCCCGAGCTCCGCGAGCGCGCGGTAGAGCGCGATCTGGCGCGGCGTCGAGCTCAGGAGGTCCTCGCCGCGCAGCACGTGCGTGATCTTCATGAGCGCGTCGTCCACGGGGTTGACGAGCGTGTACAGCGGCTGGCCGTTGCCGCGCACGATCACGAAGTCGGGGACGCTGCCCGCCTTGAACGTGACCTCGCCGCGGATCAGGTCGGTGAAGGTGATGTCCTCGTCCGGCATGCGCAGGCGGACGACGGGGTCGCGCCCCTCGGCGCGGAAGGCCGCCTTCTGCTCGTCGCGTCAGGTCGCGGTCGAAGCCGTCGTAGCCGAGCTTGGGGTCGCGCCCGGCGGCGAGGTGGCGCGCCTCGACCTCCTCGGGCGTGGAGAAGGACTCGTAGGCGAAGCCGCCCTCGAGGAGCCGCGCCGCGACGTCGGCGTAGATCTCGCGCCGCTCGCTCTGGCGGTACGGGCCGTAGGGCCCCCCGACCTCGGGCCCCTCGTCCCAGTCGAGGCCCAGCCAGCGGAGGGCGTCGAGAAGCTGCTCGTACGACTCCTGCGAGTCGCGTTCGGCGTCGGTGTCCTCGATGCGGAACACGAAGTCGCCGCCCGTGTGGCGGGCGTAGGCCCAGTTGAACAGCGCCGTGCGGATCAGGCCGACGTGAGGCGTGCCCGTGGGCGAGGGGCAGAAGCGGACGCGGACCTTGTCGCTCATCGCCGAACCCTCCTCATCGCCGCACCACCGGGATTCGCGAGGACGCCGATGCCCTCGATGTCGACCTCGACGCGGTCGCCGTGCGCGAGGGTCGACACGCCGGCCGGCGTCCCGGTCAGCACCACGTCGCCGGGAAGCAGCGTCGCGACCTCGCTCACCATCGAGACGATGTGCGCCGCGTCGTAGATCATGTCCCGCGTGTTCCCCGCCTGGGCGGGCGCGCCGTTGATGCGCGAGATCACCTCGAGGTCGGACGTGTCGAGGTCCGTCTCGATCCACGGGCCGAGCGGCAGCGACGTGTCGAACGCCTTGCCGCGGAACCACTGGTTCTCCGCGCGCTGCGTGTCCCGCGCGGTGACGTCGTTCGCGCACGTGTACCCGTAGATCGCCGCGAGCGCGCCCTCCGGCGACACGTCCTTGGTGAGGCGCCCGATGACGATCGCGAGCTCCGCCTCCACCTGGACGTCGTCGCTGTAGTGCGGCATGACGATGGGGTCGTCCGGGCCGATGACGGCCGTGTTCGGCTTGAGGAAGAGCAGGGGCAGGTCGCCGACTGCGCCGACGTTGCCGAGCTCCTTCGCGTGCTCCGCGTAGTTGCGTCCCATGCACACGGCCTTCGAGCGCGGGATGACGGGCGCGAGGAGCCGCACCCCGTCGTCCGCGAGCGCGATCCGCTCCCCCGTCGGCTCGCCCGGGACGTACAGCGGATCGCCCGTGAGGACGACGAGCTCCTCCTCCCCGGGCGCGCCCTCGACCTTCGCGTAGCGGGGCTCGGATCCGGTGGTGAAGCGGGCGATACGCATGGGACCAAGGTTAGCCGCCGCGCGAGGCGGCGCCCGCTACCCTATGCCCATGTCCAGCCCGCTTACCCCGGCACTCGACGCCGTCGTCGCCCGATCCGACGCGCGCCTCGACGCGCTCGTCGCCCTCATCGTCTCCCACGGACTCGAGGAGGCGAGCCTCGGCGAGGCGTACCTCGGAAGGCGGCGGCGCGGACGTGCTCGCGCACCTGCACGGCTGGCACGGCCTCTTCGCCGGATGGTGCCGGGACGACGGCCACGGGATCGCGCCGACGCTCCCCGCGCCGGGGTACACGTGGGACGACCTTCGCGCCCTCAACGACGAGATCTACGAGCGCTACCGCGCCATGCCGTGGAGCCGCGTCCTGGAGGTGACGCGGGTCGTCGCACGCGGCCACGGTCGAGCTCCTTCGGACGTACCCCGAGGGGGCGCTCACCGACCCGGACCGCTACCCGTGGGCGCACGGCCCGCTCCTCGACCTCGCGGACGAATGCCTAGGCAAGCATTACGACTGGGGCGTCGAGCGCGTCGAGGAGCATCTCGCCAGCCGGTAGGGGCGCGCTCGGTGAGCCCCGCGCTCGGTAGGGTCGTGGCGTGAGCAAGACACCGTCCCATGCCGGAGCGTCCACGCCCGCGGTCACGGCGCTCGCGCGCGCCGGTATCACCCACACCCTCCACCCGTACGAGCACGACCCGGCGAACGACGTCGGGTACGGCCTCGAGGCGGCCGCCGCCATCGGGGTCGAGCCGGCGCGCGTGTTCAAGACGCTCTGCGTCGACGCCGACGGGGCGCTCGCGGTCGCGATCGTGCCCGTCGACGCGATGCTGGATCTCAAGGCGGTCGCGGCCGTGCTCGGCGCGAAGAAGGCGTCGATGGCCGACGCCGCGGCCGCCGAGCGCGCGACCGGTTACGTCGTCGGCGGCATCTCGCCGATCGGCCAGAAGCGGCGCCTGCGGACGGTCCTCGACGCGTCCGCGCTCGAGCACGAGACCGTCTACGTGAGCGGCGGGCGCCGCGGCCTCGACCTCGGGCTCGCCCCCGCGGACCTGATCGCCGTCACGGGCGCGACGACCGCGCCGGTCGCGAGGGCGCGGTGACGGTGGACGCGGCGGCGATCGCCGCCCGCCTCGCGGAGGTGAAGGCGCGCGTGCGCGCCGCCGAGGCGGCGTCCGGGCGGGCGGGCGCGGGCATCCGTGTGCTCGTCGCGACCAAGTCGCGCGACGTGGCCACGGCCGAGGCGGTGTGCGCTGCGGGCGCCCGGCTCGTGGGCGAGAACCGCGTCCAGGAACTCGTCGCGAAGGGACCGGCGTTTCGCGCTGCCGGCGTCGAGGCCCACCTGATCGGGCCGCTCCAGCGCAATAAGGCGCGCGACGCGGTGGCGTGGGCGGACTGCATCGAGTCCGTCGACACCGTGGTGCTTGCCGAACGGATCGCGCGACTCGCCCTCGAGGCGGAGCGAACGGTCGGCGTGATGATCCAGGTGAACGTCTCGGGCGAGCCGACGAAGTCCGGGGCCGCGCCCGAGGACGCCCTCGCCCTCGCGGAGGCGGTCTCCACGCTGCCGTCTCTCGAGGTGAGGGGGTTCATGACCGTGGGACTGAACTCCCCCGACGAGGCGGCCGTCCGCGCCGGGTACGCGCGCCTCCGCGAGATCCGCGACGCGGCCCTCGTCCGCGCGGAACGCGGCGGAGGGCCGAACCTGGGCGCGGCGTGGGAGCTGTCGATGGGGATGTCCGGCGACTTCGAGTGGGCGATCGCCGAGGGCGCGACGATCGTCCGCGTCGGTGCCGCGGTCCTCGGCCCGAGGCCGTAGGCCGCGCCGCACGTGACAAGGGAACTTGACATATCTCGCGATGTCAAGCATCCTTGTCATGTCAAGGTTCCTTGACCACAGAACCCAGGAGGTCAGCCGTGGAGAACGAGATCCGCGCCCGCCGCGAGGCCGCAGGCCTCTCGCAGGCGTCACTCGCCGACGCCCTCGGCGTCTCGCGCCAAACCGTGAACTCGATCGAGACCGGCCGGTACGACCCATCGCTGCCCCTCGCGTTCGCCATCGCCCGCCACTTCCACGCCACCATTGAGGAGATCTTCCATGTCGACGACCCCGCCTAAGAAGTCGACCGGCGCGCGCCTCTTCGGCGCCCTCGCCGCGCTCGCCGTCGTCACCGCCATCGCCTGGTACGCCCGCGCCCAAGGGCACCCGGACTTCGCCAGCGGCGTGATCGGGGGAGGCGTCGCCGCCGTCGCGCTGGTTCTCGTCGCGAGCACGTCCAAGCGGAGAACCTCGTCGGTGATGCGTGTCGTCGGCGGCCTGGCCGACGAGCGCGAACGAGCGATCCTCCACCGCGCCATGGCGCACGGCGCCATCGCGATGTTCACCGTGGCCGCGGCTTTCGCGGTCTTCCTTCCCGAGTCGACCGCCCTCGTCTCCACGGGTTTCGTCCTCTGGGCCGGGCTGATCGCCCTGACCGTGAGCTTCCTCGCGCAGGGCCGTCGCTCCTGACGGAACGAGGTGAGGGGGCCCTTCGATGACAGGGCCCCCGTCGCCTCGTTACCCTGAGCGCATGACCCCGGACCCCACCGATACCCCCACCGCAGAAGCCATCGACGAATTCGTCGAGGAGGAGCAGCGGCTCGCCCAGCGTCTGAACAAACTACGAGCCGCCGTGCTCGGAGCGAACGACGGCATCGTCTCGATCGCCGCGCTCGTCATCGGCGTCGCCGCGGCCAGTTCGTCGCACTCCGCGATCGCCACGGCGGGCTTCGCGGGCATGGCGGCGGGCGCCCTTTCCATGGCCGTCGGCGAGTACGTGTCGGTCCACTCGCAGCGCGACGCCGAGGAGGCGCAGCTCGAGCGCGAGAAGAAGTGGCAGGAGGATCGCCCCGAGTGGGAGCTCGCGCAGCTGACGCGCCTGCACATGGAGACGGGCATGTCGGAGGCGACCGCGCGGCGCGCGGCGAAGGAGCAGACCGATCACGACCCGCTCGGCGCCCACGCGCGCGCACACCTGGGCATCGACCCCGACGAGCTGGTCAACCCGGCGCACGCCGGCGTCGCGTCGCTCATCGCCTTCGCGATCGGAGGCACCGCGCCGATCCTCGCGATTCTGCTCGGAGGCGAGGGGTTCCGCATCCCCCTGACGTTCGGGGTCGTGCTCGTCGCCCTTGCGACCACGGGTACCTTCTCCGCCCGGATCGCGAACTCCCCCTACCCGCGCGCGATCATCCGCAACGTCATCGGCGGCTCGCTCGCCATGGCGATCACGTACGGCATCGGCGCGGTTGTGGGGCACACCCTCTAGGCATCGCTCCGCATCGCCCCACCCCACCGTTCCGCACCCACCGTTCCGCACGGTTCGCCCCACCCCACCGTTCCGCACGGTGCATGGGACCGCTGGTACGGGTGATCACAGTTCCGCGACCACATCCGTCCCAGGCGCCACTCTCTCACCCGAATCCGTGCGGAACGGTGAGGGCGGAACGGTGGCAGCGCGCCCCGGGTGCGCCTACCCGTCGACGCGCGGGGTGACGCCCGCGTGGATCAGGCCGTACTGGAGGGCCGCGACCAGCGCCTCCCACGACGCCTCGATCACGTTCGGCCCCACGCCGACGGTGCGCCATACGGCCGCCGTCTCCGTGTCCACCGTGGTGATGAGGACGCGCGTGACCGCGTCCGTGCCGTGCGACGCGTCGAGGATGCGGACCTTGAAGTCGGTCAGCTCGAATCGCTCGATCTCGGGATACGTGCCGGCCACGGCCGTGCGCAGCGCGTGGTCGAGCGCGTTGACCGGGCCGTTGCCCTCGCCGAGCGCGGAGAACTCCCGGCCCGCCGCCGTCAGCCGTACGGTGGCCTCGGCGTCCGCGTCGGTCGGATCGCTCGGCGACGTCTGGACGAGCACGCGCCAGCCCTGGGTCTCCCAGTAGACCGGCGCGATCCCCATCTCCTCGCGCAACAGCAACTCGAACGAGGCGTCGGCGGCGTCGTACGTGTACCCCTGCGCCTCGGCGTTCTTCACGCGCTCCGTGACGCGCCCGAGCAGCTCCGCCTGGTCCTTGAGATCGAACCCCAGCTCCTTGCCCTTGAGTTCGACCGACGCGCGGCCGGCCATCTCCGACACGACCATGCGCATGTCGTTTCCGACGAGTTCCGGCCGCGTGTGCTGGTAGAGGTCGGGGTCGACGCGGATCGCGGAGGCGTGCAGCCCGGCCTTGTGGGCGAAGGCCGACGCCCCGACGTACGGCTGACGGGCGAACGGGGCGATGTTCGTGATCTCCGCGATCGCGTGGGCGATGCGGGTCGACTCGGCGAGCCCGTTTCCCTTGAGCGCGATGAGCCCGCGCTTGATCTCGAGGTTCGCGACCACCGCGACGAGGTCGGCGTTTCCAGTGCGCTCTCCGTAGCCGTTGACGCAGCCCTGGACGTGGACGGCCCCGGCGGCGACCGCGGCCATCGTGTTGGCGACCGCGCAGCCCGAGTCGTTGTGCGCGTGCATGCCGAGGTCCACGTCGACGGCCTTCGCGACCTCGCCGACGATGCGCGAAACGTCGTCCGGAAGCATCCCGCCGTTCGTGTCGCAGAGGACGACGGTGGTCGCGCCGGCGTCGCCCGCCGCCTTCACGGCGCGGACGGCGTAGTCCGGGTCGACTTCGTAACCCTGGAAGAAGTGCTCGGCGTCGACGAGGACGCGCCGATCGTGGGACGTCAGGAACGCGACCGTGTCGGCGATCATGGCGAGGTTCTCGTCCCCGGTCGTCTTGAGCGCCCGCTCGACGTGACGGATGTCCGACTTCGCGACCAGGGTGATGAGGGGGGCCTCGGAGTCGAGGAGGGCGCGCACCTGCGGATCCTTCGCCGCCGTCGTGCCCGCCTTACGCGTCGCGCCGAACGCCGCGAACTGCGCGTGCCGGAACTCCAGCTCCTTGTGGGCGAGCGCGAAGAACTCCGTGTCCTTGGGCACCGCGCCCGGCCAGCCGCCCTCGATGACGTCCACGCCGAGCTCGTCGAGCAGCGGCGCGATGGCCATCTTGTCGGCCACCGAGAGGTTCATCCCCTCCTGCTGCGCCCCGTCTCGAAGCGTGGTGTCGTAGACCTCGACGTCCCGACCGTTCATGTCGTCCTTCTCTCCTCGTGCCCCGGCCCTCGGGTCGGCGGCCCAACGAACCGGCGACCCAACAAAAAAGCCCCCCTGGGTGCGGGAGGCTGCGCGTCGACGGTCGGTCGACGCGCTACTCGATAATGATCGCGGTGCTCATCTCGACCATTGTGGCACAGACCGGAGGAGAAACGACAGCGCCGGCCGCCGCGAACTCGGCGCGCGCGATCCCGGGATGACACCTACACTTCAAGGGAAAGGGATTTCCCCCGGGGAGGGGGTGGGCGACGTGGCCTACGGTACGGGACGACCGACGGGGCTCTTTCCGCGCCCGATATGGCTCGTCCCTGCTCCGGATGGGGATACCTCATGAAGCGCGAACTCTCCCCCGTGCTCCGTAGCGCCGCGTACTGGGTGATACTCACCGGGGCTTTCGTCGGAATCCTCGCGTTCGACCTCACACGGACCCCCGAGCACGTCGCCGGCGCGCTCTACGTCATTCCCGTGCTCGTCGCGGTGTTGAGCGGCCGCACCCTGTGGGTGGTCAACACGACGATCGCCGCCGTCGCCGCCAACGCCCTCGGGTACTTCGAAGCGAGGATAGCTCGGGGATGAGGCCGCCGACGGGCATTCGCACGCGTTCATCCGGCTCACCATCGGGCTCATGATTATCGCCGCCGGCGCGATCAGCATCCTCGTGGTCGCGCGCGGCCAACGACTGGTCGAGGTGTCCGCGCGGCTCTCGTCGGCGAACACCGCCCTCGAACGCCAGACGCAGCTGATCCGGGCGGCGAACCAGGCGGGACGGCTCGCGGGATGGTCCCTCGGCCGAGCGGAGGGGTCGCAGGTGGTGTGGTCCGAGGGCGCCGAGCGCATCTTCGGACCGTCCGCGACCCAGACGACGTCGCCGGACGAGGTTCTCGACTACGTCGATGCCGCCGACCGCGAACGCCTCGAGCGCGCCGTGCTTGATTGCCTCCGCCACGGCGAGCCGTTCGTCGAGACGTTCCTCGCCTCGTCGGGCGACGGCTCGAAGATGTGGGTCACGGTCATGGGGAATGCCACGCGGGACGAGGACGGGCGGATCGACGGCCTCGCGGGGGCGATCCAGGACGTCACGGCCTGGAAGGAGGCCGAGGCCACCGCGACCGCCCAACGCCGACGCTTCACCCAGTTCGCCAACGCGGTTCCGTCGATCATCTGGACGTCCGATCCGAGCGGAGAGATCGACTACTTCAACGACGCGCTCACCGACTACACGGGGCGATCCCCGAAGACGCTTCTCTCCGACGGTTGGATCGAGGCCGTGCATCCCGACGACGTGGCGTCGGCGGTCGCGACGTGGCAGCGCACGCTCGAAACGGGCGAGCCGTACGAGACGTCGTTTCGCATCCGGCGCGCCGACGGTGAGTACCGCTGGTTCCGGCTCGCTGCCCTACCGGAACTCGACGACGACGGGCGCGTCGTCAAGTGGTGGGGCAACGCCGTCGACGTTCACGACGCGCGCCTCCTCGAGGAGCGAGCGACCGAGCTGGCGGCCGAGCTCGAGGACATCCTCGAGAGCATCGGCGACGGCGTGTACACGCTCGACGACCAGTACCGGTTCACGTATCTGAACAGCAAGGCCGAGGAGCTGGTCCAACGCAAGGCGTCGGAGATCCTCGGCCGCGTCGTCTGGGACGACTTCCCCGAGGCGAAGGGCACCGAGGTCGAGGAGGCGTTCGATCGGGCTCGCGAGACGCGCGAGACGCAGCGCTTCACCACCTACAACCCGGCGCTCAAGAAGTGGTTCGACGTCAACGCGAATCCGACCCCCCTCGGATTGACGGTCTACTTCCGCGACATCACGGAGCTGCGGTCCGTGAGCGAGCAGCTCGCCGCGGCGCAACGGCTCGAATCCGTCGGGCGACTGACGGGAGGCGTCGCCGCACGACTTCAACAACCTCCTCACCGTGATCCTCGGCGGCGCGGAGACGCTCGAGGATGAGGCCGAGCCTCTCCGCGGAGGGGCGCATGATGCTCGACCTCGTCGCCGGAGCCGCGCGGCGCGGCGCCGAACTCACCCACCAGCTCCTCGCCTTCGCGCGTCGGCAACCCCTATCCCCGCAGTCCGTCGACGTCTCGGCGCTCATCGACGACGTGACGCCGCTGCTCATCAAGGCCGTCAAGGGCGACGTGGAGATCCACACCCGACTCGCGGAGGCGCTTCCGCCGGCGCTCGTGGACTCGGGTCAGCTCGAGAACGCCCTCCTGAACCTCGCGATCAACGCCAGCGACGCGACCAAGGACGGCGGAACCATCACGATCGAGACCTCGTTCGTCCGCCTCGACAGCGTGTATTCGACCACCCACACTGATATCCATCCCGGCGCGTACGTCCTCGTGTCGGTACGCGACACCGGCGAGGGCATCGCTCCGGAAGCCGTGGCACACGTCTTCGACCCGTTCTTCACGACGAAGCCGACCGGGGAGGGATCGGGCCTCGGACTCGCGATGGTCTGGGGCTTCGCGAAGCAGACGGGCGGCCACGTCACCGTGTACTCCGAGGTGGGAACGGGGACGACGTTCCACCTCTATCTCCCCGTCGCCGCCGAGGGCGACGAGTTCCGACGACGCCCGCGACGCGGGCGCCCGTGGCCGCGCGCGGCACCGGGCACATCCTGCTCGCCGAGGACGACCCGCACGTCCAGCACTTCGCGGCGGAGCGACTGCGCGAGGCCGGCTACGTCGTGACGGTCGCCTCGTCCGGCAGCCGAGGCCCTGGAACCGCCTCGAGGACATCGACGACCTCGCGCTGCTCTTCACCGACGTCGTCATGGCCGGCGGCGTGTCCGGGTCGGGACCTCGCGGACGCCGTGATGACGCGCCTTCCCGGGACGCCCGTCCTCTTCGCCTCCGGCTACTCGCAGGACGTGATCGACCATCACGGACGCCTCGACCCGGACGTCGAGCTCATCTCCAAGCCGTACACCGGCGGCCAACTACTCGAGCGCGTCGGCGCGATGCTCGCGCGCGAACCGACGGGAGAGCCCACATGACGTCACCCAGCGGTCACGCGGACCGCGTCCTGATCATCGACGACGACCCCGCCGTCGGCACGCTGCTCAAGACCCAGATCGGCGCGACCGGGCGCGAGGCCCGCCTCACCGACGACCCCGAGGAGTTCCTCCGCGTCCAACGCGAATGGTCGCCTACGTTCGTCGTCGTCGACCTCGTCATGGAGAAGATGGACGGCCTCGACGTCCTCTCCCACCTCGCCCGCGACGGCAGCACGGCCGCGGTGATCGTGACGAGCGGGATGGGCGGACGTGTGATCGACGCCGCGCGCCGGTTCGCCGACGCGAACGGGCTCGAGATCGCGGGCGTGCTGAGCAAGCCGTACACCAAGGAGGATCTACGCCGCGCGTTCGATCGCGCGAGCGGCGCGGTCGCCCACCCGATGAGCTCTTCGGTGCAGCAGGCGTGGCGCGGCGCGGAGTTCCAGGCGAACTTCCGCAGCGCCGTGATGAGCGACGAGATGTCCGTGGTCTTCCAGCCGAAGGTGAAGTGCGCGGACGGCGCGGTCGTCGGATTCGAGGCGCTCGCGCGCTGGACGCACCCGACGCGTGGCGCGATCGGTCCGAACGAATTCGTGCCGCTCGCGGAGCGGTTCGGGCTCGCGTCGCTTCTGTCCGACCGGGTGATGCGCGACTCGCTCCGGTGGTTCGCGAGCCGGGAGCGCCCCGACAGCGCGCGCCTCGCGATCAACATCTCCGCGTCCGAATTCGAGGAGCCCAACCTCGATCAGCGCTACCTGGAAGCCTGCCGCGACGCGGGCGTCGACCCCGAGCGCGTGATCCTCGAGCTCACGGAGACGAGCGCCATGGCCGACCCAGTCCTCTCGCTCCAGCTGCTCACGCGGCTCCGGCTCGTCGGGTTCCGGTTGTCGCTCGACGACTTCGGGACGGGGTATTCGTCGATGCTCCAGCTCGCGCGCCTGCCCTTCAACGAACTGAAGGTCGACCACTCGTTCGTCACCACGGCGTCGTCGTCCGACGAGTCCGCAGATCGTCGTGCGGTCGGTCATCGACCTCGGGCACGCGCTGGAGATGGAGCTGACGGCCGAGGGCGTGGAGGACGACCACGCGATGGCCCTTCTGAGGGACCTCGGCTGCGACTTCGCCCAGGGGTACCACATCGCGCCCCCGATGACGCCCGAACAGATCGACGAGTGGGCGGGCGGCGGCTCGATCTAGCCGACGATCCCGCCCTCGTTCAGCGCCTTCCGACGGAGGCGCCAATCCGGGAGCGCGCGGTCCATGACCGCGTAGAAGCGCGCGTTGTGACCCGTCTCGACCAGGTGCGCGAGCTCGTGAACGACGACGTACTCGAGGAGCTCCACCTCCCGACGGGCGAGCTCGAGGTTGAGCGTGATGCGTCGGGTGCGGAGGTTGCACGTGCCCCAGCGCGTGGTCATGAGGCGGATGGTGAAGTCGGGCGCGGTGACGCCTAGGCGAGGCGCCCATTTGTCAATGAGCGGCGGGATGGCGCGGCGGAGTTCGCGGCGGAGGCGGTTCGCCTCGGGCCCGGGGGTCAGCGGCGCGGGCTGGCGCGCGATGCGCTCCTGGTGCCGCGCGATCCATCGCGTCTTGGACTCGACGAAGGAGCGAATGGCGTGGTCCGAGACGCCGATCGGCGCGGTGACGCGAACCTCCGCCGTGGGTGCCTTGACCGTGATGCGGAGGTTCTTCACGCGCTTGCGCGTGACGACGTATTCCGGGAGCGGCGAGAGCATGGTGGAGATAGCGTACTTCCGGACGCCCGAACGTGAACCCAACCATTCCGTGTCGCCGCGCGTATTGGCCGCCATGGGAACGAGGACAACACCGTGAAATCTCGACCGTGGGCCGATCAACTTGCCCGGCTCGTCGATGAGCGCGGCGCGGCGCTGTTCGGGTACGCGTACGTGCTCACCGGGGACAAGGCGCGCGCCGAGGACCTCGTCCAGGACGCGTTGGTGCGCACGTTCCAGCGCGGTCGGGCGGACCTGGGGCTCGACGCGGCCCACGCCTACGTGAAACGCGCGATCGCGACGACGTTCATCGACACGGGCCGACGCTTACGGGCCCGTCCCCAGGTCTCGGACGTCGACGCCGAGCCCGTCTCCCCCGATCACGCCGATGGCGTGGCGACGGCCCTGTCGCTTCACGCCTCGATCCTCACCCTGCCGCCCCGGGAGCGCGCGTGCGTCGTGCTCCGCTACCTGGAGGACCTCGGCGTCGCCGCCATCGCCGAGGAGCTCGGCCTCGCCGTCGGTTCCGTCAAGCGCTACCTCAGCGACGGCGTCGGCCGGCTCCGCTCCATCCACGGCGCATTCGACCTCGCCGCCTCCGACGTCCTCACCGGCGGACGCGCCACCATCGCCGTTACCCCGAAGGGGGGTCGCTCATGAACGAGCCCATCACCTCGAGCCTCGAGGCCGTCCAGCGCCTAGGTACGGAGGCGTACGCCTCGACCGCGCTCGCCGCGGACGTCGGGCCGACGCTGCGGCGGGTTCAGCGTCGACGGGTCGCCCGGGTGACGGGCGTCGTCGCGGTGACCGTCGTCGTCGTCGCCGCGGTGGTGGTCGGCGCGCTGGAGTTCGGGCCGCGCACGGTGTCCCCCGCCGGCCCCTCGACCACGCCGACGAACCCCGTCCCGACGGTGGCCGGCGAGAGCGTGACGGTCATCGTACGGCCGGGCGACAGCGGGACCGTCATCGCGCATGCGCTGGCGGACGCCGGCGTGATCGCGTCGGCGCAGGACTTCGTCGACGTCGCGAAGGACCACCCCGACGAGGCGCTACGCATCACCCCCGGGTACTACCAGTTGACGACCGGCATGACCGCGACGGAGGCGCTGAACGCGCTACGCGACGACTCGACCAGGGTCGAAACCAAGGTCACCGTTCCCGAGGGGTTCACGGTCGACCAGATCCTCGACCGCGTCGTGGATCATACGGGGATCGCGCGCGCCGACCTCGAGGCCGCGCTCGCGGATCCCGCGTCGATCGGGCTGCCTCCCGAGGCGAACGGAAACGCCGAGGGGTGGCTCGGTCCGTACACCTACGTCTTCACCCCGGACGTGACCGCTACGGAGGTGCTCTCCGCGATGGTGACCACGACGACGTCCGACCTTGAGAAGCTGGGCGTGCCGCGCGACCAGTGGCTGCGCGTGTTGACTGTGGCCTCGCTCGTCGAAAGGGAGGCGAAGCTCGACGTCGACCGGCCGAAGATCGCGCGTGTGATCCAGAACCGCCTCGACGCGGGGATGGCGCTCGAGCTCGATTCGACCGTTCGCTACGCCGTGGGCGGCGAGTCGTCGGTCTACACGAGTTCCGACGACCTCACGGTCGACAGCCCGTACAACACGTATCGCTACGCGGGACTCCCCCCGGGGCCGATCGCGTCCCCCGGCGAGGCGTCGATCAACGCGGCGCTCCACCCGGCGGACGGACCGTGGATGTTCTTCGTCACCGTCAACCTCGTCACCGGGGAGACCGCCTACGCGACGACGTTCCCCGAGCACGAGAAGAACGTCGAGAAGCTCCGGGCGTGGATCATGGAGAACCAGGACTCCTGAGGCGGGGGCGGGGGCGCGGGCGGGCGCGCGGGCGCGGGCGCGGGCGCGGGCGGGCGCGCGGATTCGCCTGCAGGGCGTCCCTGCAGGCGATTTCGTCTCAGTTGCGGTCCGAATCGCCCCGCGAAACGCCCCTGCAGTCACTTCTGACACGATTTCGCGCGAAAACGTGTGTCAAGTGACTGCAGGGGCGCTCGAAAGCAGCCTGCCCGGCGGATTCGGCGCCAAGGGTGATGGCCGTAGTGCCACGGTGCCACTCTGATACCGCTCATTGCGGGGTGCTGCGGAATCGTTCCGGTTGCGGCGCCGGAGGGGTCCTGCGAGGCTGAGGTCGCGCACCGTCGAGAGGGGCTCGTCATGCCATGGACCTTCAACATGCCGCCCAATTGGCCGAGTCAAGGCGACGGCTGGACTCCCCCCGACGGATGGAAGTCCGACCCCGCGTGGGGTCCCGCACCAGACGGATGGCAGTTCTGGGTTGAATCGGAGGGCTCGGCCCCCTCGTCGGCGACCGACTCGAGTCCCGTCTCGGCGCCCGCATCCCCAGAAGACTCAAGCAAGCCCGCGAAGGTGTCGATCTTCAACGCCAAACAGAAGGCGCGTTCGGCGCTTGAGGACAATGAACGACTGCGGGGCGTGGTCGCGGACCTCCAAGGCCTCGACTTGCTCGAAGTCCGCGAAAAGATCGACTCGGCCCGAGCAGCACTCGCCCAGGTCGAGTCTGATGCGGCCGAGCAAACGCGAAGAATTCAGAAGGAACTCGATGCTCTGGAACGTCGACGCACGGATCTTGCGAAGACCGTCGCGCGCACCGAAGAAGCCGACATCCTGCAAGAAGTCGGTATTTACGACTATCGCCACCCTGCACAGGACTCCGTGGAGTACAAGGCGAGGTTAGCCACGGTTCTCGATCGCAAGAAGGTCGCGGCGAAGAATCTCCCCCGCGAGGTCGCGGACCGCTCCCACTGGACGGTGAACAACTCCGCCGCCAAGGGCCGAGCTATGGTGCGGGAGGTCATGACCCTCATGCTTCGCGCGTTCAATGCCGAAGCCGACAACCTGGTTCGAACGATGCGGCCGTACAAGTGCGACTCGTCCGTCGACCGCTTGCGGAAGACCGCCGATCGTATCGCGAAGGTCGGCAAGACGTTCGGCATCGCGATCCCGGAGCACTACCAAGGGCTGTGCATCGAGGAGCTTGAGTTGACCGCGGACTACCTCGCGAAGGTCGCGGAAGAGAAGGAGCGTATCCGGGAGGAGCGCGCTCGCGCACGAGAAGAGGCGAAGGTTCAGCAAGAGTTGGAAGCGGAGCGATCGAGGATTGAGAAGGAGCGGCAGCATTACGAGAATCTCCTCTCGACGCTCGCGGCACAGGGGAACGACGAAAGAGCCGCCGAAGCGAGAGGTCGGCTCGAGGAACTCGATAAGGCTCTTGCGGACGTCGACTACCGGCAGGCAAACATCAGGGCGGGATATGTATATGTCATTTCGAACGTCGGTTCGTTCGGACCCGATGTCGTCAAGATCGGCTTGACGCGACGACTCGAGCCCATGGATCGCGTGCGGGAGCTCGGGGACGCGTCGGTTCCGTTCAATTTCGATGTCCACGCTCTGCATTTCAGTGCCGACGCCGTCGGGATGGAGACCGCGCTGCATCAGCGATTCGCCGATCAACGAATCAACCTCGTGAACCTGCGCCGCGAGTTCTTCCGAATCACGCCTGCTCAAGCCCGCGATGCGATCCTCGAGTTCTCCGGCGATCTCCTGGAGTTCACCGAAGAAGCCGAGGCCGCCGAATTCCACCAGAGCGAAAACTCGCGCCCGGCGAAGGCGTGAGAAGTACTCCCGATCTCGCGGCGAACCGCTAGACCTGCTGGACCCGCTCCGTCGTCGCGACGAGGGCGCGAAGCTCGTCCGCCGTCGGCCGGGCACCGTACGCCGGGGTGTCACGCTCGACGCGCCAGCTCTCGCTGAGGGGGCCGAGGTCGACGGCGTCGAAGCCGATGTCGTCGAGGAAGCGGGCGACCGCGGCCTTGGCGTCGGCGTCGTTGCCCGCGATGGGGAGCGCGCGGCGGCCGGGGGTGCCTGCGGGGCGGCCGTCGGTGGGGATCTCGCGCGCGTAGATGTTGTTGAACGCCTTCACGACGCGCGAGGCGGGCAGGTGCGCCTGGAGGAGTTCGGAGGTGGTGGACTCGTTGGCGTCGAGCGCGGCGATGCGGCCGTCGCGCTGCGGGTAGTAGTTGTTCGCGTCCATCACGACCTTGCCCGCGAGGGGCTCGACGGGGACCTGCGTGTGCTTCCCAAGCGGGATGGCGACGAGGGCGAGGTCGGCCGCCTCGGCGGCCTCCGCGGGGGTGGCGGCGCGGGCGTGCGGGCCGAGCTCCGTGATGAGGTTGGCGAGCGACTCGGGGCCGCGCGAGTTCGAGATGACGACGTCGTAGCCGGCGGCGATGGCCGCGCGGGCGACGTTGGAGCCGATGTTGCCGGCGCCGATGATTCCGATGGTGGTCATAGTGCGTGCAACCTTGCCGCCGGGTGGAACATTCCGCGGAGACTCACGCAAATTGCGGAGCCCTCGTCGACGTGTCAAGCTCAGGACATGCTCGAGGATTCCGAGGAGTTGCGCGTACGAATCTTCGACGACCTCGAAGGGCTAGCCGCACTTGGCGGCGGCGCAATCCCGGCCCGGGTTCTCAACAACTACGTCATCGATGGCGTACGTCTGCCTCTGCGCGACGTGGGCCGGGGAATCAGAAACGTCGACGGTTGGAAATCGTCCCTTTCGATCACGACGTACGAACGCGGCGCCTATCGGGACCGGGAAGTCGACGCCGGAATCTGGAGGTACCCGTACGAGGAATATCAGAGTGGACCTCGCAAGGGCCAAATCGGTCCATCGAACGCACAACTCGAGAACGCGGTCGTCACGCGCGCGAGTGTTCTCATGTTCTTCAAGCCCGCCAACTGGGACTACGTTCCGCTCGGTCTGGTGCGCGTCGTCGAGGCCAATCGTGATGCCAGGGAGTTCACCGTGGCGCTTACGCCCGTGGCCCCGGGACCGGGCACCAATGAACTGGCCCCGGCCCAGAAGGTTCTCGTTCGAGAGTGGGCCGTGCGGACCGTCCGCCGGCGTGTACACCAACCCGAGTTCCGACATGCTGTGCTTACGGCATATGAGAATCGATGCGCCGTCTGTAGGCTCCAGCATCCGGAGCTCCTCGACGCCGCCCACATCATCGCGGACAAGGACGATTGGGGCGATCCGGTGGTGCCCAACGGTATGGCTCTCTGCAAGATTCACCACACGGCGTACGACAAGAACTTCCTTGGAGTCACTCCGGACTACGTGGTCCGAATCAATCAGCAACTGCTTGACGAAGTGGACGGGCCAATGCTCCAACACGGGCTCCAGGAAATGCACGGCACGAGGATCCACGAACCGAGGCGGAGCGTCGACAAACCTGCGAAGGACCGTCTCGCCGCGCGCTTCGAGGAGTTCTCGAACGCCTAGTCAACAACCCGCATCCACCCGAACGGATCCTCGACGCGCCCGTACTGGATCCCCATCAGCCGCTCGCGCACGGACATCGTGAGCTCCCCCGGCTCGCCGCCACCAACGGTCACATCGAAGCCCGGGGACACCAGTCGCCCCACCGGCACGATCGCCGCGGCCGTCCCGCACGCGAACATCTCCACAACCTCCCCGGACGCGACCCCGGCGCGCAGCTCCTCAATCCCCACGCGCCGCTCCGACACCTCGTGCCCCGACGCCCGCAGCAGCGCGAGCACGGAGTCGCGGACCACGCCCTCGAGGATCGTCCCCGTGAGGTGCGGCGTCGCCACCGACCCGTCCTTGAACACGACGAACAGGTTCATGGCCCCGAGCTCCTCGACGAACTCGCGGGTCGCCGCGTCGAGGAACAGCACCTGGTCGCAGCCGTTCTCCTCCGCCTGCCGCTGCGGCAGCATCGCCGCGCCGTAGTTGCCGCCCGCCTTCGCCTCCCCGGTCCCCCCGACCACCGCGCGGTGGAATCCCTGCGCCACCCACACGGAGATCGGCTTCACGCCGCCGGGGAAGTACGGGCCGACGGGCGAGGCGAGCAGCACGAACTCCGCCACCCGCGACGGCCGCACCGCGAGCCACCCCTCCGCCCCGTACAGCAGGGGCCGCAGATACAGACTCGACCCCTCCGTCGTCGGCACCCAATCGCGGTCCGCCCGCACGACGCCCTCCGTCGCCGCGAGGAAGTCCTCCTCCGGCAGCTCGGGCAGCGCGATGCGCGCGGCCGACGCGCGGAAGCGACGCGCGTTCTCCACGGGCCGCATCAGGCGGACGACGCCGTCGTCGCCGCGGTACGCCTTGAAGCCCTCGAACACCTGCTGCCCGTAGTTGAGCCCCGACGCGCCCGGGTGGATGCTCAGATGTTGGAACGGGACGACGCCGCGGTCGCCCCAGCCCTCGCCCTCGCGCCACGTCGCGCGGGCCATGTGGTCGGTGAAGATCGTGCCGAAGGCCGGCGCCTCCATGAGGCGCGCGCGCTCGTCGGCGGCGACGGGGTGGCGGTTCGGGGTGAGCGGGAAGTCGCTCTCGGTGGGTCCGGGCGGCGGCGTCGGCATGTTGTCAGGGTAGCGGCGCTACCGCACCCGCCGCATCCAGCCGTACGGGTCGTCGGCGCGGCCGTACTGGACGTCCATGAGACGCTGCCGAACGCCCATCGTCACCTCGCCGGCCACTCCCCCGTTGATCACCACGTCGAACGTCGGCGACTTCAGGCGACCGATGGGCGTGACCACGGCCGCCGTCCCGCAGGCGAAGACCTCCGCGACGTCGCCGGACTCGATGCCCTCGCGCACCTCCGCGAGCGCCACGTCGCGCTCGACCACCTTGCGCTCGTCCTCCTCGAGCAGCGTGATGAGCGAGTGCCGCGTGATCCCCTCGAGGATCGTGCCGGACAGGCGCGGGGTGTGCACCGTCCCGTCCGCCATGACGACGAAGAAGTTCATGCCGCCCAGCTCGTCCACGAAACGGTCGGACACGGCGTCGGTGAAGAGGACCTGCTGGCACCCGTTCTCGTACGCCTGGTTCTGCGGGACCAGGGACGACGCGTAGTTCCCTCCCGTCTTCGCGTCGCCCGTCCCGCCGGGTCCGGCGCGGTGGAAGCCCTGGGCGACCCAGATGGAGACGGGCTTGACGCCACCCGCGAAGTACGGGCCGACGGGCGAGGCGATGAGCAGGTAATCGATCTGGTGCGCGGGGCGCACGCCCAGGAACGCCTCGGAGGCGAACATGTAGGGGCGCAGGTACAGCGAGCTCTCCTCGGATCCCGGAACCCACGCGTGATCCACCGCGATGAGCGCCTCGATCGAGCCGAGGAAGTCGTCCGTGCTGAGCTCGGGCAGGGCGAGGCGCCGCGCGGACTTCTGGAACCTCTCCGCGTTCGCCTCCGGCCGGAACAGCCAGATCGAGTCGTCCGCGTGCCGGTACGCCTTGAGGCCCTCGAAGATCTCCTGGGCGTAGTGCAGCACGGCGGCCGCCGGGTCGAGCGAGAGCGGCCCGTACGGCTCCACGCGCCGGTCCGCCCACCCGCCGTCGTGCGTCCACGCGACGCGAGCCATGTGGTCGGTGAAGAGCGTGCCGAACTTGAGGTCCTTGAGGGCCTTCTCCCGGACGGCGTCGGACGCCGGCTTCGGGTTCGCGCGCAGCGCGAAGGCCGCGCCCGCTTCCGACAACGTGGTCATCCGACTCTCCCTTGTCTACCCGGCCGGGCTTACCCGGCCGCGCTGATTCGCGCGGCGATCGCGTCGCCGACCTCGCTCGTCGACCGTCGCACCGCGCCCTTGTTCGCGGCGTCGGCGGCGACCGCGCCCTCGACCCGCTTCGCGAGCTCGGCGTGGCCGAGGAAGTCGAGCATCATCGCGACGCTCAGCACCGTGGCGGACGGGTCCGCGAGACCCTTGCCCGCGATGTCCGGCGCGGAGCCGTGGATCGGCTCGAACATGCTCGGCGCCGTCCGGTCGGCGTTGATGTTGCCCGACGCCGCGAGGCCGATGCCGCCGGTGACGGTGGCCGCCAGGTCCGTGATGATGTCGCCGAACAGGTTGTCGGTGACGATCACGTCGAAGCGGGCGGGGTTGGTCGCCATGAAGATGGTCGCGGCGTCGATGTGCAGGTAGTCCCACGTCACGTCCGGGAACTCCTTCGCGACAAGCTCGGTGGTGCGCCGCCACAGGTGGCCCGCGTGCACCAGCACGTTGTGCTTGTGCAGCAGGGTCACGTGCTTGCGCTCCCGCTTCGACGCGACCTCGAACGCGTACCGGACCACCCGCTCCACGCCGTATCGGGTGTTGACGGACACCTCCGTCGCGATCTCGTGGGGCGTTCCCACGCGGAGCGCGCCCCCGTTGCCGATGTACGGGCCCTCGGTCCCCTCGCGCACCACGACGAAGTCGATCTCGCCGGGGTGAGCGAGCGGGGAGACCTCCCCCGGGTACAGCCTCGAGGGACGCAGGTTGACGTACTGGTCGAGCTCGAAGCGGAGCTTCAGCAGCAGGCCGCGCTCAAGCACGCCCGACGGCACGGACGGGTCGCCGATGGCGCCGAGGAGGATGACGTCGTGGCCGCGGATCGCGTCGAGATCCGCGGCGGTCAGCGTCTCCTTCGTCTCGTGCCAGCGCTTCGCGCCGAGGTCGAACTCCGTCGTCTCGAACGCGAGGCCCGTGCCCGCGATCGCGGCGTCGAGGCACTTGAGCCCCTCCGCCACGACCTCCGGACCGATACCGTCGCCCGCGACCACCGCGAGCTTGTACGTCGTACCGGCTGCGCTCATCGCTGGGCCTTGCCCTCCTCGTAGTCAGAGTCCGTCTGCTTCACCCACGAGAAGAGCTTGCGCAGCTCGCGGCCGACGGGCTCGATCGGGTGGTTCTGGCCCTTCTCGCGCAGCGCGAGGAACTCCTTGCCGCCGTCGTCCTGGTCGTCGATGAAGCGCTTCGCGAACGCGCCCGTCTGGATGTCCGTGAGGACCTCCTTCATGTGCGTCTTGACCGACGGGTCGATGACGCGCGGGCCGGAGACGTAGTCGCCGTACTCGGCGGTGTCGCTCACGGACCAGCGCTGCTTGGTGATGCCGCCCTCGACCATGAGGTCGACGATGAGCTTGAGCTCGTGCAGCACCTCGAAGTAGGCGATCTCCGGCTGGTAGCCCGCCTCGGTCAGCACCTCGAAGCCGTACTGGACCAGCTGGCTACGCCGCCGCACAGGACGGACTGCTCGCCGAACAGGTCGGTCTCCGTCTCCTCGGCGAAGGTCGTCTTGATGCCGGCGGCGCGGAGACCGCCGATCGCCTTCGCGTAGCTGAGCGCGGTCTCGAGCGCGATGCCCGACGCGTCCTGCTCGACGGCGACGAGCACCGGCACGCCGCGACCGGCGACGTACTCGCGGCGGACGAGGTGGCCGGGGCCCTTGGGCGCGACCATGCTGACGTCGACGCCCTCCGGGCGGCTCGATGTAGTGGAAGTGGATGTTGAAGCCGTGGCCGAACATGATCGTGTTGCCGGGCTTGAGGTTCGGCAGGATCGAGTCCGCGAAGATGTGGCGCTGGACCGGGTCGGGCGCGAGGATCATGATGACGTCGGCCCACGCGGAGGCGTCCTCGACGGACGCGACGTCCACGCCGTCGTTCTTCGCCTTGGCCTCGGAGCGCGAGCCCGCGCGGAGGCCCACCTTCACCTGGACGCCGGAATCGCGGAGGTTCTGCGCGTGCGCGTGACCCTGGGACCCGTAGCCGATCACGGCGACCTTCTTGCCCTGGATGATCGCGAGGTCCGCGTCCTTGTCGTAGAACAGTTCAGCCATCGTCTTCTCCTTGAGTGTCGTAACCCTTGAAATCTAGTCGGATGCCGCGGTCGCCGCGGCACGGTCGAGCGCCCGCTCGGTGATGGAGCGGTTGCCGCGGCCGATCGCCACGGTGCCGCTCTGGACGAGTTCGCGGAGGTCGTACGGTGAGAGCGCCCCGAGCAACGCCTCGAGCTTCTCCGGCGTCCCGATCGCCTCGATGACGAGCGAGTCCGGGGCGACGTCGACGACGTGGGCGCGGAACAGGTCCACGACCTGGAGGATCTCCGCGCGCGCCTTCGCGTCTGCCCGGAGCTTGACGAGCAGCATCTCCCGCTGAACGGAACGGTCGCGCTCGAGCTCGACGATCTTGAGCACGTGCACGAGCTTGTTCAGCTGCTTGGTCACCTGCTCGAGCGGGAGGTCCTCGACATCGACCACCACGGTGATCCGCGAGATCTCCGGGTGCTCCGTCGGGCCCACCGCCAGCGAGTGGATGTTGAACGCCCGGCGCGAGAACAGGCCCGCGACGCGGGCCAGGACGCCCGGCTTGTTGTCCACGAGAACGGACAGCGTGTGCTTACCCATGGTCCCTAGTCCTCTCGATCCCACTTGGGCGCGACCCCGCGCGCGTACTGGACCTCGTCATTCGACACGCCCGCCGCGACCATCGGCCACACCATCGCGTCGCGCGACACGGTGAAGTCGACCACCACCGGCTGGTCGTCGATCTCGTTGGCGCGCTTGATCGTCGCGTCGACGTCGGCGTCGCTCTCGCAGCGGAGGCCCATGCAACCCATCGACTCCGCGAGCTTCACGAAGTCGGGGATGCGGCGCGTACCGTGCCCCGTGTGCAGGTCCGTCTGCGAGTAGCGGGCGCCGTAGAACAGCGTCTGCCACTGGCGGACCATCCCGAGCGACGAGTTGTTGATCACCGCCACCTTGACCGGGATCTCGTTGAGCGCGCAGGTCACGAGTTCCTGGTTGGTCATCTGGAAGCAGCCGTCGCCGTCGATCGCCCAGACCGTGCGGTCCGGGGCGCCGACCTTCGCGCCCATGGCGGCGGGGACGGCGTAGCCCATGGTCCCGAGGCCGCCGGAGTTGAGCCACGACTGCGGGCGCTCGAACTTGATGAACTGGCTCGCCCACATCTGGTGCTGGCCCACGCCCGCGACGTACACCGCCTCGGGTCCCGTCAGCTCGCCGATGCGCTGGATCACATGCTGGGGCGCGCTGTGGCCGTCCTCGGTGGGCTCGTAGCCCAGCGGGTAGGTCTCGCGCCAGTCGTTGATCTGCTCCCACCAGGCCTCGATGTCCGGCTTGCCGTGCTGCTTGTGTTCGGCCGCGAGCGCGGGGACGAACTCCGCGAACACGTCCTTGAGGTCGCCCACGATCGGGACGTCGGCGTGGCGGTTCTTCGAGATCTCCGCCGGGTCGATGTCCGCGTGAATCACCTGGGCGTGCGGGGCGAACGACTCGAGCTTGCCGGTCACGCGGTCGTCGAAGCGCGCGCCCGAGGGCGACGATGAGGTCGGCCTTCTGGAGCGCCGCGACCGCCGGAACCGTCCCGTGCATGCCGGGCATGCCGAGGTGCTGGGGGTGCGAGTCGGGCAGCGCGCCGCGCGCCATGAGCGTCGTCACGACGGGGGCGCCGGAGAGGTCGACGAGCTTGCGGAGGCCGTCCCAGGCGCCCGCGCGGATCACGCCTCCGCCCACGTAGAAGACGGGCCGCCGGGCGGTAGCGAGCAGGCGGGCCGCCTCCTGGATCGTCTTGGAGTGAGGCTTCGAGACGGGGTGGTAGCCGCGCAGGTCGAAGGCCTGCGGCCAGCGAGAACATCGTCTTCGCCTGAAGCGCCGACTTCGCGATGTCGACGAGCACGGGGCCGGGGCGCCCCGTCGTCGCGATGTGGAACGCCTCCTGGATGGCGCGCGCGATCTGGCCCGCGTCCGTGACGAGCTCGTTGTGCTTGGTGACGGGCTGGGTGATGCCGACGGTGTCCGCCTCCTGGAACGCGTCCGTCCCGATAAAGCCCGCGCGCGACCTGGCCGGTCACGCACACCATGGGGATCGAATCCATGTTCGCGTCGGCGATGGGCGTGACGAGGTTCGTCGCGCCGGGGCCGGACGTCACCATCGCGACGCCCGCGCGCCCGGTGACGTGCGCGTACCCGGAAGCCGCGTGCCCGGCGCCCTGCTCGTGGCGGACGAGGATGTGCCGCAGGACGGTCGAGTCGAAGAGGGGGTCATAGGCGGGAAGGATCGCGCCGCCGGGGAGCCCGAAGATGTCGGTGGCGCCCGCGAGCTCGAGGGAGCGGATGAGCGCCTCCGCGCCCGTCATCTCCGTCGGCGGGACGACCGTCTGCCGGCCCGTCGCCGCGGACGTCGCCGCGGACGTCGTCTTCGCGGGCGGCGCGGACTTGCGCGTCGCCGCTTCCGTGGCCTTCGCCATGGTCACTCCTGTGGGTCGAATGTCCTCGCGAGGCGATCCCGTCGTCCGCCTCGCATGAAAAACCCTCCGGGGACTTGCCGGAGGGGATGCGCGCGGACGATGCCGGGGTTCGGGGCTAGACGCCCGCGCGCCTCGGTACTACGACGAGAATCGTCTGCATGGTTCGACTGTAGGGCATGTCCCCCGTTACTCTCGCCATTTCGCGGAGAATCTCACATTGTGGGTAACGATCTCGCTAGATGAGATTGGGCCCGAGGGCGACATCTGCCCGATCAACTCAGACTCGTGTAGGTGCCGTCGAACCAATTGAACCCGCGGGGCAACTCCCACAGGATGGTTTTTCCAGCGTCGACCGGGGCGCCTGCGGCGTCCGCGCTCCCGTCGGTAAGGTACCTGAGCGACTCCAAGACGTAGCGGCCGGACGGCGATATGGAGGGAACCCCAACGTCGCGATGGCGCGCGCCGGACTCGATCGGAGAGGCGAGACAAGCGTCCACCTCGCCAGTGCTGATACTGAAGACGTACGGCAATTCATCCTCGTACTCCTCCGAGAACTTCGCGTACATCAACGTATCGGAACTCGTGTACCAGGAAAGCGGCGTGAACCGCTCGCCCGGGGCCCCGACGCGCCGCACGGAACCCGTCGTCGTATTCGCGACTTCATAGCCGTAATCCGTTCTCGCGAGCACGGCCTGCCCGTCGGGCGAGAACCACATGCGCTCGGTCCCCCACACGCGCTCGAGAGTGAAGGCGGCGGAGAGGCCGGCGACGCGCACTCCCGTGCAGGTCTCGCTCCCGCCCGGATCGTGGGTGCCGATCACGGGGGTGCAGTAGACGACGAACCGGCCGTCGGGCGACCACGCTGGGGCCTCCCGTCGGTCGTCGTAAAAGTACGTGGTGGATTCGGTCGAGGAAACCGGCGAGAGGAGATTGCCGTCGTCGTCGAGCAACCACGTACCGTACGTGCCGTCCCCGTCGCTGTCGACAAGGGCCGCGAATTGCGCGATGCCGGGCGCATGGGCGGGGTCCCGCCCGGGCCTTACGGCGACGACCGACCCCGTGGACGCGTCCCACGTCGAGATCGTCCACGCGCCAGGAACCTTGTAGTTCGAGCTTTCCGCCGTCGCGAACCATAACCGCTCGCCGTCGGCGGACCAAGAGATCTGCTCGATCGACTTTCCCATCAGCACGGTGCGGGTCGTCCCGCCGTCGAGATCCACGACCAACAATGTGTCATCGCCCATAGTCGCGTAGGTGCTTCGAGGCTTCATGATGGCGACCGAGCGGCCGTCGGGAGACCAGGCGACCTCATCGATCTGAGCGGAGCCCGTCCATACGGATCGCAACCCCGTACCGTCGAGGTTGACTTCATAGAGCGTGACCCCCGACCCGCTCCCACGGGCGAAAAAAGCGACGGTCCCCCGGGACTCGTCCCACCGGGTCCGGTTCGAGTCCTCTCCCTCCCACTGGCCCATAGGCCCGACCGCGTTGACGACCACGTAGGCCTTGCCCTGCGGCTCCTCATAGGGCTCCTCGTCGGGGAAAAGAGATGGGGTCGACGTGGGCGAAAGAGACGGGGTCGACGTCGGCGAAAGAGACGGGGTCGACGTCGCAGACGGCGTGGAGGAGTCCGAGGGGGCACCGGGCGTCGGGGAATGCGCCGGGGGCAAAGCTTCCGACGACCGCGAAGGTCTCTCCGCCGTGCCCGCCGAAAAAGCCCCCGTCGATTGCACGATCGCGTAGGCGCCCCCGGACACGAGCGCGATCAGCACGACGCTCGCCACCCCCGCTAAAAACGGGAACCTCAGGAAGAGTCTCTTCGCGACGGCGAAGGTCTTCATCATGATCCGACACTAACAACTCGCGTCGGCGATCGCTCGTTGATGGATCCGTACGTCAGGTCGAAACCCGAGGCGCGATTCCGTCGTGCGCCGCCAAGGTCTACTCCTCGGCTCGCTCCGCCTCATCCCGCGTTAGCCCCGCGCGCAGGCGCCCCAGGTCGAGCACGCGTTCCTCGGCGATGTACGCGACCGCCGCACGGTTGAGGATCGGCTCACGTCGGAGCCGGAGCGCACGCCACACCGCCTCGACGCACCAGGCGACCCCCCGCAGGGGCCACGCCGGAAACGGGACCCCGCGCAGGCGTCGTCCGGCGTCCTCCTCGAGAAGCCGCAGGAAGAAGTCGCAGATGCGCTCCGGCGGCTCTTCCGCGACGTTGAGGATTCGGACACCCGGGGCTCTGCGCTCGACGCTCGCACGAACGGCGTCGGCGAGCATGCCGACCGGCGTCATCGACCACCGCTTCCTCCCGCCGGGGAGCAGGACGAATCGGCCGAGCCGCAGCTTGTGGATGCGCGGGAACAGGAGGGGGTCGCCCGGCCCGTAGATGATGCTCGCGCGCAGCACCGTCAACTCCCGCCCGGTCCGTTCCGCCTCCGCGACGAGCCCCCGCTCCGCCTCCCACTTCGATCGCGAGTACGGGTCGTGGAGCCCCTCTCCCGTGGCGTCGTCCTCGCGCAGCGCCTCGCCGTGGGACGCCGGATAGACGCTCGCCGACGAGATGTACACGAGCGGGACGCCCGGCCACGCATCGGCGATCCGGAGCGATCCGCCGACGTTCGCCTCGCGCGCCGTGCCGTCGAGATCGAGCGTCGCGATGGCGGCGGCGCAGTGGACGACGGCGTCGACGGCGGGCAGCGGCGCGTCGCCCGCGTAGTCGCGGCGGAGGTCCCAGAGGATCGTCTCCGGGTGGCCGGGGATCGGCCGCCGCGCGAGGCGCACCACCGCGTGCCCCGCGTCCTCGAGCACGGCGCACACCGCGCCGCCCACGAACCCGCCGGCGCCGGTGACCGCGACATTGAGCGGCTCTCCGCGCTCGCCCGCGGTGGAATGGTGCCGGTCGCGGCCCGATTTCGGCACGAATCCACCGCCAGCGCGCGTCGGAACCGAACTAGCCGACCACGGCGCCGGTCGAGGCGCTTCCCACGAGCTTCGAGTACTTCGCGAGCACGCCGCGCGTGAACTTGTGCGGCACGGGCTTCCAGCCCTTCTTGCGCTTCTCCAGCTCCTCGGGGCTCACGTCGAGCTCGAGCGTCTTCTCGGCCACGTTCAGGCGGATCTTGTCGCCGTCCTTGACGAACGCGATCGGCCCGCCGTCCACGGCCTCGGGCGCGATGTGCCCGACGCACAGGCCCGTGGTTCCGCCGGAGAAGCGCCCGTCCGTGAGCAGCAGGACGGTCTTGCCGAGCCCCGCGCCCTTGATCGCGGCGGTGATGGCGAGCATCTCCCGCATGCCGGGGCCGCCCTTGGGGCCTTCGTAGCGGATGACGACGGCGTCGCCGTCGGTGATCGTCCCGTCCTCAAGCGCGTCGAGCGCGGCGCGCTCCCGGTCGAAGACGCGGGCCGTCGCCTCGAAGGACTCGTCGTCGAAGCCCGCGGACTTCACCACGGCGCCGTCGGGCGCGAGCGATCCGCGCAGGATCGTCGTGCCTCCCGTCTTGTGGATCGGGTTGTTCATCGCGCGGACGATCTTCCCGTCGAGGTCCGGCGGGTTGATGTCCTTGAGGTTCTCCGCGACGGTCTTGCCCGTCACCGTGAGGGCGTTCCCGTGGATGAGGCCGGCGTCGAGCAGGGCCTTCATCACCACGGGCACGCCGCCGACGCGGTCGACGTCGTTCATGACGTAGGCGCCGAACGGCTTGAGGTCGCCCAGGTGCGGAACCTTGTCGGAGATGCGCGAGAAGTCGTCGAGCGTCAGGTCGACCTCCGCCTCGTTCGCGATGGCGAGAAGGTGGAGCACGGCGTTGGTCGAGCCGCCGAAGGCCATGGTCACGGCGATCGCGTTCTCGAACGCCTCCTTGGTGAGGATCTGACGCGTCGTGATGCCCTTGCGTAGCAGGTTGACGACGGCCTCGCCGGACTTGTGGGCGAAGGCGTCGCGGCGCCGGTCGGCGCTCGGCGGGGAGGCGGAGCCGGGAAGCGACATCCCGAGGGCCTCGCCGGCGGAGGCCATCGTGTTCGCGGTGTACATGCCGCCGCATGCGCCCTCGCCGGGGCAGATCGCCTTCTCGATTCGGGTCACGTCGTCCTGCGACATCAGCCCGCGGGCGCACGCGCCGACCGCCTCGAAGGCGTCGATGATCGTGACCTCCTTCTCCGTGCCGTCGCTCAGCTTCACCCAACCGGGGGCGATGGTTCCCGCGTAGAGGAACGTCGCGGAGATGTCGAGGCGCGCGGCCGCCATCATCATGCCGGGAAGCGACTTGTCGCACCCGGCGAGCAGCACGGCGCCGTCCAGGCGCTCGGCGGCCATCACGCTCTCGACGGAGTCCGCGATCAGGTCGCGGGACGGTAGCGAGAAGTGCATGCCCTCGTGGCCCATGGCGATGCCGTCGCTGACGGAGATGGTCGCGAACTCGAGCGGATAGCCGCCCGCCGCGTGGACGCCTTCCTTGGCGCCCTGGGCGAGGCGGTCGAGCGAGAGGTTGCAGGGCGTGATCTCGTTCCACGAGGAGGCGATGCCGATCTGGGGCTTCTCCCAGTCGTCGTCCCCCATGCCGACGGCGCGGAGCATTCCGCGCGCGGCCGTGGCCTCGAGACCGTCCGTCACCTGACGGGAGTAAGGCTTGATGTCGGGAGTTGTCATGGTCCCGAGTCTAGGACTCCTCTCTGCGGCGGTGGAGCACGGAAGGTCCCGCTTGCGGTTGACGCAACGTCAACCTGTACCGTGGCCGGCATGTCCGACCTCGACATCTCCCGCGTCGCGCGCGCCACCGGCCTCACGAGCCGGACCCTTCGCCACTTCGACGCGATCGGCCTGCTCACCCCCGCGTGGACCACCGACGACGGCCGCCGCTACTACTCGGAGGCCGAACTCCGACGGCTCCAGCACATCCTCGTGCTCCGCGAGCTCGGCACCCCGCTCGAGACCATCGCGCGCATCCTCGACGCCGCGGACGACGCGACCACCGTGGCCCTCCTCCGCGACCACCTCGCCGCGGTCGAGTCGGAGGCGGAGCGCTACCTCACGCTGGCCGAGACCATCGGCCGAACCATCCGATCCCTGGAGGAGGGAACCCCCATGACCGCCGACGACCTCTTCGAGGGATTCGATACCAGCCAGTACGAAGGAGAGGCGCGCGAACGCTGGGGCGACGACTCCGTGAATCGCTCCAACGCCGCGTGGACCGCGCTCGGCCCCTCCGGCCAGAAGGCGCACCTCGCGGAGCACACGAAGATCGCGGAGGGCGTCGCGGCGCTCGCCCTCGACCACGTCGAGCCCGCGGACCCGCGCGTCCAGGATCTCGTCGCCCGTCACCACGCGTGGATCAGCGTCTTCTGGGTCCCGGACCGCGAGGCGTACAAGGCCCTCGGCGCGATGTACTGCGACGATCACCGCTTCCGCGCGACCTACGACAAGTTCGGCGACGGCACCGCCGAGCTCCTCCGCGACGGCATCGCGGTCTGGGCCGACGCGAACCTCGGCGAGGACGCGCTCGCGGACTAGAGCGCCTCCCACGCGTACGTCTGGCGCCCGTCGACTTCGGCGGGGCCGACGGCGACGAGGTTGAACGGTTCGCGCCCCTCGCGGAGCGCGGCGATCTGCGCGCGGATCACGTCGAGGTTGCGGCGATCGGTCAGCGGCGTGGCGCCCGCGACGTGCGGGGCGATGATCATCCCGCGCGCGTGCCACGCCGGGTGGTCGGGCGGGAGCGGCTCGGGGTCGGTGACGTCGAGCGCGGCGCGCAGGCGCCCCGAGGCGCACTCGGCGACCAGCGCATCCGTGTCGACGCACTTCCCGCGCCCGACGTTGACGAGCAGGGCGCCGTCGGGCATCGCGGCAAGGAACGCGGCGTCGACGAGCTTGTCCGTCGTCGCGTCGTGAGGGGTGACGACGAAGACGATCTCCGCGTCTCCCAGCAGGCGCGGCAGGTCGGCGGCGGCGTGGACGGTGGTGCCGTCCGCGGCGGTGCGGGCGGAGCGGCCCACGCCCTCGACCTCGACCTCCATCGCGCGCAGCCGCGCGCCGATCGCCGCGCCGATGCTGCCGTACCCGACGACGAGCGCGCGGCGGTCCGCGAGGCTCGGCGTGAAGTACACCGGGTCCCAACGCGCCTCGTCCTGGGCGCGCACGAACCGGTCGATGAGCCGCTGCGACGCGAGCGCGAGGCCCACGGCGAACTCCGCGACGCGCGTGTCGTGCACGCCGCGGGCGTTCGCGAGCGCGACCCCCTCGGGCACGAAGGGCAGGGCGTGCTCATATCCCGCCGAGGGGATCTGGACGACGCGCACGGTGCCGAGCGCCCCGATCCGCCCGAAGACGGCGTGCCCGCCCGTGTAGTGAGGCAGGCAGACGATGCGCACCTCGCCGACATCGGCCGGCGGCGCCTCATCCTCGCTCGGGTCCCACACGGCGATCCGCGCCCCGGGGACGTCGCCGAGCGCTGCCGCGATCTGCGCGTCGGGGACCGTCACCGTGAACACCCCGCCAGTGTCGCACGAGGCGAGACGGACGCACCCACGCGCCTGCCCGCGGAGGTAGGTTGATGAGTCATGGCGACCATCGTTCTCGACCCCGCCGCCCGCGTCGGCGAGATCCACCGCAGGGTGTTCGGCTCGTTCGTCGAGCACATGGGACGCGCGGTCTACGGCGGCATCTACGAGCCCGGCCACCCGACCGCCGACGCGGACGGATTCCGGGGTGACGTCCTCGCCCTCGCGCGGGAACTCGGCGTGACGACCGTCCGCTACCCGGGCGGGAACTTCGTCTCCTCCTACCGGTGGGAGGACGGCGTCGGCCCGGCCGCCGACCGTCCCCGGCGCCTCGACCTCGCATGGCGCTCCCTCGAGACCAACGCCGTGGGAACCAACGAGTTCATGGCCTGGTGCGCCGCCGCGGGCGTGGAGCCGATGATGGCGGTCAACATCGGCACGCGCGGCACCGAGGCGGCCGTCGACCTGCTGGAGTACTGCAACCAACCCGGCGGGACGGCGCTGAGCGACCTCCGACGCTCGCACGGCGTCGCCGACCCGCACGGCGTCCGGCTCTGGTGCCTCGGCAACGAGATGGACGGGCCGTGGCAGATCGGGCAGATGACGGCCGACCAGTACGGTCGCGCCGCGCTGGACATGGCCCGCGCGATGCGTCGGATCGACCCGTCGCTCGAACTCGTCGCGTGCGGCAGCTCCGGCCGCACGATGCCCACGTTCGGCACGTGGGAGCGCACCGTCCTCGAGCACGCCTACGACGAGGTCGACCTGATCTCCGCCCACGCGTACTACGAGGAGAAGGACGGCGACCTCGCCTCCTTCCTCGCGTCGGGCGCGGACATGGACGCGTTCATCGACGGCGTGGTCGAAGCGGCGGACGAGGTGGGCGCGAAGAAGGGATCGACCAAGCGCGTCGACCTCTCGTTCGACGAGTGGAACGTCTGGTACCTCGAGAACACGATGAACGCGGACGTGAGCGACTTCCCCGTCGCCCCGCCGCTCGCCGAGGACGACTACACGCTGGCCGACGCCGTCGTCGTCGGCGACCTCCTCATCACCCTGCTGCGCCACGCCGACCGCGTGAAGGCCGCGTGCCTCGCTCAGCTCGTGAACGTCATCGCGCCCATCCGCACCGAGACCGGCGGGCGGGCGTGGCGGCAGACGACCTTCCACCCGTTCGCCCTGACGGCGCGCCACGCGCAGCCGCTCGTGCTGCGCACGGAGGTCGACGGCCCGCGCCACGAGACGGCCGTCCACGGCGAGGTCGCGACGATCGACGCGGTCGCCACGTGGGACGAGGCGCGCGCCGCGACGGTGATCGCCGTCAACCGCGACGTCGCGAACGCCCAGCCGCTGCGCGTCGAGCTCGGCGCGCTGGGGAAGGTCGCCTCGGCCGAGGCCGTCGTCCTCGCGGACGAGGACCCCCACGCCGTCAATTCCGCGGACGAGGAACGCGTCCGGCCACGCGACCTCCCCGCCACCCTCGACGGCGACGCCGTCGAGGTCGCCCTCCCGCCCGTCAGCTGGGCCATGATCCGAGTGGAGTTCGCATGAGTACCGCCCACCGCGTCGGCGCCACCACCGTCACCGTCCGCGGCAACGACGGCGCGCCGCTGGCGAACGCCCCGGTCACCGTCGAGCAGGTCTCCCACCAGTTCGGCTTCGGCAACATCGGCTTCGACTTCGTCGCCCTCGCGAGCCACGACGCGGACTCGCCGCCCGAGCACTTCGGCGGCGCCGCGTACGAGCGCGCGGAAAGCCTCGTCGACCCATGGTTCCGACTCTTCAACTGGGCGACGCTCCCCTTCTACTGGCGCGGCTTCGAACCGGAGCGCGGCCACCCCCACACCGAGCGCCTGATGACGGCGGCCCGGTGGTTCGTCGAGCGCGGCGCGACCGTCAAGGGTCACCCGCTCCTGTGGCACACGCTCGCGCCGACGTGGCTGATGCCCCTCGACGACGCCGAGGTGGAGCGCGCCATCCGGGCGCGGATCACCCGCGACGTCACGGACTTCGCCGGGGTGATCGACCTGTGGGACGCGATCAACGAGGCGGTGATCCTCCCCGTGTTCACCGCCGAGGACAACGCCGTCACGCGGCTCGCGCAGACCAAGGGGCGCGTCGAGATGGTGCGCATGGCCTTCGACACGGCGCGCGAGGCGAACCCCGCCGCGCGCCTGGTGCTCAACGACTTCGACCTGAGCGCCGACTACGAGCACCTGATCGAGGAGTGCCTCGCCGCGGGGATCGCGATCGACGCGATCGGGGTGCAGACCCATATGCACCAGGGCTTCCGCGGCGAGGACCAGATCCGGGACATCCTCGACCGGTTCGGGCGGTTCGGCCTCCCCGTCCAGATGACCGAGACGACGCTCGTCTCCGGCCGCCTCATGCCGCCCGAGATCGTCGACCTCAACGACTACCAGGTGGACTCCTGGCCGACGACGCCGGAAGGCGAGGAGCGCCAGGCCGACGAGGTCGCGCGGCACTACCGCACTGTCGTCGAGCACCCCGCCGTCGAGTCGCTCACCTACTGGGGCCTGGCGGACGAGGGGTCCTGGCTCCACGCCCCGTCGGGTTTCGTGCGCCTCGACGGAACCCTGAAGCCGTCGTTCCACACCCTCGAGGGCCTGATCAAGGGCGAGTGGTGGCTCGCGCCGACGACGCTGACGACGGACGACGTCGGCCGCATCGTGGTCGAGGGCTGGGGCGGCGACTACCGGGTCACGACGGCCGACGGCGCGGCGACGGTCACCGTAAAGGCGGGGGAAGCCGGCGCGGCGGACGCCGCGCTCGCGCCGGTGTAGCGGTCGACCCTAGCCCGTGAACGACGCGTAGATCCCCGGGCCGACCGGGTCGACCACGAGCGAGTTCGCGGTGCCGTCGGTGTCGAGCGTCCCGCCGTCGGTGACGTCGTACGTGATGGTCGTGCCCGCGATCGTGGCGCCGGACACCTGGGTCCACGTCGAGCCGTCGACCTTCCAGAAGCTGTTGACCGGACTCGGGAGGTCGAGCTGGACCGTGACGGTCCATCCGTCCTCGGGCGTGCAGAACTCGTACGAGGAGACCCCGAACGGGAGCGAGAGCCCCGCCGGCGGCGCGGGCGAGTAGCCCACACCCGTCACCCAGGCGATGTTCTGCACGCACGTCGCGTTCGTCACGACGCCGTTGATGTCGCCGGCGTCGGTCGGGACGGTGAACGGGATGTCGGCGTAGCGCTCCACCGACCCAGGCTCGCAACCGCCGCCGAGGGGTCGCGCGATCCCGCGCTGGTCGACGGCCGTCGGGCACGACGCGGACGGGATGTGGTCCACCAGAGGGCTTGCCGCGTCCGGAAGCATCGTCGGCGTCGGGCCGCCGTGGTCACCGAGCGCGCCGAGCATCGACCCACCCGCGTCGACGAAGTCGCCGGTGCCCGTCCGTCCGCTGGTGCACGTCCCGTCCTCGTCGTAGTTGTACCCGCCCGAAATAGCGGAGGCGACGTCGCAGCCGTCGGATGAGGTCGCGTTGTCGAACACGGAGCCCGTCGCGATGAGGCCGCCGCCGTCCCCGAGGAGGTGGGCGCCGTCGTCGGCACTGTTGCCCCAGAAGGTTGAACTCGTGGAGGCGAACGCGACGCCCGTGTAGTACACGGCGCCGCCCGATCCGTCCGCGGTACCCGGCGCGCTGGCTGAGGCCGAGTTGTTCGCGAAGGTCGAATTCGTCGCGGTGGGACTCGCTCCGGTCAGGTAGACGCCACCGCCGTACGACGTGGCGTCGCCGGCCGGCGACGACGCGTTCGTCGAGTTTCCCGCGACAGTCGCGCCGTCGAGCGTAAGGGAAGCGATCGAGCCGGTGTCGGGATCCTCGGAGAACGCGCCGCCGTAGGCGTCCGATTCGGTCGAGCCGTCCGCCGCGACCGCACGGTTGTCCATCACGTTCGTGTCGGAGATCGACGCGTCGCCGCGGTTCTGGTTGATGGCACCTCCGGAAGCCTGGGCGCCCGTCGCGCCCCCGCGAGACGTCGCGGTGTTACCGGACACCGTCGACGACGTGATGGCCAAGTCGACGTCCACGGAGATCCCGCCGCCATACGAGGTGGGGGTGTCGCCGCCTACGGCCGTCGCCGAGTTGCCCGTCACCGTCGACGTGTCGATCACGAGTCCGGCGTCTCCGTACTGCTCCATCGCCCCGCCGTAAGCCTCGGGCGAGTGACTCGACGTGGAGTTGGTTGCCGTCGCACTGTTGCCCGTGAAGGTCGAGCCGTGGATCTCGAGCCCATCGGTATCGCCCCACGATTCGACGGCGCCGCCGTACGCAACGGTATCGACACCCGTCGCCGTCACGGAGTTCCCCTCGAACGTCGAACCGGTGATGAGCGCGCCGGAGTCGGCGTAGACCGCTCCTCCTTCGCCGTCCGAATAGTTGTGATCGGTGCTGATCCCCGGCGACTGCGCCGTCGCGGTGTTGCCCGTGAAGGTCGCGCCGTCGATCGCGACGTGGCCGCCGTCCAGGCAGACTGCCCCGCCCCACGCGTCGGCGATGACCTGTCCGGCGTTGTCCCCTGGGATCGACGTAGTTCTGGACGTCACGGCGTTACCGGAGAACGATGCCGCGCCGGCGATCTCGATGTCGCCACCGTCCGAGTACACGGCACCGCCGAGCGCGTCGCCTTCGAGGTCGTACGACGTCGCGTCCGACGTCGCGGCGTTTCCCGTGAAGGCCGAGGTTCCTGCGATGGTGATGTCGCCCGCGCCCGTACCGATCGCGCCACCCCAGGACCGAGTGTGGCCGGTCGCGTCGTCGTTCGAGGCGGTCATCGTGGCGTGCACCGCGTTGGTCCCGTAGGTGGAGTCGGTGGAGGTGATGTCCCCGGTGTAGCTGGCGACCGCGCCGCCGACGGCCTCGACGAGCGTGCCGGCCGCCTCCGACCGCGTCACGGTCGCGACGTTGTTCTCGAAGGTCGATCCGGTGAGCCCAACGCTAGCGTCGTCGGTGAAGATCCCGCCGCCCCGCGCGTAGTCGCTGGCCGTCGCGGTGTTGGACGAGACCGTCGAGTTTGTCACCGTCGCCGACCCTCCGGAGAGGTACAGGGCACCGCCGTCGGCTTCGCCCGCGCCTGACGTGACGGCGGTCACCGTCGCCGAGGCTCCGTTGCCCGACAGGACCGAACCGCCGACGACATCGAGGATGCCGAGGCCCGCAGCCGCGGCGCCGCCCCCAGCGTTGGCGTCCGCATCGTCGCCCGACGCGATCGCCGTCACCGTGTTCCCGGTGAGGGAGGTGGAGTCGATGTGCACGGTTCCCGCAGCCCCGATCGCGCCGCCCGATACGTTCGCCGAGACGGTGCTCGAGGCGCCCGTGCCGGTCGCCGTCGCGGACGCGGAGTTGTTCGTGAAGGTCGAGCCCGTCACGGTGACGGCTCCCGTAGCGGCGTAGATCGCTCCACCGTCGGCCGCGACCACGATCGAGTTCCCCGAACCGTCGGCAGAGGCGACGTTGTTGGTGAAGGTCGAGCCGGTGATGACGACGTCGGGGGCGGTGGCGTAGACCGCGCCGCCTTGGGCGAGGTCACCGGCGACGGGCGCGGAGAAGCCGTCGACGGTCAGGCCCGAGATCGCGATGGTACCCGCGCCGGTGGCGTAGAGGAAGCGTTCGTTCGCGACGCCCGAGTCGATCGTGAACCCGTTGCCGTGAATCTCGAGGGCCTCGGTGCCCGAGTAGGTCGGATCGCCCGCGGAGCCGGGGTCGGTGATCGTGAACGAGGCGCTGATCTCGATGACGTGCGGGCCAGCGGAGACGTCGCTCGACAGCGTCGTGAGCGCCGTGCGGAACGCGCCCTCGTCGCCGACGCCCGAGATGGTCGTCGCGCTCGCCGGAGCCGCGATCGCGACCACTGCCGTCGCGGCCAGGCCGATCGCCCCCAGGGCCGCCGCCAGCCTCGCCCTCAGTTGTTCCCTCATCATCCGAGCCTCCACGGCGCCGCACGCGCGCCGTTATGCGCACCGCCCTGCCGCGGCACGCGCTTGCCCGAACCCTACCAAGGCGAGCCTCTCCCATCTAGCGGTCGCGCCGCCCGGCACGATGTCGTCGAACGACGTGGCATCGCCTAGTCTGACGTTGTACCGGGCGCGTGGCCCGGCTGGCGTTGCGTATCGCCGACGAGTACCCCGACGGGAGTGGCCCTGTGGCGACCAAGAAATCCTCGAACCGAGCGGAAGAGGCGCGCCGCGCCATCGCTGCGCAGCGGACGGCCGAGCGGCGCCGCAGGGGCGCGATTTGGGGAGTCGTCGGGGTCGTCGTCGTCGCGCTCCTTATCGCGGCGGGCGTGGTCATCGCGAATGCCGTCCGGAGCCAGGACGCCGTCACCCAGGCGGCCGCGGGCGACATCCCCGGCGTCGTCACGACGACGGGCCTCGGTGCGAACCACGTCGAGAACCAACCGGAGCCGACCCCGACAAACGGCGTGCGGGTGCCGCCTGTGGGAGGCGATCACGACCCGAGCCCGCAGACCTGCGGCGTCTACACGGAGCCCGTGGGGACCTGGCACGCGGTGCACTCCCTCGAACACGGCGCCGTGTGGATCACGTACCAGCCCGGCCTCCCGTCGGACCAGGTGTCGATCCTCGCCGCGGACGCCCAGGGACACGATCACGTGCTCGTGAGCCCGTTCCCGGACCAGCCGTCGCCCGTGATCCTGACGGCGTGGGGGCTTCAGCTGCGCGTCGACGCCGCGAGCGACCCGCGCGTCAAGGAATTCATCGCCAAGTACGAGAACGGCCCGCAGACTCCCGAGCCCGGCGCCGCGTGCGACGGCACGGCGATGTCGAAGCCCTAGTCCTCGACGCCAGCTCGCTTGAGGATGATCTCGCGCACGCGCCCGGCGTCGGCCTGGCCCTTCGTCGCCTTCATGACCGCTCCGACGATCGCGCCAGCCGCCTGGACCTTGCCCTCGCGGATCTTGGCGAGAACGTCCGGCTGCTCCGCAAGCGCGGCATCGACGGCCGCCTCAAGCGCCGAGTCGTCGCTCACGACCGCGAGGCCGCGCACCTTAACCACCGCGGACGGGGACCCCTCGCCCGCGAGCGTGCCGGCGAGCGCCTGGCGCGCGAGCTTGTCGTTGATCGCCCCGGAGTCGACGAGCGATTGGAGCTCGGCGACGTCGCTCGGCGTGACCGGAAGCTCCGCGAGCTCGACGCCCCGCTCGTTCGCCGTCCGCGCGAGCTCGCCCATCCACCACTTGCGCGCCGCCTGCGGCGCGGCTCCGGCCGAGACCGTCTCCTCGATGAGCACCATCGCATCCGCCGCGACCACGTCGCGCATCTCGAGGTCGGTATACCCCCACTCCTCCTGGAGTCGCGCGCGTCGTTTGGCGGGATGCTCCGGAAGCGTCGCGCGGAGCTCCTCAACCCACTCGCGGGACGGCTCGATGGGCAGCAGGTCCGGCTCGGGGAAGTAGCGGTAGTCCTCCGCCTCCTCCTTGGACCGACCCGGCGTCGTCGAGTTGGTGTCCTCGTGCCAATGGCGCGTCTCCTGGACGACGGGCTTCCCGGCGCTCAGCAGGGCGGCCTGGCGGCCGACCTCGTGGTGGATGGCGCGTTCGATCGCGCGGAGCGAGTTGACGTTCTTGGTCTCGGAGCGCTTGCCGAACGGGACGGCGTCCTGGTCCTCGCCCGGCCTCGCCTTGGCGCGGAGCGAGAGGTTGACGTCGGCGCGGAGCGAGCCCTGCTCCATGCGCCCGTCGGAGATGCCGAGCGCTCGGACCAAGTCGCGGATGGTCGCGACGTACGCGCGGGCCACCTCGGCAGTCCGCGCCCCGACCCCGGTGATGGGCTTCGTGACGATCTCGACGAGCGGGACGCCGCCGCGGTTGTAGTCGACGAGCGAGTGGTCGGCGCCCTGGATGCCCCCGGTCCCGCCGACGTGCGTGTTCTTGCCCGCGTCCTCTTCGATGTGCGCGCGTTCGATCCCGATCGTCACCCCCGTGCCGTCGTCGAGGACGACGTCGATCGCGCCCTCGTACGAGGTCGGCTCGTCGTACTGCGAGATCTGGTAGTCCTTCGCGAGGTCCGGGTAGAAGTAGTTCTTGCGAGCGAAGCGGCTGGACTCGCGGATGGAACAGCCGAGCGCGAGGCCGAGGCGGATCGCGCTCTCGACGGCCTTCTCGTTCGTCACGGGCATCGAGCCGGGCAGGCCGAGGCAGACGGGGCAGACCTGCGTGTTGGGCTCGGCTCCGAACTCGTTCGCGCAGCCGCAGAACATCTTGGTCTTGGTGTTGAGCTCGACGTGGACCTCGATCCCAAACACCGGGTCGAAGGATTCCAGCGCGTCCTCGTAGGCCAGGACCTTGTCCGTCGCGCCGCTCATCGCGCCACCTCCAACTCGGGGGCCGACGCGAGCAACGGGGCGCCCCGCTCGGCATCGAGCGCCGCCTCGAGCGCGGCGCCGACGAGGTAGAGACGGTCGTCCGCCCGCGCCGGGGCGAGGATCTGGAAGCCGACGGGCAGGCCGTCCTCCGGCGCGAGCCCGGCGGGGAGGGACATGCCCGGGATGCCCGCGAGGTTCGCGGGGATGGTCGCGACGTCGTTCAGGTACATGGTGAGCGGGTCGTCGACCTGCTCGCCGAGCTTGAACGCCGTCGTCGGGCAGGTCGGGCTGACGAGGACGTCGGCGCTCGCGAAGGCCGCGGCGAAGTCGCGCTGGATGAGCGTGCGGACCTTCTGCGCGCTCCCGTAGTAGGCGTCGTAGTAGCCCGCGCTGAGCGCGTAGGTGCCGAGGATGATGCGGCGCTTGACCTCGTCGCCGAAGCCCTGGGCCCGCGTCGCCGCCATCACCCGCTCGATCGTCGAGTCGCCGTCGTCGACGCGAAGGCCGAAGCGAACCGCGTCGTACTTGGCGAGATTCGACGAGGCCTCGGACGGGAGGATCAGATAGTACGCCGCGAGCGCGTACGTGAGGCTCGGGCAGCTGACCTCGACGACCTCGGCCCCGGCCGCGCGCAGGTGGTCGAGCGACTCGGCGAACCGCTGCGAGACGCCCGACTGGAAGCCGTCGCCGCCGAGCTCCGTGACGACGCCCACCTTGACGCCCTTCAGGCCGTCCTCGCGGCCGCGGCGCGCTGAATCGACCACCGGCGGGACCGGCTCGTCGAGCGAGGTCGCGTCCATCGGGTCGTGGCCCGCCATCACCTCGTGAAGGAGCGCCGCGTCCTCGACGGTGCGCGCGCACGGCCCGAGCTGGTCGAGCGACGACGCGAGGGCGATGACGCCGTAGCGGCTCACCCCGCCGTAGGTGGGCTTCACCCCGACGGTGCCGGTGACGGCCGCGGGCTGGCGGATCGAGCCGCCGGTGTCCGAGCCGATCGCGAGCGGGGCCTCGAACGACGCGAGGGCCGCGGCGGACCCGCCGCCGGATCCGCCCGGGATGCGGTCCAGGTCCCACGGGTTGTGCGTGGGGCCGTAGCCGGAGTGCTCCGTCGACGAGCCCATCGCGAACTCGTCCATGTTGGTCTTGCCGAGGATCGGCATGCGCGCGGCGCGGACGCGACCGGCGACCGTGCCGTCGTACGGCGGGACCCAGCCCTCGAGGATGCGGGACCCCGCCGTCGTCGGGATGCCCTGGGTAACGACGACGTCCTTGACGGCGATCGGCACTCCCGCGAGCGCGGGGAGGTCCTTGCCAGCGGCGCGGTCCTTGTCGACGGCCGCCGCGGTGGCGAGGGCGTCGTCGGCGTTGAGGGCGAGGAAGGCGTGGACGGGGCCGTCGACCGCGGCGATGCGGTCGAGCGCGGCCTGGGTCGCGGCGACCGAGGTGGTCTCGCCGGACGCGAGCGCGTCCGCGAGCCCGCGGGCGCTCAGCCGGGTGACGTCGCCCATCATGCCTCCTCCCCCAGGATCTGGGGAACGCGGAAGCGTCCGTCCTCCGCGGCCGGGGCTCCGGAGAGCGCCTCGGCCTGCGTGAGCGACGGGCGCACCACGTCGGGCCGCGTCACGTTCGCCATGGGGATCGGGTGGGACGTCGCCGGGACGTCCTCCCCCGCGACCTCCGACACCGTCGCGACGGCGTCGACGATCGCCGCGAGTTGCCCGGAAAGGCGGTCGAGGTCGGCGTCGGTCATGTCGATGCGAGCGAGCGCGGCGAGGCGCGCGACGTCCGATCGGTCGAGGGTTGCCATGGCACCACTCTAGTCAGCGGGAGGGGCGGGGCGGAGGCGCCCGTCGGCGCCCCGGTTACGCCGAGGGGGACGCGCAGGTCGCGCGCTGGACCAGCTCGACCGGAAGCCGGACGTGCCGGGGACGATCGACGTCGCCGAGGAGGTCGAGAAGCAACTTCATCGCCTCCTCGCCCATGCGCTGCAGGGGCTGCCGCACCGTGGTGAGCGGCGGGTTCGCGAGCGCGGCGTCGGGAACGTCGTCGAAGCCGACGACCGAGAGGTCCTCGGGCACGCGGATGCCCAGCGACTTCGCGACGGCGACCACGGAGAGCGCGCTCATGTCGTTGGCGGCGAAGATGGCCGTGGGCCGGTCGCCGCGCTGAAGGAGTTCGCGGGCGGCGACGAGCGCGGGCTCAGCCTCGTATCCGGCGTCGCGGACGAGGGACTCGTCGAGATCGATCCCCGCCGCGGTCATCGAGTCGCGATAGCCGCGTTCGCGGAGGACAGCCGAATCGAGGTCGCGACGTCCGCCGAGGAGCCCGATCCTGCGGTGTCCGAGTCCGATGAGGTGCTCGGTCGCGAGGCGCGCTCCGCGGTAGCTGTCCGCGTCGACCCATGCGAGGTCGGATGGACCGTAGTGCGGGTCGACCGCGACGACGGGGATGGGCGCGTTCGCGCTCACGACCGTCGGGGTCACCAGGATGGCGCCGTCGATCAGCGTCCCCCCGAGCCGGGCGAGCGACCGTCGTTCCCAGCCGGGCGCGTTCCGGCCCGTAAAGGCGAGAAGCTCATACTCGCTGTCCTCGGCGACGCGCGACGCCCCCTTGAGGAGTTCGGCGCTGTACGGCTCGAACGCGGCGACGAGGATGCCCAGCACGTTCGTCCGGGAGGATCGGAGGCTCGACGCGCTGAGGTTTCCCGCGTACCCAAGCTCGTCGATCGACGAGCGTACGCGGTCGACGGTCTCCTTGGATACGCCGTATCGCTCGTTGACGACCTTGGAAACGGTCGCGACGGAAACGCCCGCGTGAGCGGCAACGTCGGCGAGTTTCACGCGGCTCGGGTGCGTCATAGCGTGACCATGGTATCGCTTTATAACGATTACGAAAACGTTCTCCATAACGATTGACAAGGTCCGGGGCCACTGGGAGACTTCCGGATGTTCAGCCAAGTCAACGGAGACTGAAAGGACCCAGCATGGCGAACAGAAAACGGGTCGCGGCCCTCACCGCGGTTGCAGCCTCAGCAGCGATGCTGCTTTCGGCTTGCAGCAGCAACACCACTAGCGAAAGCCCGACCGGGAGCGCTTCGGCGAAACCGGTCACCCTCACGTGGTGGCACAACGCAATCGCCGGCGACAACGGGACTAACCCGATGGGCGACTACTGGCAGAAGGTTGCGGACGACTACCACGCGATGCACCCGAACGTCTCGTTCAAGATTGAGCAGATCGAGACCAACGACCTGCAGCGCACGCGCATTCCTGCGGCGCTTCAGTCCGGCGACGCCCCTGACATCTTCCAGGCTTGGGGCGGCGGTGAGATGATCGACCAGGTGAACGCTGGCTACCTTATGGACCTGTCCAACCTGATCCCGGACGCCATCTCGCAGATCGGCGGAACCGTGGGACCGTGGCAGGTTGACGGTAAGACCTACGGCATGCCCTTCACGTTCGGCGTTGAGGGTATCTGGTACCGCAAGTCGCTGTTCGAAAAGGCCGGTATCACGTCCGAGCCCAAGACCCTCGACGAGTTGAGTGCCGACGTCCAGAAGCTCAAGGACAGCGGCGTCATCCCGATCGCGGTCGCGGCGGCGAAGGACAGCAACTGGCCCGCCGGTCACTGGATGTACAACTTCATCCTTCGTGACTGCTCGCGGGAAACCGTCGTTGCGTCGGGTTCGTCGCACGACTTCTCCGACCCGTGCTTCCTGAAGGCCGGAGAAGACCTGCAGGCCTTCATCAAGACGGACCCGTTCGAGCCGAACCCGACGTCTGTGCAGGCTCAGCAGATCCCGACCTCGTCCGCTGGCCTCGTCGCCACGGGTAAGGCCGCGATGGAGCTCATGGGCACCTGGGACCTCGGCGTGTTCGAGGGCTTCACGGCCGGTGACGACGCCTCCAAGAAGGCTTTGGACGACGACATCGGTTGGTTCCCCTTCCCGGACATCGGTCACGGTGCCGGCGCCCCCACCGCCCTCATGGGTGGCGGCGACGGATTCGCCTGCTACAAGGACGCGCCGAAGGAGTGCGCGGACTTCCTGGCGTACCTTGACTCGGCGGACGTCCAGAAGGGCTTCACCATCGCGACGGGTTACCTTCCGGTGAACCCCGCCGCCTCGGGAAGCGTCGAGAAGCCGGTCATGCAGAAGATTGCAGCCGCCGGCGCCAACGCTGCTTACGTGCAGCTCTGGCTCGACACCTCCTACGGATCGGGTATCGGCAACGCGATGAACGGTGCCGTCGCCCAGATGTTCATCAACAAGGCAACGCCGCAGGACGTCATCGACACGATGACGGCGGCCGCGGCAACGCAGTAGGAAGACTAGGCCCCCAAGAGAGCGAGGCAATGCCGTGACTGTCACGACATCCTCGGGCAAGGGCAAGGGCCCCGTCGCCGGCGCGAAAGCGTCGGCGGCGGGGCCGAGCCCTGAACGCCCGAAATTCGGACGATTCGACCTAGGGAAGATCCGCAAGTGGGGCGAGATCACGCTCTTCGCCGGACCGGCTCTGGCGATGTTCTTCGTCTTCGTCGTCTACCCGGTCCTCTCCGCGGTGCGATATAGCTTCTACAAATGGAACGGCGTCGAGCACTTCAGCGACGCGGAGTTCATCGGACTCGACAACTACCGGCGCGCCCTGTTCGGCAAGGGCATCTTCAAGGCCGCCTACACCGACCCTTTCCTCACAGCGCTGAGCCACAACTTCTTCGTCATCGGTCTGTCGATGGCCATCCAGCTCCCGCTCGCGCTCGTGATCGCCCTGATCCTTAACCGGCGCTTCCGCGGGCGCTCGGTGATTCGCCTCATCATCTTCGCGCCGTACGTCCTCAGCGAGGTCATCACCGGCGTCATGTGGTTCGTGATCCTTGACCCCAACGGCATCGCGACGCGCATGATCGAGTCGATCGGACTGCATCCACCAGGCGGCGGATGGTTCGAGGATCCGACGTGGGGCTTCTGGACGGTGTTCTTCATCGTCACGTGGAAGTACCTCGGCCTCGCGATCATCCTCTTCCTCGCGGGACTCTCGGGCATCCCCACGGAACTCCAGGAGGCGGCCGCCATTGACGGCGCCAGCTGGTGGCAGGTCCAACGCAGGATCAACATCCCGCTGATCGGCCCCACGATCCGCATCTGGGCGTTCCTCTCCATCATCGGATCCATCCAGCTGTTCGACATGGTGTGGGTGCTCGGACGCGGAGGATCGCTCGGACAGTACTCGACCGTCGCCACGTACATGATGGACGTCGGCTTCTACCGGAACGACTTCGGATATGGGAGCGCGATCGCCGTGGTCATGTTCCTTCTTTCGCTCGTGGTCGCCTCCGCATACATGCTCGTCGTTCTCCGCCGCGACAACTCGGCCAAAGTGCAGAATTGAGGTAAGACCGTGACTGCCAAGACGGATGCGCCGGGCACGACCCAGCGCCCCCAGAAGAAGCGTGGGTTGCGGGCCCGGTACCGGAACAGCCTGACGCGAAGCGGAATGTCGGAGCGAGGAGCGACCTACTTCTCGATCGGGGTGGGGATCGCGGCCGTCGCGGTCACCCTCGCGCCGATCATCTACCTGATCCTCGGCGGATTCCGCGACCTGCACCAGTTCGCGAGCAATCCCGCCGGACTCCCCGACCCGTTCATCTTCAAGAACTACGCCAAGATCCTCGGGAACAGCCTGTTCTGGCACCAGCTCCTGAACTCGTCGATCGTCGCCATCCTGACGACGGCCGGAATCGTGATCCTGGGAACCATGGCGGCGTACCCGCTCGCGCGGTACCGGTTCAAGGGACGCGAGGTCATCTACGTCATCTTCACCACCGGACTGATGTTCCCGCTGACGGTCGCGATCCTCCCGCTGTACCTGATGCTCCACGACATGGGCCTCGTCGGGAACTACTTCGGCCTGATCCTGCCGCAGGTCGCATTCGGGCTTCCCGTGACGGTCATCATCATGAGGCCGTTCATCGCCGCCCTCCCCAAGGAGCTCGAGGAGGCCGCGTTCATCGACGGCGTGACCCGGATCGGATACTTCTGGCGGATCCTGCTGCCGCTCGCGCGGCCCGGAATGGTGACGGTCGGCGTCCTGGCGTTCATCGCCAGCTGGAACGCGTATCTGCTACCGCTCCTGCTCCTCACGGGCGATCCCAGCCACATGACCCTGCCTCTCGGCGTGACGGTCTTCAAGGGCCAGCACGCGGCGGACACGACGGCGATCATGGCGTACACCTCCCTGTCCATGGTTCCCGCGCTGATCTTCTTCGTGTTCATGGAGAGGCGGATTGTCGAGGGCCTTACGGGCGCGGTCAAGGGTTAGGCGACCCGACTATGGCCACGAACGCGTTCTCGGATCGCGTGCGGGAACTCCATGCCCGGATGACGCTCGACGAGAAGCTGGCGCAGATCGTCGGCTTCTGGCAGGACGAGGCCGGCGACGTCGTCGCGCCCCTGCAGGGAGCGATTCATCACGACGGCGGCCTCGCCGAGGCGAGCGCCAACGGCATCGGGCATGTGACCCGCGTCTACGGGACGTCTCCGCACGCCCCGGCCGAGCGCGCGGCGTGGCTATGGGAATTCCAGCGCGAGCTCGTCAAGCGAACGAGGCTCGGCATTCCGGCGCTCATCCACGAGGAGTGCCTTACGGGGTTCGCCGCGTGGAAGGCGGCGACGTTCCCCACGCCGTTGGCGTGGGGAGCGGCGTTCGATCCCGACGGGGTCGAGGAGATGGGCGCGCTGATCGGCGAGTCGATGCGGTCCGTCGGCGTGCACCAGGGTCTCGCGCCCGTGCTCGACGTCGTCCGCGATCCCCGGTGGGGCCGCGTCGACGAATGCATCGGCGAGGATCCCTACGCGGTCGGCGTGATCGGCAGCGCGTTCATTCGAGGACTGCAATCCCAGGGCGTCCACGCCACCGTCAAGCACTTCGCGGGGTACTCCGCGTCCCGCGCGGGCCGGAACTTCGGCCCCGTGAGCGCGGGGCCCCGGGAGACGGCCGACGTGTTGCTCCTCCCGTTCGAGATGGCCGTCAAGGACGCGAAGGTACGGTCGGTCATGCATTCGTACGCCGAGGTCGACGGCATCCCCGCGGCCGCCAACGCGGAACTCCTCACGACGCTTCTGCGCGACCGTTGGGGCTTCGACGGGGTGGTCGTCGCCGACTACTTCGGCGTCGCCTTCCTGCACCTGCTCCACGAGGTCGCGTCCGACCTTGGTGACGCCGCACGTCAGGCGCTCACGGCGGGGGTCGACATCGAACTCCCCACCGGCGACGCCTACGTCGGACCTCTCCGCAAGGCGCTCGCCGACGGGACGGTCGACGAGGCGTTGGTCGACCGGGCGGTGCTCCGCGCGCTCGCGCAGAAGGAGGAACTCGGGCTACTCGACGAGACCTTCGACGACGATCCGCCGACCGAGATCGACCTCGACACGCCCGCGCATCGCGCCGTGGCCCGTCGGCTCGCGGAGGAGTCGATCATCCTCCTGACCAACGACGGCATCCTCCCGCTCGCGGGCAAGGGCAAGGCCCCGAGCATCGCGGCGATCGGCCCGAACGCCGACCGCGTGAACTCCGTCTTCGGCTGCTACTCGTTCGCGAACCACGTCCTCGTGAACCGGCCCGGCGTCGAGCTCGGCATCGAGGTAGCGACCATTGCCGAGGCGCTCGACGCCGAGTTCGCGTCGACCGTGACGGTCTCGCCGGGCTGCGAGGTCAACTCCGACGACGAGTCCGGCATCGCCGACGCGGTCGCCGCGGCCTCCGCCGCAGACGTCGCGGTCGTCGTCGTCGGCGACCACGCCGGCCTCTTCGGGCGCGGCACGGTCGGCGAGGGCTGCGACACGGACGACCTCGAGCTTCCGGGCGTCCAGCGCACGCTGGTCGAGGCCGTCCTCGATACGGGCACGCCCACCGTGCTCGTCGTCGTGAGCGGCCGCCCGTACGCGATCGGCTGGGCGCTCGAGCGGTGCTCGGCGGTCGTGCAAGCCTTCTTCCCGGGCGAGGAGGCCGCTGGCGCGATCGCCGGCGTTCTCTCGGGTCGCGTCAACCCCTCCGGTCGGCTTCCGGTGACGATCCCCCGTTCGGTCGGCGCTCAGCCGTATACGTACCTTCGCCCCAACCTCGGGAACGACTCGGACGTCACGAGCCTGTCTAACGTCCCCGCAGCCCACTTCGGATTCGGCCTGTCGTACACGGACTTCGTGTACTCCGACCTCACGGTCGCGGCGTCGACGCCGACCGACGGATACGTCGACGCCTCGGTCACGGTCCGCAACGCCGGCGACCGCGCCGGCGACACCGTGGTGCAGCTCTACGGCCGTCTTCGCTACGTATCCATCCCTCGCCCCGTCGCGCAGCTCGTCGGGTTCACGCGCGTCAGTCTCGAGCCCGGGGCGGAGACCACCGTGCGCTTCCGCGTTCCGACCACCCGCGTCGCGTTCTCCAATCGCGCGCTCGACCGCGTGGTGGAGCCAGGCCCGCTCGAGATCTGGGTCGGGGATTCCGCCAACCGCTCGGTCGAGGCCTCGACCACGCTTGAGGGCGCGACCCACGTGATCGGCGAGGACTCGCCGCGGTGGACCGAGGTGTCGGCCGGCTAGGAGCGCGGCTCCCAGGCGTAGGCGAGAAGCTTGCGCCCGCCCTCGGTGCAGTTGCCGTTCGCGTCGAGGCAGGTCGCGTCGCAGGCCGTCTTCTCCCGCGAGGGATGGGCGACCCGGTCGCGTTCAGGCCGCCGGACGAAGCCGAGTTTCTCGTAGAGCGCGTGCGCCGCGCGCATGCCCTCCATCGTGGTCAGGACCACGCGCGCCGCGCCGAGCGACGTCGCCGTGTCGAGGCCGAACACGGTCAGCTCTTCGCCGATCCCCCGGCCGCGCGCGAGCGGCGAGACCGCGAGCATGCGCAGCTCGTACTCGTCGTCCCGGCCGAACTCGGAGAACGGCGAGGCCCCCGGCACGACCGTGAGGGTTCCGACAGCGGCTCCCTGGCCGTCGTCGCCGTCGGCCATCATGAGGAGGATGGCGTGCTCGGCGCGCGCCTTGGCGTCGCGAAGCTCGGGCACGAAGGGATGCGCGGCGTCGACGAGCCCGTCGGCCAGGTACGCGAGAGCCGTGAGTTCGCCGATCTCGCTCAGGCGCATCGTCTGGTCGGGGGTGACGGTGACGATCCGGCTCATGATCGGTCCCTCGTTACGGCCTGGCGGCTACCCGTGCGGCGTGTCGGCATGCGAACGCTACCCTCCCCCTGTCGCGGCACCCGTCCTGTAGATGCCGTGCCGCCAGCCTATCCCGCGGCGGTGACTCGGTGAAGGGCGACGGTCCTAGGACAGGGCCGCTCGACCCTCGGCGAGCAGGCGGACGAATCCCCCCTCGTCGATGATCGGCACGCCGAGCTGTTCGGCCTTCGCGGCCTTCGAACCCGCGTTCGCGCCGACGACGACGACGTCGGTCTTCGCGCTCACCGACGCCGCCGCGCGGCCTCCGCGGGAGACGATCGCTTCGGTCGCGCCGTCGCGCGTGTATCCCTCGAGCGACCCGGTGACGACGATGGTGAGTCCCTCGAGCGCGCGCTCGGGGCCATCCTCGCGGTCGTCCTCCATCCGTACTCCGGCCGCGGCCCACCTCTCGACAATCGCCGCGTGCCACGGGACCTCGAACCAATCGCGAAGGCTCTGGGCGATCACCGGGCCGACCCCGTCGACGTCGGCGAGCGTCGGGGCGTCCGCGGCGCGGATCGCCGGAATCGAGCCGAAGGCCCCGGCGAGGGCGCGCGCGGCCGTCGGCCCCACGTGGCGGATGCTGAGCGACACGATCACCCGCCATAGGGGGCGTCGGCGCGCGTCGTCCAGGTTGTCGAGAAGCTTCAGACCGTTGGAGTTGACGTCGCCGGGCTCGCGGCCCGTCTTGGGGTCGCGCCGCTCGAGCGTGAAGAGCGGAACGCGGCGAAGCGCGTCCTCGGTGAGGTCGAAGAGTCCGCCCTCGTCGACGATCACGCCGCTCGACACGAGGGCCGTCGCCGCCTTCTCTCCGAGCACCTCGATGTCCAGGGCGCCGCGCGAGCCGATGAACGCGACCCGGTCGGCGATCTGGCCGGCGCAGAATTGCGCGTTCGGGCATCGGAGGTCGACGTCCCCCTCCTTCTGGCGGGCGAGCGTCGTGCCGCAACTCGGGCAGACGCTGGGCATGGTCCACGCGCGCTCGTTTCCTGTCCGCGCGGCGACGACAGGGGCGACGATCTCCGGGATGACGTCCCCGGCCTTGCGGAGGACGACGGTGTCGCCGATCAGCACGCCTTTGCGCGCCACCTCGTCGGCGTTGTGCAGCGTCGCGAACGTGACCGTGCTCCCGGCGACGGTGACGGGCGTCATGACCCCGTAGGGCGTGACGCGGCCGGTGCGACCGACGCCCACCCGGATGTCCTCGAGGGTCGTTGTCACCTCCTCGGGCGGGAACTTGTACGCGATCGCCCACCGGGGGGCGCGAGACGTCGAGCCGAGCTCGCGCTGCACCGCGCGGTCGTTGACCTTGATGACGGCGCCGTCGATCTCGTGCACGAGGGCGTGGCGCCGCTGCTCGAGCGACGCGAGATACGCGGCGATCTGCGTCGCGCCCGAGCGCACCTCGGCCAGGTCGCTGACGGGCAGGCCCCAGTCCGCGAGCAACGCGTACGTGCCGAGCTGGGTCTCCGCTCGCGGGTCGGGAGGGACGTCGCCCCAGTCGAGCGCGCCGAGCGCGTAGGTCGTCACGGCGAGGGGGCGGCCGGCGGTGACCGACGAGTCCTTCTGCCGGAGGGATCCTGCCGCCGTGTTCCGCGGGTTCGCGTAGGGCGGCTTGCCCTCGGCGACGAGGCGGGCGTTCAGCTCCTCGAACGCCGCGACGGGCAGGTACACCTCGCCGCGGATTTCGACGAGCGCGGGGGCGCCGCCCGCGAGTCGTCGCGGCAGGCCAACGATGGTCCGGGTGTTCGCGGTGACGTCCTCCCCCGTGGTGCCGTCGCCGCGCGTGACGCCGCGCGTGAACTCGCCGGCTTCGTAGGTGAGCGAGATCGACAGGCCGTCGATCTTCGGCTCGCACACGAACTCGTCCGCGCCGCCCGCCTTCTGGACGCGTTCGATCCAGGCCTCGACGTCCTCGATCGAGAACGCGTTGTCGAGGCTCATCATCCGCTCGCGGTGACGGACGCTCGCGAATCCCTCCGCGACGTTGCCGCCGACGGTGTGGCTGGGGCTGTCGGGCGTCGCAAGTTCGGGGTGCCGAGCCTCGAGGGCCTCGAGGTCGCGCGCGAGCGCGTCGTACTCCGCGTCGGAGACCGTGGGCGCGTCCCGCTCGTAGTACGCGGCGCGGTGCGCCTCGATCTCCTGGACCAGCTCCGCGTGTCGGGCGCGGGGGTCGGCGGCGGGCTCGGTCACGGGTCTATTCCACCACGCGGGGACGACGCCCGGCAGGGACGCGCGACCCTTCGCCCGGGACCCGTCGAGCCTGGTCGGCGCCACCCGTACGCCCTCGGCGAAAACTTGAGCGTATGCGGCTCAAGTTTCTTGAAATCGTCGGCCGGACGTCGCACAATTATGTCAGGAGGGTCGCTCCTCGGACGCGAGGCGAACCCCCTCGACCCACCCGGCCGACCCGTCGTCGGCCCGGGCAGAGCACCACAACCACACGAACCACAAGGAGATCACCATGGCACGCGAAGTGATTCGACGGATTCGCCCGGTCGGCGACGCCGCGACGCTCCAGGACGACTTCCAGCGCATGTTCCGCCAAGTCTTCGGCGACACCGACGCCAGCCTCGCGGGAGCCTTCAGCCCTGCCCTCGACGTCGAGGAATCCGACGACGGGTTCACCCTCCACATCGAGCTCCCGGGCGTCAAGCCGGACGAGGTCGACGTCTCCATCGAGGAGAACGTCCTCACCGTCGCCGGTACCCGCGAGTTCTACGGGGAGAAGGACGCCGAGGGCTTCCGGCGCATCGAGCGGCGCTTCGGGCGCTTCCACCGCGCCGTCCGGCTGCCCGACCGCGTCGACCCGGACAAGGTCGAAGCCGCCTACAAGGACGGCCTCCTCACCGTGACCGTCCCCAAGGCGGAATCGGCGAAGCCGCGCCGGATCCAGGTCTCGGCGGCCTAGACCTCGCGATCGTCGGGGGCGCCGTACACCGCTGCGGCGGCGCCCCCGACGGCGGGACATACGACCCCCGGCGCCCCTGTTTCGCTAGAATCGGAGCGCAGAAGAGGGAATCCTATGAGCATTTCCGCCGGTTCTACCGCGTCCGTCCCGTGGGCGGCGCTCGCGCCTGTTTTCGTCATCCTCCTAGCGTTCGTGGGTTTCTGCCTGATCGACATCGCGCGGCATCCCGTGAAGCACCTGCCGAAGTGGGTGTGGGCGATCATCTGCTTCGTCTCGATCCCCATCGGCGCCGTCGTCTACCTCATCGTCGGTCGGGACTCGGGCCGATCCTCGTGATCTCGACTCACGCGCTCACCAAGACCTACGGGTCGACCACCGCGCTCGACGGCATCGATCTCGAGGTTCCGGAGGGGTCGATCTACGGGCTCGCGGGGCCGAACGGCGCCGGCAAGACGACCCTCCTCGGCATCCTCGCGGGACTGCGTGAGGCGACCTCGGGCACCCTCGCGATCGACGCCCCGCGCACCTCGGTCGGCGTCCTCTCGGACACGCCGCAGTTCGATAAGTGGCTCACGGGCAGGGAGGTCGTCTCGCTCGCCCTCCACCTCACGGCACCCGATACCGACCTCTCGCGCGTCGACGAGGTACTCCGCCGGACCGGTCTCTTCGAGGCGGCCGACCGTCGCGTCGGCGGCTACTCGCGCGGGATGCTGCAACGCCTCGGGATCGCCGCGACGCTCGTCGCGCGCCCGCGCCTCCTCCTCCTCGACGAGCCCGCCTCCGCGCTCGACCCGCAGGGCCGCCGGGAGGTCCTCGACCTCATCGCCCGCCTCCGCGGAACCGCAACCATTCTCTTCTCGAGCCACATCCTCGCCGACGTCCAGGAGGTGTGCGACACGGTCGGCATCCTCGCGGAGGGGCACCTCCTGTTCCAGGGCCCGCTCCGCTCGCTGCTCGTCGGCTCCGCCGTGCCGCGCTACGTCATCCGCGTTCGCGGCGACGTCACCCCCGCGATCACGTCGCTACGCGGCGAGCCGTGGGTGACCAAGGTGTCGACCTTCGACGGCGGGGAGATCGTCGTCGAGGTCCGCACGATCGATGAGGCCGAGGCCGGCCTGGTCACGGCCCTCGCCCGCGCCGGCACCCGCGTCGTCACCATCAAGCCCGAGGAAGTCTCGCTCGAGCGCGCGTTCCTGGAGTTGACGCGATGAGCCTCTGGCGCCTCGAACTCCTCCGTGTGATCCGCACCCGGCGGTGGCTCGCGCTCACGGGCGTCTACGTCTTCTTCGGACTCCTCGGCCCGTTGACCGCGCGATACATCGCCCAGATCCTCAAGGCCGTCGGCTCCGGACAGGACGGCGTCATCGTCCAATTCCCCGATCCCGTCCCCGGCGACGGCATCGCGCAGTACCTCTCGAACGCGCTCCAGGTCGGCACGATCGTCGTCGTCGTCATCGCGGCCGGCGCCCTCGCGCTCGACGCGATCCCCGAGATGGGGGTCTTCCTCCGCACGCGGGTCGACGACATCTGGCAGGCGCTCGTGCCCCGGCTCGTCGTTCCCTTCGCCACCGCGTCGATCGCCTTCGTGCTCGGCACGCTCGCAGCGTGGTACGAGACCGCGGTACTCCTCGGCCCGCTCGACCCGTGGAGCATGGTCGCAGGGACGTTGCTCGGGATGCTGTTCCTCGCCTTCATCACCGCGCTCGTGGGCGCGGTCGCGCAGTGGACGCGGAGCGTGCTCGGGACGGTGATGACCTCGCTCGTCGCCCTCATCGCCCTCCCCGTGCTCGGCATCATCCCGGGCGTCAGCCCGTGGATGCCCACCCGCCTCGGCAACGCCCTGACGGAGCTGACGAGCTCCCACACGCCGGACGACCTCTGGAAGTGCACCGTCACAGGAGTAGTCGCGATCGGAGCCCTGCTCTGGGTGACCGGACGCGGGGCCGCTCGGCACCGCGACTAGTCCGCGCGCGTCGCCCGCCGGTATGCGCCTCCCTTCACGGAGGCGCCGAATGCCCCGTTCGAGTGGCGTCCGTCACGTCCGGAATGTGGCACTCATCTCTTTCCGCCTTGAAGTGTGACGTAGTAATCACCGCTCGACTTGAAAGCGCTTTCCGCCGGGGCGACGATCGAAGTGGAAACAGAAGAAGCGAAGAGAAGAAGACGACAGAAGAAGGCGGTGAGAACGATGAATGGGACCCACACCAAGGTCTGGACGGACAACGCAAGCGATGCGGAACTCATCGTCGCCGTACGCGAGGGCGACAAGGACGCCTACCGCATGCTGTTCGAGCGTCACGCGAGCGCCGCGCGCCGCGTCGCGTTCGCCTACACGACCGTGCCGAGCGACGTCGACGACATCGTCGCCGACGCGTTCGAGAGCGTCCTTCGGGCGCTTCAGGGCGGAAACGGCCCCAGCGAGGCCTTCCGCGCCTACCTCTTCACCGTCATCCGCCGCACCGCCCGCGACGCGAAGCGCCGTGCCGATCGCATGCGCCCGTGCGAGGACATGGAGGTTCACGACCACGTGATCGGGCACGTCCAGGCGAGCTCCGATCCCGCGATGGCGAACTTCGAGCACTCGACCGTGGCCGAGGCTTTCGCCTCGCTGCCGGAACGCTGGCAGATCGTGCTCTGGTACACGGAGGTCGAGAAGCGCACGCCGGCCGAGATCGCCCCGAGCCTAGGCCTCACGCCCAACGGGGTCGCGGCGCTCGCCTACCGCGCCCGGGAGGCGCTCCGCCAGGCGTATCTCCGGGAGCACCTCGCGGAGGTCGACGACTCGGCCTGCCTCGCGGTCTTCGAGGACCTCGCAGGGTTCGTCCGGGGTTCGCTCACCCGACGCGACCTCGAGTTCGTGACGGCGCACCTTCGCGGGTGCGAGAAGTGCCGTCGACTCGTCGCCGAGCTCGAGGACGTCAATACGATGCTCCGCTAGAACGACTCGCCGCCACGGTGGCCTGCCCCAGGACCCGCGTCCCGGAGTAGGCCACCATCGTCTGCCCCGCGGCGACCGCGCGCGCCGGAGCGTCGAGGCGCGCCGTCATCCGACCCCCCGCGATCTCCACCGTTCCGGCGTGCCGTTCGCCATGGGCCCTCGTCTGGATCTCGCAGCGGACGGGCGCCGCGGCGGGGACGTCGTCCGCGAGCCAGACGACCTCGTCCCCCTCGAGGCGGTCGCGCGAGAGCAGGCTCTCGGGACCGACGACGACGACGTTCGACTCGGTCCTCACCTCGGTGACGTAGCGGGGATCGCCGTCGGCCGACGGGCGGGGCAGCCGAAGTCCCCGCCGCTGGCCGACGGTGAAGGCGTACGCGCCGTCGTGCCGCCCGACGACCTCGCCGGACTCGTCCACGATGTCCCCCGGGCGCTGACCGAGCCGGCGTCCGAGGAAACCCTGGGTGTCCCCGTCGGCCACGAAGCAGATGTCGTAGGAGTCGGGCTTGCGCGATACGCCGAGGCCCCGGGCCTCCGCCTCGGCGCGGACCTCGGCCTTCGACGCGACGGCGCCGAGGGGGAACATCACCCGCGCGAGCCGATCGGCGCCGATCACGGCGAGGACGTACGACTGGTCCTTCCGATCGTCGGCCGCCCTATGAAGCTCGCGAGTCCCGTCCTCGCGCAGAACGACGCGCGCGTAGTGCCCCGTGCACACGGCGTCGAAATCGAGCGCCGACGCGCGGTCGAGGAGCGCCTCGAACTTGATGTGCTGGTTGCAGCGAACGCACGGGTTGGGGGTGCGCCCCGCCGCGTATTCGGCGAGGAAGTCGGCGACGACCGTCTCCTCGAACTCGTCGCTGAGGTCCCAGACGTAGTAGGGGATGCCGAGGACGTCGGCCGCCCGTCGCGCGTCGTTCGAGTCCTCGATCGAGCAACACCCCCGCGAGCCGGTTCGGAACTCGTCGCGACCCTTGCTGAGCGCCATGTGGATGCCGACCACGTCGTGGCCGGCGTCCCTCGCGCGGGCCGCCGCGACGGCCGAGTCGACGCCCCCCGAGAGCGCGGCCAGGACCCTCACGGCGTCGACCGCGGAGGGGCGGTGGTCCGCGCGGCCGCGCGCTCGCGCGCGCCCCCTCCGACGCGACTCGCCCGCTCGATAGCCTCCGGCAGACACGCGACGATCGCGTCGACGTCGTCGAGCGTCGACGTGTGGCCGAGCGTGATTCGGAGTGTCGACGCGGCGTCGTCCGGCGATCGTCCCATCGCGAGCAGGACGTGACTCGCCTGCTCGACCCCGGCCGTGCAAGCCGAGCCGCTCGAGACCTCGACGCCGTGCGCGTCGAGAACGTACAGCACGGTCTCCGCCGAGCACCCGGGAAGGACGACGTGGACGTTCCCCGGCAGGCGCGTCGGGCCCGGCTCGGGTCCCGACAATGCGGCGAGGGGGGCGACGGCGCGGATGCGCGCGACGAGCTCGTCCTGGAGTGACGCGAGCCGCGCGGCCTCGTCCGTCAGGGTCGCCACGGCCTCCTCGAGCGCGACCGCGGTCGCGCGAATCCCGGCGGCGTTGATGGTCCCGGAACGCACTCCCCTCTCCTGGCGTCCGCCGTGGGCGAGCGGCACGATCGAGAGTCCGCGCCGCGCGAGAAGGATGCCGACGCCCACGGGGCCGCCGAACTTGTGGGCGCTCGCCGACGCGGCGTCGAGCCCCGAGTCCGCGAACGAGAAGGGCACGTGCCCGATCACCTGGACCGCGTCAGAGTGGACGGGAACGCCCAGCGGCGCTGCGAGGGCGACGGCCTCCCTGACCGGCTGGATCGACCCCACCTCGTTGTTCGCCCACTGGAGGGTCACCAGCGCGATTTCCTCGGCGTGGTTCTCGATCTCCGTCGCGAGGGCGTCGCGATCCACGATGCCGTCGCGATCGACCGGGAGGACGGCCGCGACCGCCCCGTACTCGCGCTCGACCCATCGCACCGCGTCGAGGACCGCGTGGTGCTCCACGGCGCTCGTCACGACGCGCGTGCGTCGCGGGTCGTCGCGCGTCCGCGACCACCAGATCCCCTTGACCGCGAGGTTGTCCGCCTCCGTGCCCCCCGAGGTGAAGACGACCTCCGTCGGGTGCGCGCCCAGGGCCCGTGCGACCATCTCCCGGCTCTCCTCGACGACGGCGCGGGCGAGGCGGCCCGAGCGGTGCGTCGAGCTCGCGTTACCCACGCGCGACATCTGCTCGGCGTAGGCCTCGCGGGCGGCGAGGCGCATCGGCGTCGTCGCGGCATGGTCGAGGTAGTGCGAGGCCATCCGGCGATTGTACGGTCGCGCGTCCGACGTATCCAGGCGGAGCCCCCATCCGCGAGAGGGCCGCCCGGTCGCGCTGCGAGGACATGAGTGCCGGATCGGCCGCGTATGCCGCACTCATGTCCTCGCAGCGCTCCTCGTACGCGGCACGACCCCCCGTCGATCGGGTGATTCGCGTCACAATGTACTGATTTGTCGGGAACGGTCACGTAGCGTCGCTCGTAGATCACGTGGGAGAGGTGAGATGACACGACGGCGCCTGGGCATCGAGCAGTGGTTCGCGATCGCGGTGACCCTCATCGTGCTCGCCGTGCTCCTGCGCGCCGCGTCCTCGGGGCTCGCGGAGGCGAGCGTGCAGGGCGACGAGGTGAACGCCGCGGGCTCGGCCACGGCGAGCGGCGCGACGACGTCGCTCGCGGCTGAGCCGGCGGGTCCCGACGAACGCGTGCTCGCCGTCGCAGATCCCTCCCCCTCGACCTCGGCCATGACCACGTCGCCCGCATCCGACACCCCCGCGACCGGAGCCTCGACGACCCACACCTCGACGACGACGAGCGCGCCACACACGACGACCGCGTCGACTCGCACCACGTCGTCCACCACCTCCCCGCCGAAGACCACCACCACGACGACCACGACGGCGCCACCGACCACCACGTCGACCACGACGGCGCCACCGACCACGACATCGACCACGACCTCGACCTCGACCACCACGTCGACCACCACGTCGACCACGACATCGTCGACCACCACGTCGTCGACCACCACGTCGTCGACCACCACGTCGACGACCGCCCCGGCGACCGTCCAGTACTACCCGGCCAGCACCAGCGACTTCTGCTCGCGCCTCAGCGCCGTCCGGGTGAACGCGGGGAAGCCGGCGCTCGCCTCCTGCTCCCAGACGTCGTCCCTCCAAAGCGTCGCGCTGAGCTTCGCGAAGGCGAAGTCGGTCTGGCACACCGGCACGACGAACGAGATCGTCGGGCTCGCGCACAGCAGCAAGCCCCACGTGCACGACGAATTGGCGCGGCTCGTGTCCGCGTTCGTCGCCTCGTCCGCGCACCACAACATCATCATCGGGGGCTCCTCCGGCGTGACGGCCAAGGTCGGCTGCTACTACCGCGAGGACCCGGCCGACATGGGCTACCGCTACGTCGCCTGCATCGCGCAGTTCACGTACTAGTTCACGCGCCGGCGACGCCGAACGCCCTCCCGCGTACACTCCCGAAACATGAAGATCTCGAGTGCGCGCCACCTCCACTCCGCGACGTGGCACGAGCGGCAGGCCCAGGAACTCACCACCGGCGAACGCGCGGCCGACCGCATGCGGAACGTCATGGGGAGCTGGGGCTTCGTCGGAACCTTTCTCCTCATCATGGTGCTCTGGGCCGCGGCGAACTCGTTCGGACGCGCCTGGGACCCGTACCCGTACATCCTGCTCAACCTCATGCTCAGCATGCTCGCGGGGTTACAGGGGGCGATCCTCCTCATCGCGGCGAAGCGCCAGGACGCCATTTCCGCGGCGCTCGCTCAGCACGACTACGAGACGAACGCCGCGGCCAAGGCGGACATCGAGACGCTGCTCGCGTTGCACCAGGATCAGCTCCGGGTCATCGGGCAGCTGAGGGACGAGGTCCGCGAGCTTCTCGACGCCGCGGGCCGGAAGACCTAGCTCCCTCCGCGGGCTCGGAGCGCGTCGATCGCCTGGGGAAGGACCTCGAAGAGGTCGCCGACGATCCCGAGGTCCGCGATCTCGAAAATCGGGGCGTCGGGATCCGTGTCGATCGCGACGATGGTGCCTGACCCCTGCATGCCCCCGCGGTGATGGACCGCGCCGGAGATGCCGCAGGCGACGTACAACGCCGGGGTGACCGTCGTTCCCGTCTGACCGACCATGTGCTCGTGTGCGATCCACCCCTCATCGGTCGCGTCGCGCGTCGCCCCGACCGCGCCGCCCAGAACCTCCGCCAACTCGTTGACGAGCGCAAAGTCCCCGCCCGTCCCCCGCCCCCCGGCGACGACGACGGCGGCCTCCCCGAGCGGCTCGCCGTCCGACGGGACGACGGTGCGAGCGACGAGCGTCTCGGGGACGTCGGCAGAGACGTCGACGGGGACGACGCGCGCGGCGCCCGCGCTCGACGCCGGCTCGGCGGGGCTCGAGTTGGCGCGAAGGAGCACGACGGCCCTCTCCGCCTCGATGCGCGTCGTCACGACCCACGTCGACGCGAACACGGCCTGCGTCGTCTCGACCCGCCCGTCGACGATCGCGACATCCGAGGCGTCCACGACCATCCCGACGCGCGCGGCGACGGCGAACCGCGTCGCGGCCTCCTTCTGCGCGAAGGTCGAGACCCCGAGGACGAGGTCGAGTCCGGCGGCCGCCGCCTCCATCGCGGCGCCAGCCGCGGACGCCACGTGGGCGGCGGGGCCTATCTCGGCGACGCGCACCTCGTCCGCGCCGAACTCCGCGAGGACGGCGAGGTCGTCGTCCGACGGGGCGTCGCCGAGCCAGATCGCCACGGGAACGCCGAGGCCGCGCGCGACGGTGAGGACCTCCCGCGACGGCCCCGACACGCCGGAGGGGCCGTGGTCGATCAGGACGCCGATCATGCGAAACCCCGCTCGACGAGGAACGACGCGAGTTGGGCGCCGCCGTCACCCGAGTCGACGACGACTCTCCTGTCCGTACGCGGCGGGCGGGGCTCGGCCCGGAGGACCCTCGTGCGCGCCCCGGCGGCGCCGACCTCGCCGGCGTCGACCCCGACGTCGGCGAGTCCCCACTCCTCGATCGCGACCTCGCGGGCCGCGACGATCGCCTTGAAGTTCGGGTACCGGGGCTTATTCGCCTCGTCGGTGACCGAGACGAGGACCGGGAGCGGCGCCTCGAGCGTCTCGCGGGCGTCCGCGAGGTGCCGCTCGACGCGGGCGCGTCCGTCCGCGACGGCGATCGCGGACGCGAGGGTCAGCTGAGGGAGGCCCAGCTCGGCGGCGAGGGCGGAGGGAAGCATGGACGTCAGCCCGTCGAGCGACGCCATCCCCGTCACGATCACGTCGATCGGCGCCTCCGCGCCGAGCCTCCGTACCGCCGCGGCGAGGACGCGGGCGGTCCCGAAGACGTCCGAGCCCTCCACCGCGTCGTCCGTCACCCGGACCGCGCGCATCGCGCCGAGTTGAAGGGCGCGTCGGAGCGCGACCGTGGCGTCGGGCGCGCCGACCGTGAGGACGACGACCTCTCCCTCGGACTCTTCCGCGAGCCGCACGGCCGCCTCGACGGCGTGCTCGTCGAGCTCGTTGAGCCCGCCGTCGTCCGCCGAACGGACGACGCGACCCGCGGCGAACGAACGGGAGGAATGGATGTCGGGCACGTACTTGACGCACACGAGTATCCGCATGGCGCCATGGTACCCAGGCTCGGGAACGCCCCACGCTCGCCAGCCGTTCTCGGAAAGCCCCGAGTACCGAAGGACGCCCATGGACACGTTGACCCGCGCGCAGGCGGATTTCACGCGCCAAGCCGACGCCTACGTCGGCGCGGGATACGTCGACCTCGCCGACCTCACGGAGTCCGAGTTCCGCGAGAGGATCGCGCCGCTTCGCTCGGTGGTCGACGAGGCCGTCGCCGAAGGTCTCGGGCTCGAGGCGAGCGCCGAACGCCTCCCCTTCGCCATCGTGGTGACGAGCCGGCTCGTGGACCCCGGGCCGCGCGTCGCCGCGCTCGCGCTTCCGGGAGGCGCGAAGCCGGGAGTCGTCGATCCGGGACACGCGACGTCGCTCTCGTCGTACGAGCCGGCGCCGGGCGGGAACGTTCCCGACGTCGACGCCTACCTTCTGGTCGACGTCGATCGGGGCGACCGCTTCCGGGAGATCGCCGCGGACGACGCCGTCCGCGCGCTCGCATCCGACGGACGCGTTCCCTTGACGCTCGACGAGGGCCTCTCGGTCGCCGCCGTGCACCCGCGCATCCTCGAGGTCGACGCGGGTTTCCTCCTCGCGGGCTCGCGGGCGAATCTCCGCGTCCCCGCGCTCTGGGTGACCGCCGGGGCGCCCATGCTCGGCTGGGGCGGCGGAGCGACCCCCGAGACGTGGCTGGGCGTCGCTTCTGCGGCGCGTCGCGTCGCGCCGTAACCCGGAGGCCGCACGGCCAGGGGACAATGGTGGACATGCCGCCCACCCCCCATCCCGCTCCGCACCACCTGGGCGTCCACCTCCTCGGCCACGAGGCTTCGGTGTCGGTGTGGGCCCCGCACGCATCGGCCGTCGACCTCTGCCTCCTCGACGCGAAGGGGGCCGAGACCCTCGTCCCACTCTCCCCATCGACCACGGGGATCTGGCACGCGGTCGTCCCCGGCGTGCGCGCGGGGCAGCGGTACGGTTTCCGCGCGCGGGGACCCTGGGATCCGTCGCAAGGTCACGTCTACAACCACTCCCGGCTGCTCCTCGATCCGTACGCGCGCGGCATCGAGGGGACCATCGCTCCCGAGAGCGCGCCGGGCGCTGAGGCGGTGCTCAGCCGCCAGAACGACGCCGACTCCGCGCCGTTCGTGCCGCGCGGCGTCGTGTTGGGGCCCTCGAGCGTGAGGGTCGCGCCCGGTCCTCGCGTGGCGTGGGAGGACACGGTCGTGTACGAGGCCCACGTCAAGGGGTTGACGATCGGCCGACCGGGCGTTCCCGAGGCGCTCCGCGGCACGTACGCGGCTCTCGGGCACGCGGACGTCACGCGTTACCTCCGCGACCTCGGCGTCACGACACTCGAACTGCTGCCGATCCACGCGTACGCGAGCGAGACGCGCCTGCAGCGCCTCGGCCTCGAGAACTACTGGGGCTACAACACCCTCGGTTTCTTCGCGCCGCACGCCGGCTACGCGACCGCCGCGTCCCGGGCGAAGGGCCCCCAGGCGGTGGCGGACGAGTTCCGCCGGGCGGTCGACGCCCTTCACCGGGCGGGGATCGAGGTGGTCCTCGACGTCGTGTACAACCACACCTGCGAGGGCGGCGCGGGCGGGCGCCAGGTGTCCTGGCGCGGCCTCGACAACCGCGCCTACTACCGCCACCTCGACGGCCAGCCGGGCGTGCTCGACGACACGACGGGAACGGGCAACACCCTGGACTTCGGCCAACCGCGCGTCGTGCAGATGGCCCTGGACTCGCTCCGGCACTGGATCACCGACTACGGGATCGACGGCTTCCGCTTCGACCTCGCCGCGACGCTCGGACGCACGGGCAACGGGTTCGAGGCGAAGCACCCGTTCCTGGTGGCGATCACGACGGACCCGGTGATCGCGGACGCGAAGCTCATCGCCGAGCCGTGGGACGTCGGCATCGGCGGGTGGCAGACAGGTTCTTTCCCCGCCCCCATGGCCGAGTGGAACGACCGGTTCCGCGATTCGGTGCGGACGTTCTGGCTCGTCGACGCCGACCGCGCTCAGCACAAGAAGTCCGTGCACGGCGTGCGGGACCTCGCGACGCGCCTGGCCGGGTCGTCCGACGTGTTCGGCGATAGCGACCCGCCCCTCGCGCGCGGGCCGATCGCCTCGATCAACTTCGTGACGGCCCACGACGGCTTCACTCTCCGCGACCTGACGGAATACCACGACAAGCACAATGAGGCCAACGGCGAGAACGGCGCGGACGGCGCCGTCGACAACGCCTCGTGGAACCACGGGGTGGAGGGGCCCACGGACGACGCGGACGTCCTCGCGGCGCGGCGCCGATCCGCGAGGAACCTCCTCGGCACGCTCCTGCTTTCCGCAGGGGTGCCCATGATCGTCGCGGGCGACGAGTCCGGCCGAACGCAGCGGGGCAACAACAACGCCTACTGCCAGGACAACGATCTCTCCTGGATCGACTGGCGGCTCCACCCCTGGCAGGAGGCCCTGCGCAGGACCACCTCGTACCTTCTCGGATTGCGTCGCGACCACCCCGTCCTCCGGCCCACCACCTTCTACGAGGGACGCGACCGCGACGAGTCCCGGCGAGACGACCTCGCCTGGTTCGGGGCGTCGGGTCAGGGCGCGTCCGAGCAGTGGTGGCACGACTCGTCCGTGCGGGTGCTCCAGATGATGCGCTCCCTCTCCGAGGGACCCGACTGCCTCGTCGTCATCAACGGATTCGCGTCGGACGCGCCCGTCGTCATCCCGCCCGACGCGGGATCGTCGTGGCGACTGGTCTGGGATAGCGCGTGGGAGTCGCCCGACGATGAGGCGGCCGTCGCGGCGCTCGCCGCCGAGCCGCTCGCCCCCGGCGCGGAGACGCAGGTCGGCGCCCTCTCGATGCGCGTCTACCTGAGCGCGGAAACGACCTAGCCGTCCCGCCCTACTGGTTGGCGATCTCGTTCGCCTTGTCGATGATGCTCTTCTGCTGGTCGTTGACCCCACCGTCGAGCACGCCGCCGGGGTCGTGCGCCTTCGCGACCAACAGCGCCGAGATGTCGGCGACGTCGACGATCGGGTTGAGGTAATTGGCCCGCGCGGACATCTCGACGAGAGGCATCGTCAGCTTCCCGCCCTTGTCGGTCGGACAGATCGCGTAGAGCCCGTCCGCGAGCTTCCACGTCCCGGCGTCGTCGACGAGGAACACGACGGCGTTCCCGGCCCCGCGGACGGCCTTGTCCATGTCGACGCCCGGAGCCGCGTCCCCGATATCGATCTGAACCTTCCCGGTCAACTGCCCGAGGACGGGGGCGTGTATGGAGAAGGTCGCCAATACCATCGTCCCGCCAACGTCGTCGGTCAGTGTCGACGCCCCGGTGAACTTGCCGGTGAGGATCGCGTCGGCCCCGGTGTAGCGCGTCGAGTAGGGGCCCGAGGCGCCGAGCACGTACTCCTTGACACTCCGCGGTCCCGCGACCGGGTTCGCGACGTGCTGGTTCATGCGGTAGATCGTGAACGCGTTCCACGCGTCGCGCTCGTCGGAACTCGGGCCGCTCGAACACGCGGCGAGAGCGAGCGTGAGAGCGCCGACGGCGACCGCGGAGAGGGCGCGAGCGAATCGTCTCATCCTGACAGCGTAACGCCGCGAGTCGTCGCTACGCCTGTACGACGAGTCCCATATCCGCGTCGGACGTCAGTAGCGGGTGACGCGGGACGACGCGCACCGTGTATCCCCAGAGGCCGGACTCGTCGAGCTCGACGCGCCGCGTGTAGACGAGCGGGGCGTCCGAGCCGGCGAGTTCCATCGGGGCGACGGCGTACGTCGAGGCCTCGCCGCGCGTGTCGAGAGCGCCGGAGAGCATCTGGACCGCCACGTCGTCCGGGTGGAGCCCGCCGAGGTCGACCTCGGCGGAGATCGTGGCCTCCCGTCCGATCAGGACCGGCGCCTCGAGACCGTCGGACCACACCCGGCCGATCGTCACCGACGGCCACGCCGCCCGGACGCGCGCCTTCCACGCCGCGAGCTCCTTCGCCGGCGTCCCGCCGTCCGCGGTCAACGCCGCGGCGGCCGCCGCGGCCGGAACGTACTCGTTCACCGTGTACTCCCGGACCATTCGCGTCGCCTGGACCTTCGGGCCGAGCGTCGCGAGCGTGTGGCGAACGCGCGCCAGCCACTCGGTCGGAATCCCCTTCGCGTCGCGGTTGTAGAACAGCGGCGCGACCTCGCGCTCGATCAGGTCGTACAGCGCGGCCGCCTCGATATCGTCGCGGCGCCCCTCGTCCGTGACACCGTCGGCGGTAGGGATCGCCCAGCCGTTCGACTCGTCGTGCCACTCGTCCCACCACCCGTCGAGGACGGAGAGGTTGAGCGCGCCGTTGAGCGCCGCCTTCATCCCCGACGTGCCGCACGCCTCGAGGGGGCGGAGCGGGTTGTTGAGCCACACGTCGCAGCCGGGGTAGAGCTTCTGCGCCATGGCGATGTCGTAGTTCGGAAGGAACACGATGCGATGGCGAACGTCCGCGTCGTCCGCGAAGGCGACGAGTTCCTGGATCAGGGCTTTGCCGCCGTCGTCGTGGGGATGCGCCTTGCCGGCGACGACGATCTGGATCGGCCTCTCGGGGTCGAGCAGCAGCGCCTTGAGACGGTCAGGGTCGCGAAGCATGAGGGTCAGGCGCTTGTACGTGGGGACCCGGCGAGCGAAACCGATGGTGAGCACGTCCGGGTCGAGCGTCGACTCGATCCATCGGAGCGAGGCGGCGGAGGCCGCGCGTTGGAAGCCCGACGCGCGCAGGCGCTGGCGGGCGTCCTCGACGAGCGTGACGCGCATCTCCCGCATGAGGGCCCATAGCTCCGCGTCCGAGACGGCGTCGCCGAGCCAGTCCTCCGGCGACGGGACGCGGTCGGCGGTGAGCGACGCGAGCCGCGTGTCCACCCACGTCGGCGAGTGGACGCCGTTAGTGATCGAGGAGATCGGAATCTCGTTCTCCTCGAATCCCGGCCACAGGTTCCCGAACATCTCCCGCGACACCTTGCCGTGAAGGCGCGAGACGCCGTTCGCGATTCCGCCGAGGCGAAGGCCCATGTCGGCCATGTTGAACACGTCCGGGTGCGCGACGCCGTTGGTCTCCTCTCCGAGCGTGAGGATCGAGGCTACGTCGATTCCCCACGAGGGCGAGGAGAACGTCTTCTCGATCATCGTGCGTGAGAAGCGGTCGATCCCCGCCGGCACCGGCGTGTGCGTGGTGAAGACCGTCCCTCCCCGCACCGCCTCGACGGCCTCGGCGAACTCCCACCCCTCCGCCACCAACTCGCGGATGCGCTCGACTCCGAGAAAGCCCGCGTGACCCTCGTTCATGTGGAACACCTCGGGCGCGGGGGCGCCCGTCAGCTGCGAGAACGCGCGCAACGCCCGCACCCCGCCGACGCCGAGCAGCACCTCCTGGAGCAGTCGCTCCTCCTCGCGCCCGCCGTAGAGGCGCTCGGTGAGCCCGCGCAGGTCGGGCGGGTTGAGGGTCGTGGCCGTGTCGAGCAGGAGCATCGGCACGCGGCCGACGTCGGCCCGCCAGATCTGGGCGCAGAGCACCCGCTCGTCGTCGATGTCGATCCCGATCGTCGCGGGCGTGCCGTCCTGCTCCCGCAGAAGCGTCAGCGGCAGGCCGGCCGGGTCGATGTGCGGGTAGGACTCCGTCTGTCTACCCGTCGCGTCGAGCCCCTGGCGAAAGTAGCCGGCGCCGTACAGCAGGCCGACCGCGACGACGGGCACGCCGAGATCGGACGCGCTCTTGAGGTGGTCTCCCGCGAGGATGCCGAGGCCGCCCGAGTACTGGGGTAGCGCGGCGGCGATCCCGTACTCCGGCGAGAAGTACGCGATGGACGCGGGCCCCGAGGGAACCTCCTCCTGGTACCACGACGGCGCGGTCAGGTAGCGCTCGAGGTCGTCGACCGCGGCGTCGATGCGCGCGAGCAACGCCTTGTCGGCGGAGATGGCCGCGAGCCGCGAGCCGCTGAGCGAGTGGAGGAACGTGATCGGGTTGCCCCGCGCGTCCGCCCACGTCTCGGGATCGAGGCTCGCGAAGAGCGCGCGCGTGGGCGCGTGCCACGACCAGCGGAGGTTGCGGGCGAGGCTCTCGAGACCGCCGAGGTTCTCTGGGAGGACGGTTCGAACCGTCACACGTTCGCGTGGTTTCACGATAGGAGGGTACTCGCGTCGTGTATCCGTCACGTAACGCGGGTGTGAGCCCCGCAACTGCCAGGTACCCACGCACGCTCTCAGCCCGGTAGTTTCGAACCATGACCCTTGCCCCGCGCCCCTCGCTCGGAAGGATCCCGGTCCTTGGCGTGGGCCCGTCACTCGAGGAGGGACGCTGGCCCGCCCGGGCGGTCGTCGGCGAGGCGGTACCCGTCACGGCGACGGTCTTCCGCGAGGGGCACGACGCCGTCGGCGCGACGCTCGTCGTCACCGATCCGTCGGGAGGGGTGACGCGCGCGCCGATGCCGTGCGCGGACTTTGGGCTCAGCCTGTACCGGGCGTCGTTCGTGCCGGACGAGATCGGCGAGTATGCGTTCTCGGTCGAGGCGTGGTCGGATCCCGTGAGCACGTGGAACGCGACCGCCGCGATCAAGCTTCACGCCGGGCAGGACGTCCAACTCGTCCTCGCCGAGGGCGTCTCCGTGCTCGAGCGCGCGATCGCGGACGTCGAGCGACCCGCGGCCGACCGGCGCCTCCTGCTCGACGCGATCGCGTCGCTCCGGAACGACCGCCTGGACCCCGAAGCCCGACTCGGCGCCGCGATGAGCGCCAAGGTCCGCCGGCTCCTCGTCGAATCGCCGCTCCGGGACGACGTCACGGCGTCGCGGACGTACCCGCTGCGGGTCGACCGCGAGCGCGCGCTCGTCGGCTCCTGGTACGAGATGTTCCCGCGGTCGGAGGGCGCGCGATACGACGCGGCGACGAAGACCTGGCAGTCGGGTACCTTCGCGACGGCGGCCCGACGCCTGCCCGCGATCGCGCGCATGGGTTTCGACATCGTCTACCTCACGCCCATCCACCCGATCGGCCGGACCTTCCGGAAGGGGAGGAACAACTCCCTCGACGCCGCCCCGGGCGATCCCGGGAGCCCCTTCGCGATCGGCTCGCCCGAGGGCGGCCACGACGCCATCCACCCCGACCTGGGGACGATGGACGACTTCCGCACCTTCGTCGCGAAGGCCCGCAAGGCGGGCCTCGAGGTCGCGCTCGACCTCGCGCTCCAGTGCTCCCCCGACCATCCGTGGGTCGCCGAGCACACGGAGTGGTTCGGCGTCCGCGCCGACGGCTCGATCGCCTACGCCGAGAACCCCCCGAAGAAGTATCAGGACATCTACCCGCTCAACTTCGATCGCGACCCCGAGGGGTTGTACCAGGCGATCCGGGCGGTGGTTCAGGTGTGGATCGACGCGGGCGTGACCGCGTTCCGCGTCGACAACCCCCACACCAAGCCGTTGACGTTCTGGGAGCGCCTGCTCGCCGACGTGCGCGCGACGCGCCCCGACGTCGTCTTCCTGTCGGAGGCGTTCACCCGGCCCGCCATGATGCACACGCTCGCGAGGATCGGCTTCCACCAGTCGTACACCTACTTCACGTGGCGGCAGACGGCCGAGGAGATGGGCGAGTACCTCGAGGAGGTCTCCGGCGAGTCGTCGTTCTACATGCGCCCGAACTTCTGGCCGACGACGCACGACATCCTCACGCCCGACATGCAGGCCGGCGGGGAGCCGCTCTTCGCCTCCCGCGCGGTGATCGCGGCGACGGGTTCGCCGTCCTGGGGGATCTACTCCGGATACGAGTTCGTGGAGAACGTCGCCCGGCCGGGCGTCGAGGAGCAGATCGATAACGAGAAGTACGAGTACAAGCCGCGTCCGTGGGCGCGGGTCCGCCGGCACCACATCGCTCCGCTCCTCACGCGGCTCAACGAGATCCGCCGCGCCCACCCGTCGCTCCAACGGCTTCGCGGCCTCACCGTCCACGACGTGGATAACCCCGCGATCCTCTGCTACTCGCGCTCGGTCCCCGCGGAGGAGTCCCCCACGGGCGCGGCGGACACGGTGATCGTCGTCGCGAGCCTCGACCCGTTCCGCGACCAGGAGGCGACCGTCACGCTCGACCCGACGGCGCTCGGATGGGACCCGTCCACGCCTCTCGCGGTCGTCGACGAGCTCACCGGCTCCGAGTACAGCTGGGGCGAGCGTTTCTACGTTCGGCTCGGCCCATCGGCCATGGCGCACGTCGCGACGGTGGTGTCGCGATGACGCGCGCATCCTCGTCCCCGAATCCGACTCCTGACCGCGGAGGGTGGTGAACCGTGCCGAGGACCATTGACCCCGCCCTGCTCGCCGAGGTCGCGGCGGGCATGCATTACGAGCCGCACGCCATCCTGGGCGCCCACTCCGACGGCGCGGGGGGCGTGTCGATCCGCGTCCTCCGCCCGCTCGCGACCGCGGTGACCATCGAGACCCTCGACGGGTCCTTCGAGGCGACGCACGAGCACGAGGGAATCTGGGTCACGAACATCGAGGCCGAGGAGCCCCCGGACTACCGCATCCACGTCTCCTACGAATCCGACACGTTCGTCCAGGACGACCCCTACCGCTTCCTCCCCACGCTCGGCGATCTCGATCTCCACCTCATCCGGGAGGGCCGTCACGAGCGCCTCTGGGAGGCTTTGGGCGCGAACATCAAGCACTTCCCGTCCGTGCTCGGCGACGTGCACGGCACGGCGTTCGCCGTCTGGGCGCCGAACGCGCGGATCGTGCGGGTGGTGGGCGACTTCAACCACTGGCGCGGGTCGGAGCACGCGATGCGCGTGATCGGGTCATCCGGTATCTGGGAGCTGTTCATCCCGGGCGTCGAGGCGGGGGCGCGCTACAAGTTCGAGGTGCTCGGGCGCGACGGGCATTGGCAGCAGAAGGCCGACCCCATGGCGCGCGCCACCGAGACGCCGCCGCGGACGGCGTCGATCGTCGCCGAGACCGGCCACGCGTGGCGCGACGGCGACTGGATGTCCGCTCGTGGCGGGAAAGCCCCGCACCGCGAGCCGATGAGCGTGTACGAGGTCCACCTCGGCTCGTGGAAGCCCGGGCTGTCGTACACGGAGCTCGCGAGGGAGCTGCTCGCGTACGTCCAGGACGCGGGGTTCACGCACATCGAGCTGCTCCCGGTGGCCGAACACCCCTTCGGCGGCTCGTGGGGCTACCAGGTGACGTCGTACTACGCCCCGACGTCGCGCTTCGGAAGCCCCGACGACTTCCGCGCGTTCGTCGACGCCTTCCACCGGGCGGGCGTCGGCGTGCTGCTCGACTGGGTCCCCGGGCACTTCCCGCGCGACGAATGGGCCCTCGCGCGCTTCGACGGAACGCCCCTGTACGAGCATCCGGACCCGCTCCGCGGCGAACAGCCCGAGTGGGGCACGCTCGTCTTCGACTACGGGCGACCGGAGGTCCGGAACTTCCTCGTCGCGAACGCCTTGTACTGGCTCCAGGAATTCCATCTGGACGGCCTGCGCGTCGACGCCGTCGCGTCGATGCTCTACCTCGATTACTCGCGCAAGGCCGGCCAGTGGCGGCCGAACGTCCACGGGGGGAGGGAGAACCTCGACGCGATCGCGTTCCTGCAGGAGGTCAACGCGACCTGCTACCGGCACTACCCCGGGATCACCATGATCGCGGAGGAATCGACCGCGTGGGCGGGGGTGACGGCGCCGACGGACGCCGGGGGGCTCGGCTTCGGCTTCAAGTGGAACATGGGGTGGATGAACGACACCCTGCGCTACCTCTCGGAGGAGCCGGTCAACCGCTCCCACCATCACGGCATCGTCACGTTCTCGATGATGTACGCGTTCTCCGAGCAGTTCCTCCTCCCCCTCAGCCACGACGAGGTCGTGCACGGCAAGGGCTCCCTCTGGGGGCGGATGCCCGGCGACGCGTGGCAGAAGGCAGCGAACGTGCGCGCGCTGCTCACCTACCAGTGGACCCACCCCGGCAAGCAGTTGGTCTTCATGGGCGACGAGTTCGCCCAAGAGGCCGAATGGTCGGAGGGGAGGTCGCTCGACTGGTGGCACCTCGACGAGCCGCTCCACGCGGGCGTTCACCGGCTCGTTCGCGACCTCAACGCTCTCTACCGGGAGCGATCCGAGCTGTGGGAGCTCGACGCAGAGTCCTCGGGCTTCGCGTGGATCGACGCCGACGACGCCAGCCACAACGTGCTCACGTACATTCGGCGAAACGCCGCGGGTGAACCGATCGTCGTCGCGGTGAACTTCGCCGGGATCCCCCACGAGAACTTCCGGCTCGGACTGCCCGAGGGCGGCGCGTGGGACGAGCTGCTCAACACCGACGCCGAATACTACGGCGGCTCCGGCGTCGGCAATCTGGGACGGGTCCACGCGACGGACCGCCCGCACGGTCGGTGGCCGCATTCGGTCGACCTCCGGCTGCCGCCCCTCGCGGCCGTCGTCTTCCGGCCGTCCGAGCACCTCGCCGCGACCGGCGAACCGTCGTCGGGACCGGCGGACGGGCCGACGCCCTAGAAGAGCGCCGACGCGAGACGCTTGCGCGCCTCCGCCACCCGCGGATCTCCCGTTCCCACCACCTCGAAGAGTTCGATCAACCGCTCGCGGACGCGCTCGCGCTCCTCGCCCGCCGTGCCCGCCACGAGCGCGAGGAGGCGGGAGAACGCCTGCTCCGCCCTCCCGAGCGCCACCTCGGCGTCCGCGGCGGCGAACGCCGCGTCGATCGACCCGTCGGAGGCCTCCGCGATACGAGCCTCGAGGTCGGCCCCGTCGGTGCGCGCCAGGAGGCGAGCGTGCGCGAGGCCGGCCTTCGCGTCGGCGTCCTTCGGGTTCTCGGCGAGCGCCTTCTCGAAGGCGGCGACGGCCGTGGCGGCGTCTCCTCGCTCCATCGCGTCGAGGCCCTCGTCCCGCGACGGCGACGGCGGCGGCGAGGGCGGTTCGCCCGGTGCGCCGGGCGCGGCCCCCGCGGCGATCTCGACGATCTGGTCGTAGATGCCCGCGATCTGCTCCCGGGTCGCGGTGCCCTGGAAGAGGGGGGCCGGCCGCCCTCCGACGATCGCGACCGCGGCCGGCACCGAATTCGCCTGCAACGCCTCGGCGATTCCCGGGTTCCTCTGGATGTCGCAACGGACGAAGTCCAGTCGGCCGCTGTACGAGGCGGCGACGTCCGCGAGGAGCGTCATCAGGTCGCGCGAGGCGTCGCTGACCTCCGCCCAGAGTCCGAGGACGACGGGCACGCGAACCGACCGCTCGACGACCTCCGCGAACGTCGCGTCGGTGACGTCCGTGATCGCCCGGGCGTCGGCCGCGGGCGTGGCCAACGCGGATAGGTCCACGGCGCCGTGGACGTCGGCGGGGTGTTCGGCGGTCATCACGACTCCTTGAGGGTCACGCCTGTGAGGTGGTGGTCCGCCGCGACCACGGACGGCAGGAGCGACGCGTCCTTCGGGACGCTGAGCACCACAAGGTCGCGGTAATGGTGGACGACGCGGTCGGACAGCGTGCCCTTGAGCAGCGCCTTGTCCGACTTGGGCAACGACAACTGGGCACCCGGAACGGTGAACACGCTGGTCACGGTGATGGGGACGAACACGAGGGCGCTGCCCTCCGCCGTCAGCAGCGCGACCGCCTCGTCGGGCCGCGCCTCGATCTTGTCCTGGTACGTGCCGGAGCGGCCCTTCGCGGCGGCCGTCAGCGCCTTCCGGGCGGCGAACATCCGCTCGCGATACGTGTCGGCGGCGAACGTCGCCTCCTTGGGCTCGCCCCCCTTTAACAGCGAGACGTAGGCGTCGATCGCTGCCTGGGGGGTCATGGACAGCCCCTCGGCGTCCAGGGGGATCTGGGTGTCGCCGACGCTCTGGTTGGGCATCGCGGGGACGATCGCGCCGGGGAGCATGTGCGCCCATTCGCGCAGCACGTACGGCGACCGGGCGTCGTCCTGGGTCCACCACAGCACCACCGGAGTCAGGGTCTCGTCCGGGGCATCGGTGATCGCGACGAGGGACCTCGGCCAATCCTTCCCTGCCGGGCCGTAGACCGCGAGCGTCGTCGACGGGATCGCGTCGGGCTTGTCGCCCCCGGCGGCCGCGACGACGTACTCCGCCTTGCGCACGGCGGCGGCGTCGCCCGCGACGCGAGGAGCGAGAAGCGACGCGTCGCTCGCCGCGTCCGCGATCGCGAATCGCCGCATCGTGTCGGAGATGATCGCCGAGGATTGGTCGCTGACCACCGCTCCGGGATTATCGACGGTCGGGGTGACCGTCGGGGAGGGCAGCGGAATCTCGCACGCGGCCAGCGAGAGCACGGCCACGACGATCGCGGGCGGGAGGAGGAGCCGTCGTCGGGTCACGGGGCGTCTCCTTCGGTCGTCTCCGACGCGGCCTCGGCGGCCTTCTCGCGTGCCGCCCGGCGGGCTCGCCTGCCGCCCGGCCGGGGCGCGTCGTCGGGGGTCTCGCCCTCGTCGGCCGCGCCCGCGCCCTTCGACTTCGGCTCGCCCTTTCGCTTTCGGTCAGCCTTCGACTCGGGCTTCGGCTCGGCCTTCCGCTTCCGGTCGGTCTTCCGGTCGGCCTTCGCCTCGGCCTTCGACTCGACGACGGCCTTCCGCGCCTTCCTCGACCCGCGCGCGCCGTCGTCGTCCGACGCCGTGGCCGCCTCGCCCTCCACGGCGGCCGCCCGAGACGGCCGAAGGTCGAGCCACGCGAGGGCGAAGAGGATGAGGCTCGCGGCCGCGAAGATCGCGCCGGCCGATACCGCCGGCCATGCCCACCCGAATCCCGGATCGCGCCGCAACTCCATGGCTACGTCGCCGAGCGGGGTCCGGTCCTTCGAGGCGACGACGATCACGAGGCCGGCCGGCTCGTCGCCCGGTCGGAAGGCCGCCGATCCCACCACGTAGTAGTCCGAACGCCAGATGTCGCGCGACGGCTCCTGGCCGTCGTATCGGTACAGGCCGGGGACGAGGACGTCCACCTTCTCCCAGGACGAGACGCCGTGAACGACCGCCGAGGTTTCTCCCCGGATCCAGTCGTAGGCGTCCGACGGGCGGCCCGTGAACGTCTCCATGACGGGGTCCGCGTCGACGACCACCTGGATCAGTCCGTCCATGGCCATGACCTGCGGCGGGATGACGACGACGGGCTGATCGATCGACGTCTTCGCCCAGACGACGGCGTCGGGCTTGGCGATCAAACCGCCGACTCCCGCTCCCGCCGCGAGGATCCCGAGAACGCCGGTAACGACGGCCCACGCCCGAATCACCACGCGCCTCCCAGGTTCGAGCCTCCACTGTAGAAGGTAACGTACGAGCGTGCCAGGACGCCGCGTTGTGGTGTCTTGATCCGCACACTACCCTGGGAGCGAAAGCCCGCCAGCACGAAGAAGGAGCGCACATGTCTGAGCCCAACACGCCCTTCCCCATCGCCATGCGGGGGTACGACCGCGACGCCGTCGCGGCGTTCGTCGGGCAGTTGGAGGACCAGGTACGTGACGCTCAGCGTGAGGCGGCGGCGGCGCGGACGGAGGCCAAGCGGATCCAGGCCGACCTCGAGGCGGCGCAGGAACAACTACGCGAAACGGGCAAGCCGAGCTACACGGGGTTGGGCTCGCGCGTCGAGCAGCTCCTGCGCTCCGCGGAGGAGCAGTCGGCCGACGTCCTGGCCCGCGCGAACACGCACGCCCAGGAGACGGTCGCGCGCGCGAACCTCGCCGCTCAGCAACTGCGTGCCCGCGCGGACAACGAGGTAGCCGAGCTCCTCTCCCAGACGCGGCGCGACGTCGAGGACATCCGCTCGAAGGCGGAGACGGAGGCCGCGCAGCTTCGCGAAACGGCGGAGCAGGAGACGAGCGAGCTCGTCGAGCGGACCAAGCGCGAGACGGACAGCCAGCGCGCGACCGCCGAGTCCGAGGTGGCCGAGAAGAAGGCGTCCGCCGAGCGGGAGATCAGCGCGCTCATGGCGACGGCCGAGCGCGAGGCCACCGAGCTGCGGGTGAAGTCGCAGCGCGAGGCGCAGGAACTCACGGACAAGGCGCGGGCGGACGCCGAACGGGCGCTCGCCGACGCGACGAGCCAGGCGGCGAAGATCCTCGACGAGGCGAAGACCGAACGCGACGCGATGCGCCAGGAGACGCTCCGCCTCCGGGAGGACCTCCAGGTCGAGGCCGCGCAGAAGCGCGAGGACGCGGAGCAGCAACTCAAGCGACGGTACGACGAGGCGAACGTCGAGTACGAGAAGCTCGTCGCCGACGCGCGGGAGCGCGCGGGCGAGGCGGAGCGGCGTGCGAGCGAGGCGCTCGAACGCGCCGGCGCGACGCGGTCGGAGGCCGAGTCTCACGCCGAGACTCTCCTCGCGAACGCGCGAAAGAACGCCGACGAGATCGTCACCGACGCCCGCGAGCACGCCGAGAAGATCATGAGCGAGGCCGTGAGCGACGCCGAGCGGGAGCGCACGGCCGCGCAGCAGGCCGTCGAGGACCTCAACCGCCAGCGCGAATCGATCACGGGCTACCTCGACGAGCTCCGATCCTTGCTCATCTCCGACCCGACGACGTCACGCTCGCCGGATCGCGCGGCGGCCGTCGCGGCCGTCCTCGAACAGGGTCTTCCGGACGCGCCCACCCCCGAACCGTCCGACGAGTCGGCGGCGGAGATCGCGAGCGTCTTCTCCCCGGTCGACGACGCCGCGCTCGACCAGGCGCTCGACCACCGTGGGCCGGTCGACACCCTCGACGACGAGGCGCCGCAGGACGACGACTAGGCCGGGGCGTGCCTGACGAGCCGAGCCGCCGTGACGTGTCCGAGCGCGCCGAACGCGCGCGCATCCACGCGGAGGCACTCGAACGTAGGCGAGCCGCGGAGAGCCGCGCGGCGTCGGCTCTGATCGCGGACTTCGTCCGCAAGGCCCTCGACGCGGGCATCTCCCCCACCCCCCTCCACGCGCGGGGGTACAACGGCCGGGGGCGGTACCGCACGAACGTCGAGGGGTGGTACCTCCGTCAGGACCGCTCGATCGCCGTCGGAACGGACGGTGGTTTCTACATCCTCCGGGCGCCCGGCGGGCTCGCGGCGCGAACTCGCGGCGTGACGCTCGCCCCGAGCGACCCGCCGCTCCAACTCGGTCGCGGCGCCCGCGACGGCGAATCCGTCGCGCTCGACGTGGCGCTCGCGCGGCGTCTCGAGGCGGGTGCCGACTATCCGGCGTGAGGGGCGTAGAGGTCCGCGAGAGCTCCCGCCACGGCCTCGGGCGCCTCGAGAGGACTGAGGTGTCCGACGCCCGCGATCTCCCGCGTCTCGACGCCGAGGGCGGTCGCCATGTGATCGGCGTCCTCGCGGCTCGCCAGGCCGTCGCGCGAGCCCCAGATCACCGCTGAGAGGCCCCGGAAGGCCTCCAGGAGCCCCGTACGGTCCGGTCGGGCCGCCATCGCCCTCTGGCCCCACGCGGCGGCCTCCGGGCGCGTGCTGGCGACGATCCGCGTCGCCGCCGCGACCACGCTCTCCCGCCACTCGCCTTCCAGACCCACGAGCCCCTCGGCCGCTCCTCGGGGGTTGGGGTACTCGTCCTCGTGCTCCACGGAGGCCGCTGTTTCGAGCCGCGACAAGCGCTTCGCGTCGTCGTCCGGGGTGGATCGCGTATCGACGAGCCCGAGCCCCGCGACCGCGTCGGGGTGACGTTCGGCGATCGCGAGCGCGACGTACCCTCCCATCGAACAGCCGACCCAGTGCGCCTCCCGCGCCCCGATCCCGTCCCGCAGCGTCGCTACCGCCGCGTCGGCGATGGCGTCGACGCTCGGCTCGATCTCCCCCCACAACGGCGTCGTCCCGAATCCCGGGTAGTCGAAACCGTGCGCCACCGCGCCCCGAGAGGCGAGCTCTCGCGCGAGAGGGGCCCACATGCGGGAGTCGAGCGGGAACGCGTGGAGCAGGATGATCGGCGGACGACCGGGCGTGCCCGCGGCGGGGCCGTCGCCCCGGAGGCCGACGTGAAGGACGCGCGTCGACCGCGTCACGGCACGCCCCCCTCGGGCGCGGCGCCGTGGGCGATCGCGTCCCCGGGGACGACGGTGGGCAGCGGCACGCGGTCCGGGGCGACGACGCCGGCGATCCCGTCGAGGACGATCCGAACGTACTTCTCGCCGACCCAGAGGTGCTTGGCGCCGGCGACGGGGACAATCCTCGCCGAAGCGAGCGGCGCGAAGGCCTTCGCCGCCGCGTCCGGACGGAGGTAGTCGTCGAACTCGGGAACGAACGCGACCACCGACTTGCCGCTCGCCTCCCAGGCGGCGAGGTCGGACGCCGTGGCGCGGGTCATCGGGGGCGAGAGGAGAATCGCCCCCTCCACGTCGAGCGTGCTGCCGTGCATCAGGGCGACCTCGGTTCCGAACGACCACCCCAGGAGCCACCGGTGCGGCAGACCGCGCTCGACGGCGAACGCGACGGCGGCACGGGCGTCGGCACCCTCGGGACCCCCGCCGCCGAACGTCCCCTCGGACGTTCCCCGCGCGGAGCGCGTTCCGCGAGTGTTGAAGCGCAACACCGCGACGTCCGCGAGGTACGGCAGGCGCCACGCCGCCTTCCGCAACACGTGCGAGTCCATGAACCCGCCGTGGGTGGGCAACGGGTGGAGCGTGACGAGCGTGGCCGCGACGCGACCGGAGGCCGGGAGCGCGAGCTCGCCCACCAGGGTGAGGCCGTCGTCGGTCACGAGCGTGATGTCCTCGCGGATCGCGGGCAGCACGCTGGTCGCGCGGATCTCCGCCGTTCCGTCAGCCACGGTCCCGCCCGAAGCGCTCCCAACAGGCCGAGTGCCAGTGACGGCGTTCGTCCGCGGCGATTCCGGGCCCGAAGAGTCCGCCGGTGGCCCACGTGACCACGTGGTTGCGCATCGGCGGGATCTCCTGCCCGCACGCGGGGCACGTGTAGGACTTGTCGCGCTGACGGGAGATGGCGACGTAGTACGGCTCGCCTCCCGGGCCGGGCTCGATCCGCGAGGGCATCCCGCTCGTCACCCGCTCGACGTCGAGTTCGGGGTGCGGGTCCCCGTACGGGCGTTTGCGGGACCGGCGTGCCATGGTGCCAGTCTACGTTTTCGCGGGGGCGACCCCGCCGGTCGCTAGTAGGAGGCGGCCGGGGTGGGGCCGAGAGTCGCCGCGGCCTCGACGGGCGCGGGACGCCGGTTCTTGATCGTCTCCTGGTACCAGTACGCGGAGTCCTTCCACGTTCGCCGAAGCGTGTCGTAATCGACGCGCAGCAGGCCGAACCGCTGGGTGAACCCGTACGACCACTCGAAGTTGTCCATCAGCGACCACACCATGTAGCCGCGGACGTCGGCACCGTCCTCGATGGCGTGCAGCGCCGCCTCGAAGTGGTCGTGGAGGTAGCGGACGCGGTCCTCGTCGTGGATGCGCCCGTCGGGGGTGACCTCGTCGACGAAGGCCGATCCGTTCTCGGTGACGACGATGGGCAATCCCATGTCGCGATGGATCCTCAGCAGGTGGCCGTGGAACGCGGAGGCGTCCTGGTTCCAACCCATGGTCGTCACCGGACCGAACGGGCGCATGAACTGGACCATGTCGGCTCCGGGGAACGCCGTGCCCGCGCCCACCCCGTGACCGTCCGCACCCGGCAGGCCCTTGGCGCCGGGGTTGTGCCGCACGATGTGGCTCGAGTAGTAGTTCACGCCGATGACGTCGATCGTTCCGCGCGTGGTCTCGAGGTCGCCGTCCTGGACGAAGGACCAGTCCGTGAGGGACCGGGTGTCCTCGATCAGGTCCGCGGGGTAGGCCCCCGCGGTGAAGGGGTCGATGAAGACGCGGTTGGCGAGCGCGTCGATGCGCCGCGACGCGTCCAGGTCGGCGGGGTTCGACGGATCCCACGGTCGCGGGATGTGGGCGTTGAGCACGAGCGAGACGGTCGCGTCGGGTGCGATCTCCTTGATCGCCCGCGCGGCGAGACCGTGCGCGAGGTTGAGGTGGTGGGCGGCCGCGAGCGACGCGGCGGGCTCGGTCCGGCTCGGCGCGTGGCTCCCCTGCGAATACCCGAGGAACGCCGAGCACCACGGCTCGTTCAGCGTCGTCCAGAACGCGATCCGGTCCTTGAACTCCTCGACCGTCCGGCGCGCGTACGCCTCGAACGCGTAGGCGGTGTCGCGGTTCGGCCAGCCCCCGGCGTCCTCGAGCGGCTGCGGCAGGTCCCAGTGGTAGAGCGTGGCGAGCGGCGTAATCCCGTGCTTCTCGAGCTCGTCGAGGAGGCGGTGGTAGAAAGCGAAGCCCGCCTCGTTGAATTCGCCCGTGCCCGTCGGCTGGATGCGCGGCCACGCCAGGCTGAAGCGATACGCCGTGAGGCCCATCTCCGCCATCGCCGCCACGTCGTCGGCGAACCGGTGGTAGTGGTCGTCCGTGACGTCCCCCGTGTCGCCGTCGCGTATCAGGCCGGGCGTGTGCGCCCGCGTGTCCCAGATGGACGGGCCGCGCCCGTCCTCGGCGACGGCCCCCTCGATCTGGTACGACGCCGTGGCGGCGCCGAAGAGGAAGCCGTCGGGGAAGGAGGGGGTGGAAGTCATGCGGGAGAGCCTAGCCGAATCGTTTCGATTCGTGGAACGCGCGGCGCGGGCGGGGCGCCTAGAAGAGCCTCGACGTGGGGTCGTCCGCGTCGCTCATCGCCGCGTAATCGAGCACGAGGCACCGGATTCCGCGGTCTTCCGCGAGCACGCGCGCCTGCGGCTTGATCTCCTGCGCGGCGAAGACACCCTCGACCGGGCTGAGGAGCGGGTCGCGGCCCAGGAGATCGAGGTAGCGCGTGAGCTGTTCGACCCCGTCGATGTCCCCGCGCCGCTTGATCTCGACCGCGACCGTCCGCCCCTCCGGTGACTTCGCCAGGATGTCCACCGGGCCGATCGCCGTCGGGTACTCGCGGCGGACGAGCGTGTACCCGTCGCCGAGCAGGCCGATCTGCTCCGCGAGGAGCGCCTGGAGATGCGCCTCGACACCATCCTTGACGAGCCCGGGGTCCGCGCCCAACTCGTGCTCCGTGTCGCTCATCACCTCGTGGATCTCGACCACGAGCCGGTCGTCCGTCTTCGCGTGCTGGACGATCCACACGGCGAGCGCGCCGCGCGAGGCGGCGTCGTCGTCGGGCTCCGTCTCGCGGAACGTGCACGGCGGGCTCATCCAGTTGAGCGGCTTGTACGACCCGCCGTCCGAGTGGAGGAGGACGGAGCCGTCCGCCTTGACCATGATCGCCCGCGTCGCCAGCGGAAGGCGCGCGTTCAGGCGCCCGCTGTACGTGGCTTCGCATCGAGCGATGACGACTCTCACCGCTCCACGGTACTGGAGCGCGGAGCGCGCGAATCTCCCGTCACGCCAGTGCCGAGAGCGCGTTGGCGGCGAGTTCCATCTCCTCAGGACCCCCGTGACCCTCGTTTTCGACGATGACGAGCTCGCTGCTCGGCCAGGCCCGGTGCAGGATCCACGGCGTGACAGCGGGCCCGCTGATGTCGAGGCGGCCGTGAATGAGGGTGCCCGGGATGCCATCGAGCTCCCCGACGCGCGCGCGGACCCCGTCCGCCCCGGAGAGGAAGCAGTCGTTCGCCCAGTAGTGGGTGACGAGCGTGGCGAAGTTCTCTCGCTGACGATCATCCTCGAACAAGGGACCCGTGGGCGCGTTCGGGTCGAGCGAGACGTGGACGCTCTCCCATTCCTCCCACGCGCGCGCGGCTTCGGCCCGCACGACGGGGTCGGCGTCGCGCAAGAGCCGTGCGTACGCGTCGACGCAGCGCTCCCCGTCGCGCGCCAGCGCGCGGAACCTCGCCCAGGCCTCGGGGAAGATCGAGCCCACGCCCTCGGTGATCCACTCGACCTCGCTTCGGGAACCCGAGGTCACGGCCACCAGGACGATGCCCGCCACTCGGCTCGGGTACTCGAGCGCGTACGCCAACGCAAGCGTGCATCCCCAGGAGACTCCGTGGAGAACCCAGGCGTCGACGCCGAGGTGTGCGCGGAGTGCCTCGATGTCGGCCACGAGGGCTTGCGTCGTGTTGCTGTCGAGCGAGTCCAGGTCGTCGATCGCTAGCGGGGTGCTTCGCCCGCAACCACGCTGGTCGAGGCCGATGATCCTGAACCTGTTTGGATCGAAACGGCGACGGTAGCCTCCGCGTCCGAGTCCGCGTCCCGGACCTCCATGTAGGTACAACGCCGCTCGACCGTCGGGGTTGCCGGACTCCTCCCAGAACAGCCGCGCCCCATCGGGGCGGTCCAACCAGCCCTGGGCGCGGGGGCTGATCGGATCGAACACGCCTTCGACCTACGGCCGCGGAGCGTCGGAGTCGGCGATCACCGTGATCGTGTCCTCGTGGAACGAGAGGAAGCCCCCGGAAATCGGCACCACCGCGCGCTCGCCCTCGACGGGGTCGACGGTGACGGCGCCCGACTTGAGCACGGCCAGCAAGGGCTCGTGCGCCGGGTACAAACCGATCGACCCCTCGACCGACGGGGCCGTGACGAAGGTCGCCTCGCCGGACCACCGGACGCCGTCCGGGCCGACGATGTCGACGGTGAGAGGCATGGGTTAGTTGCTCTCCTTCTGGATCCGCGCCCAGTTCTTCTCGAGGTCCTCAAGGCCGCCGATGTTGAAGAAGGCCTGCTCCGAGATGTGGTCGTACTTCCCGTTCACGAGACCCGTGAAAGCCTCGACGGTCTCGCTCAGGGGGACGGTCGAGCCCTCGACGCCGGTGAACTGCGTCGCCATGTACGTGTTCTGGCTGAGGTACTGCTGGATCTTGCGGGCGCGGGCGACGGTGATCTTGTCCTCCTCGGACAGCTCGTCCACGCCGAGGATCGCGATGATGTCCTGGAGCTCCTTGTTGCGCTGGAGAATCGCCTTGACCGCGGAGGCCGTCTCGTAGTGATCCCTGCCCACGAACCGGGGGTCGAGGATGCGCGAGGTCGAGTTCAGCGGATCGACGGCGGGGTACAGGCCGCGGGAGGCGATCTCGCGGCTCAGCTCCGTCGTCGCGTCCAGGTGGGCGAACGTCGTGGCCGGGGCCGGGTCCGTGTAGTCGTCCGCGGGCACGTAGATCGCCTGGAGCGACGTGATCGAGTGGCCGCGCGTCGAGGTGATGCGCTCCTGGAGGCGTCCCATCTCGTCGGCGAGCGTGGGCTGGTACCCGACGGCGGACGGCATGCGGCCGAGCAGCGTCGACACCTCCGATCCCGCCTGCGTGAAACGGAAGATGTTGTCGATGAACAGAAGCACGTCCTGGCGCTGGACGTCGCGGAAGTACTCCGCCATCGTGAGCGCCGAGAGGGCGACCCGGAGGCGCGTGCCCGGCGGCTCGTCCATCTGCCCGAACACGAGGGCCGTCTGCTTGATGACCCCGGACTCCGTCATCTCCTGGATGAGGTCGTTGCCCTCGCGCGTCCGCTCCCCGACGCCGGCGAACACCGAGACGCCGTTGTGGTTGTTCGCGACGCGGTAGATCATCTCCTGGATGAGCACCGTCTTGCCGACGCCCGCGCCCCCGAAGAGGCCGATCTTCCCGCCCTCGACGTACGGCGTGAGGAGGTCGATGACCTTGATGCCCGTCTCGAACATCTTCGTCTTCGGCTCGAGCTGGTCGAACGCCGGCGGCTGGCGGTGGATCGGCCAACGCTCCTTGACCTCGATCTTCTCGCCGGGCTCGGCGTTGAGGACCTCGCCGATGACGTTGAAGACGTGGCCCTTCGTCACGTCTCCCACGGGAACCGAGATAGGGGCGCCGGTATCGCGCACCTCGGTCCCCCGCACCAGGCCGTCTGTCGGCTTGAGGGCGACCGCGCGCACGAGGTTGTCCCCGAGGTGCTGCTCGACCTCGAGCGTCATGTGAAGGATGCCGTCGCCCTCGCCCTCGCCCTGGGCGCTGAGGTTGATGTCCACCTCGAGGGCGCTGTACATGTCCGGGATCGCGTCGGCGGGAAACTCGATGTCGACGACGGGCCCGATGACGCGGGCGACCCGGCCGATGGCGACCGGCGTCGTCTTCGTCGCGGCGCCGGCCTTCGCGGCCGGAGCCTTCTTCGTCGGCTTCTTCTCGGGCTTGGAGGGCATTCTCTTCTCGTTTCCTGTCACGAAGCCGCGAGCGCGTCGGCGCCCGAGACGATTTCGCTGATTTCTTGGGTGATCTCGGATTGGCGGGCCTGGTTGGCGAGCCGGGTGTAGGTGCGGGCCATGTCCTCGGCGTTGGACACGGCGGTGCTCATGGCGCGCTGGCGGGCGGCGAGCTCGCTCGCGGCGGACTGGAGGAGGTGGCTGTAGATTCGCGCCTCGATGTAGCGGGGCAGCAGGGAGTCGAGCACCTCCTCCGGCGACGGCTCGAACGCGTACAGCGGCGGCACGTCGCCCTCGCTCTCCTCGTCGTCCTCGACGACCTCGAGGGGCAGGGCGCGGATCACGCGGGTCTCCTGGTTCACCATCGAGTGAAAGCGCGTGTAGACCACGTGGAGCTCCGCCACACCGCCCTGGTCCGCCGGGGCGAGGAAGGACGCGAGGAGCGTGCGCGCGATGTCGAGCGCGGTCTCGAGCATCGGCGCGTCCGAGCTGCCGACCCACGTACGTTCGAGCTCGCGGTGGCGGAAGGTGAAGTACGAGACGCCCCGACGGCCCGTGACGTACTGGACCACCTCCTTGCCCTCCTCGATCAGCTGCTCGCGGAGGCGCTCCGATTCCCGGAGGGCGTTCGCCGTGTAGGCGCCCGCCATACCACGGTCGGCCGTGACGACGAGGAGGGCGACGCGGTTGGTGTCCGTCCGCTCCGTCGAGATGGCGTGGGCGATGGGCGAGTGCTCGGCGACCGCCTGGATGGCGTGGGTGATCGCGCGCGAGTACGGCGAGGCGGCGCCCACGCGCTCACGAGCCTTACCGATGCGCGAAGCCGAGATCAGCTCCATCGCACGGAAGATCTTCTTGAGCGACTGGGTCGACCGGATCCGCTGCCGGTAGACGCGCTGCTTGGCACCCATGACCCGCTACGACCTCTTCTTCCTCGTCACGATCTTCTCCTGCTCGACCTCGACGTCCTGCCCGTCGGCGACCGAGGACTCGGTGGAGAGCTCGGTGCCCTCGGACTCCGTGAAGGTCGAGAGGTAGTCGTCCACGTTCTTGTCGAGTTCCGCGAGGAGTTCGTCCGTGAGGACGCCCTTGTCGGCGATCTGGTCGAGGATCTTCGTGTTGCGACGCAGGTGGTCGAGGAGCTGGCGCTCGAAACGCAGGACGTCGGCGAGCGGGAGCTTGTCGAGCTTGCCCTTGGTCCCCGCCCAGATCGAGACGACCTGCTCCTCGATCGGGTACGGCGAGTACTGCGGCTGCTTGAGGAGCTCCATCAGTCGCGCCCCGCGCGTGAGCTGCTGGCGGCTCGCCGCGTCGAGGTCGGAGGCGAACATCGCGAACGCCTCGAGCGAACGGTACTGCGCGAGGTCGATCTTCAGCGTTCCGGAGACGCTCTTCATCGCCTTGACCTGGGCGGCGCCGCCGACGCGCGACACGGAGATGCCGACGTCGATCGCGGGGCGCTGGTTCGCGTTGAAGAGGTCGGACTGGAGGAAGATCTGCCCGTCCGTGATGGAGATGACGTTGGTCGGAATGTACGCGGAGACGTCGTTCGCCTTCGTCTCGATGATGGGAAGCCCCGTCATCGAGCCCGCGCCCATGTCGTCGCTCAGCTTCGCGCAGCGCTCCAGCAGGCGCGAGTGCAGGTAGAAGACGTCGCCCGGGTACGCCTCGCGCCCCGGCGGGCGGCGCAGCAACAGCGAGACGGCGCGGTAGGCCTCGGCCTGCTTCGAAAGGTCGTCGAAGATGATGAGGACGTGCTTGCCGCCGTACATCCAGTGCTGGCCGATGGCGGAGCCGGTGTACGGGGCGAGGTACTTGAAGCCGGCGGGGTCGGACGCGGGCGACGCGACGATCGTCGTGTACTCCAGCGCCCCGGCCTCGTCGAGCGCGCTGCGCACCGAGGCGATGGTCGAGCCCTTCTGGCCGATCGCGACGTAGACGCACCGCACCTGCTTGGACGGGTCGCCCGTCGCCCAGTTCGCCTTCTGGTTGATGATCGTGTCGATCGCGATGGCCGTCTTGCCGGTCTGGCGGTCGCCGATGATGAGCTGACGCTGGCCGCGTCCGATCGGGATCATCGCGTCGACGGCCTTGAGTCCCGTCTGGAGCGGCTCGTGCACGGACTTGCGGTGCATGACGCCCGGCGCCTGGAGTTCGAGGGCACGACGGCCCTCCGTCTTGATCTCGCCGAGGCCGTCGATCGGCGTGCCGAGCGGGTCGACGACGCGGCCGAGGTAACCGTCGCCGATGGCGACGGAGAGGACCTCGCCCGTGCGGTGGACCTCCTGGCCCTCCTCGACCCCCGCGAACTCGCCGAGGATGACGACGCCGATCTCGCGCACGTCGAGGTTGAGCGCGAGGCCGAGCGTCCCGTCCTCGAAGCGCAGAAGCTCGTTCGCCATCACGCCGGGAAGCCCCTCGACCTGCGCGATGCCGTCGGCGGCGAGCGTCACACGCCCGACCTCGGCGCTCGCGTCGCCCGAAGGCTTGTACGACTTCACGTACGTGTCGAGCGCCGTCCGGATCTCGTCCGGACTGATCGTCAAGTCAGCCATTCCCTACTCTCCTGTCGTTGCCGCTTTCGCGGTCCGCGTCGGCCCTAACCGACCAATCGTCGTCGTACGTCGTCGATCTTTCGAAGGATGGTCCCGTCGACCACCTGGTCCCCCACCTGGACCCGAAGACCGCCGATGACGCGAGGGTCGACGGTCACGTTCAGTTGCACCTCGCTGCCGTAGAGCCCCTGGAGCGCCCGGGCGAGGCGCGTACGCTGCGCGGCGCTCAACTCGACGGCGGAGGTCACGGCCGCGATGACGCGCTGGCGTCGTTCCGCCGCCGCCTTCACGTAGTACGCGAGCGAGCTCGAGAGGCGCCGACTGCGCGATTCGCCGGCGGCCCGTTCGATGAGCGCCATCGCGATGGGGCTGACGCGCGTGCCGAAGATCGAGGTCGCGAGCGTGGAGCGCGCGGTCGGGAGCGCGGAGCGGTCGCCGAGCGCGGCGAGGAGGTCGCGTTCCGCCGCGAGGAATCGCTCGACGCGAAACAGTTCCTCCTCGAGCGATTCCAGCTCGCCCGCCGCCTGGGCCGCGGAGAGGTACGCGTCGACCGCCGCGTCCTCGACCGCGTCGGCCATGTCGTCCGCGAGGATCCAGCGTCGGGACGCGAAGGCCGCGATCACGTCGCGCACCCGGGGGTCGAGCGACCCGAAGACGTCCTCGACGAGCGCCGTCTTGTCCGTCCCCGGCCGCGCCGGGTCGGACAGAGCGCGACGGAGCGAGCCGGACGAGTCGAGGGCGTCGACGACCGAGAACAGTTCCTCGGCCAGGCGCGCCGCATCCTTCCCCGCCGCCGTCGCGACGGGAAAGAAGTCCTTGAGGACCGCGTCCCGGGATGCCTCGCTCGTTCCTCGCACTACTTGCCCTCGACCTTCGCCGGTTGTTCGAGGTCCGCGAGGAAGGAGTTGATGACCTCCTGCTGGCGGGCGTCGTCGGCGAGCGACGCCCCGACGATGCGCGCCGCGAGCTCGGTGGCAAGGGCCCCGACGTCCGAGCGCAGCGCGATGATCGTCTGCTGGCGCGCCGCCTCGATCTGCTTCTGGGCCACGGCGGCGGTGCCCTCGGCGTCCTTGACCGCTCGATCGCGCGCCTCGTGAAGGATCTGCTTGGCCTCGGCGCGCGCGTCGTCGCGGATTCGCGCCGCCTCGGCGCGAGCCTGGGTCAACTGCTCCGTGTACTCCGCGAGAGCCGCGGCAGCGTCGGCCTGGGCCTTCTCCGCGCGGGCGATCCCGCCCTCGATCGTCTCGGCACGCTCGTCGAGGACCTTCTGGAGGCGCGGCATCAGCCAACGGAAGGCGAGGACGATCAGCCCGAAGATGATCAACGACCACACGAGGTCGTACGGCTCGGGGAGGATCGGGTTCGGCGACGAACCCTCCTCCGCGGCGGCGGCGATGACGTTCGCGAGCATTACGTGAAGAGGAAGCCGGTGATGAGGCCGAGGAGCGCGAGCACCTCGACGAACGCGACGCCGATGAACATGGTGGTGCGCAGCTGACCGGCGACCTCGGGCTGACGCGCGATGCCCTCAATCGTCTTGCCGATCAGGATGCCCAGGCCGATGCCCGGGCCGACGGCCGCGAGGCCGTACCCGATCGTCGCGAGGTTGCCATTGACTGCGGCGAGAATCGTGGTGTCCACGAGTGTTCCTTCCGATCGTGCCCGGCCGGGTGGCCGGGCAAGCCTATCTAGTGCTCATCCTCAAGCGCCATATTCAGGTAGACGGCGGAGAGCATGGCGAAGACGTACGCCTGAAGCAGCGCGACGAAGATCTCGAAGAGCGTGAAGGCGATCGCGCCGACGAAGGTCAAGGCCCCCGCCGCCTTCCAGGCTCCCGACGCCGCGAAGAAGAAGTACTGCGTCGCCGCGAAGCACAGCGCGAGGAGCAGGTGCCCCGCCATCATGTTGGCCGCGAGCCGCAGCGCGAGCGTCGCCGGCCGAAGCACGAAGACCTGCAGCGCCTCGATGGGCGTGAGAAGCGGGTAGATGTACCACGGCACGCCCGGCGGGAAGAGGCTCACCTTGAGGTAGCCGCCGAGGCCGTGGTGGCGGACCCCGACGCTCAGGTACATGAGGTACACCCAGACGGCCATGACGATCGGGAGGCCGATCAGCGAGGTGGCCGCGAGGTTGAGGAACGGGATCACGCCGGTGAGGTTGAACACCGTGATCGCGAGGAAGAGCGTCGTGATGAACGGCACGAAACGCTTGGCGCGCTCCTTGCCCATGACCTCCTCGACGATCTGCACGCGCACGAAGTCGAGCGCGAACTCCATGAGCGCCTGGCCCCGGCGGGGAACGACACGCGCGCGACCGACGACCAGCGCGAACATCCCGATGAGGATGACGGCCGCCGCGATGCGGATGAACGTGATGCGGTTGGCCTCGAAGATGGTGCCCTGGAACAGGACCGCGTCGGGGAAGAAGTCGAGGACCGACGGGGGATGGAATCCGGTCGTGTGGAAGAGCCAGGACCAGATTCCGCCGGAGTCCGAACCCGTTCCCGCCGAGGAGCCGTCGACTTCGGAGGCCACCTGCGCGATGGCAACCGGGACAGTCAACATAGCCACTCCGTTTGTGGGCCTCGCGCGGGCGCCTACGCGCGCCGGGGCACGGCTGGGGACTGCACAGAGCCTAACGTATCCGCCTCGCGACTACGAATCCGAATCGACGTACGGGACACGCGTGGAACGCACCGCCCAGAGGTCCACCGCGAGGGACGCGATGATGCCGGCGAGGAGCGTGTATCCGAAGGCGGCGCGGGGGAAATCCTCGATGCGGGACAGCAGCACGACGACGACGACGAGGACGACCATTTTCGCGAGCCACAGCCCGGAGACGACCGCGGCGAGGACGTGCGGCGGGCGGTCTCGGCCGAGGAGCATCGACAGGGGCGTGACGGCCGCCGCGAGTCCCGAGAGGCCGCCTCCGAGGGCCGCGGCGCCAGCGGCCGACGCGCCCTGGACGCGCCACGCCACGATCGCCCCGACGACCACGATCACCGCGGCGACGACGATGACGCCGACGAGGGCCTTGCGGTACACCGCGCGGTCGTCGCTCACGGACGCTCCCCCGTCGCGGCGGTCGCGGTATCCGGCTCCGTCGCGCGTCCCGGCCGGCGGATGATGGCGCGCAGCAGGCGCATGGCGCGCGCGGCGAGGGAGAGGACGGCGCGGTCGAGCGCGTCCCGGAACTTAGGGGAGAACGTCAGCGCCGACGCGACGACGATCCCGATCCCCATCGCGAGCGCGGCGTAACGACCGCGCATGAACACGAGCGAGACGGTCCCGTAGCTCAGGACGGCGGTCCAGACGTAGAGCACCGCGACGGCCCAACGGTGCGAGTGCCCGAACCGGAGGAGCCGGTGGTGGAGGTGGTGGGAGTCCGCCGCCCACGGGTTGTCGCCCCGGATCATCCGTCTCACGACCGCGAGCGCCATGTCCAAGAGCGGTACCGCGACCACCATGATGGGCAGCACGATCGGCACGAACGCCGGGACGTTCTCCCGCTGCAACACGATCTCCGGGTCGATCTGTCCGGTCACGATGATCGCGGCGGCGGCGATAGTGAGCCCGAGCACCATCGCGCCCGAGTCCCCCATGAAGATCCTCGCGGGGTGCACGTTGTGCGGGAGGAAGCCGAGGCACGCGCCCACGAGGCTCGCGAGGACGACGGCCGCGAGGCTGGAATAGTCGCCGCGGGAGGCGTTGCGCGCGAGGACGTACGCGTACACGAGGAAGGCCGATCCGCCGATCGCGATCATGCCCGCGGCGAGCCCGTCGAGCCCGTCGACGAAGTTCACGGCGTTGATGGCGATGACGACGGAGATCATCGTCACGGCGAGCGAGAGCGGGCTCGACGCTATCGTCACGCCCGCGACGGGGATGGTCACGAGCTGGACGCCGCCCCACGCGAGAATCCACGCCGCGAAGACCTGGCCGGCGAGCTTCGCCATCCAGTCGAGGTCATAGACGTCGTCGATGATCCCGAGGAGGCACACGAGGCCCGCGCCGCCCAGGACGGCCCACGCGGCGCCGGACATCTCGAAGACCCGGCCGAGGAACGGGATCGTGCTCGCCACGACGATCGCCGCGACGAGCCCGAGGTAGATGGCCACGCCGCCGAGCCTCGCCGTGGGGACCTTGTGGACGTCCCGCTCGCGGACCGCGGTGACGGCCCCGACGCGGAAGGCGAGGTAGCGCATCGCGGGCGTCGAGACGTACGTGACGAACGCGGCGACGATCAGCAGCGTCAGGTAGACGGTCACCCGGCGTCCCCCTCGATCGCCCCCGCGACCGCGGCGATCTCGTCGCGGTGGAGCGCGCCCTCTCGGACGACGCGGATGGTCTCCGACGTCGCGTCGACGATGGTCGACGGCTCGCCGATCGGCGTGTCCCCGCCGTCGAGATAGACGGCGACCGCCGAGCCGAGCTGCCACTCGGCGCCCTCGACGGACGTCGCGGGCGGGCCGCCCGTCCGGTTCGCGCTCGTCACGGCCATAGGGCCCGTGCGGAGCAGCAGCGCGAGGGCGACGGGGTGCTCGGGGACGCGAAGCGCGACCGTCCCGTGGGTGTCGCCCAGGTCCCACGACAGCGACGGCTGGGCGTTGACGATGATGGTGAGCGGCCCCGGCCAGAACGCGTCCATCAGCGCCCGGACGTTGTCGGGGACGTCGCGCGCGATCCCGTCGACGGTGCCGGCCGAGGGGATAAGCACGGGCGGGGGCATCTCCCGGCCGCGGCCTTTCGCGGCGAGGATCGCCTCGACGGCCTCGGGCTGGAACGCGTCGCATCCGATCCCGTAGAGCGTGTCGGTGGGGAAGACGACGGCGCCCCCGCGCTCGACCGCGTGGACGGCCGCGTCGATCGACGGGCCCCACGAAGCGGGGTCGAAGGCGGGGAGAATCACGTCGGCCAGTCTCGCACGGCTCAGGCGCGCGTCGCCACGGTGAAGCGCGGGCGCCCGGTGAGATCGCGATGCGTCGCCGCGTTCCGCCAGCGGGCGTCGCGGGAGATGATTGCCCGGACGGCCTCCCCCTGCTCCTCCCCGTGCTCCATCGCGACGACCCCGCCCGGGCGGAGGAGCCGGGCGGCGGCGCCGACGATCCCGCGCGCCACCTCAAGCCCGTCGCCGCCGAGCCCGTACAGCGCGACGGGCGGGTCGTGTTCGGCGACCTCGACGTCGCGCGGCGTCGCCCCGTGCGGCACGTACGGCGGGTTCGAGACGACGACGTCGAACGTCCCGTCGCGGTCCGCGAGGGCCGTGCGCGCGTCCCCCCGGATCGCGCGCACCCGGTCGCGAACGCCGGCGTCCCGCGTGGAGACGTTGCGCTCGAGGTAGGCGAATGCCTTCGCGTCGAGCTCGACGAGCACGACGCGCGAGGTCGGGATCTCGGTGGCGACGGCGAGGCCGATCGCGCCCGAGCCGGCGCAGAGGTCCGCGACGGCGGGCTCGCCGCCGATTGTGGTCGCCGCGTCGATCGCGAAGCCGGCGACGGCCTCCGTCTCGGGCCGCGGCACGAAGACGCCCGGGCCGACGGCGAGCGTCAGCGTCCGGAAGGGAGCCTCACCGGTGATGTGTTGGAGAGGGACGCGCGCCCCGCGCCGGGCGACGGCGTCCTCGAGCGCGGAGGCGTCGAGCGTCGCGGGGACGGCGTCGCCGCGCGCCTGGGCGACGCGAAGCTCCGAGACGGGAAGGGAGGCCGCGTGGGCGACCAGCGCGGCGGCGTCGGCCTCGGGGCTCGGAACCCCGGCGTCGTCGAGACGCCCGGCGACCTCGCGCACGAGCGACCGGAGCGTCGGCGCCGTCACCGCGTTACTCGTCGTGCGAGGAGAGGCGCTCGGCCTCGTCCGCGTCGATCGCGGACTGGATGACGGGGCCGAGGTCGCCCGCGAGGACCTGGTCGAGGTTGTACGACTTGTACCCCGTCCGGTGGTCGGCGATCCGATTCTCCGGGAAGTTGTACGTGCGGATGCGCTCCGAGCGGTCGACGGTGCGCACCTGGGAGCGGCGCATGTCCGCCGCCTCGGCCTCCTGGGCCTCGCGCTGCGCGGCGAGGAGGCGGGCGCGGAGGATGCGGAACGCGCTCTCCTTGTTCTGCAGCTGGCTCTTCTCGTTCTGACAGCTGACGACGATGCCGGTCGGCACGTGGGTGAGGCGTACCGCGGAGTCGGTGGTGTTGACCGACTGCCCGCCGGGCCCGGAGGAGTGGAAGACGTCGACCCTGACGTCGTTCGGGTCGATCTCGATCTCCGCGACCTCCTCGGCCTCCGGGAAGACGAGCACCCCGGCGGCGGAGGTGTGAATGCGGCCCTGCGACTCGGTGGTGGGCACGCGTTGCACGCGGTGCACGCCACCCTCGTACTTGAGGTTCGCCCACACGCCGTTCTCGGGCTCGGGATTGCCCTTGGTCTTGATGGCGATGGAAACGTCCTTGTAGCCGCCGAGCTCGGTGGGCGTGGCGTCGAGCACCTGCGTCGACCAACCCTTGCGCTCGGCGTACTTGAGGTACATCTTCACGAGGTCGCCGGCGAACAGCGCGGACTCGTCGCCGCCCTCCCCCGCCTTGACCTCCATGATGACGTCGCGGGCGTCGTCGGGGTCGCGCGGGAGCAGGATGCGGCGCAGCGTCTCGGCGGTGGTGTCAACCGCGTCCCGCATGCCGGGGATCTCCGCGGCGATCGCGGGGTCCGCCTCGGCCATCTCCTCCGCGGCGGCGAGGTCACCGACGGCCGCGTCCCACGCGCGGTGCGCGGCGACGATCCGGCCGAGCTCCGCGAAGCGGCGCCCAAGCGTCTTCGCCCGCGCCGCGTCCGCGTGGACGGCGGGGTCGGCGAGCTGACGCTCGATGTCCGCGTACTCGTCCAGCAGCGGCTGGACGGCGGAGAAGGTTTCGGCCATCAGCGTGTCCCGCTACGGGACTACTTCGCGGCCTTCTTGCCGTACCGCTGCTCGAACCTCGCGACGCGACCGCCGGTGTCGAGGATCTTCTGCTTGCCCGTGTAGAACGGGTGGCATTCGCTGCAGACGTCGGCGCTGATCGTGCCGCTCGCGGCGGTCGAGCGCGTCTGGAAGGTGTTGCCGCACGTGCACGTGACCGTGGTGACCACGTACTCGGGGTGGATGTCCTTCTTCATGGTTCCCTTTCAGGTGCCCCCGGGTCCGAGCGCGAGTCTCGCGTCGGTGAACCGGATGGCCAGCGGTCCATTGTGCCAGAGTCGAACGCCCGTCGGCGACTCCGCATTCCCCGGGCCGCGCGCTGACCCCCGCCCCACCTGCTCGCTGCGAGTACATGAGTGGTCGATTGCCGACCAAACCGGCACTCATGTACTCACAGGGCGTCGGGATCCGGGCGTGATCCACCGAGCGCGACTCCGCAGGCCCTCGCGACGCCCGGAGTGGGTCGAATGGGGCGATGCGCCCGAGCCTCGCTTCCCACGCCGTGACGAGCACGTTGTCGTCCTACCTCCGCGACACCGCGCACGCGTTCACGCGCGCGGAACTCGTCGCTGCGTGGTCACGCGTCCGACTCGAGCACGCCGTGCGCGACGGCACCGTCGTGCGCGTCGTTCCAGGCGTGTATTGCGGCGAGACCCAGCGCCGCCACCCCGTCGTCATGGGCGAGGCCCTCAACCTCTGGGCGCCGCGCGCGCTCGTGAGCGGGACGCTCGCGCTACATCTCCACGCGCCGGCGTTGCCCGCCCCACGCTTCGCCGACGTCGTGGTACCGCACGGTCACCACCTGCGCGCCCCGGAGTGGGTTCGATTGAGCCAAGCAGGGCCGCACGGCGCGACGTATTTCGAGCAAGGGATCCGGTGCGTCGCGCCCCCGCGGGCGGTGCTCGACGCCTGGAGGCACGCGGCCCCACGCGATCGCCGCGAGATCCTTTACGGTGCGCTGTGGGAGCAGGTCTGCACGTGGCGCGAGCTGCGACGCGCGCTCGAGCGCACGCCCCGCGTCTCCGGACGACGGGACCTAGAGCGGGTGCTCGGGTGGTTCGCCGACGGCGCGACCTCACCGCTCGAGGTTCGCGCACGGTACTCGGTGTTCGCCGGCCCGCGCTTCGCGGACTTCACGTGGCAGGCGGACCTGCGCGTCGGCCGCCGGACGATCCGGGCGGACATGCTGCACCGCGCGGCGAAGATCGTGGTCGAGCTCGATGGCGCGCGCTATCACTCCGCGCCCGATGCCCATGCGTCGGACCGCTCGCGTGACGTCGATCTCGCCGCGGCAGGCTACGTGACGGTGCGATTGGGATGGAACGACGTCGTGGACCGGCCCCGTTGGTGCCGAAGCCGAGTGCTCGCCATCGTCGCGGCTCGGCTCGGGCGTCCTGGGAGTGCATGAGTGCCGATTCGATCGGAAATCGAGCACTCATGTACTCGCAGCGCGCGCGGACGGGGGGAACCAGCGCGCGCGGACGGGGGGAACCAGCGCGCGCGGACGCGGGGAACCAGCGCGCGCGGACGGGGGGAACCAGCGCGCGCGGACGCGCGGTGCCACACCGTAGTGGACGAGTCGGGACCGGGAAACCGGCCAGGCCCTACGAGTCGCTCGACTCCGTCCCCGGGGTGGTCTTCTGGACCTGGAGCAGGAACTCGACGTTCGTCTTGTTCTCCTTGAGCTTCTGCAGAAGGAGCTCGATCGCCTGCTGCTGGTCGAGCGCGCTGAGCACGCGACGCAGCTTCCAGGCCACCTTGAGCTCGTCCGGCGGGAGCAGGATCTCCTCGCGGCGGGTGCCGGACGCGTCGACGTCCACAGCCGGGAAGATGCGCTTGTCCGCGAGCGAACGGGAGAGCTTGAGCTCCATGTTGCCGGTGCCCTTGAACTCCTCGAAGATCACCTCGTCCGCCTTGGAGCCCGTCTCGACGAGCGCGGTCGCGAGGATGGTGAGCGAGCCACCGTTCTCGATGTTGCGCGCGGCGCCGAAGAAGCGCTTGGGCGGGTAGAGGGCCGACGAGTCGACGCCACCGGAGAGGATGCGGCCCGACGCCGGCGCGCTGATGTTGTACGCGCGGCCGAGGCGGGTGATCGAGTCGAGCAGGATGACGACGTCCTTGCCGGCCTCGACGAGGCGCTTGGCGCGCTCGATCGACAGCTCGGCGACGGCCGTGTGGTCGGACGCGGGCCGGTCGAACGTCGAGGCGACGACCTCCCCCTTAACCGTGCGCTGCATGTCCGTGACCTCCTCAGGGCGCTCGTCTACGAGCACGACCATGAGGTGGACGTCCGGGTCGTTCGTGGTGATCGCGTTGGCGATCGCCTGAAGGACGAGCGTCTTGCCGGCCTTCGGCGGCGACACGATCAGGCCTCGCTGGCCCTTGCCGATCGGGGCGACGAGGTCGATGACGCGGGTGGTCATGACGCTCGGCAGGGTCTCGAGGCGGAGGCGTTCCTGCGGGTAGAGCGGGGTGAGGTCGCCGAAGTGGACGCGCGTGCGCGCCTCCTCGACGGTCTGGCCGTTGATGGTCTCGACGGCGACGAGCGCGTTGAACTTCTGGCGCTGGCCGCGCTCGCCGGGACGCGGCGGGCGGACGGTGCCGGTGATCGCGTCGCCCTTGCGGAGACCGTAGTTGCGGATCTGATTCGCGGAGACGTAGACGTCCGCCTTGCCGGGCAGATAGCCGGACGTGCGGATGAACGCGTAGTTGTCCATCAGGTCGACGAGCCCGCCCATCGGGGTGAGCTCCTCGCCCTCGCGCGCCTCGTCGGACTCGCGGTCGTCGTTGTGTTGCGAGCCTCCGTCGCGGGGCCGGTCGTTGCCGCGTCCGCGTCCGCGCCCGCGTCGGCGCCTGCCGCTCCGGTCGTCGTCGCGGGGCCCGCGCTGCTGCGAGTTTCCGCCGCCGCCCGAGTTGCCGCCGCCCGAGTTGCCGCCGCCGCCGGAGTTACCGCCGGCGTTGTCGCCGCCCTCGGTTGCCTGCACGACGGCCTCCTTGGCGCGCTGAGCGCGATCGTTGTTCGTGGGTGCGGGAGCGTCGCTCGTCGCGGCGGGAGCCACAGGCTCGGCCTTCGCGGGGACGACTCCGCCATTCTGGATGGCTTCCATGAGTTCGCTCTTCTTCATCTTGGTGGTGCCGGAGACACCCAACTCGGAGGCGAGGGCCTGCAATTGGGGAAGCTTCATGGCACTCAGGCCGGTCGCGCCTTCGCTGGCGGGAGCGGCCTCGGTTGTGTCGGTCACACGATTCCTTTCCTCGCACGAGCCCACTTGGCTCCGTAGTGCGAGAGTGTCCACGCGTACACGCCTGGCTGCGGACGTACGCCCGAGCGGCGAGCAGTTCGTGGATTGCTTCCGGATTCCGGGCCACCGTGGGGCCCTCCTGGGAGGCGATCACAGGGTATCACCTCGGCGCGCCAAACCCCAATCTCGCGCGGGCGGACGACGGCGGGGCGGCGGACGAGGCCAGGCCGGCTAGGCGTCGATGGGCGCGGCGAACTGGGCCTCGTACAGACGCGCGTAGGCGCCCTCCGCCCCGAGCAGCTCGGCGTGCGTCCCCTGCTCCACGATCGCGCCCTCCTCCATGACGAGGATGAGGTCCGCGTCGCGGATGGTGGACAGCCGGTGCGCGATGACGAAGCTCGTGCGGTCCTTGCGGAGCTTCTCCATCGCGTGCTGGACCAGCAGCTCGGTGCGGGTGTCGACGGAGGAGGTGGCCTCGTCGAGGATGAGCACGCTCGGGCGGGCGAGGAACGCGCGCGCGATGGTGATGAGCTGCTTCTCCCCCGCGCTGATGTTCGCGGCGTTGTCGTCGAGCACGGTGTCGTAGCCGTCCGGGAGCGCGTGGACGAAGCGGTCGACGAACGCGGCCTCCGCGGCCTCGTGCATCTCCGCCTCCGTCGCGTCGGGGCGGCCGTAGAGGATGTTGTCGCGGATCGTGCCCTCGAAGAGCCACGTGTCCTGGAGCACCATGCCCGTCCGGCCTCGCAGGTCGTCACGCGTCATGCGGGAGACGTCGACGCCGTCGAGCGTGATGCGTCCGCCGTCGAGCTCGTAGAACCGCATGATGAGGTTGACCAGCGTGGTCTTGCCCGCGCCGGTCGGGCCGACGATCGCGACGGTCTTGCCCGGCACGGCCACCAGTGAGAGGTCGTCGATGAGCGGCTTGTCGGCGACGTAGCGGAACGCGACGTTCTCGAAGTGGAGCTCGCCGTGCCCGCCGGTGGGCGATTCCGCGTCCTCGGGGTCGGGCGTCTCGGGGTCGGCGTCGAGGAGCTCGAAGACGCGCTCGGCGCTCGCGACGCCGGACTGCAGGAGGTTCGCCATGGAGCCCAGCTGCGCGAGCGGCTGCGTGAACTGGCGCGCGTACTGGATGAACGCCTGGATGTCTCCGATGGGCAGCGAGCCGTGGGCCACCATGATCCCGCCGACGACGGCGATGGCGACGTACGCGAGGTTCCCTACGAACATCGTGGCGGGCATGATGATGCCGCTGACGAACTGGGCGCCGAAACTCGCCTTGTAGAGCTCGTCGTTCTTCTCGTCGAAGCGCGCCCCGACCTCCTTGTGGCGGCCGAAGACCTTCACGAGCGCGTGGCCGGTGTACATCTCCTCGATCTGCGCGTTGAGGTCGCCGGTGTGCTTCCACTGGTCGACGAACATCTTCTGCGACCGCTTGGCGACGCGCATCGCGATGAACGCGGTGAGCGGAATGGACACGAGCGCGATGAGCGCGAGGCGCCAGGAGATGGAGAACATCATCGCGACGACGCCGAGCACGGTGAGGATCGACATGAACAGCTGCGCGAGCGTCTGCTGGAGCGACTGCGAGATGTTGTCGATGTCGTTGGTCACGCGGCTGAGGAGGTCGCCGCGGGGGTGCTGGTCGAAGTACTTGAGCGGCAGGACGTGGATCTTCTCCTCGACCCGCCCGCGGAGCTTGTAGATGGTGCGTTGGGTGACGGCGTTGAGGATCCAGCCCTGGACGAGGCCGAGGACGGCGGCGCCCGCGTAGATGGCCACGACCGCCCAGAGGACGCCGTGGAGGTGTCCCGTGTCGATGCCTTCGGGCTTGAAGAGACCCTCGAAGATGATGGTGGTCGCGCTACCGAGCACCTTGGGCCCGATCACCGAGAGGGTGACGGACACGATCCCGACGAGGATGACGATGGCGACCTTCGCCTTCTCGGGTCCGAGGAGGCCGGCGAGGCGTCGGGCCGAGCCCTTGAAGTCCTTCGCCTTCTCCGCCGGGAGCGCCATGCCGAAGGGGCCGCCGTGGCGTCGCGGAGGCGCCTGCCTCACCGGCGCGTTCTGTCGTTCGCTCATGCCGCGTCCTCCGCTCGTAGCTGCGTACTGACGATCTCCTGGTAGGTCTCCGAGGACGCGAGGAGCTCGGCGTGCGTGCCCCGGGCGACGATCTCGCCGGCCTCGAGCACGAGGATCTGGTCGGCGTCGACGATGCTCGAGACGCGTTGGGCGACCACGATCATCGTCACGTCCTTGACCTTGGCGCGGATCGCGGCTCGGAGCCGCGCGTCCGTCGCGGTGTCGAGGGCCGAGTAGGAGTCGTCGAAGATGAGGATCTCCGGCTCACGGACGAGGGCCCTCGCGATGCTCAGCCTCTGCCGCTGGCCCCCCGAGACCGTCGTGCCTCCCTGGGCGATGTCCGTCTCGATGCCGTCGGGCATCTGCTCGACGAAGTGCTTCGCCTGGGCGATGTCGAGGGCCTCCCACAGCTCGTCGTCGGTGGCGTCGGGGTTGCCGTACCGGAGGTTCGAGGCGACCGACCCGCTGAAGAGGTACGGCCTCTGGGGGACGAGGCCGAGGCGCGACCACAGGACCTCGAGGTCCGCGTCGCGGACGTCGACACCGCCGACGAGCACCTGGCCGCCGGTCGCGTCGTACAGGCGCGGGATGAGGTTGATGAGCGTGGTCTTGCCTGCGCCGGTGCTCCCGACGATCGCGGTGCGCGTCCCGCGCTTCGCCGTGAACGTGATTCCGGACAGGACGGGCTTGTCCGCGCCGGGATAGGCGAAGGTCACGTCGCGGAACTCCACGGTGCCCGTGCCCGCGATACTCGCGATGGGCGTCGGGGACGGGACCACGGAGGACTCGGTGGAGAGGACCTCGGTGATGCGGTCCGCGGAGACGGCGGCGCGCGGCACCATGACGAAGAGGAAGACCGCCATCATCACCGACATGAGGATCTGGATGAGGTAGGTGAGGAACGCGAAGAGCGCGCCGATCTGCATCTCCCCCGAGGAGATGCGCGAGGCGCCGAACCAGATCACGGCGACGCTGGAGAGGTTGAGCACCACCATGACGACGGGGAACATCGCGACCATGAGACGCCCGGCCTTGTAGGCGGACTCCGTGACGTCCGCATTCGCCTTGGCGAAGCGCTCCCGCTCGACGGGCTCGCGGACGAACGCTCGCACCACGCGGATGCCGGTGAGCTGCTCGCGCAGCACACGGTTGATCGCGTCGATGCGCCTCTGCATCCGGCGGAAGTGGGGAACCATGCGCACGACGACCGCGCTGACGGAGCCGAGGAGGACGGGGATCGCGACCACCATGATCCATGAGAGGCCCACGTCCTGCTGGAGGGCCATGATGACCCCGCCGATCGCCATGAACGGCGCGGAGATCATGAGGGTCGCGGACATCAGCACGAGCATCTGGATCTGCTGGACGTCGTTCGTGGTCCGGGTGAGGAGCGACGGGGCGCCGAACTTCTGGACCTCGTTCTCGGAGAAGCTTCCGACGCGCGTGAAGATGCGGGCGCGTAGGTCGCGCCCGACGGCCATCGCCATCTTGGCGCCGAAGTAGACCGCGGTAATCGAGCACGTGATCTGGAGGAGCGACAGGGCGAGCATGATGCCGCCGTCGGACCAGATGTGCGCGAAGTCCGGATGCGGCAGGCCGTCCGAGCCGATGTTCGAGACGCCCTTGTCGATCAGGTCGGCGTTGAGGCTCGGAAGGTACAGGTTGGCGATCGACTGCGCGAGCTGGAACGCGAAGACGCCCGAGAGCAGCTTCCAGTACGGGCGCACGGACTCGACGAGGAGTTTCCAGAGCATGGGCTTATACGTCCTCTCGCGCGATCCCGCGCAGGATGAAGTCGACGAGTTCGTCGGTGGTCAAGGGGTCGGAGTCCGAGAAACTGGGAATCTCGCTCGCGAAGACGACGAGACGAATGAAACTCGCGGACTTCGCGGGATCGAGCCGTAGCCGTTGCCGTTCACTCTCGAGGATTCCGGCCAGGACGGTTCCCGCCGCGGCCCTCACGGCGCGTCGGCGCTCGACCGCGTCCGGCGGAGGCGCAGACACGCCGAGCGCGTGCATCACGCCCATGATTCCGGCGAAGCGCGAGCGGAGGAGGACGACGGCGTCGTGAACCTTCTGTTCGAGGGGAAGGTCCTCGTCGATCGATTGGAGAGCCGAGCGAATGGGCTCGGGATCCATGTACCGGGCGACGGCCGCCCGACAGAGCTCCTGCTTGTCCTCGAACGCCCGGAAGATCGTTCCTTCGGCGATTCCCGCGGCGTCCGCGATCTGCTTGGTCGTGACGTTCTGCCCGTGTTCGATGATGAGGGGAACGGCGGCGTCGATGATCATGTGGCGACGCTCGTCCAGGGGCAGCGCGGGGGCGCGGCGCGAGGTCGGGGCGTCTTCTGCGAGGTCGGGCACGGCGTCGATGCTACATGAGTGAGTGCTCACTCACAAGTGCCCTTCTTGCGGACGACGCCGGTGCGGCCGCCGCTCGACGGGCGGGCGACTACCGCTCGACGCGCGAGAGGCTCCCGGCGATGCGCGGCAGCGCCGACAGCAGGGCCGATCGCTCCTCGGCCGTCTTGTGGTACAGGCCGTCCGACTCGTCGCGTGGGGCGCCGGGGGCCAGGTCCCCGGGCGCGATGCCCCCGGCGAGGACCATCCCGACCAGCTGGTTGCCGTCGCGCACCAGCGCGCGGGCGCACTCGAAGCCGTGGGGGCCGACGCGGAAGGCCGGGGCGAACTCGCGCTCGTCGGCGAACGCGTGCCAGTCGCGGACGCAGGCGTCGAGGATCGCCGGGTCCTGCTGCCGTTCCATGAACCACGGGCAGGGGTTGGCGACCTCGGTGGCGGGGTTCCCCTCCATGTCCGTGACGACCATCATCACGTCGAGGAGGTCGGCGGCGACCTCGATGACCGGCTGCAGGCGCGCGGCGTCGGCGACGCCGAGCGACGCGGTGGGATGCGGTCGGGGGCTCTGAACGGCCGGCGAGGACGCCCCTCCCCCGTCCTCGAGCAACGCCCGGATCGGCTCGGCGCGGAACCTCCACTGGCGGCCGACCTTGACGGCGGGCAGGCGGCCGTCGTACGCCATCCGGTAGGCGGTCGACTTATCGATCCCCAGGAGCGCCTCGACCTCGCGTGCGGACATCAGTTCGGCCGCCCCCGGCTGCTGCGGAATCCTCATGGCCTGACCTCGTGCTCGGTTCCGGATCGACCGTGGACGCTCCGAAACTGCTCGCGTGCGTGCACGGCGAGCATACCGGCCCGAGAACGGACGCCTCGGGAGGCCGCGGCGGGCACCATCGCCGCCCCGGGACGATGCCCCGGGACCATGGTCCCTGTCCCTCTCGACGTGCATTGCATAGCGTGCATAGTGTGCATCTTAACGGACGATCGCCGATTTCCAATGACACAGGCGCATTGCATTCTCCGCATGGGCGCCGAGCGGTGATCCGGCCGTCGGGCACCCCACCCCGGCGCCCCTAGGCGCCCCCTCACAGGAGGTTTCACCATGACTCTCGCCACCGACGAGCTCAAGCAACTCACATCCGACGTGGTCGTCGACGCGCGCGCCACCTCGTGCCCCGGGCCGATCCTGGCCGCCAAGAAGGCCATCGGCGACGTCCCCGTCGACGGCGTCATGGAGGTCCTCGCCTCCGACACCGGGACGCTGAAGGACCTTCCGGCGTGGTGCAAGAAGATGGGCCACGACTTCCTCGGCTCGATCGACGACGCCGGACACCTCCAGCTCTTCCTGCGCAAGGCCAAGTGACCCCAGCGTGAGCACCGCGACCGAGACCGGGTTCAAGCCGAGGATCCTCGTGTTCTCGACCAACAGCATCTCCGACCCCGGCATCGACCTGGCCGGGAGCCGGCACCTGCACTACCCGGCCTCGGTCTCGACGATGAACGTCCCGTGCAGCAGCGCGCTCAAGCCCGCGTGGATCGTCCACGCCCTCGAGCAGGGCATCGACGGGGTCTTCATCGGATCGGACGGCGACGAGTGCGCCCTCCTCGAGGACTGCGGCACCCGAACCGGCCGGATCATCCAGCAGGCGCAGGAGCTGATGAAGGCCAAGGGCATCTCCCCCCAGCGCCTCAAGATGGCGGCGATCTGCTCGGTGTGCGCCGAGCCGTTCGTCGGCTACATGCGGGAGTTCTCGCAGACCCTGACGAACCTGGGGCCGGTCTCCGCCGAGGCGGGCCGCGCGCCGGCCGCACCCTAACCCACGAGACGCCAGAAAGGCGTGAGGACCATGGAAACCAAGACCAACAAGACGATCATCGTGTTCAGCGGGGACTTCGACAAAGTGACGGCGGCGTTCATCATCGCCAACGGCGCGGCGGCGATGGACGACGAGGTCACGATGTTCTTCACCTTCTGGGGCCTCAACGCCATCCGGAAGCCGAAGAAGGTCGCGACCCCCAAGAAGACGTTCCTCCAGAAGGCCTTCGGCGCGATGATGCCGCGCGGTGCGGGGAAGCTCTCCCTCTCGAAGATGAACTTCGCCGGCGCGGGCCCCAAGCTCATGAAGCGGATGATGCGCCAGAACAACGTCATGACGCTCGAGGAGCTCATCGACACCGCCCGCGAGCAGGGCATCAAGATGGTCGCCTGCACCATGTCGATGGACGTGATGGGCCTCAAGGAGGAGGAGCTGATCGACGGCCTCGAGTTCGCCGGCGTCGCCGCCTACCTGGGCGACGCGGACGAGGCGAACGTCAACCTCTTCATCTAGCGCGCCGCGAACCGCCGCCGTCGCCCCTACGATCCTGGAGCCCCCGATGACCAACGATGTTCGAACCGCAATCGCAGCGCAACTCAAGAACGCAGCGAGCCCCAACGACTACGACGTCATGGTCATCGGCAGCGGGATCGGCGGCATGGAGTCGTCGATCAAGCTGGGCGACATGGGCTACAAGGTCCTCCTCGTCGAGAAGGAGGCCAGCGTCGGCGGACGGATGATCCTGCTCAGCAAGGTCTTCCCGACGCTCGACTGCGCGAGCTGCATCTCGGGTCCCAAGATGTCCTCGACCATCAACCACCCGAACATCACCACCAAGAACTACAGCGAGGTCACGGGGATCCGCCGCGCCGCAGACGGCACGTTCACCGCGTCGGTGCGCGAGAACCCCACGTTCATCGACTGGAACGCGTGCACCGGCTGCAACCAGTGCCAGGACGCCTGCACGGTCGCCGTCCCCGACCAGTTCAACTACGACCTGGTCGCCCGCCGCGCCGCGTACATCGCCTTCCCGCAGGCCGTGCCGAAGAAGGCGGTCATCCAGCGCGCGGGGTCGTCGCCCTGCATCGACACGTGCCCCGCGGGCATCAAGGCGCACGGCTACGTCTCCCTCATCCGCAGCGGCAAGTACGAGGAGGCGTTCAAGCTCGTCCTCGACGCGACGCCCCTGGTCGGCACCCTCGGCCGCGCCTGCTACGCGCCGTGCGAGAGCGAGTGCACCCGCGGCGACCTCGAGGCGCCCATCCCGATCCGCCGCCTCAAGCGCTTCATCGCGGACCGCCACTACGCGGGCACGGAAGGCCCCGGGATCGAGGTCGAGCCGCCGAACGGCAAGAAGGTCGCCGTGGTCGGCTCCGGCCCCGCCGGCCTCACCGCCGCGTGGCAGCTCGCGCGCCTCGGCTACCAGGTGCGCATCCTCGAGGCCGAGGCGAAGCCTGGTGGCTTCCTGCGCCACGCCCTCCCCGCCTACCGCCTCCCCCCGGAGGTGGTCGAGCAGGACATCTCCAACGTCACGGCGATCGGCGTCGACATCGTCACGTCCACCCGCGTGGACGACCTCGAGGGCCTCAAGGCCGAGGGGTACGACGCCGTGCTCCTGGCCACGGGTACCCCGCGATCGACCGCGCTCGGCATCCCGGGCGAGGACGCCGACGGCGTCTACAGCGGGCTGGAATTCCTGCGCGACGTGGCGCTCGGCACGGCCCCCGACCTTTCCGGCAAGCGCGTCGTCGTCGTCGGCGGGGGCAACGTCGCGATGGACGCGGCCCGCGCGGTGTGGCGCATCGGCGCGGCGAAGACCACCGTCGCGTACCGTCGCGACCGCGACCAGATGCCCGCCCACGGCCCGGAGGTCGAGGGCGCCGAGAGCGAGGGCGTCGCGTTCGAGCTGCTGTCCGCCCCGATCGAGGTCGTGACGGGCGCCGACGGCGCGGTCACCGGGGTGCGGTGCCAGAAGATGGCGCTCGGCGAGCCGGACGCCTCCGGTCGCCGCCGTCCCGAGCCCGTCGCCGGCTCCGAGTACGTCATCCCGTGCGACGCCGTCGTCTCGGCGATCGGCATGGCGCCCGACCCCACCCCCTTCGAGAAGCTCGCGGGCGTGGCCGACGGGAGCCGGATCAAGGTCGACCCCACGACCCTCCAGACCGAGGTGCCGTACCTGTTCGCCGCGGGCGACGTCACGAGTGGCGCGAGCGACATCACCCGGGCGGTCGGCGCCGGGCGCCGCGCCGCCTACATGATCGACCGCTGGGTGAGCGGCGAGCCGCTCGACGGCTTCCCCGCGCTCGACGGCCTCCTGGACCCGGTCGACAAGTCCGAGGTGCTCTCCCGCGAGAAGAGCCACACCCGGCGGGAGCCGGTGGTCGCGGACCTCGCGGCCCCGCGCGACTTCGACGAGCTCGAGCCGGGGTTGACCGAGGACGAGGCGCGGGCGGGGGCGGGCGGATGCCTTGACTGCGGCGTGTGCTCGGAGTGCCAGCAGTGCGTGAGCGCCTGCCCGGCCGACGCCATCGACTTCTCGCAACGCGCGAAGACGTCGGACGTCAAGGTGGGCGCCGTCGTCGTCTCGACCGGCTACAAGCTCTTCACCGCCGACGCCAAGCCGGAATACGGATACGGCTCGTACGCGAACGTCATCACGGGCACGCAGATGGACCGCCTGCTCGCGCCGACGCGCCCGTTCAACACGATCCTCCGCCCGAGCGACGGCAAGGTCCCCGATCGCATCGCCTACGTCTCGTGCGCCGGCTCGCGCGACAAGCAGGTCGGCAACCCGCTGTGCTCGAAGCTCTGCTGCATGTACTCGGTGAAGCAGAACCAGCTGATCATGGGCTCCCTGCCGCTCGCCGACGTGACCATGCACTACATGGACATCCGGGCGTCGGGCAAGCGCTACAACGAGTTCTACGAGCAGTCCAAGGAGATGGGCGCGCAGTACATCAAGGGCCGCGTCGCGGGCATCACCGAGAAGCCGAACGGCGACCTGGTGCTCAAGTACGAGGACGTCGAGAACGGCGGGAAGATCGTCGAGGCGGAGTACGACCTGGTGGTGCTCGCGGTCGGCATCCAGCCCAACGGCGACGTCGAGCGCCTCTTCACGGATCAGAAGCTGGGACTCGACGAGTACTTCTACGTCGCGGAGCCCGACGGCGACCTCGACCCGGGGCGCACGGACATCCCCGGCGTCTTCGTGGCCGGCACGTCGGCCGGCGCCAAGGACATCGTCGACACGATCCTTCACGCGGGGGCCGCGGTCGCCCAAGTCGCCGCCCACCTCGAGGCGTCCAAGCACGGAGCGGAGGTCCCGGCATGACCGAGAAGCGGCGCATCGGCGTCTACATCTGCCACTGCGGAGGCAACATCTCCGACTACGTCGACGTGGAGAAGGTGCGCGAGGCGGTCGGGGACGAGGCGGACGTCGTCGTTTCCGAGACCAAGCTGTTCGCGTGCTCGGACGGCACGCAGCAGGAGATGGTCACCGACATCGAGGGCAACAAGCTCGACGGCCTCGTGGTCGCCTCCTGCTCCCCCAAGCTCCACCAGGTGACGTTCCAGAACGTCGCGAAGCGCGCGGAGCTCAACCCGTACGCGTACACCCAGGTCAACGTCCGCGAGCAGTGCTCGTGGGCGCACACGGACGATCGCGACGGCGCCACGGAAAAGGCGATCGGCCTGGTCCGGGCCGCGATCGCCAAGACGCGGTTGTCGACGCCGCTCGAGCCGCTCGTCGTCGAGACGAAGCCGCGCACCATGGTGGTCGGCGGCGGCGTCGCGGGGCTGCGCGCGGCGATCGGGCTGGCGGACATCGGCCTCGGCGTCGTCATCGTCGAGCGCGAGTCGAAGCTCGGGGGCTGGGTCGGCCAGTTCGGGCCGATGTTCCCGAACGAGCGCCCCGGCCGCGAGCAGATCGAGTTCCTCGTCGCCGAGGTCGCCAAGCGCCCCTCGATCACCGTGATGACCGACGCCGAGCTCGTCTCGAAGTCGGGAAGCTTCGGCAACTACGCCGCCGGCGTGAAGGTGCGCGGGAAGAAGAAGCCCGTCACCCTCGAAGTCGGGACCATCGTGATCGCCACCGGCTTCGACACGTACCAGCCCGCCGTCGGGGAGTTCGGGTACGGGATCGACGGCGTCGTCACCCTGCCGGAGTTCAAGACGATGGTCGACGACGCCGACGGCCCCCTGACGTACGGCGGGAAGCCCGTCCGCACGGTCGCCTACGTCTACTGCGTCGGCAACCGCCAGCCCGCGCCGGGCAACGAGTACTGCTCGAAGTTCTGCTGCGCGGCGACCGTGCACGCGTCCCTCGAGGCCGCGAGGCTCGACCCCTCGATCCACCAGTACCACCTGCACCGCGACATCCGCACGTACGGCAAGTTCGAGCTAATGTACACCGAGTCCCGCGAGGGCGGCTCCGTCTACATGAAGTACCCGGACGACGTCCCGCCGAAGGTCGAGAAGACGGACGACGGGCGCCTCGCCGTCACGGTGGTCGACACCACCACGGTGCGAGAGGAGCTGACGATCCCGGCCGACCTGGTGGTGCTGGTCACCGGCGCGGTGCCGCGCGACAACCAGGACCTGACGAGCCTGCTCAAGCTGCCCGTCGGCGGCGACGGCTTCTACAACGAGATCCACCCGAAGCTGCGCCCCGTCGAGACCGTGGTCTCCGGCGTGATGATCGCCGGCGCCTGCCAGGGCCCCAAGACCGAGGCCGAGGCCGTCGGCTCGGGGCTCGCGGCGGTCACGCAGACCGCCGGGATCCTGATGAAGGGCTTCGCCGAGCTCGACCCGCTCGTGGCCACCGTGAACGCGGACGCCTGCACCGGCTGCGACGCGTGCGTGCCGAGCTGCCCGTTCGAGGCGATCGCCAAGGAGACGGTCGACGGCAAGGAGATCGCCGTCATCAGCGCCGCGGTGTGCAAGGGATGCGGCGGATGCGCGCCGATCTGCCCCGAGGACGCGATCGACCTGCTCGGGTACACGGACGCCGCGATGATGGCCTCGATCGACGGCCTGGCGAAGGAGGTCGTGTCGTGAGTACGCCGCTGCGGGACCACCACGAGATCATCCGCGAGGAGCCGCTGATGCACCTCCCGATCCTCGCGGCCCTGGACGAGGGGCCGCTCACGGTCCCCGAGATCGCCGAGCGGATCGGATACCCCAGCGACGAGGTGCTCGTCTGGGTGATGGGGATGCGCCGCTACGGCCACGTCGTCGAGGTCGAGGACGCCGACGACGACGGCTACTTCCGCTACGCGAGCACCCGCACGAAGGAGACGCCGTGACCACGCTCATCGACACCGACCTGCTCGCCGACGTGCAGCGCTTCGGGGCGGCGGACGTCTCCGCCTGCTTCAGCTGCGGCACGTGCACGGCGACGTGCCCGCTCGCGGACAACGACGCCACGTTCCCGCGGCGGATCATCCGCTACGCGCAGGTGGGCATGAAGGACAAGCTGCTCTCCAGCAAGGAGCTGTGGACCTGCTACCACTGCGGGCTGTGCTCCGACTCCTGCCCCACCGAGGCGGACCCCGGCGAGTTCATGGCCGCCGCCCGGCGCTACGCGATCGCGAGCTACGACCCCACGCGGATCGCGCGGGTGCTCTACACGCGGCCGATCTTGGGCTCGCTCCTCGCGGTCGTCGTCGCCGCGTTCTTCGCCGTCTTCATGTACGCGTCGCACGGGCCGCAGGACGCGGCGTCGCTCGCGCTCTTCGACTTCATCCCCGAGGGGCTGATCCACTGGACCGGCATCGCGGTGATGGGCGCGCTGGCCCTGTCCGGAATCGTCGGCGTCGCCACGATGGCGCGACGCGTGGCGAAGAGCGAGGGCGTGACGCTGCGTTCCATGCTGGGAGGCGGCGCCGCGCTCGGCGCGACGGCTCGCGCCGCGTGGTCGTCCGTCGGCATCGAGTCGCTCGGCCAGCGCCGCTACCGCGAGGACTGCAAGGACGACGCTCCCGCCGAGCCCTTCTACCGTCGTCGCTGGTTGATCCACGCGTTGACCATCTGGGGCTTCCTCGGCCTGTTCGCCGCGACCCTCATGGACTGGGGCCTCGCGCTTCTCGGCATCAAGGAGACCGGGACCGCGATTCCGATCTGGTATCCGTCGCGCCTGCTCGGGACGATCGCTGGCCTGTCGCTGATGTACGGCGTGACCATGTTCGCGATCAACCGGGTGCGTCGTGTGAACCGGGCCGCGGCGATGTCCCAGACCTCCGACTGGCTGCTGCTCATCCTGCTGTGGATCACGGGCGCGACGGGCTTCTTCATCGAGGTCGCGCTCTACCTCCCGAGCGCTCCGGCATGGGGCTACTGGGTGTTCCTGTTCCACGTGGCCGTCGCGATGGAGCTCATCCTCCTGCTGCCGTTCACCAAGCTCGCCCACACCATCTACCGGCCGGTGGCGCTGTTCTTCTACGCGCTCGCCGGGGACAAGGCGAAGGTGGCGGCCTAGCGTCGTGTGCGCCGCGACGCGCTGGCGGTGGATTTGTGCCGCTCTCGCGATCGGAACGGCACCAATGCACCGCCACGACGCTCGGCGGCCCGTGGCGTCGCGCTAGGCGAGCGCCTCGGCGGCCACGCCCGGAACGCGCTCCGTCGTCAGGACGCACCGCCACGTGTCGCCGCCGACGCCGTCGGCCCACACGAGCGGCCCGGTCTCGAGCCCGGCGGCGGCGAGGTCCGTCCCGATCACCAGCACGGACGGCCCGGCGCCGGATACGACGGCCGCGAGCCCGTCGCCGCGGAGCCGCTCGATCATGGCGACGGCGGAAGGCATCTGTGCCGCCCGGTAGCCCTGGTGGAGCCGGTCCTCGGTCGCTGCGAGCAGGAGCTCGGGACGCCCGGCGAGCGCGTGGACCAGGAGCGCCGCGCGCGACGCGTTGAACGCCGCGTCGCCGTGCGGGACGGCCTCGGGGAGCGCGGCGCGCGCCTCCTTCGTCGGGACGACGCCGTGGGGGATGAGGACGGCCGTCTCGATGCCGTCGGCGATGGCGAGCGGCGAGGCGTGGGCGCCGTCGTCGTCCTGCCAGCAGACCACGGCGCCTCCGAACAGCGCGGGCGCGGCGTTGTCGGGGTGCCCCTCGAAGCGGGTCGCGAGGGTGAGGATGTGGTCGTACGAGAGCTCGTCGGGATCGCCGAGGACGGCGCGCGCGGCGGCGAAGGCGGCGACCACCGTCGCGGCCGAGGAGCCGAGCCCCTGCCCGTGGGGGATGGCGTTGACCGCGCGGATCGCGAGCCCCGGCCGCTCCCCCGCCACCCGCGCGAACGCCTCGCGGAACGCGCGGACGAAGAGGTGGGACTCGTCGGTCGGAACCTTCCCCGCGCCCTCGCCCTCCACCTCGATCTCGATGTCGGGCCGCGCGAGCAGCCGCACCTCGATGGTGTCGGCCACGCCGAGCGCCATGCCGAGCGCGTCGAAGCCCGGCCCGAGGTTGCCGGCGCTCGCCGGGACGGTGACCCGGACGCCGTCCGTCACGATGCCCACGACGCGCCCTACCCGAGCCCGCTCACGACAACCCCAGCGCGTCGGCGGCGGCCGCGACGTCGACGGGGATGACGGTGGGGTCGAGGACGCGGCCCGCGAGCGCGGTCTCCGTGTCCTTGAGTCCGTTGCCGGTGACGGTGCAGGCGATGCGGGCGCCCTGCGGCACCTCGCCCGCCTCGGCGGCCGCGAGAAGGCCCGCGACGGACGCGGCGGACGCGGGCTCGACGAAGACGCCCACCTCGGCGGCGATCATCGCCTGCGCGGCGAGGATCTGGGCGTCGCTCACGGCGCGGATCCATCCGCCGCTCTCGTCGCGCGCCGCGACCGCGAGGTCCCAGGACGCGGGGTTGCCGATGCGGATCGCGGTCGCGACGGTCTCGGGGTTCTTGATGGGCTCGCCCTTGACGAAGGGCGCGGCGCCCTCGGCCTGCACGCCCCACATCCGGGGGGTGCGCGTCGCCGGGCCTTTCGCCGCGTACTCCCGGTAGCCCATCCAGTACGCGCTGATGTTGCCCGCGTTGCCGACGGGCAGCACGTGGACGTCCGGGGCGTCGCCCAATTCGTCGCAGATCTCGAACGCCGCGGTCTTCTGCCCCTGGAGGCGGAACGGGTTGATCGAGTTGACGAGCGAGACGGGGTAGTCCTCGGCGAGCGAGCGCACGATGTCGAGGCAGTCGTCGAAGTTCCCGTCGACGGCGAGCAGCACGGCCCCGTGGACGACGGCCTGGGCCATCTTGCCCGCGGCGATCTTGCCCTGCGGCAGGACGACGGCGCAGCGCAGCCCGGCCTTGGCGGCGTAGGCGGCGGCGGAGGCGGAGGTGTTACCCGTGGAGGCGCAGACGACGGTGGTGGAGCCCCCCGCGACCACCTTGGAGATCGCGGAGGTCATGCCCCGGTCCTTGAAGCTCCCGGTGGGGTTCGCGCCCTCGACCTTCAGGTAGACGTCGGCGCCCACGCGGCGCGAGATCGCGTCCGCGGGCACGAGCGGGGTGCCGCCCTCCTGGAGGGTGACGATGGGATCGCCCTCCTCGAACGGCAGCCACTCCATGTACTCGCGGATCACGCCGCGCCACAGCCGCGCCACTACTCCCCCTCGATCCGGAGAACGGACAGGACGGCGTTGACCACGTCGCACGTGCGGATCTCCGCGACGGTCGCGTCGAGGTCCGATTCGACGGCTTCGTGGGTCGAGATGATGAGCTGCGGGAAAGGCGCCCCCGGCGGGCGCGACGGCTGCCGCACCGACTCGATCGACACCTTGTGGGCGCCGAAGATCGCCGCGACCTTCGCGAGCACGCCCGTCTCGTCGAGCACCTCGAGCCTCATCTGGAAGCGCGTGCGGACGGAACTGAGGGGGAGCACGGGAAGGTCGACGTAGTTCGACTCGCGGGGGCCCTTGCCTCCGAGCGCGAGGTGGCGCGCCACCGAGACGATGTCGCCGAGCACCGCGGAGGCCGTGGGCACTCCCCCGGCGCCCTGGCCGTAGAACATGAGCTCGCCCGCCGCCTCCGCCTCGATGAACACCGCGTTGAACGCGCCGCGCACGTTCGCGAGCGGGTGGGAGAGCGGGACGAGCGAGGGGTGGACGCGGACGCACACGCCCTCGTCCCTCCGCTCCGCGATCGCGAGCAGCTTGATGACGTGGCCGGACTCGGTCGCCGCCTCGACGTCGTACGGCGTGATCTCCGTGATCCCCTCGCGGAAGACGTCCTCCAGCGAGACCCGCATGTGGAACGCGAGCGAGGCGAGGATCGCGGCCTTGGCCGCGGCGTCGTACCCCTCGACGTCGGCCGTCGGGTCGGCCTCGGCGAAGCCGAGTTCCTGCGCCTCCTTGAGCGCGACGTCGTACGCGAGGTGCTTGGTCGTCATCTCGTCGAGGACGTAGTTCGTGGTCCCGTTGACGATGCCGAGGATTCGGTTGACGCGGTCGCCGGCGAGGCCCTCGCGGACCGGGCGGACGAGTGGGATCGCGCCCGCGACGGCGGCCTCGAAGTAGAGGTCGGCGCCGGAGGCGTCGGCGGCTTCGTAGATCTCGGGGCCGTGGGCCGCGAGGAGCGCCTTGTTCGCGGTGACGACCGCCTTGCCCGCCTTGAGCGCCGCGAGAACCGCGGTGCGCGCCGGCTCGATGCCGCCCATGAGCTCGACGACGATGTCCGCCTCCTCGATGAGCGCAAGGGGGTTGGACACGAGGAGGCTGCGCGGGAGGTCGTCCTCGCGCGGCTCGTCGGGGTCGAGGACCGCGATGCCGACGATCTCGGGAACCGCGCCGATGCGCTGGGCGAGGTCGTCCTTCTGCTCAAGAAGCAGGCGCGCGACCTGGGCGCCGACGGTTCCGGCGCCGAGGAGCGCGATGCGCACGCGAGCGATAGTCACGGGGCAACTCTATCGGGGATGCCGAGCGGAGACGCGCGTGCGGTGCCCGGGGACCCGGCCCCGGCGTCGTCGCCTAGGCGCGAATGTCGTCGAAGTCCGTCGGAATCGGCTGATCGTCCATGACGGCCAACTCCCTTCTCGGTTCGGTCAACCTACGGTCAAACACTGTGCCATATAGTAAAGGGTTAGTCAAGCCCTGTCGCGCCGCCGCCTTCGCCCGCTAGGCTCCGTGCAAACAAGACGCTAGCGCCAGCCCGGAGGAGGCGACGTGACCGTAGAGGGGGAACCCGCGACGGTGCTCACCGTGTGCACGGGCAACATCTGCCGCTCCCCCGCCATGGAGTTCTACCTCGAACGCGCGTGGGGCGACGACGCCGTGGTCAGTTCCGCGGGGACGATGGCGGCGACGGGGTGGCACATCCCAGGCCCGATGCGCGATGCGGAGGAGGCGGCGGGGCTCGTCGTCCCACATCACGAACCCGCGCAGCTCGACGTCGAGACGATCGAGTCGCACGACCTCGTCCTGGTCGCCGCCCGCTCCCACCGCGACTGGATCGAGCGCCACGTGGGCGCGGTCCCACCCAACACGTTCCTGCTCACCGAGGCGGCCGCGCTCGCCTCCGTCGCCCGCCGCCCCGCCGGCGACTCCCGCGCGGATCGCATCCGCACCGCGGCGGCACTGCTCGGCGCGGCACGCACGTTCGACGACGGGATTCACTACGACGTCGACGACCCATACCTCCGGGGCGACGAGGCGTACGTCGCGGCGATGGCGGAGATCGCCGAGCTGCTCGACGCGCTGATCGCCTGGGTGGGCTGAGCGCGCGCCACACGCACCATCAACCGATCCGGACGGCGGGACGGACGGTCGCGACGGCGCCCGCCGACGGTCGGCGAGACGACTATCGCGGGATTGATACCGAAGAACGGGATCGCCCTGCCACGAGATTCGCGAGGATCCCCTGCGGCCCGTCCCGGCGGGCGCCACGCACGCGGAGTCGATACCCGCTCAGCCTTCGGCGGAGCCACGAGACGGATGCGCGGGCCGCAACCACGCCCTCCGTGGCGCTCGTCCACACGCGATCGACCCGGGTGTCATCGATCTCCTCGCCCGAGAACACGGCCGAGTCGACGTCGACAGCGATCTCCCGGAGACCGGGCAGCGTGGGAAGCGGCGCGTTCGGATCGACGACGCCCGGCCTCCATGCCGTCGCGTGCTTCGCCCGCAAAACGGTGGCGTCGAGGAAATCCGACAGCGGACTCGCGGCGGTCCCCGTCGTCTCGACCGCCTCAGCGCGCCGTCTGCGCGCGTCGGCACGTTCGTCGGCTCGACGCTGCGCGGCGATTCGCTCCCCCATCCTCGCGGCGACCTCCCTCGAGAATTGTTGCTCGAAGTCGAGCGCCAACTGGACGCGCGTCATCTTCACATCGACCGAGTATCCGAGCTCTCCATACGTGTCGACGAGTTCATCCCACGCGCCCGCCGCGCGCCGCGCCATCGAACCACCGGACTTTCTGCGACGACGACGCCGAGACTTGATCGCCGCCACCGCGGCGACCGGAAGAAGGTAGAGAAGGATCGGAACGGCCGCGATCTTGCCGAGGACCACGAGCCAGGCGGGCACGACAAAGGCCTCGGAGTCATCCTTCTTCGGCTCTTCCGTTTGAACGGCCGACGCCAACGGCTCTTGAGGCGGTTCGCTTCTCGGCGGTTGACGCACCTGCGGCAGAGGTTCGCTCGCCGCCTGGGGTGCCGCCTCCTTGGGTACTTCCGTATTCGTCGCCGTCGGGTCGAAGGGGACCCAACCCACGTCCGCGAAATCGACTTCGACCCACGCCGTGATGTCGGCCCCGGTGACGTCGAGGGCACCGCCGGTAACCCCCTCGGACGGGGCGAAACCCAAAACGACGCGCGCCGGATACCCCATCTCCCGCGCCATCAAGGCGAACGCGGACGCATACTGTTCACCGTCGCCGATCATGTACTCGGATCCCAGGAACGTCGAGATCCGGTCAGCGCCATGACCCGCGCTGGACGGGGCGGCGAGTTCATTCCCCCCGTGACTGAGGAAGCCCTCGGTCCTCATCGCGGCCTCGATGTTGCGGAGCCGACCCAACGGCGTCGTCGCGTCGCCTGCGAGTTCTTTCGCTTTCGCCCCAACGACGTCGGGAACGTTCGAGATGGGAGGCATATTCACGGTCGCCACCGCACGTCCCTCCAGCATCGAGTCCGAGGGGACGCTCGAATACGTGGTCGTCACGGTATACGTCAGGCCTGCCGGGACGCCCTTCGCGAGGGCCAACACGCCCGTCGCGTCGTTGTACAGCAACGACGTCGTCGGCACGTCCGCTCCCGGCGCGAACTCGATCGCGGTCGGGTGGCCGACGGACGGCAACCACGATCCCGAGTAGTCGCGGATGGATACGCGTATCTCGCGTTCGATCTCCTCGGACGACGGTTCGTCGGACAGGTGCGTACCGGCAAGTCGGAAACTCCCCGAGGCGTCGTCATACAGTCCGGGAGCCGTCGTCGTCCAGATCTGACCGTCGTAGGTATCCATCACGGCGAGGCGGATCCGTTCGGACGGGGCGAGCCCTTCGACCGTGAACATCACGTCGTCCGCCCGGTCGTTCGTGTAGCGACGGAAGGCATCGAGCGGGCTCGGGAAGTCACGGGGGTCGAACGGAGGTTGCACGTTCTCCCGAAGCACGAAGCGGGCGCCGGCGGGCGGCGCGATCGAGACGCCGAGGGCGGTACCCGCCGTCAACCCGATCGCGAGCATGACCGCGACTCCCTGGAGCCGCCGACGCCTCAACGCACGATGGGCGGCTTCGCTCGATACGTCGCCGCGCGCGGGCATCCAGGCGATCCAGAGGACGAGTATTGACGCGAAGACGAACCCGCGGACCACCGGGCCGACCGGCTCGTCCGTCCCGAGGAGCACCGTAGCGATATACAACGCGATCGCGGGGGCCGCCGCGACGAGCGACGCGAGAGGAGTGCGGGGGTGCTTCGGGAACCAACGAATCGCGGCGGTCGCGGTGAGTGCGCCGACGATCCACGCCGCCGCGAAAGGGACGACGCTAATGAAATAGGGCGCCTCGATAGGCGTCGTGAGCGTCACGATGTCCGCCCACCCCTGGACGCCGCCGATTGCGAGACCGGAGAACGTCGTCCCGGACGGCAGAATCGCGAGAACCCCCAGGCCCGGCATGGTGAACGGCGTGCCGAGGAGGAAGTAGCACGCGATCGCGAAAAGCGATGTCGTGAGAAGGTCGAATCCATACGCTCTCGCGACCACGATGGCGCCCGCGCCGATCGCGAGGCCGGCGACGCCGGGCAGGATGAACGCGCCGTTGGCGAAGGTCGCGGCGAATCCCCACAATCCGATGAGCGAGAGTGTCGCGAGAACCGCGAGATCGATCCACGCGACCGGCGTCGGGAGATCGCGCCGGGGCTCCGTACCCTCGTTCACGATCCCGCCTTCCGAATGATCGCCGGAAGATCGTCGAGCCTTCCGACGACCGCGACCTGCATGCGCGAAATCGGACGAAGAGAGGGCATCGCGTCGATCTCCGCGCGAACGCAAATCACGGTCGTATCGGCCGGGAACAAAGCCTCGATCCCTCGGTAGTCGCCCAACGTCATGCGGGATCCCGCGACGACAACGACGACTGATGGCGCGGGCATTCGGGCAGTCACCGTGCGGGCGAACGTCCGGGCGTCCCTGAACTTCCGTGGCCCCATGAGAAGTCGACAGGAATCGTCGAGCAGAACGCCGGGACTGTGGGTGCGCAGCCGGCGGGTGTCGCTCGCGACCACGACCCGGGTGCCGTCACGGATGACTTGAGCGGCAATCGACGCCGTGACCGAGACGGCGAGTTCGAATTCGTCGTCGGAGGCGTAGTCCCCTTCGTATTCGGAGTGCAACACGATCATCTGGCTTCGTCGCGTCTCTTCGTACTGGCGCACCATGAGGTCACCCGTCCGTGCCGAGGAGCGCCAATGCACGTTTCGACGATCGTCGCCGGGAACGTAGTCGCGGAGGGCGTGGAAGGACAGGTCGTTGGCCGTGATCCTCTTCGTCACTTGACCCTCGAGATCGCGGACGAGGCCAGCCGCGGACGGGGTCAGGGTCGCCGTACGCGGTCGAACGAAGAGGTCGACGGGTTCGGTCCATCGCACCGTTCGGCGGAGGAGGCCGAGGGGATCGCCCCGGACGGAGACGGCTGGGCCCGCGACGATGACGGCTCGATGGTGAGTGGGGACCCGGAAGAGCTCCTCGTGTTGGGCGCCCGGCTTGAGCCCGCGAATCGCGAACTCCGCCATGGATTCGCCCACCGGGAGCTCCATACGACTGGGAAGGGCGCTCCGCTCGCCGACGTTCGTTACGAGAAGTTGCCCCGCGGCCCGATCCCCGACGACGACACGATTCGGCGTCAGGTCGACATCGACATCGAACGTTGAACGCCCGACGAGGAACCCCCCGGCCGCGAGCTCGATCCCCGCGACGGCCGCGCCGAGGTAGGTCAACTCGGTCCAGCCGAGTGCCACTCCCGAGACGAGCACGACGACGGAAACCGCGGCAGCCGCCCATCCCGCTCCGGAAACCACGCCCAGGATCGGTCGAACGCGGCCCCAGATCGCGACGGCGAGCGGTCTGAGGAAATCCAGCGTCGCGCGCGCGCGGCGGGCCACCCACGTACCGCTACGCGCCACTCCGTGGAACACGGGGGCGACGGCGATCCTCGCGCGCTTCGCCGTGTTGACGACCGCGCGCGTGACCGATGGAATGACTGGAGACGCCATCAGGTCGGCCCCTACTCCTTCCGGTACACCGGCGGCGTAATCGAATCGACGATCCGGTCGATCACCTGCTCGGCCGTGACGCCTGAAAACTCCGAATCCGGATTGACGATGACGCGGTGGGCGAGCACCGGAACGGCGAGATCGCGCACGTCATCCGGATTCACGTACGTACGACCGGCCGCTATCGCCCACGTCTTGACGGCTCGTACGAGGTTCATAGAGCCTCGCGTACTCACGCCTAGCGAGATATCGGGATCGTCGCGCGTCGCCTCGACGATGTCGATGATGTAGTCCGTGATCGATCCGTCGAGAAACACCGACTCGGTGAGTTTGGCCATCTTCGCCATCGTCCCCGGGTCCGCGATCGCCGTGACGAGCGTCGCGCGAGCGCGATTCGACGCCTCGTGGAGAAGCTCCGATGCGAACGTTCGGTCCGGGTATCCGAGCGACGTCTTGATGAGGAATCGGTCAAGCTGGGCCTCGGGTAGGCGGTACGTACCCGCCTGCTCGACCGGGTTCTGCGTCGCGATCACCATGAAGGGCGTGGGCACCTCGTGTGGGTGCCCGTCGACCGTCACCACCCCTTCCTCCATCACTTCGAGCAACGCGCTCTGCGTCTTCGGTGAAGCGCGATTGATCTCGTCTGCCAGGACGACCTCGGCGAAGATCGGCCCCGGGTGGAAGACGAAGTCCTTCTTCCCTTGGTCGTAAATCGCCACCCCGATCACGTCGTTCGGAAGCATGTCCGGCGTGAACTGAATGCGGGAATTGGAACCCTTGAGCGTGTTCGCGAGCGATTTCGCGAGAACGGTCTTCCCTGTTCCTGGCACGTCCTCCAGCAGTAGGTGGCCGCCGCTCAGCATGGTTGTGAAGACGAGACGGATCACGTACTGCTTGCCCAGGATCGCGTGGCCGACGTTGTCGACGAGCGCCCCGAACTCGCTGGCGAACCATTCCGCTTGTTTCTCCGTCACGCCTGCCATGTCACTGTTCCCCTTCGTGTCGTCTCCGCATGAGAGTCGCTAGTTGTTCACGTTGATCGTGTTGGACCACACCTCGTTGGGGCCGACCTTCAACACCGCCCACGGATTCGCCGAACCCCAAACCTCGCAGGTCTTCGGCCACGCCCAGGATCCAGCGCCGGACGCGTTCGTCGTCACTCCGAAACTCGCGACGGAGAATCCGCCCTGGCCGTCCGCGCTCGGCGCGAGCCAGCACTCGACCGTCATGTTCCTGTTCGCCTCGAACCCCGAGACCGCGAGGTTGATCCGCGTGCAGTTGTGACTGACGCCCGACAGATCGCAGTTTCCATCGGCGATGATCTGGCCGGCGGAAATGGTCATCGTCTTCGGTGGCGGCGCGATGGTACGTACCGGTGACGTCACCCATCCACTGCACAACCCGCCCGGATTGCACGCCTGGAGGCGGAACCGGTAGTCGTTCTGATCGACGCCCGGTTGCGTCGGGCCCTGGGTTCCCGTCGTCGTACCCGACGCGCTCAGGCCGCGGACGAACTCCCACGTGTACGTCAGGGTCCCTCCGCCGGTGTTTCCCGGCGCCGTCCACACCGGGGTAAGGTTCGCCGGCGCGGTTGAACTGGAGGTGTTGATTCTCACGTTCGTTGGATCGCCGGGAGTTCCGTACGGGATCTCGGTCTTGGTTCCCGACCAGGTGGTTCCGACGCGGTTGGTCGCGGCGATCGACACCGTCTGCACCTGGCCGTTGGTACGACCGACGAACGAGCACGGCGCTCCGGGGATGCAGTCCGTACGTTCCGTCGTACCCGGCGAGCCCTCCATCATCACGCGATAGCCGGTTACGTCCGCGCCGTTCGTGCTCGAAGGAGGCTGGAAGGTCACGATGATCTCCCCCGACCCGCCTCGGACGAGCGTGAAATCCGCGACGGGTTCCGGCGCGCTCGCCACGACGATCGTCAACCTCCCCTGCGCCTCGCGCGTCGGCGAGTCGGTGTGGTCGCGGACGGTATAGACGACCGAGATCGTGCCGGATTTCGCCGTTCCCGTCGTGACGGTCACGGTCGACGTTCCGTGGCTAACGCTCGCGCCGAGACTGTCGCCTTCGAATTGCGCGTCGACGATCGTCAGCGGATAACCATCCGCAGCCCACGGGTTGATGTCGTTCGCGAGCACGGGAACCGTGTACGTCGACGTGGAGCGTCCGTCAGGTTCGAGGTCGTCGACCGCTTTCGGAAGTGGTCGTGTCGACGCGACCACGCGGACGTTGACCTGCCCGGGAACGACGAAGTCCGCGTACGTGATGTCGAAGGTTAGGGCCGCCGTGCTTCCTACCACCGCGTCTATGGGGGCGCGAAGGGAGAGAGATGAGCCCGAGAGCGTCGCTTCGACGTCCGCCGTCGCACCCGAGAGGTTCGCGTACCCCAGGCGTTGGAGGATGTCTGGGTTGGGGTGGACGCTCGAGTCACGGAGGTCGATGACCGTCGCCGCCTCTCCCGGTTCGACGCTGATATCGACGGGCGTGAACGACGGAGCCACATCCGCGTAGGTGGGGTCGCCGACGGTGAACGTCAGCGTGAGGATGGCCGTCACGCCCGTCGGATCGTCGAGCCCCGCCCCGTCGGTCACCTCGAACGTGATCGAATCCCGTCCGCGGAAATCCGGTGCGGGCGTGTATCGGAGTGTGGTGCCATCCACGGCGATCGGGTCGCCGTTCGCGTTCGACGCCTCCGCGACCTCGGGGTGGACGATGGTCAGCGGTCGCCCCGACGGGGCGTAGGCGATATCCCCGACGTCCCATTCCTTCGTCTCGTTCATGGAGACGATTTGCGCGGGCAGGTCCTCACGCAACGCCGGCGGCAGCGCCGTCATGTATCGCGGCACGACGATAAACGCCTGGGCACTCAGGCCGTCGGCAGGATTCGTGAGGCGATAGGCGATGGCCTGGCGCGCGTCCGTGAGCGCGACTCGGACTTTTCCACCGCCGAGCGCTTCGACGGACTCGGCATTCGGTCCTTCCACGGAGACGACAAGGTCGCCCGTGCGCCCGCTCGGGTTGAGGGCGCCGTCGAGGGTATCGATGTCAATCGAGCGCTTCGCAACGGCGTCGGACCAGCTCACGACGTGATCGATGGCGATTGGCGGCTGATCGGCGGCGTCGGCGGAGACGACGACGGTGAGAGTGGCGATCGCCGTCGTCCCGATCTCGTTCGCGATTTGGTACGGGACCGCGTAGGACCCCTCCTCGAGGCCCGCCTCCACGACGATCAGATCCTTCTCGACCGTCGCCACGACCCCATCGGGGGATCCTTCCGGAAGCACGGGATCCAATTCGATCGCGTATCCGTTCGGGTCGGAGTCGTTCGCGACGACCGGGACCGAGACCGTGTGACCCGGCTTCACGGAGACGATGTCGTCCACGGCGTCGGGAGTGGCCGGCGCGCCGGCACGGGGGATGACGCCGATGTGCACGGTCGCGGCACCCTCGAGGCCGTAGCCGTCGCGAACGCGATAGGTGAAGCTGTCGGTATCGCCCGAGTCCGCGAACGCGCGATACGTGAATCCCGTGCTCGAAACCGAGAGGATCGTGCCGAGCGACGGCGTCGACACGCCCGCCAACTCCGTCGAATCGCCCTCCGGATCGATCCCGTCGAGCGGGACGGTGACGGTGATCGTTCCGCCGGCGAACACACGCGCCGTCACGTCGACCGGGGTCGGCGCCGTATCGTTCGGCGCGTCGGGCGCAACCACCGAAATCGAGACCCTCGCCGTCGACGACTCCCCGTACTCGTCCTCGACGGAGTAGACGACCTCGTATTCCCCGGGCTCCGAGGGCGCCTGAATGCGCAGGCTGTCGTCCGCGACGAATGCGAGGCCGTCGGATCCGAGACGTTGCGTGACGAGCGCCTCGGCGACGTGCATTCGCGCGCCGTCCGGATGAAAGTCGTTGGCCAATACGGCGACCGACGCGAAGTCCCCCGCGCGTATCTTGATGACGTCGGGCTCGGCGATCGGCGCCTGATGGTGAGAGAGCTCCGGAACCGCGACGACACGTACGCTGCCTACGGCGCTCGCCGATCCGTCCGAGATCGTATAGGTGAATCCGGGCTGCAGTCCGACGAGCGGCTTGTCGGACGACACTCGAAGGATCGTGCTCCCAAGAATCTCGACGGTGTAGAGGGCGTCGTCCGGAACCGTGACACTCTGGATCCCGACGACCCGCCCGGAGGGAGAAACGTCGTTCCGCAGCACGGACAGCGACGTCGGCTGTTCCGCGCGCACGTACGCCGTGTCCGCGACGGCGATGGGGGGAGCGGCGTCGTCGGGAGGCAGCGTGACGTCGAGCCTGAGTATCCCGTGTCCGACGTCCCGACCGTCGGTGGCCGTGTACGTCAAGTAATACGTTCCCTCGGAATAGGCAGTCGCGACGATCGTGTTGTGGTCGAGATCGACACGGAATCTCGGGTCGCCGCCCTCCGACTCGGCGCTCACCAACGACAACGTCCCCCCGGACGGCGACAGATCGTTCGCGAGCGGTTCGATCGTCACGTCTCGTCCGACCGTCGTGGACGCGGCGTCGGGAACGCCGATCGGCGCGAGCGATCCCGGGGCTCGGACGTCGATCGACCATTGCCCCGGCACGCTGGACGTCCCATCGGAAACCGTGAAGTCGACGGTCTTCGTGGCCAATTCCGAACTTCGGTTGGTGAAGGTGATCGAACCGTCCGGCGTGAAACGGACGAGGTCGCCCCCGGTCGCTTCGACGCCCGTCAGAAGCATCGCGTCGCCGTCGGGGTCGATCCAGTCCGACAAGACGTTGTAGGTCACCGTCTGTCCGGCTTCGACGACGGCCGCGCTCGATTCGAAGGGATAGGGGTCGTCGTTCTTCGATTCGGGTGAAATGGCGACGTTCACTTGAGCCTCTGCCACGCCACCGCGACCGTCGTCCGCCGTGTAGCGGAATGACACGGTTCCCGTCGCTCCCTCCGCGGGGACGAACTGGAGAGCCCGTCCCTCGTCGATCGTCTCGATCGCGCCGACGGTCGGCGGGATGGCCGTCGTCTTCGTGACGGTCAAGACGTCGCCATCCGCGTCCGTATCGTTCTGGAGCACCGGCAGGACGGTGATCTGGCCGGGTCTCGCGCCGAGGTTGTCGTTGAGCGCTTTGGGCGGGGTGTTCTCCTGCTTGCGGTCGGCGAGGGTCTGCTCCAAGGTCTGCTTCGGCGCGCTATCCGCGCCCTCGACCGTCTCGGGTTGTTCGGGAACGACGTCCTGCCAGTTATCGATGAGGCGGAGATCGCTCGCTGGGCTCCAGGCCAATCCACGGTCGACGTCGTTGAGGACGAAGAGGTTGCGGTTGACGCGGAATTCGGCGCGATCGGACGTGATCGCGCCGGGGAGGTCGGCGATGGTGGGGTCCAGGGAACCGCACGCGTCGACGACGCGTCCCGCGCGTAACCAGGCGCCGTGCATGCACGACCCGAGCACGATAGGAGCCGAAACGCCCGCGGGATCCGTGACGGGAGCGGAGATGTCTGCGTCGATGACGTCCACACGCCCCGAGAAATTCACGCGCATCAAGGAGTCCGGTCCCGCGACGACCGCATAGTCGCGATCGGGTCCTGGCTGTTGCAGTCGGACACCCGACGCAGGGAGGTCGATCCGGCCCCCGGATTCGGTGATGAGTTGGTTGGCGTCCTTGTCGAGGACCACCACGCGATCTCCGACGGCGCTCACCTGAAAGTCTCCGAGGCTCGCGGCGAACACGGCCACTGGTTCTCGGTCGAGATCGCTGATACGAAACACCTGACCGAGCGCCGGTGACCCTACAAAGACGTCGCCCGCGTTGGATACGGCGAGTTGCGCGTTCGCCCCGAAGGTACCGACCGGAGCGGACGACCGATAGTCGAGGGAGAGGGGCTCGGCTGCGTTGACGATCCAGAGGTTGCCCGTGCTCCCGTCGAGAAACGCCAAACGCGAACCGCCGTACCCCACCATCGCCCGGTCGGGAATGTCGAGTTGCTCGGTCAGTACGGTGTAGGCGGGGTCGATGCGACGGACGAACGATCCGCCTTCCGTACTGCCCGTGACGTAGACGGTGTCACCGTCTTGGAAGACGTCGAGTCCGGACGCCGGAACCTGCGCGGCGCCGTTGATCTCGTCGATCTGCATGTTGACCCGACCCGCGGATATCTGCGCCTGGTTCGTCACCCAGACATTGCGCGCGACGAGGTTGGCGTCGGTCACGGGATATCCCCGATGGGCGAGCGCCGCGACAAGAGGCCCCGCGACGACGAGCGAAAACACCACCGCGGAGACCGTCGCGCGCCGCGCGCGCAACCACCGCGTCATCCGAAGCTCGGCGACCGATGCCGCCCACGTGGAGAGATCGTCGCGTGTCGGAATGCTTCGCACGCGACCCCCTCAGATCCTTAGACCGCGTGTAGAACGCGATCGCGCTCGCCTCCGCCGACTGGTCGTTACCCCCAACCTCGACTCGGGCCTGCCGCCATACTCCCGGAGATACGCCCGGTCCGCAAACGGAACGGAAAGTCCGCCGTATCAGCCGGAGACGCGCGACGACTCGCGGGACGGCGCTGGCGCGTCCGGCGCCGCCTCTACGGGTAGCACGTTCGAAGCGAGTCGACGGACAGTCTCCCGGAGCGAAGGGTCCACACCTCGACGCATACGGTGGTGCCGCTACCGACGTTGTCGAGCGTCAGCGAGGGCACCGAAACCGCGGTCTTCTCGCCGCCACCCGCGTCTACGCGTTCCCAGACATACGTGTCGCCGTTCTCCGGTCGCGGATTCACCCAGGTCAGGGTGAGCGACGAGCCGGTGGTTCCGGACGTCCATTGCGGCGTTGTCGGTGCCGGGGCGATCGAAACGTGCGAGATGCCGCTGACCTCGTCGGTCGGCGTCAACGACGGCACGTCGTCGCCTCCGCGGTGCGTCGCCACGGCGGCGATCGCCGCGCCGACGACGCCGAGGCCAAGAATCGTGGCGACGATCCCCCCGAGGCGACGGCGCGAGCCGGTGGACGGCGAGCCGGGGGCGATCTCGGCTTCCTCCACGGTCGTGCGAACCGCCGTCTCCTGAACGCTCCCGCGAAGGACGGTCTTCTCGTTCGCGCGGTTCGGTTGTCCGGGCGTACGCGACGCCGCTTTCGGCGCGGACGCGGGGCGCTGGGCGGCGATCGTCGTCACGCCTCGTGCGCGCGTCTCGTCTTCGGATGGTCCGGCGGGACGTTCGGGTTCCGGGACGATGATATTCGGGACGTCGATCGCCGTTCGTTCGTATCCGAGTTCCAACTCGACGCGTTGGAGCGCGCGAGCGAAATCGATGGCCGTCGGGTACCGGTCGTTCCGCGCGTGGGCCATCCCACGCCTGATGGCGGCAAGAAGCGAATCCGGCACGTCGTCCCGTTCCAGGGGCGTGACCTCATCCCGTTCGATGCGGCGCATGAGATCGTTCGACTGGTTGCGCGCCCCGGGGACCTCGAACGGCGAGCGACCCGCGAGGAGCGTGTAAATCGTCGCCGCGAGCGAGAAGACGTCCGTCCGCACGTCGGGTTGAGGTACGTCGTCGAACATCTCGACGGGGGACCACGGGACGGATAGCCCGACCGGGCGCGAGGTATCTCGTCCGTTTCCCTCGCCGGCTTTCCGCATCACCGTGGGCGACGACGCCTCGTCGAGGACGGCCGAGGCGATGCCGAAGTCTGTGAGCGCGGGCCATCCAATATCGTTCGTGAGGATATTCGCGGGCTTGATGTCTCGGTGGAGAATCTTGGCCTGGTGGGCCGTCGCCACCGCGCTCGCCACGCGGATGCCGATCCGCGCGGACTCGGCCACGCCCAAGGCTCGTCGCCGACACTGTTCGGCGAGGCTCGGACCCGAGTAGTACTCCATGACGAGATAGGGACGCCCATCCGTGGCGACATCGGCGTGAAGGATCGACGCGATGTACGGGTGCGTCGATAGCCGCGCCATCACGTTCGCTTCGGCTACGAAGGCCTCGCGATCCTCGTCGGTCAGTCCCTCCGAGACGAGAACCTTGATCGCGACCTCGCGCTCGGGGAACGCCTGCCGGAAGAGGAAGACATCCGAGAATCCCCCTGAACCGAGATCCCGAACGTACTCGTATCCCGACAACTCGGGGGGCGCCGCATGTCGGTTCGTCATCGGACCGACGCACCATCGACGGCGATGCCCCGAAGCGTGCGGCGTCGCGTTGGCGGGCGATCGTTCACTCGTCCGCACCCCCATGAATCCTCCGGGTACCGACGTTCGCGACACACGGCGCACGCGGCGAACCCGGGTTCGCGTAGCCCTACGCTACGGGCGGCGAACTTCGCCTGCAACCGCAGGCGCGACGCCGGGCGGCCCTACGGAGCGACGTCCCAGGCGAGAAGGTCCTCGATCGTGTCGCGGCGGACGAGTTCGTGGGCCTCGCCGCCCCGCACGGCGACCACGGCCGGGCGGAGCATCGCGTTGTAGTTGTTCGCCATCACGCGCCCGTACGCCCCCGTCGCGGGCACGGCGAGGATGTCGCCGCGCCGCACGTCGCCGGGCAGGTTCACCGACCGGACGACGATGTCCCCGCTCTCGCAGTGCTTGCCCACCACCCGCGAACGAACCGGGGCGGCCGTGCTCGTCCGTGACGCGAGCGCCGCGGTGTACTCCGCCCCGTACGCGACCGGGCGCATGTTGTCGCTCATCCCGCCGTCGACCGCGACGTAGCGGCGCTCGCCCCCGTCGTCCAGGCGCACCACCTTCGTCGCGCCGACGCCGTAGAGCGTCAGGCCCGCGGGTCCGGCGATCGCACGGCCGGGTTCGATGGTGAAGGACGGCCACGTGCCGCCCACCGAGGCGATGGCCCGCGCGACCGCGCCCGCGATACCCCGCGCGGCGTCGGCGGCGACGAGCGCCTCCTCGCCCTCGGTGTAGGCGATCCCGTACCCGCCGCCGAGCCCCACCTCGGGCACGTCGACGCCGCTCTCGCGCGCGAATTCCGTGCGGAGGCTGAGCATCCGTGCGGCGCTCTCCTCGAACGCGTCGAGCGCGAGGATCTGGCTCCCCAGGTGCGTATGGATCCCCGCGAGCGTGAGCGATTGTGAGGCGTGACACCGCCGCATCGCCTCGAGCGCGGCTCCGGAGGCGAGCGACAGCCCGAACTTCTGGTCCTCGTGGGCCGTGGCGATGTACTCGTGCCCTCCCGCGTGGACGCCCGTCGTCACGCGAACGGCGACCGCGGGGGTCGCGCCCATCTCCGCCGCCATGGCGGCGATCACGTCGATCTCGTCGAGCGAGTCGATCACGATGCGCCCGACGCCCGCCTCGATGGCGCGTCGAAGCTCCGCCTCGGACTTGTTGTTGCCGTGGAACGCGATGCGGGCGGGAGGCATACCGCCGCGGAGCGCGAGCTCGAGCTCACCCCCGGACGCGACGTCGATGCCGAGCCCGTCGTCGCGCATCCAACGCGCGACCTGGGAACACAGGAACGCCTTGCCCGCGTAGAAGACCTCGCACGTGGAGCCGTGCTCGCCGAACGCCGCCGCGAACTCGTCGCGGAACGCCCCGGCGCGGCCGCGCATGTCCTCCTCGTCCACGACGTACAGGGGCGTGCCGTACTCGGCGGCGAGCGCGCCGACGTCGCACCCGCCGACCGTGAGGGTGCCGTCCGGCGCGCGCTCCACGGTGCGGGACCACACGTGCGCGGGCAGGTCGGCGACGCGCTCGGGATTCATCCCTACATCCTGTCCGGGGCGCCGACGCCCAGCAAGCCCAACCCGTTGGCGAAGACCTGGCGGGCGGCGTCGTTGAGCCACAGCCGCGTGCGGTGGACGTCGGCGACCTCCTCGTCGCCCACCGGGGTGACGCGGGTGCGGTCGTACCAGCCGTGAAACGCGGCGGCGAGCTCCTCGAGGTAGCGGGCGACGCGGTGCTGCTCGCGGAACTCGGCGGCCTGCGCGACGACGCGCGGGAACTCGCCGAGCAGCCCGAGCAGGGCGGTCTCGGTCTCGTGGGTGAGCGTCTCGGGCGCGAACGCCTGGTCGCGCGCGATGCCGTACTCCCCCGCGTTGCGGGCGACGTTCGACGCGCGGGCGTGCGCGTACTGGACGTAGAACACCGGGTTGGCGTTCGTCGCGGATGCGAGGAGGTCGAGGTCGATGTCGATGGTCGAGTCGACGCTCGAGCGCGCGAGCGCGTAGCGCGCGGCGTCCCGCCCGACGGCGTCGACCAGGTCCTCCATCGTCACGACGGTCCCGGCTCGCTTGGACATGCGGACGGGCTCGCCGCCCCTCACCAGGTTCACCATCTGCCCGATGATGACCTCGACCGAGTCGGGGTCGTAGCCGAGCGCGGCCGCGGCGGCCTTGAGCCGGGCGATGTACCCGTGGTGGTCGGCGCCGAGCAGGTAGACGCAGAGGTCCGCGCCCCGCTCGTGCTTGTCGCGGATGTAGGCGATGTCGCCCGCGATGTACGCCGCGTTCCCGTCGGACTTGATGACCACGCGGTCCTTGTCGTCGCCGAAGTCCGTGGAGCGGAGCCACCACGCGCCCTCGGATTCGTAGAGGGCGCCGGACGCCTTGAGCTCCTGCACGGCGCGGTCGACCTTCCCGGACTCGTGGAGCGACTCCTCGTGGAAGTACACGTCGAAGTCGACGCCGAAGTCGTGCAGGGACTCCTTGATCTCCGCGAACATCAGCTTGACGCCGCGGTCGCGGAAGAACTCGACCGCCTCCTCGCGCGGGCGCTCGATCGGGTCCTTGTCTCCCGCCTCCATGGCCTCGACCATCACCTCGTCGGCGATGTCCTGGATGTACTGGCCGCCGTAGCCGCCCTCGGGCGTGTCCTCGCCCAGGACCACCGCGAGCAGCGACTCGGCGAAGTGGTCGATCTGCGCGCCGTGGTCGTTGAAGTAGTACTCGCGGATCACCCGCGCGCCCTGCGCCTCGAAGATGCGGGCGAGGCTGTCGCCGACGGCGGCCCACCGCGTGCCCCCGAGGTGGATGGGGCCGGTCGGGTTCGCGGAGACGAACTCGAGGTTGACGGTCAGGGAGGCCATCGCGTCGCCCCGCCCGTAGGCTTCGCCGCGCTCGACGATCGTCCGCGCGAGCTCTCCCGCGGCGCCCGCGTCGAGGCGGACGTTGATGAATCCCGGCCCCGCCGTGGAGGCGGACGCGATGCCGGGCCGCGACGCCAGACGGGCGACGAGGGCGTCGGCGATCTCGCGTGGCGGGCGCCCCGCCGCCTTCGCGACCTGCATGGCGACGTTGGTCGCCCAGTCGCCGTGCGCCGGGTCCTTCGGGCGGTCGACGCGAGGCTCGGGGATCGCGGATTCGTCGAGGGCGATCTCCCCCGCCCCGACGGCCTCGGCCAGGCAGGCGCGGATCGCTGCGGAGAGTTCCTCGGGGGTCACCGCACGAGTCTATCCGCGCGACGTCGGCGGGCGTGCCGGGCGGGGAAGGGCCGCGCGGCGGAAGGGGCGCGGCTGGTAGTCTCAACTGCTGCGGGAGACCCCCGCGCTGCCCTCGTAGCTCAGCGGATAGAGCGCCGGTTTCCGGTACCGAAGGTCGCAGGTTCGATTCCTGTCGAGGGCGCCCCTCCCCCACACTCCCCGCACGAAAGATCGCCCTTGCACGTTCGCTATTTAGCGTTACTATGTACTGGTAGTCAGTAATGCTGAGTAGCGGAAGGTGGCTCCGGTGGGCAAGCAGATGACCGAGATGCTCAAGGGCACGCTCGAGGGCATCGTCCTCGCGATCCTGCTCGCGAGCCCGGCCTACGGTTACGAGATCACCGCGCGTCTGCGCGAACGCGGGCTTCTCCGACATCGCCGAGGGCACCGTCTACGCCCTGCTCATCCGCATCGAGCAGAAGGGCCTCGTCGACGTGAAGAAGGTCCCCTCCGAGATGGGACCTCCGCGCAAGGTCTACGAGCTCAACGCGAAGGGGCGCGACGACCTCAACGAATTCTGGACGACCTGGGGCTTCCTCGCCGCACGCCTGGACCAGCTCCGCGAAGGAGGAAAGTAGACATGGCCGCACGATGGATCGAAACGGTCACGGGATCGCTCGACGACAAGAAGCGGTACCGGCAGTACAAGAAGCGCCTCGCCGCGCTTCCCCCGGCCTACCGCGAGACGCTCGAGGCGCTCACGAGGTACCTCACCTACTTCGGGGCCGTCTCCAAGGGGACCGTCGCCGTGTCGATGCTCGACGACCTCGCCGACCTGATCGAACAGAGCGCGGCGAGCGGCACGCCCGTCCGCGACATCGTCGGGGACGACCCGGTGGCGTTCGCGGAGGACTTCGTCCGGAACTACGCGGACGGGCAGTGGATCAGGAAGGAGCGGGACCGCCTGAACGCCGCTATCGACCGCGCCGCGGGCGACCGGGCATGACGCCCGCCGCGGCCGCGCCCGCGATCCGCGTCCGCGGTCTCGAGAAGTCCTACAAGGACCTGTCCGTGCTGCGCGGCGTGGACTTCGACGTCACGCCCGGCAGCATCTTCGCCCTCCTCGGCTCCAACGGCGCCGGCAAGACCACGCTCGTCAACATCCTGTCGACGCTGCTCCGCGCCGACGCCGGCGAGGCGAGCGTCGTGGGGCACGACGTCCGCGGGGAGGCGGCGCGGGCGAGGGAGGCCATCAGCCTCACCGGACAGTTCGCGGCCGTCGACGAGATCCTCACCGGACGCGAGAACCTCGTGATGGTGGCGCGACTGCGGCACCTGCCCGACCCCGGCGCGATCGCGGACGGCCTGCTGGAGAGGTTCGCGCTGACCGAGGCGGGCGCGCGGCGGACCGCCGGGTACTCCGGCGGGATGCGCCGCCGGCTCGACATCGCCATGAGCCTCATCGGGGACCCGCCCGTCGTCTTTCTCGACGAGCCGACCTCCGGGCTCGATCCGGAGGGGCGCCTCGAGGTGTGGAAGGCGGTGAGGGAGCTCGCGGGGCACGGAACGACGGTGCTGCTCACGACCCAACATCTGGATGAGGCCGAGAACCTCGCGGACCGCATCGCGATCCTCCACGAAGGCCGGATCATCGTGAACGGCACGCTCGCCGAGCTCAAGAAGCTGCTCCCGGCCGCGACCGTCGAGTACGTCGAGAAGCAGCCGACCCTAGAAGAGGTCTTCCTCTCCGTCGTCGGCACGTCCCGGAAGGAACCGTCATGATCACTCGCTTCCTCTCCGAAACGGCCGTGCTTACCGGTCGATCGCTGCGCCACATCACGCGGAGCATGGACACCGTCATCACGACCACGCTCATGCCCATCGGGTTCCTGCTCCTGTTCGTGTACGTGCTCGGCGGCGCGATCAACTCGGGCGCGGACTCGTACGTCGCGTACCTGCTCCCGGGCATCCTCGTCATCACCATCGCGACGGGCATCTCGTACACGGCCTTCCGGCTCTTCCTCGACCTGCAGGGAGGGATCGTCGCGCGTTTCCAGTCGATGCCGATCGCGCGCTCGTCGATCCTGTGGGCGCACGTGTTGACCTCGCTGGTCGCCAACGCGATCTCGGTCGCCGTCGTGGTGGTGGTCGCCGTCGCCATGGGGTTTCGCTCGGCGGCGGGCGTGCTGGCGTGGCTCGCCGTCGTCGGCATCCTCACGCTCCTGACGCTCGCGCTCACGTGGCTGGCCGTGATCCCCGGCCTCACGGCGAAGTCCGTCGACGGCGCGAGCGCGTTCTCGTATCCGCTGGTGTTCCTTCCCTTCGTCAGCTCGGCCTTCGTGCCGACCGAGACGATGCCCGGCCCCGTCCGCGCGTTCGCCGAGCATCAGCCCGTGACGTCGATCGTCGACGCGGTCCGCGCGCTGTTCGCGGGCGACCCGGTCGGCTCGGAAATCTGGGTCGCGCTCGCGTGGTGCGTCGCGATCCTCGTCGTGGCGTACGCGATCGCGATGGCCGCCTACCGACGCACCATCGCCTAGCGACGACAAAGGGGGGCGCCCCGAAGGGCGCCCCCCTGTCGCTGCTCAGGCGGAAAGGACCGTGCTCAGCGCGGCGACCTCGTCGGCCGTCAGCTCGAGCTCCGGCGCCTGGGCGGAGTCCTGGATCGACGCCGGGCGCGACGCGCCCGGGATTGGAAGGACGACGTTCGCGAGCGCAAGCTCCCACGCGAGCGTGACCTGCTGTGGGCTGACGCCGTGCGCCTCGGCCACGCGCGCGAACTCCGCGCGCTTCTGGCCGACCTTCCCCGCGCCGCCGATCCCGCCGAGCGGGCTCCACGGCAGGAACGCGAGGCCCTGCGACGCGCAGTACTCCAGCTCTCCGTAGCTGGACACGAACGTCGGCGAGAACTGGTTCTGCACGGACACCAGGGATTCGCCGAGGATCCCCTGCGCGACCTTGATCTGCTCGACGCTCGCGTTCGAGATGCCGGCGAGCTCGATCACGCCCTCGTCCAGGAGGTCCTTGAGCGCGCCGATCGAGTCGGCGTACGGGACCTTCGGGTCGGGCCGGTGGAACTGGTGGAGGCCGATCGCGTCGCCGCCGAGACGCTTGAGCGACGCCTTGGCCGCGGTCTTGACGTACTCCGGGTCGCCGTTCTGCGTCCAGCTGCCGTCACCCGGGCGGAGGTGGCCGCTCTTGGTCGCGACGAGCACCTCGGAGGTGTTGCCTCCGTAGGACTTGAGCGCCTTGGCGATCAGCTCCTCGTTGTGCCCGACCTCGCCGGCCTTGAGGTGGTAGGCGTCGGCCGTGTCGATGAGCGTGATCCCGGCGTCGAGCGCCGCGTGGATCGTCGCGATCGACTGAGCCTCGTCGGGGCGCCCCTCGATCGACATCGGCATGCCGCCGAGTCCGATGGCGCTGACCGTGCGGTTGCCGAGGGTCCGTTGCTTCATTTCCGTCATCTCCTACGTGCGTATCGAAACGTTACGATCCCAGGGTAGCGGCCCTGATGTCCACCTGAGGGTTCACCCCGAGATTGTGCTCGCCCGGGTCATCCGCGAGCGGGATGTCCTCGCGCGGGCCGGGACGCTAGCGTCGGAGACAACCGCACAAGGAGCACCGATGGAACGCCGCGCAATCGTCCTTTCTTCCCTCGCCGTCGTCGCGCTCGCCGGCGCCCTGGTCGGCTGCGACCCCATCTCCCAGCGCTTTGCGGGCGACACGGTCGTCGAGACGCGTACGACCGACACGTTCGACGCCATCGAGATCCGCGGCGCCGTCGACACGACGATCGTCGCGGGCGAGGCGTACTCCATCACGATCCGAGCCGGAGACAAGGTCGTGGGCGACGTGCACACGAGCGTGATCGGGACGACGCTCGTGATCGACGAGGAACACGTCGGTTCGGCGGGCAGGGTCGAGGTGGTCGTGCACGCGCCGACGATCACGTCGGTGCAGATCCTCGGCGCCGGCACCGTCGACATCTCCGGCATCGACACCCCGCAGTTCGCGATCGCCCTCGCGGGAACCGGGGAGGTGAAGGCCGAGGGCCGAGCGGGAACCTTCGTCGCGGTCGTCGGCGGGACCGGTTCGATCGACTCTCTCCCGCTGCTCGCGGACCACGTCACGGCACGCCTGGCGGGCGTCGGGTCCATCAAGGTCGCCGCGTCCGTGACGCTCGACGCCGAGCTGACGGGGGTCGGCGAGATCCGCTACTCCGGCGACCCGGTCGTCACCTCGCACGTCACGGGAGTCGGCGAGATCAACAGGGTGTGAGCCGCGCCGAATCCGGGACGCCCGCCGCCGTACGATGAAAGGGTGGACGCCGCCACGGACCTACGGACGATGCGAGACGTCGGCCTCGCGCTCGGGGGCGGAGGGGTGCTCGGCGCCGCGCACGTGGGCGTCCTCCAGGTTCTCCATGAGCGGGGAATCCGCCCGACGATCGTCGCCGGAACCTCGGCCGGCGCGCTCATGGGCGCCGCGCACGCGAGCGGGTTCGACCCCTACCGCCTCGAACGCCTCGTTCTGAAGCTCGACTGGCGGGACGTGGGCGACCTCTCCCTCATCCCCGGACTCGGCCTCCTCGACACGAAGCGACTCCGCCGCACGCTGAAGAAACTCGGCGGCGACATCGCGATCGAGGACCTCCCCGTGCCGTTCGTGGCGATCGCGACCGACGTCGCGACCGGCGAACCCGTCGAGCTCCGAACCGGAAGCCTCGCGGACGCCCTCCGCGCCTCCATGTCGGTCCCCGGACTCTTCCGTCCCGCTCACGTCGACGGACGCATCCTCGTCGACGGGGGTCTCGTCGCGAACCTGCCGGTCGAGTACGCGCTCGAGATGGGCGCCGCGCACGTGATCGCCGTCAGGCTCGTGCCCGAGTGGGACCTGACCCCGAAGACGCACACCTCCGCCCACATCCACGAGTGGGAGATCCGCCCCGACGTCACGCTCATCCAACCCAAGCTCGGTCCGCGATCCCAGTGGGTGCGGAAGGACCTGCCGACGCTCATCCGCCTGGGGCGAGAGGCCGCCGAGCACGTCCTTCACGAGTACCCGGTGGTCGCGCCTCGACCGGCGGCGTGACGCGCGTCCCCACCGCTAGGCTCGGGCCATGCCCAAGGTGAGCGTCGGCGTCGTCCACTTCCGGGCCTCGGACGTCTCCCTCGTCCTCGCCGTCGGCGGCGGCAGGCTCCCCCGCGTCGTCCACTGGGGCGCGGACCTCGGCGACCTCCCGCAACCCGCGCTCGACGCCCTGACCGCGAGCGCGGGGGACACGCCCGCCGTGCTGCCCGAGCACACGTACGGCTGGACGCGTACGCCCGGCGTCGCGGGCCACCGGGACGGCCGCGACCACTCCACGCGCTTCGCCGTCGCGTCGGTCGAGGTGGAGACGGACGGCGAGCGCGATCGCGCCGTGCAGCGCCTCGTGGCCCGGGCCACGGACGCGATCGCCGACCTGACGCTCGTCGTCACCATCGAGATGCTCGCGTCCGGGCTCGTGCGGGCGCGGGCGACCCTCGGGAGCACCGGCCCCGGCACGACGGACGCCGGCGGCGGCGGCGCGTACACGCTCGACGCCCTCACCCTTCTCCTCCCGGTGCCGCCGGAGGCGACCGAACTCGTCGACCTCGCGACGGGCCCGTCCGGGAGGCTGGCCCACCGCGGCGCGTTCGCACCGGGGCTGCGCGCCTGGGAGTCGAGAGGAGGCAAGCCCGGGCCCGAGTCCCCCCTGATCGTGGCGGCGGGCGTCCCCGGATTCGGGTATCGCGCCGGCGAGGCGTGGGCGGCGCACGTCGCATGGTCGGGCAACATGCGCCACGTCGCCGAGCGCCGCGAAGGCGGTCTCGCGATGCTCGGCGGCGGCGAGCTGCTCTACCCCGGCGAGGCGCGGCTCGGCACCGGAGAGCAGTACGTCGGACCATGGGTCTACTTCGCCCACGGCGACGGCCTCGACGACGTTACGTCCAGGTTCCACCGCCACGCGCGCTCGCGCGACGGCCGCCCGACGAAGCCGCGCCCCGTCGCGGTGACGGCGCGCGCCGACGGCGGCGTCCCGGCGCTCACGGCCCTCGCCGACGCCGCGGCCGACGTGGGCGCGGAGCTCTTCGTGCTCACCGACGGCTGGTCGAAGGGCGACGGCCCCGGCGATTGGTACGTCGACAAGACCCTCTTCCCCGAGGGCCTCGTCCCGTTCGCGGGCTACGTGCGGGACCTCGGCATGGAGTTCGGCCTCGGCTTCGAACCGGAGATGGCGGGCCCGACGAGCGACCTCGCCCGTCAGCATCCCGAGTGGATCGCGCAGGCGTCCGTCGCGGGAGCGAGCCTCCGCCTTCCGCTGGAGCGGAACGGGAGGCAGGTCGTCGACCTCACGCATCCCGAGGCGTACGCGTTCGTCGAGGAGAGGCTCCGCGCGCTCGTCGCGGAGATACGCCCGGCGCACGTGACGCTCGGTCACGGGCGCGACCTCCTCGAGGCGGGCAATTCGGCGACGGGCCGCGCGATCGGCCACGCCCAGACCCAGGCGTTCTACCGGCTGGTGGACGGGATGAGGGCGGCGTTCCCGGGCATCGAGGTCGAGGTGCGGGCGGGCGGCGGGCGGATCGACCTCGAGGCGCTGTGCCACGCCGACGAGGTGGCGGACGACGCGGCGACCGGGGCGGACGCGCCGGTCGCCTTCGGGGTCGTCACGCTGATCCCGCCGGAGTCGGTGCGCGTCGATCTCGATGCGCGCGGCGCACGGCCTTCCGGCGACGCCCTCGCGGCGATCGGTTGCCACCTGGGGGTGGCGAACCTCGGGATCGGCTCGGACGGCGCCCCGGCGCGGGAGGCGCTGCGCCCGTGGATCGAGGCGCACAAGCGCCACCGCGCCCTGCTGCACTCGGGTGACGTGGTTCGAAGCGACGCGGCCCGGGGTGACGCGGCCCTACGAGACGTCGCCCTACCCCGCGTCAACGGCGTCGTCGCCCGGAACGGCCGCGAGGCGCTCTACTCGTGCGTCGGCGCGGCGGGCGCGGCGAACGTCGTCCGCCTGCCCGGGCTGGATCCCTCGCGGACGTACCGCGTGGTCGACGCGACTCCCGCGGGCGAGGACGGTCCGCGAACGTGGACGGCGGAGGCGACGGGACGGGTGCTGGCCGTACGAGGCATCGAGGCGCCGCGCGCGGACGGCGTGCTGCTCTGGGTCACGCGGGCATAGGCCAGACGACGGACGCGTCCGCTACGGCGAGGGCGACGGCGCGGGCGTGGGCGTCGGCGTCGGCGTCGTATGGATCGTGACGTCCGGCACGGAGTTGTCGACCGGGGGCGCGTCGAGGTTCGCGTTCGTCGAGGATGCCGAGCCGTTCGCGTGCTCGTAGCCGTACTCCCAGTGCCACGGCTCCCAGAGTGACGTCTCGGCCCAGTGCGGATGGATCCATCCGTACGCGCCGGCGTTCGCCTTCCACCAGTCGCCGAACGTCCCGCGGTAGTCGCTGTAGCAGAGGTCGATCGCGATACCCCAGCCGTGGGGGGACTGGCCCGGGCGCGCGGCGAGGTGCCCGCGGACGGCCTTCACCGCGGCCTGATCCCCCACCGATCGGTAGGCGCTCGCGAGGCAGAGGTTCCGGCCGAACCGCAACCGGAATCGGTGGTTGAGTTCGGCGAGCGCGACGGCAGCGTCGGCGCGGAGGTAGTGGACGCCGTCCCAGAGGACGCAGAGCGTGGAGGGGTCGAGGTGGCCGTTCGATCCCTTGTCGACGCGGATCCCGTCGCAACTCGGCAGGTACGCGCTCGGGGAGAACTTGTTCGACGTCGCGAGGAAGTGGGTGGTCTGTTCGATCGAGGGTGCCGGGAGGGCCTCCGGGGTGAGGCCGGGCGCCTTGCCGAGCACGACGTCGATCGTGTCTGGCGCCTGTCCGATCGTGACGCCGGGGACGTTCTGGAGGGCGTTGGCCGCGGGCGAGAGCGTCCCGAAGACCGGGTAGATGACCATCGCGAGGGCGAAGGACGCGATGACGCCCGCCCGGACGGAGATCTTGCGACGGCGGTGGTTGACGCGGAGCGCGATCTCTTGCGTGGTCACGTGACGCCAGAGGCGCCGGTGCCCGTACCATCTCCCGAATTCCTCGGGGAGGGACGGGTGCGGATCCACGTTTCCTCCTCGACTCGTTGGGCGCGCGAACGTTCACGGCGTTATGTCGCCGAAGGCGAGTCTACCCCGAGCGAGCCGGAGCCGGAAGGCGACCGAAATGATGCATTCGTCACCCTCGAAGCGCCTGGCTCACCTCGCCCACGAGAACCTCGATGATGTCCTCGAGGAAGACAACGCCGACAACCTTCCCGCCGCTCCCGACGCTCGCGACGTGGGCGCCCGTCTGACGCATCCGGGCGAGCACGTCCTCGACCTCCGCCTCCGCCGGCACCTCGGGAAGCGCGCGCACCCTCCAGGCGTGCACCGCCTCCTCGCGCTCGCCCGGCCGCGCGTACAGGACGTCCTTGACGTGGAGGTACCCGACGAGGCGCTTGCCGTCCGAGACCGGAAGACGGGAGTGCCCCGAGGCCGCGACCAACTCCTCGACCTGTTCGACCGTGACGCCCAACGGGACGGATCGCACCTTCGCGAGCGGCACCATGACGTCGCCTGCCGTCTTGTCGGAGAATTCGAGCGCCCCGGTGAGGAGGCCGTGCGCGTCGTCGAGCGTGCCCTCGGCGCTCGAGCGTTCGACGATGCTGTGCACCTCGTCCGCGGTGAACGCGCTCGACACCTCGTCCCGGGGCTGGATGCCGACGGCGCGGACGACGACGTTCGCCGTCCAGTTGAGGGTGACGATCAGCGGCTTGAGGACGCGGGCGATGGCGACGAGCGGCGGGCCGAGCACCAGGGCGGCGCGGTCGGGGCTTGAGACGGCGGCGTTCTTGGGCACCATCTCGCCCACGATGACGTGAAGCCCGACGACGAGGAGGAGCGCGACGGCGGCGGCGACGCCGTGAGCGACGCCCGTCGGGGAGGTTCAGCGCGTCGGTGAGCGGCTCGATGGCGTGGGCGAGGGCGGGCTCGGCGACGACGCCGAGCGACACGGAGCACACGGTGACGCCGAGCTGGGCGCACGCGAGCATGAGCGACACGTTCTCCATGGCCCACAGCACGATCCGGGCGGCGCGCCCGCCCGCCTCCGCGCGCGGTTCGATCGAGCTGCGCCGTGCCGAGATGATGGAGAACTCCGCGCCGACGAAGAACGCGTTGCCGGCGAGGAGCGCCACGGTGAGGAGCGCGAAGGTCACGACTCGTCCTCCCCGGCGCCTCGGACCAGATCCTGACCCGGTCGACGCGCCGCCCGTCGACGCGCTCGACCCGGACGCGGACGTCGCCGTCGCCCACCTGGTCGCCCGGTTCGGCGATGCGCCCGAGCCGGGCCATCACGTAGCCGCCGACCGTCTCGTACGCGGGATCGTCGGGCACGACGAGGGAGGTGACCTCGAGGACCTCGTCGGGCCGGAGCAGACCCGGCACGCTCCACCCCCCGTCGGGGGTGCGGTAGACGTCGACGCGGCGTCGATCGTGCTCGTCGGCGACCTCTCCCACGAGTTCCTCGACCACGTCCTCGAGCGTGACGAGGCCGGCGGTGCCGCCGTACTCGTCGACGACGATCGCCATCTGGTGCCCGACGCCGCGCAGCTCCTCGAGGAGCGGACCCGCCGCGATCGTCTCGGGGATGCGCGGCGCGGGCATCATCAGGTCGCTCACCGGACGTGCGGTCGCGCCTCGGGAACGGACACCCCCATCACCGCGCGGAGATGGACGATGCCCGACGATGTCGTCCTGCGAGCCGTCGATGACGGGGAAGCGCGAGTGGCCGGTCGCGCGCACCGCCGCGATGGCGTCCGCCGCGGTCGCGTCCTTCTCGAGGACGGCCATGCGGGTGCGGTCCGTCATGAGGTCGAGCGCGGTGAGGGCGTCGAAGTCGAGGGAGTTCTTGAGCAGCAGCGCGGTGGACGGGTCGAGGGTCCCCGCCTCGGCGGAGCGACGCACGAGCGCGGCGAGCTCCTGGGGCGACCGGCCCCCGGCGAGCTCCTCGCGCGGCTCGATGCCGAACAGGCGCAGGATCGCGCCGGCGATGCCGTTGAGGACGCGGATGAGCGGCCGGAGTACCGTCGCTGAAGCCGATGGTGAGCGGCGACGTGAGGCGCGCGACCTTCGCGGGCTCGCTCAGCGCGATGTTCTTGGGCACGAGTTCGCCGAAGAGCATGGAGAAGACGTTGATGACGACCAGCGAGACGACGGCGGCCGTGGTGCCGACGGCGGCGCGGCTGAGCGCGGTGTCCTGCGAGCGGGACGCGGAGGAGCCGCGTGAGGGCGGGTTGCGCGGTGTAGCCGAGGAGGATGGTGGAGACCGTGATCGCCAACCTGCGCGCCCCAGAGCTGCGTCGAGAGCGTCCGGAGGGCGCGGGAGACGCGCCGGCCGTGGCGCGTGGACGCGTCCACGCGCGACGGGTCGAGGGCGACGAAGGAGAACTCGGCGGCGACGAACACGGCGGTGCCGAGGGTGAGCAGGGCGCCCAGGCCCACAAGGATCCACGAGGACGTCACGGGCGCCACCTATGTCGGTCCATACTGACGCCCAGCATAGGCGCGCGGGGGGCGGCGAGGAATACCACCGGGCCGGGCTCGCCGCCTCCGACGAAGGTCCGGTCTGGCTTAGGATGGACAGGACATCGTCACCCACGTCAGGACGCACGCGCGCCAGGAAGGCCAGTGGCCAGTGTCCGCCGAGACTCCCTCGAACGAGTCCTCGCGCTCCGTCGCCCGCGGGATCGACTCCGCGTCCGTGACGTCGCTCCTCACGGGCTCGCACGACGCGGCAGCCGTCGCCGGATGCCGAGTCGCCGGCCGCGCCCGCGCGCCCGCGCCGACCCGCCGCTCCGGCTCCCCCGCCGCACCCGCTCCGACCCCCGCCGCCGAGCCGCGCCGTCGCCCCCCGAGACCACCGCTCACGCAGCCGATCGCGACCGCCCAGGCGCCCACCGCGTCGTACCTCCAGGACCTGGGCGAGGGCGAGCGCGCACGTCCCGGGCGTCACCGAGGGCGCCGAGCGCCTGCGCGGCCAGGCCGCGCGCGTCGTCGAGAACATGGAGAAGAGCCTCGAGGTCCCCACGGCGACCTCGGTGCGCTCCGTGCCCGTCAAGCTCCTCATGGACAACCGCGTGGTGATCAACAACCACATGGAGCGCACGCGCGGCGGGAAGATCTCCTTCACGCACCTGATCGGCTACGCGCTGCATCGAGGCGCTCGCGGAGTCGCCCGCGATGAACGCCCACTTCGCGGTCGAGGACGGCAAGCCGTTCGTCGTCACCCCGCCGCACGTCAACCTCGGCATCGCGATCGACGTGGCGAAGCCCGGACGGCGCCGCGCCAGTTGTTCGTGCCGAACATCAAGGGCGCGGGAGAGATGGACTTCGCGCAGTTCTGGGCGGCGTACGACGACGTGGTCCGGCGGGCGCGCGACGGGCACGCTCCAGGCGGTGGACTTCCAGGACACGACGATCTCGCTGACCAACCCGGGCACGATCGGCACCCAGCACTCGGTCCCGCGCCTGATGTCCGGGCAGGGGACGATCATCGGCGTCGGCGCGATGGACTACCCGGCCGAGTACCAGGGCGCGTCGACCGACACGATCGCCCACCTGGGCGTCTCGAAGGTCATGTCGCTCACGTCGACGTACGACCACCGCGTGATCCAGGGCGCGCAGTCCGGCGAGTTCCTCGCGCTCGTGCACACCAAGCTGCTCGGCCACGACGGCTTCTACGACCGTGTGTTCCGGTCGCTCCGCGTCCCCTACGAGCCCGTGCGCTGGGTCCAGGACGGCGCGACGTCGCCGGAGGCCGAGGCGGTCAAACCCGCGCGCATCGCGGAGCTCATCCACTCGTACCGCTCGCGCGGGCACATCATGGCGGACGTCGACCCGCTCACGTCCCGCCCGCGTAAGCACCCGGACCTCGACATCCAGACGCACGGCCTCACCCTGTGGGACCTCGACCGCGTCTACCCGACGGGCGGGTTCGCGGGCCGCGACCGTCAGCGGATGCGCGAGGTGCTCTCGCGCCTGCGCGACGCGTACTGCCGCACCATGGGCGTCGAGTACATGCACATCGCGGACCGCGCGCAGCGCACGTGGATGCAGGAGCGGCTCGAGTCCGGCTACCGCAAGCCGTCGCGCGACGAGCACCTGCGCATCCTCCGCCGCCTCAACGCGGCCGAGGCGTTCGAGGCGTTCCTCCAGACCAAGTACATCGGGCAGAAGCGCTTCTCGCTCGAGGGCGGCGAGTCGCTCATCCCGCTGCTCGACGCCGTGCTCTCCGAGGCCGCGGCCACGTCTCTCGACGAGGTCTGCATCGGCATGGCCCACCGCGGCCGCCTCAACGTTCTCGCGAACCTCGCGGGCAAGAGCTACGCGCAGATCTTCAGCGAGTTCGAGGGCAACCCCATCGAGAAGACCGGCGGCGGCTCCGGCGACGTGAAGTACCACCTGGGCACCGACGGCGTCTTCACCGCGGAGTCGGGCGAGACCGTCAACGTCTACCTCGCCGCGAACCCCTCGCACCTCGAGGCCGTGGACTCCGTGCTCGAGGGCATCGTCCGCGCCAAGCTCGACCGCCTCGGCGCCGACGTCAGCGAGGGCGAGAAGCCCGTCCTGCCCATCCTCATCCACGGCGACGCCGCGTTCGCCGGCCAGGGCGTCGTGCAGGAGACCCTCAACATGGCGGGCCTGCGCGGCTACCGCACGGGCGGCACCATCCACGTGATCGTCAACAACCAGGTGGGCTTCACCACCGGGCCGGAGTCGTCGCGCTCGACCCGCTACTGCACGGACGTGGCCAAGGGCTTCCAGGTGCCGATCCTCCACGTGAACGGCGACGACCCGGAGGCGTGCGCGCGCGCCGCCCGCCTCGCGTTCGAGTACCGCCAGGAGTTCGGCCGCGACGTCATCATCGACATGATCTGCTACCGCCGCCGCGGCCACAACGAGGGCGACGACCCGTCGATGACCCAGCCGCGCATGTACGACCTGATCGAGGGCAAGCGCCCCGTCCGCCACCTCTACACCGAGTCGCTCATCCGCCGCGGAGACATCACGGAGGAGGAGGCGGAGGAGGTCTCGAAGGACTACCTCGCCCAGTTGGAGCGCGTGTTCGTCGAGACGCGGGAGCGGTTCGTGCCCGGGCAGCACACGGAGACGGTGAGCGGGCTCGAGGTGCCGGCGTCGCAGACGTCCGACGCCGGGGTCATGGTGGGATGGACGACGGCCGCGCCGCACGGCGAGCTCGAGCGCGTCGGGCGGGCGCACCGCCGCCCGCCCGAGGGCTTCTCCGTCCACCCGAAGCTCGAGAAGCTCCTCGCGGCGCGCGAGGAGATGACGCGCGAGGGCGGCGTCGACTGGGGCTTCGGCGAGATCCTCGCGTTCGGGACCCTCCTCCAGGAGGGCGTGCCCGTGCGTCTCGCCGGCCAGGACTCCCGCCGCGGGACGTTCGCATCGCGCCACGCGGTGTTCCACGACCGCGCGAACGGGCTCCGAGTGGACGCCTCTGCTGTACCTCACGGCGCGAGCAGGGGTCGTTCCACGTGGTGGACTCGCCGCTCAGCGAGTACGCGCCGCTCGGGTTCGAGTACGGCTACTCGGTGGAGCGGCCGGACGCGCTGGTGCTGTGGGAGGGCCAGTTCGGCGACTTCGTCAACGGGGCGCAGACCATCATCGACGAGTTCATCTCCTCCGCCGAGCAGAAGTGGGCGCAGTCCTCGTCCGTCACGCTGCTGCTGCCCCACGGCTTCGAGGGCCAGGGCCCCGACCACTCGTCCGCGCGCGTCGAGCGCTTCCTCCAGCTCTGCGCCGAGAACAACATGGTCGCCGCGATGCCGTCGTCCCCGGCGTCGTACTTCCACCTGCTGCGCCGCCAGGCCTACAACCGGCCTCGCCGCCCCCTCATCGTCTTCACGCCCAAGTCCATGCTCCGCCTCCGCGCGGCACAATCCGGCATCGAGGAGTTCTCCTCCGGCCGATTCCGCGAGATCATTCCTGAGGTAAGGACGCCCGAGCAGATGGACCCGACGGGGGTGACGCGCGTGCTGATGTGCGCGGGCAAGGTGTACTACGACCTCGCGGCCAAGCGCGACGAGCTGGGCGACACGTCCACGGCCATCGTGCGGATCGAGCAGTTCTACCCGCTGAACGGCGAGGCGCTGCGCGAGGCGATCGCGCCGTACGGCGACGCGGAGCTGCTGTGGGTCCAGGAGGAGCCGGAGAACCAGGGGGCGTGGACGCACCTCAGCTCGTCCGCGTACCACGCGCTGCAGCGGACGTTCGGCGTGGTGTCGCGGCCGGCCTCGGCTTCGCCCGCGTCCGGGCTGACGAGCAAGCACGCCCTCCAACAGGAGGACGTCGTGACCCGGGCGTTCGCGCGATGAACGTCTTCTTCGTGGGGGACGAGCTCGTCGCGGGCCGCGGTGACCCGAAGGCGCTCGGGTGGACGGGGCGCGTCGCGTCGCGCACCACGTCCGACGAGGTCGACCTGATCTTCCACTCGCTCGCCGTCCCGGGAGAGACGACGGGCGAGATGGCGCTCCGGTGGGACGAGGAGGTCATGCGCCGGGTGGGGCGGGCGACGTCGAACGCGGTGGTGTTCGGGATCGGGCGCAACGACATCCGCCGGGGTGTGAGCCTCGCGATGACGCGCTTCAACCTGGCGAACACGCTCGACCGGACGCGGGCGCTGGGGTTTCGGACCATGGTGGTGGGCCCGCCGCCGAGCGTGCCGCGCGAGAACGCGCAGATCGCGGAGCTCGCGGCGCTGTGCGAGGAGGCGGCGCTCCGGCGCGAGGCTCGTTACGTCGACACGTACGGGCCGCTCGCGGCGCACGAGCAGTGGCTGACGGACATGGCGGTGGGCGAGGACGGCGTCCCCGGGCGCCGCGGGGTACGGGCTCATGGCGTGGCTCGTGCTGAACGCGCAGTGGCGCGAGTGGTTGGGCCTTCCCGCGAACGCGTAGCGGGGCGGCGGTTCGCTACGCGACCACTCCCGCGTTCTTCAGCTGGACCGACAGGTCGTGCGGGCGGGTCGCGATCGAGACCGCCTCGTCGTAGCTGATGATCTCGGTGCGTACCAGCTCGAAGAGGTGCTGGTCGAAGGTCTGCATCTTGTAGTACGCGCCCTCGGCGATGAGGTCGAGGATGGGCGGCTGCGACGCGGGGTCGACGATCGCCTCCGCGGTGCGCCCGGTGTTGACCATGATCTCGCAGGCGAGCGTCCGGCCCGAGCCGTCGGCCCGCATGACGAGGCGCTGGGAGATGATGCCGCGGAGCGTCTGGGCGAGCGTGGTGCGGATCTGCATCTGCTCGTGAGGCGTGAAGAAGTCGACGATGCGGTTGACGGAGTCCTGCGCGTCGATGGTGTGGAGCGTCGAGAGGACGAGGTGCCCGGTCTCGGCGGCGCTAAGCGCCGCGCGGACGGTCTCGGCGTCGCGCATCTCGCCGACCATGATGACGTCGGGGTCCTGGCGCATCGCTCCGCGGAGCGCGTGGTGGAAGTCCAGGGTGTCGGACCGGACCTCGCGCTGGGAGATGATCGCCTTGTTGTCGTGGTGGAGGACCTCGATGGGGTCCTCGATCGTGATGATGTTGACCTCGCGGTACGTGTTGATGAGGTCCACCATCGACGCGAGGGTGGTGGTCTTCCCGGACCCGGTCGGGCCCGTGACGAGCACCAGGCCGCGCGGCTCGAGCGAGAGGGAACCGACCACCTCGGGGAGGCCGAGCTCCGCCATCGACTGGGCGCCCACGGCGACGCGGCGGAACACGAGGCTCTCCATGCCGCGGGAGACGTACGCGTTGACGCGGAATCGGCCGACGCCGGAAAGGCTGAACGCGAAGTCCGCCTCGTGCGTCTCCCGGAACTCGAGCACGAGGTCCTCGGGCAGCACCTGGGCGACCATGTTCCGCGTGTCCTCCGGCCGCAGCGGCGGGACCTGGAGCTTCCGGAGGCGGCCGTCGACGCGGATGCGCGGGGCGGCGCCCACCTTGCAGTGCAGGTCGGATCCGTTGGTGCTCGCCAAGGCGTGGAGCAGCGGGATAACCGAGACGGGTTGATCGCTCACAAGTTCTCCATCGGCGTGCGTAGGGCGTTACTTGAGGCTACTACGCGCGTTGGTGTGTGCGAAGATAAGTGGTCGACGTCACGCCCCCGCGCGGTCGTCCCCCGAACTCCCCACCGAAAGGTCCGCCATGAGCAAGAGAGGCCGCAAGCGCAAGAGCCGTGCCGGCAGCAACGCGAACCACGGCAAGCGCCCCAACTCGTAGCGCGGGTAGGCGTCCGCACCACCTTCACCATCTGGTGATAGCCTCGGGATATGCGCCGAGCGACGATCACCGTGCCGGACGAGCTCGCCCGCGCGCTGGATGAGTTCATGGCCGCGCAGCCGGCCCGGCCCACTCTCACGTCCGTCGTGGAGGCCGCCCTCGAGTCATACCTGCTCGCGCCCCCCGCCGGCGAGCCGTCCCGCCTGGTGCGCGTGGCACGGTCGCGCGAGCGGATCGTGGACGTCGCGCGCGCCCACGGCGCCACCCGCGTCGGACTCTTCGGGTCCGTCGCGGCGGGGACGGATGGCCCCGAGTCCGACATCGACCTGTGGGTGGAGACGGGACCCGGCTTCACGCTGTTCGACCTGGCGGCGTTGCGCGCGGAGCTGACGGAGCTTCTCGGCGCCCCGGTCGACGTGGTCACGCTGGGCGGGCTCGACGACGACGCCCGGGAGGCCCTGGTCGCGCGGTCGTTGGTCCTGTGACCGGCGCCGACCTCCCCGAGCGCGACGCCGCGCGTCTGCGCCACGTCGTCGAGGCCTGCGATCGCATCGTCCGCTACACGGCGACGGGCCGCGCGTCCCTCGCCGACGAACGCACGTACGATGCCGTACTGAGGTGCCTCACCATCGTCGGCGAGGCGTTGGGCGCCCTCGGCGACGACGCCTACGCGGGGCTCGCGTCGGTCCCGCCTCACCTGCCCAAGGAGCAGCGCAACCTCATCGTCCACGAGTACTGGCGCATCGACCCCGACGTCGTGTGGGCGACGGTCGAGCGGCACGTTCCCGCGCTCCGTGACGACGCGTCCGCCCTGCTGGGGCGTTGAGAGACACTCGATTCACAGCCGCCGCAGACGGGCCGTCCCGATATCGTCCATCAGTCCCCCGACCCCCCAGGCATCACGTCCACAACGAACCCTCGCTCGCGCCCGGGACGTAGTGCATCGCGATACTGGCGTCTTCGGTCACGACCAGCGAGTCGGGAAGGTACCTCGGGACACCGTCGTCGAGTTCTCCCAAGGCAATCAGTAGGCGGCGCGCATCCTCGAAGTGCAATAAGAGTGCCCATGGTTCCCGACCACTCTCGACCTCCTGAAATCCGATATCGTGTCGCAGCAGACGAGTGCCGATAAGCCCCGCCCAGCGGTCGCTCACGTCGACTACCTTCGACAACGGGAGCGTATGCCACGGAGACGGTGCCTCCACCGTCAACCTCTCGACAGGAGGCTCGAGGGTCCATCGCACCTGTGACCTCAAGGTTCCGAATTCTAGGAGTATCGCACGCGAGACAGCGTCGACGATCGCCCCCCGTGCCGGTTCCTGCTCCCAAGGTAAGGTGACATACCGAATGGCCGAGAGTCCGTGACCAATCGCACGGTCCAACAACTCATACGTCATGGGTTGAACACTCCGAAATACTGGAAGACCCCCGAAGAGTCGAACGCTGCGCCACGCCCGTCAGGTGCAATGTAGTACTTCCCCCCTTTGAAGTTCCCGCCCGCGATATCCCTGATCACCGTACCCGGATCCGTCAGGATATCGTCAAGTTGTTGCTGACCCACCCTACTTATAGTTCCAGGTGCCCCTACGGCCACCGGGAACCCGCCCTCACCAGAATGCTTCGCAAGTTCTTGACCAGCACGCGTCAGGTCTCCAGAGACGGTTCGACTACCAGATTTAGATAGTGCGTCAACTCCCCACCTGACTTCGGCGATTTCATCGCCGTGTTTGAAGATACGTGCGACCCATTTCCCGAGCTTCCCGAGACCCTTGAATCCCCACTTCGCGTCGTCGACGCCGGGGATGAAGTTCATGCCGAGCGACACACACCCTGCCGTCTTCATGAACCAACCGGAACCGTTACTGCACTGATCGATATCGTCTCCGATTACGAACATAATTAAGGGGTCGGGCTTGTCACCGGGACTCGATTTGTCGCGCCATCCTCCGTCTGCGGCGGCTCCCGGCGCCCAATAGTTGGCGCCGCTGTCGAGACACTTCTGGGTTTCGCAGAGGGTCGAACCGTCGGCGTTCATGTGAATGCCTTGGCTAGCGAGATAGTTCAAGACGCTGGGGTCGGCGGGCGCATGGCGAGTCGCTCCGCCCCCGGTCAACTGCCACCCGGAATCGCCGTGATTCCAGTCCGGCTGCCTCGGCGCCTTAATCCCCTTCCATTTGGCACCGTTTTCCTCATTGCACGGCGGCTCTAGAACACCGCCGACATATGCCCAGTTCCCATTCGTCGAGCACATCCCGTTACCGTCGGTGTAGCTGATGGGGTTGTTCTCCGCGTACCGGTACGCGTCCAACGTCCGCGGATCCATGGGCTTGAGCAGCGGGTCCGGGGAGACGAACCGTGAGGCCTCCGGGTCGTAGTAGCGGGCGTTCAAATACACCAGCCCGGTGGAGGCCTCGTCCGTGACTTGGTTGAGCCACCCGTGGTCGGTGGGAAGGTTGTCCGCGCCCCGCACCGCACCGTATGGGGTGTAGGCGTTACGGGCGACCGGATCGGCAAGCGACGCCGGCGCCATCGCGCCCGACGCGTCCAGCGTCACCCCCATCATCACCGTCGCGGAACCCTGAAGGTCGCCGAGCACCAACGACCACGCCGACGACGTGCCGTCCGACACCTGCACGGCGACGCTCGCACCTCCGAACGTGTACGACCGGGTCGCGGTCAGGTCCCCGGCCGAACCGACCGACGTGTTCGGGTCGGTGACCTCCGTCGCCCCGAAGTACGGCGCCGTCACGCGGTGACGCGAGCGGGAGAGGAAGTCGTCGATCGCCGAGCGAGTCACTCGGCTCGGCGAAGAGTCTCGGCGGGGAGTACTCGGAGTGCCCCGAGTATCTCGATCCCCAAGAGCTTACCGTCGACATCGAAGTCGAACGCGAAGACGGAATCCTTCAGAGGAACGTCCGCCAACCTCGTTTCGACCGCGGCGCCGGGCGCGATCTCGTCGACCAAATAGAGGTACGCTGCGTCGGCCGTTGCGTCGTATGTCATCCTCATGGGTAGCCCGTCCAACCGTACTTCCGCGCGAGTCGATCAAGGTCCTTCCGGGACAGGCCCCGCATCGACGTCACCAATCCGCGTTCGCCCAGCACGACAACGCTATAACTTCGCCCGAATTGCGCGACGTGGGCGACACCTCCTGTCGCGGCCTGCTCGTACTTCATGTTACTAGAGAGGATCATCGTTATCTCGTGCTCGTCGAATCCTCGCCCCAACAGGCGTTCAACCCCGTGAATCGTTTTCGGGAGTTTCGCCGCCTTGTCGGTGTACTTTTCTCCTTTCGTGATCCACTTGATTACCTTCGTCCCCTTACCGGCATCTGAGAGTTCACCGCCGCCAGGAAAGATCGTCGTCGCGAGTAGAACGCACGACCATGCACCGCCGAAGAACCCGGAATTTCCGTCGACGCACCCGTGGTAATCGTCGCCAACGAGGAACGCAATTATCGCCCGATCAACAGCGGGATCATGGGTGAGTTGGTAATCGACCCAATCGACCCAGCAGGCAGAGCCTACTAGGCATTGATTGCCGTCGTACGTGACGTAATCGTCGTCCTGCGGCGCATGGACAGCAACGTCCGGCTGCCCAGAGATTTCGCAATTCACCGTCCGACAACCCGGCGATCCCCCGTCGGACGCCAAAGGGGGTGCGTATGGGGTAGGCCGAGACGGTGAAGTCACGGTGCCGCCCGGTCCGCCGGGGCTACCCGTACCGCCTCCGAAGTGCGTCGGACCGTACCCGTAGTACCCGGCGCTAACGGTCACGGGGGCATCAGTAGGCCCGACACATCCGTAATGCCCGCACATCTGCTCATCCTCGGACGCGTACAGCCCCGTCGGGTCCGCGTAGCTGATCGGGTTGTTGTTCGCGTACATGTACGCGTCCAACGTCCGCGGATCCATGGGCTTGAGCAGCGGGTCCGGGGACACGAACCTCGACGCCACCGGATCGAAGTACCGGGCGCCCAAATACACCAGCCCCGTGTCGTCCGCGACCTTGTTCAACCACCCATGGTCGATCGACAAGACGTCCGCACCCCGCACCGCCCCATACGGGGTATACGCGTTGCGGGCGACCGGATCGGCAAGCGACGCCGGCGCCATCGCGCCCGACGCGTCCAGCGTCACCCCCATCATCACCGTCGCGGAACCCTGCTGGTCCCCGAACACCAACGACAGGGAAGACGTCGCCCCGGACGGGGTCGCGGGCGGCCCCGACGGGGATGGTGACGGGCTCGGCGACGGACCGGTCGAGATCGACGGCGACGGGCTCGACGACACGCTCGGAGACGGACTTGCGGACGGTGCGGGCATCGGGTCAGACGACGACGCCACGCCAGCAGCAACGCGAACCACGGCAAGCGCCCCGACTCGTAGGCGTCGTCGCCCGCAGGAGCCTGCTTACCCTTCCGAAAAACGGGATTGAGGTCTTGTTCGACGACAACGCCCCCATGCACTGCGTCCGCTCGTCACGGCCCGCTAATCGCCTGTCGACTGCTGCACCACGATTCGATTTCGGCGCGTCCGGTCTCCTCGATCACCGTACGAAGCGATGAGCCAGATTGGCCAAGATACCCCGCGAATACGACCGAGCTCCCGGGCGTCAAACCAAGATCGCCGATATTCGCCGACGCGTGATAGTTGTCCGTGGATACGGAGAGTCGACCAATGTCGTCGATCCCTCTGATATCCGTCGAATATGGATGAAGACTCTCTCGCGGAAGATCCGACGTGACCGTGCCATGGGCCAGTGTGTACGGATCGATGGTCCCACTCACGAGCGTGTCCGAAGGGATAATTCGACCGCGCGCAAAGTAGGAGACCGATGAGGACCCGCCGATCCCGAAGTCGGATATGGTGAGCGACGGCTGAGCGTCCTCTGCGCAGATAGGGAATTCGAAGCGTAACCAACCGTCCGCGTCCATCGAGACGAGCACCGGCATAGGATCACTTTCGTGCTCCGTTACGCCGACGCAGCCGGACAGAAGCGTCAGTATCGCTATTGTTAAGATCCCACCAATCCTTTTTAGAGACAATTCGTGTACCCCCCGGACTTATACCCGGCCATCTTCTCCACCATGTTGCAACCAGAGAAGAACGCTCGCGTGTTTCCGTGAGTCCACGCCCACGCCATCTCGACGGAGTTGTCTGCTAGCTGAATCAGGAATAGCGAGGTCGTAGAGGTTAACGCTTCCTGAAGACCGTGCCCGCCTTCATGTTCGAGTTCCATCACTGACTTCGGGTTGTTCGGATCTAGGATGACATCCAAGGGTTCCGAAGTCACGTATACGGTTCCATACATAGGGGGCTGGTGCGGGATGGAGCCAACCCCGCTTTTCCGGACACGGGGTGTGTGTTGATCATGCCGCAATTTCGGCACGGGTGTGAAGGGCTTCAAACATGGCGGGGCTGAGGGAGCGGCCGCGCTGGTCGGTAAGGCTGGTGTGGCGGCGGCGGGGGTTGTAGAACCCTTCGATCCATTCGAAGATCGCCCCGGCGAGTTCGACGCGTGAGTCCCAGTTTTGCCGGTCCAGGAGTTCGCGTTGCATCCTCGACCAGAACGACTCGATCAGGGCGTTGTCCACGCTGGAGGCGACCCGGCCCATGGCCCCGAGCAGTCCTGCTTGACGGAGCCGGTGGCCAAAAATCCATGTCGTGTATTGAGCTCCTCGGTCGGCGTGAACGATGGTCCCCGGTTCGGGCGGCGTTGCCAGCGGGCCATCTCGAGGGCGTCCGCTGACGAGTTCGGCAGTGGGCCGATCAGCGATGGACCACCCCACACACGGCGGGAGAACGCGTCGACGACCGCGCAGCAATACACCCAGCCGTCACGGGCGCGATGTTGGGTGATGTCGGTGAACCACACCCGGTTGGAGGTCGCCCGGAACTGGCGTTTGCACGAGGTCATCGTGGGGGACTGTTGCCTGCCGCCAGGAACGGTTCTTACGCACGTGAGAGACGCCATGGATGCCCGCTTGGTGCAGGAGGCGGGCGACGCATTTGCGACAGCACGGACCGCGTGCTCGATGGGACAACTCGTCGTGGATACGTTTGGCCCCATAGTTGCCGCGGGAGTCACGGTGAAGGCGGCAGATCATGTGTCGAGCGCCGCATCCGTGACTTCACGGGCCGAGGGGGCCCGTTCCACCACTCGTAGTAGCCGGCACGAGACACCTTCAGTTTCCGGCACGCCACCGCGACGGGGATCCCGTCGCGGCTGAGCTCGCGGACGAGCCGGAAACCTATTTTGGGAGCACGTTCTCCCGGGCGAAGTAGGCGCTGGCACGCTTGAGGATCTCGATCTCCATCTCAAGGCCCCGGTTGCGGCGCCAGTGCGACGAGCTCCCGCTGCTCGTCGGTGGTAGGCCCTCCTTGCGGCCGGCGTCGATGTCGTCCTGAGCCATCCACCGTCGCAAACCCGACTCGCTGATCCCCAAGTCTTGGCGACCTGAGCGGGCCGCTCCCCCTGACGAACCAACTCCAGTGCTCGACGACGAAACTCCAACGGCTTCGCAGCAGGCATACCGAACTCCTTCCTCGGGAGCAATCATCCCAAGATAGGTGTCCGGAAAAGCGGGGCTGGCTCCGATAGGTGGTGCAGGGATAGGTGACAACTGACTTCTGGGATCCGGGAGGGTCCCGGTGGAAGGATGTTGTCATGTCTAGAGCGTTTCCTGAGGAGTTCCGCCGTGACGTGGTCGCGGTTGCCCGGCGCCGTGTGGCGCCTCAAAGACAGATCGCCGAGGACTTCGGGATCTCGCATGCGACGTTGTCGAACTGGCTGCGTCAAGCCGATGTCGAGGACGGCGATAAGCCCGGTGAGACGCGGGAGCAGGCCCAGGAGGTGCGGGAGTTGCGTCGCCGCAATCGTCTGCTCGAGCAAGAGAACGAGGTGCTGCGGCGTGCGGCCGCGTACTTGTCGCAGGCCAACCTGAAGCTCGGTGGCCACCCAAAATGATCTACCCGCTCGTCCGCGAGCTGGCCGTTGACGGGGTGCCCGTCACGGTGACGTGTCGGGTGCTGAAGATCGCTCGCCAGCCGTATTACCGGTGGCGAAGTGCGCCTGTCACGGCGTCGCAGTGGGTGCAGGCGCATCGCATGAACGCGCTGGTCGACGCTCACCGTGACGACCCTGAGTTCGGGTATCGGTTCCTCGCGGATGAGGCCGTCGTTGCTGGGTGGCCGATGGCGCGCAGGACCGCGTGGTCGCTGGCGTCCCAAGCGGGCCTGGTGTCCACGACGCAGCGGCGAAACGCGGCAAGGCGGGCAGGCCGGGCCCGCCCGTGTTTGACGACCTCGTGCAACGCGATTTCTCCGCTGCCGCGCCCAACCAGGTGTGGTTGACGGACATCACGGAGCACCCCACCGGGGAAGGCAAGCTCTACCTGTGCGCCATCAAGGACGTGTACTCCAACCGCATCGTCGGCTACTCCATCAGCGACCGCATGCAAGCCCAGTTGGCCGTGAACGCCCTCACCAACGCCGTCGCCTCCCGCGGTGACGTCACCGGATGCATCCTGCATGCCGACCGCGGATCCCAATTCCGATCCCGCAAGATGGGCCACGCACTGAACCGTCACCGCATGGTCGGCTCCATGGGCCGAGTCGGCGCCGCCGGCGATAACGCCGCCATGGAGTCGTTCTTCAGCCTGCTTCAAAAGAACGTCCTGAACCGGCAACGGTGGGACACCCGCCAAGAGCTGCGCATCGCGATCGTGACCTGGATCGAACGCACCTACCACCGGCGCCGCCGACAAGACCGGCTCGGACGCTTGACCCCCATCGAGTACGAGACCATCATGAACACACCACTGGCCCTCGCGGCCTAAACCCGAACTGTCACCAGTTCCTGCACCAGCCCCCCGCGCACTACCGTAGGACTCGATGCCGGGGGTCAGATCGACTTGACGAACACCTGGGTCGGCGGGCCGTCGACGTTGCACGTGTTGTTGTCGAGACGGTCGCCGTGAAGGATCTCGAAGAAGAGTTCGCCTTGAAGGTCACCGCGTTGCCCGTCAATCGGTGGGAAGTACATGAGGACCGATCCGCTTCCGCGCTCCCACTCTCCGGGACCCGAGTACCACGTGAACTTCGAATCCTCCGCGCAACTCCAGCGAAACGACGTGAGGTCAACGGTTCCGTCCTCATGTATCTCGAGCACCCCGCCGTCATCGCTCTTCCATGTCCCGACGATGGAGTCAGAGGACGGCGTGCACCCCGCCAACACCGCAAGAGCGACGGCAATGACGAGCGCGGTGAACGCTCGCGGACTCAGGGTCTTAGTCAAGTTGAATCGTCTCCGTGAAGTAGAAGTACTGCCGTACGGGCGTAATTCCTGCAGCGTTCGCCACTCTGTTGACTTCCTTGCCGACGGTCTCGTCATAGCCCGGTAAGTACCCGACGACCGGGGGCCGCGTCCCGGACTCGGCATCGGTCTGGTTCCAGCCCACGACGAAGATGTCGGCGGTCTTGTTGACGTCGTTGACAGATTCGACGATGAAACGTGAGCGATGCGACCCGACCATGAATGGGGGGAGATTGCCCGACAATGCGTAGTCTTGCGCATCTCTCATGTATTTTCCAACGCCCCTGAATCCCGAGTATGAGTACGTCGAGTAGTAGTAGCCCTTACCGGTACCCGCTTCGCGCGCACTCTCATCGAAGCCGATAGTTAGTGTCCCCGCGGCGTACTTCGCTCGAATGTTGCTTTGCCACGTGGACTCGCCGAAGATTCCACCGCCAGTACGCGTCGCATACCACCATGAATCTTTCATGCCGTTCGAGAAGGGCGTGCCCGGCATGAAACTATGGCTTCGGGGGCCTTGACCACTGAAGAACTCGTCGAGGACCGTCTGCGCGGACGTGTCATCGAACTCTGTCGGATAGTGCAACCCGAACACGTTGTCATCCTGAGCGACCGCAGCGACAAATGCCTTTCGCTGCGCCGTCTGGGCAGAAATCACGGTCGAAGTGGTCTTGCCCTTGGGTGGCGCCGTGACTCCCATGCTCTTCATGCCGTTGTAGTACATCTTCAGACACGCGGCTTCGGCGCCTCCAGGCAGACCGGAACACGGGGAAAGGCCCGTCGCGTCCGTGTACGTGATCGGGTTGTTGTCCGCGTACCGGTACGCGTCCAACGTCCGCGGATCCATGGGCTTGAGCAGCGGGTCCGGGGAGACGAACCGTGAGGCCTCCGGGTCGTAGTAGCGGGCGTTCAAATACACCAGCCCCGTGGACGCCTCGTCCGACACCTGGTTCAGCCATCCGTGATCTGTCGGAAGGTTGTCCGCGCCGCGCACCGCACCGTATGGGGTGTAGGCGTTGCGGGCGACCGGATCGTCAAGCGACGCCGCGCCATCGCGCCCGACGCGTCCAGCGTCACCCCCATCATCACCGTCGCGGAACCCTGCTGGTCCCCGAACACCAACGACAGCGTCGACGTGGCCCCCGACGGGGTCGCCGGGGTTCCCGACGGAGACGGAGACGGACTCGGCGACGGGCTCGGCGACGCACTCGGCGACGGACTGGTCGAGATCGACGGCGACGGGCTCGGAGTTGGGGACGCACTCGGAGACGGGCTCGGCGTTGGCGACGCGCTCGGCGCGGGCGTTGGCGACGCACTAGGCGACGGGCTCGGCGACGGCGTCACCGAGGCGACGTCGACGGGCTCGGCGACGGCGACGGGCTCGGCGACGGCGTACCGAAGGCGTCGACGCTCGACGACGGGCTGGGAGTCGGCGTGGGCGTCGGGTCAGGCGACGGCGACGCCGCCCCGCGCCGGCGGTGACCTGCCGCACCGCGACCGTCGCCCCACCGAACGTGTAGTACCGCGTACCCGTGACGAACCCCGCGCCCACCAGGTCCGCCGCATCGGCGGCGTTCACGGACGTGTCCGCGTCCGTCAGCTCCGTCGAGCCCACATACGCGGTCACCGACCCCGCATGCGCCTCGTCCGGAACCTGCACCTTCGCGACCCGCTGACCCGGACGCGTCGTACGCATACACGACGTCCCCGCCGGCGCCGGAGGACTCCACCAGGTTCGACGACACGTCCCACGCGAGCGTCGTCGCCACCCCGGAAACCGTGCGCGACACCTGACGCCCCGCACCGTCATACGCATACGTATCGGTCGTCGTGCCGTCGGACATCGACGTCACCGCCGACGCCGGCGCACCATCCGCCCCATACGCGAGATTTCGCGAGGCGTCATTAAGCGACTTCAACGGTCCTGGCCTCGAGACAACGGACAGTTTCGAGGCGTAGATACTCGCTCGCTGCCCCGAACCCACTCCGTACCAACGCCAGGCCGAGAGCCCCGCCCCGGCACGGCTGGAGATCTGGCCCGTGACACGAAGTGCCGTCGTCGAGCGCCGACGCGTAATCCCAGTGGACCGTGGCGTCGCCGCCCACGTCGTTCGGCATCCACGCGTCGGTGACGCGGCCGCGGGCGTCGTAGGCCGCCTTGGCCGTCGTGGCGTGGTCGGCGGTCGTGTAGGACGTCTCGTTCGCAGGGGTCCGTATTCCCTACCAACACTCGGAACGAGAACTCATTCGACGACAATACCCTTACGCGTTGCGTCCGCCTCGGCGGCTTCAATGGCGGAAACGAGCCGCTGCGCGTAGTAGCGAGTCGTCATGAGAATCAGGTAGAAATCAGAGTCGGCGATCTCGGAAAGAGCGTAGGCCGTCGTCGCCCTTACCAGGCGATATAGATCCGGAGAGAGCGAGAGAACAGCTCCGTCGCTGCTGTATCGAACGCGAAACCCTGACCCGGCGAGGTCACCCTCCGCCTGGCCACCATTGATATCGGGACCTACGACTTTGGTTTCGCCCGCGACGCCGAACTTCGGGACCCTCGGGACGAGCCAATGCGATCCAGATGCCTTAGCCTCACTCTCGGCGGCGAGAAGATCCTGATGGAATTGCATTGCGACCGACTCGCGTACCGAGAACATTTCCCGAAATTCGCTGACGACTCGCCATCCAAGTGGGTAGAGGACCGAGTTGCAGACGAACCAGTACTCCTCAGGGCTTAGGGTAAGTCTCACTACGCCGCGTTCGAACGTAATTCTGTTTGTCATTCTCCCGTGGTCCTTTTCTCCAATGCTTCCTTGACGAGGCCCCAGTTATCAGGACGATAAATGGTGCCCGGAACCGCCGGATTCGGGCCGCGCAACACGACGATCTGGTTGGCTTCGTCGAGCCAATACTTGTGATCTCCAGCTATTCTCCCAGGTCCCGAATGCATCACGTCGTCAACATACACCGCCGCGTCGTCGACCGAGCTGAATCCAAGCTCGACAAGGCGCTCGTCGGACGCGTGGTTCGCAATATCCCACGCCGCGTCCGACGTTTCCTCAAGACGCTTCATTTTCGCGGCATCGTCACCGTGATGGATCATCCATCTAAATACCTTGCCCCCTCCCTTGACTCCTTTACTGCCTTCGGAGATATCGCCGCCGCCTGGGATAACGTCCAACACAAGCGTGATGCATGAGAACGCCCGTCCGAAGAACCCCGAGTTGCCGTCAACACACCCGTGGTAGTCATCGCCGATTAAGAAGGCGATGATCGCCTGGTCGGCCGCAGGATCGTGTTGATAATCGAGCCAATCGAACCAACAGGCGGAGCCGACGAGGCATTGATTGCCGTTGAACGTGACGTAATCGTCGTCCTGCGGCGGTGGACGGTAACGTACCGGCTGCCCAGAGATCTCGCAATTCACCGTCCGACAACCCGGCGATCCTCCGCGGCCGCCAAAGGGGGTGCGCCCGGGGCAGGCCGAGCGCTGAAGTCACGGTGCCGCTGGTCCGCTCGGGGCTACCCGTACCGCCTCCGAAGTGCGTCGGACCGTACCCGTTGTACCCGGCGCTAACGGTCACGGGGGCACTCAGTCGGCCCGACACATCCGTATGCCCGCACATCTGCTCATCCTCGGACGCGTACAGCCCCGACGGGTCCGCGTAGCTGATCGGGTTGTTGTTCGCGTACGTGTACGCGTCCAACGTCCGCGGATCCATGGGCTTGAGCAGCGGGTCCGGGGACACGAACCTCGACGCCACCGGATCGAAGTACCGGGCGCCCAAATACACCAGCCCCGTGCGCCTCGTCCGCGACCTTGTTCAACCACCCGTGGTCGATCGGACAGGTTGTCCGCACCCCGCACCGCCCCATACGGGGTATACGCGTTGCGGGCGACCGGATCGGCAAGCGACGCCGCAGCCATCGCGCCCGACGCGTCCAGCGTCACCCCCATCATCACCGTCGCGGAGCCCTGCTGGTCGCCGAACACCAACGACAGGGACGACGTGGCCCCCGACGGGGTCGCGGGGGTTCCCGACGGGGATGGCGACGGTGACGCGCTCGGCGTGGGCGTCGGCGTGACGCTGGGCGTCGGCGACGCACTGGGCTCGCGCTCGGCGAAACGCTCGGCGACGGCGACGCGCTCGGCGACGGCGACGGGCTCGGCGACGCACTTGGGCTCGCGCTCGGCGTCGGCGACGCACTAGGCGACGGGCTCGGCGTTGGCGACGGACTCGGCGAAGCGCTTGGCGACGCGCTCGGTGACGGCGACGCGCTGGGCGAGGCCGACGGCGTCGGCGTGACGCTCGACGACGGGCTGGGAGTCGGCGTGGGCGTCGGGTCGGGCGACGGCGCCGCCGCCTCACCCGCCAACACCTGCCTGACCGCGACCGTCGCCCCACCGAACGTGTAATACCGCGTACCGGTGACGAACCCCGCCCCCACCAGGTCCGCCGGATCGGCGGCGTTCACGGACGTGTCCGCGTCCGTCAGCTCCGTCGAGCCCACATACGCGGTCACCGACCCCGCATGCGCCTCGTCCGGAACCTGCACCTTCGCAACCCTGCCCCCCGACGCGTCGTACGCATACACCACGTCCCCGCCCGCGCCGGAGGACCCCACCAAGTTCGCCGACACATCCCACGTCGAGCGTCGTCGCCACCCCGGAAGCCGTGCGCGAGCACCTGACGCCCCGCACCGTCATAGGCGTAGGATCACTCGTGCCATCCGACATCGACGTCACCGCCGACGCCGGAGCACCGTTTTCGCCGTAGCTCAGGGTCGCCGTCACCGGGTTCACGGCACCATTGATGATCGAGGTGATCTTCCCCGTCGGCGAATACGACCAACTCGTCGCATACGCCGTCGCGGACGCATCCCACCCTGGGTCCGCCGACGACGCCGGCGCCGAGGCTCGTAGGCGCCCCAGACTCAAGCGGACTTGGCGGTCGGCCTGCCGGGTTCCTTGACGACCACTCTCGCACTGACCCCGGTCGCGCGGATCGCCTCCGCCATCGCCTCGAGTTCAGCCTTCTCCACGATCCCCAAGGTGCTCATCCGGACGACTCTGCCGCGTTTTGAGGCACCGACGACATCCCAACCCGGCTTGGCCGGATCGTATCCCAAAGACAACGTCACAGAACCGTCCAAGGGCATCGTCCTCGGCAGGAGGCCCCCTCGCGCCAGGCGGAACCTCAGACTTGCGGAATCGCCGCGGCGCCGAAGGATCACCAGCGGGATCCTTCCGGCACCAGCAAGAAGATGGAGCACGCAGACGAAGATGATGACTGGTGCCGTGATCAGCACAGACTTGATGAGAATCCGATTGCCCTCGGTTCCCACAAATACGCTGAAGCCACCCCGCGCGTCGCCAAGAGGAACGATCGCGACGAAAGCAAAGAAGACCACGGCGACGGCAATGAGGCCCAGCACCCTCCAGGCTGCGGCCCTGGGCAACCCACCGGTCGCTCGAATCACGGCGCTGTTCATGTCACGGCGCCGGGCGGCCGACGGTGCCACAGGGTCCCGGCGACTCCCGCGAGCAACACGTTAAGCGCGAAAGCCGTGGATGTAGCGCTTGACGCGGGCCGCGATGCCAGAGCCCTCCACCGGGGAATGCCGGCACCGCGCGACAGCTCCTCGTCCCCACCCGCGGTAATCTCTCCACCGGACGCCCAGAACTTGCGGGTATTAGTTGCGTAGGGCACCGCGAAGGCCGTATCTACAAGTGCCTCCGGAATGAACCGGTGGCCCAACTCGTCGAACGAGAACGGTGCCGAGGAACTCGAAGCCATCACAATTACCATCCTCCCCCCGCTATCCTACCGGCGCGCTCGGCGGGTTCATGAATTGGGGCGCATAGCAGGCCTGTAGGACGCTGCAGGGGGTTGAGTCACCTGACGACGCCTGGGGATCAATCGCCGAATGTATCTCAGTACTGACCAATTTGTGAGTCCCCAACGCGACCCCGCTCGAAGCGCCGACAATCAACGCCCCAAGCCCAATAAGACAACCGAATCCGAATGATTCTGGGCAACTCACGAATCCGGCCATTGCCAAACCCGTTCCGAGCCCGGCCGCCGCGGTCAGGCTTCCGTCGGCGACTGCCGCAGAAACGCGAACCCCGGTCGACGGCTCCTCCGCGTATTCATTGTTGTAGTCGTCGGCAATGTTGAGGCCCCAACCGGCGACTGGCAGGGCCTTCGACCCGAAGTTCGCGAACTTGGTCCCTCCTCCCTTCGCCCAAAAGTAGTTGGGCGTGCCCTTTCCAGAGGTCGAGTACTTCCACAACCAGTTACTCCCGCCTTCCCGAAGGCACATCCCCTGTCTTGAAGCATCGTTCAAGAAGTAGGACTGCGTCGTCTGCAAAGACTGATCCGCGGCGCCGAGCGCGCCATCCTGAATGATCGGCGACCAGCTGAATCCGTGAGTTGGTCCCTTCGTCGACGCTGAACCACTCGGAGGCGTTACGATCGGGTGCGACGTACCGTCCGGCGGCGGGTTGATTCCCATGCTCTTCATGCCGTTGTAGTACGCCGTCAGGCAGGCCTGTTCAGCGTTGCCGTAAACGCCGGAACAGGCCGCCATCAGCCCCGTGGAGTCCGTGTAGGTGACGGGGTTGTTCTCCGCGTACCGGTACGCGTCCAACGTCCGTCGGATCCATGGGCTTGACCAGCGGGTCCGGGGACACGAACCGTGAGGCCTCCGGGTCGTAGTAGCGGGCGTTCAAATACACCAGCCCGGCCGACGCCTCGTCCGACACCTGGTTCAGCCACCCGTGGTCGGTCGGAAGGTTGTCCGTCCCCCGCACCGCCCCATACGGGGCGTAGTCCGCGCGGGTCACCAGGTCCGTGGTCGACGCGGGCAGCATCGCCCCGACGCGTCGAGCGTGACCTGCATCATCACCTACGCACTGCCTTACTGATCACCCAGCAGCCACGACAACGTCACCACGGCAGGGTCGCTCGGCGGCGCAGCGGGCAGCTCCGACGCGTGGACGCTCCTCGGTTCCGACACGGCGACTTGCGGCGGACGGGACTGGTGCAGGTTTCGGTGACAGGGTGAGTCACGCGGCTCGGCGAGCCGGTGGGGTCATCATGGTCTCGAACTCGATCGGGGTCAATCGCCCGAGGGCGGCTTGACGGCGTTTGCGGTGGTAGGTGCGCTCGATCCAGGTCACGATGGCGATGCGGAGCTCTTCCCGGGTGGCCCAGGAGCGGCGGTTGAGGACGTTCTTTTGCAGGAGTGCGAAGAACGATTCCATCGCGGCGTTGTCCCCGGCGGCCCCGACTCGGCCCATCGAGCCCACGAGGCCGTGGCGTTCGAGGGTGCGGCGGACCTTCCGGCTTCGAAATTGACTGCCCCTGTCCGAGTGGACGATGCAGCCGGCGATGTCGCCGCGGCGAGCGACGGCATTCTCGATGGCCTGGACAACGATCTGGGACTTCATCCGGTCCGAGATCGAGTAGCCCACGATCTTGCGGGAGCAGACGTCCTTGATCGCACAAAGGTAGAGCTTGCCCTCGCCGGTGCGGTGCTCGGTGATATCCGTCAGATACAACTCGTCCAGGTTCTCGGCCGCGAAGATTCGCTGCACCAGGTCGTCGAACACTGGTGGGCCGGGCTTCTTCGTCTTCTTGCGGGACGTGACGATCGCGGCCATGATCCCCGCGCCCTGGCACAGCCGAAGCGCGGTGCGGTCGGCCATCGGGAAGCCAGCCTGGGCGGCTTCGTCCGCCAGCAGCCGATACCCGAACTCGGGATCCTCCGTATGGGCGGCCTGGAGGGCCGCAGTCCGGGCGGATCGCAACGCCTCGGCAGGCGTGACCGGGTTACGCACCCACCGGTAGTAGGGCGCGCGGGCGAGTTTCAATACCCGACACGAGACCGTGACGGGGATCCCGTCGGCGGCCAGCTCGCTCACGAGCGGGTAGAGCCTTTTCCCGGCAGGGACCCCTGGGACACATACGCCAAAGCGCGGCGCAGCACCTCAGCCTCCTGCTCGAGCAGGCGGATGCGCGTGTTGCGCCTCACGCAACTCAGCGGACTCGCTCCGGGACCGGCCAGGGCGGGTCCCTTCATCGATGTCGGCGCGACGCAACCACTTCGAGAGCGTCATCGGGTGGACCCCGAAATCGGCGGCGATCTGCTCGATCGTCACACCGGCTTCCCGAGTCCGGGCAACCCGCACAACGTCCTGACGGAACTCAATCGGATAAGGCTTGGGCATGGGAACATCCTTCCAGGCTGCCCTCTCGGGCAAGCCAGATCAGATGTCACCTATCCCTGCACCAGTCCCGATATTGCCTACGCGCACCCGCCGTATTGCGGATCGATCGCGCAATGGGTGAAGTCCACCCTAATGAGGACCTCGAACGTCCCCGGATCGGTTCCCGCCTCGATCATCTCGAGCTGCGCAGGGCTGTATTTCGCGACGCCGAATACGAAGTAACTCGACGGCGGAGTCGTCGTATCGTCGATGATCGTGCTGCAGGCGCGCAAGTACGTCACATCACCCTTCGACGTCGCCGCCTGACTCCGGCAAGTCCTGCCGAGATCGTGGTATCCCGAACCGAGGTCACGAACAACGTCGGCGGAAGCCATGTCGACAAGTCCGCCGAGATCGTTCGCCGCCGCAATACGCCAGCACGTGTACGTATGAGAGGGTTCTCCGACGAAGCCCTCGAACACCTGGCCACACGGTACGGCCTCCCAGCCTTCATGACCGTTTTCCCGCGCACACCCGGCTGCAGACGCCGCGAGTACGACAACGGCAAACGCCCCCACGACCCGCGAATGCCGAACGGCGCGGTTGCTTGGCGTCGATGCCCATCTCGGTCGCAACGTCATCCCGCGGCCACCGAACTGAAATCAAACACGAAGACACCATAGTCCCCCTGAAGCGTGCCGATAACTACTTGCACTGGCGTGTTCTCTTTGCGCGCAAGATCTTGGCCTGCCCCCGGCCCGGCATCGTCGTACGCGTATTCCGTCTCCCCAGCCTTGGAGTCGATCGGCGCCAAAGCCCTATTCGGCGAGTTCGTCGCGAACGGTGACGCGGATCCCCAGGTCGCCTAATTGACGCGCAACGTCGTCGACGGCGACGCGGCACACGGGCCCGAAACAGCGAACCCGGAGCGTACGCCCATGCGACGTGCCGTCGGCGACGCGAATCGTCGGATTGATCCCGTCTCGAAAGAGGCGCAGCTGGAAGGAGCCGTCGAGTTCGAGCGACCGCCTCGGAGCACCGAACCGGCCGAACGTCGACGCGACCGCCACGACCCCGTCCGTTTCGCGCCACCACAACAACGGAACCCGACCCGCGGCGATACCGAAGACGTAGCCGACGACCATGACGACGACGGGAGCGAACCACAGGACCACGCGAGCGCCGTAGAAGTAGTCGAGGTGCGCGAAACCCACCAGCCGCGCGTCCTGATCGGAACCGCCCCGCGTCTCGAAGGCGACGACCCCAAGAACGAGCCAGAAAACCACGAACACGCATCCCCAAAGCGCTACCGCGCGCGGAAGCGGCCCACTCCCCTTAAGGAGAACCTCCCACCGGCGCCCGTTCACGGACATTGTCGTACTCCCCTCCGACCTGGCACGACCCACTACTAGCCGGAGACACATATCCAGCCATCGACGTTTCCGTCTGAACCCACGATCGGTCGTACGCTTGGGCTAGTCAACTCCCAGTCATACTCCAACTCCCCAGGCGCGTTTACACCGGGAATCCGCGCGACGGTGGGCGAGGGGGGTCCGAGAGCCGCCGGATCTATCCCGGGTCTGCCTACCCACCAAGGAGGATCATTTCCGGCGGGAACAATGTAATTGTTATCCACCCAGTGCGCGATCGCATTTCCCGTTACCTTCGATGCGCCCCAAGCCGCTACCCCAGCGGCGACGAAGGCGGATATCGCACATCCGACCCCTGCCGACTCACCACACAACGCGAGACCGATCGTTTCAACGATAGAAGCCGCGCCGATAGAGGTGGCAGTTTGCACGGCACACAGTCGCAGCTGCCACCTTCTTTCGCATACGCGAGATCCTCAATGTAGACGTAGCGGTCCTCATCCTCCCTGAAGGAGATGTATGCGCCAACTCCAACGAGGAGGCGTGTCTTGCCAAGGACGCGCACCATTCCGTTGTTCGTAAGCTGGTACCACGCCCCACTCGTCGTTCCCGAATTCGCCGAGAATTTCCACAAGGAATTCGATTGTCTCGCACGAAGAAGCGCGGCCTGTAGGCTCGCCTCCGTGGAGAGTGCCGACGTGTAATGCGCCGCTGAGTCGGCCGAACCTAGAAGTACGTCCGTAGACACGCTCGGGATCGTTCGCCCGCCCGGCGGCGTTACGATCGGGTGCGACGTACCGTCCGGCGGCGGGTTGATTCCCACGCTCTTCATGCCGTTGTAGTACGTCTTCAGGCAGGCCTCTTCAGCGTTGCCGGTAACCGGAACAGGGCCATCAGCCCCGTGGGTCCGTGTACGTGATCGGGTTGTTCTCCGCGTACCGGTACGCGTCCAACGTCCGCGGATCCATGGGCTTGAGCAGCGGGTCCGGGGAGACGAACCGTGAGGCCTCCGGGTCGTAGTAGCGGGCGTTCAAATACACCAGCCCCGTGACGCCTCGTCCGCCACCTGGTTCAGCCACCCGTGGTCGGTCGAAAGGTTGTCCGCGCCCCGCACCGCCCCGTACGGGGTGTAGGCGTTGCGGGCGACCGGATCGGCAAGCGACGCCGGCAGCCATCGCCCCCGACGCGTCGAGCGTCACCCCCATCATCACCGTCGCGGAGCCCTGCTGGTCGCCGAACACCAACGACAGGGACGACGTGGCCCCCGACGGGGTCGCGGGCGGCTCCGACGGAGACGGCGACGGTGACGCGCTCGGCGTGGGCGTCGGCGGACGCTGGGCGTTGGCGACGCGCTCGGGCTCGCGCTCGGCGACGCGCGACGGCGACACGCTCGGCGACGGCGACGGGCTCGGCGACGGACTCGGCGACGCACTCGGCGACGGGCTCGGCGAAGACGCTCTGGGCGACGGGCTCGGCGAAGCGCTTGGCGACGCGCTCGGTGACGGCGACGCGCTGGGCGAGGCCGACGGCGTCGGCGTGACGCTCGACGACGGGCTCGGCGTCGGCGTGGGCGTCGGGTCAGGCGACGGCGTGCCCGAGCCCGCGCCGGCGGTGACCTGCCGCACCGCGACCGTCGCCCCACCGAACGTGTAATACCGCGTGCCGGTGACGAACCCCGCGCCCACCAGGTCGGCAGGATCCGCGGCGTTCACGGACGTGTCCGCGTCCGTCAGCTCCGTCGAGCCCACATACGCGGTCACCGACCCCGTGTGCGCCTCGTCCGGAACCTGCACCTTCGCGACCCGCTGCCCGGACGCGTCGTACGCATACACCACGTCCCCACCCGCACCCGAGGACTCCACCAGGTTCGACGACACATCCCACGCGAGCGTCGTCGCCACCCCGGAAACCGTGCGCGACACCTGACGCCCCGCACCGTCATACGCATACGTGTCCGTCGTCGTGCCGTCCGACATCGACGTCACCGCCGACGCCGGCGCACCGTCCGCCCCATACGCCAGCGTCGCCGTCACCGGGGACACCGCACCGTTGACGATCGACGTGATCCTGCCCCCGGCCGAATACGTCCACGACGTCGCATACGCCGTCGCCGACGCATCCCACGCCGGATCCGCATCCGACGACGGCGCCGCCGTCCCGCACACCGGAACCGACCCGTCGCCCGCGACCGTCCACGCCGACGCGAGCCGGTTCAAACCGTCATACGCGAAGCACTGCCCCGAAACCTCACCCGCACCGGCACCCGTGCCCGCGTTCGGCACCGCCGACGCGATCCGCGTGATCCGCCCCATCGCGTCCCGCGTGAACGCGTCGTCCTGAAGATACGCCGTCTGGGCCGTGCCCGACTCCGACGTCTCGAACGACGCCGACATCCCCGACACCTGACTCGTCACCGGGTCATACGAGACCGCCCGCGACACGCCGTTGCCGTACGCGCGCGACACCAACTGGCCGACGCCGCTGAGCTCCACACCCGACACGAGCGTCGTCGACGTGCCCGCGTCCGCGCCCACCCCGTCGAGCGTCAACGTCTGCGCGACGCCCGAGAGGCGATGCCCGACCACCGACGTCTCGTTCGGCAGGCCGCCCAGGCCCGGCATCGTCGTCGACGCCACCTGCCCCAGCGCGTCGTACGTCACGTCGGTGGTGTACGACAGCCCCGACAGGTCGCCCATGAGCGTCGTGCCCGACGGGCTCTCCGGCAGGGTGAGCGTCGAGGACACCGGACGGTGGTTGGCCGGGTCGTACGCCGTCGACGACGTCGTGGTGAAGTCCCCCTGCGGGGTCACCGTGGTCGCGGACACCGAGCGCAGCAGGCCCAGATCCGTCGCCGCGCCGGCATCGCCCGGAGTGACGTAGTCCCACGTGGCCGACGACGACGCCGCACCCGTACCCGCGACCGTCGAGGTGCGGGACACCATGCGACCCAGCTCGTCGTAGCCCATCGTGATCGTGCCCGCCGGCGACGTGACCGTCGCGGCGCTGCCGTTGTCGTCATACGTGTACGTCGACGTGCCCGCCGCAGGGTCGGTCATTTGCGTGCGCTGACCGGCCCAGTTCGACTCGAACATCGTCGTGTTGCTCTCGGCGTCCGTGACGGTCGTGCGCGAGAACCCCGTCACGCCCGCGTCGGTGAGCACGTCGTACGCGTACGTCGTGGTGATCGGCGACTCGAAGTGCCCCGTGGCCGGGTACTGCGTCTGCGACGCGGTCCGCCCGAGCGCGTCGACGGTGACGGCGGTGTGCGACCCGTCGGGCGCGATCGACGTGGTCGTCAGACCCGCGTACGCCGTCGTGGACGTCTGGGCGACGCCGCCCACCTCGTAGATCGACCCGTGGCTCGCCAGCGAACTCGCGACCTTGCGGCCGCGCGTGTCGAACGCGGAGAGCGTGTAGGAATCGAGGTCCGCGGGTTCGGGGTTCACGAGCCCCGACGCGACCTGCGCCGGCTCGGCGTTCCAGAACGGCGCACTCGTCCAGTCGTTCTGCCCCAACGCGTTGTAGTGGGCGGCCGTCACGGTCCGGCCCCCGGTGCCGTCCGGCGCCGGGCTCGTGCGTCTCGAGCGTCCGGCCCCAGCCGTCGAGGAACGTGTACGAACGCCGCACCGTGCTCGACAGCGGCGCGCCGGTGTACGTGGTGCCGTCGTCCGTCACGTAGGACGCGCTCGTGACGACCACCGGCGTGGTCCGGATGGTCGGGCCGTTCGCCGTGACGTTGTACACGAAGAGCGCGGTCGGCGTGTCCGTCGCGAGGTCCGGGGTCGCGTCGTCGTTGTTGTACTGCGCGGGGGCCCAGCCGGCGACCAGGAGGCCGAGGGCGTCGTACTGGTAGTGCGTCCAGTCGACGTCCGTCGCGCCCTTGGACTTCACGACGTTGCCGCGAGCCGGCTCGGTCCAGGTGGTCGACGTCGCGCCGAGCGCGCGCGTGACGGTCGTCTCCCACAGGCCGTCCGGGTCGAGAGCGGTGGCGTAGTCCCAGTGGACCGTGGCGTCGCCGCCGACGTCGTTCGGCATCCACGCGTCGGTGATGCGGCCGCGGGCGTCGTAGTCCGCCTCGGCCGTCGTGGCGTGGTCGGCGGTCGTGTAGGACGTCTCGGACGTCGGGAGGCCGCGCGTGGGCGCGTTGGACGCCTGGTCCGCCGCGCCGTCGTACAGCGTCTCCGTCTTCCCGGTGACGTCGCCCGTCCCGCACGCGCCGTGGTACGACGTCTGGGTCGACGGCGCCACGATGTACGCGGACGTGCCCTCGACGTACTCCGTCGTCGCGCATTGCGTGTATTCGCCGGACGGGTCCGCCGGGACGAGGACCTGGTTCAGGGTCGCGGTCGGCACGTAGAGCGCGGGGTCGCCGGGGTTGGCGGGCAGGTCCCACGTGGTCGTCGACTCGGACTCCCGGTAGCGGTTCCCCGCCTCGTAGGCGCTGGACTTCGAGTCGCTCGCCATGACGAAGTGCGGATCGTGCACCTCGGACGGCGTCCCGTACTTCCACGACGGCGCGGTCGCGACGGTGCTGTCGACGAACGCGTAGGTCGTCGTCGAGCGGCGAGCCGTCGCTGACGCCGAGGACTCGACGCGCCCGGAAGGCGCGGGTCGTCTGTGACCTGGCCGACGCCCGGGTACAGCGACTCGAACGTCCCGCCGAGGCCGCGGTAGTACTGGTTGACCGTCGTGTTCGTCGTCGGAGCGACGATCGTGGTCCACGCCGTGGCGCCGCGCCGGACGAGATCTTCCGTCGCCCGTTCGGGTCCTGCGTGAACAGGTCGTCCGTGCCGTCGCCGTCGAAGTCGCCGACCTGAACGTCGGCGGCCGCGAGGTCGCTCGGCGCGTTCGGCAGGCTCACCCACGGCGCCCGCGCCGTCGAGTAGTACTGCCAGGCTCCGGACGAATCCTTCGTCCAGCACGTCGGTCTAGCCGTCGCCGTCGAAGTCGCCGAAACCCATGTCCTGCGGGTCGAAGCGGAGAGGTTGCTCGATCGCGAGAGTACACGCAGCCGCCGACCGCGCCCGATGAGTACACCCAGTTGACCGGTCGAACTCTAGTAGAAGACGTCCGTCTTCCCGTCGCCGTTGACGTCGCCGAACCGCAGGTCGTCGATACGACGCGCTGCGCGTCGCCGCGTTCCGTCGATGTATCCGCCGACCCCTCCCGACGAGTACCGCCACTGCGGTACCCGTCGATTTCGCGCGCTGAAGACGTCGGTCTTGCCGTCGCCGTTGAAGTCCCCGAAGCGCAGGTCCTCGATGGGCGTGGCGGAGTCGCCGGTGGTGTCGATCCAGTCTCCGACGCCTCCGGAGGAGTACCGCCAACGACCGGGGGCACTCCCGGTGTAGACGTGAACACGTCCGCGATGCCGTCGCCGTTGAAGTCGCCGATGCGGAGATCGGAGAGCGGGATGCCGGGGGCGGAGCGGAGGTTCGTCCAGGGACCGGAACCGGCCGAGGAGTACTTCCATTGCCCGCTGGCGTCCGCGGTGAAGAGGTCGGTGATGCCGTCGCCGTCGAAGTCGCCGTAGAGGTAGTCCGCCTGCGGGACGACGTCCTCGCGCTGCCCGTTCGTGCTCGCCACGGTCTGGAACCCGCGGTAGGAGCTGTAGGTCGACGTGTCGCCCGCGCCGCCCGTCGCGTACAGCACCGAGTCCGCGAGGGCGTACCCGGGCGTGCCGCCGTACGTGTACGTGTGCGTCTGCGTGTCCGTGCCCGCCACGCGCGTCGACCAGGTCGATCTGCGTCGCGACGTACGTGTGGAAGATCTCCGTGTCGGCGCCGCGCTTGACCGCGTAGCAGAGCTGCGTGTTGTCCGCGGAGTTGATCTCGGTGAGCGGGTGCGCCGCCGACCACGTCGCGTAGTCCGTGGCGTCCGCGCCGTCGACGCGGGCAGAGGGTGTCGCCGGGGACGCCGGGCGCGTTCAGGTTGTCCGGCTGCGCGGCGGCGTACGTGACGTCGATGCGGCCGCCCATGTCCGTCCACACGCTCGAGATGCGCATGCGGTCGAGCGCGCGTTGGGGGTCCTTGTCGGCGTCGACGGTCGGGTCCCAGTCCACGCGGTTGTTGAGCCGGATGCCCGAGAACTTCGTCAGGTACGTGTCCTCGTCGTCCGCGGACGTCGACGGGTCGCCCCAGGCATGGGTGTACACCGAGTCCAGCCACAGCGACCGGGCGGAGCCGTCGTTCGTCGTCGGGAACGCGGAGATCAGCTGGTTGGTGTCGACGGGAAGCCAGGCGCCCGCCGCGTCGCGCGCGAACGTGTTGATCTGGTTGAGGCGCACGGTGGAGAAGTACACCGGGGCGGTCTGCGCGCCGTTGCACGTGTCGGCGTCGCCGCAGATCAGGTCCGCGGGCACGTCCGGGTACGACGGCGCGGTCGCCGTGGAGACGGGGTCGCAGCTCGGGGTCGCCGGCCGTCGAGCGGGTCGTAGAACTGCCCGTACTCGACGCACCGGTCGACGAGGTCGAACTCGACCTTCGCCTCCGGGCGTCGTCGGCAGACTGCGTGCCCGGAGTCCAGGTGCTGCCCGTACTCGACGCGCGTCGAGCTGAAGGTCGCGAACGTACGCGCGCTTCGGTCCCCGGAGCGTCGCCGCTGAGGAAGTAGTTCACCGCCGGCGTGTAGAAGTACGTGATCGCGTTGTCGCTCGCGTCGAGCGAGAGGTCGAGCATGAACCGGTACGCCTGGTGGTCGACGACGTTGTCCGTCGCGCCGTTGCCGGGCTCGCCCGCGTCGTTGCCGAACACCGGCTCGTACGCGATCGAGTTGGTCGGGTCGGCGTTCGTCGTCCCGTCGCTGGATCGAGGTACGGCTCGTACCCGAAGAAGTACCGCGAGCCGTCGGAGGTCTTCACCTCGAAGTACTCGCCGTCGTCGTCGCCGTTGCCCGCGCGACCGGTGCCCCGGCGTCCGTGCCGAAGTGGCGCGTCACCTTGAGCGTCGGGTCGGACGCCGCGACGTAGTGCGCCTCGTGCGTCCGTCGCGTCGGTGTCCGTCCAGACGAGCTCCTCGGTCATGCCGTTGAGCGAGAGCACGTACGCGGCCTCGCCCGCGGCGTTCGCTGTACGGCGACGCCCAGCACTGGTCGCCCGACGTCGTCCGCGCCGCCGTCGGCGGAGCACGGCTTGTACAGGCGCTCGATGTAGTTGGTCGGCATCGACCAGCCCTCGCCGACGATCGACGCCTGCGCGTTGGTCGCGAAGGTCTTGCCGTCCGTCGACTGCGACGAGTAGCTGAGGTCGACGTTCGGGACCGGGCCCGCCGAGACCGGCGGCACGGCGATCGGGATCGAGTACGTGAACGACGCCGGTCGGCTCGGAGACGCCCCAGGTTCCGCGGGGCGCGAGGTCCGTCGCCTTGAACGTCCCGGACTGCGAGTCCGCGCCGGACACCGCCGCGATGATCGTCCCGCCGCCCGTCGCGTCGAACGCAGCCCCTGCGACGCCGCGTACGACGCGGCGAGGTCGGCCGACCGGACGCCCGCCGTCGTCTCGGGACGGGCGTACCCGCGCCCGACCGACGCGAGTCCCGGCGAGTTCGCGGGCGCGTAGACGCGGACGACGCCGTCCGCGTCGCGCGTCGCGGGAAGCGGCACGCCCTGCATGCACTCGGGCTGGTCCGGCGTCGTGAGCGCGCACTCGGGGAGCGCGATGAACTGGAGCCGGTCGCCGTAGTCGGCGCCGTACGCGTCGGCGATTCCCGACGTGTCGAACGCGACCTCGACCCACGACGAGTCGCCCGGAGAACCGAGGGTCACACGCGCGGCGAAGGCCGCGTCGGGGATCGACCCGCCGTCGAGCTGCGGGATCACGTCCACGCGGGCCGGGTCGCCGGCTGTTCGCCTGCGGAAGCGCGTCGCGGATGAGGTCCGCTGCGCGTCCCGGGCGCCGCAGCGGCCCGGCCGAGGTTCGGATACACGGCCGAGGCGAGGTCGGTCAGCGGCGCGGCCTCCAGCCCGCGGAAGATCCCGTCCGTCGCCCGGGACGGTCGGTGCCAGATGACGACGACGTCCGACGACGCCCGCGGCGCCTGCGACGCGCGAGGCTGCCGTACACGTCCTCCGTCGCCGCGTTGGGCGCGGGCGCGGCCGCGCGGGTCGGGTGGCCGGCAACGTCGCGCGGCTTCGCCGCGGGGGCGGCCGGACCGTCGACCACGAGCGCGCCGGATCCGTCACTCTTCGCGGACGAGCCGGGCGCGGGCGTAAGGCTCGCCGACGCCGAAGGAGTCGCCGGAGTCGCCGGGCTCGCGCTCGGCGAAGGCGCGACAGCCCACGTCTGGTTCGACGTCAAGACGACCGCGACGACGCACACGACCGCGATGACCATGCCCCGAAGCGACCCGAGCCGCCCCTTCCGACCACGAGCCCCCTCATCACGCCACCCCCGTGTCGCTGTCGTCATCGCCGGGTATCTCTCTCGACGTACCGGCCGGTCCGGTGAACGGATGGTCCCCGACCAACGGGATCGCTGAGGAACGCCGTGTCGAAGCCTCGCGCCTCGATCGTGTACGTCGCGTCCGCGGAAATCGCGTACGGCATCGTCGCGCACGACGTGCCTCCCGAGGCAACCGCGTCGCCGGCGAGGCTGTCCACGACGACGATCCCGCCCTGCTTAATCGTGAAGTACGCCTGGACCTGCGCGCTGTCCGGATCGGTGACGGTGGCGCACACCTCCGGCCGCACCACCGTCGAGGTCACGTCGGCGGTGAGCGCCTGGCCGTCGACCGTGAGGTTCGTCGGCACGTCCGGCGCCGCGTCCATGGTGAAGTTCCACTCCGGGTGGTCCGCGGACGAGGCCGTGATCTCCGGGCTGTAGTCGAGATCGTCCTTGATCGTGATCGAGTACGTGTAGTGCTTACCGGGCGTCAGCGCCCCGTCCGGCACGCGATACGGCCCATCGGGCGCCCACTGCGACGTGAAGGCCGCGCCGCCGTCGTCCGACGTGAAGTCGTACTGGAAGAACTTCGTGGTCGCCCGCGAAGATGTCCCCGGTCGCCTCCATCACCGGGAACGTGACGCCCGTCGCGCCGTCGACGGGCGTCTGGCCGTCACGCCCGTGACCGCGGGCGGGTCGACGTACGTCACGTGCAGCACGGTCGAGAGGATCTTGTACGAGTAGACGGGTGCCCTCCGTCCCCGTGTAGTGGAACGCCACGGCGCTGGAATGGTAGACGGTAATCCGCTTCGCGATCTCCTTCCACATGTCGCCCGAACGCGTTGCCGGTCGTGCAGTTGGGGAAAGTCGCCGAGGTAGTCGCCGTAGGCGTAGTAGCCCCACCCCGTCGCCGCGTGGACGCGTCCGCCGTAGCAGTTCGCCGTTCCTCCGAGAAGCGACGACGTCAAACTGGCGCCGATCACCTGATTCTGGGCGGAGTTCAGCGATGTGATGTGGTAGGCGGCGACGCTGCGCCATCCGCAACAGGTCGACGACTGATGGGAGTCGCCCACGCGGACGTCCTTCGCGTAGACGAGGCCGTCCTGACTTGTACTCGCGAATCTGATACGGGCCGGTGTTGAGCGACGGATCGATCGTCACCGGGTAGACGCGCGCGCTGATCGGTCAGCCACTCACGTCGGGGCTGATGCGTCAGCAGGTACGTGCCCTGACCCGTCGGCGCGATGTCGAACGGAATGTTCACGGCCGCGGAGTCGTCCACACCGTTCGGACCCGACGAGTCCCACATCACCGGGATCGGCATCGCGAACTCGACCGTTCCGTCGGGCGCGACGAACTCGAGCTCGCCGAAGTCGTTCTTCACGGACGTCCAGCCCGGGCGCGGAGACGGTCCACGTGTAGGTCGAGCTTCGAGGCCGTTCGGCGCCGTCGCAAGGATCACCGACTCCTTGACCGAACTCGGGACGACGTCGTAGGCGCAGGTCGCTGCCGTCGATCGGCGCCCGGGTAGACGGCGCCGTCGGCCTCCGTCGTGTCGACGGAGTCGCCGTCGTGACGAGCCGACGGGCGTCGGACGCGCCGCGTAGGGCGAACGTGACGGTGTAGCCGTCGTGGGACACCGTCATCAGCTCCGGGTCGGAGGCGCTCGGCGCGAGGCGCAACTGCATCGCGCTTCGCGTGCAGCGACGAGGACGGAGTCGCTCCGCCGTGGAGCAACTTCGGCGCTCGCGGGGACCCACTCGCCCGTCCACCTGGATGTTGACGGGCGCGATCGTCCGAGATCCGTCTGGTGCACGCCGTTGTCGTCGACGTAGGTGGTCGAGTACGCGTCGCGCGACTCCAGCCGCGCGGACGCCTCGTCGAAGACGACGGGGTCGGGCGCCGCCGAGGCCGAGGCGGTCGGGCTCGGCTCGGCCACCGTGCGCACCGCGGCCGAAACCTTGGGCGGCCACGAACCCGAGCCCTCCAGCAATGACGAAGGCGGCGGCCGCGGCCGTCGCCTTCGAGCGCTTCGACGCGAGTCGCATGTCTCCCCCATCCCGCATCCCGCGGCCCGCTCGTCGGAGCCAAGGGTCCCCTGACCGGACGGCTCTGCCGACAGCACGCTAAGGGCGGTCTCGCGAAGGGTGTCAAACGCTGGCGAGTTTTCGAAACCCGGTGCCTCGGGCCTAACCCGCCTCGCGGGCCTCGGCGATCACCGCGAGAACCCGCGCCCGCAGCTCGTCCGGCGCCTCCTCCTTGGGGCACCCGGAGACGATCTGCTTGATGCGCTCGTTGACCTTGCGCTCGGCGTCGCACCCGCTGCATTCCTGCAGGTGCGCGCCCACGCGGCGTAGCTCCTCGGGCGGCAGCTCGTTGTCGATGAATTCGAAGAGGCGGTCGAGGGCCTCCTCGCAGGACTTACCCGACATTGTTCGCCTCCCCGGCGCCGTCGCGGTGATTGACGATCCCGTGGTCGGCGGCGTACTCCGCGAGGAGCTCGCGCAGCATCCGCCGGCCGCGGTGCAGGCGGGACATCACTGTCCCGACCGGCGTCTCCATGATCTCCGCGATCTCCTTGTATGCAAAGCCCTCGACGTCGCTGAGGTAGACGGCGAGGCGGAAGTCCTCGGGCAACTGGGCGAGCGCCTCGCGCACGTCCATGTCGCCGATCGAGTCGAGCGCGGCCTGCTCCGCGGACACGAGGCCCGTCGAGGCGTGGGACGCGGCGCGCGCGATCTGCCAGTCCTCGACCGCCTCCGCGTCGCTGCGTTGGGGCTCGCGCTGCTTCTTGCGGTACGTGTTGATGAAGGCGTTGGTTTGGATGCGGTACAGCCACGCCTTGAGGTTGGTGCCGGTCTGGAACTTGTCGCGTCCCGCGAACGCCTTCGCGTACGTCTCCTGGACCAGGTCCTCGGCGTCGGCGGGGTTGCGGGTCATGCGCAGCGCGGCCGCGAACAGCTGGTCCATGAACGAGAGCGCGAGGGTCTCGAAGTCTGGGTCGGCGGCGGCGGCGCGGGCGGCTCCTGTGGTGGCGTTCATCGGCAACGAGCCTAGCGGCTCGGCGTTGCGCGGGGGCGCCTCCAGACAAACGGTCATATGTACACAACGGCGCCTTTCGCGGGAGCATTCCCGGCGGCGGGCCCGCGCGCGAGCCCGGACCTCCGCCCGCCCCACGCCCGCCCCGACGTTGGTAGGTTGGGGGGCGAAGGAGGTCATCATGTTCGTTCGCACTGTCGCTCGTCCCCTCCTCGCGTCGTGGTTCGTCTACGCGGCCGTCGACGCCCTTCTCGACCCGAAGCGCCACGCCGACAAGGCCGCGCCCCTGATCGACCCGATCCTCGAGGACGCCGGCGTGAACGTCTCCGTTCCGCAGCTCGTCCGATTCCACGGCGCCGCGACGCTCGTCGCCGCGATCGCCCTCGCCGGATCCCGCACCCCCCGCACGTCCGCCCTCGCTCTCGCGGGGCTCGCGACCGTCACCACGGCGATCTCGGCGCCGTTCTGGCGCGAGAAGGACGGCGCGGCGCGCGAGGCGAGCCGGGAGGAGTTCGTGAAGAACCTCTCTCTCCTCGGCGGGACGCTGCTCGCGTCGACGGCCGGAAAGCCGCGTCGCGCGTCCGCGCGCGCCCGCAAGAAGCGCCGCAGGTGAGCCCTACCGTTGGTTCGCCCGGCGTCGGCCCCGGGCAGTTGTGGGACGCGCCGCTCGCCGCCGGTCCGCTCGACGCGACGGTCGACGTCCCCGGCAGCAAGTCGCTGACCAACCGTTACCTCGTGCTCGCCGCGCTCGCGAGCGCGCCCGTGACCATCCGGGGCGCGCTGCGCTCCCGCGACTCCGAACTGATGATCGGCGCGCTCCGCCAGTTCGGGGTGGCGATCGACGACGCCGGCGACGCCTGGACGGTCACGCCGCCCGAGCGTCTCGCGGGGGGCGGCTTCGTGGAGTGCGGGCTCGCCGGCACGGTCATGCGGTTCGTCCCGCCGCTCGTGTTGCTCGCCGACGGCCCGGTCTCCTTCGACGGCGACCTCGCCGCGCGCGAACGCCCCATGGGGCCGATGGTCGCCGCGCTGCGGGCGCTCGGCGCGGACGTCGACGACGCGGGAACCGGCGCCCTGCCCTTCGTCGTGACGCCGGGTGCGGACGTCGCGCCCGAGGTCGCCATCGACGCGTCGTCGTCGTCCCAGTTCGTCTCCGGCCTGTTGCTCGCCGCGGCGCGGCTCCCCCACGGCCTCATCATCCGCCACACGGGGACGACGCTTCCGAGCCTTCCGCACATCGACATGACGTGCGACGTGCTGCGGCGGGCCGGGGTCGAGGTCGGGCGGCCGGACGAGCGCACGTGGACGGTCGCGCCCGGCGAGATCCGCCTCGCGGAGGTGCAGGTCGAGCCCGACCTCAGCAACGCCGGCCCGTTCATCGCGGCCGCGCTCGTCGCGGGCGGCAGCGTCCGCATCCCGCACTGGCCCGCGGAGACCACCCAGCCGGGCGCGCTGTACCCCGACCTGCTGCGCCAGATGGGCGCGACCTGCACGCTCAAGCGCGGCGTCATGACCGTCACCGGCACCGGCGTCATCCATGGGATCGACGCGGACCTGAGCCCCGCCGGCGAGATCACCCCGACCATCGCGGCGCTCTGCGCGCTCGCGGACGGCCCGTCGAACCTCATGGGCATCGGGCACCTCCGCGGCCACGAGACGGACCGCCTGGCCGCGCTCGCCGCGGAGATCCGCCGCGTGGGCGGGCGCTGCGACGAAGGCCCGGCGTCGCTCCACATCGCCCCGCCGCTCGAGGACTTCCGCCCGGCCGAGGTGAGGACGTACCACGACCACCGCATGGCGACGTTCGCCGCGATCGTCGGCCTGCGCATCCCCGGCACCCGCGTCGTCAACGTCGGCACCACCGCCAAGACCATGCCGGACTTCCCCGCGATGTGGCGGGGGATGCTCGGGCTCGAGGCGGAGTGAGGCTCGCCGCGTGAGGGAGTACGACGAGTCGGACGCGAAGGTGCGTCCGCACCCGCGGGGCTCGCGTCCGCGGTCCAAGCAGCGCCCCTCGCACGACGCCGCGGTTCCGGGCACGGTGGTCGCCGTCGACCGCGGGCGGATCACCGTGGCGGGGCCGGGGCCGGACGGCGGGAACGTCACCGCGGTCAAGGCGCGGGAGCTGGGACGACGCGGCATCGTCGTGGGCGACTGGGTGGGGGTCGTGGGGGACGTCAGCGGTGAGGCGGGGGCGCTCGCGCGCATCGTGCGTCGGGACGAGCGGGCACGGACGCTGCGCCGCTCCGCGGACGACGACGACCCGACGGAGCGCGTGATCGTCGCGAACGCGAACCAGCTCGCCATCGTCGCGTCGCTCGCAGACCCCGAGCCGAGCCCGCGGTTCATCGACCGCTGCCTCGTCGCCGCGTTCGACGCGGGCATGGACCCGCTCCTCATCGCCACCAAGGCGGACCTCGCGAGCCCCGACGCGCTCGCCGCCGCGTACCGCCCGCTCGGCGTCACCGTCATCCCCACGCGCGTCACGGCCGACGGGATCGACGGGCTGGAGCGCTTCCTCCAGGAGTGTCACTCTCTCACCACGGTGCTCGTCGGGTCCTCGGGCGTCGGGAAGTCCACGCTCGTCAACGCGATGGCGCCGCTCGCCCGACGCGCGACGGGGGTGGTCAACGCGGTGACCGGTCGGGGGAGGCACACGTCGTCGTCGGCGATCGCGTTCGAGCTGGCGAGCGGCGGGTGGATCGTCGACACGCCGGGTATCCGGTCGTTCGGCCTCGCGCACGTGGACGTCGGGCACTTCGTCCACGCGTTCCCGGACGTCGCGGAGGCGGCGGACGCGTGCCCGCGCGGGTGTCTCCACGAGTCCGCGGAGGCCGGCTGCGCGCTCGACGCGTGGGCGGACACCCCGGACCGGGTGGCGCGACTCGACTCGATCCGTCGGCTCATCGCGAGCCGGAGCGCGGCGGAGGGGCAGTAGCGTGGGAGGCATGAGGGCCACCGGCGCGTACGCGGACGACCTGGAGCTCGCGCTCAACATCGCGGACTACGTGGACGGCGTGACGATGGCGGACTTCGGGTCCTCGGCGTTGCGCGTGGAGACCAAGGCGGACGACAGCCCCGTGACGGAGGTGGACCGCACGGCCGAGCAGACGGTGCGGGGGCTGCTCGAGCACCACCGGCCCAAGGACGCGATCCACGGCGAGGAGTTCGGCACCAAGGGCGGCGGGCCGCGCCAGTGGATCATCGACCCGGTGGACGGCACCCGCAACTACATCCGCGGCATCCCGGTCTGGGCGACGCTCATCGCGCTGCTGGACGAGGGCACCCCGGTGCTCGGGGTCGCCTCCGCGCCGGCGCTCGGGCTGCGGTGGTTCGCGGCCAAGGGCGACGGCGCGTGGAAGGGCATGCGGATGCGCGACGCGAAGCCCATCCATGTCTCCGCGATCGACCAGATCGAACGCGCCGCGATCTCGTACTCCTCGCTCAGCGGGTGGGGCAAGGCCGGACTGCTGAACAGCTTCCTCGACCTCCTCGGCACCGCGGAGAGGACGCGGGCGTTCGGCGACTTCTGGAGCTACATGATGGTCGCGGAGGGGATCGTGGACGTCGCGACGGAGCCCGAGCTGCAGATCTACGACATGGCGGCGCTGGTGCCGATCGTCGAGGAGGCCGGCGGGCGCTTCACGTCCCTGACGGGCGCACCGGGGCCGTTCGGCGGCAACGCCGTCGCGACCAACGGCCTGTTGCACGACGACGTACTGCGGCTTCTCCAGCCGCGCCGCTAGGCGATCCCCGCGAACTCCCCCGCGTCGTACCAGAGCAGGTCCCGCTCGTAGAGGCGGTCGAGCGCGTCCGCGTCCCCCGTCGCGGCGGCGCGCGCGTCGGCCTCCGCCTCCGCCTCGTCCACGAACGCGCAGATCACCGCGTCGGCGGGCACGGTCCCGGCGATGTGGACGACGGCGGGGTGGAGGTCGGGGGCGGGCGTGACCTGGGAGCGGGAGCAGTCGGCGACGATCACGACGCGGCGGGGGGCCTGGAGCTCGGTGACGGAGGCGAGGGCGGCGGCGTCGCGCGCCTGCTCCTCCAGGAGGTCGGAGTCCTCGTGGCTTGACACCTCCATGAGGCGCTCGGTGACCGCGTACGCGACGCCGGGGGCCCACGTCCCGGTGAGGCTCTCGGCGAGCGCGGACGGGGTCGCGGGGATGTAGACGCGCATGCCGCCAGTCAATCAGACCGCGGGGCGGGCGGCTATGGACAGCGCGGCCGTGCCTATGCCGGGGCGGGCGCGGCCGTCGCCTCGACGGCGACGTGGGCGGCGAGCGCCGCGATCGCGCGGCGGACGGACGCACGGGGCGCGCACTCCGCGAGCGCCGCGCCGGCGAGGGTCGCCGCGTCGCAGGCGCGGGCGTCGAAGGGGATCGACCAGGTCCGGGCGACCGACGCGTACCTCGCGAGGGCGTCCGCGACGGCGCGCTCCGGCGCGGATCCAGCGACCGTCTTCCGTACGCGATTGACGGCGACGACCCGTCGGGCCGCGTCCGCCCCCTCGACGGCAGCGAGGTCGGACAGCCCCTGCACCAGGCGTTGGATGCCGAGCGGTTCGGCGGAACCGACCGCGACGATCACGTCCGCCGACGCGAGAGCGGACAACGTCGCCGCGTTCCTCTCCACGCTCGCGGAGCCGTCGCCCTCCTCGAGGGAGAAACCGGTGTCGACGACGACGATCGGGGCAGCGCGGCGCGCCGCGTCCCAGATCGCCTCGAGCGCGGCGGGCGTGAGCTCGCGCCACCGCTCCGCGCGCGACATCCCGCTCACGAGCCGGACGCCGTGTCCGACCGACGCCGCCTGCCGCGCGAACACGGCATCCGTGAGTTCTCCGCGGACCGCCGCCCGGGCGAGCGCCGCGATCCCCGGCGCCTCGTCGAGGACGCCGAGCGCCGCCGCATCCGCTCCGCCGTACGTGTCGGCGTCCACCAGGATCGTCTCGACGCCGCTCCGCCCAAACTCCACGGCGAGGTTGACCGCGACGGTCGTGCGCCCCGGCGCGCCCGCAGGACCCCAGACGGCGACGAGCGCTCCGAGAGAGGCGTCGTCGGACGGCACCGGGGCCGCATCCGCGAGGATGTCCTCGACCCGCGGGTCGGACGCCACGGCGTGGACCGCGTCGGCGACGTCCGTGGGCGAGACGCCCGGAGCGAGCACCGTTCCCACGCCGAACGCGAGCATCGCGTCGCGGGCGGCGCCGTTCGTCGGGACGCCCACGAGCTCGACGCCGGTCTTCGCGATCCTCCGCACCACCGATCGGTCGAGACGGGGATGTTCCGAGGCGACCAGCACGGCACCCACCCCCGCCTGCGCGGCCGCGAGCGCCTCGGCAAGGTCCGCGCATCGGCGCGCGACCGTCAGGTCCGGATGCGCGCCGACGGCGGCCGCGACCTCCCCCTCGCGGGGCGCCGCGAGCGCGAGGATCACCCCGACGGTCATGCGGCCGCTCCCCCTAAGCCGACCACGGCGACCTCCTCGGCGTCCGCGAGGGAGGAGAGAAGGCCGCCGACATCGTCCGCGGGAACGAGGACGTAGACCGTCTCGCCGATGCGCGTGCTGAAGGCCGAGCCCTCCCGGTCGACCTCCTCGACCACCACGCCCTCCGCCACGAGCTCGGACACCGTTCCCAACGAGCCGTCGCGCGTGACCCACACGTCCACCACGGCCCCCGGCTCGATCGCGCCGGAAAGGGGGCGAGAGGTTTCGATCGCGACCGGTCGCGAGGCGAACGCGGACGCCTCGGAAATCGAGGCCTCCGGAAGGATCTCGCCCTTTCCGACGACCCGCGTGACGACCTGGCCCCACGGAGCGTCGGTGGCCGGAACGTAGGTGCCGCCCCCGACCCTGACGCTCGCGACGACGAGGTCGGACTCGTCGAGCACCGTCCCGGGCGTCAGCGTGTGCCGCGCCGCGTAATACGGCTCCGTACGGTCCGCGTTCGCGACGATGGAGGTCGTGGCGAACACGGCGACGGCCACGAGCGCGACGCCGACCAGGAGCCTAGGGTCCGTCCAGCTCGGGCGTTGCAGCCGACCCGCGACGGGTGCGGTCGTGAACCTCATGGTGGCCTCCTCCGGTTCGGTGCGCCCATAGTGCCTCGCCGCGAGCGCGCCCGCTGAGCGGTGTGGATAACCCAGCCCGCCGACCCACCCGTGAAAGACTTGCGGCATGGCCCCGCGCTTTCTCACGCTCGCCGACGTGCAGGAAATCCTGAACATCACGTCGCAGCAGGCCTACTCCCTCGTCCGGTCCGGAGACCTCCCCGCGATCCAGGTCGGGGGACGCGGCCAGTGGCGGGTGGAGGCGACGGAGCTCGAGGCGTACATCCAGCGCCAATACGAGGCCACGCGTACGCGCGTCGCTCGGGAGCGCTAGCCGACGGACCTCACCGTGAGGAGCTCGCCGAACGCGACGGCGGTGGCGCCTCCCGCGTCGTCCACAAGGTCGAAGTGGTCCGCGCCGACCTGGTCGATCCTCCCCCGCGTCTGACCGCCCGCCGTAACGACGACCACCGCGGCGCCGTCGCGCGCGAGCGCGCGGAGCGCGTGTCCCAGGCCCAGCCGCGCCGCGACCTCTCCGAGCGGGCAGGCGCGGTGAACGACGCCCCGGGCCGAGGCGATCGCCGCGAGGGGCACGAGTTCCTCACGACCCGTCCGACCCAGCAGCACCCACGAGCGAGTGACGTCGGTGACGGCGCCCAGCACCGTGGATCCGTCCCCGCAGCGTGAGCGCGACGGGAGCGCCGCCGACGCAGCCGGAAAGCCGTTCGGCGAGCAATACCGTCGCCCGTTCCGCCTCGGCAAGATCGCGCACGCCGGCCTCAAACTCGGACGCGCGCGCCGCGGCGAGCTGCCCCTCGAGGTCAGAGAACAAGTCGTTCCACCGCACCTTCTCAACCTAGGGCACCGAGGCAATCCACAGCGCGTCACCGTTCGGCTGGACAAACTATCGGCATCGTACTACATCTAGATTCATCAAACAGCATCAATCGCCATCTAGCGAGGCACAGGAACACCAAAAACTCGGCCTCGCCGAAGGGATCGCACCGTGAGCGCACAACTTGCCGAGATGCTTCTCGTCGACGAGGTCGTCCCCCTGGTCGTCGTGCCGCGGCCGGGACCGCGGGCACCTCTCAACCCGTACACGCGCCCCCGGACGATCCTCGGCGACCCGACCCCGCTCGCCTGCACCGTCGCGAAGATCGCGACCGAGGTGGTGCTCGGCGGCGGCGGGCTCGACCAACTCACGCGCTGGATCGCGCCGTCGATTCGCGAATCGCTCGCGACTCAGGGGGCGCTCGCGACTCGGGCCGGCCTGCGCCTCGCCCACCCCGTGCGCGTTCAGCGCATCCGCGTGTACCGCGCGAGCGACGTCGCGGCGGAGACCAGCGTCGTCGTCGACGACGGGACGCACGCCCGCGCGATCGCGGCGCGCTTCGAGGACGTCGGGGGACGGTGGCAGGCCACCGTGCTCGAGATCGGTTAGCCGCCCCGCGGGCCTACGCGGCCCGCCCGTGGCAGAGCTTGTACTTCTTGCCCGAGCCGCACGGGCACGGCGCGTTGCGCGGCGTCCCCGCGTACTCGAGACCCTCGGCCTCCGAACCGGCCCCCGCGCCCGACGACGCCGCGGACCCAGCCGCCGGCTTCGCGCCCGACCGCGCCGGAGACTTCTTCGGCCCCGTCTTCGGCTTCCGCTCCGCCTTGCCCGTCGGCGAGTCGAGCGACGGGCCCGAGTAGCTCATCTGCGCCATCTGGACGCCGCCCGCACCCCCCGTGCCGAGCGACGACGAGGCGCCGAACGACGCCCCCGGGCGCTTCGCCGCGGGCCCCTGCGCCGCCGAACCCTGCGCCGCCGCCACGCCGGCACCGGACGTCGCCGTCGCCGCCGCGGACGCCGCGTTGATCGGCGCCGCGCCCTGCTGCGCGCCGGGCTGCGCCTCGTTCGGGTCGCGCAACTCCACGCGGAAGAGCACCTGCAGGCTCGCCTCCTTGATGGAGTCGGAGACGGTGTCGAACATCTGCGCGCCCTCGCGCTGATACTCCATCAGCGGGTCGCGCTGACCCATCGCGCGCAGGCCGATGCCCTCGCGCAGGTAGTCCATCTCGTACAGGTGGTCCCGCCACTTGGTGTCGAGCACCTGGAGCACGACCTGCCGCTCCACCTGACGCATGATCTTCGGGGTGATGCGCTCCTCGACCGCCGTGTACGCGAGCTGAGCGTCCGACGTGAACTCGCGCTCCAGATACCCGTGCGTGAGCGCCACCTGGCCGCCGACGTCCTCGAAGATCTCCTCCTTCGTCAGCGACACCGGATACACCTGGCGGAGGTCGCGGATCAAGGAGTCCAGGTCCCAGTCGTCCGTGTTGCCCGAACTCGTCATCGCGGTCACACGGTCCGCGACCACGTCGTTGATGAACGAGCGAATCTGGTCCTTGATGTCCTCGCCCTCGAGCATCTTGCGCCGCTCGCCGTAGATGACCGCGCGCTGCCCGCTCATCACGTCGTCGTACTTAAGCACCTGCTTGCGAAGCTCGTGGTTGCGGCCCTCGATCTGCGCCTGAGCGCTCCGCACGCCACGCGTCAGGACCTTCGACTCGATCGGCATGTCGTCGGGGAAGGCGCTCGAGTTCATCATCGCGGCGGCGAGCCCGGTCTGGAACAGCCGCATCAGGTCATCCTCGAGCGAAAGGTAGAACCGGGACTCGCCCGGGTCGCCCTGGCGGCCCGAACGCCCGCGCAGCTGGTTGTCGATGCGGCGTGACTCGTGGCGCTCCGTGCCCAGCACGTAGAGGCCACCCGCCGCGATCACGTCGTCGTGCTCCTTCGCGACGGCCTTCTTCTCCGCCTCGAACACGTCGTGCCACGCGGCCTCGTACTTCTCCGGCTCCTCGTGCGCGTCGTAGCCCTTCTCCGCCATGCGCTGGACGGCCCGGAACTCCGGGTTGCCGCCGAGCATGATGTCCGTGCCTCGGCCGGCCATGTTCGTCGCGACGGTCACGGCGCCCTTGCGCCCCGCCTCCGCGACGATGGGCGCTTCGCGCTCGTGCTCCTTCGCGTTCAGCACCTCGTGCTTGATGCCGTGCTTCTTGAGCTCCCGGGAGAGCCGCTCGGACTTCTCCACCGACGTGGTTCCCACGAGCACGGGCTGGCCCGCCTTGTGCCGCTCGACGATGTCCTCGACGATCGCGTCGTACTTCGCCTGGGCGTTCTTGTACAGGTAGTCCGACTCGTCCGCGCGGATCATCGGGAGGTTCGTGGGGATGGGCAGCACGTTCATGCCGTACGTGCCGTGGAGCTCGGCCGCCTCGGTCTGCGCGGTACCCGTCATGCCCGAAAGCTTCGTGTACAGGCGGAAGTAGTTCTGCAGCGTGATGGACGCGAACGTCTGGTTCTCCGCCTGGACCGCGACGCCCTCCTTCGCCTCGATCGCCTGGTGCAGCCCCTCCGAGTACCGGCGCCCCTTCAGGAGGCGGCCCGTGTGCTCGTCGACGATGTCCACCTCGCCGTTCAAGACCACGTACTCCTTGTCGCGCTTGAACAACTCCTTCGCCTTGAGCGCGTTGTTGAGGAACGCGATGAGCGGGGTGTTCTCCGCCGAGTACAGGTTGTCGACGCCGAGCGCCTTCTCCACCTTGTCGACGCCCGGCTCGAGGATGCCGACGGTGCGCTTCTTCTCGTCGACCTCGTAGTCCTCCTCCCGCTTGAGGGAGCGGACGATGGCGGCGAACTCGCCGTACCACCGCACGTTCACGCCCTGGGCGGGGCCCGAGATGATGAGCGGCGTGCGAGCCTCGTCGATGAGGATCGAGTCCACCTCGTCGATGATCGCGTAGGCGTGCCCGCGCTGGACGAGATCCTCCTTGCTCATCGCCATGTTGTCCCGCAGGTAGTCGAAGCCGAACTCGTTGTTCGTGCCGTACGTGACGTCCGCCGCGTACTGGGCCCGCCGTTCCTCCGGCGTCATGCCCGTGAGGATGCACCCCGTCTCGACGCCGAGGAAGCGGAACACGCGCCCCATCAGGTCGGACTGGTAGCGGGCCAGGTAGTCGTTGACCGTGACGATGTGCACGCCCTGGCGGTCGAGCGCGTTGAGGTACGCGGGGAGGGTCGCGACGAGGGTCTTGCCCTCACCGGTCTTCATCTCCGCGATGTTCCCCCAGTGCAGCGCCGCGCCGCCCATGAGCTGGACGTCGAAGTGGCGCTGCCCGAGCGTGCGGCGCGCGGCCTCGCGGACGGCGGCGAACGCCTCCGGCATGAGGGAGTCGAGATCCTCGCCGTCCTCGCGACGCGCGCGGAAGTCATCGGTGAGCGACCGAAGCTCCTCGTCGGACATCGCCTCGTAGACGCTCTCGAGCCCGTTCGCGAGCTTCGCGACCCGTGCGAGGCGGCGCAACTGCCGCCCCTCGCCCATTCGCAAAATACGGTCAAGCAGGGACACGGTGGCTCCACATCGGTCGTCGGTTCGCCACCATCGTAGGCGCAAAGCGCCCTCCGGGGTTTGCCCCGGGGCGTCCCGTTCGCGTCAGGCGGATTCCTCCACGCGCTCGTCGGACGGAAGCTCGAGCGGCGGTTCGACGTCCGCCTCGAGGTGGATGACGCCGTACGTCCACCCGCGACGGCGGTAGACGGCCGACGGCAGACCGGATTCGGCGTCGTGGAAGAGGTAGAAATCGTGGCCGACGAGCTCCATCTGATCGATGGCGTCGGAGATCGTCATGGGGACGCCGGCGTGCGTCTTGCTGCGGATGACGATCGGCGTGCCCGCGAGCGGGATCTCGCGCGTCGCGTCCTCCGGCGCGCCCTCCCACCGCTCGACGCTGGCGACGGCCTCGCCCCGATCCCGCGTCTCCTCCCCCTCGACGACGGCCAGGCTGGCCGCCTGCCCGACGCTCACCTTGCCCTGGTGGCGGTGGGCGCGGCGCTCGTGCTGCTTGCGGAGACGCTCGACGATGCGGTCGGACGCGAGGTCGAGCGCGACGGCTCGATCCTCGGCGGCGGCCTCGGCGCGGATGACGGCGCCCGCGCCGTACACCGTCAACTCGATGCGCTCGCACTCGTTCGACAGACGGGGATTGCGCTCATGGACCACGTGGACGTCGACACGGCTCGCTCTGGAGTCGAGGCTCTCGATCTTCTTGACCTTCTCCGTCACCTTCTCCCGAAACTCCTCCGAAACCTTGGTGTGTCGACCGACGACGTGAATGTCCATGAGAAACCTCCAAGCGTTGGGGCGGCGGGGCCGCAGGGCTACGGGGGGAGTCAGGGTACCGGCGACATCACCTCCCTCGTGGGGCGGGCCCCACGCGAAGCCTCTGCCTCCACTCTATGACGAACGCGCGTCCGGCGTCAGTGCCAATCCGTGCCCGAGACGCCCTGGGTCGCGACGGGGCAACCGAGGCACGAAACCGACCCCTGCGGGCCGGAGCAGGCCGCGCACGCGTCGCGCGCCGAGACGGCGAGGCCGAGCCTCCGGGCCTCGTCGATCATCGCCTCTCCGAGGTCCTGAGGAATGCCGAGCGACCGCGACGCGGCCGAGACGGTCTGGCCGCGTCGCACCGCCGCGAGCACGGCGGTGAACGTCGAGGAGCGGGTATTCCGGGGGGTCACAACAGCCTCCCGACCTGGAACACGACCGTCCCGAGGATCCACGCGACCAGGAGTTGGGTCCCCACGCCGATCGCGGTCCACCGCCGCCCGAGCGACCTTCTCATCTGGGCGACCGTCGCGAGGCACGGGGTGTACGCGAGCGCGAAGACCATGAACGCGAGGGCGGCCGCGCGCGGGTGGCCGCCGGACGACTCCGCGAGCGTCGCCTGCAGCCGGGACGTGAGGGCCGACGGGCTGGCGCCGTCGCTCAGTCCGCCGTCCACGGCGTACGTCTCCGCGAGCGTGCCGACGGCAACCTCCTTGGCCACGAAGCCGGACGCGAGCGCGGCGGACACGTGCCAGTCGTTCAGGCCCATCGGCGCGAGGGCGGGGGCGACGGCCTTCGCGGAGACGCCGAACGCGCTGTCCTCGACCGGGACGTTCGCGACGGGGTAGCCGCCGCGGACCGGGATCGCGGCGAGCGCCCACATCGCGACGAGCGCGAGGACGATCACCACGCCGGCCTCGCGGATGAACCCCTCGACCCGCGCGAGGATCGAGTGGCCGAGCGTGCGCAGCTCCGGCCACTGGTACGGCGGCAGGACGAGCACGAGCGGCTCGCGGGTGTCCCGCTCCTCGCCGCGGATTACGCGGCGAAACACCGTCCCGCCGACGGCGACGAGCAGGATGCTCGTCACGTAGAGCCCGAAGATCACGGTGCCGGCGTTGTTCGGGAAGAAGGCGGCGGCGAGCAACAGGTACACGGTGAGGCGCGCGCTGCAGGTCGTGTACGGGACAAGGAGCCCGGCGATGAGGCGCTGGCGGGCGCGGGGAAGAACCCGCGTCGCCTCCAGCGCGGGAACGTTGCAGCCGAACCCGACCATGAGCGGGAGCATCGCCCGTCCGTCCAGCCCGATCGCGCGCATCGCGCGGTCCGCGACCACCGCGGCCCTCGCGAGGTATCCGCTCCCGTCGAGGATCCCGAGGGCGAGGAAGACGAGGGCCAACAGTGGAAGGAAGGAGAGCACGACGCCGAGGCCGGTGAGGATGCCGTCGACCAGGAGACCCTCGAACCAGCCGCCCCCGACTCCGAAGGCGCCGAGCGCCGCGCTCACGGCGTTCGAGACCGGGCCGTCCGCGAACGACGCGATCGCGGAGATGAGCGGACCCGCGACGCGGGTGCTGAGTTCGAAGAGGCCCCACATCACGGCGAGAAACACGGGGACGCCGACCCACGGGTGGAGGAGGACGCGGTCGATCCGGTCGGACGTCGTCACCCGGCGCGGGGCGGAGGGGGGAAGGACGGACGTGACGTCCTCGACCCATGCGAACCACCGTTCGACGGCCTCCTCGTCCGCCGCGCCGAGCCGGACGACGGCGCCCCGGGGACGCTCCCGCGCGGCCGCCACCGCGCCGGCGAGGTCGTCAATCCCCTTCCGTCGGCGAGGGTCGACCGCGACGAGCGGGACCCCGACGGCCTTCCGGAGCGCCGGAAGGTCGATCTCGAGGCCGCGATCGCGGGCGATGTCCTCCATCGTGACGGCGGCGACGACGCGACGTCCCGTGTCGATGACCTGGGCGAGCAGATAGAGGGAGCGCGGGAGCGCGGTCGCGTCGAGGGCGACGACGGCGATCGCGTCGGGATTCGCGTCCGCGAGCGCCTCCGCGACCGCTCGCTCGTCGAGCGAGCGCGCGTCGAGGCTGAACGCGCCGGGGAGGTCGGCGACCCCGAGGCCGTCGCCCGCCCCCGCCCACGTCCCCACCGCGATCTCCAGCGTGGTGCCGGGCGCGTTGACCGCGCGTTGGCGCGAGCCCGTCAGGGCGTTGAAGAGGGTCGACTTGCCGACGTTCGGGTTGCCGACGAGGAGGACCGCCGCGGACGAGAGAGGACCTGAGGGCGCGGTGGGCTCACACGAGGGACACGTCATGGCGCACCTCCTCGACCGAGATGGAGAGCGCGGTCTCCCGGTCGAGAGCAACACTGCTGAAACCGTGCGAGACCACCATGGCCCCGAAGGTCGATCGCTGGACCACGCGGACCGTTACCCCCGGACGGAGGCCGATCTCGCGAAGCCGGGCTAGGGCGTCGCCCGATCGCTGGACGGCGCCGATCACGACGTCGCTCCCGGGTCGAACCTCTGCCAGCACCATGCCATCAGCCTACGAGTGAGGCATGCCTAACCTCAGGGACCGAAGTCCCGTATTGCGTCGGGCCGCGGAGCGGCGGCCAACGTCAGCGCCGCGGCCACCGCGAGCCCCGCCCGCTCGAGCGCGTCGCACGACCGCGCGAGGCTCGCCCCCGTGGTCACCACGTCGTCGACGAGCAGGGCGACGCCGCCGCGCGGCGCCTTCGCGGCCTCGATTCCGGCCGCCCCGCTCCGCCATCGGTCCCGCACCCCGAGGCCGCGCGACTCCCGACCGCGGTGGCGCAGGCAGCGGACGACGGGAGGGCCGGGCGTCGACGACCCGAGCGCGGCGGACGCGGCCGAGGCGAGGAGGCGGGGCAGGTCCGCCCCGCGTCGACGCGTCGAGGCGGGGCGTGCAGGCACGGGCACCACCACGGTGACGGGCGCGAGCGCGGGGGCGAGCGAGGCGGCCGCGCGTCCCATCGCCGCCGCGAAGAAGGCGTCCAGGTCGCGACGCGCGCCGTCCTTCCACGCCGCGACCATCAGGTGACACGGCCCCGCCAAAGGCGCGATCGACCACACCGGAAGCGGCGCGCGTCCGACGACGTCGAGTCGACCGGCCGCGTCCTCGGACCGGAACGGCTCCTCCCACCACGACGCCGCGCAGTCGTCGCACCACCGCACGTCGGGAAGACCGCACCCCGGGCACACCACGGGAACGAGCGCCCGCGCCAGGTCCGTCGCCGCGGCGCGGGCGCCCGGCGCCCGCGTGCGAGCCATGCCGCGATCGTCCCGACGGAAGAGTCCCGCGCGTCGGTGCGCGGGGGCGGGCGGGGAACACCGTCGGCGGCGCCGGGCCCCGGGGACATCGACGGCGCTACCCCGAGAAGGCGAGACCCTCGACGTTCCCGTTCACCTGCACAAGCGACCATCCCGCGGTCGAACGCTGGAAGACCTCGCCCGCCCGCGTGACGACCGCGATCGAACTCGTCCCGTTGCGCGCCGTCATCCCCACCGCGTCGGGCGACGACGACACGACGTCGGTGCTTCCCCCGACCGTCGAGATGCCGAGCGAGGGCGTCGCGCCCTCCGGCCCGTCGGCGAGCACCCCGAGCGTCATCTCGTCCACCCACACCAGGTGGCTCGACGGCCCGATCCCGACGCCCACGCTCAGGGGTTTGCCGATCGAGAGGGGGCTGTCGTCCTCGCCGCGGATGATGCCCGCGACGTCGAGGCGCCACACGCCGCCCTCCCGCGAGAGCACGGCCACCCGCGCGCCGTCCCGGGCGACCCGCACCGCGGCGACGTCGCGCCCCTCGAGCCATCCGGCCGGAATCGAGGTCGTGGTCCCGTCCTGGGCGATCGCCATGACCTTGCCCGGGTTGGCGCGTTCCGCCGTCCAGACCCACCCCGATCGATCGAAGCTCGGCGCGGTGAGCGCCGTCCCCGTGTGAAGCGTCGTCACCGGCATCGCCTCGTCCGGAGCGGCGAAGTCCTCGGGAAGCGGGATCGTGCCATCGGCGAGCGCCGTGGTCTCGACGAGCCTCGACCCGCCCCCGACGAGGAACGCGACCGTCGTCCCGTCGTAGGCGAGAGCCGGCGATTCCGCGCCCGTCGGGAAGGCGCCCCACGGACGCGGGCACAATCGCGACGCCGTCCGGCGACCACGTGCCGAGCACCCCGTCGATGAACATCACGGCCGTGGTGCCGGCGGCCGGCGCGGGCTTGATCGGCGCCGTCCCCGCCCCGCTGATCGGCAACCCATCCGCGGTGACGTCCACCGACGAGATGTCGGGGAGGCCGAGCAACGTGTCCTCGATCTGCTGCTGCGCGAGCGCCAGGTTCTCGGGCGTCTCGCCCGCCGCCGGTATCGAGATCCACGGTGGCGTGCCGTTCGCGACGGGAACCGCGCGGACGGCGAGCCTCGTCGCCGCGGGAATGCCCGTTCGAACCGCGTCCGTGAGCCACGGCGACGGGCCGTCGACGAGCGCCGACGCGGCGAAGGTCGCGGCGTTCGCCCGCGGAACCCAACGGAGCTCCGGGACGACGTAGCGGCCGTCCTGTGAGACGAACGCCAGGTTGACCGAGCGGTACAGCGCCTTGAAGTGGGCCTGCGCGAGGACGATGCCGTTCTCCAGGCCCGAGATGCGCCACCTCCCGCTCGCGTCCTGTTCAAGCGAGAACACGACGTCCTGAGGCGTCGCGGAGTCCGCCTCGGCGAAGACGCCGTCCGCGTCCACCGTCGCGACGACGGGCAGGCTGTACGTGACGGTCTTCGCCTCCGCGTCCCACTCGGGCACGAAGTCGCCCGAGCCGAACACCGTCACCTTCGCCGCCGGATCCCACACGCCCTTGGCCGTGTTCGTGAGGTACGCCTCGGCGGCCGTGAACGAGCCCGACACGCCCGCCGCGCACGCCTGGATGAAGTTATCCGTGAGCGTGACCGGGTCGTCACGTCAGACCCGGGCACCGGCGCCACCGGGTCGAGCGGGTCCGCGACGATCGGATGTCCGCCGCCGCTCTTCACCTCGCCGCTCGACGGGATTCCCGCGCACCCCGCGAGAAGCGCCGCGGCGGCGAGCGCGGCGAGCGCCGCCCGCGCCCTCACGACGTCGCCTCCGCTCGACGCCTGCTCGAGCGAGACCGGCTCGCCGAGGCGCGCGAACTCGCGCTCGCGCGCGACGAGCGGGATGACCGGTCGCTGGCCGAGGCTTCCGGAGGACTCGTCGGCAGCGTCAGACGGAAACTCGCGCCGTGTCCCGGCGACCCCCACGCCTCGAGCGTGCCGCCGTGCAGCTGCGCGTCCTCCTTCGCGATCGCGAGCCCCGAGCCCGGTGCCGCCCATCGTGCGCGTCCGCGCCACGTCGCCCCGCCAGAACCGGTCGAACACGCGCTCCGCCTGTTGCGCCGTCATCCCCTGCCCGTAGTCGCGGACCATCACGGCGACGCCGCGCTTGTTCGAGCCGACGAGCACGTCGACCGGCGCGCGCTGCGCGTACTCGATCGCGTTCGACAGAAGGTTGCGGACGATGCGCGCGATGCGGGGCCGGTCCATCGAGGCGGTGTGCTCCCCCGGTTCCGCCCAGAGCCGGAGCTCCACCCCCGCGGCCGCCGCGACCGGGGCGATCGCCTGGATCTCCTCCCGGACGACGTCGAGGAGGCTCGCGTCCTCGAAGTCGAGTTGCGCGGCGCCCCGCGTCGATGCGGCTGATCTCCAACAGGTCGCTCAGCAGCGACTCGAAACGGTCGAGCTGGGCGTGGAGCAACTCCGCCGACCGGGCGACCTCCGGGCTGAAGTCCGCCCGCGCCTCGTGCAGCACGTCCGAGGCCATCCGGACGGTCGTGAGCGGGGTGCGGAGCTCGTGGGACACGTCGGAGACGAAACGACGCTGGAGGCGCGAGAGTTCCTCCATGCGGGTGATCTGAAGCTGCAGGCTCTCCGCCATGTCGTTGAACGTCGTCGCGAGCGTCGCCATCTCGTCGTGCCCCTGGACCACCATCCGCTCGTTCAGCAGGCCCTCGGCGAGGCGCGACGCGACGCGGGCGGCCTGACGGACGGGCCGCACCGCCTGCAGAGTCACCGTCCACGTCATGAAGACGACGAGGACGACGAGCGCCGCGCCGCCGGTGATCAGCACGCTCTCGGATGAGGGAGAGCGTCTTCTGCTCGTCGACGAGGCTGTACACGAAGTAGAGCTCGAAGTTTCCCGCGACGCTGCTCGACAGGGGCGCGCCGACCACCACCCCGGGCGCGGCGTCGCTCGTGAGATACACCGGCTGCCACGACTGCGCGGCCCCCGATTCGACCGCCGCGCGCATCTCGGGCGTGATGACGGACTGGAGGTCCGCCGGGGTCGAGACCGGCGAGACCACCTGCGACGTCCCGCCCGGCTGACGAAGCAGCAGCACGCCGCGGTTCTCGCCGCCGATCGCGTGGAGGTTGGTGACGAGGTCGTTGACGAGAGCCTGGAGGTCTCCCGGGGTGCGGGCCGGCGACGTCGACATCTGCGCCTGCGCGTCCGCGGCGTCGCGCGTGCTCTCGGAGAGGATGCTCTCCACCTTCGTGTCGACGAGCCGGTCGCGAATCTGCGACGAGACCACGGCGGCGAGGACGCCGCGACGGACGCGAGGCCGACGACGCCCGTCGAGACGACGACGCGAAGCGCCATCGAGCGTCGCCACCGCGACCACACCCGCCCGAACGTGCCCGCGACCACCGCGCGGATCGCTCGCGCCGCGCCCCGCGCGCGCGGATCGGGCTCACGACGGCGTGCCGCCCGCCTTATAGCCGAGCCCGCGCACGGTGAGCACGATCTCGGGATTCTCCGGGTCCTTCTCGATCTTCGCCCGCAGCCGCTGGATGTGGACGTTGACCAGCGGTTGTCCGCCTGGTGCCGGTACCCCCAGACGTTCTCGAGCAGCACCTCCCGGGTGAAGACCTGACCCGGCGACCGCGCGAGCGTCACGAGCACGTCGAACTCGAGCGGCGTCAACTGGATCGAGTCGTCGCCCCGCATCACCCGGTGGCCCGGCGACGTCGATCTCGAGGTCCCCGATACGGACGACGGCGGGGGTCGTCCCGGTCGTCCGGCGGAGACGCGCGCGCACGCGGGCGATGAGTTCGCGCGGCTTGAACGGCTTGGGGATGTAGTCGTCGGCGCCGGACTCGAGGCCGAGGACGACGTCGACGGTGTCCGACTTGGCCGTCAGCATGATGATCGGCACGCCGGACTCGAGGCGGATCTCGCGGCAGACGTCGATCCCGCTCTTCCCGGGGAGCATGAGGTCGAGGAGGATCGCGTCCGGATTCGACTCTCGGAACACCTCGACGGCCTGCTCGCCGTTGTCGCAGAACACCGGGTCGAATCCGTCCGCGCGAAGAACGATCCCGATCATCTCCGCCAGGGCCGTGTCGTCGTCGATCACCAGGATGCGTCCGCTCATGACCCCATTATGGGGGGACCTTTCGTGGCACGATAGGCGGAGACCCGAGGGGGAGCACATGACGCAGCAGTACGGACCGGGAGATCCGTCCGTTCCCGAGTGGGTCGCGCCCGCGGGCACCGACGCCCCGCCGTCCGCCCCGCCCGCCCCGCCCGGCCCGCCCGGCACGCCTCCTCCCGCGCCCGCGCGCCGGCGCGAACGCCGCGAACACCGCGCCCACGTACCGCTCGTGGCAGCCGGGGATCATGCCCCTACGCCCCCTGACGTTCGGCGACTTCCTGTCCCTCCCGTTCAGCGCCATGCGCTACAACCGCTCCGTCGTCATCGGCGGACCGATGACCTTCGCCCTGCTCAGGGTCGATCGTGACCGGCATGCCGTACTGGGTCTTCGCGACCGATCCCGCCTTCGGCCTCACGACGCCCACCAGCGCCGTCGGCACCACGGTCCCGCGACCGGAACCTACGTCGCGCTGTTCGTCGCGTCGTCCTGCTCCTGCTCGCCGACGCCCTCTCCCGGGCCTTCGTCGCGCCCGGCGTCGCGCGAGCCGTCCTCGGCGAACGGATCTCGTCTCGGCCAGGCCTGGGGAATCAGCTGCGGCCGCGCCTCGGACGCGTGCTCGGCCTCTACGCTTGTCGCGACCGGATTGACGGGCGCCGTGCTGTTCGTGTTCTTCGTCCTCTTCGTCGTCGCCGTCGCGATGGGCCGGGCGGGCGGCGCCATCGTGGTGCTCGTCGCTCGTCGGCGTCCCGCTGCGGCATCGCCATGCGTCATCTTCTACGAGATGGCATGGGCGTCGCCTCCCCCATGATCGTGCTCGAGCGGGTCGGCGTCTTCGCGGCTATCGGTCGCACGTTCCGGCTCCTCGCGCGGGCGCTTCTGGTGGACCGTCCTCTTCACCTTCGTCGCCGGCCTCCTCATCAGCATCGTGTCGCGGATCGTCCAGTTCGGTTTGCCAGATCATCGCCGTCCTCGTCACGATCTGCCTCGCCCGAGAACACCGCGCTCGTCGTCGGGGCGAACGGCGTCGTCGTCGGCGTCTCCCTGCTCGTCTCGTCGGTCCTCACCTACGCCTACCTCGGCTCCACCTTCACCTTCGTGTACATCGACCTCCGCATCCGCCACGAGGGCTTCGACCTCGACCTCGCCGAGGCCGCCGAGGCGCGGGCGCGCCGATAGTCGTGTCCGACATTCCCGTCACCCCGGACGCCGTCAACCGCGCGCCAGTGGGCGATCGACGAACTCAGCAAGTCAGCAGTACCAACCTCACGGCCCGTCGCTCGCCGATCGGATCAGCGAGTGGCTCCGTCACCTGCTCGACCGGATCTTCGGCGCCACGGGCGCGTTCTCGATCGGCGAGACCCTCCTCGCGATCGCCATCCTCGTCCTCGTCGTCGTCGGGATCGTCTTCCTGGTCGTCGGCCCCGTGCGGCGGGCCCGCCGCCGCGAAGCGCGTCCACTCGGTCTTCGAGGACGACGCCCGAACCGCGGAGGCGATGCAGACGATCCTCGGAGGAGGCCGCGGCGCCCGGCGGCGACTGGGGCGTCGCGCTCCTCGAGAGGTACCGCGCCGTCGTCCGCTCCCTCGAGGAGCGCGAGCTGCTCGAAGAGCGACCCGGGCATGACGGCCCACGAGGCCGCCGTCCTCACGGGCGCCCGGTTCCCCGACGTCGCCTCTCGCCGCGCGGGACATCGCCGACCTCTTCGACTCGATTCGGTACGGGGACGGCCAGGCGACCTCGGGCGACTACGCGCGCGCCGTCGAACTCGACCAGAATCTCGCCGGCCGCATCGATCCTGTCGGGAGCCGAGCGATGACGGCCACCGACCTTGCCGTCGCCGAGGGCTACAAGGTCGCCCGCGCCTCGGCCCCCCTCCGGACCCGGGCGTGGCGCGCCCGGGGGTGGTGGGCGCTCGTCGCGGGATTCGCGCTTCTCGTCGTCGTGATGCTCATCCACGCGACCGTCCGAGAACTCCGCAGCCTCTCTCCACGAAGAATCCCGGACCGCACGGCGCCATGGCGACGGCGGAGGTGCTCCGCGGCCGGGGCGTCGGCGTCCGCGAGATCTCGCGCCTGGGCGACGCCCGGATCGCCGACCCGTCGTCGACCACGCTCGTCGTCGCCCTCCCGAACGCCCTCGTCGACTACCAGCTGCAGTCCGTCCTGCGCTACCCCGGGAACCTCGTCCTGATCGGCCCGGACGCGACCGTCGTCCAGAGCGTGGATGCGGGCCTCATGGTCACCGACGCGGCGGAGACCACGCTCCGCGCGGCGAACTGCGGAAACGAGGACGCCACGGCCGCCGAGCGCGTCGAGTCGAACGGACTCGAGGTCCGCAAGAACGCCGTGACGACCACAGACGTGTGCTTCCGCGACGAGGGCGGCGGCGGACCCTACGTCGTCGTCACCCGCGGCACCCGGACGATCACCTTGATGATGAACCCGACGTACCCGATGAACGCCAACCTCACGGACTTCGGCAACGCCGCGCTCACGTTCCGGACGCTCGGCAAGCACGAGCACCTCGTGTGGTACGTCGGCGACCCCGCCGACGTCTCGACGCTCACGTTCACGAACCCGGGCGGCGACGGCTCCACGACGGGAACGCCCGGCGCGCCCGGGGCACCCGCCGCGCCGTCCGCCGACCTCCTCCCCCCGGGCACGGGAACCGCGCTGTACGCGCTCGTCCTCGCCGTCTTCGTCGCCGCGATCTGGCGCGGTCGGCGAATGGGCCGTCTCGTCACGGACGACCTGCCCGTCGTCGTCCCCGCCTCGGAGGCCACGCTCGGGCGAGCGCGGCTCTACCGGCGCGCCCACGCCTACGGACGCGCCGCGGCATCGCTGAGGGCCGCGAGCGCCGAACGGATGGGCCGCCTGCTCGGCGTACCGCGCTCGTCCGACGCGGGCGCCCTGATCGCGACCGTCGCGCGGGCCTCCGGACGCGACGCCCTCGGCGTCGAACGACTGCTCTACGGCTCACCCCCCACCAGCGAACGCGCGATGATGGAACTCGTCGAAGAAATCGATGCACTCGAAAGGCAGGTACACCGACCGTGACCGAGACACCCCCACCCCCGGCGCCCGAATCGTCCGCGCCGCCCTCGGCCGCGCGGGAATCCCTCGCCCGCATCCGCTCGGAGGTCGGGAAGGCCGTCGTCGGCCAGGACGCCGCCATCACCGGACTCGTCATCGCCCTCCTCTGCCGCGGGCACGTGCTGCTCGAGGGCGTCCCCGGCGTCGCGAAGACGCTCCTCGTCCGCGCGCTCGCCGCGTCCCTCGGCATGGACTCGAAGCGGGTGCAGTTCACGCCCGACCTGATGCCCGGAGACGTGACCGGCTCCCTCATCTACGACGCCCGCACGGCCGCGTTCTCGTTCCGCGAAGGACCGATCTTCACCAACCTCCTCCTCGCCGACGAGATCAACCGGACGCCCCCGAAAACCCAGTCGTCCCTCCTCGAGGCGATGGAGGAACGCCAAGTGACGATCGACGGCCAGGCGCGCCTCCTTCCCGACCCGTTCCTCGTCATCGCGACGCAGAACCCGATCGAATACGAAGGCACCTACCCGCTCCCCGAGGCGCAGCTCGACCGCTTCCTGCTCAAGCTGACGATGCCGCTGCCGGACCGCGATACGGAGACGGAGGTGGTGCGCCGTCACGCGGACGGATTCAACCCGCGCGACCTCAAGGCGGCGGGACTGGCTCCGGTCGCGAAACCCGCCGACCTCGCCAAGGGCCGCGCCGAGGTGTCGAGCAGGTCGAGGTCACTCCCGACGTCATGGGGTACATCGTCGACGTGTGCCGGGCGACGCGCGAGGCGCCGTCGGTGGCGCTCGGCGTCTCGCCGCGTGGCGCGACCGCCCTGCTCGCTACCTCCCGCGCCTGGGCGTGGATGCGCGGACGGTCGTTCGTATCTCCGGACGAGGTCAAGGCCCTCGCGAAGTCCACGCTCGGCCACCGCATCCAACTCCGCGCCGAGGCCGAGCTCGAGGGCGTCACCACCGACGCCGTCCTCGAGTCCGTGCTCGCGTCCGTCCCCGTGCCCAAGTAGCCCATGTTCATCACGGGGTGGACGGCCCTCCTCGCCGCGCTCGGCGCGGTGCCGGCGGCGCTCACCCGCGATCGCGGGGTGGCGTGGCTATGGGCGCTGGGCGTCCTCGCCCTCGCGGCCATCGACGCGCTGCTCGCGCCCTCGCGGACGAGCGTCGCCGTCAAGCGCGCCGTGCCCCGGTCCGTCCGCCTCACCGAGGACACGCAGTCGGTCGTCACCCTCGCCAACCTCACGACGAGGCGGATCCGCGGAGGCCTCCGCGACGCGTGGCAACCCAGCGCGGGCGCGACCGACAACCGCCACCGCTTCTCCCTACGTCCGCTCGAGATCCAGCGCTTCACGACGCGACTCCGCCCCGTCCGGCGCGGCGACCGGCAAGCGGCCGCGGTGACCGTCCGTCTCGAGGGCCCCTTCCGACTCGGCGGACGGCAGGTGTCGATCGACACCTCCGATACGTTGCGCGTGCTGCCGGAGTTTCGCTCCCGCAAGCACCTTCCCGCGCGACTCGCACGGTTGCGGGAGATCGACGGACAGACCTCCGTCCACCTCCGCGGCGCCGGAAGCGAATTCGACTCGCTGCGCGAGTACGTGATGGGCGACGACGTGCGGACGATCGACTGGCGGGGCACGGCACGGCGCGCCGACGTGGTGGTACGCACCTTCCGTCCCGAGCGCGACCGGCGCGTGTTCATCCTCGTCGACGCCTCGCGACTGTCCGCGACGCGCGTGGGCGACGCCCCGCGCCTCGACGCGTCGATCGAGGCGACCCTTCTGCTCGCGACGCTCGCGTCGCGTGCTGGCGACCGCGTTCAGGTGGTCGCGTTCGACCGCGAGGAACGCTCGAGGGCGATGGGCTCGACCACGGCCACGCTCATGCCGACGCTCGCCGACGCCCTGGCGACGGTCGAGCCAAACCTCGTCGAACCCGACTGGTCCGGAGTCGTCCGCCTGGTCGACGACCGCCTCTCCCAGCGGGCGATGGTCCTGCTGCTCACCACCATCGACCCGTCGAGCATCGACAGCGGCCTGCTCGAGGCCGTCGCGGCGCTTTCGCGGTCCCACCAGGTCGTCGTCGCGAGCGTCGACGATCCCGAGGTGGCGGAACTCGCCGCGGGCCGCGACGACGCGTCGGCCGTCTTCGGCGCGGCGGCCGCCGAACGCTCGCGACTCGAGGCCTCGGCCGTGTCGATGAGGCTGCGCCAACTCGGCGCGGAGGTGGTCCGGTCCGTCCCGGACGCGCTCGCGCCCGACGTCTCGGACATGTACCTGGCCCTCAAGGCCGCAGGCCGCCTCTAGGGTCTAGCCGGCGACGGCGACGCGGGCCGTGGCGAAGTCGCCTTCGGTGTCCCCGGTCGCGCCCTCGCGGGTGACGACGCCGCCGACGACCCACGTATAGACCCAGAACGCGACGAAGACGACCGCGCCGATCGCGATCTTGAGCCACCACGCCATGGTGCTCCCGGTGACGTACCCCTCGATGATCCCCGAGACCAGGAGCGTCAGCGTGAGCGCGCCGACGACCGCGACCGCGATGCGCCCCTCCTCCGCGAGCGCCCGCAAACGCGTGCGCCTCCCCGGAACGAGCAGCGTCCAGAACAGGCGGAGTCCCGCCCCCGCGGCCGTGAACACCGCGCTCAGTTCCAGAAGGCCGTGGGGGATGATCAGCTTGAAGTACACGTCGAGGAGACCCGCCTCCTGCATGATGGCCGCGTTGTCCCCGAGCTGCGCCACCGTTCCCTTGAGGAGGAGCGCGGGATAGATCCCGCTGATCCCGAACCCGATCACCTGCGCGGACAGCCACGCGTTGTTCGTCCACACCTGCGCCCCGAACGACGTCGAGTCGTAATTCGTGTAGTAGCTCGAGAACTCCTCCTGCGCGATCTGCGCGCGCGTCTCGGGCGGGGCGATGAGGTCGAGGGCGCCCGGGGTGCGCAGCATGTACACGGCGGTCACGACGGCGCCGAGGATCACCGCCGCGGCGACGGCGAGCGTCCACCAGCGAACCCGGTAGAGGGCCGCCGGGAAGGTGCGCGAGAAGAGGTGCCGCACGTCGGTCATCGAGAATCCGTGCGAACCGGTCAGCCAGACGCGCGCGTTGACGAGGCGAACCGACAGCCAGCCAATGAGGCCCGGCTCGGGGGCCGCCGACTGGATGGTCGCGAGGTCCCCGGCCGTCGTCTGGTACAGGCGCGTGAACTCGTCCGCCTCCGCCCCCGTGAGACGCCGGTTGCCCGAGAGCTGCCGAAGCCTCTCCCACCTCCCGCCGCGCACGGCGCTGAACGCGTCGATGTCCATGGGGATACCATCTCACAGAGGATTCGAGGAGGGCGGATGGACGAGTTCGACGACGAGATCGCGATCGGCGCGGGCGTCCGCGTCAGTTCCGGCGCCGCCACCCTGCCGCTGCGGGCCGCGTCCGGGGCGATCGACGCGATCGCGACGCTCCTCGTCGTGTGGGGGGTGCTCGTCGTCGTGGCCGGGTTGCCGTTCGCGATCAACGGGGCGGCCGCCCAGGCGCTGTTCACGACGCTCGCCGTCGCGCTCTTCGTCGTCATCCCGGCGATGATCGAGACGCTCTCGCGCGGGTTCAGCCTGGGGAGGATCGCCGTCGGGGTCCGCATCGTCCGGGACGACGGCGGCCCGGTGTCGTTCCGACAGGCGTTCCTCCGGGCGCTCGTCGGCTTCGGCGAGCTGTGGCTCTCGCTGGGAACGGTGGCGGTGACCGTCGCGATGCTCTCCACGCGGAGCAAGCGCGTGGGCGACATCCTCGCGGGAACGTACGCCCTCCGCATCCGCGGGACGCTCCGCGCCCTCCCGCCCGTCGTGCTGCCGCCCGCGCTCGTCGAGTGGTCGCGGACCGCGGACATCGGACGCCTGCCCGACGGCCTCGCGCTCACGGCGCGGTCCTTCCTCGGCCGCGCCGCCGCGATGCACCCGGGCCCGCGTTCCGACTACGGCACGCGCATCGCGGCCAAGCTCCAGGAGAACGTGTCCCCCGCGCCCCCGCCCGGGACGCACCCCGAGACCTTCATCGCCGCGGTCCTCGCGACGCGGCGCGACCGCGAATACGCGACGGCGCTACGGCAGGCGTCGCGCTCGATGAGCGAGAACGAGATGCTGCGGCGGCTGCCGTACGGCGTGCCCGACGTCGACAACTAGCCGACTAGTACCGGTAGTGGTCGGGCTTGTACGGCCCCTCGACCGGCACGCCCAGGTACTCCGCCTGCTCCTCCGTGAGGGTCGTGAGCCGCACCCCCAGCGCGTCGAGGTGGAGCCTCGCGACCTTCTCGTCCAGGATCTTGGGGAGGCGGTATACGCCCACCCCGTACTCGCCGCGGCGGGTCCACAGCTCGATCTGCGCGAGCACCTGGTTGGCGAACGAGGCGCTCATGACGAACGACGGGTGGCCCGTCGCGTTGCCGAGGTTGAGCAGCCGCCCCTCGCTCAGGACGATGACGCTGTGGCCGTCCGCGAAGACCCACTCGTCCACCTGGGGCTTGACCGGGACGCGCTTGGCGCCGGACGCCTCAAGCCCGGCCATGTCGATCTCGTCGTCGAAGTGCCCGACGTTGCCGACGATCGCCTTGTCCTTCATCGCGGCCATGTGCTCCACCGTAACGATCCGCGTGTCGCCCGTCGTCGTGACGAAGAAGTCCGCGATCCCCACGACGTCCTCGATGCGCGCCACCTGGAAGCCGTCCATCGCCGCCTGCATCGCGCAGATCGGGTCGACCTCGGAGACGATCACGCGCGCGCCCTGGCCGCGGAGCGCCTCCGCGGCGCCCTTGCCGACGTCGCCGTAACCCGCGATGAAGGCGACCTTGCCGCCGATCAAGACGTCCGTGCCGCGGTTCAGGCCGTCCGGAAGCGAGTGGCGGATTCCGTAGCGGTTGTCGAATTTCGACTTGGTGACGGAGTCGTTGACGTTGATCGCGGGGAAGAGGAGCTCGCCGCGTTCGTGGAGGCGCGCGAGGCGGATGACGCCGGTGGTGGTCTCCTCACTCGTGCCGACGATGCCCTCCGCCATCCGCGTGAAGCGCGTCGGGTCGTCGGCGAGCGAGCGGCGGAGGACGGCGCGCATCGCCTCCGTCTCGCGGCGATACCCCGGGTCGTGCGCCTCGAGCGGCGGCGGCACGGCGCCGGCGGCCTCCGCCTTCACGCCCTCGTGCACCAGGAGCGTGGCGTCGCCCCCGTCGTCGAGGATGAGCGTCGGTCCCGCGAAGCCGTCCCACGTCAGCACGCGATCGGTGTACGCCCAGTAGTCCTCGAGGCTCTCGCCCTTGACGGCGAAGACCGGCACGCCGGCGGGCTCGTCGAGCGTCCCGCGGCCGAGCGCGATCGCCGCGGCCGCCTCGTCCTGCGTGGAGAAGACGTTGCACGACGCCCAGCGGACGTCCGCCCCGAGCGCGACGAGCGTCTCGATGAGCACGGCCGTCTGGACCGTCATGTGGAGCGAGCCCGCGATGCGCGCGCCCGCGAGCGGACGGGAGGCGCCGAACTCTTCCCGCAACGCCATGAGGCCGGGCATCTCGTGCTCGGCGAGGTCGATCTGGTGGCGCCCCGCGGGCGCGAGCGCCAGGTCGGCGACGACGAATTCGCTCACGGCGCCTCCTTCCGGTACACGTCCGTCTCAATGTAGATGAGCCGCGCGGCCGGGACGACGTGTCGGATCCTGGCCTCCGCGTCGTCCACCGCCGCGGCGACCTCCGCGAGAGGCGTGGAACCGTCGGCGGCGACCTTCGCCGCGACGAGGACGTCGTCGGGCCCGAGGTGCATGGTTCGGAGGTGGACGAGGTCGCCCGCGCTCGACGCCCGGATCGCGGCGCGGATGCGCGCCACGTCCTCGGGGGTCGCGGACTCGCCGATAAGCATGGACTTGGTCTCGCGGCCGAGGACGAGCGCCACCGTGACGAGGAGCGCGCCGATCGCCGCCGTCCCCGCGGCGTCCCAACGCCCGTCGCCGGTGACGAGCGTCAGCGACACCCCCACGAGGGCGAACATCAGGCCCGTGAGCGCCGCGAGGTCCTCGAGCAGGATCACCGGCAGTTCGGGTCCGCGGGAGCGGCGGACGAACGCGACCCAACCCAGGCGCCCGCGAACCTTGTTCGACTCGCGCACCGCCGTACGCAGCGAGAGCCCCTCGAGCACGACCGCGACGCACAGCACGACGATGGGGACCCACGGCCACGATTCGATCGGTTCGGGGTGGGAGAACTTGTGCCACGCCTCGTAGAGGGCGTAGAGGCCGCCGACGGTGAAGAGCACCACGGCGACGAGGAAGGCGTAGTAGTACCGCGCGCGCGAGAAGCCGAACGGGTGCTCCGCCGTCGCCTCGCGTCGGGCGCGCCTCGCACCGACGAGGAGGAGGATCTGGTTGCCCGAGTCCGCGACCGAGTGGATCGACTCCGCGAGCATCGCCCCGGAGCCCGTCAGGCCGAACGCGATGAACTTCGTCACGCCGATCCCGAGGTTCGCGCCGAGCGCGGCGAGAACCGCCTTCGCGCCACCTCCCGCGGACACGGGTTAGCCCTTCTCGCGGATCACGGCGAGGACCCGCTCGCGCACGTCGGCCATGACCGACGCGTCGACGGCCTCGACGTTGAGTCGCAGCAACGGCTCCGTGTTGGACGGCCGGACGTTGAACCACCACTTGGGTTCGTCGTGCCAGTGCGACACCGTGAGGCCGTCCATCTCGTCGGACTCGACGTCGGGCGTCACGAACGCCTTCCTGACGCGTTCGGACGCGGCCTTCACGTCGTCCACCGTCGAGTTGATCTCGCCGGAGCTGACGTACGGGTCGTAGGGCTCGAGCATCTCCGACAGGGCCCGCGGTTGCGACCCGAGCGCGAGGAGGACGTGCATCGCCGCGAGCATCCCCGAATCCGCGAAATAGAAGTCGCGGAAGTAATAGTGCCCGGAGTGCTCGCCGCCGAACACCGCGTTCTCGCGCGCCATGTCCGCCTTGATGTACGAGTGACCGACGCGCGAACGGACCGGGCGGGCGTCCGCGGAGATGAGGCGCTCGCGCACGGCGGCGGACGAGATCAGGTTGTGGATGATCGTGGGTTCGTTCCCCTCGGCGATCTCCCGCGCGGCCTCGCTCACGCCGACGAGCGCCGTCACGGCCGACGGGCTGACGATCGCGCCGCGCTCGTCCACGAAGAAGCATCGGTCCGCGTCGCCGTCGAACGCGAGCCCGATGTCCGCCCCGTGCTCGACGACGGCCGCCTGGAGGTCGCGGAGGTTGTCGGAGTCGAGCGGGTTCGCCTCGTGATTCGGGAAGGAGCCGTCGAGCTCGAAGTACAGCGGGACGATGTCGAGCGGCAGCGGGGACAGCCCCGACGCCGTCTCGAGGACCGCGGGAACCGTGAGGCCCGCCATCCCGTTCGCGGCGTCGACGACCACCGTGAGCGGGCGGATGCCGTCCAGCGGGACGAGGGAGCGCAGGAAGGCCCCATACTCGGCCAGCATCTCCCGTTCCGTCGACCGGCCGCGCGCGTCCGCGACCGGTATGCCGTCCGCGAGGTACCGCGAGGCGAGCTCGCGCACCTCGGCGAGCCCGGTGTCCTCGCCCACGGCGCGCGCCCGCGACCGGCAGAACTTCATGCCGTTGTACTCGGCGGGGTTGTGGCTCGCCGTGATCATCACGCCGGGCAGGTCCAGCGCGCCGGACGCCTGGTAGAGGCCGTCCGTCGAGCACATGCCGATGAGGATCGCGTCGACGCCTCGGTCGGCGAGTCCGGCGACGATCGCGTCCGCGAGGGCCGGACCGCTCTCCCTCATGTCACGACCGATCACCACCGTCGTCGCGTCGGGGATCACGACGGCGTCGGCGAACGCCGCGCCGATCGCTCGGGCCACCTCCGAGGTGAGAGTGTCGCCGACGACGCCTCGGACGTCGTAGGACTTGATGAGGCCGGAGAGGTCGGGGCGCGAAGTCACGGGACTACCGTAGCCGCCGTCACCCGTCGGACGACACCACCCGGAGGTGTCCGCGCCGAGGCTCGCCCACGTCGGGCCGGTGGGGGCGGTCGGGTTCCGGTTCGGCGCGTCGGCCCGCCTCGCGCACCGCGCGGGCGAGGGCGTCGAGGTCGTCGGACGACGGCGGCGCGTCCGCGTACTCCTGGTGGATGTGGACGACGTCCCACCCCCGTGGCGCGGTGAACGCCTCGGCGTGCGCGGCGCACAGGTCGTAGGCGTGCGGTTCCGCCGTCGCGACGAGCGCCCCGACGACGACCGTCGAGTCCGCGTAGACGTACGTGAGCGTCGCCACCGCGGGTTGGCCGCATGCGGTCTTCGAGCACCGCCGTACGCTCATCACCCCTCGGACGCTACCCCGCGCACGCCGGGGCGTTACGGCACCACGCCGACGCCCGGGCTAGGGTCGCCGTATGGGCTCGCGCGATCGTCACGGACGCGGCCTTCGCGCGCCACTCCACCGGCCCGACGCGCGGGGATATGAGACGCGCAAGGAGGCGTTCGATCGGACGGTCGCCGACCGCGTGGCGGCCCTTGAGGAGCGCTGGGGTCGCGCGTGGGGCCGCGTCGACTTCGCGGTCGAGGAGGTCCCGCCGTCGCGTCCGACCGCGTGGGAGCGGGGCGTCCCTCTCGGCCGCCTCTTCGCCGCGGAGCCTGGCCTTCCCGCGCGCATCGTCCTCTACCGTCGCCCCATCGAGCAGCGGGCGCTCGATCGCGCCGACCTGGCCGCGCTCGTCCGTGACATTCTCGCCGAGAACGTCGGGCACCTCGTCGGCCGCGAGGCCGAGGACGTCGATCCGGACTACGGGACGTAGGTTCCCGACTCGACGGCCACCTTCGCGTCGACCGGCCCGATGTCCTCCGGCTGGATCGCGGTGACGAAACCGGGGACGTCTCTCACCCGAACCGACCAGGCGATCGCCCCGTCGACGCTGACGAGGGTGCCGGAGGGGACGTTGAGCGGGAACTCCCGCGTCGTCCCTGCGGGGATGGTCAGCGTCTGGTATTCCGTCCCGTCGACACCCACCACCCGGAACGTCGCGGCGTCCGCGGCGTAGGCGATCGCCGAGACGCTGTAGTGAGGCACCACCACCGAATACGACCGGTCGGCCGCGTGGGCCTGGCCGTTGACCCAGGCGCCGTCGTGCACCTCGCCCCCCTGGAGGGCGTCGGAGGGAGGGCGACCCACGGTCGTCCAGGCGGCGGCGTAGACCGGGGCTGAGGCCTTGACGACCACCGACGCCACGTCCGTCGCGGGGACGGGCACGTCCACGACGTTTCCGGGTCGGAGGACGACGGACTTGCCCGCGGGCCATGGGACGTCGCCGAGCGTTCCGGCGAGGCTCAGGGTGACGGTCGCGCCGCGGGGCGAGAACAGCCGGATGGACGAGGGCCCGGCGCTTCCGTCGGGTTCGCTCGGTCCGACGCCCGGGATGACGAGTGTCTCCGCGAACGCCTCGTTGGGGACCACCCAGTCGGTGCCCGCCGGCCGGAAGCCGTCGAGCCGCGAATCCTGAAGGACCGCCGAAACCCCGGCGGCCGTCGCTGTGACGTGGACGACGAGGGTCGGGAGGCCGCTCACGACCCCCTCGAGAAGGTACGGGGTCTGCGAATGCGGCCCGACCGCGAGCGCGAGGCTCTGGTCGACTTTGCCGGATGGTCCGTAGAACTCGACGGTGACGTTGGAGGCGACGTCCGTCGGGTTGGTGAGGACCAGTCTCGCGCTCGATCCGATTACGGTCGACCCCCCGACGAGCCAGGTCTCGTTGCGCGGCGGAAGGCACGCGACGGCGGCGAGTCCCGCGATATCGCCGCCGCCGACGCGCTCGATCTCGGTCGCGAGGGCGCTCGTGCTCGTCCACCCCTCGCCCGTCGCGATGGCCGTGTCGACGCCCGAGGGGAAGATGCTCTCTCGGATGTCGTCCGATCCCGACCCGATGAGTCCCGTGCCTCCTCCGACGTTGCCCGCCGGGATGTCGAGCGATCCGGGGCACGCGATGGGGAGCTCCGCCGAACTGACGGGCACCTTGGTCACGACCCGGCCGTTCGCGGGAGGAACGTCCGCCCCGATCGCGAAGGCGATCCAGAAGGTGAGAAGCGCCGCCACCACTGCGGCGAAGGTCCGTTCGATCACGACGACTCCTTCCGGAATCGGCGGTCGTGGAGCGGGACGGCGCTCGCCGCCGCCCACGCGAGCGCGGCGAGTCCCGCCCACCACCACGCGCGGTAGCTCGGATCCCGGTATCCGATGCGGAGCTCGCCACCCCCGCGCGCGAGCGCGAAGGCCTGACGGCCCGCCGCCCGGACGGAGGGCAGCGCCTTGCCGTCGAGCGTCGCCCACCATCGGTCGTCCGCGGGAACGGCGAGGACGACGCGCCCGAACGCCGCGGCCTCGACCTTCGCCTCCACGCCGACGGGGGTGCTGGCGAGGGGAACGCGGGCACCGAGGTTCGTCTCGATCCACGCGCGCGCCGCCGACACGCCGCCGTTCGTCTTCACGCGCCAACTCCGGCCGAGGTCGCTCGCACCGATCAGCGTGAGCTCGGGCGATCGGAGGAGCTTGCTCTCGAGCACCGGGTTCCCCGGAGCGACGACGACCGTGGAGATCCCCCACGCGACCAGGAGGTCGGACGCCCCGTCGCCGCCCCCCGCGAGCGCGCCGATCGCCGGGGCGATCACCGTCTCGTCGACCGGGGGGTACGTCGAGGGGACGGTCGCGCCCCGGCCGGCGAGCGAGGTCTGGCCGTCCGTCGACTCGACGGCGAAGCGTACGGTTCCGTCGGCGTCCTGCCACAGCACGAGCGTGCGGCTGATCGGCTGCGATCGCTGTTCAAGGTTCGCGACGAGGGGAAGGACCGTGGACGCCGTGGGGTGGGTGTCGCCGCCGAAGTCGCGGCCCGGCCACACGAGGCCCACGACGCTGAGGGCGAGCATCGCGATGACGATCCCGCCGGAGAGGGCGCGCAGGGGTCGGGCGCGCCATTCGACCCCGGGCGTCCACCCCGGAGGCGCCGCGGCGCACGCCGCGCCGACAAGGCCGAGGGCCATGAGGGACAGTCCCGGACCGGCCCAACCGTTGGCGGCCGCCGCCCCGTCCGGGCCGGGGACCACGGCGATCGTTCGCTCGGACAGCGCCGCCACCGCGAGCCCCACGAGCGCGACGAACCACCCCGCCGCCACCGCGCCGGCGGCCCTGCCGCTCGCGAGCGCGACAAGCGCCGCCGCGACGACGAGCACGCCGGCGACGTACGTGAAGACGATCGTCCCCGCGCCCGGGAAATTGGGCCACGCGGGCGGGTGCTGCGCGACGCCCCAGAGGAGGTCCCAGCCGCTCGCGGGCGAGGACGCGAGCGCGGGGCCGTCCTCACGGACGAGGGTGCTCCACCATCCCTGTTCGCCCCACCGCTGGAACGCGAGGACGAGCGAGGGCCCGTTGACCACGAGCGCGGCGAGGGGAATCGTCACGGCGTACCTCCGCGCTCCGCTTCGGCTCAGCGCGACGATCCCGGCGATCCCGACGAGGGGGAAGAGCAGGATGGGCGCGGCGACGGAGATCACCGCGAGGAGCAGCGCCGCGGCGGACGCGGAGCTGGGCGAGCCCGTCCGGGCGCGCGGGAATTCCGCGCCGTCGGCGAGCCGATCACGACGGCCCAGGCCGACCGCGCGGATGAGGGCCAGCGCGAACAGCGGCAGCAGGACGTGGACGATGACCGCGCCGACCCGGCCGTCGCTCACGGACTGCACGAGCGTCGGCCAGGAGCCCCATAGCACCGCGGCCAGGACGCGCGTCGTCAGGGATCGCGTCGCCGCGCCCGACGCGAACCACGCGGAGAGCGCGGCGAGCAGGGGGCTGAGGACGAGCAGCAGGCCGATGCCCATCGGGAGCCCGCCGGGAACGAGGCTGAACGGGAGCATCAACGCGGAGAATCCCCCGTCGACCGCCCCGGAGCCCATGCCCGCGTCGGACCAACCGGTGAAGGTCCGGAGCCAGAGGTCGCCGGTGGAGACGTTCGTGGTCCCGAGGGCCGTTCCGGCGAGCACGTCGCCGCGGAAAAGCGGCGCGAGCCAGGTGCCGAAGAGCGCGCCCGAGACGGCGAGCATGATCACCGCGACGGACGCGAGCGCCCACCGGCGTCGCTTGGCGATCGCCGCGAGTTCCTTCCGCTGGACGTCGGACGGCCGCGTCTCCGTCTTCCACGCCTCGTAGGCGCCGAGTTCCCGGGTGCGAAGGAACCGGAAAACGTCCGCCGACGTGGCGAGAAGAGGCAGCTCGACGGGGTCGCCGCCCTTGGAGACGCGCCGGATCGCGATCCGCGACGCGGGCAGCCAGCCGAGCCGCGACCAGAGAGCGAGCGGGACGCGAAGCTCGGCCATCGTCATGCGGACGTCGCTCGCGGCAAGCCGGGTGAGGGCCCGTCCGAGCGACGCGAGGAAACACCATACGACGAGGAGGGGCGTGAGCACGGGGGACGACCACGCGAGCGCGTGGTACCACTCGGAGGCGCGGCGCGTCGCGTGGGTCGATCGCGAGTTCCCGGCGGGCGCGTCCGCGTCGTCCCGCGGGTAGAGCGACGCCTGGGCGTGGCGAACGCACGCGCGGGGCGCGACCACGACGTCGTACCCCGCCCGCCAGGCGCGTCGGCAGAAGTCGGCGCTGTCGCCGAATCGGCCGTACGCGCGGTCGGTTCCCTCGAGGCGATCCCACGCGCCCCGCGTGACGATCGCGCCCGCGAGGCTGACGGCGAGCACGTCCTCCAGCTCGTAGTGCTGTCCCTGGTCGAGATCGTCGCCCGCGGAGAGCTCGACGCGCCGCGCCCCGCGGTACGACACGGTGGTGCCGACGCCGACGAGACGGCGGGCGTCGTCCCATCCCGTCTGCGCGGCGCCGACGACGGCCGCGAGGCGTCGCTTCGCGGCTTGGGCGAGCAGCAGGTCGAGGGCGTCCGGCGCGGGCGCGCTGTCGTCGTGGAACAGCCACAGCCACTCACCCTCGCGCGACTCCACCCCCTCAAGGAACGTGGAGACGGCCCCGCCGAAGGTCGACGCCTTCACGCGAGAGACGTCGACCGCCATGCCCGCCGGAATGGGGACGTCGGCGTCCTCGAGGTCGCCGCACACGACGACGTGGACGACATCGGCGGGGCGCGTCTGGCGCGAGATCGAGGCGAGCGTCTCGCCGAGGAATCCGACGCGCCCGCGCGTCACCACGATGGCGCGAACAAACGGGGCGGCCTTGCTCATCTCCGCCCCTCCTCTATCGGACGACTAGACCGCTCGCCGCTTGAGCTTGCGGCGCTCACGCTCGGACAGGCCACCCCAAATACCGAACCGCTCGTCGTTCGCGAGCGCGTAGTCGAGGCAATCCGATCGCACGTCGCACGATTGGCATACCTTCTTCGCCTCGCGAGTCGAACCGCCCTTCTCGGGGAAGAACGCTTCGGGATCCGTTTGCGCGCAGAGCGCGCGTTCCTGCCAACCCAGCGGACCGTCGTCGTCAACGGCCGCGAATATGTCCACGACCGTCGCGAATCCGCCCGCGGGTCGAGCGGCGTCCGACGGAACAGCTCCGTCGTAGACGTGCCACATGAGGCCCTCCTCCGGTTTCGCGGAGTTCACACCGCTCACTCGGAATTACACCGGTGTAATCCCCGCCCGTCAAGTCGACGGTACCCCACACGGGCGGCTAAGGGTAGACCTGTCCACCGAAAATCCCCCGACGGCACCCCGTGCTTCACCGCGTCGCCACCCAAGCTCTGCGACAATAGGCGAGCGTCGATCGTTCATCCCCCAATCGCCGACCAACCCGGAAAGGGACGCCGTGAGATCCGCCTTTCGCCTTCGCCCGCGACGTCACGCAGGACGACGGCCGGGCCACCCCGTGATGCGCGCCGCGGCGTACGTGGCGGCGGCGCTCATCGGGCTGGGCGGGATCGGGGCCTACGAGTACGTGCAGACCGCGTTCGACCGCCTGTCGACCGGGAACATCGAGCCGCTGCTCGGCAATCGACCCACCCCGCCGGCCGCCCCGCCCGACGGGTCGAAGGGAGAACCGATCAACATCCTTCTCCTGGGCTCCGATAGCCGCTCCGGCGGGAACGCGTCCATCGGCGGCTCGAACGCCGGCATGCGCGCGGACACGACGATGCTCATGCACATCTCCGCCGACCGCACGCGCGTCGAGTTCATCTCGATCCCCCGCGACTCCTGGGTGAAGATCTCCGACTGCAAGCTCTTCGACGGAACGATCGTCAAGGGGCGAACCACCAAGTTCAACGCGGCCTTCGCGAACGGCGCCCGGCACAACAACATCGCCGAGGCGGTCGCGTGCACCCAGAAGACCTTCGAAGACCTCTCCGGGGTGTACATCGACTACTACGCCGTCGTCGACTTCCGGGGATTCCAGCACATGGTCGACTCGATCGGGGGCGTTCCGATGTGCGTCCCCGGAAGGATCATCTCGAAGGAGTCCGGGCTCAACGTCTACCCCGGACCGCAGACGTTCAACGGATGGACGGCCGTCGCCTGGGCGCGGACGCGCAAGGTCGAGGTGGGCAAGAAGTACTACAACGGCACCGACATCAAGCGCATGGCGGCGCAGCAGGTACTGATGTCCCACATGATCGAAACCCTTCTGTCGAAGAACATCCTCTGGGACGCAGGTCAGATCCGCGACTTCGTCACCTCGGCCGCCGATTCGCTCACCGTGAGCCCGCGCCTCGCGGACGCCAAGTACGTCATCGGCCTCGCGTGGAGCCTCCGGCATATTTCCTCCGACAACATCGTCTTCACGACCATCCCCTTCGACTGGACGCCCGACGGCAACAACGTCGTCTGGAACGCCTCGGGTCGAGCGATGCTCAAGAACATCCGAGCGGACCAGCCGATCTCGGGCAGATCCATCGCGGACGCCAGCTACGCGACGACGGTCACTCCGTCGTCGACCACGACGCCGTCCCCGGGCGTGACGCTCCCGACGCCCGAGCCGAGCATCGACTTCCTGGGCAGTTGCAAGTAGCGGCCGCGACCCGGACGACACGCCGGTATCGAGCGCGTACGATGCTATCCGGGCAACGATCTCCCGCCGGCAAGCGTTGGACGTGCGGGATCGCCCAGCCAGTCGTAGAGGAACGGGAGGAGCGCGAGTGAACGCTTTGCGCCTTCGTCCACATCGCCACGCGTCGCGCGCTCGGGGCCACCGCGTGATGCGCGGGATCGCCTACACGATCGCGGCAACCATGGGCTTCACCGCGATCGGCGGATTCCTCTACTTCCAGACGGCGCTCAACCAAATCCACACCAAGGACAACACGGCGCTGCTCGGCCCGTCTCGTCCCACGCCCCCGCCCCCGCCGGCGGACAGCGCCAAGGGCGAGCCCGTCAACATCCTGCTCATGGGCTCGGACTCCCGCGTCGGAAAGAACGGCGTTCTCGGCGGCAGTAACCACCAGTCCGACAAGACCATGCGCAACGACACGACGATCGTCATGCACATCTCCGCCGACCGCACCCGCATCGAGTTCATGTCGATCCCCCGCGACTCGTGGGTGCGTACCTCCGACTGCATCCTCTTCGACGGAAAGGTCAACAGGGGCTGGTCCGGCAAGTTCAACGTGGCGTTCTACAACGGCGGTCGGACGCATGGCGACCCGGCCGAGGCCGCCGCGTGCGTGCAGCGAACGGTCGAGGACCTCACCGGCATCTACATCAACTACTACGCGGTGGTCGACTTCGTGGGGTTCGAGTCCATGATCAACGCGCTCGGCGGCGTGCCCATGTGCATCCCCGGCCACATCGTCTCTCCCGAGGCCGGTCTCGACATCCAGGGCGGACCCCAGATCCTCAACGGCTGGGAGGCGCTCGCGTGGGCCCGCGCCCGCAAGGCGACCGTCGGGAAGCAGTGGCTCGACGGGTCGGACACCGGCAGGATCAAGCGCCAGCAGGAGCTGCTCGCCCGCGTCGCCGAGACCGCGATGTCGCAGAACATCTTCCTCGACCAGGGCAAGCTCCGCGACTTCATCACCGCCGGCGCCGACTCGATGACCACGAGCCCGCGGCTCGCCGACGCGACCTTCCTCATCGGGCTCGCCTTCAGCCTCCGCAAGATCTCGCCGGACAACATCGTGTTCACCACCGTGCCCTACAAGGCCGACCGCGACCACCCGGGCAGCGTGGTCTGGACGTCCGCCGCGAACACGATGTTCAGCAACATCATCCACGATCGTCCGATCTCCGGACGCTCGGTGAGCGACGCGAGCACGGCGGCGGTCGTCGTCGACCCGAGCGCCTCGGCCAACCCCACCGTCGAGCCGAGCATCGATCCCCTCGGGGCGTGCAAAGTCAAGTAGGCCAGCCGCTTCACCGTAGCGATCGCGGCAACGAAACTCGGGCGGGGCTCGTTGAAGCCTCGGACGTTCGTACAATGGGGACGCTATGATCCGACCTTTCAGGACGCGCGCGTGAGCGCGCTCCGGCTACCTCCGCGCCGCCACGCGCCGATACGCCGCGGCCATCCGGTGTTCCGCGCCGCGACGTACGTGCTCGCCGCCCTGATCGGTTTCGTGGGAGTGGGCGGCTACCTCTACTTCCAGACGGCGCTCGACCGCATCGACAAGGTCGACACCGTCCCCCTCCTCGGCGCGACCCGACCGGACCCTCCGGCGGCGCCCACCGACGGCTCCAAGGGCGAGCCGATCAACATCCTGCTCCTCGGCAGCGACTCCCGCGTCGGCCAGAACGGCTCGATCGGCGGCCACGTCGGGGGGATGCGCAACGACACGACGATCGTCATGCACATCTCCGCCGACCGCACCCGCATCGAGTTCATGTCGATCCCTCGCGACTCGTGGGTGCGCGTCTCCGACTGCCGTCTCTTCAACGGCACGGTCGTCAAGGGATGGACAACCAAGTTCAACGCGCGTTCTCCAACGGCGGCAAGCGGGAAACCCCGCCGAGGCCGCCGCGTGCGTCCAGAAGACGGTCGAGGACCTCACGGATATCTACATCGACTACTACGCGGTCGTCGACTTCGTGGGCTTCGAGAAGATGATCAACGCGCTGGGCGGCGTGCCGATGTGCATCCCCGGCCGCATCGTCTCCGCGAAGGCCGGCGTCAACCTCAAGCCCGGACCGCAGATCCTCAACGGGAGCACCGCGCTTGCCTGGGCCCGGCTGCGTACTGCCGAGGTGGGAAAGAAGTGGGTCGAGGGCTCCGACCTCCAGCGCATCAAGCGCCAGCAGACGCTCCTCGCCCACACGCTGGAGGTTGCCCTGTCGAAGAACCTGCTGACCAATCAGGGCCAGTTGCGCGACTTCATTACCGCAGGCGCCGACTCGATGACCACGAGCCCGCGCCTCGCCGACGCGAGCTTCATCCTCGGACTCGCGTTCAGCCTCCGCCACGTCCAGCCCGAGAACATTGTCTTCACGACCGTTCCGAACAAGTACTCGCCGGACTTCCTCAACGTGACGTGGACGCCCGCGGCCAAGACAGATGTTCGACGACATCAAGGCGGACCGCCCGATATCCGGGTCGTCCGTCGCCGACCAGAGCGACGCGGCCTCCGTCGCGATCACGCCGTCGGCGAGCTTCGGCGTCACGCCGAGCCCGACGGCGACCGTCGACCTACTCGGCGCCTGCGCCCCGTAGAGCGCTAGCGCGGGAGCTTCGCGCCCTTCGCGAGCGCGGCGGCCTTGAGGTCCGCCTGGAAGGCGGCGACCCTGTCCCGCATCGCGGCCGCGTCCGCGTCCGAACCCGCGCCGAGGATGCGCGCGGCGAGAATTCCCGCGTTCCGCGCGCCCCCGATCGAGACGGTCGCGACGGGGATGCCCGCGGGCATCTGAACGATGCTGAGAAGCGAGTCCAGTCCGTCGAGTTGCTTGAGCGGCACGGGAACGCCGATGACCGGGAGCACCGTCACGGCGGCGAGGACGCCCGGCAGGTGCGCGGCGCCGCCGGCGCCGGCGATGATGACGCGGATGCCGCGCGAGGCTGCCTCCCGTCCGTAGGCGATCGTTTCGTCGGGCATTCGATGCGCCGAGAGAACCTTGGCCTCGCTGGCGACTCCGAGCTCGTCGAGGACGGTCGCCGCGGCCTCCATGATCGGCCAATCCGAGTCGGAACCCATGATGATTCCGACGAGGGGCGTAGATGTCGACATGCTTACCTCCCGCGCCTACCTTACTTGCTCGGTCCGCGACCACGCGCACGGGCCGCTAGGCTCGCCACGTGCAGATCAGGGCCTGGATCGCGGAGCGCCGCGCGGAGCTGATGAAGTTCGGCGTGGTCGGCGGCTTCGCGTTCATCGTCGACTTGGGAGTGCTCAACCTCGTCTACTTCGTCTGGCGCAACCCGCTCGCCCACGACCAGAAGGTCGTCACGGCCAACATCCTCTCGGCCCTCGTCGCGACGCTGTTCTCGTGGGTCGGCAACCGCCTCTGGGCCTTCTCCCACCGCCGCGTCCATCACCCGGCTCGCGAGCTCGCCCTGTTCGCGATCGTCAACGGCGTCGCCCTCGCCGAACGAGCCGCGATCGCCGCGTTCGGGTTCTACGTCCTTGGCGCGACGAGCCAACTCGGCGTCAACCTCGCCGCCATCGTCGGCATCGGGATCGGGACGGTGACGCGCTACTACGGCTACCGTCGTTTCGTCTTCACCGGCGGCCACGCCGACGCTTGAGCGTCGCGGAGTGCGGCACCACCTTCTCGACGTCGACCATCCGCGGGACGGCCTGCAGGAAGACGGAGAAGACGGCCGGCGCGCGTTGGGAGAGTTCCAGACGCCCCCCGTCCGCGGTGACGAGGTCGCGCGCGAGCGCGAGCCCGAGCCCGTGACCCCGTCCCGACGTCACCTCACGCTCGAAGACGCGCGAGGCTAGTTCCTCGGGAACGCCCGGACCCTCGTCTCCCACCTCGACGACGATCGCGTTGCTCGCCCCCGACTCCCTCACGGACACCGTGGTCGCCCCGCCCCCGTGGATGAGCGAATTCTCGATCAGCGTCGCGAGGATCTGCGCGAGGCCCCCGGGGGCGGCGAACACCGTCGCGTTCGTCGTGCCGACGGTGAGCGTCCGCCCGGCGTTCTCGTACGCCCGCTTCCACTCCGCCTCCTGCTGGCGCAGGATCGCGTCGAGCTCCACGGCCTCGGTCGAACCCCCGAGCGCCTTACGGCTGCGCCCCAGGAGGTCGTCGACGACGCCGACGAGGCGCTCCACCTGGACGAGCGCGGCCTCGGCCTCCGCCTTCACCTCCGTCTGCGTCGTCGTCGCCGCGATCTCCTCCAGCCTCATGCTGAGCGACGTGAGGGGCGTGCGCAGCTGATGCGACGCGTCCGAGGAGAACTGGCGCTCGCTCGCAAGCCGCGCCGCCATCCGCTCTCCGCTACGCGCGAGTTCCGCCGCCACCAGGTCGATCTCCTCCACCCCGGACTTCTCGACGCGCGGGCGCGACTGCCCGGAGCCCAGCTGCTCGGCCGTCGCGGCGAGGAGCACGAGTGGATCGGAGAGTCGACCCGCCTGGCGGAACGCGACGGCGACCCCGGCGACGATCGCGATCGCGCACGCGGCCAGGACGATGCCGACGGCGCGGACGGCGGACCAGAAGACGTCCCACCACGAGACCTCCATGTGGATGGTGAGCCCCGCCTTGGAGACGTACTCGGTCGAGAAGGGTCGATCGGGGTGCGTCCCGGCCTCGAATACGCCCCCCTCGGGGAGGCTGACGAGGACGTAGGCGGCGGGGCTGTTGCGGCCGCCGACGTACGACTCGAGCACGGCGTCGTTGATCGTCTCGTCGTTGATGTACCGAGCCTCGAGGGCGCGCGCGACGGTGACCGCGCGGGCGTCGAGCTCCGTCTGCGACCCGTCGCGAACCGATTGCGCCGCCGCGAACGCGAGGGGAACGCCGAGCAGGATGACCGCGACGAAGACCGCGGAAAACGTCGCGTAGAGAAGACGCCGCCTCACGGCCGCGTCCTACTCGACCCCGGTCTCGAACCGGAAGCCCAGTCCTCTCACCGTGGTGATGAACCGCGGGTCGTTCGCCTCGTCGCCGAGCTTGCGGCGCAACCACGAGATATGCATGTCGAGCGTCTTCGAGGGGGCGCCGGCGTCGGCCGTCCACACGTCGCGCATGAGGGCCTCGCGGCTGACGACGGTCCCCGCGTTCGCGACGAGCACGTGGAGCAGGTCGAATTCCTTGCCGCTCAGCTGGAGCTCCCGGTCGTCCGCGAACGCGCGGTGACCCGCGACGTCGATGCGGATGCCGTTGACCTCGAGGTCCGCCGAGCCATCCGGGGAGACGCGGCGCCGAAGCAGGGCGCGGACGCGCGCGAGCAACTCCGCGAGCCGGAAGGGTTTGGTGACGTAGTCGTCGGCGCCGGCGTCGAGCCCGACGACGAGGTCGACCTCGTCGACGCGAGCCGTGAGCATCAGGATCGGAACGGAAAGCCCCTTGTCCCGCACCCGGCGCGCGACCTCGATACCGTCGATGTCGGGAAGCCCAAGATCGAGGATGATGAGGTCGGCTCGTTCACTCGCCTCGACCCCACCGAGCCCGTTGCCATACGCCTCGACGGCGTAGCCCTCCCTAGCCAAAGCGCGGGTCAAGGGCTCAGCAATCGTCGGGTCATCTTCGACCAAGACTATTGTCGCCATGCGGACACGATACCCCGACGCGGGCGGATGCGGCCAGGGACGTCGGCTGACGCACGTCGCACGCCGCCCGCGCCGCCGGTAGGCTCGACCAACGTGCCCGACCTCCGCTCACTTTCCGCCGGGAAGCGCGTCCGCGATCTCGACCTCGCCGCTCTCGCCAAGCGCGGCATCGCCGCCGCCCCCGAACGCCTGACACTCATCCTCACCGGACTCGCCGTCGCCTCCGCCATCACGGTGACGCTCGGCGCCTTCCGTCCGTACACGACGCTGCCGCTCGCGACCGTGCTCATCGGCCTCGCGTGGTTCACGATTCCCCGCGGTCCGCGCGACGACCGCTCCGCCCTCGGTAGCGGGATCGCGCTCGGCGGCAGCCTCCTGTGGTTCGTCGCGAACGCGCACTGGGTCGCGGAGTACCTGATCGTGCGCCGCGACCCCGGCTTCCTGACGCTGAGCGCCCTATGGCTACGGAACCACCCCTCGACGGATATTCCGTCGCTGGGCACCGAGTCCGTGGTCGACGGCGTGCGCAACGTCCTCGCCGACGCTCCCGAGGCGTGGAACCTCAACGGCGACGTGATCCAGCCCCAGGGCGCGAAGCTCCTGCCCGCCCTCGCCGCCGTCGGCGGGTGGCTCGACGGCATGACGGGCGTGCTCCTCGCCAACCTCGTCATCGGCGCGATCGGGCTGCTCGCGACCTACGCCCTCGCTCGGCATTTCATGGGTCCGATCGCCGCGCTCGTCCCGGCCGTCGGCCTGTCGCTCACCGTGTCCCACATGTGGTTGTCGCGGGCCGACTTCACCGAGCCGATCACCATGGTGCTTCTGCTCGCCGCGATCGCGTGGGCGTGGAAAGGCGTGGAGAACGGACGGACCGGGCCGTTGATCGCCTCGGGCGTCGCGAGCGGTTCGACGCTGCTCGCGCGCATCGACGGCCCCGTCTTCGGCCTCGGCGTCGCCGTGGGCGTCGCCATCGCCCTCGCGATGTCGCGCCTTCAGTCCCGCGGACGTCGAGCATCCGCCTTCCTCGCCTTCGCGCTCGCCCAGGCGGCGATGACGCTCGTCGGCCACCTCTCGATCTGGCGATGGTCCCGCGCGTACGTCGAGCGCCTCGGGAGCGAGACCCGGGAACTCGAGATGGGTTACGCGGCGGCGATCGTCCTGCTCATCCTCGCCGCGATCGTCCTGCCGATCATCGGCGACCGACGGTACGGCCGCCGCGCCGCGACGACGCCCGGCGCGGGAGCGTCGGACGGGGACCAGGCGCCCGAGCGGCGCGGCGTCGTCGCGTACCTGCCCCACGTGCTCGCGGTCGGGATGGCCCTGGCGTTCGCCGTCCTCATCTCCCGCCCGCAATGGATGATGACGCACACGTCCGACCCGAACGCCTTTCAGATACCCGTCGTCGCGTCGTGGCAGGCCTCCCAGGGGCTACCCGTCGACGGCACGCGCACGTACGGCGAGAGCACGCTCACGTGGACGAGCTACTACCTGACGTGGCCCGTCATCCTCCTCGGGGTGGCGGGACTCACCATCGGCGCGTGGCGGCTCGGAAAGGGACGCGGACTCTGGGCGATCCCGCTCGCGGGATTCCTCATCCCGTCCCTCCTGTACATCGTGCGTCCGGCCATCATTCCGGACCAGGTGTGGGCGATCCGGAGGCTCTACGCCTCGCTGCTCGTGGGCCTGCTGATCTTCGCGGCGGTCGCGTGGCAGGCGGCGATCGTCCGGATGGCGCGCGCGCGACGAGCGGTGGCCGAGTGGCGCGACGTCGTGTGGATCGCGCTCGCGGCGATCATCGCCGCCGCGCCCTTCACGACGTGGTACGCGATCACGCACCAGGACGGCTGGGGCATCAAGGTGACGAACGCGCTCGGGGTCGCCGAGCAGAAGAACGCGCGCGCGCAGATCGACGAACTGTGCGCGTATATCGACGGCCGCCCGGTCATCCTCGCGGGAACGGCGTCCCACTTCGGGACCATCCGGGTCGCGTGCGACGTGCCCGTCGTACTCGCGTTGACCGACCTGTCCAAGGACGACATCGCGAAGATGGAAAGCCGCTACCAGGGCGAGACCGTCGTCCTGACCCGTACCCTCTCCCAGGTGCCGTGGGCGACGACGCCGACCACGCCGACGTTCCACTCGCGCGTGTACTACTCGACGAGTTCGCTCAGGGGGCTCCCCTTCCAGGCGGCGGCGAAGCAGGACTTCGACTGGTATGTCGGGGTCGCGCGCCCGGACGGCTCGGTCGCCTTCGTCCCCGGGACGACCCCGTAGCCGGAGCCCTGTCCACAGATCCTTCGGCCGCGTAGCGCGACAGGAAGGAACCGGCAACGCTGGCGACCGTGCGCATCACCGTCGCCCCCGGCATCGACCTCGAGGCCTGCGCCGGCGCGACCGTCGCCGAGGTCGCCGAGGCCGCTCGGGCCGAGGGCGTCGAACTGCCGTCGCGCCCGTGGTGCGGCGACGTCGTCCTCGACCCGGATCATCCCGCGGGCGTGTGGCCGCTGCTCGACGGCGCCCGCCTCGGAGGGGAACGAGGCCGACCGTGCGCGCCGCCGCGCGGAAGGGTCCTCCGGGCGATCGCCGGACCCGACGCGGGAGGGTGGGCGGGCGTCGGCGGAGGCTCGACGGAGATCGGCCGCGATCCGAGCTGCGCCCTCGCGCTCGAGGACCCTTCGTTGTCGCGGGCGCACGCGGTCGTGGCGGGACGCGAACGACTCGGCGTGATCGACGCGTCGTCGACGAACGGGACATGGAGGTGGCGGGCCGGGAGACGACGACCGGTCCGACGACGTACGGACCTGCGGCCGAACGACCTTCTCGAGCTCGGAGGAAGCCTCGTGCTCGTCGAGGACCCGGCGGCGTCCACGGACGCGCCGGCGGAGACGGATTCCTCCGAAGACGCCCCCACGCTGCGCGAGACGCTCGGCCGACGTCTCGCGCCCCTCGCGGGGTCGCTCGGGATGTCCGCGATGATGGCGGCGATGACCGGCCGATGGTGGATCCTGCTCGTCGGACTCGCGTATCCGGCGTTCGTGATCGTTCCGGCGCTCGCCTCGACGCGGACGTCGGCCGGGCGGGGACCCGACCTCGACGCCCTCCCCACGCCGCTCGCGCCCTCCCGCGCCTTCTGGTCCGCGACGACGGGGACGATCGCCGTGGTCGGCGACGCCGGCGCGGCGCGGGGCTTCGCGCGCGCGATCGTCCTCGCGCGCGGACGCGCGCCGGCCGACGACGACTGGCGCGAGACGTGGATGGCGCTTCTTCCGCCCGCCGAACCGGGGGACGCGGCGATCGTCTTCGCGGGCGACGCGCCGCCCTCGTGGGCGCAGACGACCGTTCGCGTGGGCGCGCGCGGGACGACGATCGAGACCGGGGGGCGGGTCATCGCGTCGCGCGAGGTCCGCGTCTCGGAGGAGGCGGCGGAGGCGTGGGCCCGGGCGCTCGCGGGCGAGGACGAGACGACCACCCTCCCCACGTCGACGCGGGTCGCCGACCTCGCCGACGCCCCGTCGGCGCCCGCGGCGGCCGGGGGTCGGCGGACGCTCGCCGCCCCGGTCGGCGTCGAATCCTCCGGCACGCTCGTGCTCGATCTCGACGCGCACGGTCCTCACGTGGTCGTCGCGGGGACGACGGGTTCGGGCAAGTCGGCGCTCCTCGAGACGCTCGTGTTGACCCTCGCGTCGCGATACGGGCCCGACGACCTCGCGATCGCCCTCATCGACTTCAAGGGTGGCGCCGGGCTCCGCACCTGCGCGACTCTTCCGCACGTGACGGGTGTGCTCACCGATCTCGACCCACACCTCGCGCGACGCGCGTTCGCAGCCCTCGCGGAGGAGATCGCCGACCGGAAGCGGCGCCTCAGCGAGGTCGGCCACGCGTCCTTTCACGAATGGGAATCGTCGGCGGCGGCCCCTCCCCGCCTGCTCGTCGTGATCGACGAGTACCAGGAGCTGATCGCTCTCTACCGCGACTTCCTGCCCGATCTCACGCGCCTCGCGGCCCAGGGACGCTCGCTCGGGCTCCACCTCGTCCTGGCGACGCAGCGCCCGGCGGGCGCGGTCACCCCCGAGATCCGCGCGAACATCGGTTCCACGATCGCACTCCGGGTCGAGTCCGAGGCGGAGTCGCGCGACCTCGTGGGCTCGCGTGACGCGGCCGATCTTCCGCGAACGACCCCCGGGCGGGCGATCCTCGCGTCCGGCGGATCGCGGACCGTGTTCCAGGCGGCCCTCCCGTCCTCCACCCCGTCGCCCCGCGTCGCGCGCGTCGGCGCGCCCGCTCCCGAGCCCGACGCCGCCGGACTCGCGGAACGCGTGCGCGAGACGTGGCCCGAGCGTCGCGCGGCCCCGCTGTGGCTCCCCCCGCTGCCACCCCGGCTCGGCGGGCGCGATCGACCGACCGGCTCCGCGCGCCGAATCTGGCTCGGTCGAGGCGACGAGCCGGGCGAGCGCGCGCAGCCGGAGGTCGCGTGGGACCCCTCGACCGGCCCGATCGTGGTGACGGGTCCGGCCGGATCCGGACGCACGACGACGCTCGAGACGGTCGCGCTCCAGGCGCCCGATCAGGGGCTTCGGGCCGTGTGGCTGCCGGCCGACCCCCGCGAGGCGGCGCGCACCCTCGCGTTGACCCGGGGCGCCGACGACGTGATGCTCGTCGTGGATGACGGCGTCCGCGCCCTGGCCGCCCTCGCCGAGGTCGACCGCGGACGCGCCCACGAGGAGTTTCTCGCGCTCCTCGCGTGCGGCCGTCCCGTCGCGCTCGCCCTGCCCTTGTCCGCGTCGACGCGGCTCGCGGCGGCCGCGGCGACGCGCGTCGTCCTCGCGGGCGGCGATCCGACGGACGCGGCGCTCTGGTCGGTGCCGCGAGCCCTCCACGGCCTGCCGCGCCTACCGGGACGCGCCGCGGTCGGCGAGGGCGCACGGTGGATCGAAACGCAGATCGCGTCGCTCGGATCGGCGCCGCGCGACGGCGTCGTCGCGAGCCTCCCAAGGTCGCTCGCGGCGGCCGACCTTCCCAAGGATCTCCTCGATGGCCGCGTCGCGGTGGGAATCGGCGGCGACGAGGGTTCCGTGGTCGGCGTCGACCCCGGGCGACCCGCTCTCGTCGTCGGCGGCACGGCCCGCGAGCGCGCGGGCCTCGTCGCGACGCTCGGGTCCCTCGCGGCGCGGTGCGGGGCGCGGCTCGACGCGCGTCCCGTCGAGAATCCCCTGGCGCTCCCGCGGCGCGAGATCGAGGCCGCCACGGTGATCGTCGCCTCCCCCACGCCGCGCCTCGTGGGCGACGTGTTCACCGGGGACGCCTCCGGGCTGGTGGATCCGCGACCCGGCCCGCGGCGAGTCGTCGTGGTCGCGGACGACGGCGCGCTCGCCGTCGAGATCGCCGGGGATTAGGGCGTGGCCGCGCCCTCGCGCTGCGTGCGCAGGGAGGCGCTGAACACCCCCGCGACGGCGACGGCGGCGGGAACGGCGAGCAGGACGACCAGCCAGGCCGGGGCGCCGTCGGACCCGAACGCGACGGCAAGCTGGATCGCCTGCCATACCAACGCCGCTCCGCGTGGCCACCGTGACCCGCGCCAGAGCCCGCGGGCGAGGTACGCGAGCCCGACGGCCACCGCGACCGCGAACACCTCGAGGGTCACGGCGAAGGCGGGAGACTCCACGCCGTCGCGCACCCAGGCGACGGCGAGCACCGCGCTCCCGGCGATCACCAGGGCGGACTCGAGCCACACCGCGAACGCGCCCGCACGCTCCCACGGCCCGACAACGGGGGCTTCCACGGTGCGAGACGACGCCATGGCATCACCGTAGCGAGCGTTCGCTGTGAGACAACACTCCCCGCAACACCCTTGTCATCTTTTCGTAACCATGAGAACCTTGATTTTCGAGGCACGCGGGCATGCGCCCCTGCCTCTCCCTCGACGGCGAGATTCCCCCCGATGACCCCTGCCATCTAGGAGCTAACCATGGAATGGCGCGACCGTGCCGCGTGTCTGGACGTTGACGACCCCGAACTCTTCTTCCCGGTCGGCAACACGGGCCCTGCCCTGGACCAGATCGAACACGCGAAGGCCGTGTGCGCCGCGTGTTCGGTCCGCGAGATGTGCCTGCAGTGGGCGATGGAGCACAATCAGGACTCCGGCGTCTGGGGCGGCCTCTCCGAGGACGAGCGTCGGTCGCTCAAGCGGCGCGCCGCACGTGCCCGCCGCGCCGCCAAGTAGGCGTCCGCAGCCGCACCGCTAGCGCAGAGGGTCGACCTTCACGCGAACGTCGACCTCGCTTCCCCCGCTGACCGCACGCCACTCCAGCGACCCGGACATCTCGTTTTCCACGAGCGTCGTCACAATCTGCGAGCCCAGACCTTTCGGCTTCGCCGCGATCCCGACCCCGTCGTCGGCGATGACGAAGTGAAGGTCCGTGCCGTCGCGCTCGGCCCGAATCCAGATCGTTCCGGTCGCGCGGCCGACGAATCCGTGCTCCACCGCGTTCGTGACCAGTTCGGTCACGACGAGCGCGAGCGAGGACGCCGTCGCCGCGGTGATCAACCCGAAGTCGCCTTCGCGCACGAACTTCACGCGCGCGTCGGGCGACGCGAGGTCGGCGACCATCCGGACCGATCGGGTCACGAGGTCGTCGAAGTCGACGAGCTCGTCGAGCGTCCCGGAGAGCGTCTCGTGCACGAGCGCGATGGTGGAGACGCGACGCATCGCCTCCGACAACGCCGCCTTCGCCTCGGGAGCCTCGACGCGGCGGCTCTGAAGACGGAGCAGGGCGGCGACGGTCTGAAGGTTATTCTTCACCCGGTGGTGGATCTCCCGGATCGTCGCGTCCTTGGTGATCAGCTCCCGCTCGCGGCGACGCAGCTCGGACACGTCCCGGCAGAGCAGAAGCGCCCCCACCCGGGTGCCCTTCTCGGTGACCGGGATCGCGCGCAGCGACAGGCAGCCGCCGTTCGCCTCGAGATCCGAGCGCCACGGGGCGCGCCCCATCACCACCATCGCGAGCGTCTCGTCGATGGTCCCCTGGTCGGCGACGACCTCGCTGGCGAGGCGCGGAAGGGAACGCCCGACGAGCGTGCCCGTCACCCCGAGTCGGTGGAAGCACGAGAGCGCGTTGGGGCTCGCGTAGTTCACGTGCCCGCGTTCGTCGAGGCGCAGCATGCCGTCGCCGACGCGCGGGGCGCCCCGCCGAGGGCCCACGCCCGCAGCAGGGGTCGGAAACTCCCCGCGCACGATCATGTGGAGCATGTCGTCGGCCGCGCCCTTGTAGTTGAGCTCCAACCGGCTCGACGACCGCGACGCCGCCTGCGAGACCTCGCGCGTGAGGACGGCGATGGCGACGCCGTTCATGACGACGGGGATCGCGTCCTCGCGGACGGCGTACGACTCGTCCCAGCGCGGCTCGCGGGTCGCGACGATGCCCATGGTCGACACGGCGCTCTCGAGTGACGCGACCCGACCGGCCGGCGCGAACGTGCCGACGATGTCGTCCTGGTGGACCGTCGGCCCCGTCGACGGGCGGCACTGCGCGATCGCGACCCACGTGGCCCCCGCCTGCCGCCACATCACCAGGTCGGCGAACGACAGGTCCGAGATGATCTGCCAGTCGGACGCCAGCGCGGTCAGCCATTCCGACTCCGCGTCGGTCATCGGAGCGTGCCGCTCAGCCCGTTCTCGAAGCGTCGCCATGGTCCCAGCGTAGGCGTCCGCGAGCCGGTAGAGTGGGAGCGTTCTGCCAGGGGGAACGATGCTCTTCGAGTCCACTCACCGCTTCGCCGCGACGCTCGGCGATGTCGTCGCCATGTACGCGAACGAGGACTTCGCGCGCGAGCGGGCCCGCGCGACCGGGGCGACGGAAAGCGACGTTCTGATCGACGGCTCGCCCGACGGTCCCTTCACCGTCTCGATTCGCCGCACGACGCCGACGGAGGGCATCCGCGCCGACGTTCGCGGGCTCGTCGGGCCGACCATCGTCATCAACTACACGGAGTCGTGGAACGAGCCGGAGGGCGAAGGCCGCGACGCCACGTTCGCCGTGGACATCGTGGGCGTGCCCGCGCGCGCCGCGGGCACCATCGACCTCTCCCGCGACGGCGACGCGACGAACCTCGCCATCGAGGGAACCGTGTCGTCGAGCGCGTTCCTCGTGGCGGCCGCGGTGTCCAAGGCCGTGTGCGAGGCGCTCGAGACGGCGATCCGGCAGGAGTTCGAGGCGGCGGACGCCTGGCTCACCCGCTGACGTCGGGCGAGAGCCCGCGCTCCGCACGCGGCTAACGGCGGGGAAAGAAACGAGGGCCCCGGCGTAAGCCAGGGCCCTCCTCGTAGCGGGGACAGGATTTGAACCTGCGACCTCCGGGTTATGAGCCCGGCGAGCTACCGAGCTGCTCCACCCCGCGTCGGCGACTCACCACTCTACGCCAGCGTTCGGGCACGTCCAAATCGACCGATTTCGCGATACGTTCGTTCCATGACAACGACCCCTCCCACCCCGCCTCCCCTCGGCGGTACCCCGCGGACCGGCTGGGGAACCGACCGTCCACGCTCCCTCGCCTTCGCGACGATCGGCCTCACGGCCGCCGTCGTCGTCGCCCAGTACATCTCCGCGATCATGCTGCGCGACATGCTGGCCCACTACTCGGACTACGGGCGCCCGGACGCCACGTTCGACACGTCCATGACGATCGGGATGCTCGTCTCGTCGCTGTCGAACCTCGCGATGGTCGGCGCCTACGTCACGCTCGGCCTGTGGATGATGAAGATGCGCCGCCGCCTGGTGAACGCCGGGCTCGCCCCGCAACTCGGCGAGGTATGGATTTGGGTGGGCTGGATCATCCCGCTCGCGAACCTGGTGCTTCCATACGTCGTGATGCAGGGCCTCAACCGGCGGGCGAAGAGTTGGGCGGTGCTGCCCTGGTGGCTCGTGTGGATCGCCTCGGGCGTCGTCGTCGCCGTCGGCACGGTCCGCGACCTCGTCGGGATGGACTTCTCCGCCATCGGCAAGGACCCGAACAACCCGCTGGCGGGGTTCGACCTTCCGCACACCGGCGACGCCATGGTGACGTCGGCGTACGTGCTCGCCGTGGCGTGGATCCTCCTCGCCGTCGTCCTGACGCAGATCACCGCCCGCGACGGGGAACGGCCCGGGCTGCCTGAGGGGACCTCTCTCTAGTCTCTAGGCGGACGACCCCGAGGTCGCCGCGGGCGTCACGGTCGGGCTGGGGGTCGCGGTCGGACTGGGCGTCGCCGCCGTAGCCGCGTCGATCGTCGCCTCGGCGTCCACCGCGTTCTGTAGCGCCTGCTGCAGCCGGTTCTGGGCGTCGCCGTAGGCGGCGAAGTCACCATTCGCGAGGGCGTCCTGGCCGTCCGCGATGGCCGCCTGGGCGTCCATCAGGGCCTGGTGAAGCGCCGTCCTCGCCGCGGCGACCTGGGCGGAGTCCGGGCTGCCACCGGTCGTGCCGCCGGTATCGCCGCCGGTCGTGCCGCCGGTCGTGCCGCCGGTCGTGCCGCCGGTCGTGCCGCCCGTCGTCTTCCTGCCGAAGACCTGGTCGAGCGCCTCGTCCAGGGTGTCGGCGAATCCCACGGAGTCTCCGAACGCGACGAACACCTTCCGAAGTAGCGGGAACTGCGTGCCCTTGGAACTCTGGACGTACACGGGCTGGACGTAGAGCAGACCCCCGCCCACGGGCAGGGTGAGGAGGTTGCCGCTCTTCACGTCGGTCTCGCCCTGACGGAGCAGGTTCAGGACGTTCTGGGCCTCCGTGTTCGAGTTGAAGGCGTTCTGCATCTGCCCGGGCCCGAGGACGGTCGTGTCCCGCGGAAGCTCAAGCAGGCGCAGCTTCCCGTAGTCCGCGCTCGGATGGCCCGCGACGCCCCCGGGTTCGGAGTCGACCGCGAGGAAGCCGGTGAGCACGTTCCGGTTCGAGTTTCCCCCGGGGATAAACGTCGAGGTGAGGGAGAACGTCGGGTCGCTCTGCCCGGGCATCTGCAGCGTCAGGTAGTAGGGCGGCTGGAGCGCGGACGTCCCGACCGTCGGGTCGGCGGGGTTCGTCCAGAAGTCCTGGCCGGAGTAGAACGACGCCGCGTCCCTCACGTGGTACGTCGCGAGCTCGAAGCGCTGGATGCGGAAGAGGTCCTCCGGGTAGCGCAGGTGGCTCATCAGCTGCGAGGAGATCTCCGAGACCGGGTGGAGCGAATTCGGGTAGACGCGGTTCCACGTCTGCAGCACCGGGTCGGTGGGGTCCCAGGCGTAGAGCGTGACCTTTCCGTCGTACGCGTCGACCGTCGCCTTGACCGAGTTGCGGATGTAGTTCATCTGATAGTCCGGGCCCGTGGCGGTCGGGATGCCGAGGTGATCCGCGTACGGGTACTGGTCGGACGTAGTGAACCCGTCGACGATCCACACCACGCGCCCATCGACGACGGCCGGGTACGGGTTGGCGTCGAGCATCAGGTACGGCGCGACCTTCTTCACGCGTGTGAGCGGGTCGCGGTAGTAGAGGATCTGCGAGTCCGGCGTGACGCGGTCGGAGAAGAGGATCTGCTCGTCGCCGAAGCGCATCCAGAACATCAGCTTGTCGAACGTGCTTCCGATGCCGGGTCCGCCGTTGCCCTCATAGGTCGTGTTGACCTGGCCGATCGGCGACGAGTCGTCCGGGTAGTCCAGTTCCCACGGGGCGGTGCCCGCCGGGGCTCCGACGATCGAGTAATTCGGAAGGTTCGGGCCGAAGTAGATGCGAGGCTCGTACTTGCCGAGCGCGCCCGTCGGCGGGATGCCGCCCTCGAAGAACGTGGGCTGCCCATCGCCGTTGGTCCGATTGCCGTACGCCGCGACCACGCCGAAGCCGTGCGTGAACACGGTGTGGTCGTTGATCCACGTGCGGTTCTCCGCGGACAGGCCCGCGAGGTTGAGTTCGCGGACCGCGACCACGGCGTCCGCCTTCTGGCCGTCGATCGTGTAGCGGTCGACGGACAGCTGGTCGGGGAAGTCGTAGTACTGCTTGTTCTGCTGGAGCTGCTGGAACGCCGGCGAGACGATGTGCGGGTCGAGGAGGCGGATCGAGGTCGTCGTCTGCGCGTCCGTGCGGAGCGCCGCCTGCTGCGCGTCCGTCGTGGCGTCGTACTGGGTCACCTCGATGTTGTCGAGGCCGTACGCGGTGAGCGTCGCGTCGATGTTCTTCTGTATGTAGGGCGCCTCGAACTCCTGCGCGTTCGGCTCCACCTGGAAGCGCTGCACGATCGCCGGATAGATGCTGCCGACGACGAGCCACGAGACGAGCATGAGGACGACGCCGACGATCGGGATGCGCCAGTCGGACCGGAAGATGACGACGAGGAATAGGAGCGCGACGAGGATGCTGATCCCGGCGAGGATGGTGCGGGCCGGGAGGACGGCGCGGACGTCGGCATAGTTCGCGCCGTCGAACGTGTCGCCGACTTTGTTGAGCAGGAAGAAGCGACTCACCCAGATCTTGATGCCGATGACGATCATCACCGAAGCGCCGAGGACGGCGAGCTGGACGCGCGCGAGCCCCGTGGCGGCGAAGGTGCGTCCGCCCGTCGTGATGGCGCCGAAGAGGAGATGGACGAAGGCCGAGAGCGCGAGGCACACGAACAGGATCGCGAGCACGAAGTTGAGGAGGAGCTCGAGGGCGGGGAGCGTGAAGACGTAGAACGAGACGTCGTGCTTGAACTGCGGGTCCACGGTGCCGAACGGCACGTGGTACCGCCAGGCGAGGACGGTCCTCCAGTTCGAGGCGACCACGAGCCCGGCGATGATGCCGACGACGATGGGAACGACGATCGTCGCGCCGCGTTCGATCGGTCGGATCTGCTCGCGATACGACGCGAGCACGCTCGCCTTCGCCCCGATCTTCGGCCGCGCGCGACGCGCGATGAGGAGGTTCGCCCACACGGCCGCGAACGCGAGGATCGCGCCGATGACGAACAGGATCGCCTTCGACGACCATTCGGTCCTCCACACCTCGCCGAATCCGAGCTGCCGATACCACACGACCTCGGTCCACACCTGGGCGAGCGAGACCGCCGCGATCACGACGACGAAGAGCACGACCAGCGTCACGAGCCACGGCGATCGTCGGCGCGGGACGCGCACGGGTCGCACGGGTCGCACGGGACGTTCGGGTCGTTCGGGTCGTTCGTCACTCGTCACGGGATCGTCCTTCGATTCGTATGGTCGACGTGTGCCCTAGCCTTGCACACTCAGGAGCAGGTGGGCAGGCCGTCCGCCTGGCCCTTGCCGATCGCGACGATCGCCTTGTACGCCTCGTCGAGGTTCGCCACCGAGACAACGTCGAGGCCCGCCGGAACGTGCCCCATGACCTCCGAGCAGTCCGCCTCGGGAGCGAGGAAGTAGTCAGCCCCCGACCGTCGCGCGCCGATCATCTTCATCGCGATACCGCCGATGGGGCCCACGTCGCCGTTCACGGAGATCGTTCCCGTGCCGGCGACCTTCGCCCCGTTCAACTCGTCCTGCGGCGTGAGGAGGTCGACAATCCCGAGGGTGAACATCAGGCCGGCGCTCGGTCCCCCGACGTTGTTGATCGCCACCTTGACCGTGTACGGGGTGTCGAACGTCGGGTCCACCCAGACGCCCATCACCGCTCTGCCCGAGCCGTTGTCGACCGTGTCGAACGTGGCGGTGACGTCCTTGCCCCCGCGCGAGACCACGACCGTCACCGGGTCGCCCGGCGCGAGCCCGTCGAACGCGGCGGAGAGGTGGGGCATGGTGTCGGCGGGCTTGCCGTCGACGGTCTTGATGACGTCGTCGACCTTCAGCGCTCCGTTGGCGTGAGAGTCGGAACGGATTTCGGCGACGCGGATGGTGGCGGGAACGTCGATGCCGAGGTGGCCGAGGGCGGCGACCAACGCCATGTCCTGCGACGTCAGCCACTCCTGCGAGACGGCGTCGTCGTAGTTCGCGGGGATCGGGGTGGCCGGATACGTCGACGAGGAGGGATCGAACCATGCCCGCACGGCAGCGCCGAACGAGAACGGCGTGCTCGAGGCGTACGCGATGGCGACCGTTGTGAGACGGAGTTGGCCCGAGGTCGGATACGTGGTCGCGCCGCCGACGGAGAGGACGGGATCGCCCGACGAGTCCTGTCCGAGGACGTTGTACGTGGGGCCAGCGCCTTCGATCGAATAGGGGACGGGGAGGACGACGAGGACGGCGAGGAGGATCGCGGCGACCATTCCGCTGAGCGCACGGATCATCGACCGGACGCTCAACGGACCGGGCTCGTCGGCGGCGAAGGGTTCCGAGTGTTCGTACTCCATTCCCCCATCATCGCTGATGGCGAACGATGCCTCGACCGTTGACGGCGCGGCGTACCGTTGGGGGGAGGCGTCGAACGCGCGTTCCGGGAGGTCATGTGAGCGACGAATCGTCGCAGTGGATGCGACTGTTGCGGGACCTCTTCGGGGATCGCGCCGACGAGGCGCTCGTCGAGTTGGAGCGCATGGGTATCGACCCGGCCCGCCTCGCGGCGTCGACCGGCGTCGATGCGACCCCGGGGATGCTCGACCACCTTCTGTCCCAGTTGCGCGCGCTCATGGCGCAGTCCGAAGGCGAGGACGTCAACTGGACGCTCGCGCACGACGTCGCGCGCGGCGTCGCGGCGCAGGGCGGCGACCCGACCGTCTCCGCCGCGGTGGCCGCGGAACACCGCCTCGCCGTGACGACGGCGGAGTTGTGGCTCGACGCGGTCACCGACTTCGAGCCCTCCACGCTCCAACCCTTCGTGTGGAGCCACGCGGAGTGGGTCGAGGCGACGTTGCCGACCTGGCGCGTGCTGGCCGGCCCGGTCGCCGTGTCGGTGTCGCACGCCCTCGGCGACCTCCTCTCCCGCGAGGGGGAGGGCGACGGTGGCCTCCTCGCGAGCGTCAGCCCGACGGTGTGCGGCATGCACGTGGGCCAGGCGGCCGGCGTCCTGGCGCGCGAGGCCTTCGGCGGGACGGATCTGGGCCTTCCCCTGCTCCCCGAGCCGCGCGTCGCGCTCATCCCGCGATCGATCGCGGAGTTCTCCGAGGGGTTGGACGTTCCGGCCGAGGAGGTCCGCGCGTTCCTCGCGCTTCGCGAGGCCGCGCACGTCCGGCTCTTCAAGCGCGCGCCGTGGCTGCGCGGCCAACTGATCACCGCGATCGAGCGATACGCGGGCGACGTCACCATCGATCTCGCCGCGCTCGACGAGGCTGTCCAGAGCGCCGGCATGGGGGATCCGGTGGCGCTTCAGAAGGCGATGAGCGACGGCGTGTTCGCGAGCACCCACACGGAGGAGCAGACCGCGACCCTGGAAGGGATCGAGACCGTTCTCGCGCTCGTCGAGGGATGGGTCGACGACGTCACGACGCAGGCGGCCGCGCCCCACCTCGACCATCTCGGCGCTCTCCGGGAGATGACGCGCCGTCGCCGCGCGGCGGGAGGCCCGGCCGAGCACACCTTCGCCTCGCTCCTAGGACTCGAGCTCCGACCCCGACGGTTGCGCGACGCGGCCGAGATGTGGGCCGCCCTGCGTCTCGCGGGCGGAACCCCGGACCGCGACGGCGTGTGGTCCCACCCCGACCTCCTCCCCACGGCCGTCGATCTCGCGAACTGGAGGCCGTGGGTCGCCGCGAGGGCCGCGAACGGCGCCGCCGACGACGTCGATCGGGAGCTGCGCGAGATGCTCGACGACGGCCCGGAGGATCCCCCGGAGCCGACGAAGGCGTAAGGCGACACGGGCGTCCCGCCTCACCCGAATTGTCCGCCGACGGGCATACCCTGGAACGCATCACCTCTAGGGGGCGATACGAGCGGGCGTCAAGGGCCCGCCGGACGATGGGAGTAGTCATGGATGAGAAGTACTCGGGCGAGTTCTACTGCCTGAAGGACAAGGCGAAGGTGCAGGCGACCGGGGATGTCACCGTGACGAACGGTCGTCGCATGGCCAAGGCCATCTGCCCGAACTGCGGGACGAAGCTCACCCGCATCCTGCCGAAGGCCCCGGCCTAGCAAGCGTCGACGAAGGCGGGCGGCTTCGGCCGCCCGCCTTCGTCGTATCCGGACGCTTGTGGATATCGCCCCGTCGACCGTCGGTGACGGCACAGTGGTGTCCATGAAGCTTCGCGACGGCGTTCCCGTCCTCCGCCGCGCCGAACGCTCCGTCCAGGTGGGCCTCCGGCGTCCGCTCGTCCTCGACGACATGACGGACGACGAGGCGCGTTTCCTCGCCAGCCTGGAGGGACGCGCGGTCGATGTGAGCAACCGGGAGCGTCGCGAGTTCCCGCGCGCGGTCGCGGCGCTCGAGGGCGCACCGCACCTGCTCGACGCGGACGGAGGCGAAGCGCTCCGAGGCGTGTCGGTGCGCTGGCGCGGCGCCGACGCGGTCGCGGTCGAGGCGGCGCGAACCGTCGCGCTGGCCGGAGTCTCGACCATGTCCGCGATCGACGCCCGGGCCGCGGGTCCGCGAGACCCGTTCGCGGCGTCGTCGCGGGGCCTCTCGCGGGCCGACGCGCTCGCCCGGGCGGTGCGCGAGACGGGCGTGGACGTGCGCTGGGTCTCTCCGGAGACGATGACGACCGTCGAGGTCCTCCGGACGCACGGCGGTCCGGACCTCGTCGCCGCGCGCGTGCTGCTCGCCCGCGACACGCCCCACCTCCTCGTCGTCTCCGACGAGGACGGCGTCACGGTCGGGCCTCTGGTGCGACCCGGTCGTACCGCGTGCGCGGCGTGCTGCGCGGCGCATCGCGCCGACCGCGATCCCTCGTGGCCCGTGCTCGCGCTCCAACTCGGCGGGCCGGGCCGCGATGCGGCGGCGCGCCCGAGCGCCGTCTGCGCGGCGCTCGCCGGAACCCTCGCGGCCGTGGAACTCGTCGCCCTCTTGCGGGGCGCTCCGCGAGAGGGCGGCGCCTGGACCGTCTCCTCCCGCGGCGACGCGACGTGGGAGAGCGTCGCCCCCCACCCGTCGTGCGGGTGCGGCGCGGCGGGAGAGATCGGCGACCGGGACGCGGCGCGGGAGGCCTCCGGGCCGTTCGTCAGACGTCCTTCTCAGCGCGCGTCGGCGTCCCCGACGATCTCGAGAATCTCCCGACCATAGCGGTCGAGTTTGGTCGGACCGACCCCCTTGACGCGGGCGAGCTCCGCGAGAGTCGCGGGTCGTCGCTCCGCGATCTCCGCGAGGCTCGCGTCCACCAGGACGGTGAACGCGGGCTTGCCGTCCGCCTCGGCGTGCGCGAGCCGCCACGCCTTGAGCGACTCGAAGAGGCGCAGGTTCTCGACCGACAGGTCGGCCGCCGCGCGCCGGGGGCGCGGGGGCGGGGTGTGCGCCTCCGGCCACCACTTCGCGAGGAACCTCGTCCGCTTCCGCGACGCCCGCGACCCCTCCGCGCGCGCGCGAGCGTACGACAGCACGAGGGTCTCCCGCGCGCGCGTGATGCCGACGTAGAGGAGGCGTCGCTCCTCCTCCACCGCGGCCTCCGTCTCCGCGAGCGCGACCGGAAGAAGCCCCTCGCTCAGACCGACGAGGAAGACGGCGTCCCACTCCAGCCCCTTCGCGGCGTGAAGCGTCGTGAGCGTCACCCCGTCGACCGAGGGGGCGTGCTGGGCCGAGGCCCGCTCGTCGAGCTCGTTGACGAACTCGCGCAGCGTGCCCTCCCACCCGTCCGCGAGCTCGACGATCGCCTGCAGGGAGTCCCAGCGCTCGCGCACCGCTCCGCGTTCCGCGGGGGGATCCTCGCTCCATCCGACGCCGTCGAGGGCCTCGCGCACCGCCACGGGCACATCCTCGGGATCGGTCACCGCCGCGCCGCGGAGGAGGATCATCGCCTTCTTCACCTCGTCGCGGTCGAAGAACCGCGCTCCGCCCCGTACGAGGTACGCGATCCCCCGCTGGGCGAGCGCGTCCTCCAGGGGTTCCGACTGGCCGTTCGTCCGGTAGAGGATCGCGATCTCCCGAAGCGCCGTACCCGCGGCCGCGAGCGCGGCGATGTGCTCGGCGGTTCTCGCCGCCTCCGCGCCGACGTCGGGATACGTGTGGAAGGCGACGGCGGGTCCCGACGGACGTTGGGCGACCAGCTCGACCGCCTCCTGCCCCGAACGACGCATGAGGCCGTTGGCGAGCGCGACGACCTGCGGGGTCGATCGATAGTCCCGAACGAGCCGGACGACGGTCGCGTGGGGATACCGTCGCGGGAACCCTGTGAGGTGGCGCGGCGTCGCTCCCGCGAATGAGTAGATGGTCTGGGACGGATCTCCGACGACGCAGAGCTCCTCGCGCGAACCGAGCCACTGGTCGAGCAGGTACTGCTGGAGTGGCGAGACGTCCTGGTACTCGTCGACGACGAAGTGGCGGTACTGGCGCCGGATGGTGTCGCCGACCTCGCGGTGACGCGCCATCACGTCCGCGAGAATCAGCAGGATGTCCTCGAAGTCGAGGACGACCTTGTCCGTCTTGACCTCCTCGTACGCGCGCATGAGGTCCGCGACCTTGGTGCGCTCGATCCCGGCGGGAGGAGGCCGCCCCTCGCGCGCGGCGGCGTTGACGTAGTCGGCGGCGTCGACGAGCGAGACCTTCGCCCACTCCACCTCCGCGGCGAGGTCGCGGACCGCGATGCGATCGACCGCGAGCCCGACCTTTCGCGCGGCCTCCCCGACGAGCGCGCCCTTCTGCGGCGCGATCGGGGGGATAGCCCCGCCGACGACCTCAGGCCAGAAGTACCCGAGCTGCCGGAGCGCGGCGGCGTGGAAGGTCTTCGCCTGGACCCCCGCGACGCCGAGGTCGCGGAGACGCCCGCGCATCTCCCCTGCGGCGCGGGCGGTGAACGTCACCGCGAGGACCGCCTGCGGCTGGTAGGCGTTCACCGCGACTCCGTAGGCGATGCGATGCGTGATGGCCCGGGTCTTCCCGGTACCCGCGCCCGCGAGAACGCACACGGGACCGCCGAGGGCGCGAGCGACCTCGCGCTGCTCGGGGTCGAGCGGTTCGAGGATCTCCTCCGGGGTCAGTGGTCGCGGCGCCATGGAGCCGATGGTGTCACGTCGAGGCGACGTCGGTCGCGTCCGGAATCGCTTCCCCGTACCACTCGTGGACGAGGTGCCGCGCGATGGAACCTGGGGGCGCGAGAATGATCGCCCCCTCCGCGACCCGCGCGGCCAGCTCCGCGCGCGTGAACCAGGCGGCCTCGACCACCTCCTCGCCGTCGACGGCGATTCGGGTCGAGGACGCCTGCGCGCGGAAGGCGACCATGATCGACGCCGGGAACGGCCAGGGCTGACTGCCGACGTACTCGAGGTCCGACACCTCGATGTCCGCCTCCTCGCGTACCTCGCGGCGCGCGGCCTGCTCGAGGGACTCCCCCGGCTCGACGTAACCGGCGAGGTGGGAGAACCGGCCCGGCGAGTGGTACGAGACGTGCGCGAGCAGGAGCCGGTCGTCGGGGTCGGTGATCGCGACGATCACGGCCGGGTCCGTCCGCGGATAGTGCTCGACGCCGTCGACGAGGCAACGGCGCACCCACCCCCCCGCGATCGGCTCGGTCGGCGAGCCGCACAACGGGCAATACGCCGCGCGTTCGTGCCACGTCGCCATCGCGACCGCCGTGGACGCGAGCTCCCGATCGCGGGCGACCGCGCCCCCGGAAAACAGCGCGAACGCCCGACGTAACGGCGTGAGGTCGTCGGCAACCGCGGCGTCGTCCTCGGGCACCACCCCCACGACGTCGCGCCCGTCCACCATGCCGAGGTAGAACACCGTCCGCGCCTTCGGCCGCTCGCCCGGCGGGACGATCGCCAGGCACCCGTCGCGGACGGGAACGGCGCCTCCGCGCGTCACGACGGCGTCGGCGGCGTCGAGATCGACGGTCACGCGCCGCTCCGACGCCCGGTCGACGAGGAGCGCGTCCACGAGGGGCCACCGGTGTCGCATCCCCTTACGGTAGACCGCGCACGACGCGGCGCGTGGCGCGCGAGGCCCCTTTGGCTCTACCGTGAGGGCGTGCCCCACTCGCCGCTCGCGCTCGCCGCGCTCGCGTCCGCGGCCGTCCCCGGCCTCGACGTGTACGACGTGTTGCGGAGCCCCCATGCCGACACCGATTTCGACGTCGTGATCGTCGTCGACGCGACGGGGAAGCGATGGACCGTCCGGGCTCCTCGGCGCGCCGCCGCCGGGGCGGCGCTCGAGGCGGAACTCGGGCTTCTCTCGGCGCTCGGCCAGGAACGCGACGCCGGGGCGATCGGATTCGACGTTCCGCGCCCGGCGGGAACCGCGGCCCTCCCCGAAGGGGGACGCGCCGTCGTCTACGAGGAGATCCGCGGGACGCGGCTCGGCCTGGCGGCCCTCGAACCCGGGCCCGGCCTCGCGGCGTCGCTCGGCCGCGCCATCGCCCAGATCCACGAGTTGCCAACGGACATCGTCGAGGACGAGGGGCTGCCGACCTACACGCCCGAGGCGTACCGCCAGCGCCGTCTCGCCGAGCTGGACGCGGCGATGCAGTCCGGACGGGTGCCCTCGGCCCTCGCCGCGCGATGGGAGGAGCGCCTGGAGAACGTCGCCTGGTGGCGCTTCGAGCCGACGCCCGTGCACGGCAGCCTCGGGGAGCATCAGGTCATCGTGGCGGACGCCGCCGTGGCGGGCATCGTGGGATGGGCGGAGGCGAAGGTCGCGGATCCCGCCGACGACCTCGCGTGGCTCGTGGCCGCCGCGACGCCCGAGGCCGCCGACTCGGTCATAGAGGCATATTCGGTGGGCCGGCGCGAGATTCGCGACCCCCACCTCGTCGACCGCGCCCGCCTCGCGGCCGAGCTCGCCCTCGCGCGATGGCTGATGCACGGGGTCCGCACCGAGGACGAGGCGATCGTCGAGGACGCGGCGGACATGCTCGCCGACCTTGAGACGATCCTCGGCGAGGCGGGCGAGCTCTAGCCGCTCGGCTCGAGCAGCGCGAGGATCTCCTCCTCGGACAGAAGCCTCTCGGGCGCGACCGTCTGTCCCGTCGACGCGTAGAAGAAGACCGCGTCGACGTCCCCCAGCGGGACGCCCGTGAACCGCGACCACGCGAGCCGGTAGGTCGCGAGTTGTACTTCCCTCGCCGCACGCTCGTCCGCGTCCGCCGGGGGCCGACCGGTCTTCCAGTCGACGACGGTCACGCGGTCGAGGCCGTCGCCGGGCGGGAAGACGGCGTCGATGCGGGAGCGGAGCGTGACGCCGCCGACCGGAAGTTCGACGTCCGCCTCGACGTGCGTGGGGGTCCGTCGCGCCCACTCGGACGCGAGGAAGGCCTCCCGCAAACGGTCGAGGTCGGCGTCCTCGTCCGGCTCGTCGGCGTCCCACAGCGGGGTGGTGCCGTAGTGGGCCTCGACCCAGGCGTGGAACACGCTCCCGCGCTCGGCGGCGACGGTCGGCTCCGCCGGAAGCGGACGCCGGAGGGCGGCCGCGTACGCGGCGGGGTCGCGCGCGAGCGCGACGAGCGCCGTCGCGGACAGGTGCGCGGGGAGGGCGACGGTCGCGGGCGATCCGGACCGCTCCGCGGCCTCCGCGAGCATCGCATCGACCTCCCGCTCGTACGGCAACGGTCCGGCCTCGGGCTTGGCGCCACCCGAGAGTTCGGCGTCGACCTCGGCGGCGAGCTCGCGGATCGCGCGCGACGCCGCCGTGGGTTCGGGGGGCCACGTCGCCGTGCGCGGAGGCGCCTCGTCGAGGGGGTTCGTCTCCGGTTTGGTATCCCAGTCGGCTTCGGAGACGACGCCGGCGTCGACAAGCTCCCGGACGTACGGCGAGGGGGCGAACGGCGTCGAGCCCGCATCCCACCACGCTCCGCTCAGGATGACGCTCGAGAACGCGCGCGTGAGCGCGACGTAGAACAGGCGTCGGTCCTCCGCGACGCGAAAGGCCCCGGCCGCCTCGCGGAACTCCTCCTTACGCGCGCGGTAGTCCTTGAGGTCCGTCGCCCCCTTCCAGTTCCAGGCGGGTAGGGCGGCGGAGTCGCGCCGAAGCGGCCACGGCAGCGTGGAGATACCCGTCGTCCATCCCGCGTGGGCGTGCCCGGACCGCGTGGGCGTGGGGACGAGCGCCTTCGGGAAGCGCCCGTCCACGAGGCCCGGGACGGCGACGACGTCCCACTCGAGGCCCTTCGCCGCGTGGACGGTCTGAACCTGAACCGCCGCAGGGTCCGGAGGCGCGACGGGCGTGTCGAGCTTCGACTCCTCCTCGCGGGCGGCGTCAAGCCACGCGAGGAACGCCCCGAGCGTCGCGTGTTCGGCACCCACGGAGAAGCCGCGGGCAACGTCCGCGAACGCCTCGAGCGCGGGCTCGGCGTCTCCGGCGGGTCGGGCAACCGCGCACTCGATGTCGAGCCCGGAGAGGCGCGCGGCGAACGCGACGAGCTCGCCGAGCGGAAGGTACGTGTGCGCCCGGACGGCGGCGAGGAGGGCGCGAGCTTCCGCGAGGCGGTCGCGGGCGGAAGCCGACAGGCGCCGCCCCTCCCTCGATACCCAGGTCGGGTCCGGCGCGTCCTCGAGCGCGTCGACGATGCTCGGCTCGGCCTCGCGCGTCTCGCGCGGCCCCGCGAGCTCGCGCGACCACTCCGCGAGGGCGGCGAGGTCCGCCGCCCCGAGCGCGAACCTGTCGGACGCCAGCAGGCGCATGAGCGAGTCGCCCCTGCTCGGGTCGTGCGCGGCCTCCAGCACCGCGACCAGGTCGACGATGGCGGGGACGTCGAGCAGCCCGCCGATCCCCACCACCTGGTAGCGGACGCCGCGGGCGCGCAGCGCCTCGACGAAGGCCGGGAACTGCCGCCGCGCGCGGCAGAGGATCGCCGCCGTGACCGGACGATCGGGATCGTCCTCCGGCCGCCCCTTCCTCCAGCCCGCGATGGCCTCGCGGCGCGCCAGGAGTTCGTCGACGACGCCGACGGCCTCGGCGACCGTGTCGCGGTACATCCGGGCGGTCACGGCGGGCACCGGCGCGACGGCCTCGCCCTCGCGGGGGCGCAGCGGCGGCACCGGGACGCGGGACTCGTCCCGGAGCGGGGCCGTCGACGCGTTCGCGGCGCCGAGGATTCCCGCCGAGTTCCGCCACGAGGTCGAAAGCGTGAGGACGCCGACCGCCTCGCTTCCCCCGAACCGCTCGACGAAGGCGGGGAGCGAGTCGGCGGACGCCCCCCGGAAGCCGTAGATCGCCTGATGGGGGTCCCCGACCGCCATGACCGGGTGGCGGTCGCCGAACATCGTCGCGAAGAGGTCGAGTTGGCCGTGCGACGTGTCCTGGAACTCGTCGAGCAGCACGACGCGGTACCGGGAGCGTTCGACCGCGCGCACCGCCGCGAGGCGCGACAGCCGGCCGGCGAGGGCGATCTGGTCGGCGAAGTCGAGGAATCCGCCGGCCCGTTTGCGGCGCGCGAACTCCTCGACCAGGGGCGCGAGCGCCGCCCGGCCACGGAACGCCGCCGCCTCCCCGAGAGCCTCCTTGTTCGGTCCTCCCCCGCGCCCGGCGGTGGCGCCCAGCGCCTCGACCTCGTCCGCGATCGCGCCGCACAGGGCCGCCAACTCCGCGGGTGCGACACCGTGGTCGAGGAGCTGCGCGGCGAGCGCGGGGATGGCCCGCACGACCGAGCTCGTCGCCGCCTCCGCCCCCACGTCGTCCACCCACCCCTCGACGATCTCCGCCGCCATCTGCCAGAGCGACGCGTCGGTGAGGACGACGGAATCGGGGTCGACGCCGACGCGCAACCCGTGCTCGGCGACGAGGCCGGCGGCGTAGCCGTTGTACGTCGCGACGACGGGCTCGGGACGGGCGGCGTCGATTCCGAAGACGGCGTCGATCCTCAGGCGGGCCCGTTCGGCGATCTCCGCGGCGGCCTTGCGCGTGAACGTGAGGCAGAGGATCTGGTCCGGCGCCAGGTCGTCGCCCCACATCTCGCGCGCGTGGTCGAGCAGGTAGACCATGCGCATCGACAGGGTCTCGGTCTTTCCGGAACCGGCCCCGGCGACAACCAGGGCGGGCCGCGTCCCCCACCCGACGACCTCGGCCTGCTCCGGCGTGGGCGTGCGCGTCGCGTCGATCAGGCGCGCGAGGTCACCGACGGCGCGCGCCTTTCCCGCGACCGTCCCCGTGGATGTCTCGACGCTCATCGACCGCCCACCGACCCTCCCTCGGGCTGCGCGGGGCAGCTTCGCCGGACCGCGCAGTGGTCGCACGTGGGTCCGACCCGGGCCTCGAAGGAGGCCGCCGCCATGGTCTCGACCGCGTCGGCGAGTCGCGCCTCCCCCGCGGGGACGTCGAGCGGATCCTGCGACCTCACCGCGGCTCTCGCCGCGGGCGTTCCGACGAAGACGAGCTCGGCGCCGTCGGCTTCGGCCACGTCGGCGAAGGCGCCGTGCGCCGCCGCGAGCTGGTACATCGCGAGCTGGGCGTTCGCCTGACCCTCGTCGGCGCTCAGCGCCGCACGGCCCGTCTTGAGGTCGGCGATCCGCGCCCGACCGTCGTCGACGTGGACGCGGTCCGCTGTGCCGGACAGGAGCGCCCGCCCTACCTCCACACGGAACCCCGCCTCGGTCCGCACCTCCGCGGACGTCACTCCCTCGGCGTATTCGGCGAGCTTGCGCACCATCTCGCTCGCGCGCTGGCGCTTCACCCGGCCCACCCACGTGTCGAGCGAACCGATCTCCGACCAGCGAGCGTCGAGCGCCCGCTCGAACTCCGCGACGGTCCCGCGCGGCATCTCCGCGGCGATCGCGTGAACCAGGTTCCCGATCCGCTGCGCGTCGCCGGACTCGCGGGTGCCGCCCGCGGCCTCGAGCGCCCATTTGAGCGGGCAATCCTCGGCCGCCTCGACCTTCGACGGCGACACGGTCACGCGGGCGTCCTCGCCCCACAGCGGAGCCTCCGACGAGCGTTCTCGCGCGTCCAGCCATGTGCGCGGGCTCGCCCCCGCGACGCCCGCGGTCGCCAGCCGGGCAAGCATCGTCGCGTGCCCGGCACGCCGCTCGGCGGGAAGCGCGACCGCCTCGCGACGAAGCGTCGCGACGACGTCGCGAAGACTGACGAGCCCGCCGACGTCCCCCGCGTCGCGCCCGCGCGCCCCCGCGGCCTCAAGCCAGCCCACGTACCGGGAGGGCCGCACGTCCGTTTCGGCGCTCACGCCGTCGGGGGCGGAGACGATCACGCGTCGTCGCGCGCGCGTGATCGCCACGTAGAGGCTCCGCGTCTCGTCGGCGAGCACCGCGTCTCGCGCCGACGACGCCGCCTCGGCGCGCCGCTCATCGTCGGCCGGGGCGGGAACGGGCTCCGCCCGGCCCGCGAGGATCTCGGCGAGCGCCTGGGCACCGAGCACGGAGTCCCGCAGGCGCAGGTTCGGCCACAGGCCCTCCTCGAGCCCCTCGACGACGACGACGTCCCACTCGCGACCGGCCGCCGACGCCGGGGTAGCGAACGCGACGCCCTCCCGCACCGAGGCCGTCGGGGCGAGCGTGTCGGCGGCGAAGTCCTGCGCCTCGAGATACGCGAGGAAGGCGTCGGGGGCGGCCTCGGGCAGGCGCTGCGAAAACTGCTCGGCGGCGCGCAGAAGCGCGATGACGGCGTCGAGGTCCGCGTCGTCGCGCGCCGAACCCGCGATCGCCCCGTCACGCCACGCGTCGGCGACGGCGAGCCGGGACCACACCGCCCACAGCATCGCGCCCGGCGTCCCACGCTCGCTCGCGGCGGCGGCCGCGTCGGCGGCGGCCTGGGCCACGAGCGCCGCACGGCGCGCCTCCCGCCCGCCCACGGTCGCGAGGCGCGCCGGGTCGGCGAGCGCGTCGACGAGCAGGTCGTTCCCGGGGCGATTCCCGCCGCCGGCACGCTCCTCACGTACGAGGGCCCGTCGAAGCCTGCGGAGCGCGATCGCGTCGAGGCCGACCGCCCTCGAGCCGAGCACTTCCGTCGCGGCGTCGATCGTCCACGCGGACCCGAGCGCGACCCTCATGATCGCGAGCAACGGCGCGACGGCCGGTTCACGGTGGAGGGCGACTCCGTCGCCGAGCGCCTCGCACGGGATGTCGGCCGCGACCAGGTCGGAGCGCGCCTCCCGGAGGCGCGCGCTTGAGCGAGCGATGACGACCATCTGGTTCCACGGCACCGGATCGCCGTCGAGTCCCAGGTGTAGGGAGCGGAGGCCCGCGGCCACGGCCCGGATTCCTGCCGACCTCCGGGGTGACCGGATGACGTCGACCGGAGGCTCGCCTTTGCGCACCGCCGCCGCCCGGGCCGAGCCGACGCCCGCGGTGGGGATGCGGGACGCGATCGACGCCGCCACGGCCGCGAGCGAGGCGACCTGACGATGCGAGCCCTCGAGTCGGAGGACGGTGGCGCCCCACCCGGCGGGGGCCGGCAGTACGGCCTGCGCGAGGAAGCTCGGCGCCGCTCCCCGATACCCCTGGACGGATTCGTCGGCGTTGCCGAGGAGCACGACGCGCGCGCCCCTCGCCGCCGCGACGGAAACCAGGTCGATCGCCGCCCGGGTCATGTCCTGGGCGTCGTCCACGAGGATCAGCGACCACTCCGGACCTGGGGACACAGCGGAGTCGGGCCACGCGCGGAGCTCGTCGGCGGCGGCGGCGACCACCTCGGCGGGGTCGTAGCGGGGACCCTGGTCGGAGGGAAGCGAGCGAAGCGCCATCACCTGCTCGTACTCGCGGAACGCCGCCGCGGCGCGCTCCCACTCGGGCCGCGCCGTACGACGCCCCAGATCCTTGAGAGCGTCGGGTCCGAGCCCCGCCTCCGCCGCCCGCATGAGGAGGTCGCGCAGTTCGCGGCGGAATCCCGGCAAGCTCGTCGCTTCCGCCGGGAGGATGCCGTCCCAGTCGATCGCCGCGCCGGTCCCCCGGGCGTGTCCGGCGAGGAGGTCGCGAAGCACCACGTCCTGTTCGGCGCCCGACACGAGTTGCGGTCGCGGGGAACTATCGGCGTCCGCGACCGCGCGCAGGATCGCGTACGCCCACGACGCGGCGGTACGGACGGGGGGCGCCGCGGTCGGGACGCCCATAGCCGAGCTCACGCGGTCGCGGAGAGCCGCGGCGGCGCGGCGCGTCGGCGCGAGGAGGAGCACCTTCGCCGGGGCGATCCTTCCGCTCGTCACGGCGTCGGCTGCCGCGGCGACCGCGGCCGTCGTCTTTCCGCTGCCCGCGGCGCCCACCACGACGACGTGACCCGCTCCGACGTCGGCCAGGCGCTCAAGGACCGCGCGTTGGTCGCGATCGAGCTCGGGCTCGCGGCGAGGCGTCACCGGGGGGCCGAGTTTCACACGATCCATACGCCCATCCCACCATTCGCGCGCGACACGCGTCGTCCGGCCCGGTTAGCCGCCGTCCTTTTCCTCGGGGAACGGCCACGGGTTCGGCAGGCAAGGGGAGATGTCGAGTTCCTGATTCACCATGACCGACGCGACCACCGCCGCCTTGCCCTTCGCCGGCGCCTTGCACACCGCGTCGGGCTCACCGAGGATATGCCCGACGAAGTGATTGACGAGGTAGGCGTGCGCGGAGTAGACGTCGTCACCGAAGTCCTCGAGTCCGGTCGCCCACTGGTACGCGCTGATCACGACCATCCCGCGGTCGGCGCAGGAGGGAGGGCGCGTGGGCGAGGGCGACGCGGACGCCGACGGGCTGGTCGTGGGGCTCGCGGTCGGGCTCGGCGTCGCGTTCGCGGTCGCGGTCGCGCCGATGCCGATCGGCCCGGGTGGGACGTCCGGAGGGGACACGGGAAGGCTCGCCGCGTCGTGCGGGCGCGCGCACATCGCGTCCGCGCGCTTCGGCGACGCGAGGATGATGCGGATATCCGCGACGCCATCGGTGCGGCCGAAGGTCACGCGGTCGTGCGCCCCCCACCCTTGCGGGTTGTTGAGAATGCCCATGATGTAGGCGGCCGCGGCGCCCGCGTTGATGGGAAGACCGTCCTCGACCTCGAAGCGCACCAGGCGGACCGGCCCCTTGCCCGGGGCGGGCGCCGAACCGGGAACCACCGTGAAGGTCCCGTCGGCGATCGTCGGCACGTCGAGGCTTTCCAGGCCCGCGGCCGTGTCGGCGTCCGTCATGAACCGCTCGATCGTCGGATAGAGGTTGACCGGGATCTCGGGCGTCTCGGACGCCGCGACCGAAGGACTGGGGCTCGCCGACTCTCCCGACCCGGGCGCGACGCGGGCCGCGTATTGGGCGACGATCGCGCCGGCCCACGCCGCCCCCACCCCGACGACGAAGGCCGCGAGGACGATCAGCGCGACGACGATGCGGCCGGGACCTTCCTCCCCAGCAGGCCGGGGGCGCGGCGTCGTCCGAATCGCATGCCCCCTACGATAGTTCGTGGCGCACAGACCCGACTCCGGAGGCGAGCTATGGAAATCAAGATTGGCGTGCAGAACGTGTCGCGCGAGATCACGCTCGAAACCGATCAGACGGCCGACGCCGTCGCGAAGGCCATTGCCGATGCGATGGGTGGCACGACCGTCGAGTTCCGCGACGACAAGGGCCGACGCGTGATCGTGCCGTGGGCGGCGCTCGGCTACGTCGAGATGGGCAACGAGGAAAAGCGGCGGGTCGGTTTCGGCGGCTAGCGGCCGCCGAGCGCCGCGACGGCGGCGCACACCGACGCGGCGACGTCCAGGTGCCCGACGTCGATCGTCGCGCCGGCCTCGTCCCCGCCCAGCGGTTCGAGGTCCGCGAACTGCGAGTCGACGAGCGAGGCGGGCATGAAATGCCCCGGACGGTCGGCGACGCGCTCGACGATCGCGTCGCGGTCCGCGGAGAGGTGAAGGAAGACCGCGCCGGGCGCCGCCGTGCGTAGCAGGTCGCGGTAGGAACGCTTGAGTGCCGAGCAGGCGACCACGCCGGCGGGACGCTCCGCAAGCCACGCTCCGACGGCCTCGAGCCACGGGCGTCGGTCGTCGTCGTCCAGCGGCGCGCCCCGCGCCATCTTCGCGATGTTGGCGGGCGGATGAAGGTCGTCTCCGTCGACGAAGGGCACGCCCAGCGCGTCGGCGAGGCCGCGACCGACGGTGGTCTTGCCGCTCCCGGCGACCCCCATGACGACGACGCGATTCACGCCCCCACCCTACGGCCCGCCTTCGCGCGACAACGGACCGCTACACTGGAAGTGACCCGAGGTTGACCGGTCGTCACGTGAAGCGCGGCAGAGGCCGCAGGGAGATTCGCGATCGGCTACCCGCCGTCCAGGCGCCGCGTTGCGCGCCTCCGAATCTAGGATCGCTTCTTCATGTCTGAATCAGAAACCACCACGCTCGCCCCTGTCCGCACGTTCGCGGACTTCGGCGTCAGCGCGCCCATCGTCGAGGCGCTCGCCGCCGTCGGCATCACCTCGCCCTTCCCGATCCAGGAGATGACGCTGCCGGTCGCGCTCGCCGGGCACGACATCATCGGCCAGGCGAAGACCGGAACGGGCAAGACGCTCGGTTTCGGCATCCCGCTCCTCGAGCACCTCTCGGGGCCGGGCGAGGACGGATGGGACGCGCTCCCCGCTCCCGGCAAGCCCCAGGCGCTCGTCGTCGCCCCGACCCGCGAGCTCGCGGTCCAGGTGGCGCAGGACATCGCGGTCGCGTCGAAGAAGCGTTCCGTGCGGGTGCTACAGATCTACGGCGGCCGCGCGTACGAGCCTCAGATCGAGGCGCTCAACAAGGGCATCGAGGTGGTCGTCGGCACACCCGGCCGGATGATCGACCTCATGAAACAGGGGCACCTCGACCTCAGGTACGTCAAGACGGTCGTGCTCGACGAGGCCGACGAGATGCTCGACCTCGGCTTCCTTCCCGACGTCGAGAAACTGCTGGCGGCCACGCCCGCGTCGCGCCACACCATGCTCTTCTCCGCGACCATGCCGGGCGCGGTCGTCGCGCTCGCGCGCCGCTACATGATCCAGCCCACCCACATCCGGGCCTCCTCTCCCGAGGACTCGGGCGCGACGGTCAAGGCGATCAAGCAGTTCGTCTACCGGGCCCACGCGATGGACAAGATCGAGGTCCTCGCCCGCGTGCTCCAGTCCAAGGACCGCGGCCTGACGATCGTCTTCGCGCGGACCAAGAGGACGACGGCGAAGGTCGCGGACGAGCTCGCGGCGCGGGGATTCGCGTCGGGTGCCATCCACGGGGACCTCGGCCAGGGCGCGCGCGAGCAGGCGCTGCGGGCATTCAAGTCCGGCAAGATCGACGTGCTCGTCGCGACGGACGTCGCGGCGCGCGGGATCGACGTCGACGATGTCACCCACGTGGTCAACTACCAGTGCCCCGAGGACGAGAAGATCTACCTGCACCGGACGGGCCGCACCGGACGCGCGGGCAAGACGGGCGTCGCCGTCACGTTCGTCGACTGGGACGACCTGCCCCGCTGGGGCCTGATCGACAAGGCGCTCGACCTCGGTTACCCCGAGCCCGAGGAGACGTACTCCAACTCGCCCCACCTGTACGAGGAACTCGAGATTCCCGAGGGCACGACGGGGCGCCTTCCGCGCAACAAGCGCACCCGCGAGGGTCTGGAGGCCGAGGCGGTCGAGGATCTGGGCGAGACCGGGCGCAAGCCCGGCGGGCCCGGCCGCGGCGACGGCGGACGCGGCGGACCCGGCCAGGGCGGCGGACGCGGCGGACGCGGCCAGGGCGGCGGACGCGGTCAGGGTCAGGGCGGCGGACGCGGTCAGGGTCAGGGCGGCGGTCGCGGCGGACGCGGTCAGGGCGGCGGACGCGGCGGCGAGGGCCGTTCGGACGCCTCGGGCGGCAACGCCACGGGCGACAACCCCGGCGGCACCCGGCCGTCCGGTCAGAAACGCAACCGACGCCGTCGCCGCAGGACGGGCGGCGCGTCCGAGTCCTAGCCGCGCGCGGCCTCGAGGGCGGCGAACGCCTCGGGCGTCGTCAGGTTCTCCCCGAGCCGGTTCCGCTTTCCGGCCCCGTGGTAGTCGCTCGCCCCCGTGACGACGAGCCCGTGCCGCGCCGCGATCTCCGCGAGACGGATGCGTTGCGCCTCCGAATGATCGCGGTGGTCGACCTCGAGTCCCACCAGGCCCGCCCGCGCCATCCGGGCGATCGCGGAGTCGGGCACGACCTTTCCCCGACCCTCCGCGCCCGGGTGGGCGAACGTCGTGACCCCTCCCGCGGCGCGCACCGCGCGGATGGCATCGAGAACGTCGGGGGCGTAGTGGGGCAGGTAGTAGGGCGAGCCGTTGTGGAGGATCTCCGCGAAGGCGGCGTCGCGATCGGAGGCGTGCCCCGCCTCGACGAGGGCATCGGCGATGTGGGGACGCCCGACGGTCTCCGCGGAGACGGACCGGCCCTCGACCGCCTCCCAGGTGATCGGGTAGTCGGCGGCGACGCGGCGCACCATCTCCTTCGCCCGGTCGACGCGCGCGCCGCGCACCCGCTCGAGCATCGCGATCAGCGGCTCGTCGGGCCGCGGCCAGTGCGCGAGCAGGTGGACGCTGACGGGGCCGTCGTGCGCGGAGATCTCGATTCCCGGCACAAGCCGGACGCCGAGCCGCTCGGCCTCGGTCGCGGCCTCGTCCCAGCCCGCGATCGTGTCGTGGTCCGTGAGCCCCACGACGTCGAGCCCCGCGGCGGCGGCCGCGCGCATCACCTCGGCGGGGGTTTCCGTCCCGTCGGACACGTCCGAGTGGGTGTGGAGGTCGATGCGCACCCGCTTAGGGTACGCCGCGGGCCACGCGGGCCCTCCCCTCGTCATGGGACCATGGACGCGTGAACGACCAGTCCGAACGCGCGACGAACGAGTCGCGCGCCCAACGCCCCGATTCCGAGGCCTTCAAGCGGTTCATCACGGAGCAGTGGGCGGAGCCGGAACGCGAGCCCGTCACGCTCGTGGCCGGCGCCCCGTACGCCGCCGAGCGCCGCGCCCGGCTGTCGGCGGCGTTTCCCGGGACCCGCATCGTCGTCCCCGCCGGCGACCTCACTCCCCGATCGAACGACACCGACTACCGATTCCGGCCGAACTCCGACTTCGCGTACCTGACGGGACTCGGCGCGGACTACGAGCCGGGGGCCGTCCTCGTCATGGAACCCGCCGCCTCGGGACACGCGGCGACGCTGTACGTCGTGCCTCCCGCGCGCCGCGACGGTGAGGGCTTCTACTCCGATCCCCGCAACGGGGAGTTCTGGATCGGGCGGCGGCCCGGGCTGGAGGACTTCGCCGCGATGACGGGGCTGCCGACCCGCCCCCGCTCCGAGCTTCCCGCGGGCACCCGGGTCGCGGGTCAACCGTCGCGAGCCGTCGCGCGGGCCCTCTCGGTCATGCGTATGGTCAAGGACGCGTACGAGGTCGACCAGGTACGCGCCGCCGTCGCCGCGACGATCGCCGGATTCGAACGCGTCGTGCGCGAGCTTCCGCGCGCGATCGAGCACAAGCGCGGGGAACGCGTAGTCGAGGCGACGTTCGACGGCCACGCCCGCGAGGAGGGCAACGCCGTCGGGTACGAGACGATCGCCGCGGCGGGCGCCCATGCGACGACTCTCCACTGGATCCGCAACGACGGCCAGGTGCGCGACGGCGACCTCCTGCTCCTCGACGCCGGCGTCGAGGTGGAGAGCCTCTATACGGCCGACATCACGCGCACCCTTCCGGTCGGCGGACGCTTCACGGACGTGCAGCGACGGGTGTACGAGGTGGTGCTCGAGGCGGCCGATGCCGCCTTCGCGGTCGCCCGCCCCGGCGCGACGCTGCGGCAGGTCCACCGGGCCGCGATGGAGGTTATCGAGCGTCGACTCGACGAGTGGGGCATCGTTCCCCCCTCGGACGAGCCGGACGCCGGCCTCTACCGTCGCTGGATGGTCCACTCGACCTCCCACCACCTCGGCCTCGACGTCCACGACTGCGCCGAGGCGCGACGCACCGTGTACCTCGACGGCGAGCTCGCGCCGGGCATGATTTTCACCATCGAGCCCGGCCTCTACTTCAAGGACGACGACCTCGCCGTCCCGGAGGAGCTCCGGGGAATCGGGGTCCGCATCGAGGACGACGTGGTCGTCACGGACGACGGCGTGGAGAACCTGTCGCGGTTGCTCCCCCGGCGCCCGGACGAGGTCGAGCGCTGGATGGCGGCGTTGCGCGCCTGACGACGAGGGCCGATCGCGGGCCCCGCGGCCTCCCCGGGAATCGCCGCGGCCGCGGCTAGGCTGGGCGCATGAGCACGGCGCACGAGCGCATTTTCGTCGCACGCCTCGCCGGAACGAGCGTCTTCGACCCGATCGGGGACCCCGTCGGCCGCGTGCGCGACGTCGTGCTGCTCGTGAAGACCAAGGGGGCCCCCACGGCGGTCGGCCTCGTGGTCGAGGTCCCCGGACGGCGGCGCGTCTTCCTCCCGCTGACGCGCGTGACATCGATCGCTCCCGGTCAGGTGCTCTGCACCGGCGTCGTGAACCTGCGCCGTTTCAAGGCTCGCCCCGTGGAGACGCTCGCGATGGCGGACCTGTTCGAGCGTTCCGTCACGCTGAAGGAGAGCGGTGAGACGGCGTACATCGAGGACATCGCGTTCGAACAGACGCGCGCGCGCACCTGGACGGTCACCAAGCTGTTCGTCCGCAAGGGCAAGCGCCGCAAGGGGCCCCTCGGGCTCCCCCGCCGGGGCGAGGGGCTCGTCGTCGGCATCGACGACGTGACCGGCCTCGCCGACCCCGACGAGATGCAGGGCGCGGCGCTCATCCTCGAGTTCTTCGCCGACTACAAGCCCGCGGACCTCGCCGCCGCCCTCCTGGAGATGACTCCCACCCGCGCCGTCGAGATCGGCGCCGCGCTCGATAACGAGCGCCTGGCCGACGTGATCGAGGAGTTGCCCGAGGACGAACAGGTCTCCATGCTGTCGAGCCTCAAGCGCGAGCGGGCCGCCGAGGTCCTCGAGGCCATGGAGCCCGACGACGCCGCGGACCTCCTCGGGGACCTTCCCGAGCGCCTGTCGGCCGAACTCCTCGAGCTGATGCAGCCCGAGGATGCGCGTAACGTCCGCCAGCTGCTGAACTACGACGACGACGTCGCCGGCGGCCTCATGACGACCGAGCCCGTCATCGTCGTCCCCGAGAGCACGGCCGCGAACGCGCTCGCGTTGCTGCGCCGCGAGGAGATCACGTCCTCGCTCGCGTCGATGGCCTTCGTCGTGCGCCCGCCGCTCGACACGCCCACGGGACGATACGTGGGGCTCGTCCACGTCCAGCGACTCCTGCGCGAGGCGCCCCCCACCCCCGTCGGCTCGCTCGTGGATCCGAGCATCGAGCCCCTCGCCGCGACCACTCCGCTCGCCGAGGTCGCGCGCCGCATGGCCACGTACGACATCCTCGCCATTCCGGTCGTCGACGAGGAGGGGCATCTCCTCGGGGTGGTTTCCGTCGACGACGTGCTCGACCACCTCTTGCCGGACGACTGGCGCGAGCATTCGGCATCCCCGGAGGCCAGCCATGGATGACCGCCTCGACCACCCGGCGGAGACGCGGCGCTTCTCCCGCCGTCGGGTCCGCCCGACCGACCGGTTCGGCCGTATATCCGAGGGGATCGCGCGCTTCCTCGGCACGCCGCGATTCATCGTCTATCTGACGATCTTCTGCGTCGTGTGGATCGCCTGGAACGTCCTCGCGCCGGAGAAGCTGCAGTTCGACCGTGCCGCCTACGGCTTCACCGCTCTGACGCTCATGCTGTCGATCCAGGCCTCGTACGCCGCCCCCCTCATCCTCCTGTCGCAGAGCCGCCAGGACGACCGCGACCGTGTCGCCGCGGAACGGGACCGCCAACGCACGGAACGCTCGCTCGCCGACACCGAGTACCTTGCGCGCGAGGTCGCGGCGCTTCGCAACGCGATCGGCGAGACGGCGTCCCGCGACTTCGTGCGCGGCGAGATCCGCGCCCTGCTCGAGGAGCTGCGGGCGGAGCTTCCGCGCGATCCGGACGAGGACGAGCCGCCCGCGTCCTAGCGGGCGCGGCGCGCGCTGTCACCTCCTGCGGAAAACGGTCGCCCGCCCCCGCCGGGACCCTCGTCGCGACCCTCGCCCCCGTCGGCGACCTACCATGAGGGCATGCCTACCGACGCAGACGTTCGCTCCGCCCTAGCCACGGTCATCGATCCCGAGATCCGCCGCCCCATCACCGACATCGGGATGGTCCGGTCCGTCGCGGTCGACGACGCCGGCGCGGCGACCATCGGGATCGACCTCACGACGGGCGGCTGCCCGCTGCGGGAGAAGATCGTCGCCGACGTCGAGGCCGCGGTCTCCGCGGTCTCCGGGGTGACGACGGTCGCCGTCGAGCTGGGAGTGATGACCGACGAGCAGCGCGAGGCGCTGCGATCGCAGCTGCGCGGGGGCAAGCCCGAGCCGGTGATCCCGTTCACGCAGCCGGGCAACCTCACGCGCGTCTACGCGATCGCGTCCGGCAAGGGCGGGGTCGGCAAGTCGACCGTCACGGCGAACCTCGCTGCGGCGATGGCCCAGGACGGCCTCAAGGTGGGCGTGCTCGACGCGGACATCTTCGGGTTCTCCATCCCGCGCATGCTCGGCGTCTCGGGGCAGCCGACCCGCCTCGACGACATGGTGCTGCCTCCCATCGCCCACGAGGTGAAGGCCGTGTCCATCGGCATGTTCGTCCCCGGCGGCCAGCCGGTCGTGTGGCGCGGCCCCATGCTCCACCGAGCCGTCGAACAGTTCCTCGCCGACGTGTTCTGGGGCGATCTCGACGTCCTCCTCCTCGACCTGCCCCCGGGCACCGGCGACGTGGCGATCTCCGTCGCGCAGCTCCTCCCGCACTCCGAGCTCGTCGTCGTCACGACGCCGCAGATCGCGGCCGCCGAGGTCGCCGAGCGTGCGGGAGCGATTTCCGTTCAGACGCAGCAGGGCGTCGCGGGGGTGATCGAGAACATGGCGTGGCTCGAGCAGCCGGACGGCTCGCGGCTCGAGCTCTTCGGCTCCGGCGGCGGCGCACAGGTGGCCGCTCGCCTCACGGAGCTCCTGGGGACGGAGGTTCCGCTGCTCGGACAGGTGCCGATCGACGTCGCGGCCCGGGAGGCGGGCGACGCCGGGACTCCGGTCGTGATCTCGGACCCGGAGTCCGTCGCGTCTCGGGCGCTTCGCGACATCGCGAAGGGGCTCGCCTCACGCAAGCGCGGACTCGCGGGCAAGCCTCTCGGCGTCCAGCCGACGTAACGCGTCCGGACGCGTGAACGGGGCGCCCATTACGGACGCCCCGTTCACGTATTCGGGAGTGACAGGACCCAACTACTTCTTTCCGCCAGCGACCGCGGCGCCCGCGACGCCGACGATGGCCAGCACCAGCGAGGCGGCGCCGACCGAGGTCAGGTCGACTCCGGTCGTACCGAGCGCCTGCACGATCTGCTGGTCCCACGGTCCGCCGGCGCTGACGAACGCGTTCGTCAGCATCCCGCCGAGCGCGGCGAAGCCTGCCGCCCACCAGAGCGTCGACGTCTTCGCGTTGCCAGCCAGGTATCCCACGACCCAGCCGACGATGAGAGCGCCGAGCAGCGCTTCGATCAGCCAGATCCAAGCATTCTTCGCGCTGAAGTCCTGCGACTCGACGAAGGACCAAATGAAGGCCACAATCACCGTCGCGATAAGGCTTCCGACGAGGACGCTAGCGGTGGACCGGCTGAAGAGCCCAAGGGTCTTCTTCTCCATCTGCAATCTCCTTTGATTGAGTGACCCCGTTCCCGGGGGCACATCCACATCATGCCATCCGGTCACGAAAAGGTCACGGATGGATTACGGAGATGTCTCCTGTCAGCGCTTACCCCAACCGGCGCAGATGATCGCGATGACCGCCGCAAGGCCAGCCGCCACGTATTCGAAGCCGCTTCCGAGGCTCTGAAGCAGGTTGTCGCCGAACGAGCCCTGCCCGGTGCCCGTGCCGAACATGATGGTCGTTCCGAGAGCCGCAAGACCGGCCGCGGTCCACAGCGTCGCCGCCTTCTGGTCGGGAGCCGTCACGCGGACGGAGAAGCCCACGGCCGCGCCGAGGAGAAGGAGAAGAAGAAGTTCGATCACGATGTTGAGGTCGTTGGGAACGGCCGCGCTCAGTAGCAACGCCGCGACGAGCATCACGATGAGTCCGGACAGAAGGGCCCCGACACGGTTACGCCGAAGCGCGTCGAGGAAGGAAATGGTCTGTACGGGCTGCGCCATGGTTGTCTCCTTTGTTCAGGTTGTCCAATAACGAGGTTCGCCTGCCATCATGGCACGAGCCCGCTCAGGCCAACAGGCGTCGCTGCTCGTGAATATCATGAACAGGGTGACCGAAACCGCGTCCCCCGACTCGTCGCGATGGGACGACCCGTGGTCCCGCGCTGACGGGGAGGCCCGAGCGCGGGATCTCTTCGCGCATACGTTCGGCTCCACCCCGCACGCCGTGTGGTCGGCGCCCGGCCGGATCAATTTGGTGGGCGACCACACCGACTACAACGCCGGTCTGTGCCTTCCCGCGATCATCCGCCACCGCGCGTACGTCGCCGGTCGAACGCGCGATCCGACCGCGTCCTGCGCATCGTCGGGCCCGACGGCGTGAACGAGACGGAACGGACGATCGAGATCGACATCGACGACATCACCCATGAGACGCGGCGCGACTGGCTTGGCGCCGCCGCCGGCGTCGTCTGGGGGATGCTCGAACGAGGATATGAGGGCCCCGGACTGGACCTCGCCGTCGCGTCCTGCGTGCCGCGCCGGACGGGCCTGGCCTCGACCGCGTCGCTCGCCTGCGCCGTCGCCCTGGCCGTCAACGACCTGTGGCGCCTCGCGCTCGACCTTCCCGAACGCCGTCTCGACCTGGCGGAGGCGGCCCGCGACGCCGAGGGCCTGGTCGTCGGGGAGTCGATCGGCCAGCTCAACGAGTACGTGTCACTCTTCGGGTCGCGAGACGACGCGCTCCTCCTCGACTGCTCGACGTCCCCCCCGGAGATGCACGACATTCCTCTCCGGTTCCGCGAGTACGGCCTCGAGGTCCTCGTGGTCGGCACCGGCACGACGTACGGCGTCGCGGACAGTGGGCTGCGAAGGGAGGAATGCGCGCGGGCGACCGCCGCGATCGGCGCGCGGACGCTCCGAGAGGTCGCCGACTCCCCGAACGGGCTCTCCCGCGTCGAGGCCCTCGAGGATGCCACCCTGCGTCGGCGCGCCCGCCACATCGTCACGGAGATCCACCGCGTGCGGTCCGTGATCGACGAGCTCGCCGGGATCGGACCCGCGCACGAGAGTTTCGCGGAGATCGGCCGCCAAATCTCGCTGTCCCACGCCTCGCTCGCGAACGACTTCCAGGTCAGCGGACCCGAGCTTGACCTCGCCGTCGAGGCCGCGCGCCGGCGGCGCGCTCGGGCGCGAAACTCGTCGGGCCCGGGTTCGGGGGCGCCGTGATCGCGCTGCTGCGTCGCACCGGCCGGGACCGGTTCGTCGCGACGATGGACGGCGCCTTCGCGGACGCCGGATACTCCTCGCCGCGCTACCTCATCCCCTACGAGCCGTCGGGCGCGTAGAGGACGACCAGCGGGGCGTGGTCGCTCCACCGCGCGTCCCAGGAGGCCGCCCTCTCCACGGTCGCCGACCTCGCCCCCGCCGCGAGGGTCGGCGAGGCGTACTGGTAGTCGAGGCGCCATCCCACGTTGTTGTCGAACGCCTGCCCCCGCTGCGACCACCAGGTATACGGGCCGTCGACGTCGCCCGCGAGCGCGCGATGCACGTCGACCCACCCGTCGGCGAGCCATCCGTCGAGGTAGGCGCGCTCCTCGGGTAGGAAGCCCGCCGTCTTGAGGTTGCCCTTCGCGTTCTTGATGTCGCGGGGCGTGTGGGCGACGTTGATGTCCCCCATCACCACGACGCGTTCGTGCCGCGCGAGGAGGTCCCGCATGTGCGCGGTCATCGCGTCGAGGAAGGCGTACTTGTCGTCCATCTTCGGCGTTCCCGCCTGTCCCGAATGGACGTACACGGACACGACGCGGACGTCGCCAAGGTCCGACGCCGTCGTCCCCTCGACCCAGCGCCCCGTGTGGGACGGGGCCGGATCGAGGCCCGGGAGGCCGACGACCACGTCTCGTAGCGGCTCGCGCGTGAGGAGCGCGGCCCCGGCGCGGCCCGCGATCTGGCATTCGTCGTGAACGATCGACCAGTCGGCGCCGAGCGCGTCGTGAACGACCTCGTCCGGGGCGCGCACCTCCTGGAGGGCGACGACGTCGGCCGGGTCCCCCGCGAACCACGCGGACCCCCGCTCCTTGCGAAGGGCGGCCCGAAGGCCGTTGACGTTGACGGTGGCGATGCGCATGGACGGACCTTAACCCGCCGCCGCGCGCTCCGCCATCTCGACGACGTTCTGGAGCAGCATCGCCCGCGTCATAGGCCCGACGCCCCCCGGGTTGGGGGAGACCCACGCGGCCGTCTCCGTCGCCTCCGCGGCGATGTCCCCCGCGACGCGGCTCTTGCCCGTCTCGGGGTCGGTTACGCGGCTGACGCCCACGTCGATAAGGATCGCGCCGGGCTTCACCATGTCCGCGGCGACGATCCCCGGCACGCCCGCGGCCGCGACGATCACGTCGGCGCGGCGGGTGTGCGCGGCGAGGTCGCGGGTGCCGGTGTGGCAGAGCGTGACGGTCGCGTTGACGGCCTTGCGCGTGAGGATGAGCCCGATGCTCCGGCCCACGGTGGTACCCCGCCCCACGACGACGATGTCGGCGCCGCGCAGCGAGACGCCGTGCCGCTCGATGAGCTCGACGATGCCGCGCGGGGTGCAGGGAAGCGGAGACGTCACGTCCTCGCTCACCCGGAGCACGAGCCGTCCGAGGTTGGTCGGGTGCAGACCGTCGGCGTCCTTGGCCGGGTCGACGAGCTCGAGGACGCGGTTGGTGTCGACGCCGTCGGGCAGCGGAAGCTGGACGATGAAGCCCGTGCACGCGGGGTCCGCGTTGAGGCGGGCGACGGCGGCCTCGATCTCCTCCTGGGTGGCCGTTCGCCGGCAGGTCCTCCCGGATCGACGCGATCCCCACCTCGGCGCAGTCCTTGTGCTTACCGTTGACGTACCAGGTGGATCCCGGGTCGTCGCCCACCAGCAGCGTCCCGAGCCCGGGCGTGACGCCGCGCGACGCGAGCGCGGCGACGCGCTCCGTCAGCTCGGCCTTGATCGCGGCGGCCGTGGCCTTGCCGTCGAGAATCTGCGCGCTCATCCCGCCCCCTACTGCTGAAGGCCGAGGTAGAGCGGGAACGCGTCAGCAAGCTTCGCGACGCGAGCCTGGAGAGCGGCAATATCCGCTCCGCCCTTGAGCGCCGTCGCGATGATGTCCGCGACCTCGGTGAATTCCGTGGCGCCGAAGCCCCGCGAGGCGAGCGCCGGCGTGCCGATACGCACGCCGGACGTCACCATTGGTGGACGCGGGTCGAACGGCACCGCGTTGCGGTTGACCGTGATGCCCGCCTCCTCGAGGAGGTGCTGCGCCTGGCTGCCGTCCATCTCCGAGTTCCGCAGGTCCACCAGAACCAGGTGGACGTCCGTGCCTCCCGTGAGGACCGAGATCCCGGCGTCGACGCAGTCCTTCGCCATCAGGCGCTCGGCGACGATGCGCGCGCCCTCGAGCACGCGCTCCTGGCGCGCCTTGAACTCGGCGCCCGCGGCGACCTTGAGCGCGACGGCCTTCGCGGCGATCACGTGCATGAGCGGCCCGCCCTGCTGGCCGGGGAACACCGCGGAGTTGAGGGCCTTGGCGTACTCCTCGTCCCGGGCGACGATGAGGCCCGAGCGCGGCCCGCCGATGGTCTTGTGGATGGTCGAGGAGACGACGTCGGAGTCCGGGACGGGCGACGGGTGCAGTCCCGCGGCGACGAGGCCGGCGAAGTGCGCCATGTCGGTCCACAGCTTGGCCCCCACCTCGTCCGCGATCGCGCGGAACGCGGCGAAGTCGAGGTGGCGCGGGTAGGCCGACCACCCCGCGATGATGACGTCCGGGCGTTCCTTGAGCGCGATCTCGCGCACCTGGTCCATCTCGATCCGGTGGGTCTTCTCGTCGACCCCGTACGAGGAGACCTCGTACAGGCGGCCCGAGAAGTTGATCTTCATGCCGTGCGTGAGGTGACCGCCGTGGGCGAGGCTCAACCCCATGATGCGATCGCCCGGCCTGATGAGGGCGTGGAGCACGGCGGCGTTGGCCGTCGCGCCCGAGTGCGGCTGGACGTTCGCGAAGCCGGCGCCGAAGAGGGACTTGGCGCGGTCGATCGCGAGCTGCTCGGCGACGTCCACCTCTTCACAGCCGCCGTAGTACCGCTTGCCGGGGTAGCCCTCCGCGTACTTGTTCGTCAGCACGCTTCCCTGCGCCTGCAGGACCGCGCGGGGGACGAAGTTCTCGCTCGCGATCATCTCGAGGGTTCCGCGCTGGCGGTCGAGTTCGCGATCGAGGACGGTGGCGATCTCGGGGTCGAGGTCGCGTAGCGTCGAATTCATCACGGATGCGGTGTCCTCGGTGGTCATGGTCGTCCTCTCAGCCGGGCGGATGCGGGCCGCCGGCGTTCGCTTACCGGTGACCATGGCCCAGGCGGACGACCATCAGTCGATTCTCGCGTCGCTTCCCCGTGGTGCCCCACTACGCCAGTCGCGACGGGGCCAGTCTAGCGTCAGTCTGTTTCCGGGACCACAGCGTCGTCGACGACGTTGCCGGCCTCGAGGACCTTGCGCAGGTACGCGAAGGTGAGGTCGCCGGCCACCTGGTCGAATTGGTGCTCGAACCCGGCCTTGTTGTACAGCGCGATGTTCTGCTTGGAGTCCTGGCCGGTGAAGATCCAGAGCTCCTTCGTGTCGTCGGGCAGGTACTGGAGGATCGCGAAGAGCAGCTGCGTCCCGATGCCGTGACCCTGGACGTCCGGCGCGACCGCGAGGCGCCCGAGAGTCGCTTTGTCGTCCTCGATTCCGACCCGGATGGATCCGACGAGACGATGCCCGCGCCACGCCCCGAGCGTGACCACGCCCTCGGCCTCGACGTCGGCGACGAGCTCGTCGAGCGTCTGCGTGAGCGGCGGAATGTTCGGGTCGTTGTACGTCTGCGCCTCCGTGACGAAGGCCGCGCGCCGCAGCGTGAGCAGCTCGCCAGCGTCGTCGACGGTCACGCGGTCGATCCGGACGTCCTCATCGTCGCTCATGGTCCTATCCTTCCATGTGCTCCGGTCGGATCGACCACACCCACGCGGACTTGAGTCCGAGCTTCGATCGAACGTGCTCCAGGCCCTCGATCGTCGCCTTGCGTCCGGTGCTGGAGGTCGCGCGAAGGACCGTCACGCCCGCGTGCTCGCCGCGACCGGAACGGGCGACGATCTCGATGCGGACGACGTCGGGCAAGCCGAACGCCTTCGCCACCTTCGCCTGGTCGACGGCGATCTCCCAGTGGGCGTTCTTGTTGCCGATGTCGGGATCCAGGCTCCACGGATCGGGCGTCGACCGCGTGTAGCTGAGCGCGGCCACCCAGACGTCCTCGCTGTTCTCCGTCTGCCCGCCGCTCGACGAGAAGTAGAACGCGGTGACGAGGTGGCCGAGCCCTCCCGAACCGTACGTCAGCATCATGCCCTTGTGGCCGTGGTCGCCCGTCGTGGCGTCGACGGCCGCTACCCAACGCGCCCCCCACTGCCCCGTCTCTCCCTGGCTCTCCTTATTCCAGCCGGTGAAGTTCTGGCTGCGGGTGTCGTCGTACAGCTGGCAGTCGCACGACGACTTGTAGCCGCGGTTCGCGACGGCGTAGTTGCGAGCAGCGATCGCCTGCGCCTGCAGCGCCTCCGTCGCCCACGACGAGGGAACCTCGGCGATCCCGTAGAGGTACTCGGTGTTGAGCTTGAGGACGTTGACGATGTTGAGTCGCCTTCCCTCCGCGGTCCCGATCACGAGTTTGCCGTGGCGATACGTCCCGTTGCTCGCGGAGCCGCCGTCGCTCGCGAGGATCTGGACGACGTTCGTCTCCGTCGAGGCGGCGTTCATGTACGTGGTGCCGGTCCACGTCAGCACCGCGATCGACCCCTTCTTCGTCACCCCTCCCGACGTCGCCGTGACCGTCGTACCGGAGGCGTGCACCTGGATGTCCTGGTCGCGCGTGCCCGTGAGGCGGCGCGGCTTGCCCCCGTCGGTGAGCGGCGTGGACGACGCCGAGTAGAACGTCAGCGTCCACGCCCCGGTCGCGTCCGCGTCGGGCGATGTGACGCGGAGGGTGGTGTCGGTCTTGGAGTCTTTCCCCGACCCGAATACCTGTACCCGCACCGTCGCGTCGCCCTGGGAATCCTCCGACCCGGTCACCGGAAGCATCTCCACGTGGCTTCCCGCGTAGTAGTGGGTCGAGGATCTCCGTCTCGGAAAACCCGTGCCTCGCCATCGACGCGGCGCCATACTGCGACATCCCGACCCCGTGCCCCCAACCGGATCCCTGGAACACGAACGACGTCGGCACCGAGTCGTCCTCCGCCAGCGGCACGTCGTCGCTCACGGTGTCGTCGACGCGGAACGCGTAGGAGCCATCGGCCGTGGGATAGAGCGGGACGACCCCCGCGCCGGCCGTGATCGGCACCGTCCAGGCCGCCTCCTGCCAGTCCTCGCCGGACCGGAAGAGCACCGCGGCCTGGGCGTCGACGGGCGGGTCGGTCGTGATGGTCACCATGGCGGGGCGTCCGGGCACGTACGACGGCGGCCCCGACGCGGTCACCGTGAGCGGCGTGAGGTGCATCGCGACCACGTCGCTGTCGACCCGGTGCATCGAGACCTTGTACTCCGCGAGCGCCCCCGCGGGCGCGACGTGAATCTCGGCGATGCCGTCTTCGACGCTGACGGGGTGAGGCTGCTTCACCCATGTCGCCGCCGTCGGACCGGGCCCACAGGTCGGCGTCGCCGGAGAGCGGAGGGACGACGGCGACGGCGAGGTCGTACTCGTGGCCGGCGACGTATCGCGCGTCGCCCGTGAGGCCGATCGAGTCGACCCGTGGCGCGAACACGAGGATGACCCCCACGACGATGAGGGCGCTCGCGACGACGCCGACGAGGAGGCGAACGACCAGCGACTTCACCGCGCCTCCTCGGTCCCGGATGAGGGGGACGTCGCGCCCCCGCTCGCGCGGCCCCTGACCACACCTTAACGCCGGGGGGTGTCGGCGTGCCGACACCGCGCGCACGGCCGGGCGCGCGTCGGGGACCGCGCCGACCTCGCTATCCTGAGCCTGTGCCGAATGCCGCGCAGGACGACGCCGGGACCGCCTGGGTCCTGAGCCTGTCGTGTCCCGACGGGCCGGGGATCGTTCACGCGGTGTCGGGCGCGCTCGCGGAACACGGGGGGAATATCACCGAGTCCCAACAGTTCGGCGACGCTGGCACGGGCCTGTTCTTCATGCGCGTCGCCGTGACGTCGCCGGCACCGCGCGAGGAGTTGGAGGCCGCCGTGGGGGCGCTCGCGGAGCGCTTCGGGATGACGTGGCGGCTCGACGTGGAGGGTCGCGCGATGCGCACGATCGTGCTCGTGTCGAAGGCCGCGCACTGCATCAACGACCTCCTCTTCCGCGAGCGCGAGGGCACGCTCCCCGTCGACATCGTCGCCGTGGTCGGCAACCACGCGGACCTCGAGGGTCTCGCGTCGTTCTACGGCAAGGCGTTCCACCACATCCCGGTGACGTCCGAGACGAAGCCGGACGCCGAGCGGCGCCTGCTCGACGCTCGTCGACGAACTCGACGCGGAGCTCGTCGTGCTCGCGCGCTACATGCAGATCCTCTCCGCCGAGCTCTGCGACGCGCTCGCGGGCCGCGCGATCAACATCCACCACTCGTTCCTGCCGAGCTTCAAGGGCGCGCGACCGTACTTCCAGGCGCACGACCGCGGCGTCAAGCTCATCGGCGCGACGGCGCACTACGTGACGGCGGACCTCGACGAGGGCCCGATCATCGAGCAGGACGTCGAGCGCGTCGACCATGCGTTCACGCCCGAGGCGCTGACCGCCACGGGCGCCGACCTCGAGCGCCGTGCGCTGCTGCGGGCCGTGCGGTGGCACGCCGAGCACCGGGTCCTGCTCAACGGTCACCGAACCGTCGTATTCCGGTAAACGACGTCGTTCGTGCGCCCGCGTGCGGGTAGGAGGCGGCCGCGATACCGTTCGAACGCATGACTCGTCATCGCCTAGCGTCCGCGTTCGTTCTCGCCGCGTTCGTCGCGGGATGCGCCGCCCCGGACCGCGCCCACGAACACCAGCACACGCGCTATCGACCGCGCCCTACCTCGACGCCTCCCTCGCGGTTCCCGACCGCGTCGACGATCTCCTCGGACGGATGACGCAGGAGGAGAAGTTCGGCCAGATGACCCAGGTCGAGGAGAACTCCCTCACCGCCGGGGAGGTAGCCCGGCTCAACCTCGGAAGCGTCCTCCACGGGGGTGGCTCCATATCGTGGCAGGGCGGCGTCGACGACTGGGCCAAGGTGGTCGGCCGGCACCAGCACGAGGCGGTCGAGGACACGCGGCTCGGAATACCCATCCTCTACGGCGTCGACGCGATCCACGGGTTCGCCTCGACGTACGGGGCGACCGTGTTCCCCCAGCAGATCGCGTTGGGCGCGGCGAACGACCCGGCCCTGATGACGGAGATCGGTCGGGTCACGGCCGCCGAGACGTCCTCGGCCGGCATTCGCTGGGACTTCGCCCCCGTCCTCGCCGTGCCGAGCGACGTCCGTTGGGGCCGCACCTACGAGTCGTACTCGCAGGATCCCGCGATCGTCTCGGCGCTCGGCGCGGCCTACATTCGCGGGCTTCAGGGCACCAGCCTCGACGACCCGTCCTCCGTCCTCGCGACCCCGAAACACTTCATCGGCGACGGCTCGACCGTGTACGGCACGTCGACGCAGGTCGTCAACGTCCCCTACCTGCTCGACCAGGGCGACGCGCCCGCGGATCCCGCGCTGCTCGCGGACCGGCTACTGCCCCCGTACCGCGCCGCCATCGACGCCGGCGCGCAGTCGGTCATGGCGACGTTCTCGTCGTGGGGCGGGGAGAAGGTCCACGGCGACCGGGCGCTTCTCACGGACACCCTCCGGGGGGACCTGGGCTTCGCGGGCTTCGTCGTCTCCGACTGGGGCGGGTGCGACCAGATCGACCCGTCCGACTACTTCGCGTCGATCGCCCAGTGCGTCAACGCGGGCGTCGACATGGTGATGACGCCGTACGACGGCGACCGCTTCCAGGCGGCCCTCGCGGACGGCGTGGCGGCGGGGACGATCTCCCAGGAGCGCATCGACGAGGCGGTGCGGCGCATCCTGACGGTCAAGTTCGAGATGGGCCTGTTCGAGCACCCGTACGCTGACCCCGCCGCGCGGGCGAGCGTGGGAAGCGCGGAGAACCGCGCCGTCGCGCGCAAGGCCGTGCAGGAGTCGCTCGTGCTCCTCGCGAACGACGGCGCGCTCCCGCTAAGCGTCTCGGGGACGATCGCCGTGGTCGGGAACGCGGCGAACGACATGGGCATCCAGGCGGGCGGGTGGACGCAGTCGTGGCAGGGCGACCCCGGCCCCGTCATCCCCGGGACGACCATCTACGAGGGCATCCGCGATCGCGTCGGCTCGTCCGCCACCGTGCTCGACGCCCTCCCCGCGTCCGGAACGGTCGACGTGTGCGTCGCCGTGGCGGGCGAGAAGCCGTACGCCGAGGGCGTGGGCGATTCGAGGGACCTCGCCCTGCCGTCCCTCGACGTTCTCGACGGGCTGAAGGGGCGCTGCGACACCACCATCCTCGTCGTCGTCTCGGGTCGGCCGGTGATCATCACCGACGCCCTACCCGGGGTCGACGCGGCGGTCGCGGCGTGGCTTCCGGGCACGGCGGGCGAGGGCGTGGCGGACGCGCTCTTCGGGGACGTCCCGTTCACCGGGAAACTCCCGATGAACTGGCCGCGCGACGTGAACCAGGTGCCGGACCTGCCGGCGGGCCAGAGCTACCTCTTCCCGATGGGGTACGGCCTGTCGAGCTAGAGCAACCCGAGGGCCTTGACCGCCTCGCGCTCCTCAACGAGCTCGGCGACGGAAGCGTCGATCTTGCCGCGCGCGTAGTCGTCGATCGACAGTCCCTCGACGACCTCCCACGCGCCGCCCTTCGACATCGCGGGGAAACCCGAGAACAGCCCCTCCTCGACGCCGTACTCGCCGTTCGAGCGCATCGACACGGAGGTCCAGATGCCGTCGGGCGTGCCGTTCACCCAATCGTGCACGTGCTCCATCGCGGCGTTCGCGGCCGACGCCGCCGAGGATGCGCCCCGCGCCGCGATGATCGCCGCGCCGCGCTTGGCGACGAGCGGCACGAATTCGTCGCGCACCCACGCGTCGTCGCCGACGACCTCCGGGGCGGGTCGCCCCTCGATGACGGCGTGGGCGATGTCCGGGTACTGCTTGGCCGAATGGTTTCCCCAGATGGTGACGTTGTCGATGTCCCGGACGGGCGCGCCCGTCTTGACGGCGAGCTGGCCGAGGGCCCGGTTGTGGTCGAGGCGCATCATGGCGTTGAACCGCTCGGCGGGGATGTCGGGCGCGTGGGCGGACGCGATCAGGGCGTTCGTGTTGGCGGGGTTGCCGACGACGAGGATGCGGACGTCGTCCGCGGCCCCGGCGTTGATCGCCGCGCCTTGAGGGCCGAAGATGCCGCCGTTCGCCTCGAGGAGGTCGGCCCGCTCCATGCCGGCGCCGCGCGGCCGGGCCCCGACGAGGAGTCCGACGTTCACGCCGTCGAAGGCCTTCTTCGGGTCGTCGGTGATGTCGATGCCCGCGAGAAGCGGGAAGGCCGAGTCGACGAGCTCCATCGCGGTGCCCTCCGCGGCACCGAGAGCCGGGGTGATCTCCAGCAGACGCAGGTTCACGGGCACGTCCGGACCGAGCATCTGACCGGACGCGACGCGGAACAGCAACGCGTACCCGATCTGACCCGCCGCGCCCGTGACCGTGACGTTCACGGGCGTCGTCGCGGCGCTCACTTGAGCCGCTCCGCCAGGTTGCGGTCGAGCGCCTCCATGAACGCCTCCGTCGTGAGCCATTCCTGATCCGGCCCGATGAGAAGTGCGAGGTCCTTCGTCATCTCTCCTCCTTCGACGGTCTTCACGACGACGTCCTCGAGGGTCTCGGCGAAGGCCGTGACCTCGGGGGTTCCGTCGAGTTTGCCGCGATGCTTGAGCCCGCCTGTCCACGCGTAGATCGACGCGACGGGGTTCGTCGACGTGGGCTTTCCCGCCTGGTGCTGGCGGTAGTGGCGGGTCACCGTGCCGTGGGCCGCCTCCGCCTCGACCGTCTTGCCGTCCGGCGTCACGAGCACGGACGTCATGAGGCCGAGCGAGCCGAAGCCCTGGGCGACCGTGTCCGACTGGACGTCGCCGTCGTAGTTCTTGCAGGCCCAGACGTAGCCGCCCTCCCATTTCATGCAGGCGGCCACCATGTCGTCGATCAGGCGGTGTTCGTAGGTCAGGCCGGCCTTGTCGAAGTCGGCCTTGAACTCCGTCTCGAAGACCTCGGCGAAGATGTCCTTGAACGCGCCGTCGTAGGCCTTGAGGATCGTGTTCTTGGTCGACATGTAGACGGGGTATCCCCGCTGGAAGCCGTACCGGAGCGACGCGCGCGCGAAGTCGCGGATCGACTCGTTGAAGTTGTACATACCCATGACGACGCCGCCGCCCTCGGGCATGTTCACGACCTCCATCTCGACGGGCGAACCCCCGTCCGCGGGGGTGTACGTCAGCGTCACGGCGCCGGCGCCGGGAACCTTGTAGTCGGTCGCCTTGTACTGGTCGCCGTGCGCGTGGCGGCCGATGACGATGGGCTTGGTCCAGCCGGGCACGAGGCGCGGAACGTTGGAGATGACGATCGGCTCGCGGAAGACGACGCCGCCGAGGATGTTGCGGATCGTCCCGTTGGGCGACTTCCACATCTTCTTGAGGCCGAACTCCTCGACACGAGCCTCGTCGGGCGTGATGGTCGCGCACTTGACGCCGACGCCGTGCTCCTTGATGGCGTTCGCGGAGTCGATCGTCACCTGGTCGTCCGTCGCGTCGCGGTTCTCGATCGAAAGGTCGTAGTACCGGAGATCGACGTCGAGATGCTGGAGGATCAGCCGGTCCCGGATGATCTGCCAGATGATGCGCGTCATCTCGTCGCCATCGAGTTCGACAACAGGACCCTTGACCTTGATCTTCGCCATGCGACTGCTCCTCGTCCGGTGTTCAACGCTTCGCGTGCAGAGACAAGGCTAGACCACCGACGCCGACGCGCGTCCGCCCCGGCTCGCTTGTGCCACGTCGACGTTGCCCGTGGCAAGATGTCGGAGGGGCGATGACCGCCCTTTCCCCAACGAACGGACCACCATGCCAAAAAACGCACCGCAGCCTAAGGCCGCGGAGACTCTTCCTAGCCTCGACGACGACGTGTGGGCTTCCGAGGAGGCCTCGGGCCCGTCCCTCGTCGGTCGTCTCTTCGCCGAGCTCGTCGGGACTTTCCTCTTCATGTTCGCGGGACTCGGGATCGCGGTCTTCGCGATGCTTCTCGGCGGCAACAAGGACCCTCTGCTCGGGGGACTCGCCTGGGGCCTCCCGCTGTTCGCGCTCGTCGCCGTGATCGGGCCGATCTCCGGCGCGCACTTCAACCCCGCCATCACGATCGGCCTGTGGGTCGGCGGTCGCTTCCCCGGTCGGGACGTCGCGCTGTACATCGTCGCCCAGGTGATCGGCGCGATCGGCGCCGGCGGCCTCGTCATGTACTTCACGGGCGCGTTCAACGGGATCGGGAACACGGCGGTCAACGAGCCGGCGTCCGGGTACGTCATGTCGCTCGTGTCCATCGGCTACGGCGACCACTCGCCGAACGGCGTGACGATTCTCGCGGCCGCCCTGATCGAGTTCATCGCCACGGGAATCCTCGTCGCCGTCGTGCTCGCCGCGACGTCGAAGCGGGCGCCCAAGGCCCAGGCCCCGGCCGCGATCGGTCTCACCATCGCGGTGCTCGTCATTATCGCGGGACCGCTCACGCGCGCGGGACTCAACCCGGCTCGCGCGACCGCGAGCGCGATCTTCGGGTCGGCCCCGGACGCGACAACGGGCGTCGTGAGCCACTGGCCCCTCACCCAGCTGTGGCTGTGGTGGGTCGCCACGCTCCTCGCGGGCGCGTTCGTCGGGCTCCTCTACCGGGGCTTCGGTCCCATCGAGGACCTCAGCGCCGTCACGGTGGACGACTCCGCCGACGACGAGGGCTCCCTCTAGCGCTCCGCCGAAGGGCCCGTCCGCGTCCGTCGCGGGCGGGCCTTTCGTATCTCCCGCCGCCTCACCCGAGGACGCCGGAGCCCGCGACGAACGCGAGCCCGGCGGCGAGCAGCCCGAGGGCGGCCGCGTCGACGGCCCTCCTGCGAACGCTCAACCCCCACCCGCGAAACCCGAAGGCGCGAACGGCCGCGCCGCAGAACGCCAGGCCGGCGAGCGTCCACACGCCCGCCGTCGCGCCAACGTCGACGGCGACGACGACGCCCAACGCCGCGAGCAGAGGCGGCAACCAGACGGCGGCGGAGGGACGCGGCGGCATGAATGGCCTAGTGGAAGAAGTGCCGCGTGCCGGTGAAGTAGAGCGATACTCCCGCGGCCGCGGCCGCGTCGATCACCTCGGCGTCGCGGATCGAGCCTCCCGGCTCGACGACGGCGACCACGCCGGCGTCCGCGAGGATCTGGAAGCCGTCGGCGAACGGGAAGTACGCGTCCGACGCGGCGACGGCCCCCTTCGCGCGCTCCTCGCCCGCACGCGCCACGGCGAGCCGGGACGCGTCGACGCGGTTGACCTGACCCATGCCGACTCCCACCGACGCCCCGTCCTTGGCGAGAAGGATGGCGTTCGACTTGGTCGCCCTCACCGATCGCCATGCGAAGGCGAGATCCGCGAGGGTTTCCTGCGACGCCTTCGGGCCGGCGGCGAGCGTCCACGTAGCCGGGTCGTCTCCCGCGGCGTCGATGCGGTCGGCCTGCTGGAGGAGTAGACCTCCCGAGATGGGGCGGTACTCCCCCGCGCCGCGACCGCCCTCGACCACGAGGATGCGGAGGTTCTTCTTCGCGGTAAGGATCTCGAGCGCCTCGGGCTCGTAGCTCGGCGCCGCGATCACCTCGGTGAAGATCTCGGCGACCTGTCGCGCCGCCGCCGCGGTCACCTCGCGGTTGGTCGCGATGACCCCGCCGTACGCGGAGACGGGATCGCACGCGTGGGCCTTCGCGTGGGCGTCGGCGACGTCGGTCCCGACCGCGATCCCGCACGGATTCGCGTGCTTGATCACGGCGACGGTCACCCCGTCGTGGTCGTGGGCGGCGCGCCACGCGGCGTCCACGTCGACGTAGTTGTTGTAGGACATCTCCTTGCCGTGCAACTGCTGGGCGTTAGCGATGCCTCCGGCCGACGCGTCGTCCGTGTAGAGGGCCGCGCCCTGGTGCGGGTTCTCGCCGTACCGCAGCGACGCGCGTCGGGTCGCGCTCATGGCGACCCATCCGGGGAATCCGGTGCCCTCGTCGTCCGCCGCGACGACGTTGCCCATCCACGACGCCACGTGAATGTCGTACGTGGCGGTGTGACGGAACGCCTCGACCGCAAGCGCCTGGCGTTCCGCGAGCGTGAACCCGCCGGCCGCGATCGCCGCGATCGCGGCGTCGTACTCGCCCGGGTTGACGACGACGGCGACGCTCGCGTGGTTCTTCGCCGCGGCGCGGACCATCGAGGGTCCGCCGATGTCGATCTGCTCGATCACCTCGTCGGGCGTCGCCCCCGACCGCACGGTCTCGACGAACGGGTAGAGGTTGCTCACCACGAGCTCGAACGGGGCGACGCCCATCGACGCGAGCTCCTCGACGTGCGCCGGCAGGCGCACGTCCGCGAGGATGCCGGCGTGGATCCGGGGATGGAGCGTCTTCACGCGTCCGTCGAGGCACTCCGGGAACTCCGTCACCTCCTCCACCTTCGTGACGGGGATGCCCGCGTCGGAGATACGCGCGGCGGTGCTGCCCGTCGACACGATCTCGACTTTGGCCTCGGCGAGGGCGCGTGCGAGCTCCTCGAGTCCCGTCTTGTCGTATACGGAGATCAGGGCCCGGCGTACCGGTTTGCGGTCGGTCATGCTCCATCCTTTCGTGGCGTCCCAAGCACAACGCGTCGTCCGTCGATCGTCCAGCCCCGCGTCACCAGCGCGTGGACGGTGTCGACCACGAGCGCCCGCTCGACGGTCTTGATGCGTTCGTGAAGGCTTTCCTCCGTGTCGTCCGGGAGTACCTCGACCGCGGCCTGGGCGACGATCGGGCCGGTGTCGACGCCGTCGTCGACGAAGATGACGGTGCAGCCGGAGACGGCGACGCCGTACGCGAGGGCGTCGCGGACGCCGTGGGCGCCCGGGAAGGAGGGAAGCAGGGCGGGGTGCGTGTTGATGATCCGTCCGCCGAAACGCGCGACGGTCCCCGGCGCGAGGATCTTCATGAATCCGGCGAGGACCACGAGGTCCGGCGCATGCTGCTCGATGGCCCGGACGAGGGCGTCGTTCCACTCCTCGCGACTGGGGAAGTCGGCGAGCGCGACGACGGCGGTCGGCACGCCCGCCGCCCGGGCAACGGCGAGTCCGCCGGCGTCCGCGCGGTCCGAGACCACCCCGGTGATCGAGGCGCCGTACGCCGGATCGGAGACCGCGTCGAGCAGCGACGTCAGGATGGTTCCCGTCCCGGAGATCAGGACGACCACGCTGGCCGGCGTCGCGTCGCTTGTCACATGCCGACCCTATCGGCATGCTGGATACCTCGACTACGCAAGGACCTTCGTGACCACCCCCTCTCCCCCGCGCCGGATGTCGCCTGGCACGATTCGCACGTCGCGCTGGTTCGCGGCGTCGCTCGCGATCGCCGTCGTCGCGACGCTCCTCCACCTGCCATGGTCACTGATCGGCCTGCCCGCGTCGGTCTCCGCCGGCGTCGGCGCGATCGTTCTCCTGTTCTCGATACGCGGTGTCAGGAGCACGGGTTTCGTGCTCCTCGCGTCGATCGGGCTCCTGCTCTCGGGGATGCTGGCGTCGAACTTCGTGATGCAGGCGGTCTTCTACCGCGAGTACTCCGCGTTGGAACAGTGCCAGGCCAACGCGATCACGGTCGAGGCGACCGCCCGGTGTCAGACGGAGTTTCAGAACGCCGTCTCCGAGCGGCTTCGTCAGTGGCAGTCCCGTCTTTCCCCGTCGTCCGCCCCGTCCTCGTCGTAGTCGCTCGCCACCGCGCCACGAGGCTCGCGAGGGCGAGGCCGAGCGCCGCCAGGCACCCCATCCACACCGCGGTGGCGATCGGCTCCGGCCCGACCGCCGCGAACGTTCCGCCGCCGATCGACCCCCGCGCGGCGACGCCGCTCGCCCCCGCGAGGAGGGCGACGACGGCGACCGCGACGACCTGCGTCGGGGCGCCGATCGTGGGTCGCCGGCGGGCGAAGACCCCGCGGCAGAGGGCCGCGACGGCTACGACGAGCGCGGGCGCGAGGACGAGGAGGCCCCCGGAGGCGTGCGGCAGCGCGCCGAGGATCGGCACCGAGGGCAGCGGAGCCGTCTCGAGGTGCCCCGGCGCGTAGACCGTGCCCGACCCGACGGCGAAGCCCGGTCCGGCGAACCAGGCCATGCCCCAGATCGCCAGCGTCGGAGCGTAGAGCGCCTCCCCGACCGCGAGCGCGAGCGAGCCGACGGGGTCGGCGCCGAGCGTCGACGCCGCGCCCCCGATGTCCGACCACCCCGCGAACGACCACAGGATGAACACAAGCGCGCCGAGGGCCCACGAGGCGAGGACGATCGCGAGGCCGAGGCGGACGCCGTCGGCGAGGACCCTCGGGATTCGGGCCGTCCACGCGCCGGGTCTCCACCCCGCCCGCCACAGCCCGGAGCCGCCCCCGATCCCGGCGACAAGCGCCCCCGCGACGCCCGCACGCCACGCGGCGTGCGGGTCGGTGAGCGCCGCGTCGGCCGCCGCCTCGGACGCGACGAGGATGCCCGCGTACGTCGCCGTGAAGGCGATCAGACTCCCCGTCGTCGGCGCCGCGAATCGGCGCGCGAGGCTCGACGCGAGGAAGGCGAAGACGGCCGTCATCCCGAGCGGTACGAGGCTGACGGGGGTATCGGCTCCCCCCGCGGGCACGGCGTGCGCCAGGAGCCAGATCCGGGTCCCCACGCTCGCGGCCGCCTGCCAGTCGACGCCGGCGCTTCCGTCCGCGGGCGGCGACACGGCGGCGACGGCGAGGGCCACGGCGACGACGGCGCCGACGGAGAGCAGGGCCGACTGAAGCGCGGCCATCGCCCCGCCCACCCACCCGGGAACGGCGTCGCCGGCGCGCGAGGCGAGGGCGCGAAGGTCGGAGCGGAGCGTGCGGGCCACGGCCCTATCGTCGCCCGGGAGTGCCCGCGGGCGCGGGACCGAACCGCCGCCGGACGGGCGTTGGCTACGCGCCGAGGAGTTCCCGCATGATCCGCGCCGTCTCGGACGGCGTGGTGCCGACGCGGACGCCCGCGGCCTCGAGCGCGACGCGCTTGGCCTCGGCCGTCCCCGCGGAGCCGGAGACGATCGCGCCCGCGTGGCCCATCGTCTTGCCCTCCGGCGCGGTGAAGCCCGCGACGTATCCCACGACGGGCTTGGTGACGTTCTCCCTGATATAGGCGGCCGCGCGTTCCTCGGCGTCGCCGCCGATCTCGCCGATCATGACGATCGCCTCGGTGTCGGGGTCCGCCTCGAACGCCGCGAGGCAGTCGATGTGCGTCGTCCCGATGACGGGGTCGCCGCCGATCCCGACGCACGTGGTGAAGCCGATGTCCCGGAGCTCGTGCATCATCTGGTACGTCAGCGTCCCGGACTTGGAGACGAGGCCGATGCGCCCGGGGCCGGTGATGGTCGCGGGGGTGATGCCGACGTTGGAGATCCCGGGGGAGATGACGCCGGGGCAGTTCGGCCCGAGCGTGCGCGTGCCCTTGTCCAGGGCGTACGCGGTGAAGGCGGCGGTGTCGGCCACGGGAATGCCCTCGGTGATGATGACGACGAGCGGCATTCCCGCGTCGATCGCCTCCATCACGGCGGCCTTGGCGAACGGCGGCGGCACGAACACGACGGAGACGTTCGCGCCGGTGGCCGTCATCGCGTCCGCGACGGTGCCGTAGACGGGGATCGTCCGGGTCTCGCCCGCGATGTCGAAGTCGACGGACTCGCCTGCCTTGCGCGGGTTCACGCCGCCGACGATCTGCGTGCCGGACGCGAGCATGCGGGCCGTGTGCTTCTGGCCCTCGGAGCCGGTCATGCCCTGGACGATGACGCGGGAAGTGGCGTCGAGGAAGATGGTCATGTTCGGCGCCTCCTACGCGGCGAGCTCGGCGGCTTTGGCGGCCGCGTCGTCCATGGTGTCGACGACGGTGACGAGGGGATGCTTCGCCGCCGCCAGGATCTCGCGTCCTTGTTCGACGCTGTTTCCGTCGAGGCGGACGACGATGGGCTTGGTCGCCGCGTCCCCGAGGATCTCGAGCGCCGCGACGATGCCACGCGCGACCTCGATGCAGGAGGTGATACCCCCGAAGACGTTGACGAACACGCTCCGCACCTGGGAGTCGCCCAGGATGACCTCGAGGCCGTCGGCCATGACCTGGGCGGAGGCGCCGCCGCCGATGTCGAGGAAGTTCGCGGGCTTGGTGCCGTGCTTCTCTCCGGCGAGGGCGACCACGTCGAGCGTCGACATGACGAGGCCCGCACCGTTTCCGATGATCCCCACCTGGCCGTCGAGCTTGACGTAGTTGAGGCCCTTCTCGCCCGCCAGACGCTCGAGAGGGTCGGTCGCGTCGATGTCGACGAGCGCGGCGTGGTCCTCGTGGCGGAAGCGCGCGTTGTCGTCGAGGGTGACCTTGCCGTCGAGCGCGATGATCGCCCCGTCCTCCGTGCGGACCAGGGGGTTGACCTCGACGAGCGTCGCGTCCTCCTTCGCGTACACCTCGCCGAGCCTCAGGATCGCGTCGGCGACGGCGTCCGCGACGTCGGGGGCGAACCCCGCGACGCTGACGATCTCGGCGGCCTTCGCCGCGTCGATGCCGACCTGCGGGTCGACGTCGATCTTCGCGAGCGCGTCCGGACGCTCGACCGCGAGCTCCTCGATCTCCATGCCGCCCTCGACGGAGCACATCGCGAGGTAGCGGCGGGTCGCGCGGTCGAGGAGGAGCGAGAAGTAATACTCCTCGGCGATCTTCGCACCCGCGGCGATCATCACGCGGCGCACCGTGTGCCCCTTGATGTCCATGCCGAGGATGGCCTGGGCCGCGGCCTCGGCCTCCTCGGGCGAGTGGGCGAGCTTCACGCCGCCCGCCTTGCCGCGTCCGCCGACCTTGACCTGCGCCTTGACGACGACGGTGCCACCGATCGTCGCGGCGGCGGCCTTCGCGTCGGCCGGGGTGGCGGCGACGATGCCCTCAAGCACCGGGACGCCGTGGCGCTCGAACAGGTCGCGCGCCTGGTATTCGTAGAGATCCATGGAGCCCTTCTCCGCTCTCGGGGCGCCCGTGCCGACGCCAGTGCACCGGGACCCAGGGTATCTCCCTCCCGTGTCGGCGAGGTAACGCGCCGACGGGCGTAGGGAAGCTCCATGCCGCGCCCACTTGAGGCAGACATATTCATATTGGTAGCCTGCCGACAGACGGCGTGACCGGCGCCTGCTCGAGATGAGGGAGATCCGGCCATGTCCGACCCGACGAACCGCGGCATCACGGTCATGCGTCTGGCGCTCACGCGCGTAGCGGCCGGCGCATCGATCGTTCTGCTCGCCACGATGTTCCTCACTTTTCCCGCCGCCGAGCGCGCGTCAGGCGCGACCTTCACGGTTTCCGACGAGGCGGGATTCCGTGCCGCCCTGATAACCGCCGCAAGCAACGGTCAGGCGGACGTCATAACCTTGGGCGCCGACTTCACCTGGTCGGGCTCGTCGGCGGTCGCTAGCGTGAACGACGGGTTCGACCTCGAGATCGACGGCGCGGGCCACACGATCACGGGAAGTGGAACGCCCGCTGATCTCGTCGACTTCAACGGTGCGTCGTCGGCCAACCTCAGCATCCACGACCTGACCATCAAGGACTTCAGTGCAGGGCTTGCGGTTATCTCGGCGACCACCACGGGCGCGGTGACGCTCACCAACGTGACCACCGACAACGTCGTCGGAGGCGACGGCACCATCGTGCTGGCCGGTCAGCCGATCACGATCGCCGACAGCTCCTTCACGGACACGTCGACAACGGCGCCCTCCGCGGGCGGCGTCATCGACGCCTTCCCCAACACGTCGTTCACGATCTCGGGTTCGACGTTCACCGGCGACCACTCCGCGGGAAGCGGCGGCGCGGTGTGGGTTCACGGGGCCTCGACCACGACCATCTCGGGCTCGACGTTCTCGAACAACTACGCCGACGCGTCCGGCGCCGACGGCGGGGCCGTGTACTCGGACGGCGAGGTCGACGTCGACGGCAATTCCGTGTTCGAGAACAACTCGGCCCAGGATACCGGCGGGGCGATCTACGCGGGCTACGCGGCCTACATCGACGACGCGACCTTCACCGGCAACGCCAGCACCAACCTCGGCGGCGGCTCGACGAGCGCCGGCGGCGCGGTCTACGGCGACACGTTCGTCTACGTGGGGACGCACAGCGGAGGCGCGACCTTCTCCGGCAACCACGCGTACGGTGACGGCGGCGCGATTTACGCCGGCGGGCTCGTCCAGGTGTCCGGCTCGAGTTTCGACACGAACGCCTCGTCGAACGCCAACGGAGGAGCCATCTACGCCACCGGCGCCACGACGGCGAACACGTCATCGTTCGACGGGAACCACGCAGACACCGCGGGCGCGGCCGGCGGGGCGATCTACGCCGGGGACGCGGCTACCGTCACGTCGAGTTCCCTGACGGATAATGCGGCGGGCGGTTACGGTGGCGCCGTCTATTCCGGCGCCAATACGGTGACGATTACCTCCTCGACGTTCGACGGTAACGAGTCGCTCTACACGGCCGGGGGTGCGGTCTTCGCCTACGGTACGGTCAACGTCACGGGATCGACGCTCACGAACAACACGGCCGTCGACGCCGGCGGAGCGTTGCTCGTGCTTGAGAACGTCTCCGCCACCAACTCGACCTTCGTCGGCAATACGTCGACCACGTCCGTCGGCGGCGCGATCGCGGCAACCCTGGCGGTGAACGCCCTGTACTCGACGTTCGTGGGGAACACGTCGAACACCGCCGGGGACGCCGTCTACTCGAATGGCGACACGATCACCACCGAGGGTTCGGTGTTCTACACGTCGGGATCGAGCAGCCTCTGCAATACCGACGGGACACCCGTGTCGAACGGCTACAACTTCGACTACGACGGAAGTTGCACGCACTCCTGGGCCGGCACGGGCGACCTCGGCTCCGGGGCCGACCCCCAGCTCGGGGCCCTCGCCGACAATGGGGGACCCACGCTCACGATGCTCCCGGCGACAACGAGCCCCCTGATCGACGTGGTGCCGTCGGGCTCGTGCTCGGTCTCGGAGGACCAGCGGGGCATGCCCAGAAACAGCTTCTCGGTGACGGGAACGGGTTGTGACATCGGCGCGGTCGAGTACAACGCGCCGCTGGAGTTCGACATCACGACCGACGCCGACCCCATCCACATCAGCGTGCTCAATGGCCTCGACTGGGACTGCCCGGGCTGGTCGGCGATCGGCTCGTACGCGTATACCCCGCCCGCGGGCGTCTCCATCCCCTATGGCGTGACGACGTTCTGCATCCTGCTCCCCGCGAACGGGTGGACGGCAACCGTCACGCTCGACTACCCCGGACCGGTGAATCAGGTGTGGAAGCACCCGGACGGGGCGGGCAGTTGGGCGCAGGTGACGGGCGTGACGTACGCCGGCACGACCGTGACGTACCAGGTGACGGACGGCGGGCCCTTCGACGAGGACGGCAGCGTCGACGGCGAGTTCCTCGACCCGGTCGCCGGAGGCATCGGCGCCAGCTTCACGGGCTAGGATTCCGGGGTGAGACTCCCTCGCCTCTCCGCGTTCACCGCATGGAAGGTCAGCCTTCCCACCGTGCGCGGGCGCCAGGTGACGTGGCCGATCGTCGGCGCGGTCGTCGGCGCGGCGCTTCTCCTCGGGCTCGGCACGGCGTGGGCGTTCTCCGGCCGCGCGCCGTCGTCCGTTACCGCCGAGCCCACGGCGACGCCGACCGCGCGGCCCACGATTGCGGCGTCAACGTCCGCGCCCACCCCCACGTCCGCGCCCACAGCGACGGCCGCCTCGGGGATCCGGCCGGGAGAGATCATCGCGACGGTCACCGGCGACTCCCTCGGCATCTACGCCGAGCCGGGAGACCCCAAGCCCGCGTCGACGCTCTCGAAGTGGAGCACGTTCTTCAGCCCTCGAACCCTCCTCGCCGTCGACGCGACGGGAATCGGCGACGAGGAGTGGCTCAAGGTCGACCTCCCGATCAAGCCGAACGGACAGACCGGCTGGATCCGCGCGTCCGACGTCAAGACGTCGTCGACGGACCTGTCGATCCACATCTTCCTCGACGAGCGGCAGCTCGAGCTGTGGCGCGGCGACGAGGTGATCCTCTCGACCCCCGTCGTCGTCGGTAAGGACTCGACCCCGACCCCCACGGGCCTCTTCTACGTCACGGACCCGCTCGACTTCTCGGCCAACCCCAGGGGCGTCTACGGCTCGTACGCGCTCGGGCTCTCCGGGTACTCCGACACTCTCTCGTCGTTCAACGGGGGCCCGCCCCAGATCGCCATCCACGGGACCAACGAGCCCCAGTTGCTCGGTACCGCCGCGTCGCACGGCTGCGTCCGTCTGCCGAACGACAAGGAGCTCGCACTCGCGCGGACGGTGCCCCTCGGGACCCCCGTCTTCATCGTGAAGTCGCGCGACAACGCCGCCTGACTCAGGCCGCGCCCGGCCGCACGAATCCCGTCTCGTAGGCCGCGATGACGGCCTGCGTGCGATCGCGGACGCCCAGCTTCATCAACAGCGACGCGACGTGGGACTTGACCGTCTCGATCGACACGACAAGCGACTCCCCGATCTCCTGGTTCGACATCCCCCGGGCGAGGTATCCCAACACTTCGCGTTCGCGCTCGGTGAGCTCGGGCAGGCTGCGCGACTGCGGCCGCGCGAACCGCTCGATGACGCGACGCGTCCCGGCGGGGAAGAGCAGCGACTCGCCCGACGCCACGATCCGGACGGCGTCGATCAGCTCCGTGGGCGGGACGCGCTTGAGCACGAAGCCCGCGGCCCCCGCGCGCATCGCCTCGAAGACGTATTCGTCGACCTCGAAGGTCGTGAGGACGAGGACCTTCGCGTCGCCGTCCTCCTCGGTGATGCGTCGGGTCGCCTCGAGTCCGTCCATCTCGGGCATGCGGATGTCCATGAGCACGAGGTCCGGGGAGGCGGCCTGGACGACGGCGACCGCCTCGCGACCGTCGCCCGCCTCCGCGACCACCTCCCAGCCGTCGACCGACGCGAGAATCGCCCGGAGGCCCATCCGCACCAGCGGGTCGTCGTCGACGATCGCGAGCCTCATGTGCGGACCCTACCCGTCAGACGGCACACCGGGCAGCGGCACCGAGACGTCAGGCGGCAATCCACGTCGTCGGACGCCGCGAGCATCATGCCGACCGGGAGGGCGGCCCGCACCACGAATCCCCCGGAGCCGTCGAGACCGACCGTGGCGTGTCCCCCGAGAAGGGCGACCCGATCGCGGATCGACGCGAGCCCGTTGCCGCCGTCGCGGAGGTCCGCTTCGCGCGCGACGGGATTCCTGACGGCGATCGCCACCACGTCGTCGTCCGACGCAATCGCAATCGTGACCGACTCCCCAGGGGCGTGCTTCGCCGCGTTGGTGAGCGCCTCCTGGACCACCCGATACGCCCCACGACCGATCGCCGACGGAATCCCGTCGAGCGTCAGGTCCGCGGTGACATCGACACCCGCGTCGCGCGCGCTGGCCACGAGCGCCGGCAGGTCGGCCGCGCCGGGCAGGGGCGCGTGCGCCTCCGTCTCGTCGCCACGGATCCGGGCGATGAGGCGGTCGAGCTCACCGAGCGCGGCTCGGCCTCGGTCCTCGATCGTGCGAAGCGCACGACGGGAGAAGACGGGGTCGGTGTCGAAGACGTGCGCCCCCGCCCCGGCCTGCACGACGATCATCGAGACCATGTGGCCGATGCTGTCGTGAAGCTCCTGATCGATCCGCACCTGCTCCTCGGCCCGCGCGGCTCGCGCGAGCGCCGCCCGCCGTTCCTCGTCCCCGCACGGGCCGAGCCACCGCTCCGCCGCGAATCGGTGGAGGTCCCCGAGGCCCTTCACCGCCCACGCGCCGATGGGCGCGACGACGATCGTGATCCCCGTGGCGAAGGCGGCGATCGCGACGGCGAGCCCCACGGGCGCGATGGCCAGCCGAAGCACCACCCACGCCAGGACACGCCAACTGTGCCGGTCGTGGACGAGCGCGACGGAGGTCGCGCGGACGGAGGACCACCCGAAGGTGCGCGAGGCGGCGGTCGGCCCGCGATCCAGAGGCGGCGGGGCCGGGACGTCGCTTCCGAGAAGCTTTCTCACCTGGGCCCGCTCGATCGCGCCGATGGGACGGAGGAGCGCCTGCGCCCCCACGAGGATCCCGACGCCGACCCACACGACGGCGAGCCCCATCCCCAACGCGTACAGCGTGACCATGACGACGAACCACACGATGGCGGAGGGGAACCCGACCACTAGGTACGACGCGTCGAGGTACGTCTGCCGGTCGAATACCGGACGGAAAGCGCGCTTGACGAGATCCATACGCCTCATCGTGCCGGAGACGACCCGCGCCGTCGTCCCCCGGACGCGCCGATTGACGCTCCCCCGCCCGGGGGAACCCTGAGACGGCCTCCCCCGTGAGGACGGGAGGCGAATCCCCCGAACGCCCGGGAAGGTTCGCTCTCAGGCGGAATGTGCCCGGCGGCCGGCGTCCCTAACGTCGGGGTAGCACCACCACGGGGGCGTCGCGCCGACCGAAAGGCTCCGAAGACCGGGGTCCGTTCGGGGCGATCCCCCATAGCGGCGCATCCCGCGCCTCCACGACAGTGGGCCCAACGAAGATCGGACATCAAGGGAGAGACATGACCACCGCACTCACGGGACGCATCGCACGCGCGTCGGCCCAACATCCGTGGCTCGTCGTCGGAGCCTGGGTCCTCGGCCTCGCCGCCGCCATCTACGCCTCCGGATTCCTCGGCAATGCGCTCACGCAGGACGAGCGAATGTTGACGCCGACGGAGTCGGAGCAGGTCCAGCAATTGAACGACCAGTATCGTTCGACCAACGCGGGCGTCGCGACGGAGACGATCATCGTCACGTCCGCGACGGCACGCTTCGGCGACGCGAGCTTCATGGCGGAACTCGACAGCGTCGCGGCCGCGATGCGGGGGATCGACGGCGTCATCGACGTCTCCGCGCCGACGCAAGCGGCGCCGTTCCCGGTCTCCGACAGCGGCTACACGGCGCTCGTGACGGTCCAGGTCCCCGAACTCGAAGGCGAGCAGCAGAGCGCCCTCGGCCGGGCGATCAACGACGCGGCCGCGTCCGTCGCAACCGGCGACTTCCGGGTGCTGCCGTTCGGCAACGCCAGCGCCGGCGTCGCGTTCGACGCGCTCGCGGAGCAGACGCTCGTGCGTGGAGAGATCATCGGGATCGGGATCGCCCTCGTGATCCTCGCGATCGTGTTCGGGGCGCTCGTCGCCGCGGGCGTCCCCATCATCCTCGGCCTCGTGTCGATCGCCGTCGCGGTCGGGGTGACCGCGGTCGTCGGGCAGGCGTTCGAGATGTCGTTCTTCGTCGTCAATATGATCACGATGATGGGGCTCGCCCTCAGCATCGACTACACGCTGATCGTGGTCCAACGCTTCCGCGAGGAACGCGCCAAGGGCCGGGAGATCCTCGACGCCGTCACCGTCGCCGGGGCGACCGCGACCCGGGCCGTGCTCTTCTCCGGCCTCACCGTCGTCATCGCTCTCTCGGGAATGCTCATCGTCCCGAGCACCATCATGCGCAGCCTCGGGGGCGGCGCGATCATCGTGGCGATCGTTTCCGTCACGGCCGCGCTCACGCTACTCCCCGCCCTTCTGCGCCTGCTCGGCAACCGCATCAACCGCGGCAGGATCCCCACGACGCATCCCGGACGCGAGCCTCGCCGCTGGGCGGCCCTCGCCCGCGCCGTCATCCGTCGTCCGGGAGTCTCGGCCGCGATCGGCGTCGCCGTACTGCTCGCGCTCGCCGCGCCCGCAGTCGGCATGCGTCTCGCCTTCCCCGGCCTCGACGCGCTCCCGGCCGACAACACGATCCGCCAGGCGCAGGACATCCTGGTGGCCGACTTCGGTTGGGGACGCGACAGCACCACGATCGCGATCACGGGCGCGGCGAACGCCGGTCCCGAGATCCAGGCGCTCGCCGCGCGGATCGAGGCGGAACCCGGCTTCGCCGAGACCTCCGTCGACTCCTACGGCGACGTCGTCTTCATCGACACCAAGGACGTGTACGACTCGGCCGACCGCCGATCCGACGCCGCGCTCCACCATCTCCACGACGCGGTCCTGCCCGTGGCCCTGGCGGGCACGGGCGCGACGGCGCTCATGGGCGGCGGCACCTGGGGCTCGTTGGAGTTCGCGCAGCTCATCCGCGACTCGGCGCCGGAGGTGTTCGCGTACGTCCTCGCGGCGAGCTTCCTCCTGCTGCTCGTCGGGTTCCGTTCCGTCGTGATCCCCGCGACGGGCATTGTGCTCAACCTGCTCTCGACGGCGGCCGCGTACGGCATCCTGGTCGCGGTGTTCCAGCATGGGTGGGGCGCCGGAGTGCTCGGCGTCCCGCAGGTCGACGGCATCGCGCCGTGGATCCCCCTGTTCCTCTTCGCGGTCCTCTTCGGGCTGTCGATGGACTATCACGTGTTCCTGCTCAGCCGCATCAAGGAGAACCACGACGCCGGCGAGAGCACCACGAACGCGGTGGTGCACGGGCTCAGCCGGACGGGAGCGCTCATCACCGGCGCCGCGGCGATCATGGTCGCCGTCTTCGCGGGGTTCGCGATGGGCGACCTCGCGGAGTTCGCCCAGATGGGCCTCGGTCTCGGGGCCGCCGTCCTCATCGACGCGACCATCATCCGGACCGTCCTCGTCCCGTCGCTCATGACGCTCTTCGGGCGCGCGAACTGGTACCTGCCCCGCTGGCTCAGGTGGCTTCCCGAGATGCGCATCGAGGGCGGTTCCGATGCGCCGGAACGTCGTCGAGAGCCCGAGCCGGCGCTCGTCTAGGGGTACGTCGAGAGAGGCCGGGGCGGTCGTCCCGGCCTCTCTCGCGCGCCGACGTTCGGGGAAGGCCGCTCCAGGCTCGGCGACGAGGGCGAGGGCGGCGCGTTCTGGGGCGAGAACGCGGCGCGTCTCGGGTATCGTCGCCATAGGGCAATAACGCGAATGTCCCCCTTGGAGAGACCATGACAACGCCTCCGTCGTCGCTACCACCGGCGAACTGGTACCCGGACCCGCAGACGCCGGGCCAGTTGCGGTACTGGGACGGCCAGCGCTGGACGCAGCACGTGCATCCGGCGCAGCCGCCGGCGCAGGGTGTCGGCGGCGCTGGAGCGCCGACGCAGGCAAGCACCGGGGCGGACGTCGCCCCCGAGCAGGCCAACCCCGCGGCGGCGGGTCCGGCGGCTGGCGCGCAGCCGAACGCCCAGCCGGGAGGCGCTGCGGGCCCCGTGACCGGCGCCCAGCCGACGTTCCAGCCGGGAGGCGCTGCGGGACCCGTGACCGGCGCGCAACCGACGTTCCGGCCCGGCGGCCCCGCCGCGGCGGGACCCGTGACCGGCGCGCAACCGACGTTCCGGCCCGGCGGCCCCGCGGCGACAGGACCGGCGACGGGCGCCCAGCAGACGTTCCAGCCCGCGGGCGGAGCGCGACCGTTGTTCCAGCCCGTCGGCGGCGCGGGCCAGGCGCCCGGTCAAGCGGCACCGGCGCAGGGGGCGCCCGCGCAGGGCGGTCCGGCAGGCGCGGCCGCGCAACCGGGCTTCCAGCCGACCTTCGCCCCAGGCGTCGGCCCGAGCGGCCCCAACCCCGTCAACCGGGCCGGCCACCCCCAGGACCTCGACGAGGACGACGAGCCCCGTCGCGAGGACGGCGACTCGTACAACCCCGACCAATCCTCGTGGCCGTCGCTCGTCGCGGTCCTTCTTGGAGTAGCCGCTCTCGCCACGACCTTCGCGTCGGTCTACGGGCTCGGAACGAGCTTCGACAGCTATTTCCCGTACGTCGCCGGGGGCGTCGGTTTCCTCTCGGTTCTCTTCGGTTTCGCGGGACTCGGTCGCGCGAACCGCGGTGAGCGCGGGAAGTTCCTCTCCTACTTCGCGATCGGCGCTGGATTCGTCGCGATCGCGCTCAATACGTACGAGTACCTCTACCCGGGTCAGTTGTCCGACATCTTCGGCGGTTAGGCGGCGCCGAACCGTTCGGCGACCTCGCGAATCGATCGCGCGGAAGCGTTCAAGGACGCCCGCTCGTCGTCGCTGAGCGGCAGTTCCACGTGGTGTACCACTCCGCCCCGGCCAACGACGGACGGCACCGACATGCAGACCTCGCCGACTCCCGGAACGTCAATCAGCGTCGAGACCGGCAGCACCCGGTTCTCGTCCTGGAGGACGGCCTCGACGATGCGCGCGCCCGCGATTCCGATCGCGTAGTTGGTCGCGCCCTTGCCCTCGATGATGCGATACGCGGAGTCCTTGACCTCGCGCTCGATCTGCCTGCGCTTCTCCGGGGTCATGACGACCGATCCGTCGGCGCTCCGGAATTCGGCGACCGGAAGACCGCCGATCGTCGCGGAGGACCACAACGCCACCTCGGAGTCCCCGTGTTCGCCGGCGATGTACGCGTGGACGTTCGCGATCGCCACGCCGCACTCCTGCGCGACGCGATACCGAAGACGCGAAGAGTCGAGCACGGTGCCGGAACCGAACATCTGGCTCGGCCGCGTCCCCGACTTCTTGATCGCCGCGTAGGTGACGACGTCGACGGGGTTGGTGACGAGGATGTAGATCGCGTCCGGCGCGACCTCAAGCAGCGGCGGGACGATGCGATCCATGAGCGCGATCGTCGCTCCCGCCAGGTCGAGTCGGCTCTGGCCCGGTTGCTGCTTCGCCCCCGCCGTGATGACGATGACGTCCGCGTCCGCGCACACGTCCACCTGATCCGAGCCGATCACGTTGGCTTGAGGCATGAATTGGACGCCCTGTGCCAGGTCGAGTACCTCGGCGTCGACCTTCGCGGCGTTGATGTCGTAGAGCGCGACCGTGCGCGCGAACCCGCGCATGAGGCCGGCGTACGCGAGGGTGGCGCCGACGGCTCCCGCCCCGACGATGGCGACCTTACTTCCGGACGTACGCATGTTTCCCTTGATGACGGAACGACCGGCCCTCCGCCGGTCACCCCAGCCTAACCACACCGGGGGCCGCCCCGTGCGCTCAGGCTACAGCTTGTCGAGCGGCGCGAATCGCAGGAGGAGTCGCTTCACGCCGAGCGATCCGAAGTCGACCTTGGCGACCGCATTCTTGCCCTCGCCCTCGAGCGTGACGACCGTTCCCAGGCCGTATTGGTCGTGCACGACCCGGTCCCCCACGTCGAGGCCGAGGTCGCCGCGGGCGGGCGCGCCGGGCGGCGACGGCGGTACCCGCGGGCTGGTCGCGGCCCCGGCACGGGCGTAACCCTCGGCGTCGCGGTCGCGCCCGAAGGTGCCCGACCATCCGCCGCTGCGACCGGAGTAGCGATCCGTCGTCGCCCGAAGCGACGCCGTCGACGACTCGGAACGCCGCCAATCGACGAGCTCTCCCGGCACCTCCTCGACGAAGCGCGACGCGGGCAGGTATTGCGGCGCGCCCCAGCTCGACCGAACCTCCGCCCTCGTGAGGTAGAGGCGTTCGCGGGCGCGGGTCAGCCCGACGTACGCGAGCCGTCGCTCCTCCTCGATGTCCTGGGGCGACTCCATCGAGCGAACGTGCGGGAAGGTACCGTCCTCCATCCCTGTGAGGAAGACGACGGGATACTCCAGGCCTTTCGCGGTGTGGAGCGTCATGAGCGTCACGACGCCGGTGCCGCCGTCCGCGGCGGGCACCTGGTCCGCGTCGGCGACGAGGGCGACCTTCTCGAGGAACTCCGTGATGGTCCCCTCCGGGTTCTCCTCGCCGAATTCCCTCCCGACGGCGACGAGCTCCATGATGTTCTCGACGCGGCTCGCGTCCTGAGGATCGTCGCTCGCGCGGAGCGTCGCGAGCATGCCGGACCCCTCGGCGATCTGATCGAGTACCGCCGCGGGGCCGTTGTCCCGCGCCAGCGCTCGGAACTCGTCCATCATCGTCGAGAACGCCTCGACCGCGGACCGCGACCGCGGAGCGAGGCCGGGCACCTCGTCGGACCGTCGCACCGCCGCGCCGAACGAGATTCCGAGGCCCGTCGAGAACGCCGCGATGGCCTCCACCGCAGCGTCGCCGATTCCGCGCCGGGGAGTGTTCACGATGCGACGGGTGGCGATGTCGTCGTCTTCGTTGATCGTCGCGGCAAGGTAGGCGAGCATGTCCTTGACCTCGCGCCTCTCGTAGAAGCGCGTCCCGCCGACCACGGTGTAGGGGAGGTCGGAGCGGATGAGTCGCTCCTCGATCGCGCGCGACTGCGCGTTCGCCCGGTACATCACCGCGATGTCCGACGGCGCGATCGGCTCCTCGCGGATCAGCCGCGCGATCTCGCTCGCGACGAACTCAGCCTCGTCCTGCTCCGTGTCCGCGACGTACCCCGTGATGCGCTCCCCCGATCCCGCGTCGGTCCAGAGGTTCTTCGGCACACGGTCGGAGTTGTGGGCGATGACGGCGTTCGCGGCGCTCAGGATGGTCTGCGTCGAGCGGTAGTTCTGTTCGAGGCGGATGGTGTGCGCGTCCGGGTAGTCGTGTCCGAACTCGAGGATGTTGCGGATCGAAGCGCCCCGGAAGGCGTAGATCGACTGGTCGGCGTCGCCGACGACCGTCAGCTCGGCCGGCTCCCCGCCGTCGGCCGCCGGCCGGACGAGCTCCTGGATCAGGACGTACTGCGCGTGGTTCGTGTCCTGGTACTCGTCGACCAAGACGTGCCGGAAGCGCTCGCGGTACTTCGCGGCGACCTCGGGCCGGTCACGCAGGAGATGCACGGTCTTCACGATGATGTCGTCGAAGTCGACGGCGTTCGCCGCCTCGAGGCGCGCCTGGTACACGGCGTAGGCGACTCCGGCGACGTGGTCGAGGGAGTATCGCGACGCCCCCTCCGTGAGCGCGACCGCCTCCGCGGGCGTGAGCAGCTCGTCCTTGAATTGGCCGATACGGGCGAGGACGGACTTGGCCGTGAACTTCTTCGTGTCGACGTTCTCCTGGCGTAGGACGAGCTTCATGAGATTGACGGAGTCGGCCGTGTCGTAGATGGAGAACGACGCCGTGAGGCCCGCGGCGTCGTGGTCCTGGCGGAGGATGCGCACGCACGCGCTGTGGAAGGTCGAGACCCACATGCCGCGCGAGTGCGGGCCGACGAGGGCCGAGACGCGGTCGCGCATCTCGGCCGCAGCCTTGTTGGTGAACGTGATGGCGAGGATCTCGTGGGGGCGGGCGCGTCCGGACTCCAGCAGGTGGGCGATGCGGTGGGTGAGGACGCGCGTCTTTCCCGAGCCCGCTCCCGCCACGATGAGCAGCGCCGGCCCGCGGTACAGCACGGCCTTCGCCTGCTCGGGGTTGAGCCCCGCAACAAGAGCGGACGAGGCGTCGGGGGATGGTTCCATGACGCGTCGAGTCTAGGCGGTACGCGTGACGCCGGCGGGCGCGTCCGACCGCGTCAGACGATCCGACGCTGGGCCGCCCAATGGGCGAGCTCGTGGCGGCTCGAAAGCTGCAGTTTGCGAAGGACGGCGCTCACGTGCGTCTCGACGGTCTTGATCGAGATGAAGAGCTTCGCGCCGACCTCGCGATACGAGTAGCCGCGCGCGATCAGGCGCATCACCTCCTGCTCGCGACCGGTGAGCTTGTCGAGGTCCTCGTCGACGACGGCGACGTCGCCCGCCGACGCCCCGAAAGCGTCGAGGACGAATCCGGCGAGCCGGGGCGAGAAGACCGCGTCCCCGAGGGCTACGCGCTTGACGGCGTCCGTGAGCTCGGGCCCCGAGATCGACTTGGTGACATACCCCCGCGCGCCCGCGCGGACAACCGCCACGACGTCCTCGGCGGCGTCGGAAACGGAGAGCGCGAGGAAGCGCGGAGGGTCGGGCTTCTTGAGGCACGCGTCAAGCACGTCGAGCGCGCCGCCGCCCATGCCCCCGGGAAGGTGGACGTCGAGGATGACGACGTCGGGACGGGTCGAGGCGATCGCCTCGATCGCCGACTCCACGTCGCGGCCCTCCCCCACCACCTCCACGTCGTCGCCGAGCGATTGCTTCACGCCTACGCGGATGACGTCGTGATCGTCGACGACGACGATCCTCACCATGTCGCTCATCGTGCGGGCTTCCCGCCTTCCTGGGTTCGGGGCACGGAGACGTGGACCTCGGTCGACGCGCCGCGCTTCGACGTTATCGTGGCCGATCCTCCGTGGCGTTCGACGCGGCCGACGATGGACTCGCGAATCCCCATGCGGTCGGCCGGGATGCGCTTCGGGTTGAAGCCGGGACCGGAGTCGCGGACGAAGACCTCGTACCGGTCGTTCGAGAGCTCGGCGTAGACGGAGATCGGCGGGACGCCGTGCTTGGCGGCGTTCGCCGCCGCCTCCTTCGCCGCGGCGACGGCCGCGCGCAGCCGTTTGTCCGTCGGAGCGTCGCCGACCGACACGGTCTCGATCGCGACGGCGTGGGAGTCCTCGACGGCGCTGATCGCCGCGGCTAACGCGACGGCGACGGACTCGTCCGCCGAGCGACGATCCTGGTAGAGATACGACCGCAGATCGCGCTCCTGCGCCCTCGCGAGGGTCGCGACGGTCGCCGGGTCCTCGGCGTTCTTCCGGATGAGCGTGAGCGTCTGCAGAACCGAGTCGTGGAGGTGAGCCGCGATCTCCGCCCGCTCGAACTCGCGGATGCGCTCGGCGCGTTCGACGCGTACCTGCCGCCCGAGGCGGAGGAGCCACGGGGCGAGCAGCAACACGGCGGCGGAGAGGAGGACGAACACCACGGTGACGACCCTCACCACGGGCTGCGCGGTGAACGGCCAACGCGCGAACCAGGCCATCGCCGAGATCGCGAGTCCGAGGCCGACGAGGACGCGCGCCCAGTGTTCCCGGGAGAAGAGCCCAACGACGACCTCGGGCCGAAGCGCGTCCTCGACGGACGCCGAGTCGAGGGGGCTCCACACCAGGACGGTGCCGATGACGAAGGCGAGGAGCGGGGCGACCCAACCGCCCGGCCGCGGCCACCCGTACCGCGAGGCCGCGAGCGAAAGGGCGGCGAGCAGCATCGCGGCGCCCACGAGCGCGCGGGGCCATTCGGGCCTCGCCGCTCGCCGCGCGAGCGGTCGCGCGATCCGGACGTTGTGTGCGCTCGTCACGGTCCCATGGTCACACAGGAAGGCACCTCGTATCTGCCCCTTCGATGCGATACCAGGGGGTATCGCGCGAAGATCAGGGTGCGGCTCAGGGTGGTACCTCATGGCGGTGGCGCGGCGGGCGCGCCACCATGGAGGCGAACGACCAAGGAGGACGATGTGAGCACCACCGAGGAGAACCCGCGACGCGAGGCGGCCTTCTTCACCACGATCCGCAGTTGGGGGATCACGCGCGGAGAGCACGGCTTCTTCGGAGGCGTCGTCGAGGGCGTCGGCAACCGGATCGGCATGGACCGAGTCCCCGCGCGACTGATCGCCCTCGTCCTCCTCTTCGTGACCGGAGGAATGTTCCTCGCCGTCTACGCGGCGGCCTGGGCTCTTCTGCCGGACCGCGCGGGACGCATCATCATCCAAGACTTCGGGCGCGGCACACCCAACATCGGCGCCCTCCTCATGATCGGCCTGTTCGCGCTGATCGGGGGCAACAGCGGGCCGGGCCTGTGGTTCCGCCACAGTAACGGCGGATTCCCCTTCGGCATCGCGTGGGGCTTCCTCGCCTTCGGCGTGATCGTCGGCGTGATCGCGCTCGTCGTCGTCGCCGTCGGCCGCTCCGGCCCGCGACCGCGGAGTTCCGACTCCGTCTACGCCGTGCCGCCGCCGTCGACGCGCCGCGACGGGGATGCGGCGACCGCGCCCAAGGCCGCCGCCGCGTCCGCCACGTCGGCTGCCCCCGGGGCGTCGCCCGCCGTGCCGCCATCGTCCGAGGCGACGCTTCCCCCGCGACCGCGTACCCCGGGGCCGGGGTCGGGCGTCTACCTCCTCGTCCTCTCGACGCTCGTCCTCGCGGCCGCGGCCGTGTGGTGGCTCGACCGCGACGGACGGATCGCGGTCGCCCCGGTGACGGCGTGGTTCGCGGCCGCCGTCGTCATCATCGGCGGCGCGATCGTCCTCGTCGGCGCGCTCGGACGGCGCGTGGGCTTCCTAGGTTTCCTCGCCACGACGCTGATCATCGGATGGGTCATCGGTCTCGCCATCGTGCCGCGCGCCCTCGACCTCGTCGATAACGGGGTGACGTTCACGGTGAACGGCGTCACGCACACGGTCGGCGCTGGGCACGGTTGGTACGACGCCTCCGCCCCCGGCGTGACCTGCGGCGGCTTCTCCTCCACGACGACGGACGCCACCGACGCGCCGACCGTCGAGGTTTCCCCCGCGCAGTCCGACGTCACGATCTCCTCGAATGAGGCCGTCCTGGTCGTGCCTCGAGACGCGTCGCTTCGTTTCGAGTCCGATCAGGCCGTCACCGGCTCGCTCTCGATCGAGAGTCGCGGCGTCCGCTGCGACCTCGAGGAGGCGACCGGCCGGTTCTATTCGAACCTCACGACCGGCGAGATCATCACCATCCACCTCGCGACCGACGAGGCCGCGATCATCGTCGAGGAGCGTTGACATGACCGCCAGGACCCGACCCGTCGTCTACCGCCCGTTCGTCCGCCGCGTCACGACCATGCTGTGGGGTCTCGCGGTCGTCGCGTTCGGCGCGGGCGTCATCGCGCACCTCTCGGGCTACGACTTCGACATGGAGTTGCTGGGGATCGTCGCGCTCGGCGTGCTCGGCGCGTGGATACTCGTGTCCGCGCTCGTCGCGCTGATCCGCGAACGCTAGACCGGCGCCGCGTGCGAGCGGACCTGGTTCCGGCCCGCCTCCTTGGCCTCGTAGAGGGCGGCGTCCGCGCGTTTGATCGCCTCCTGCGACTGCCCGTCGCCCGATCCCTCGATCACGCCGATCGACACGGTGACGTGATGCTCGTGTTGACCGCAGAACACCTGTGACTCGTCGACCGATCGCCGGACGCGCTCCATGAGGCGGGTGGCGTCGGCGAGCCCCGTGTCGGGAAGGAGGACGAGGAACTCCTCGCCTCCCCACCTCGCGATCATGTCCGCCTGCCGGACGCTCTTGTTGATCTCGCGGCCGATGACCGACAGCACCTGGTCTCCGCAGGCGTGACCGTAGTGGTCGTTCAGCTGTTTGAAGTGGTCGAAGTCGAGAAGGGCGATGCAGTACCGGCGCCGACCGGGTCGCGTCATCTCGTCGAGGCGCGCGAGCGCCGGCCTGCGGTTCGCGAGCCCGGTCAGGGCGTCCGTCTCCGCCAGGTCCCCGGCGTGCTTCAGGGCGAGGGTCGCGAGCTGCTGCGCCCGCTCGGCGCGCGACTGCACGGCTGCGGCGTAAACGTAGAGCAGGAGGGCGGCGACCACGGCGTTGATGAGGAAGAGCGTGTGGAGCACCGGCGACGGCAGGCGGTACCAAGCCCGGTCCGCAGAGGAGAACGTCTGGACGATCGCGAAGACGCCGACGTTCGCGACGACGACGAGGGCGCGCACGAGCCGCCACTCGGCCGAGAGCGCGGTGAACACGGCGGAGGCGCCCGCGAGCAACATGAGGTGGACGCCCGCCTCCCACGAGAGGGCCCACGAGAAGACGTACACCACCTGGATCGGCGTGATGAGCGCGATCGCTCCGCCGGCGTTCGCGTTGCCGTGGAGCGAGAGGTAGAGGCCGAGGATATACGCGCCGCACGCGAGGGCCGCGACCCCGATCAGCGGCGCGAGGCCCGCGAAGTCGTACACGCCGAAGAAGATGCCGTAGGCGGCCATCGCGAGCGCGCCCTGGACGAGGAATCCCTCGTTCACGCCGAAACGCACGCTGCGGCGACGGGTCAGGGCGGCCCAAATCGCGCTCACCGCTCCACGCAACGCGGCGGAAACGCCGCCTTCCGCGTCGTCGGGCATGCGAAACCCCCTCAGGCTTCCGCCGGAAGCGCCGCGCCCGCGCGCCTGTGACGTCGGGATACGCCGCCGTCCGGCCGTTTCTACGCGGGCCGGACACCCCAACTCTAGAAGAGTTCGCGCGACTTGGCAGGATGACGACGGCCGTTTGGGCGACTTCTCCGCATTTCCTCGGCGTGTCGCGCGCCTACTCCCACTCGATGGTGCCCGGGGGCTTGCTCGTGACGTCGAGGACGACCCGGTTGACCTCCGCGACCTCGTTGGTGATGCGCGTCGATATTCGCGCGAGAACCTCGTGCGGGACCCGCGACCAGTCCGCCGTCATCGCGTCCTCGCTCGATACCGGGCGCAGCACGATCGGGTGCCCGTAGGTGCGTCCGTCGCCCTGGACGCCGACGCTGCGCACGTCGGCGAGGAGGACGACCGGGCACTGCCAGATGTCCCGATCGAGTCCCGCCGCCGTGAGTTCCTCGCGCGCGATCGCGTCAGCCCGCCGAAGAATGGCGAGCCGATCCTCGGTGACCGCTCCGATGATCCGGATGCCGAGCCCCGGGCCCGGGAAGGGCTGGCGCCAGACGATCGGCTCGGGAAGGCCGAGCTCGAGCCCGACGGCGCGGACCTCGTCCTTGAACAGCGCCCGCAAGGGTTCGACGAGCGTGAAGTTCAGGTCGTCAGGCAGGCCCCCGACGTTGTGATGGCTCTTGATATTCGCCGCGCCGTCTCCCCCACCGGACTCGACGACGTCGGGGTAGAGCGTCCCCTGAACGAGGAAGCGCGCCTCGTCGGCGCCGCCGTCGGCGACGATGTCCCGCGCGGCCGCCTCGAACTCGCGGATGAACTCCTTCCCGATCGCCTTCCGCTTGGCCTCAGGATCCGTCACCCCGGCGAGCGCGCCTAGGAATCTCTCGCGCGCGTCCCTCACGACGAGTCGCACGCCGGTCGACGCGACGAAGTCGCGCTCCACCTGCTCCGCCTCACCCTCGCGGAGCAGGCCGTGGTCGACGAAGACGCACGTCAGCTGGTCTCCGACGGCCTGGTGCACCAACGCGGCGGCGACGGCGGAGTCGACTCCGCCGCTCAGCCCGCAGATGACGGTTCCGTCGCCAACCTCGGCACGGATGCGCGCGATCTGCTCGTCGATGATCCCGGCGTTCGTCCAGTCGGGGGAGATGCCGGCGACGTCCACGAGGAAGGTTCGGAGCGCCTCCTGCCCGAGAGGGGTGTGCCGCACCTCCGGGTGCCACTGCGTGCCGCACATGCGCAGGTCCGGATTCTCGAACGCCGCCACCGGCGAGCCGTCGGTGGTCGCGAGGACGCGGAACCCGGGCGGCGCCGCGTGAACGGCGTCGCCGTGGGACATCCAGACGGACTGCTCGTCGGGGCTCGCGGCGAGCAACGTGCCGTGCTCGGCGACCGTCGCCGTCGTGCGGCCGAACTCGCGTAGCCCGGTCTTCGCGACAGTCCCGCCGAGCGCCCGGGCCATCAGCTGGAAGCCGTAACAGATGCCGAGGACAGGAACGCCGGCGCCGAAGAGCGCGGGGTCGACGTCCGGGGCTCCCTCCTCGTATACGGACGACGGGCCGCCGCTCAGGATGATGGCGGCCGGGTCGCGCGCGAGCATGTCCGAGGCGCTCATGGAGTGAGGGACGATCTCGGAGTAGACGTTCGCTTCGCGGACGCGGCGCGCGATGAGTTGCGCGTACTGGGCCCCGAGATCGACGACGAGGACCGGCCGATGGCTCATTCGCCGTCCGCCGCTCGCAGCTCGCGCGTCACACGCCTCTCCACGACGAAGGACAACCCGGGCACGACGCCGCCAAGCACCAGCGTGGCGAGCCGCCGCCATGGCCACTTGAGGCGCGTCCAGAGGTCGCCGCAGGTGACGAGGTACACCATGTAGATGAACCCGTGGGTGATGCCGATGCCGGAGATCACCGCGAGGGCCGTCGTGTTCGTGACGCCGCCCGCGTACTTGATGATCGTCGCCGCCGTGAGGAGCAGAAGGAACGAGCCGGTGACGATCGCCATCACCTGGTACCGGCGGAGCGCCCCGCGGTGCTTGGTCGTGTCAGTCATTCGTCTCTCCCGCCTCGCCGGTCGTCACCACGCGTCCATTGTCGCGCACCCACCGGGCGGCGAGCACCACCGCGAAGACCCCGAACGCCCACCACTCGGCCGCGTATACGAGGCTCTGGAGGTTCAGCCGCGTGATCGGTTCTCGCGGCGGCAGCGGCGTCCACGAGGCCGATCCGTCGCCGGAGACGAGCACCGCGGAGTACATCGGCCCCGTCCAGGTCCTCGCGAGTTGCGCCGTCGACACCACGTCGGTGCCCGGCGTCCCGCACACGCTCGGCTCACCGCGACCGGCGCCAACGGGAGGGGCCTCGGAAGCCTTCAGGTACCCGGTGACGGTGACGGATCCGCCGGGGTCCGGGCACGCGGCGTCGTCCGACGGGCGGTACCCGACGATCACCGCGAGCGTCGCCTGCTCGCCCGTTCCCGTCTCCGCCGCGGGCACCACGAGCGATCGGACCAGGAAGGCCGCCGGAGTGCCGTTCACCTCGCGCCCCCAGACGATCGCGGCGTCGTCTCCCCACGTCCCTCGCACGGTGACGGACCGGCCGACGGCCTCGGTCGCGTCCGACGACGGGCTGAGGACGTCCGCGATCGGCCGGGGAGCCTCCTCGCGGACCACGGTCGCGCGCGAGTGGGCCCGGTCCCACTGCCAGACGCCGAGCCACCCGCATACCCCGGCGGCCACGACGGTCACCGCGATGACGGCGACGGCGCGCCACACGAGCGCAGACGAACGGGTCGGGGCGTCGGATCCCATGAAGGAGAGGCTATGCCCTGGGACGCCGACGATCCCCCCGGAACGTCGGCACGCTTCCGGTCGGTGGTTCGATCGTCACGCTCGACAGGGGCTTCGTCCGCACCCGGTTGCGCCCCTCTTCCTTCGCCTCGTACATCGCGTCGTCCGCGCGCCGCACGACGCGGTGCGACATCCCGTCGTTGACGCCGTCGGCGACGCCGAAGGACGCGGTGACGCGATGCGTGTGGCCGGCGCATTCGACCGCGCACGCCTCGACTGCGACGCGCAGTCTCTCGGCGAAGCCCGTCGCGTCTTCGATGGCCGTTCCGGGGAGGACGAAGATGAACTCCTCGCCGCCCCAGCGTCCGACGGTGTCGTTGTCCCGCACGTGCCGATGAAGGGTTTCGCCGACGGCGGCGAGTACCTGATCGCCGCACAGGTGCCCGTGGCGATCGTTGAGTTCCTTGAAGTTGTCGAGGTCCGCGACGACCACGCAGTAGTCGCCGCTCGCGCTCACTCGCTCGAGTTCGTCCGCGACAGGCCGCCGGTTGGCGAGTCCCGTCAGAGGATCGGTGTTGGCGAGAAATCGGGCGCGCGAGGCGGCGCGGTTCGCGTCCGCGGCCGAGACGCGACCCCGGCTGTGCGCGACCGCGGCGAGCAACGTGAGGAGGAGCCCGGTGCCCGCGGCGTTCAGCGAGAACAGGTAGCGCGGCGCCGACGACGGGAGCGCGAGGAGGGAGTAGTCGGGATTCAGGGCGAACTGGCAGTACGCGAACACGACGGCGGCGATCCCGAAGAAGAACCATCGGTAGACCTGTTGGGCGTCGGTGAAGACCATGAAGACGACTTGTCCGATGACGAGCAGGAGGACGTGGAATCCGACGGGCGAGCCTAGGAACCACGTGGTGATCAGGATGTGCGAGATCGCCGACGTCAGGGTCAGGACGGCGGCGGCGAGCGCCTTCCCGACACGCACGAGGACGAGGCCGAGTCCGTAGACGAGCGCGAAGCCGATATTCGTCAGGATCGCGGGGCGGAGGCCCGTCACGTCCGTGGCGAGGAAGTAGATGACGTAGCAGGCCGTCGTCGCGAGCGAGAAGACGAGGACGGCACGCGCCGTCGACGCGGCCTCGCGCTCTTCGCCCTGGTTCGTCTCCGGGCCGTCGAATACCCGCGCGATCCACGTGTGAATCGCGTGGACCTCGCTGCGTTCCGAATCGCCCATGATGACGGAACCTCTACTTTCGCGACATGCCCACTCTACGACCGAAGCGCGCGCGGAACCGGCACCACGATCGGGTATTGCCGCGGGACGTGGCCGTCCGCGCCGCTAGTCGCGATCGACGCTCGCGAGCCGTCCACTCACCACCAGGTTCCGGCCGGAGGACTTCGCCTCGTACAGGTTCGCGTCGGCGAGCCTCAGGGCCTCCTCCTTGCCCGCGAAGCGCGGAGCGTGGGCGAGGCCGATGGAGATGGTCACGCGGGCGAGCGAGTCCGGCGAACCGTACTCGGACTCCATGTCGGCGCGTGCCCGCTCCATGAGGGCGTCGGCCTCCTCGAGCGACAAGCCGGGGATGACGACGAGGAATTCCTCGCCTCCCCATCGCGCGACGACGCCGTCCTCGCCGACGGACTTGACGAGGGTGCGGGCGGCGTTCGACAGGACGACGTCGCCCGCGCCGTGTCCGAGGCGGTCGTTCACGAGTTTGAAGCGGTCGAGGTCGACGAGCGCCAGGGTGTACTCGCCCCGTCGCGCCACCGCGCTGAGCACGGGGGCGATCCCCCGCCGGTTGTACACGTCCGTGAGCGCGTCCGTCTGAGCCGCGACCTGCGCCGCGTCGAGGAGCTCGGCGTTACGACGTCGCTCGCGCTCGTAGTAGAGCATGTCGAACCTCGCGACGACATAGAGGAGGAAGACGGCGAGGAGAACGTTCACGACGAGGACGACGGTGCTCGCCAGCGAACTCAGCCCGGCGGAACCGGTGGTACTCGTCCAGGCGACCTCGGACCAGAGGACGAGCCCCACGGAGAGGACGAGGAACGCGAAGCGGGCGATCACGTCGCCTGGACGGAAGAGGACGAAGGAGAGTAGGGCGCCGGCGAACAGAAGGTACTGGAATCCAGAATTGGCCGTGTAGAAGTGCGTGAGGTTGGCGATCTGCACCTCGAACGCCCCCAGAGCGATCGTCGCGGCGGCCGAATACAGGCGCCGCGCGTTCAGCCCGATCGCGAGCGCCCAGCACGCCATCGCGACGAGGGTCGTGGTCGCCGGTCGACTCGAATCCCCCCAGTGGACGAGGAAGAACGCCAGGTAGGGAACGGCGACGATCAGCGCGAGGACGAGGAATTGGTTCGTGGCGACGACGGCCCGGAAATCCCCTACCCCGAGCGGGGGAACGCCGACGTGCGTGACGGCGCCCCAGGCGCGCGCGACCCTGCCACGACGGAATTCCCTGATCTCCATGCGTTGTATCACCACCCCTGGCGATTCGCCTCGACCCCATCGCTGAGGAGCCCGGCTCCGAAGCCCCCCAATTCTATGGCGAACGCGAGGATCGCGTCCGGGCCTGTGAACGATCTCAAGGTCTTCCTGGGGAGGAGTCTCCGCGAAGTGTCCGCAATGTCCGCACCTAGGACCCTTGGGCACCTCGGACGACCGCGTAAGTGACATGCTAGGTTCGTGAGCCGAAGTATCTACATCACGTCGGCCGAGGGCGACACCGGTAAATCCACCGTGGCCCTCGGCGTCGTCGACACCCTCTCCCGAACGATCGACAAGGTCGGCGTCTTCCGCCCCGTCGCCCGCGTCAACGACGGATCGGACTACGTTCTCCAACTCCTGCTCGGGCATATCGGCGTCGAGTTGACCTACGACGAGTGCGTCGGCGTGACCTACGACGCGGTTCACGAGGACCCCGACGCCGCCCTGGCGACGATCGTGTCCCGGTACCACGAGGTCGAGCGCAAGTGCGACGCCGTCGTCATCGTCGGAACGGACTACACCGACCTCGCCGCGGCCGCGGAGTTCGAATACAACGCGCGGATCGCCGCGAACCTCGGCTCTCCCGTCGCCCTCGTCGTCCGTGGCGTCGGCCGCACGCCCGCCGACATCGCCCTCTCGGTCGAGTCGTCCCGCCTCGAACTCGAGGCGAGCCACGCGCATCTCGCGGGCGTCTTCGTCAACAAGTGCAACCCCGAGATGGTCAACGACGTCTGCGCCGCGCTTCCTTCCGGGCTCTGCATGGGGGTTCTTCCCGAGTCGCCGGTGCTCGTCGCGCCGCTCCTCAGCGAGCTGATGACCGCGGTCGGCGGAACCCTATATTCCGGCGACGAGAGTCTCCTCAGTCGCGAGGTCCTCGGCGTGACCATCGGCGCGATGACCGTCGAGCACCTCCTCGACCGGCTGGGAGAGGGGCACGTGGTCATCACGCCCGGCGACCGCGCCGACGCCCTGCTCGCCGTTCTCGCCGCGCACGCCGCCCGCGGCTTCCCCACCCTGGCCGGGGTGATCATCAACGGAGGCTTCCACCCGAGGACGGCGGTGCGCCGTCTCCTCAAGGGGATGAGTTCGAATCTTCCCGTCATCGCCTCCGACCTCGGGACGTTCGAGGTCGCGACGAAGTGCTGGAACACCCGTGGACGCCTGTCGCGCGAGTCGCAGTTGAAGGTCGACACCGCAACGGTGCTGTTCGACGCCCACGTCGACAAGGACGCCCTCCGGCAGGTCGTCAGCGTCGCGAAGACGGACGTCGTCACGCCGCTGATGTTCGAATATGCGCTTCTCGACCGGGCGCGCTCGGACCGCAAGCACATCGTGCTGCCCGAGGGCGACGACGACCGCATCCTCCGCGCCGCGTCTACGCTGCTTCGCCGCGGCGTCGTCGACCTCACGATCCTCGGCGCGGAGACGACCATCCGCACCCGTTCGGCCGAACTCGGGCTCGACCTCTCCGACGCGACGATCATCGCCCCGACGGACGAGGAGTACCTCGAGCCGTTCGCCGCGAAGTACGCCGAGCTCCGCTCTTCGAAGGGCGTCACCGTCGACACCGCACGGGAGATCATCAAGGACGTCAGCTACTTCGGAACGATGATGGTGCTCGAGGGGCGGGCCGACGGCATGGTCTCGGGCGCCGCGCACACGACGGCTCACACCATCACGCCGGCGTTCCAGGTGATCAAGACGCCTCCGGGCGTCAGCATCGTCTCCTCGGTGTTCCTCATGTGCCTCCAAGACCGCGTGCTCGTCTACGGTGACTGCGCCGTCAACCCCGACCCGACGGCGGATCAGCTCGCCGACATCGCGATCTCCTCCGCGGCGACGGCCGCGCAGTTCAACATCGAGCCGCGGGTCGCGATGCTCTCGTACTCGACGGGGTCCTCGGGAAGCGGGACGGACGTGGAGAAGGTTCGCGAGGCGACCGAGCTCGTGCGCTCGCGCAAGCCCGACCTCCTGGTCGAGGGGCCGATCCAGTACGACGCGGCCATCGACCCCACCGTCGCGAGCGCGAAGGCTCCGGACTCCGCGGTCGCGGGACGCGCCACGGTGTTCGTCTTCCCCGACCTCAACACCGGCAACAATACGTACAAGGCGGTCCAGCGTTCGGCTGGCGCCGTCGCCGTCGGCCCCGTGCTCCAGGGCCTCAGAAAGCCCGTCAACGACCTCTCAAGGGGTGCCACCGTGCAGGACATCGTCAACACCGTCGCGATCACCGCGATCCAAGCCCAGGGAATCGACGCCGGAGCGGACGAGTGACGGTGGGTCGCACGGGCATCGCGCTCGTGCTCAACTGCGGTTCGAGCTCCGTCAAGTACCGCGTCGTCGACACGACTCAACCCGAGCCCCTCGCGGCCGGGCTGATCGAACGCGTCACGGATCACACGGAGGCGATCGAGGAGATCATCGAGTCCCTCGGGAAGCCCGACAGCGGGGTGTCGCTCGACGACCTCACGGTCGTGGGGCACCGTGTCGTCCAGGGGGGCAGCGAGTTCAGCGCGCCGACCATCATCACGGACGACGTCGAACGTCACATCGCCCTCCTGAGCGCGCTCGCGCCGCTTCACAACCCGCCGAATCTCGCCGGGATCGCCGCCGCTCGCGTCGCATTCCCGCACCTACCCCACGTCGCCGTCTTCGACACGGCCTTCCACCACACGCTCCCGGAGGCGGCGTATACGTACGCGATCGACCGACGCGTCGCCGAGACGCACGGCGTGCGGCGCTACGGCTTCCACGGGACGTCCCACGCGTACGTCTCTCGCGAGACGGCCGCGGCGATGGGACGCGATCCGCACGACCTCAACATCGTCGTCCTGCACCTGGGCAACGGCGCGTCCGCGTGCGCCGTCAAGGGAGGGCGATCCTTCGACACGTCGATGGGGCTGACGCCGCTCGAGGGCTTGGTCATGGGCACGCGCTCCGGCGACATCGACCCGGCCGTGGTGTTCCACCTTTCGCGCGCGGCCGGCATGGAGATCGCGGAGATCGACGACGAGCTGAATCGTCGGGGCGGAATGCTCGGCCTGTGCGGCCACTCCGACATGCGGGACGTCGAGCGCGCCGCGGAGGAGGGGGACTCGGCCGCGATCCTCGCGCTCGACGTGTACGCCCGTCGCATCCGCGGATACATCGGCGAGTACTGGGCGCAGATGGGTGCCCTCGACGCCGTCGCGTTCACCGCCGGGGTCGGCGAGAATTCGGCCCTGGTGCGCGCGATGTCGATCGCGGGCCTCGAGGGGCTCGGGGTGATCCTCGACCCGGAGCGCAACGCCGGACGCAAGTCGGAGCCGACGCTGGTCTCCGCGGACGACTCGGCCGTCCAGGTATGGGTGATCCCGACCAACGAGGAACGGGAGATCGCGACGCAGGCGGTCGCGGCGACCAGCTAGGGGGCGTCCTCCATCTCGCCGAGCCCGGCGAGATACGCGTCGATGAACGCCCGCCCGGCCCGCGCGGCCGCGAGCGCGTGGCGCGCGCTGTCCGAACGCAGCCGCACGACGTCGATTCCGGCGGCGCCGAGTTCGACGGTGTGTCCGACGAGCCACCGCTCGATGACCCCCGCCGCGACCTCGCAATGGAACTGGAGCGCGAGCGAGCGCCCGAGAGCGAAGGCCTGGTGGGGCGTGAGGGCCGTCGACGCGAGTGGCGTTGCGCCGGCGGGCAGGTCGAACGTGTCCCCGTGCCAGTGGAGGATCGGCGCGTCGGCGAGCAGGCCCAGAGGCGTGGCCGCGGCCTCCGGTGCGAGGTCGAGCCTCCCCCATCCGATCTCCTTGCGCGTGCCGGGGTAGACGTCCGCGCCGAGCGCGGCCGCCATCAGTTGCGCGCCGAGGCAGACGCCGAGCGTGGGTCGGTCGTCCGCGAGCCGCTCCGCCACGAGATCGCGCTCGTCCGCGAGGTAGGGGTACTCCCCCGTATCCGCCACCCCAATCGGCCCGCCGAGAACGACGAGGAGGTCGGCGGCCCGGGCGCGGCCAAGATCCTCGCCCGCGTCGACGTACTCGACGCGGTGTCCGCGCGCCCGGATCGTCGACGCCCACACGCCGAGATCCTCGAACGCGACGTGACGCAGCGCGACGATCTTCACCCGTCGATGCTATCCGTCAACGGCCCCTCACCCCTCCCGGGACCAAAGGCCTAGGCGTCGTTTTCGCCTCGATGACAGACTCCAAAGTGCGGTTCGACCCGCGTGCCACGGCGAGGATCGTTGGGATTCACTCCCATCCAATTGCATAAAGAACATCCTGATTCCTTCGATCAGGAACGTGTCCGGGGATCAAGCAGTATTCCTTCCGAGGCGACAAACCCTCCCATGCCGCCCGGAGGTCTCCGGACCCAGTCACGAGGGTGACGAGCGGGACTACGCCCTGTCTCTTGCCTGCTGCATTTGACGACTTTCACGGCGCGAGGGCTGTGGATATCATCGTCGCGCGGCAGAGACCGGCCCGCTCGTCACCCTCGCGCACATCTCGGCACTCCTTCCTCGCGACGCCCCCTACTCTGGAACGGTGTCCCACCTCCTCGGCGCCGACTCGCTGCGCCTCGACTTCGGAACCGGCGTGGTGCTCGACGGCGTCTCCCTGGGCCTGGACGACGGCGACCGCGTCGGCATCGTCGGCGGCAACGGCGCCGGCAAGTCCTCGCTCCTCCGCCTCCTCGCGGGAACCGTGGCGCCCGCCGGAGGCCGCGTGACGCGATCGACCGGCGTGACGGTCGCCGCCGTCGCCCAGGACGACGCCGCGACGGGGGGCACGGTCGCCGCGGCCATCGTCGGCGACGCCGACGAGCACGAGTGGGCCTCCGATCCCCGCGTCCGCGACGTCATGGGCGGGCTCGTCCCCGATCTTCCGGCCCACGCCCCCCTCTCGACCCTGTCGGGCGGGCAACGTCAACGGGTCGCGCTGGCGCGCGCGCTCGTCCAAGACGTCGACGTCCTCCTCCTCGACGAGCCGACGAACCACCTCGACGTCGAGGGCGTCGCGTGGCTCGCGGACCATCTCCGCGCCCGATGGACGACGGGATCCGGGGCGCTCGCCGTCGCGACCCACGATCGTTGGTTCCTCGACGCCGTGACGGCCACGACGTGGGAGGTGCACGACGGCGTGGTCGAGAAATACGAGGGTGGCTACGCGGCGTACACGCTCCAGCGCCTTGAGCGCGCCCGCGTGGCGACGGCGACGGAGCGACGGCGTCAAAATCTCCTGAGGAAGGAGCTCGCGTGGCTCCAGCGCGGGGCGCCCGCCCGAACCTCCAAGCCGAAGTTCCGCATCGAGGCCGCGAACGCCCTCATCGAAGACGTCCCTCCGGTCCGGGACGAGGCGGCGCTCGTGCGCCTCGCGGCCGCCCGGCAGGGCAAGGAGGTCGTGAGCCTCCTCGACTGCGGCGTCGTCTACGGATCCGGGGCGGACGCGAAGGAGGTCTTGCGCGGGGTGACGTGGCGCATCGGACCCGGCGAGCGCACCGGGATTCTCGGCGAGAACGGCGCGGGGAAGTCGACGCTGTTGGGCCTCGTGACGGGGGCGGTGGAGCCGACGTCGGGGCGCGTCCGACGGGGTCTCACGACCCGCGTCGCGACGCTGACGCAGCACTCCGATGCCCTCGAGGGGCACGCGAAGACGACGATCCACGGCCTCGTGAAGGGATTCAGCCGGACCACGCTGTCCGACGGTTCTGAGTTGCGTCCCGACGACCTCCTCGACCGTCTGGGCTTCACGTCGGCGCAGCGCCTGACCCCCGTGGGACGCCTGAGCGGCGGGCAGCGCCGCCGCCTCCAACTCCTGCTCGTGATGCTCGAGGAGCCGAACGTCCTGGTCCTCGACGAGCCGACGAACGATCTCGACACGGACATGCTGACCGCGATCGAAGACCTCCTCGACGGTTGGCCGGGAACGCTGATCGTCGTCAGCCACGACCGCTACCTGCTCGAACGGGTCACCGACCAGCAGTACGCCGTCGTCGACCGCGGACTGCGCCACCTTCCGGGCGGGGTGGACGAATACATCACCCTCTCCCGCGAGCGTCGCGCCGCCTCCGGGGGGATCGGCTCGTTCGGGAGTGCGCGGCGAACGGACGAGGCGAGACCGCGCACCCGAGGAGACGGGGCGAGGCGGCGCGAACTCGATCGCGAGGCGGCCGCGATCGAACGGCGCCTCGCCGCCATCGAGGCTCTCCGGGCCGGTCTCCACGACGAGACGACCGCGCACGACCCGACCGACTACGTGGGCCTCACGGAACTCGGGACGCGCCTCGAGGATCTCGACCAAGAGAAGCGCCGGATCGAGGAGCGATGGCTCGAGATCGCGACGGAGCGCGAGGAGTAGGGCGGGCCTAGTGCGGCTCGTAGGGCGAGACGACCACGTCGACCCGCTGGAATTCCTTGAGCTCCGAGTAGCCGGTGGTCGCCATGGACCGCCGGAGAGCGCCCATGAGGTTCGTCGTGCCGTCCGCGCGCGAACCCGGGCCGAAGAGGATCTCGGAGAGCGGCCCCACCGTCTCCACCCGGACGCGCTCGCCGCGCGGCAGTTCGGCGTGGTGCGCCTCGGGTCCCCAGTGGAAGCCTCCCCCAGGAGCCTCCTCGGCGCGGGCGAGCGCCGCCCCCACCATGATCGCGTCGGAGCCGCACGCAATCGCCTTCACCATGTCCCCGGAGCGCCCCAGACCGCCGTCCGCGATGACGTGGACGTACCGACCCCCCGACTCGTCGAGGTAGTCCCGACGCGCGGCGGCGACGTCCGCGACGGCCGTCGCCATCGGAGCGTGGATGCCGACGGTCGTGCGGGTCGTGTGCGCGGCCCCGCCGCCGAATCCCACGAGTACGCCCGCGGCGCCCGTCCGCATCAGGTGCAGGGCGGCCTGGTACGTCGACGCTCCGCCGACGATCACCGGAACGTCGAGTTCGTAGATGAACTTCTTGAGGTTGAGCGGCTCCGCGTCGCCCGACACGTGCTCCGCCGACACCGTGGTCCCACGGATGACGAAGATGTCCACGCCCGCCGCGAGCACCGTCTTGTACAACTGCTGCGTCCGGTGGGGGCTGAGCGCGCCGGCCACGGTCACGCCGGCGTCCCGGATCTCGCCGAGGCGAAGCTTGATGAGGTCCGGGTCGATCGGGGTCCGGTAGATCTCCTGCATGCGGCGCGTCGCATCGCCGTCCGGGAGCGAGGCGATCTCTCCCAGGAGAGGCGCGGGCGACTCGTAGCGCGTCCAGAGGCCTTCCAGGTCGAGCACGCCGAGCCCGCCGGCCCGACCGAGGGCGATCGCCGTGGCGGGCGACATCACCGAGTCCATCGGCGCCGCGATGAGGGGAATCTCGAACTGGAACGCGTCGATCTGCCACTTGAGGCTGACCTGCTCCGGGTCGCGCGTCCGCCGGGACGGGACCACCGCGATATCGTCGAACGCGTACGCTCGACGGCCGCGCTTGCCTCGTCCGATCTCAATCTCCGTACTCACGAGCCCAGCCTAGCGGCACGCCTCCCCGCCGCTGTCTGCGTGGGGTGCGAGAGTGTAGGGATGACGTGGCTCGAGCGAACGATGGTCGGATTCGACACCGAGACGACGGGAGTCGACATCTCGAGCGACCGCATCGTCACCGCCGCCGTGATCACCCGCGAGGGCGCCGACGGCCCGCTGGACACGAGGACCTGGCTCATCGACCCTGGCGTGGAGATTCCCGCGCGCGCCACGGAGGTCCATGGCATCACGACGGAGATGGCGCGCGCGAACGGCGTGGACCCCGGTGTCGCGCTCGGCGAGATCGCGGCCCTGCTCGCCGCCGCGCTCGCCAACGGTTCGCCCGTGGTGGCGTTCAACGCAGGGTACGACTTCGGGATCCTCGAGGCCGAGCTGTCCCGCCACGGACTCCCGTCCCTGGCGGCGCGGCTCGGAGCCGGAAGGGAGGTGCGACCGGTCGTCGATCCGCTCGTCCTCGATCGCCACCTCGACCGGTTCCGCAAGGGAAAGCGCAAGCTCATCGACCTGTGCGCCCATTACGGCGTCGAGGTCAACGGCGACGCTCTTCACGCGGCGGACGCGGACGTCGTGGCGACCCTCGACCTGGTGCAGGCGATGGCGCGGACCTATCCCGCGATGGCGACCGTCGACCTCCGCGACCTCCACGACCAGCAGGTGGAGGCGCACCGGACGTGGGCGGTCGACTTCCGGGCGTGGCTCACGTCGCGCGGACGCACGGCGGACCTGCCGGACCTCGACTGGCCCGTGCCGTCGCGCTAGGACGCGCTACTGCGCCGCGTAATTGGGCGCCTCGACGGTGATCTGCACGTCGTGGGGGTGCGACTCGCGGAGCCCGGCGGGGGTGATCCGGATGAAACGACCCCGCTCGCGCAGCTCGGGAATCGTCCTTGCCCCCACGTAGAACATGCTCTGGCCGAGCCCCCCGGTGAGTTGGTAGGCGACGGTCGCCAGCGGGCCTTTGTAGGGCACCTGACCCTCGATCCCCTCGGGGATGATGCGGTCGTCGCTCGGGGCGTCGGCCTGAAAGTAGCGATCCTTCGAGTATGAGCGGCGTCCCCGAGACGCCATGGCGCCCATGGACCCCATGCCCCGGTAACTCTTGAACTGCTTGCCGTTGACGAGGACGAGCTCGCCCGGCGTCTCGGCGCATCCGGCGAACAGCGATCCGATCATGACGGACTCCGCGCCGGCGACCAGGGCCTTGGCGATGTCGCCCGAGTATTGGAGGCCGCCGTCGGCCACGACCGGGACATCGGCGGGACCGCACGCCTTCGCCGCCTCGTACACCGCGGTCACCTGGGGAACGCCCACGCCCGCGACCACGCGCGTCGTGCAGATCGAACCCGGGCCGACCCCTACCTTGACCGCGTCCGCCCCCGCGTCGACGAGCGCCTGCGCGCCCTCGCGCGTCGCCACGTTTCCTCCGATGACGTCGACCGACCGGGTCGCCTTGTCCTTCTTGAGCCGGACGATCATGTCGATCATGGCGCGGGCATGGCCGTGCGCGGTGTCGACGACGAGGACGTCCACTCCCGCGTCGACGAGCGCGGTCGCCCGCTCCCAGGCGTCGCCGAAGAAGCCGACGGCCGCGGCGACGCGAAGGCGCCCCTCGCCGTCCTTGGTCGCCTTCGGGTACTTCTCCGTCTTGACGAAGTCCTTGACGGTGATGAGGCCGGCGAGGCGACCCTTGTCGTCGACGAGGGGGAGCTTCTCGACCTTGTGGCGGGCGAGCAGCGTCGCGGCGTCCGCGTTGGAGATTCCCACGGGCGCGGTGATGAGCGGCATCGGCGTCATCGCCTCGCGGACGGTGCGCTTCTCGAAGTCCGACGGCGCGATGAAGCGGAGGTCGCGGTTGGTGATGATCCCGACCAGGGTGCGGTCCGCGTCGACGACCGGCAGGCCGGAGACGCGATACTGACCGCAGAGGGCGTCGAGCTCGGCGAGCGTCGCCTCGGGGGAGATCGTGACCGGGTCCGTGATCATGCCGGACTCGGACCGCTTGACGAGGTCGACCTGGTGAGCCTGATCCGCGATCGCGAGGTTGCGGTGGAGCACGCCGATGCCGCCCTGACGCGCCATCGCGATCGCCATGCGAGCCTCGGTGACCGTGTCCATCGCGGCGCTGAGCAGCGGGATCGCGATCCGGACGTTGCGCGTCAGCCTCGTCGACGTGTCGACCTCGGAGGGGATGACGTCGCTCTCGCCCGGGAGGAGGAGGACGTCGTCGTACGTGAGGCCGGTGAGGGAGAACGGATCGCGGTCTGAAGCGGGCGCCATCGCTCGATTCTAGTGGACCTGCTCCCCTCCCCGAGGCCGCCCGATTTGCCCCCGTTGTCTGCCCCCATAAAAGGGGGCTACCGGCGCGCGGCGGCCCCCGCTAAAAATGAATCAAGGTACCCGCCGTCGGACGGGAAGGACCCGAGAGGGTCCACGGGGGACGGCGGGGCACCTGGGGTCACCACGGTGGTGGCCGAGAAGGCTGGGGGTTACAACGTGGCAGAGATTGCGCTGCGGCTTCCCGCGCCCGTTCAGGACGAGTGGGAGTGGCAATACGAGGGTGCGTGCCGCGAGGCCGACCCGAACCTGTTCTTTCACCCCGAGGGTGAGCGGGGTTCCGCGCGTCGGCGACGGGCCGAGACGGCCAAGAGTTTCTGCGCGCGCTGCACGGTTCTCACTGAATGCCGCGAACGGTCACTTGAGGCTCGTGAACCGTTCGGCGTATGGGGCGGGCTGAGCGAGGATGAGCGCAACGGCATCCTCGCCGGTCGAATACTTCAACCGACATAGCCATGGGTAGGAGTAGGGGAAGGGCCCCGGTGTTCACCGGGGCCCTTCCCTTTTCTGCGGAGCGGAGCCTCGCTAGGCGAGCACCGCGAGCAGATCGCGCGACGAGATGATCAGGTAATCCTCGCCGCCGTACTTGATCTCCGTGCCGCCGTACTTGCTGTAGATGACCTTGTCACCCACGGCGACGTCGAGCGGAACACGGTTGCCGTTGTCGTCGACCCGACCCGGGCCGACCGCCACGACCTCGCCCTCCTGGGGCTTCTCCTTGGCGGTATCCGGGATGACGAGGCCGGAGGCCGTCGTCTGCTCGGCGGCGGCCGGCTTGACGACGACCTTGTCCTCCAGGGGCTTGATTGAGACCGACACTGCGGACCTCACCTTCCTCTTCACGTACCGAATGATGAGCGGCGGTTCGGGGCGATGCCTCCGTCGCGGGGGATAGACCCGCCTCCGACGGCCGCGCACGCTCCTTGTCGGAGCAGTACCAACTTAGCACTCTGCGGTGTCGAGTGCTAACGCGACGCTCGCGCCCCGCCCGCCGTGCGATGATCGGCGCGTGGACGCCAACGAGGCCCGGGCGGCGACGAGCGACGAGGCGATTCGGCTTCTCGCGTCGCTCCCCCCCTATCGCGCCGACGCCGCGCTCGCGCAGGGGGAGGCGCTGCGAGCGGCGGGGACGCCCGCGCCCGTCGCCGCCGCGGTCCTCACCCAGTCGCGCCTCCGCGCCCGCGCGGAAGCCAAGTTCGGCGCCTTCGCCGAGGGCATGCTTTTCACGCAGGAGGGTCTCGAGCAGGCGACCCGGCTCGTCGTCGCGGCGCTCCACGCCGAGCGGTACCGAGACGCCGGAATCGAACGCGTCGCCGACCTCACGGCCGGCATCGGAGCCGACGCCATGGCGATGGCCGCGCTCGGGCTCGTCGTCATGGCGTTCGAGGCCGACGAGGCGACCGCGCTGATCGCCGACCACAACCTCCGCCACTGGCGGCGCGCCGTCGTGGTCCACGCGGACTCGCTCGCCACCGTTCGCGACGTCGACGTCGACGGCGTCTACGCGGATCCCGCGCGCCGGAGCGGCTCCGGGCGGCGGCACCGCCCGGAGGACTACGCGCCGCCGCTCGACGCGGTGCTCGCCCTCCGCGACGCCTTCCCCGCGGTCGGCGTGAAGGTCGGCCCGGGAATCCCCCACGGCGCGCTTCCCCGCGACGCGGAGACGCAATGGGTGAGCGTCGACGGCGACGTCGTGGAGGCGGGGATCTGGAACGGCCCTCTCGCCGCGCGTCCCGGGCGGGGGGCCCTCGTGATCGCGAACGGAGCCGCGCACGCGATTCACGACGAGGCTGCGGCCGTCGACGCGGGGCCCGTCGGCGACTATCTCTACGAGCCGGACGGGGCGGTGATACGCGCGGGCCTCGTCGCCGAGGTCGCGGCGTCCCTCGGTGGCGCCCTCATCGACCCGACGATCGCCTACGTCACCTCCGCCGCCCACGCGCCGACGCCGTTCGCGACGGCCTACCGCGTGATCGACGTCCTGCCGTTCGGCGTGAAGCGCCTGCGGGCGTACCTGCGATCGAGGGACGTGGGTCGCCTGACGATCAAGAAGCGCGGCTCCGCCGTCACGCCCGAGGATCTCCGGCGCCAGCTCGCGCCCCGCGGTGACGCGGAGGCGACGATCGTCGTCACGCGGGTCGCGGGCGCGCCGACCGTGCTAGTCGTCGAAAGTGTCGCCGCCGACGCCTCCTAGGGCGGGCCGCACTCCGTGCCGCTGAGCCCCCTCAGTCGCACCGGCCAACGACCCGTCGGCTCGACGGACCCGGCGAGCACGTCGGCGAGCGCGGCGAAACTCGTGGGACTCCGTCCGAACAAGCCAATGTACGTCGTCGCGTGCGACGCGGGGAGCCCCCACGGCCCGTCCAGAGCGACCACGACGTCGGCGTCGCCCGCGCCTCCGGCCGAACCCAAGAGACGCACGCTCGTTCCGGACGCGCCGACGGCGATTCCGTGCTTCGCGAGGGCGGCCGCGAGCGCGGCGCGCTCGTCCGCCCAGCCGCCGGAGAGCGTCACCGTCCGGCCGACGAGCGGCCCGCCGCACCGAGGCGACGTGACGACGATCGCCTGCTCGTCGAGGTCGCGGACGTAATCCCCGTCGGCGTCCCCGGCGGGGAGCCCCGCCTCCCAGCGCATCAGCGTGATGCTCCGAGCCACCGCGTCGTCGAGCCGGGCACGGCTGAGAAGGCCGGACTCGACGGCGGCGACGATCTGGTCGTGCGCCGCCCCCGTGTTCGACGGCATGAGCACGAGGTCGGCCCCCGCGTTGAGGGCCGCGACGGCCGGTCCCCCCTCGCCCCTGCCGGCGACGGCCGCCATGCTCAGGGAGTCGGTGATGATCACGCCCCGGAAGCCGAGCACGTTCCGCAGGTAGTCGTAGGCTTCGGGGTCGAGCGACGCCGGTTGCCCGCCCCACGCCTTCACCGCGACGTGGGACATCATCACCATGGGGACGCCGGCGTCGATCGCCGCTTGGAACGGGACGAGGTCGTGCCCGGCGAGATCCTCGATCGTCGCCTTCTGGACAGGCAGGCCGAGGTGCGAGTCCACCGTGACGCTCCCGTGTCCGGGAAAGTGCTTGACGACCGGAAGGACGCCGGAGCCGAGCAAGCCGTCCGCGGCGGCCACGACCGTCGCCGCGGCGTCGTCGGCGTCGTCGCCCGGCGACCGGCTGCGAATGATGGGATCCGCCAGTCCGGCCGTGAGGTCCGCGACCGGGGCGAAGTCGACGTTGAATCCGGCGGCGCGCATGTCCGCCCCGGTCCCGAGGAACGCGCGTTCCACCACGGCCTTGTCCCGGGTCGCTCCGGCGGCGAGGAAGGTCGGCATGTCGGGGAGCGTGTCGTGAAGACGCGCGACCGTCCCTCCCTCCTGGTCGGTGGCGACGATGACCGGCCAGTCGCGCCCGTCGGCGCCCGCTTGGGCCGCGGCGGTGAGCATGTGGTTCAGCCACGCGGGACCGACGTTGCCGCCGCCGAAGGCCACGCCCCCGAGGTGGTAGCGGCGGACCAGTTTCTCGATCGGCTTCGGCTCGCGGCCCCCGAACTTCGCGACGATGACCTGCCCCGCCGCCTCGTCGAGCGTCATCGCGTGCGCGGTGCGGAGCCCCCGAGCGAAGTCGCCCTGCGTCGGCCCCCACGAGAGGCGGATCGCGTCGGGGGGCGGTAACCGCAGGATTCGAGGCTCGACGACGGCGAGCGCTCGCGGCTGCGGCGCCGGGGGCGCGTCGGCTCGCAGCAGGGCGACGCCCGCCAGGGAAACGACGGCGGCGAGGGACGCGGCGAGGCGACGGCCGCGCGCGCCTCCGCCGGGCCTCATCACGCCACCGGGACGCCTAGCGGCATCGCCGAATCGACGCCGATGCCAAGATCCGACGGCCTCACGCCGCGCGCGACCGCGGCGCTTCCGAGGGCGGCGATCATCGCCCCGTTGTCCGTGCAGTAGCGAATCGGCGGGATGCGAACCGTGATGCCCGCGGCCCCGAGGCGCTGCTTCGCGAGCGCCCGTAGCTGCGAGTTCGCGGAGAAGCCGCCGCCGATCACCACGGTGTCCACGTCGTGGGCCTCGCAGGCGCGAAGCGTCTTCGCGACGAGCACGTCAGCGACGGCGGCCGCGAAGCTCGCCGCGACGTCCGCGGCGGGAAGCTCCCGCCCGTCGTCCTCGCACGCCTCGATCCACCTCGCCACCGCGGTCTTGAGTCCGCTGAACGAAAAGTCGTACGCGTGACGTTCGCGGTCCTTGGGGGCCGTGAGCCCCCGCGGGAACGCGATGGCCTCGGGATCGCCCTCGCGCGCGAGGCGGTCCACGTGCGGCCCTCCGGGGTACGGGAGGCCGAGTAGCCGCCCGACCTTGTCGAAGGCTTCCCCCGCGGCGTCGTCGAGCGTCTGGCCGAGCTCGGTGACGCCCGTCGCGATGTCCGTCACGAGCAGCAACGAGGAGTGCCCCCCGGAGACGACGAGCGCGAGGAAGCGGTCGGGGAACGGGCCGTGGACGAGGGCGTCGACGGCCGCGTGGGCGACGACGTGGTTGACGCCGTAGAGGGGACGATCGAGGGCGAGCGCGAGGGCCTTCGCCGCCGCGACGCCGACGGTGAGCGACCCGACGAGGCCCGGTCCGGACGCGACCGCGACCGCGTCCACGTCGCCCAGCGACGCACCCGCGTCGGCGAGCGCGGCCTCGATCGTCGGGATCATCTCCTCCAGGTGGGCGCGGGACGCGACCTCGGGCACGATCCCGCCGAAGCGGGCGTGCTCGTCCATTGAGCTCGCGACGGCCTCCCCGAGGAGGTCCCGCCCGCGAACGAGCGCGACGCCGGTCTCGTCGCACGTGCTCTCCACGCCGAGAATCAGAGGCTCCACGGCACCACCCTAGGCGTCGGATCGGTCGGAGGCGTCGAGGCGGAGGCTCATGACGACGCCGTCGACGTCCTCCGGCTGGTAGTACCGGCGCCGAACCCTCACGTCGGTGAAGCCGTACGCACGGTAGAGCGCGAGCGCGGCATCGTTGGTCACGGCGACCTCAAGGAACGCCTCCCGGACCCCGAGCCGCCGCGCCTCGGCGAGGAAGTCGTCCATCAACGCGCGCCCGAGACCCCGCCCGCGGGAGTCCGGAACGATCGCGAGATTCATCAGGTGAAAGGAATCGCCGTCGAATCCGTAGACCGCGTACCCCACGAGCGCGCCGTCCTCCTCGATGCCGCGATACCGCCGGAAGCCCGAGGCGTAGTCGGCGGCTATGACGCCCGGCGACCATGCGGAGTTCCCGAAGATCTCCTGCTCGCGCTCCGCGACCCACGCGAGGTCCTCGGGCGCGAGGTCGCGGATCGTCGCGCCCACGGGCGTCACGGCGACGGCGCCCGGTGAACGTCGGGACGACGAAGGTAGAGCGGCTCCGGCGGGACGACGGCGGCACCGGGCGTCCGCGTCGCCACGCGGGCGAGCCACGCGGGATCGGGGTCCCAGCGGGACGGGTCCGGCGAGGCGCCGAAGACGTCCGGGAAGAGGGTCGCCCCCCGGCCGACGACCTCGCCGACGACCTCGACGGCGGATGGTACGTCGACGCCCGGGCCGGCCACGCGGGCGCCATCGCGGTAACGCGCCCAGTAGACCTCGCGGCGCCGCGCGTCGGCGATCACCGTGACGTCGCCGGATGGGGCGGCCCCGAGAGCGTCGAGCGAGCACACACCGAGCACGGGCACCTCCCACGCGAGCCCGAGCGTACGCGCCGTGACCAGACCCACCCGGAGCCCGGTGAAGGGTGCGGGACCCGTCCCGACGACGATCGAGTCGACGTCCCCGGCGCCGCCGCGGTCGAGCACGTCGCGGATCATGGGTGCCAGCGCCTCGGCGTGCCGTCGGGGTTCGTACGCCGACGCCGCGGCGACGACGTCGTCGCCGTCGAGGACGGCCACGGAGACCGCCGACGAGGTGTCGATCGCGAGGAATCGCATGCGAGTAGCCTACGGGCGCGCGGCGAGCACGGCCTCGAGGTCGACGCCCCGCCAACGCGGTCCGACCGCGGAGATCGTCACGCGGCGCGGACCGGCCTCGGGATCGCCATCGGCGCCTCCCCGTTCGCGCGCGATGTCGACCCGCAGGTGGCTCTCCGAGAGCGTCTCCGCGAGGCCCTCCCCCCACTCGACGACCGTGACCGATTCGTCGAGGCCCTCGTCGAGGTCCAGGTCGTCGAGTTCGGCGAGCGATCCGAGCCGATACGCGTCGACGTGGTGAAGCGCGGGCCGGCCGGGGCCGGGGCGATGACTCCTCGCGATGATGAACGTCGGGCTCGCGACCGTCCCGTCGATCGCGAGGCCCTCGCCGATGCCCTGGACGAGCGTCGTCTTCCCGGCGCCGAGATCGCCCACGAGGATGACGAGGTCGCCGGCCTCGAGGGATGTCGCGAGGGAGCGCCCCAACGCGCGCATGGCCTCCGCGTCGTCGATCACGAGCGTCACGCCGCGTCGCCCTTCGGTCGGAGGCCGCCGAAGCGGCAGACGATCTCGTAATCGATGGTCTCGGCCGCGTCCGCCCATTCGCGGGCGGTCGGGCCGTCCGGCCCGATCAACGTGACGGTGTCCCCCGCCTCCACGTCGGTCGTCGCGCCAAGATCGACGACGAACTGGTCCATGCACACGCGCCCGGCGATGCGATACCTCCGGCCGCGGATCGCGACGTCCGCGCGCCCTCCCGCCGAACGGAAGACGCCGTCCGCGTACCCTGCGGCAACGAGGCCCAGATGGGTCTCGGCGTCCGTGACGTAGTCGTGCCCGTAGCTCACCCCGTGCCCCGCCGGCACCTTCTTCACGAGCGCGACCGTCGCCGTCACCGACATCGCCGGGGCCAGACCGAAGCCCGAGCCGTCCTCGTCGGCGACGGGGGCCAGGCCGTACACGGCGATGCCGGGGCGGACCAGGTCGTAGCGAAGGTCGGGACGGGTCAACGCGGCGGCCGAGTTGGCGAGGTGCGTCACCTCGAACGCCAGCCCGCGCTCCGACGCGAGGGCACGTGCGGATTCGAAACTACGCGCCTGCGCGTCGATCGTCGGGTGTCCCGGCGCGTCCGCCCAGGCGAGGTGGGACCAGATGCCCGCGGGGACGAGGCGCCCCTCCTCGATACCCGGCGCGAGCGCGTCGAGCAGCGACGGCAGGGCGTCGGGAGTGACGCCCTCGCGACCCAGCCCCGTGTCGACGCACACGTGGACGCGGGCGGGACGACCCGCGCGCCTCGCCGCCTCGTCCAGCGCGACGAGAGAGTCGAGGGACGAGACGGACACGTCGACGTCGGCCTCGATGAGCGAACCCAACGGGGCGTCGGGCGCGTAGAGCCAGGCGAGAATCCGTCCCGTGTCCCCGGCTTCGCGAAGCGCGAGGGCCTCCTCGACCTGCGCGACGCCGAGCCAGCTTGCTCCTCCCGCGCGCGCCGCCCGCGCGGAGTCGACCAAGCCGTGTCCGTACGCGTCGGCCTTGACGACCGCCATGACGCCAGCCGGGCCGGAGCGGGCGCGCAACGCCTCGACGTTCCGGGAGATGGCCCCGTAGTCGACGGTGACGTTCACGCCGGTCATCCGTCGGACTCCGCGACGACGACCGCGGACGCCATGCCGCCGTCGTGCGACATGGACAGGTGGAACCGGGCGACGCCGAGCTCCGACGCGCGCGCGGCCACCGTGCCCGTCACCACGAACGACGGGGCACCGCTCGTCGCCTTGACCACCTCGGCGTCGTGCCACGCCAGGCCGACGGGTGCTCCCAGGGCCTTCGCGAGGGCCTCCTTCGCCGCCCATCGCGCCGCGAGGCTGGCGTTTCCCATTGAACGCTCCGAGGGCGTGAAGACGCGCTCGAGCAGGCCCGGAGAACGTTCGAGGGTCTCCTCGAATCGGTCGATCGCGACCACGTCGATCCCCACGCCGACGATCACGTCATTCCACCGTGACCGATTTCGCGAGGTTCCGGGGCTGGTCGACGTCGTTGCCCCGCGCGCCGGCGAGTTCGCAGGCAAAGATCTGAAGCGGAACGAGCGCGAGGAGCGGCGTCATGAGGACGGGCGCCTCCGGAAGGTAGAACACCTCGGACGCGTAGTCGGCCGCCACGGGGTCTCCCTCCTCCGCCAGCACGATCGTCCGCGCTCCGCGCGCCCGGACCTCCTGGACGTTCGACAGGACCTTCGCGTGGAGGGACTCGCGCCCCTTCGGCGACGGCAGAATGATGAAGATCGGCAGATCCTGCTCGACGAGCGCGATCGGGCCGTGCTTGAGTTCCCCCGCCGCGAATCCCTCCGCGTGGATGTACGCGAGCTCCTTGAGCTTCAGCGCCCCCTCAAGGGCGACGGGGTACCCGACGTGACGGCCCAGGAAGAGCACCGTCTCCTCGCTCGCCATGGACCGCGCCAGCTCGCGGATCGGCTCGGAGGTGTCGAGGACCCTCTGTATCTTCGCCGGCATCTCGCCCAACTGGTCGAAGATCGCGCGGACCTCGTCCGGAAATTTGTTCCCCCGCAACTCGGCAAGGTAGATGCCGAGGAGGTAGGTCGCGACGATCTGGGCGAGCAACGCCTTGGTCGACGCGACGGCGATCTCCGGGCCCGCGCGCGTGTACAGGACGGCGTCGGCCTCCCGCGCGATCGTGGACCCCTGGACGTTCACGATCGCGACGACGCTCGCTCCCTGCTGCTGCGCGTACCGCATCGCCATGATCGTGTCCATCGTCTCGCCGGACTGCGAGATCGCGACGACGAGGGTCTTCACCGAGACGACGGGGTCGCGATAGCGGAACTCGTGCGAGTACTCGACCTCGACGGGGATGCGGCACCAGTGCTCGATCGCGTATTTGGCGACCAGCCCGGCGTAGCTCGACGTCCCGCACGCGATCACGATGATCTTGTCGATGGCGTTGAGGACCGTCTCGTCGATGATCCCGCCGTCGAGGGTCAGGCGCCCCGTGGCGTCGAAGCGACCGCGGAGGGTGTCGGCGACCGCCGAGGGCTGGTCGTGGATCTCCTTCTCCATGAAGGTCGCGAACCCACCCTTTTCCGCGGCGGTCGTGTCCCAGTCGATCGTGTACGGCGCGCGCGCGACCGGCTCCCCGTCGACCGTCGTGACGACGACGCCGTCGGGAGTGATCTCCACGACCTCGTCCTGTCCGAGCTCGAGAGCCTTCTTCGTGTGCTCGATGAAGGCGACCACGTCCGACCCGAGGAAGTTCTCCCCGTCGCCGAGCCCGACGACGAGCGGCGAGTTGCGCCGTGCGCCGACAACCACCTGGGGCTCGCGCGCGTCGACGGCGAGGAGCGTGAAGGCTCCCTCGAGTCGGCGCGCGACATTCCTCATCGCCTGGGCGAGGTCGTTTCCCGCCGAGACCTCCTGGGCCAAGAGGTGCCCGGCCACCTCCGTGTCGGTGTCGGAGAAGAAATCCACACCCGCGGCGGCGAGCTCGGCGCGCAGCGCGGCGTGGTTCTCGATGATGCCGTTGTGGATCACGGCGATCCGCCCGCCGGCGGCGAGGTGCGGGTGGGCGTTCGAATCGGTCGGCGCCCCGTGGGTCGCCCATCGGGTGTGCCCGATGGCCGCCGTTCCCGACGGCAGCGGGTGCGTGGCGAGCTCCTCGGCGAGAACGGCGAGCTTGCCCGCCTTCTTCGCCATCGATAGGCCGTCGCGATCGGAGGTGACGACGGCGATGCCCGCGGAGTCGTATCCGCGGTACTCGAGCCGCGCGAGGCCGCCCATCACGACCTCCTGCGGGCGGGAACTCGCCTCGATCGGGCCGACGTAACCCACGATGCCGCACATGACGACGAGTCTAGTTGGCCGGGCGGCTCCGGCGGACGTGGGCACCCGGGCGGGGTCGATGCGCCAGAATGGGGGTATGGACGAGGCGACCCCCGCGGATGTGGGCGGTACGTTCACGACCTTCACGCGCGAGGAATGGTTCGCCCTCGCCGGAAAGACCCCCCTTCCCCTGACCGAGGCCGACATCGCCCGCGTCCGAGGGCTCGGCGATCCCGTCGACCTGGTGGAGGTCGACCACGTCTATCGGCCGCTGTCGCGCCTCCTCGACCTGTATTCGGCCGCGATCGGCGGCCTCCACGGCGTGACGGACGAATTCCTCGGGGGCCGCGCCTCCCGGACGCCCTTCGTCATCGCGGTCGCGGGGTCGGTCGCCGTCGGCAAGTCGACGACGGCGCGCGTCCTCCGGGAGTTGATGGCGCGATGGCCCGGCAGCCCGCACGTCGAGCTCGTGACGACCGACGGGTTCCTCTACTCGAACGCGGTGCTCCAGGATCGCGGGCTCCTGCTCAAGAAGGGGTTCCCGGAGTCGTACGACCGCAAGGCTCTGCGCGCCTTCGTCGCCGCCGTGAAGTCCGGGGTCGGGGAGGTCACCGCGCCGGTGTACTCCCACCACACCTACGACATCGTCCCGGGCGAGGTGACCACGGTCTCGTCTCCGGACGTACTCATCATCGAGGGGCTCAACGTGCTCCAGCCGGCGTCGCTCCGCGACGCGGACGTGGGCGCCCTCGCGGTGAGCGACTACTTCGACGTCTCCATCTACGTCGACGCGGACGCTGCGGACGTGCGTCGGTGGTACGTCGATCGCTTCCTCTCGCTCCGCGCGACGGCGTTCTCGCAGCCGGGATCGTATTTCCGGATGTTCGCGACCCTCACGGATGAGGAGGCTCGGGAGCGCGCGGGCGAGATTTGGGACTCGATCAACGCCCCGAACCTCGAGCGCAACATCGCCCCGACCCGTTCGCGCGCGACGATCATCCTGCGGAAAGGTCCGGACCACGCCGTCGAGCGCGTCCACCTGCGCAAGCTCTAGACCGCCCGCGCGCTCCCTAGGCGCTTTCCTCCGACTCGGCGTCGGGAGACCCCGACCGGTCCTTGCGGGCGCGCCTCCGGGCGATGGGCCCCTCCGCGGGAAGCTCCTCGACGGGCGGCAGGTGAGCGGGGCTCACGCCGACCTTCGACAGCACCAGGTCCACGAGGTAGCCGAGAACGATGCCGCCGACGACGCCGATCGCGATGCTGAGGAGCAGGTTGTCGTTCAGGAGGGAGCCGGCGATGGTTCCGAGGGCGATCGAGTACGTGGCCCAGAGCGCCGCGCCGACCGAGTCAACGACCATGAAGCGGCGACGCGGGTAGCGCAGGGCGCCCGCCGTGAGGTTGACCGCGACGCGACCGACCGGAATGAACCGGGCCGCGATGATGAACGCCGTCCCGCGGTGCTCGAGGGCGCGCTCCGCCCAGTCGAGGGTCGCGTGTCCCCGCGGACCCCGCATCCCGGGGACCTTGCGTACGGGGATGGCCATGCCGATCGTGTACGCGAGTTGGTCGCCGCACCACGCGCCGAACGCCGCGGCGAGCCAGATGAAGACGATGGTCGGGTGTCCGGTCGACGACCACGCAGCCGCGGCGGCGATGACGATGGACTCCGAGGGGATCGGCGGGAAGATTCCGTCGATGACCGTCACCGCCCACACGGCCGGGTAGATCCATATCGACGACGTGAGGGACAGGATCGCGTCCTGGAGCGACGTCAGCACGCCCGAAAGCGAGAACCAGGCCCCGGGGATCCTCACGCGCTCGTCCCCAGCCGGGAGGCGACGACTCCGGCGAGCCGGTCGGCGACCTCGCGCGCGCGCTCGTCCGTCTCCGCCTCGACCATCACCCGGACGAGAGGCTCCGTGCCCGAGGGCCGGAGAAGGACGCGCCCACGGTCGCCGAGTTCCGCGCGCGCGGTCGCCACGGCGGCCTCGAGCGGCTCGTCCGTGAACACCCGCGTGCGGTCGACGTCAGGAACGTTGACCAATACCTGGGGCAGGCGGACGACGCCCGCGCACAGGTCGCGGAGCCCCGACCCGGATTTCGCGACGGTCGCGGCGAGCAGCAGGGCCGTGAGGATGCCGTCGCCGGTGGTGGCGTATTCGGAGACGATGATGTGGCCGGACTGCTCGCCGCCGATCGTGTACCCGGCCTCCCGCATCGCCTCGAGGACGTACCGGTCGCCGACCGCGGTCTCGACGATGTCCACTCCCGCGGCCTTCATCGCGCGGTGGAGGCCGAGGTTGCTCATCACGGTCGCGACGAGCGTGTCGCGATAGAGCGTCCCCGACGCCTTCATGGCGATCGCGAACACCCCCATGATCTGGTCGCCGTCGACGATCTCGCCGGTCGCGTCCACGGCGAGGCACCGGTCCGCGTCCCCGTCGAACGCCACGCCGAAGTCCGCGCCGTGCGAGACGACCGCCTCGCGCACGGTGTCGAGATGCGTGGATCCGACGCCGTCGTTGATGTTGAGGCCGTCCGGCTCCGCGTGAAGCACGATCGGCGTCGCGCCGACCGCCCGCAACGCGGCGGGACCCGCGTATGACGCGGCGCCGTGCGCGCAGTCGACGACGATCGTGAGGCCAGCGGCGGGGGTGTCTCCTCCGGAGAAGGACGCGGCGGCCGCGACCGCGTGATCGACGTATTGCCTGACGAGCTCCGGGGCGTTCGTGATGGTGCCGACGTCCGCGCCGACCGGCCGCACCCACGCCTCGCCCAGGCGCGCCTCGATGGCCTCCTCGACGGAGTCGTCGAGTTTGTGCCCGCCCCGGGCGAAGAACTTGATGCCGTTGTCGGGCATCGGGTTGTGGGAGGCGGAGATGACGACGCCGAGATCGGCCTCGACCGATCCGACAAGGTAGGCGATACCGGGCGTGGGAACCACCCCGGCGTCCAGGACGTCCACGCCCGCGCTCGCAAGGCCCGCGGCCACCGCCGCGGAGAGGAATTGGCCGGAGACGCGCGTGTCGCGCCCCAGGACGGCCGTGGGTCGGTGGCCCGCGAACTCGCCCCGCTCCGCGAGAACGTGGGCCGCCGCGACGGCCAGGTCGACGGCGAGTTCCGCCGTCACCTCCCGGTTCGCGACGCCGCGGACACCGTCGGTGCCGAACAGGCGCGCCATGCGCGAAACGCTATCGCTTCGAGTACTGCGGAGCCCGGCGGGCCTTCTTGAGACCCGCCTTCTTGCGCTCGACGACGCGCGGGTCGCGCGTGAGGTAGCCCGCCTTCTTCAGCGCGCCGCGGTTCGATTCGAGATCGATCGCGTTGAGCGCGCGGGCGACGCCGAGGCGAAGCGCCCCCGCCTGTCCCGACGGGCCTCCCCCGCCGATGCGGGCGTGCACGTCGAATCGCCCCTCGAGGTGGAGGAGCGTGAACGGGCTGTTCACGAGCTGCTGGTGCACCTTGTTGGGGAAGTAGTCCTCAAGGGTGCGGCCATTGATCGTCCACGTGCCGGACCCGGGAACGAGCCGAACGCGAGCGATCGCCTCCTTGCGGCGTCCGAGTCCCGCGCCGGGCGCGACCTCGGAGGTCCCGGTACCCGCGCTCGACGGAGCGCTCTCCGTCGTGTACTCCGTCGGGGTTTCGCTCTCTACGTCCTGCGTCTGGTCGTCCACTGTCTGTCCTTTGTTGTGGCCCGGCGCTACTGCGCGACCTGGGTGATCGGAAAGTTCTTGGGCTGCTGGGCCGCGTGCGGGTGCTCCGCGCCGGCGTACACCTTGAGCTTGGACAACTGCGCGCGCCCGAGGCGGGTGCGGGGGATCATGCCGCGGACCGCGGTCTCGATGACCTTGCGCGGATCCTTCGCGAGCACCTCGCCGATCGGGGTCGCCTTGAGCCCGCCCGGGAAGCCCGAGTGACGGTAGACCATCTTCGAGGTCGCCTTCGAGCCGGTCAGCGCGACCTTGTCAGCGTTGATGACGATGACGAAGTCGCCACAGTCGAGGTGCGGGGCGAACGAGGGCTTGTGCTTGCCCCGCAGGAGCGTGGCAGCGTGCGTCGCCAGGCGACCAAGCACGACGTCCGTCGCGTCGATGACGTGCCACTCGGCGACCGTATCGCCGGGCTTGGGAGAGTATGTGCGCACGTGAAGCCTTCTCAATCGCAGGTGGTCACTGGTCGAGCCAGCGGGGCGGTCGGCGTTCGGCGGGACCGCGACGGGCTCGCGCGGGAACGCACAACGACCCTTGAGCATACCCGTAGGCGAGGGGGTGGTCAATCCAGCGACCGTCGGTCCCGCGTCGCCTCGGCCCGTTCCGCGAGATCCGCGTCCGGGGGGTAGCGGACTTCCTCCAGCGTCAACCCGTGGGGAGCCGCGACCACGATCGCGGACGAGCGATGCGGCGAGCCGGACACGGACGCGAGCCAGTCGAGGTCGCGTCGGCCATCGCCGACGGCGAGCACCGCGCCCACGAGCGAACGCACCATCGAATGACAGAACGCGTCCGCGCGCACCGTCGCGACCAACAGGCCGGCGTCCGCCCCCTCCGCCACCCGTGTCCAGGAGAATTCGCGGAGGTCGCGGATGGTGGTCGCGCCCTCGCGAGGACGACAGAATGCCGTGAAGTCCCGGAGGCCCAGGAGCGAGGACGACGCCTCGTTCAGGCGGGCGGCGTCGAGCGAGCGGGGATACGCGAGCACGTAGCGGCGGCGCAAGGGGTCGGGCGCAACGGCCGCCTCGACGACGCGGTACGCGTAGCGGCGCTCAAGGGCGCTGAACCGGGCGTCGAAGCCCGGGGCGGCGGGCATGACCCTACGAACGACGACGTCGTCGGGAAGGATACGGGCCAGGCGGCGGGCGAGGGCGTCGTGCGGTTCCTCCCCCGGTCGCCCCGTGAACCTTCGCCACGCGGCGACCGGGAGGTCCGCGTGTGCCGCCTGTCCGCGCGCGTGGACGCCTGCGTCGGTGCGACCCGCGACGGTCACGCGCGGAGCTGGGTCGATCCTCAGCACGCGGGACAGCGCATCCTCAAGGATCCCCTGAACGGTGCGCAACGAGGGCTGGACCGCCCAGCCGGCGAAGTCGGACCCGTCGTAGGAAAGGTCGAGGCGGACCCGGACGTTCTCCGTGGAGTCAGTCATCGGGTCCGCCTCGGAAGGGTGGGGCTACTCGCCGTCCGTCGCCGAATCGGTCGAGTCCTTGTCCGCCTTCTTCGCCGCGGGCTTCTTCGCCGCCGGCTTCTTGGCCGCGGGCTTCTTGGCCGCGGGCTTCTTGGTCTCCGACTTCGCGTCGGCCTTCTTCTCCGTCGTCTTCGCGGCGTCGTCCTTGGCCGAGCGTTCCGCGGCCTTCGACGCCTCGGCGACGACCGACTGCTTGTCGCTGAGCGAACCGTCGACGAGCTCGATCACGGCGAGGGGCGCGTTGTCGCCCTTGCGCGTGCCGACCTTCGTGATCCGCGTATAGCCGCCGGGACGCTCCGCGAAGGCCGGACCGATCTCGGTGAAGAGCGTATGCACGACGGACTTGTCGCGAATGACGCCCATGACGCGGCGACGAGACGCGAGGTCGCCGCGCTTCGCGAAGGTGATCAGCCGCTCGGCGTACGGGCGGACGCGCTTGGCGCGCGTCAGCGTCGTCGTGATCCGGCCGTGCTCGAAGAGGCTCTGTGCGAGGTTCGCGAGCATGAGGCGCTCGTGAGCCGGTCCGCCGCCCAGCCGGGCACCCTTGGTCGGGGTAGGCATGATCTCACTCCCTAGTTGTCTTCGTTACCGGAGAAGTAGACGCCGGAGACGGCCGGGTCGTAGTCGCTCCCGCCGTCCTTGAGCGAGAAGCCGAGCTCGGCGAGCTTCTCCTTCACCTCGGTAATCGACTTCTGTCCGAAGTTGCGAATGTCCATCAGGTCGGCCTCGCTGCGCGCGGTGAGCTCTCCCACGGTGTGGATACCCTCGCGCTTGAGGCAGTTGTACGAACGCTGCGTGAGGTTGAGCTCCTCGACCGGGAGGTTGTAGTCCTCCTCGAGCGACTCGTCGCTGTCCGACGGGCCGATCTCGATGCCCTCCGCCGCCTCGTTGAGGCCGCGGGCGAGTGAGAAGAGCTCCACCAGCGTCGATCCCGCCGACGCGAGCGCGTCGCGCGGGGAGATCGACGACTTGGTCTCGACGTCGATGACGAGCTCGTCGAAGTCCGTGCGCTGGGCGACGCGGGTCGCCTCGACCTTGTAGGTCACCTTGAGCACGGGCGAGTAGATCGAGTCGACGGGAATCTGGCCGATCTCGGCGTCGTACTGCTTGTTGAGCGTCGCCGGAACGTAGCCACGGCCCCGCTCGACCGTCATCTCCACCTCGAACTTCGCCTTGGAGTTCAGCGTCGCGATGTGGAGGTCGGGGTTGTGAATCTCAACGCCTGCAGGCGGGGCGATGTCGGCGCCCGTGACGGCGCCCGCGCCGCTCTTGCGGAGGTACATGATGACGGGCTCGTCGTTCTGCGAGGACACGACGAGGCTCTTGAGGTTCAGGAGGATCTCGGTGACATCCTCCTTCACGCCCTCGATCGTCGTGAACTCGTGGAGGACGCCCTCGAAGCGAACGGACGTGATGGCCGCGCCGGGGATCGACGACAGAAGCGTGCGACGGAGCGAGTTCCCGAGCGTGTAGCCGAAACCCGGCTCGAGGGGCTTAAGGGAGAACTGCGAACGGTTGTCCGCGATGACCTTCTCGGTCAGCGTGGGACGTTGCGCGATGAGCACGGTACTTCCTTCCCAGACATCCGCTATTTGATGCCCGTTTGGCCCCCGACGACCTCTGTCCGCCGAGCGGGGGGCTTGCGTGTGCCGACTTCATATGGACTTGTGAGAGGGCGGGCGCAACCGGGCGGTTGCCCCCGCTTGTACAGGTGGTTCTAGTTGCGGCGGCGCTTGGGCGGCCGGCAACCGTTGTGCGCCTGAGGGGTCACGTCCTTGATGGAGGTGACGTCGAGGCCAGCGGCCGTGAGCGAACGGATCGCCGTGTCGCGGCCCGATCCGGGCCCCTTCACGAAGACGTCCACCTTGGTCATGCCGGCGTCCTTCGCCTTGCGCGCGGCGGCCTCGGCGGCCAACTGCGCCGCGAACGGCGTGGACTTCCGGGAACCCTTGTAGCCCACCTGTCCGGACGACGACCACGACACGACCGCCCCGGAGGGGTCGGTGATGGAGATGATCGTGTTGTTGAACGTGGACTTGATGTGCGCCTGGCCGTGGTCGACGGTCTTCTTGATCTTCTTGCGCGGCTTACGAACGGGAGCGGCCATGGGTTATGCCTTCTTCTTTCCGGCGACGGTCTTCTTGGGGCCCTTACGCGTACGGGCGTTGGTCTTGGTGCGCTGACCGCGCACGGGCATGCCGCGGCGGTGCCGGATGCCCTGGTACGCGCCGATCTCGACCTTGCGGCGGATGTCCGCCTGTACCTCGCGGCGCAGGTCGCCTTCGACCTGGTAGTTCGCCTCGATGTAGTCGCGAAGCGCGACGAGCTGCTCGTCGGACGCGTCCTTGACGCGCATGTCCGGGCTGACGTCGGTCGCGGCGAGCGCCTTGAGCGCGCGCGTGCGACCGATGCCAAAGATGTACGTGAGGGCGACCTCCATGCGCTTGTCGCGCGGAAGGTCGACACCGACCAGTCGGGCCATGTTCGTTACTCCACTACTCGTCGGAGGTTCTCCGCCTCGCCGTCCCGCTCATCGAGCGGGCCCCGGCCTCCGAGCCGGGGGTGCCACCGGTGTGGTGGCGAGACGTCGTACGGCCTAGCCCTGACGCTGCTTGTGGCGCAGGTTTTCGCAGATGACCATGACGCGGCCACCGCGACGAATGACCTTGCACTTGTCGCAGATCGGCTTAACGCTGGGCTTGACCTTCATTACTCATTCCTTCACCGCCGGCGCTCAGACGCGCGAGCGTCGGCGACGGTCTTTACTTGTAGCGGTAGACGATGCGGCCGCGGGAAAGGTCGTAAGGCGTGAGCTCCACCACTACACGGTCCTCGGGGAGGATCCGGATGTAGTGCTGACGCATCTTGCCCGAGATGTGGGCGAGGACGAGGTGACCGTTGGCGAGTTCCACTCGGAACGACGCGTTCGGAAGTGCCTCGACCACGGTGCCCTCGATCTCGATGACGCCGTCCTTCTTGGCCATTGACTCCACTAACGTTGACGAATACGGGGGGTGGGCATGCGAAAACGCCCGACCGGCAACTATACGGCAGTTTGCAGGGGAAACTCAACCGCGCGCCCGTCCCGGGTGGGGCGGACGCGCGGACAGCAAGCGACGCCGGCTAGCGGAACGCCCTCTTCAGCCGCATGAGAGCCGCGTCGCGGATCTCCGGCTTGCGGTGCTCGGCGAGTTGGCGAATGAGCGTCTCGGGTGCGCGCGCGTTGCGTACGAGCGCGGCGAGGACGTCCGTGTTCCGGTCGTGGCCAAGGGCGAGCAGGGCGCCCATCGGGCAGTCGGTCCGGGAAGCGACGGCGACGCGGACCGCGGGGTCGCGGTGAACGGCGAGCGGGAGAAGGTCGACGCCGGTCACGCTGGGGTCAAGGGCGCGCGCGACATCGTCCGTCGTGCGCTTGGCTGGAGACATACCGAGAGCCATGGGGTCATCCACCTTCCATCCGAATCCGTCCGCTTTTCATCGTAGAATCGTCGGCCTTCCCTAACCGAGCCTTTGTGACGAACTAGACAGATCACCAACGGTGAGATACGTCACGATCCGTCATCGATGAACCCCCAGCATGAGGGAAACGAATCGGGTTCGCCGAACGCTCCCGGCGTCCCGTCCGGCGTCCCGTCGCCGAGGTTTCGGGTCGTCGCCCGCCCGTACGGGCGGCGGGCGCTCGCGCGCAGCGGTCAGACGGCCCGGGCGGGGTCGTCGACCAGGCGAAGCCTCGCGAGGGCACGTTCGCTAATCTCCGCTCGACGGTCCACCGCGAGTTGGCGGAGCACCCACGGAGGGCTACCGGGGTTGCCGACCAGGGCCTCGAGGATGCGACGATCGCTTTCGTGGGCGAGGCAGATGAGCGTCGCCATCGGGGCGTCGGAGCGCGACGCGACGGCCGCGCGGACGCTCGTGTCCCGATGGGCGGCGAGCGCGACGAGTTCGGAACCGCGGACCTCGGGATTGAGCGCGCGGGCGACGTCCTCGTCGTACGACCGCGGCGTGAGGCGGACACGTGCCATGAGAAAGTCCTTTCTGGGGTCTGGATGTCGCCACGACCTTGGGGCTCGCCCCCGACGCTACTCGACGGACGTTGCGCGACGGTGGCCGCTCGGTAACGGATGCGTGACGAGGCGTGAGATTCCGCACACGGGCGTGGGCAGTCTCTAAGGGGCGACCGGAACGATCCCCCGCGCGCCGAGTTCGACGGCACCGCCGTCGCCGGCCGTGAGCACCCAGACTCCGCCGTCGTGCAGCGCCACCGAGTGTTCCCAGTGCGCGGACCGCGCGCCGTCGTCGGTCACGACCGTCCACCCGTCGTCGAGCACGGACGTCTCGCGCCGCCCCCGCGAGAACATGGGCTCGATGGCGACGCACAGGCCGCGTCGCACGCGGGCCTCCCGCCCTCCGAGCCGCTCGTTCGGCACGTCGGGGGCCTCGTGCATCTCTCTGCCGATCCCGTGCCCCACGTAGCCGTCGATCGGGGTGAGCTCCTCCCGGAGGGCCGTCGCCTCGATGGCCCCCGCCACGTCGGCGATCGTACGGGCCGTCGCGAGCGCGGCGATTCCGTCCCAGAGGGCGGCGCGGGTCGCTCCGACGAGTGCGGCGTCGGCTTCGGCGATCGGCTCGCCGACGATCAGGCTGACGGCGCTGTCGCCGTGCCAGCCCTCGACGATCGCTCCGCAGTCGATCGACACGATGTCCCCCGCGCGGAGGACTCTCGGGCCGGGTATCCCGTGTACGACCTCCTCGTTTACGGATACGCACGTGGTCGCGGGGTAGCCGTGATAGCCGAGGAAGCTCGGCGTGGCGCGACATTCGCGGATGACGGCGGCGGCGGCCTCGTCAACGTCCCGCGTCGTGGCGCCCTCCACGGCGGTCTGGACCGCGGCCGCGAGGGCCCTCTCGACCACGACCCCCGCGACGGCCATCAGCCGCATCTCCTCGCGCGACTTGAGGCGGACGCGCTCGCGTGCCACGCTTAGCGACTCTCGAGCGCCGCGAGAATCCTCTCGGTGACCTCGTCGACGTCGCCGAGGCCGTCGACGCGTACGAGGAGCCCCTGGCCTTCGTAATACGCCGTGACGGGTGCCGTCTTCTCCGCGTAGACGCGGAGCCGCTCGCGTACGACGTCCTCGCGGTCGTCGGTTCGACCTTCGATCTCGGCGCGTTTGAGGAGGCGTTCGGTGACCGCGTCCTCGTCGGCGGTGATCTCGATGGCGCTACCGAGCTCGACGCCGAGCTCCGCGAGCATCGTGTCGAGCTCGACCGCCTGGTCCGGGTTTCGCGGGAATCCGTCGAGCAGGAAGCCGTTCGCCGCGTCGTCCTGGTCGAGGCGGTCGCGCACCATGGCGTTCGTCACCTCGTCGGGCACCAAGGCGCCCGCGTCCATGTATTCCTTCGCCTTAGCCCCGAGCTCGGTGCCGCCCGAGACGTTCGCGCGGAAGATGTCGCCCGTCGAGATCGCGGGGACGCCCCAGCGCTCCGCCAGACGGGCAGCCTGGGTCCCCTTGCCCGCGCCGGGCGGGCCGAGCAGCACGATGCGCATTACCGGAGGAACCCTTCGTAGTGTCGCTGCTCGAGTTGCGCCTGGATACGTTTGACGGTGTCAAGCCCAACGCCCACGACGATGATGAGCGACGAACCGCCGAACGGCAGGCGGGAGTTGAGTTGGAGCGCGACGAAGAGGACGGTCGGCACGAGCGCGACGATCGCGAGGTAGAGAGAACCCGCCGCCGTGATGCGCGAGAGGACGTAGTCGAGGTACTGGGCCGTCGGCTTGCCCGGTCGGATGCCCGGGATGAACCCGCCGTACTTCTTCATGTTGTCGGCGACCTCGTCCGGGTTGAACGTGATCGCCGTGTAGAAGTAGGCGAAGAAGACCACGAACAACGCGTACATCAGCATGTTCAGCGGCGCGCCCGTCGGCACAAGGTACTTCTGAAGCCAGACCGACCACGCCGACGGGTTGTTCCCCGTGAATTGGATGACCAATTGGGGAAGCGTCAGTAGGGACGACGCGAAGATCACGGGGATCACGCCCGCCATGTTGATCTTGATCGGGATATAGGTCGACGTGCCGCCGATCATCTTCCGTCCGACCATGCGTTTCGCGTATTGGACGGGTATTCGGCGTTGGGATTGCTCGACGAAGACGATGACCACCACGACGGCGAGCACGGTGAGGATCACCCACAGACCCGTGAAGTTCGCGCCACCGCTCGTGCTACCGATGGACGTTCCCGCCGACGCGAAGCCCGAGGCGATCGAGGTGAAGATCAGGAGCGACATTCCGTTGCCGATCCCGCGCTCGGTGATTCGCTCGCCGAGCCACATGATCAGGACGGTGCCCGCGGTCATGGTGAGGATCATCACGGCGATCGAGTACCACGACTCACTCACCAGAAGCGGGCTCTGGCAGTTCTGCAGGAGCAGGCCGTTGCGCGCGAGCGTGATGTACGACGCGGACTGCATGGCCGCGAAGCCGATGGTGATGTACCGGGTGTACTGGGTGAGCTTCGCCTGGCCGTCGTGTCCCTCCTCGTGCAGCGCCTGGAAGCGCGGAATGAGGGTGCGGAGCAGCTGGACGATGATGCTCGCCGTGATGTACGGCATGACGCCGAGCGCGAAGACCGACAAGCGGAGCAGCGCTCCGCCGCTGAACGCGTTGATCAACTGGACGACGGACGTCGATTCACCGAGCTTGATGCACTGCTGGACGGCGACGTAGTCGACCCCCGGCGTCGGCACGGAGGCGCCCAGCCGGTACAGCACGAGCACCCCGAGCGTGAAGAGGAGCTTGCGACGCAGGTCGGGAGTGCGGAACGCACTGACGAATCCTCCGAGCATTAGCCTTCCCCTTCGCCTCGCGCGCGAGCGACCCGCCTTCCGGGTTCGCCCTCGACTCTAGCCTTGGTTGACGGACCCGCCAGCGGCTTCGATCTTGGACTTCGCGGACTGCGAAACACGATCGGCATCCACCACGGTGACCTTGACGGCGATTTCGCCGTCGCCCAGTACCTTCACGGGGCGGTTCTTGCGCACCGCGCCCTTCTCGACCAGGTCGAGCTTCGTCACGGTGCCGCCCTTCGGGTACAGCTCGGCGATCTGCGCGACGTTCACGACCTGGTACGTGACCTTGAACGGACTCTTGAATCCACGGAGCTTAGGAATGCGCATGTGGATCGGGGTCTGGCCGCCCTCGAAGCGCGGCGCGACCTGGTAGCGAGCCCCCGTGCCCTTGGTCCCGCGTCCCGCGGTCTTGCCCTTCGACCCCTCACCGCGTCCCACGCGCGTCTTGGGCGTGTGGGCGCCCGGAGCCGGGCGAAGGTGATGCATCTGAAGCGCGTCGACCTTCGGCGCGGGCACCTTCTTGGCCTTCGGCTTGCTCGCCGCCTTCGCCGCCGGCTTCTTCTCGGTCGACGCGGACGACGACTTCGCGGACGACGACTTCGCCGCTGGCTTCTCGTCCGTCGCCTTCGCGGCGGGCTTCGCGGCCGCCGACTTCGGGGCCGCCGACTTCGCGGCGGTCTTGGCGGCAGGCTTCGCCGCCGACGTCGTCGGCGACTTGGCCGCGGGCTTCGCGGCCGGTGCCTTCGTGGCGGGCTTCTTGGCCGCGGGCTTCTTGGCCGCGGGCTTTGCGGCCGCCGGCTTCTTGGCCGCCGGCTTCTTGTCCTCAGCCATTACTCAACCTCCTCCACGGTGACAAGGTGCGCCACCGTCTTGACCATCCCGCGGATCTCGGGACGGTCCTCCTTGACGACGATGTCTCCCACGCGCTTCAGCCCGAGCGATCGGAGCGTCTCGCGGTGGTTCGGCTTGGTGCCGATGCCGGACTTCTTCTGCGTGACCTTCAGGCGTGCCATCACTTCGACCCCGCAGCCTGGGCGCGCAGCAACGCGTGCGGCGCCACGTCCTCGATGTTCTTGCCTCGGCGAGCGGCGACGGCCTCGGGCGACTCAAGCCCCTTGAGCGCCGCCACGGTCGCGCGCACGATGTTGATCGCGTTCGACGAGCCGAGCGACTTCGAGAGGACGTCGTGGATTCCCGCGCACTCGAGCACCGCGCGGACGGGTCCGCCCGCGATCACCCCGGTACCGGGGGACGCCGGCCGCAGGAACACCACTCCCGCCGCGGCCTCGCCCTGGACGGGGTGAGGGATCGTCCCCTGGATGCGGGGAACGCGGAAGAACGACCTCTTCGCCTCCTCGACCCCCTTCGAGATCGCGACGGGGACCTCTTTCGCCTTGCCGTAGCCGACGCCGACGTTGCCGTCGCCGTCGCCCACGACGACGAGCGCCGTGAAGTTGAAGCGTCGGCCGCCCTTGACGACCTTCGAGACGCGGTTGATCGTGATGACGCGCTCGATGAACTTGTTCTCGGGCTCAGAGCCCCGGCGGTTGTCGCGGCGTCCGCCGCGGTCGCTGTTGTCAGCCATGGTTGCAGTCCTTCGTCGTGATGAAGCCGGTCACAGGGACAGCCCGCCTTCCCGCGCGCCATCCGCGACGGCCGCTACGCGACCGTGGTACTTGTTGCCCCCGCGGTCGAAGACGACCTCGGAGATGCCGGCCTTCTTGGCGCGCTCGGCGACGAGCTTGCCCACCGCCGTGGCCTTGCCGGTCTTGTCGGACTTGGCGCCGCGCAGATCCGCCTCGAGCGTCGAGGCGGACACGAGGGTCCGGCCCGTCGAGTCGTCGACGACCTGCGCGACCATGTGCCGCGTCGATCGCGTCACGACGAGCCTCGGCTTCGACGACGTTCCGGCGATGCGCTTGCGCAGGCGGACGTGGCGACGCTTCCGCTGCGCGGCGCGGTCCTTGCCCTTGATGACGAGTGCCATTACTTCTTCCCCGCCTTTCCTGCCTTACGGCGGACCTTCTCGCCGACGTACCGCACGCCCTTGCCCTTGTAGGGCTCCGGCGGCCGGATCTTCCGGACGTTCGCGGCGACCTCGCCGACCTGTTGCTTGTCGATGCCTCGGATGGTGACCTTCGTGGGACTCTCCGAGGTGAACGTGATCCCCGACGGCGCTTTGACGAGCACCGGGTGCGAGAAGCCGAGCGAGAACTCGAGGTCCGAACCCTTTTGAGCGACGCGGTAACCGGTGCCGACAATCTCGAGGTTCTTCTCGTACCCCTCCGTCACTCCGATCACCATGTTGGCGATCAGGGTGCGGGTGAGTCCGTGAAGCGATTTCGAGATGCGCTCGTCGTCGGGGCGCTTGACCTCGACCTGCTCATCGGTCTTCGCGACGGTGATGGGGGCGGCCACGGTGTGGCTCAGGGTGCCCTTCGGCCCCTTGACCGTCACCACGTCGCCCGCGATGGATACCTCGACGCCGGCCGGGATGGCCACGGGCGCCTTGCCAATGCGAGACATTCCGGTCCTCCCCGCTACCAGACGAAGGCGAGGACTTCCCCGCCCACGCCCTTCTTTTCGGCCTCGCGGTCCGTGAGGAGCCCCGAGGAGGTGGACAGGATGGCCACGCCGAGCCCGCCGAGAACGCGCGGGAGGTTCGTCGACTTCGCGTAGACGCGAAGTCCCGGCTTGGACACGCGGCGCACTCCCGCGAGCGAGCGCTCGCGGTTCGGGCCGTACTTGAGCGTGAGCGTGAGCGTCTTGCCCACCTCGGCGTCGGCGACGCTCGAGCCGAGGATGTAGCCCTCGGCCTCGAGGATCTTCGCGACGTTCGCCTTGAGCTTCGAGTGCGGCATGGACACGGTCTCGTGGTACGCCGCGTTGGCGTTCCGGAGCCGCGTCAGCATGTCCGCGATCGGGTCTGTCATCGTCATGAGTGGTCTGTTCTTCCTCGTCGTGGTTTCCCGGTGGGGACCTTCGGCGTCGTGGTTACCAGCTGCTCTTCGTGATGCCGGGGAGTTCGCCGGCGTGGGCCATCTCGCGGAAGCACACGCGGCACAGTCCGAACTTGCGGTAGACGGAACGCGGACGGCCGCACCGCTGGCAACGCGTGTACGCGCGCGAGGCGAACTTGGGCTTGCGCTCTGCCTTGTTCTTCAGGGCGGTCTTAGCCATCACTTCTCCTTGAAGGGGAAGCCCAGGTGCTTGAGGAGCGCCCGGCCTTCCTCGTCGGTCGTGGCGGTGGTGACGATGGTGATGTCCATGCCGCGCACCCGGTCGATCTTGTCCTGGTCGATCTCGTGGAACACCGACTGCTCCGTGAGACCGAACGTGTAGTTGCCGTGGCCGTCGAACTGCTTGGGGCTCAGGCCCCGGAAGTCGCGGATGCGGGGAAGCGCGATCGACAGCAGCCGGTCGAGGAACTCCCACATCCGGTCGCCCCGGAGCGTGACGTGAGCGCCAATGTGCTGGCCCTCGCGAAGCTTGAACTGCGCGATGGACTTCTTCGCCTTCGTCACCTGGGGCTTCTGCCCGGTGATCGCGGCGAGGTCGGCGATCGCGCCGTCGATGAGCTTGGAGTCCTTCGCGGCCTCACCGACGCCCATGTTGACGACGACCTTCGTCAGACCGGCGACCTCGTTGACGTTGCCGTGCTTGAACTCGTCGCGCAGGGCCTTGATGATCTCGCCGCGATAGCGCTCCTTGAGCCGCGGTTGCGTTGCGGTGGCCATCACACGTCCTTGCCCGAGCGCTTGGCGATCCGCACACGCACCGTGCGCTTGCGTCCGTCACGCTCTACCTCTTCCGTGCGGTAACCCACACGGGTGCCCTTCTTGGTCTGGGGGTCGATCAGCATCACGTTCGACGCGTGGATCGGCGCCTCGAGGGAGACGATGCCCCCCTCGGGGTGCGCCTTGCGCATGTTCGGCTTGAGGTGCCGCTGCACACGCTGGATGCCCTCGACGATCAGCTGGTCGCGTTCGGTGAGCACCTCAAGCACGCGCCCCTCCTTGCCGCGGTCGCGACCGGCGATGATGATCACCTGATCGCCCTTCTTGATCTTCGCCATCAGATGACCTCCGGTGCGAGCGAGATGATCTTCATGAACTTGCGGTCGCGCAGCTCGCGCCCGACCGGGCCGAAGATGCGCGTCCCGCGAGGGTCCGTGTCCTTGCCCCGGAGGAGGACGGCGGCGTTCTCGTCGAAGCGGATGTACGACCCGTCGGGACGCCGGGAGGGCTTGACGGTCCTCACGATGACGGCCTTGACGACCTCGCCCTTCTTCACCCCGCCGCCGGGGATCGCGTCCTTCACCGTAGCGACGATGACGTCGCCGATGCCGGCGTAGCGTCGCTTGGAGCCGCCGAGAACCCGGATGCACAAGATCTCCTTGGCACCGGTGTTGTCGGCGACGCGCAGTCGCGACTCCTGCTGAATCATGTCGTACTCCTGTCGAGGGGTTCTCGCGGGGCGAGCCTGTCCGAACGGTTAGCGGGCCTTTTCGATGATCTCCACCAGTCGCCAGCGCTTGGTGGCCGACAACGGGCGGGTTTCCATGATGAGGACGAGGTCGCCGACGCCGGCGGTGTTCGCCTCGTCGTGCGCCTTGATCTTGGTGGTGCGACGGAGGACCTTGCCGTACAGCGGGTGCTTGACGCGGTCCTCGACCTCGACCGTGATGGTCTTGCTCATCTTGTCGGAGGTGACGTAGCCGCGACGCGTCTTGCGGTACGCGCGGTGGTCGGCGGTCGCCGTGCTGTGCTCGTGAGCCATAGTTCTTTCCCTACTTCGCTTCCGCCGACGGCGCGGTCCGGATGCCGAGCTCGCGCTCGCGCAGAATCGTGTAGATACGGGCGATGTCACGCTTGACGGCCTTGAGGCGTCCGTGGTTCTCCAGCTGCCCGGTGGCGGACTGGAACCGGAGGTTGAACAGCTCCTCCTTCGCCTTGCGGAGCTCCTCGACGAGGCGCGAGTCCTCCATCGCGTCGAGTTCCTCGGGTGCGAGGTCCTTGCTTCCGACGGCCATTACTGGTCACCGCCTTCCCGCGACACGAATCGGGTCTTCATGGGGAGCTTGTGCTGGGCGCGGCTCATCGCCTCGCGAGCGAGCGGCTCGGGGACTCCGGCGAGCTCGAAGAGCACGCGTCCCGGCTTCACGTTCGCGACCCACCACTCGGGCGAGCCCTTGCCGGAACCCATGCGGGTCTCGGCGGGCTTCTTGGTGAGCGGACGGTCGGGGTAGATGTTGATCCACACCTTTCCGCCACGCTTGACGTGACGGGTCATGGCGATACGGGCGGCCTCGATCTGGCGGTTCGTGACGTACGCCGGCTCGAGGGCCTGGATGCCGTAGTCGCCGAACGTGACCTCGGTGCCGCCCGAGGCCGCGCCGGTCCGGCGCGGGTGGTGCTGCTTGCGGTGCTTGACGCGACGAGGGATCAACATGTCAGGCCTCCGTCGATTCCGTCGGGGCGTCGGCCGGGGCGGCGTCCGCGGGAGCGGCGTTCGCGGCGGGCTCGGGCGTCGAGGCGGTCGGGGCCGACGACGCGGACGAGCCGGTCGAGGCGGACGCGCCGGTCGAGCCAGACGAACGACCGGAGTCGCCGCCGCGCGGACCACGGTCGCCACGGCCACCGCCACGCTGGGGACGAGGAGCCTTGGCCTGCTCGGCCGCCCACTCCTTCTCCGTCATGTCGCCCTTGTAGATCCAGACCTTGACGCCGATGATGCCGAACGTCGTCTTGGACTCGAAGAACCCGTAGTCGATGTTCGCGCGCAACGTGTGGAGCGGAACGCGTCCTTCGCGGTAGAACTCCGACCGGGACATCTCGGCGCCGCCGAGGCGGCCCGAGCACTGGACGCGGATTCCCTTGGCGCCGGCCCGCTGGGCGGACTGCATACCCTTGCGCATGGCGCGACGGAAGGCCACGCGGGAGGCGAGCTGCTCCGCGATGCCCTGCGCGACGAGCTGGGCGTCCATCTCGGCGTTCTTCACCTCGAGGATGTTGAGCTGCACCTGCTTGCCGGTGAGCTTCTCGAGGTTCGCGCGCAGCTTGTCCGCCTCGGCGCCTCGGCGCCCGATGACGATGCCGGGACGCGCCGTGTGGAGGTCGACGCGGACGCGCTCACGCGTGCGCTCGATCTCCACCTTGGACACGCCCGCGCGCTCGAGGCCCTCGGACATGAGCTTGCGGATCTTGACGTCCTCGACCACGTAGTCGCGGTACCGCTCGCCCTTCTTGGTCGAGTCGGCGAACCACCGCGAACGGTGGTCGGTGGTAATCCCGAGGCGGTAGCCGTGCGGGTTGACCTTCTGTCCCACTATCGGGCCCCTTCCTGGATGACGGCGTCCGGCGTGGCGACGACGACCGTGATGTGGCACGTGCGCTTGAGAATGCGAGCGGCGCGGCCCTGGGCGCGCGGACGGATCCGCTTCATCGTCGGGCCCTCGTCCACGTAGATCTCCTTGATGAGAAGGTCGGAGTCGTCGAAACGCTCCCCGAACTCCTCCGCCTTGACGCGGGCGTTCGCGATGGCCGACTCGATGAGCTTGCGGAGCGGCTCGGCGACGGCTTGGGGCTGGAACTTCAGCGACGCGACGACGTCGGTCGCGACCCCGCCCCGCGCGAGGGCGACGACGCGACGCGCCTTCTGCGCCGTGACCCGGAGGTGACGCGCTTGCGCGATTGCTTCCATGGCTTGCCTTCCTTCGCCGCGGTTAACCGCGACGCCCCTTGCGGTCGTCCTTGATGTGGCCCTTGAACGTGCGCGTCGGCGCGAACTCGCCCAGCTTGTGGCCGACCATCGCCTCCGTGACGAACACCGGGACGTGCTTGCGCCCGTCGTGAACCGCGAAGGTATGCCCCAGGAAGTCCGGCGTGATGACGCTGCGGCGCGACCACGTCTTGATGACGTTCTTGGTACCGGCGCCGTTCTGGGCGTCGACCTTCTTCTGAAGGTGGCCGTCGACGAAGGGGCCCTTCTTCAAACTCCGTGGCATGTCCGAGGCTCCTTAGCGCTTGTTCTTGCCGGTGCGGCGGCGGCGGACGATGAGCTTGTTGCTTTCCTTCTTGGCGTGGCGGGTACGACCCTCCGGCTTGCCCCAAGGGCTCACCGGGTGACGCCCGCCGGACGTCTTGCCCTCGCCACCGCCGTGCGGGTGGTCGACCGGGTTCATGACGACGCCGCGCACGCTCGGGCGCTTGCCCTTCCAGCGATTGCGGCCGGCCTTGCCCCAGTTGATGTTCGACTGCTCGGCGTTGCCGACCTCGCCGACCGTCGCGCGGCAACGCGCGTCGACGTTGCGGATCTCGCCGGACGGCATGCGCAACTGGGCCATCGCGCCGTCCTTCGCGACCAGCTGGACCGACGCGCCCGCGGAACGGGCGATCTTCGCGCCGCCGCCCGGGCGGAGCTCGATCGCGTGCACCACGGTGCCGACGGGGATGTTGCGCAGCGGCAGGTTGTTGCCGGGCTTGATGTCGGCCGCGGCTCCGGCCTCGACCGAGTCACCCTGCTTGAGCTTCTCCGGGGCGATGATGTAGCGCTTCGTCCCGTCCGCGTAGTGCAGGAGCGCGATGCGCGCCGTACGGTTCGGGTCGTACTCGATGTGCGCCACCTTCGCGGGGACGCCGTCCTTATCGTGGCGACGGAAGTCGATAACGCGGTAGGCGCGCTTGTGTCCGCCGCCCTGGTGACGCGTCGTGATCCGGCCGGCGTTGTTGCGGCCGCCCGTCTTCGTGAGCGGACGCACGAGCGACTTCTCGGGCGTCGTCCGGGTGATCTCGGCGAAGTCGGCGACGGACGCGCCGCGCCGTCCCGGCGTGGTCGGCTTGTACTTGCGGATTGCCATGAGTCTCGATGCCCCTTCTAGCCGACCGGCCCGCCGAAGACGTCGATCGACTCGCCCGCCACCAGGGTGACGATCGCGCGCTTGACGTCCTTGCGCTTGCCCAGGCCATAACGCGTGCGACGCGTCTTGCCCTGACGGTTGATGGTGTTGACCGATGCGACCTTCACGCCGAACACCTGCTCGATGGCGATCTTGATCTCCGTCTTGTTCGAGCGCGGGTCGACCTCGAAGGTGTACTTTCCGAGGTCCATCAGCGCGTAGCTCTTCTCCGACACGACGGGCTTGATGAGGACGTCGCGCGGGTCCTTGTGGGTGGCGGTCACTTCGTCTCCTCCGTGGTCGCGGCGGACTCGGACTGCGTTGCCTCAGACTCGGTGGCGACGGCCTTGGCGGATGCGCCCGTGGCCGGCCCGGCGAGGAACGCCTTGAGGGCGCCGTCGGTGAACACGACGTCGTCGTGCGTCACCACGTCGTACGTGTTGAGCTGGTCGACCCAGAGGACGTGAACATCGGGAAGGTTGCGAAGCGACAACGCCGCGGCCTCGTCGGAACGCTCGATGACGACGAGCGCCGACCGGCTCCCGGTGAGAGATTCGAGCGCGAACTTGGCCGCCTTGGTCGACGGGGCGTCGGTGGGCGTGAGAGCCGTGACGACGTGGACGCGATCGTTGCGGGCGCGGTCCGAGAGCGCGCCGCGGAGGGCGGCGGCCTTCATCTTCTTGGGCGTCCGCTGCGAGTAGTCGCGGGGCTGCGGGCCGTGCACGACGCCGCCGCCCGCGTACTGCGGGGCGCGGATCGAGCCCTGGCGGGCGTTACCGGTTCCCTTCTGGCGGTACGGCTTCTTGCCGCCGCCCGCGACCATGCCGCGGGTCTTCGTGGCGGCCGAGCCCTGGCGAGCGGCCGCGCGCTGCGCGACGACGACCTGGTGGATCAGGGGGATGTTCGCGTCGACGTCGAAGTACTCGGCCGGGAGGTCGGCCGTTCCGGACTTCTTGCCGGTCGCGTCCATCACGTCAACGGTGATCGCGGGTGCCATCTCACGCCCCCTTCGCGGCTGAACGGATGAGGACGATGCCGCCCTTGTTGCCCGGGACGGCGCCCTTGATGAGCAGCACGCCCTTCTCGACGTCGACCGCCTGGACGGCGACGTTCTGGACGGTACGACGAGCGTTACCCATGCGACCGGCCATCTTGAGGCCCTTGAAGACCCGCGACGGCGTCGCGGACGAGCCGATCGAGCCGGGCTTGCGGTGGTTGCGGTGCGACCCGTGGGAGGAGCTGACGCCGCGGAATCCGTGACGCTTCATCACTCCGGCGAAACCCTTGCCCTTCGTCGTCCCGGTGACGTCGACGAGCTGGCCGACCTCGAAGACCTCGGCCGTCAGTTCCTGGCCGAGCTCGAAGGACGCGGCGTTGGCGGTGCGAACCTCGGCGACGTGGCGGCGCGGCGTCACGCCGGCCTTCTCGAAGTGGCCCTTGAGGGGCTTGGTCACCTTGCGCGGGTCGATGGCGCCGAAACCGAGCTGGACGGCGCTGTAGCCGTCCTTGTCCTCGGTGCGCACCTGCGTGACGACGTTGGTGTCGACCTGGACGACCGTGACGGGGACGATGCGTCCCTCGGCGTCCCACACCTGGGTCATCCCGAGCTTGGTCCCGAGCAGCGCCGTGACGTCGCGCTGGGCGGTGGAGGTAGTCATGATGCGTATCCCCGTGGGCTCTAGAGCTTGATCTCGATGTTGACGTCTGCGGGCAGGTCGAGCCGCATGAGCGAGTCGACGGCCTTGGGCGTCGGGTCGACGATGTCGATGAGGCGCTTGTGCGTGCGCATCTCGAAGTGCTCGCGGCTGTCCTTGTACTTGTGCGGAGAGCGGATCACCACGAAGACGTTCTTCTCCGTCGGAAGCGGGACGGGGCCGACGACGGTGGCGCCGGCACGCGTGACCGTTTCCACGATCTTGCGGGCCGAGGAGTCGATGACCTCGTGGTCATAGCTCTTCAGCCTGATGCGGATCTTCTGTCCCGCCATGGCGTGGTTCTGCCTTTTCTCTCGTCCGACTCATGTCTCCCACCCCGACCCCCGCGCTCGGGCGTGTCGCTTGGCGCGACACACGGCGGCGAAGCGGCCGAGTGTGGGTTTCGGGGGGCAATCGAAGGTCACCCTCGATGGGCAACCCCGACAGTGTGCCAGATTCCGGCGTCCTACGCCAGTCTGGCCCCCCGGGTCGGTGGGGGCCCGCTCTCGCGGACCCCCACCTACTCGAAGCTGGGTTACTTGATGATCTTGGTCACCGTGCCGGAGCCGACGGTGCGGCCACCCTCACGGATCGCGAAGCCCTGACCCTCTTCGAGGGCGATGGGCTGGATCAGCTCAACCGACATCTCGGTCGTGTCGCCCGGCATGACCATCTCGGTGCCCTCGGGCAGCGTGATGACGCCGGTGACGTCCGTGGTGCGGATGTAGAACTGGGGACGGTAGTTCGAGTAGAAGGGGTTGTGGCGCCCACCCTCGTCCTTGTTGAGGATGTAGACCTTGCCCTCGAACTGCGTGTGCGGCGTCGTGGTGCCGGGGGCACACACGACCTGACCGCGCTCGACGTCCTCGCGCTTGGTTCCGCGCAGCAGCAGACCGGTGTTGTCGCCGGCCTGGCACTCGTCCATCGACTTGTGGAAGGTCTCGATGCCGGTGACCGTGGTCTTCTGCGGAGCACGGATACCGAGGATCTCGACCTCGGAGTTGATCTTCAGCTTGCCGCGCTCGACCTTGCCGGTGACGACCGTTCCACGACCGGTGATCGTGAAGACGTCCTCGATCGGCATGAGGAACGGCTTGTCGAGGTCGCGGACGGGCTCGGGGACGTTCTCGTCCACCGCGTCCATGAGCTCCTTGACGGTCGCCGTCCACTTCTCGTCGCCCTCGAGCGCCTTGAGCGCCGAGACCTTGACCACGGGGGCGTTGTCGCCGTCGAAGCCCTGGCTGTTGAGAAGGTCACGAACCTCGACCTCGACGAGCTCGAGGATCTCCTCGTCGTCGACCATGTCGGCCTTGTTCAGCGCGACAAGGAGGTAAGGGACGCCGACCTGACGGGCGAGGAGCACGTGCTCGCGGGTCTGCGCCATCGGGCCGTCGGTCGCCGCGACCACGAGGATCGCGCCGTCCATCTGGGCGGCACCGGTGATCATGTTCTTGATGTAGTCAGCGTGACCGGGGGCGTCGACGTGCGCGTAGTGACGCTTCGCGGTCTCGTACTCGATGTGCGCGATGTTGATGGTGATACCGCGCTCCTTCTCCTCCGGCGCCTTGTCGATGTCGTCGAAGGGGGTGAAGGGGTTGAGGTCGGGGAACTCATCGTGCAGCACCTTCGAGATGGCCGCGGTCAGCGTCGTCTTGCCGTGGTCGACGTGACCGATCGTCCCGATGTTGACGTGCGGCTTGGTCCGCTCGAACTTGGCCTTAGCCATGGGAACTTCCTCCTGAAATGAGACTCGGGTAACGAGTGGTCGTATTCTTCCTTGTTTTCGGACCGGTGGGACTACTCGCCCCGGGTCTTGGCAATGATCTCCTCGGAGACGTTCCGAGGAACTTCTGCATAGCTGTCGAACTGCATCGTGTACACGGCGCGGCCCTGAGTCTTCGACCGCAGGTCGCCGACGTACCCGAACATCTCCGACAGCGGGACGAGGGCTTCGACGACCTTGATGCCGTGAGCGTCACCCATGTGGTTGATCTGCCCGCGGCGGGAGTTGAGGTCGCCGATGACGTCGCCCATGTATTCCTCGGGCGTACGCACCTCGACGGCCATGACGGGCTCGAGGAGAACAGGGTTGGCCTTGCGTGCGGCCTCCTTGAACACCATCGACCCGGCGATCTTGAACGCCATCTCGGACGAGTCGACCTCATGGTACTGACCGTCGAGGAGCGTTGCCTTGACGCCCACCATGGGGAACCCGGCGAGGATGCCGAGCTCCATGGCGGACTGGATACCGGCGTCGACCGACGGGATGTACTCCCGCGGAACGCGACCACCGGTGACGGAGTTGACGAATTCGTAGGTGACCTCGGCGTCGGCGTCGAGCGGCTCGAGCGTGACGATGACCTTCGCGAATTGGCCGGAGCCACCCGTCTGCTTCTTGTGGGTGTAGTCGACCTTCTCGACCTTCGAGCGAATGGTCTCGCGGTACGCGACCTGGGGCTTGCCGACGTTCGCCTCGACCTTGAACTCGCGCTTCATGCGGTCGACGAGGATGTCGAGGTGCAGCTCGCCCATGCCCGCGATGATCGTCTGACCCGTGTCGGGGTCGAGCTTGACGCGGAAGGTCGGGTCCTCCTCGGCGAGCTTCTGGATCGCGATGCCGAGCTTCTCCTGGTCACCCTTGGTCTTGGGCTCGATCGCGACCTCGATGACGGGCTCGGGGAACGACATCGACTCGAGGACGATGGGGTGGGCCTTGTCGCAGAGCGTGTCGCCCGTCGTCGTGTTCTTGAGTCCGATCACCGCGTAGATGTGTCCGGCGGTGACGCTGTCGACCGGGTTCTCCTTGTTGGAGTGCATCTGGAAGATCTTCCCGATGCGTTCCTTGTTGTCCTTGGTCGCGTTGAGGACCTCGGAGCCGGAGTCCAGGTGCCCGGAGTACACGCGGATGTAGGTGAGCTTGCCGAAGAACGGGTGCGCGACGACCTTGAACGCGAGGGCGCTGAACGGCTCCGTGGCGTCCGAGTGGCGCTCCATCGCCTTCTCCTCGTCGCCGAGGGCGTGGCCGTCGATCGAGGGCACGTCGAGGGGCGACGGCAGGTAGTCGACGACGGCGTCGAGCATGGGCTGGACGCCCTTGTTCTTGTACGCCGAGCCGCAGAGAACCGGGTAGACCTCGCTCGCGATGGTGAGCTTGCGGATCGCGCCCTTGATGTCCGCGATGGTGAGTTCCTCGCCGCTGAAGTGCTTCTCCAGGAGGTGCTCGTCGCTCTCGGCGACGGCCTCGAGCAGCTCCTCGCGGTACTTGGCGGCCTTCTCGGCCATGTCGGCCGGGATCTCCTCGATCTCGTACGCCGCGCCGAGGTCGGTCTCGCCGTGCCACACGAGCGCCTTCATCTGCACCAGGTCCACGACGCCGACGAATGAGTTCTCGGCGCCGATGGGGAGCTGGATGACGAGCGGCTTCGCCTTCAGGCGGTCGATGATCGTCTGAACGGTGAAGTAGAAGTCGGCGCCCAGCTTGTCCATCTTGTTGACGAAGCAGATACGCGGGACCTCGTACTTGTCGGCCTGGCGCCACACGGTTTCGGACTGGGGCTCCACGCCCTCCTTGCCGTCGAAGACCGCGACCGCGCCGTCGAGTACGCGAAGCGAGCGCTCCACCTCGACGGTGAAGTCGACGTGGCCGGGGGTGTCGATGATGTTGATCTGGTTCTTGTTCCAGAAGCACGTCACGGCGGCGGAGGTGATGGTGATGCCGCGCTCCTGCTCCTGCTCCATCCAGTCCGTCGTGGCGGCGCCGTCGTGGACTTCGCCGATCTTGTAGTTCAGGCCCGTGTAGAACAGGATCCGCTCGGTCGTCGTCGTCTTGCCGGCGTCGATGTGCGCCATGATGCCGATGTTGCGGACCTTGTTCAGGTCGGTGAGCACGTCCTGTGCCACAGCGGTTTCCCCTTACGTCTTTCGGTTTCCGCTTACCAGCGGTAGTGGGCGAACGCCCGGTTGGACTCGGCCATCTTGTGAACGTCCTCGCGACGCTTCACCGCGGCACCCAGGCCGTTCGACGCGTCGAGGATCTCGTTCGTGAGGCGCTCGGTCATCGTGTGCTCGCGGCGCTGGTGGGCGAAGTCGACGAGCCACCGCAGCGCGAGCGTGTTCGCGCGGGAGGGCCGGACGTCGACCGGGACCTGGTACGTCGCACCGCCGACGCGGCGGGACTTGACCTCGAGCGACGGGCGTACGTTGTCGAGCGCCCGCTTGAGGACGCTGACGGGCTCCTGGCCGGTCTTCTCGCCGACGCCGGTGAGGGCGCCGTACACGATGGACTCGGCGACGGACTTCTTGCCGTCCTGGAGCACCTTGTTGATGAGCTGGGTGACGACGGGTGCCCCGAAGACCGGGTCGTTGATGACGGGCCGCTTGGGGGCCGCTCCCTTACGAGGCATTACTTCTTCTCCATCTTCGCGCCGTAGCGGCTGCGAGCCTGCTTGCGGTTCTTGACGCCTTGCGCGTCGAGCGATCCGCGGACGATCTTGTACCGAACGCCGGGGAGGTCCTTCACACGGCCGCCGCGCACGAGCACGATCGAGTGCTCCTGGAGGTTGTGGCCTTCGCCAGGAATGTACGCGGTGACCTCGATCCCGGTGGAGAGGCGGACGCGCGCGACCTTGCGAAGGGCCGAGTTCGGCTTCTTCGGCGTGGTCGTGTAGACGCGCGTGCAGACACCGCGGCGCTGAGGGCTCGCCTTGAGCGCAGGCGCCTTGGTCTTCGACACCTTCGGCTGGCGGCCCTTGCGGACCAGCTGTTGAATCGTAGGCACTATCTCTCCGTCGTTTGGATCACTGATGCGTATGGTCGTGGTCCGACCCCCGCGCCCGGGCGTGTCGTACCTTGATCGCGTGCGCCCATAGGCGCACCAAGGGAGGCCCGACGGCGCGGGCACAGCCCACCACGGTACAGCAGGGTGGGGCGCGCGTCAACGCGGTGACGCCGCGTACGGCCGGCTCTCACCGCTCGCTCTGACCTTACACCGCGGGATTCGGCTACCCTCGCCGGCGAGCTCACGTCGAGCCGATGATGCCCGCGAGAATCGCCCCGTCGAGACCGACGCCATTGGAGTACGCGTCGGTACTCGATTCTGAGATGCTCGCGGCGAGGAATCGGGCGGCGGTGGGCGGTGTACTCCCGTTGCGGAGGGCAACGGGAGCGGCCACGATAGAGGGATGAAACTCCAGACGCTCACCGCAACCGCGTTGGCGACCCTGTTTCTGGCCGCCTGTTCTTCCGGGGACGACCCGGACTCTACGACCGGCAATTCCGATTCGACGTCGGGGGCGACCCAAGCCGCCGCCGGTTCGGGCGACTCGGGTGGCTCCGGCGACCAAGCGAACGCACCCACGGACGTCTGCGACGCGCTGGATCGAATGAACGATATCGACCAGGACTTCACCGACGCCAGCGGCGATCTCGACGCGCTTCTCGGCGACGCCTCGGCGTGGAACGACCCGGCGACGGTTGCCGCGATTCACGATGCCGGACAACTCATGCTCGACAAGATTCCGGCTGTGACCGCCTATTACACAACTGCCGCCGACACCGCGGACGACCCGGATGTCTCCGCAGCGTTGCTCGCACTGGGAGACCTGTACGACGTGTATTTCCGGGCCCTAGCACAGGCGGCGGTCGACGCCGATAGCATGATGGACTACTCCATGAGCGTTGCCACCGCGCTCGGTGACGAGGATGTGTCTCGGACCCTTACCAACGGTTCCGCAGCCTCCATCACTCTGGGGAACTACGCGCTGAAACACTGCGTCAACTAGCGGGTGCCGCGAGGGGATCTGCGGGAGGCCGCTCTTGATCGCACGCGTTCGGGGCCGGTGACCATCCACCGGCTCCGACCGTCGTGCGATCCGCGCTGACTGGTTGCCGCGCGAGATCTCGGATTCCTCGAGGCGAACCGCCTGGCCCATGCCCTCGACCTTGGAGATCGGCGCCTCGCCCTTCGGAGTGCGCGCCCCGAAAAACTCCTGCACGCGGGGTAGACCCTGCGTGATGTCGTCCGCCATCACGTCAACGGGTCCGCGACGACCCTCTCCCGGCGAGCACTCTCCAGCCCAGAAGCCCGACGACGAGCGCGAGGACGACGATCCCCACCGCGACGTACCGGAGGGCGAACCAGGAGGGATCGTCGATTAATACGGGGCCATCCGTGGGAACGGGGATCCGTGTCGGGTCGACCCTTTCCGGCAGCGGCGGCCACTCGTTGTTGACCCAGACCGCGGCATCGGTATCGTTCGCCGTCGACTGAAGACCCACGGCGACCACCAGTCCCGAATCATCGACCGCGACCGCCCTCATGGCCTCCCCCCCGGAGCCGCCGAAGACAGCCTCGTTGTGGGGGGTGCGTTCCCACGTGAGCCCATCAACCGAGGTCCATACCGCTGCGTCTTGGTCCGCCCCTTTCTGGTCGAACCCCACGGCGATGAGACCCGGTCCGCCGGCCGTCACGTCCTTCATGACCTGATCCTCGGAGCCTCCGAAGACCGTCTCATCGTGGGGGACTCGTGTCCAGGTGAGCCCGTTGACCGAGGTCCACACGGCCGCGTCGCTATCCGCGCCGCTGGAGTCGCTGCCGACGGCGACCAGGCCCGGCCCGCCAGCCGTAACCGCCTCCATGCTCTGGAGCGCGGGCCCTCCGAAGACGGCCTCGTCGTGCGGGACTCGCGCCCAGTTCACCCCGTCCACCGAGGTCCACACCGCGGCGGCGTCCAGCCCGCGATCGGAACCGACGGCCACCACTCCGGGTCCTCCCGCCGTCACCCCGGCCATCACTTGGCTTTGCGCCCCTCCGAAGACGGCCTCGTCGTGCGGGACGCGCATCCAGTTCATCCCGTCCACCGAGGTCCACACCGCCGCGTCGCCGTACTCCGCGGAACCGACGGCGACCCATCCGGGGCCACCGGCCGCGATCGCTTTCATGTACTGGTCGCCACTTCCGCCGAACACCGCCGGATCCTCGGGCACTCCGCTCCACGTGTTCCCGGCGCCGATCCACACCGCCGAATCGAGATCGTATCCGTTGTCCGCGTGGCCCACGGCGATCGTTCCTTGGGGGCCCTCGGCGACGTCGTCCATCTCCGCTTTGGCGAAACTCGTGTCATAGGGCGATCGCTGCCAGGTGGTCCCATCGGTCGACCACCACACCGCGGCGGCATCGAGCGTGCCGTCGTATCCCACGGCGACGAATCCCGACGACGAGGACTCCACCCCGAACATCATCGCGTCGCCGCCGCCGAAAATCGCCTCGTCGTGCGGCACCCGGAACCAGCCGGACGCGGCCCAACTGGGAGACGCTCCGACGACCTCGCCGGCGAACGCCAGGCACGTCAGGGCGAGAATCGCCATGATGAGCGACCCGGGAGCGAACCGTCCAAAGGTGCGGTGCATGGGCCACCCCTTCCGCGCGTGACCTACCCCGTGGCCTCAACGCGCCCCCGTCGGGCGCACACGGGCCCCTCGCGGCGATTCTTCCACGAGCACGGCTCCGCCGCATGCGATACGGGACAACTACCCCTGAGTCGAACGGAACGGTCTCATCATCGCCGACTGCCCGCGGCAATACGGGTAGACGCCTAGTCGCCGCGCGGAATCTCGAACTCCTCCAGGCGAACCGCCTGACCCGTGCCCTCGCCGTAGAACTGCGAGTCCCAATCGTCGTACCCGAACGTCGGGAACAGGTTGGCCTTCGCCTCCTCCGTCGGCTCGATCTTGACGTTGCCGTATTGCGCGAGCCCCGTCCCCGCTGGGATGAGCTTCCCGATGATGACGTTCTCCTTGAGCCCCAGCAGCGAGTCGCTGCGTCCGCCCATGGCCGCCTCGGTGAGCACGCGCGTCGTCTCCTGGAAGGAGGCGGCGCTGAGCCACGACTCCGTCGCGAGGGACGCCTTCGTGATCCCCATGAGTTCGGGTCGGGCCGACGCGGGCTTGCCGCCGGCCGTGACCGTGTCCCGGTTCGCGTCCTCGAAGCGGCCGCGCTCGACGAGTTCGCCCGGCAGAAGCTGGGTGTCTCCGGAGTCGAGCACGGTCACGCGTCGGAGCATCTGGCGGACGATGACCTCGATGTGCTTGTCGTGGATCTCGACGCCCTGGGAGCGGTACACCTCCTGGACCTCGTCGACGAGGTGCTTCTGCGTCGCGCGGGGCCCGAGGACGCGCAGCACGTTCTTCGGGTCGACGGCGCCGGCGACCAGCTGCTGGCCGACCGTCACCTCCTCGCCGTCCTGGACGAGCAGACGCGAGCGCTTCGACGCCGGGTGCTCGATCGGTTCGTCGCCGTTGTTCGGCGTGACGATCAGGCGACGCGTCGCCTCCGAGTCGTCGACCGTCAGCTTGCCCTCGACCTCGGCGATGGGCGCCTCGCCCTTCGGGGTGCGAGCCTCGAAGAGCTCCTGCACACGGGGAAGACCCTGCGTGATGTCGTCCGCCGACGCGACACCGCCGGTGTGGAAGGTACGCATCGTCAGCTGGGTTCCGGGCTCGCCGATCGACTGGGCGGCGATGATGCCGACCGCCTCACCGATGTCCACGAGCTCGCGCGTCGCGAGCGACCGGCCGTAGCACATGGCGCACGTGCCGACCTTCGACTCGCATGTGAGGACGGATCGCACCTTGACCTCGGTGACCCCGGCCGCGATGAACGTGTCGATCAGGACGTCGCCGAGGTCGTGCCCCGCGGTGCCGATGACCTTGCCCTTGGCGTCCTTGACGTCGACCGCGAGCGTGCGGGCGAAGACCGAGGTCTCCACGCGCTCGTGCTTGACGGTGTTGCCCGCCGCGTCCACGGCGACGATCGGCATGGTCAGGCCGCGGTCGGTGCCGCAGTCCGCCTCGCGGACGATGACGTCCTGTGAGACGTCGACCAGACGTCGCGTGAGGTACCCGGAGTCCGCGGTACGGAGGGCCGTGTCCGCGAGGCCCTTTCGGGCGCCGTGGGTCGCGATGAAGTACTCGAGGACCGAGAGGCCCTCGCGGTAGTTCGACTTGATGGGGCGCGGGATGATCTCGCCCTTCGGGTTCGCGACGAGGCCGCGCATACCGGCGATCTGGCGGACCTGCATCCAGTTGCCTCGCGCGCCCGAGCCCACCATGGTGTGAACGGTGTTGTGCTCCGGGAACGACTCGCGCATCGCCTTGTCGACCTCGTTGGTCGCCTGGGTCCAGATCTCGATGAGCTCCTGACGGCGCTCGTCGTCCGTGATGAGACCGGTGTCGAACTGATCCTGGACCTTCGCCGCCTGCTTCTCGTAGCGGTCGAGGATGTCCTGCTTGTTCTTGGGCGTCGCGACATCGCCGATGGCGATCGTCACGCCCGACCGGGTCGCCCAGAAGAAGCCGGCGGCCTTGAGGGCGTCGAGGGAGGCCGAGACCTCCACCTTCTCGTAGCGCTCGGCGAGCGTGTTGACGATGTCCGCGAGCACCTTCTTGTCGACGTCGCGGTTGACGAACGGGAAGCTGATCGGGAGCAGGTCGTTGAAGAGCGACCGGCCGAGGGTGGTGGTGAGGCGGAAGGGCTGGCCGGGCTCCCACCCCTCGGGCGCGACCCACCCCGCGGGCGGGATGGTGTCGCCGTCGACACGAAGGGTGATCTCCGCGTTGAGGTCGATATCCCCGACATCCAGCGCCATGAGCGCCTCGGACTCGGACGCGAACGCCCGGCCCTCGCCCGTGGCGCCCGGCCGGTGAAGCGTCAGGTGGTACAGGCCGATGATCATGTCCTGCGAGGGCATGGTCACCGGGCGGCCGTCCGACGGCTTGAGGATGTTGTTCGAGGACAGCATGAGGATGCGCGCCTCCGCCTGCGCCTCGGCGCTCAGCGGGAGGTGGACCGCCATCTGGTCGCCGTCGAAGTCCGCGTTGAACGCCGCGCAGACCAGCGGGTGCAGGTGGATGGCCTTGCCCTCGACGAGCTGCGGCTCGAACGCCTGGATGCCCAGGCGGTGGAGGGTCGGCGCGCGGTTGAGCAGCACGGGGTGCTCGGTGATGACCTCCTCGAGCACGTCCCACACCTCGGGGCGCGAGCGCTCGACCATGCGCTTCGCCGACTTGATGTTCTGGGCGAACTTCAGCTCGACGAGGCGCTTCATGACGAACGGCTTGAACAGCTCGAGCGCCATCTGCTTGGGCAGGCCGCACTGGTGGAGCTTGAGGGTCGGGCCGACGACGATGACCGACCGGCCCGAGTAGTCGACGCGCTTGCCGAGCAGGTTCTGGCGGAACCGACCCTGCTTGCCCTTGAGCATGTCCGAGATGGACTTGAGGGGGCGGTTGCCCGGGCCCGTGACGGGCCGGCCGCGGCGGCCGTTGTCGAACAGCGCGTCGACGGCCTCCTGGAGCATGCGCTTCTCGTTGTTGACGATGATCTCGGGCGCGCCGAGGTCGAGGAGGCGCTTGAGCCGGTTGTTCCGGTTGATGACGCGGCGGTACAGGTCGTTGAGGTCGCTCGTCGCGAAGCGGCCGCCGTCGAGCTGGACCATCGGGCGAAGGTCCGGCGGAATGACCGGAACGCAGTCGAGGACCATCGCGGTCGCCGAGTTCGTCGTGGTGAGGAACGCGTTCACGACCTTGAGGCGCTTGAGCGCGCGGGTCTTCCGCTGGCCTTTGCCGGTCGCGATGATCTCCCGCAGCTTCTCGGCCTCGCCCTCAAGGTCGAAGGACTGGAGGCGCTTCTGAATCGCCTCGGCACCCATCGACCCCTTGAAGTAGTTGCCGTAGCGGCGGCTGAGCTCGCGGTAGAGGAGCTCGTCGCCCTCAAGATCCTGGACCTTGAGACCCACGAACCGGTCGAACACCTGCGTGAGGCGGTCCATCTCCTGATCCGCGCGCTTACGGATCGACGCCATCTCGCGCTCGGCGCCGTCCTTGACCTTGCGCTTCGCGTCCGACTTCGCGCCCTCGGCCTCGAGTTCGGCCAGGTCGGCCTCGAGCTTCTTGGCCCGCTCCTCGATCTCGAGGTCGCGCTGGCCCGCGATGTGCTTCTTCTCCGCCTCGAGCTCGTTGCGGAGCGACGGCAGGTCCTCGTGACGGCCGTCGACGTCGACCTCCGTGACCATGTACGCGGCGAAGTAGATGACCTTCTCGAGGTCCTTCGGCGCGAGGTCGAGGAGGTAGCCGAGTCGGCTCGGCACACCCTTGAAGTACCAGATGTGCGTGACCGGCGCGGCGAGCTCGATGTGGCCCATGCGCTCGCGACGCACCTTCGACCGCGTCACCTCGACGCCGCAGCGCTCGCAGATGATGCCGCGGTAGCGCACGCGCTTGTACTTGCCGCAGCCGCACTCCCAGTCGCGGGTCGGGCCGAAGATCTTCTCGCAGAAGAGCCCGTCCTTCTCCGGCTTGAGCGTGCGGTAGTTGATGGTCTCGGGCTTCTTCACCTCGCCGTGCGACCAGTGACGGATGTCGTCCGCGGTCGCAAGGCCGATGCGCAGTTCGCCGAACTCGTTGACGTCGAGCATGTCTCCCCTAAATCTCGTCGATGCTCGAGGCATCGGGACGGCTGGACAGCGAGATACCGAGCGACTCGGCGGCCTGGTAGGCGTCCTCGTCGGTCTCCTTCATCTCCACGACCTGGCCCTCGGAATTGAGGACCTCGACGTTGAGACACAGGGATTGCATCTCCTTCATGAGCACACGGAAACTCTCGGGGAGCCCGGGCTCGGGGATGTTCTGGCCCTTGACGATGGCCTCGTACACCTTCACGCGGCCGGTGACGTCGTCGGACTTGATGGTCAGAAGCTCCTGGAGGGCGTACGCCGCGCCGTAAGCCTCGAGCGCCCAGACCTCCATCTCCCCGAAGCGCTGGCCGCCGAACTGGGCCTTACCGCCGAGGGGCTGCTGGGTGATCATCGAGTACGGGCCGGTCGATCGCGCGTGGATCTTGTCGTCGACCAGGTGGTGGAGCTTCAGGATGTACTTGTAGCCCAACGCGATGGGCTCCGGGAAGGGCTCCCCGGTGCGGCCGTCGAACAGGCGCGCCTTGCCGTCCGGGCCGACGAGCTGGTCGCCGTCGCGGTTGGGCAGGGCCGCCGATCGAAGCCCGTCGAGCACGTCCTCCTGCAGGCCGTCGAACACGGGCGTCGCGACCGGCGTGCCCGGTTCGGACTTGATCGCCCCGGCGGGCAGCTTCTTGGTCCAGTCGCCCTTCGCGTTCGTGGCGTCCCACCCGTGGTGCGCGACCCATCCGGTGTGCGCCTCGAGAACCTGGCCGACGTTCATACGGCCGGGCACACCGAGCGGGTTGAGGATGACGTCGACGGGCGTCCCGTCCTCGAGGAACGGCATGTCCTCGACCGGGAGGATCGTCGAGATGACGCCCTTGTTCCCGTGGCGGCCGGCGAGCTTATCGCCCTCCTGGATCTTGCGGCGCTGAGCGATGTACACGCGCACCAGCTGGTTGACGCCGGCGGGCAGGTCGTCGCCGTCCTCGTCGGAGAAGACGCGGACGCCGATGACGGTTCCGATCTCTCCGTGGGGGACCTTGAGGGACGTGTCGCGAACCTCGCGGGCCTTCTCGCCGAAGATTGCTCGGAGCAGCCGCTCCTCGGGGGTCAGCTCGGTCTCGCCCTTCGGGGTGACCTTGCCGACGAGAATGTCGCCCGCACGGACCTCGGCGCCGATGCGGACGATGCCGCGCTCGTCGAGATCGGCGAGCGCCTCCTCGGAGGCATTCGGGATGTCGCGCGTGATCTCCTCGGGCCCGAGCTTGGTGTCCCGGGCGTCGACCTCGTGCTCCTCGATGTGGATCGAGGAGAGCGTGTCCTCCTGGACGAGCCGTTGGCTGAGGATGATCGCGTCTTCGTAGTTGTGGCCCTCCCAGCACATGAATGCGACGAGGAGGTTGCGGCCGAGCGCCAGGTCGCCCTGGTCGGTCGCCGGGCCGTCCGCGATCACGGAGCCCGCGACCACCTGGTCGCCCTCGCCCACGAGCACGCGCTGGTTGTAGCACGTGCCCTGGTTCGAGCGCTCGAACTTCGCGATCCGGTAGGACGTCGTGGTGCCGTCGTCGCCCGCGACCGTGACCAGCTCGGAGCTGACCTCGGTGACGACGCCCGGCTTGGTCGCGAGAACGACGTCACCGGCGTCGACGGCCGCGCGGCGCTCCATGCCGGTGCCGACGAGCGGCGCCTCGGCACGGACGAGCGGCACGGCTTGACGCTGCATGTTCGCACCCATGAGGGCGCGGTTCGCGTCGTCGTGCTCGAGGAACGGGATGAGCGCCGTGGCGACGGACACCATCTGGCGCGGACTCACGTCCATGTAGTCGACGGCCTTCGGGGTGACGAACTCGACCTCGCCGTCGCGGGCGCGCACCAGGACGCGCTCGTCGGAGAACAGGCCGTCGTCGCCGACGGCGGCGTTGGCCTGGGCGATGACGAAGTGGTCCTCGTCGTCCGCGGTGAGGTAGTCGACCTTGTCCGTGACCTTGCCGTCGACGACCTTGCGGTACGGCGTCTCGACGAACCCGAGCGGGTTGATCCGTCCGAACGATGCGAGCGAGCCGATGAGGCCGATGTTCGGGCCTTCCGGGGTCTCGATGGGGCACATGCGTCCGTAGTGCGACGGGTGAACGTCGCGGACCTCCATGCCGGCGCGGTCGCGGCTCAGGCCGCCGGGGCCGAGCGCGCTAAGGCGGCGCTTGTGGGTCAGGCCCGCGAGCGGGTTGTTCTGGTCCATGAACTGGCTCAGCTGCGACGTGCCGAAGAACTCGCGGATCGCCGCGACCACCGGACGCGTGTTGATGAGCGACTGCGGCGTGATCGCGTCGACGTCCTGCGTCGTCATGCGCTCGCGAACCACGCGCTCCATGCGGCTGAGGCCGGTGCGGATCTGGTTCTGAATCAGTTCGCCGACCGCGCGGATGCGGCGGTTGCCGAAGTGGTCGATGTCGTCGGTCTCGACGCGAACCTCGCGGGCCTTGCCCTCGAAGCTCGCGTGGTGCGCGTGCGCGGCGGCGATGTACTTCACGGTCGCGATGATGTCGTCGAGGCTGAGGACGGATTCCGAGAGCTTCTTGTCGAGGCCGAGCTTCTTGTTCAGCTTGTAGCGGCCGACCTTCGCGAGGTCGTAGCGCTTGGGGTTGAAGTAGAAGTTGTCGAGGAGGTTCTGGCCGGCCTCGACCGTCGGCGGCTCGCCCGGACGGAGCTTGCGGTAGAGGTCGACGAGCGCCTCCTCCTTGGAGGAGATCGCGTCCTTCGCGAGCGTCTCGAGGACCGACGGGTAGTCGGCGAACTCCTTCTCGATCTGCTCGGACGTCATACCGAGCGCCTTGAGGAAGAGCGTCACCGGCTGCTTGCGCTTGCGGTCGACGCGGACGCCGACGGCGTCTCGCTTGTCGACCTCGAACTCGAGCCAGGCGCCGCGCGACGGGATGATCTTCGCCGTCAGGATGTCCTTGTCCGACGTCTTGTCGGGCGTCGACTCGAAGTACACGCCCGGCGACCGGACGAGCTGCGAGACGACGACGCGCTCCGTCCCGTTGACGATGAAGGTTCCGCGCGGGGTCATGAGCGGGAAGTCGCCCATGAAGACCGTCTGCTGCTTCTCCTCGCCGGTGGTCCGGTTCTCGAAGAGCGCGGTCACGAAGAGTTGCGCGGAGTAGGTGAAGTCCTTCTCCTTGCACTCCTCGGGGCTGTGGCGCGGCTCCTCGAAGTACGGGTCCGAGAAACTGAGCGACATAGTCTCGCCGAAGTCGGAGATCGGGGAGATCTCCTCGAAGATCTCCTGCAGTCCGGCGACCTCAGGGACGTCGTTGCGGCGGGCCTTCTTCGCGGCGGTGACGCGGGCCTTCCAGGCCTCGTTGCCGAGCAACCAGTCGAAGCTCTCGGTCTGAAGACCGATGAGGTTCGGAACCTCGATGGGCTCGTTGATTTGTGCGAAGGAGATACGGCGCGAGGCGCTGCGGTTGGCGATGGAGGTTGCGGACGAGGTGCGCGAGGCAGCCAAGGGGTTGTCCTTCCCGACGATCCGTGTGTGTCCGCGCTACCGACGCCACGGCTCCACCGGACCCCGGGGCTAGCCGCGCGAGGCGGACGCACGCCGGGTAGGCATATGAGGGCAGGACAAATGGCAGCGCAACTTGCGAGTGTACCGCACGCCGACGTCCCTGTCCAGGGGCGACGTCGCGGTCACCCGGCGGACGGATGCTCCGCTGCCACGGTCCCGTCGCGCTGACTGCGATGAGCATAGACCCGGGCGGCGACACGGCAAGCCCGTCGCGGCGCGTCTGGGGAAAACTCGTCGACCCCTCGCCGCGAATCGGGACGATCCGGACGACGCCGGAGACGCGTGAGGGCGGCCGGCGAACCGGCCGCCCTCACGCGGAGCACTACTTGAGCGTCACCTTGGCGCCGGCGCCTTCGAGGGCCGCCTTCGCCTTCTCGGCGTCTTCCTTCTTCGCGCCCTCGAGGACGGGCTTCGGGGCGCCGTCCACGAGTGCCTTGGCCTCGCCGAGGCCGAGGTTCGTCAGGGAACGGACCTCCTTGATGACGGCGATCTTCTGGCCGCCGACCTCCTCAAGGATGACGTCGAACGAGTCCTTCTCCTCCTCGGCGGCAGCGTCGCCGCCACCGGCGGCCGGGGCCGCGACCGCGACGGCGGCAGGCGCCGCAGCGGTGACCTCGAAGACCTCTTCGAACTTCTTCACGAACTCCGAGAGCTCAATCAGGCTGAGCTCCTTGAACGCATCGATCAGCTGATCGGTGGTCATCTTCGCCATGATGGCTTTCCTTCCTTTACCTGCGGTGAGCAGGACGTGACGGGGGTGCGGCTAGGCCGCGGTTTCCTGCTTCGCGCGCAGGGCGTCGACGGCGCGTGCCGTCTGGGCGAGCGGGGCCTGGAACATGTATGCCGCGCCGAAGAGCGAAGCCTTGAAGGCATTCGCCGCCTTGGCGAGCAGAACCTCGCGGGACTCGAGGCTCGCGAGCTTCTCGACCTCGTCGGCGGACACCGGGTGTCCCTCGAAGATGCCGCCCTTGAGTACCAGGGAAGCGTGGTCCTTGCCGAAGTTCTTGAGAGCCTTCGCCGCCTCCACCGGGTCACCGGTGACGAAGGCGATGGCCGTGGGGCCGACGAAGAGGTCATCGAGACCGCTGACGCCGGCTTCCTTGGCCGCGAGAGACATGAGGGTGTTCTTGGCGACCGAGTAGGTCGCCACATCGCGAATCGAGCCGCGCAGCGATGCGAGCTGCGCGACCGTGAGCCCCCGGTACTCGGTGACGAAGACGGCCGAGGACGAGCGGAACTTGTCCGCGAGCTCGCCGACCTTCGCCACCTTGTTGGGCGTCGCCATGTCTGTCCTTCCGTTGGTGCGACCGTCGGCGCCCCTCACAACGAAAAGGCCCCGCGCGGGCGCGGGGCGGACCGTCGGCGAACCGACGAGCGAGCCTCTCACCTACGCAGGCCCCCGCAGTGCGGGACTTCGGTCCGACTCTTGCGAGCCGGGCGACCGGCGGTCTTGGGCAACCGACATCGTACGTGTCGCGGGGCGGGCGCGCAAACCGCGACGACCTCGCGCTCACCCTAACGTTCGTCGGAACACCAGTTCGCGATCGTCGTTTCAGCCTCAGCGCGACCAACGTCCCTCAACGATGTTGATTCGTTCGCGCGATCAACGGATCCGGTCACGAGGATCGCCCGTCCGGGTTGAGGATCGACCTCGGACAGGACGACGAACACGGAGTAGTTGGCCGTGTCGACCCCAAACGCTAGGTCGTCCGGAAACGGCGTCCCTCGCTGAAGGGAAGGTCCGTTCAGCGGTGGGAACTCATGTGTCAACGATCCGGACGTGAGAGAGTCGACACCTAGATCCAGCGTAATCACTTGATCCGATTCGACGCGTCGATCGGGAGCGCCGTTCCCCGTCCTCCGATAGAGCGATCCGAACTTCGCTCCCACGCTCACGTCCTGCAGCACGTCCCCGGCACATATTGGGACTTCGACCGAGAGCGAACCGTCGACTGAACGGACGAACGAGACGGGCATCGGATGCGGCCGCTGTTGGCACGCGGACACGGTCACCAGAGCGACGAGGACACTAAGTATCTTCACCCCCAGCGGCATTGGTAGCCTCCGTTCCCGAATCCGGCGGACCACTCAACTGAGTTGCACTTCGGACTCCCCATGGTTTGCCGTGGAGCGTGAACGAGGAACAAACCGATGTTGTAGGAGCCGATCGCCGCATTTCGTAAGCGGCGTGACGAACACCCCGCCTTCGCCTTCGCGTCATCCACCGCAACGGTACCGATGACCCTTTGCCAATGCGAGAAGTCGACCGACCGATGCGACCGGTCTCGTTCTCGATTGGCGTCTATCCTCGGTCTTCGTGAGCCCCCGGCATCGTCCGTCGCGCGCTGTACTTCGCAGCTTCATTCACGAGGTAGTCCCGCCACCGTCTTTCGATCGCATCCAAACCCGTCGGAGCACCTTCCTCGGCTGGCATGAACCTCATCATGGCCCACGAGTCGGCGGGAAACTCGAAATCCGCACTTATCATCTCAAGCACCTCGAAGGGGTTCGAGAATTCCTCGCGGTGCTCATACAGCCAGTCCAGCGCTAGGTAGAACCAAACATCGGCCGGGTCCGTTGCCGGATCGGGGACGATCTGCGCGACCATCTCACGCACCTTGGCGTACTCGTCACTCAAGAGGAGCGCAAGACCTTCAAGCGCCGGCGGCAGTGGGTCGCCTTCGGCGAAGAGGTGTGTCGCGACACGAACCACCGCCTCGTCGGTTAGCCACCCATTCTCGTATCCGTATGCGATTTCAGACGGGCGGAGCCGGACACGAGCAGTTACGAAATCTGCAGGTAGCTGGAACTTGACGAGATCATCCGTCATGGCTGATTCGGAACTCCATTTATCGAGCCTCCCGGCACGAACCTCTGATGCGTTACCACATCGCCCTGAACAATCCATTCGTAACGCCCGGCGACTCCGTTCACCTCACCCGGCATTTGAACGAGAGTAGCGGGGACACCATCACCGCCAATGATCTGAAACACGGTCCCATTATCGGCGATGTCATCGACTACCCAGTCCGGGGCGAGATGGTACGCATCGGTCTTCAATGCGGACCCGGTTCGTTCGGCCGAGCGGATGATATCCCCCGCCTCCTCCGCGCTTCGAACCTTCGCGGCCGCGTCTCCTCCTTTGGTGATCCAGTGAAGGACGCCGTCGGCGCCTTTCCATACCCCTTTGACCCCCCATTTGCCTTCGTCGAAGCCGGGGACGACATCGAGGACGAGCCCCCCGCATCCCGACGTGTGCGCCCACCATCCAGATCCGGAGACGCATTGATTCGCGTCGTCGCCGATGAAGAAGTTGAAGACCGCGTTCGCGACCGGATCCGGCGTACCCAGGCTGCCCCACGTCGCACCCTTCGCCCGGCAAATCGACCAGGAGCACATCACGGGCTTGTGGTCTTTGCCTGTCGTGCAGATGCCCTTGTCGCGGCACCGGATCATCGCGTCGACCGTCGCGTCCGGGCACCCGCCGTTGACATGCGCCATGCAGTCTTCCCTGAGCTTCGCGTCCGTCCATTCGATACCGCAACGCCCCTCGAGCGTGGACCCCTCGTAGCCGCGCTCGCCCTTGCCCGTGTAGCACCGCCCGCCGGGGTCGGTGAAGGACACCGGGTTGCCCGCCCCGTAGACATACGCGTCGAGCGACGACGGATCCGAGATGTTGAGGACCGGATCCGGGGAGACGAAGCGGGACGACGCCGGGTCGAAGTACCGGGAGTTGAGATACACCAACCCCGTCCCGCCGACCGTCGTGTCCCCATCCGCGACCTGACCGAGCCACCCCCGATCCGTCGCCGTCACCTCATCCGCGCCGCGCGTCTGACCGAACGGCAGATACGCGTTCTGCGTATACGTCGCCGCATACGAATCCGTCCCATACGACGTCTTCCTGGGGTCCGACATCGTCGCCCGCACCGACCGCTGCTCGTCCGCGAACACATACTGGATGCCCGTCACCTTCGGCGACGCCGACAGATCCGTCACCGACCCGTCCCGCAACGCCACCACGTTCCCCGCGAACGAGTACGTCCGCCCCCCCGACACGTCTCCCGACGAGACCGAAACTACTGAAGGCGCTTCAGCCGAACGAGTAGCACGACGATCGCAATCGCGAGCAAGGGAATCGAGGCGATAGCGCAATACCAGGACAGCGCAAGATCGATCGAATAGATCGGAGGTGCGAAGTAGTCCGGGCCGAACATCGTCGCGGCGTCGACGGTCACTGGGCGGGTGCTGGCGACTGCAGGGCCGACGAATACTGCATTCAGCAGCAGCGTACTCACTAGAGGAGCCTTGCCCCATCTCCCATTTCGAACGAGTCGCTCCAGCGCACGTAGCCCCCTAGCCGCCACGATGATCGCAAAGACCACTCCAAGGAGAAACGGAAAGAACGAGAGTCCGATGCTGAGACACGTCTTCAGCACCGACCACGCCCCCAAGACGCCGAACGCCAGCGCAGTCCACGCGATCCAGTCGACCACCGTCGAAGTCGGACTCGGCGCGCTACCGTCCTTGGGATCCAGATTCGCGTCTTGACCACCCTGGACCCCCTTTCCTTCGCTAGGCGACACCCGACACTCCCAATCCCCCGCCGCGCTTGTGAAACGTAAGATCATACGTAGGGTCGCGCGTCGACGCATCGTCGTAGAGGATTCTGGTGATGTAGTCCCCTCCCGGAGTCGAATATGTTCCCTCAGGCGGGTGCCACCCCCATTCGGGCGGGTGCACAGCGTAAGCCTCCGCGGACGGGAAGTTGTCCCCGTACACTCCGGTCCAGACCGTGCCGTCGTCGTTCCACTTGATGCGAATCTGCGCATCAAGGTATGGCGTCCCCCAAGCCCACCCGGTCGCGCTGTTCTTTCCATGGAAGCGAATGACCGCGTCGGATGCGGGTCGACACAACGGTCCGATGCTCGCGCAGGTGTCGCCGGATATCCCCGAGGCGAAGTTGAACCATTGTGTGTTCGTGTCGATTTCGGGCCCTTCGTCAAGACCGATCGACCACTTCGGCGTAATCGGGGCGTGGCATTTACCAAGGAAGCCTACGTCGCAACTCGGATTCAACCTCAACGTCAGGACTCCTGTCTGAGGGTCGTACACCCACGATAAACGGGAGCGATTGGTCACGGTTCGTATGTCCGAACTCGGCCCGCGCCCGTCGCCGTGGCTACGGAAATTGAGGATGATGCGAGACCCTACCGGATCCTGTTCGATAAACAACGATCCGTACGTCATAGTCTTGCCTTTTCCGACGTACACGGAGGTCGTCACCGGCAAAGCGCTGAGTTCTCTAGCCACCGCAGCCGCACGGTCAGGATTGAAAATCGGCATTTTGCCCGATGCATCAGCGAAGTTGATCGGGTTGTAGCGTGCGTACACATACGCGTCCAGCGTCCTCGGGTCGGAGGTCTTCACCACCGGGTCGGGGGACGCGAAACGCGACGACGCGGGGTCGTAGTAGCGGGCGTTCAAATACACCAAGCCCGTGGAGTCCGACGCGGTCGCCGACCCGTCGACCACCTGCCCCAACCACCCCTTGTCCGTCGCGGTCAGCTCGTCGGCGCCCCGCACCTGCCCGAACGGCAGATACGCCTCCTGCGTATACGTCGCCGCATACGAATCCGTCCCATACGACGTCTTCCTGGGGTCCGACATCGTCGCCCGCACCGACCCCTGCTCATCGGCGAACACATACTGGATGCCCGTCACCTTCGGCGACACCGACAAATCCGTCACCGACCCATCCCGCAACGCCACCACGTTCCCCGCGAAGGTATACGTCCGCACCCCCGTCACATCCCCCGTGTGACCGGAAGCCGTATCCGGATCCGTCAGCTCCGTCGCCCCCAGGAACGCCGTCGCCGAGGCGTCGTCCACCGCGATCCGCGCGACCCTCTGCCCGTCCGCGTCATACAGGAACAGCACCTTCCCACCCGCGCCATCCTGCTTCACCAGACGAGACACCACGTCCCACGCCAACGTCGTCGACGACCCCACCACCGACCGTGACGTCAACCGACCCGCCGCGTCATACGCGAACGTGTCGACCGTCGGCGTGTTCACCCCGTCGTTCCGCGTAATCGACGTCACCCCGTTCGGATGCGACGAATCCGCATACGCGTACGTCGACGTGACCGTTCCCCCGCCGACCTGATCGCTCTCCACCGTGTGCAGCAAACCCGCCGACGTGTACGACCACCGCATTGAGTACGGCTTGCCCGAGTCCTCCCAGAACGTATCCGTGGACGAGGGCGCCCCCTGGGAGCAGATGTGCGTATCCCACATGATCGTCCACGACGCGGTGAGCCGATTCTGCCCGTCGTACTGGTAGCACATCGACTCAACCTGCCCGGACCCGCCGGACGGCGTCAGCCAGTTGTGCCAGTCAGCGATCTCCCGCAGCCGACCCGAATCCTGGTCCACGTGCCGGTATCCCGAACCCTGCGGCACGCCCCATCCGCCCGAGAGCCACTCCCACGTCTTGACGTCGTCCAGGAGCCCCGTCGACGAGTTCCACGAGTAGTCCGTGTACGAATACGAGCCGTTGGCGAAGTAGCGCGTGTGGACGTGTCCGACCGCGTCGTACGTCGTGTGGGAGATGACAGACGTCTGCAGGCCGTCCGATCCCACGAGAGTCAACCGGAACGGATCCGACACTCCCCCCGGCGCCCGACGACGAGGGCCGCCTCCCCTGACGGGAGACGGCCCTCGTTCGAGTCGGTTCGGGCTAGCCGGCGACAGCCTCCGCGTTCGGGTCCACGGGGATGCCGGGGCCGTTGGTCGAGGAGATGGCCACCTTGAGGATGTAGCGGCCCTTCGAGGTCGAAGGCTTCGCGCGCTCGATCTCGTCGAGGATCGCCGCGTAGTTCTCCACGAGCTTCTGGTCGCCGAACGACGCCTTGCCCATGACCGTGTGGAGGTTCGCGTGCTTGTCGACGCGGAACTCGATCTTGCCGCCCTTGATGTCGGACACGGCCTTGGCGACGTCCATCGTGACCGTGCCGGTCTTCGGGTTCGGCATGAGGCCGCGGGGGCCGAGCACCTTGCCGAGGCGCCCGACCTTGCCCATGAGGTCCGGCGTGGCGACGACGGCGTCGAAGTCCATGCGGCCTCCGGCGACCTCCTCGATCAGCTCGTCGCCGCCGACGATGTCCGCGCCGGCATCCTTCGCGGCATCGGCCTTCTCCCCGTTGGCGAAGACGAGGACGCGCGCGGTCTTGCCCGTGCCGTGCGGGAGGATGACCGTCGAGCGGACCGCCTGGTCCGCGTGACGGGGGTCGACGCCGAGGCGGAAGACGACGTCGATGGTCGAGTCCGTGTTCTTGGAGGACGTCTTCTGCGCGAGGCGTACGGCCTCGAGCGGGCTGTAGAGGGCGGAACGGTCGACGAGCTGGGCTCCGTCGCGGTACGCCTTGCTGCGCTTGGTCATCTGCAACTCCTTTGCAGTCGTGGGTAGCGGGCCAGCGCGTGGCCCATCCACTGGGGTGAACTAACTGACGGTAATGCCCATCGAACGCGCGGTGCCCGCGATGATCTTCGCGGCGGCGTCGATGTCGTTCGCGTTGAGGTCGGCCATCTTCGCCTCGGCGATCTCACGGCACTGGGCCATGGTGATGTTGCCGACCTTGTCCGTGTGGGGAACGCCCGAGCCCTTGGGCACGCCCGCGGCCTTCTTGATGAGCTCGGCGGCCGGCGGCGTCTTGAGGATGAAGTCGAACGACCGGTCCTCGTACACCGTGATCTCGACCGGGACGACGTTCCCGCGCTGCGACTCCGTCGCCGCGTTGTACGCCTTGCAGAACTCCATGATGTTCACGCCGTGCTGACCGAGCGCCGGCCCGATGGGCGGCGCGGGGTTGGCGGCTCCGGCGTTGATCTGGAGCTTGATAAGGCCGATGACCTTCTTCTTCGGTGCCATGGTGGTCTTCCTAGATCTTCTGAACCTGGTTGAACGACAACTCGACCGGGGTTTCCCGGCCGAAGATCGAGACGAGGACGTGGAGCTTCTGCGACTCGGCGCTGATCTCCGAGATGGTCCCCGGGAGGGTGGCGAACGGGCCGTCGATCACGGTGATCGCCTCGCCGACCTCGAAGTCGACGTCGATGGCCGCCGCGGACGAGGCTGCGGCCGCGGCGCCCGCGGGGGTCTCCTCGACGGGCGCGAGCATGGAGAACACCTCGTCCTGCGTCAGCGGGACGGGCTGGTGGGCGTGACCGACGAAACCCGTGACGCCCGGCGTGTTGCGCACCGTGCCCCACGACTCGTCCGTGAGGTGCATCCGCACCAGGACGTAGCCGGGGATGCGCACGCGGCGCACCTTGCGTTTCTGGGCGTTCTTGATCTCGGTGACGTCCTCCATCGGGACCTCGACCTGGAAGATGTAGTCCTCCATGTGGAGGCTCTCGATGCGGTGCTCGATCGCCTGCTTCACGCGCTTCTCGTGCCCCGAGTAGGAGTGGATCACGAACCAATCGCCCTCGCGGGAGACGAGCTCGGCGCGGAACGCCGCGAGCGGGTCCTCCTCAGGCGCGGCGTCCTCGGGGGCCGGCTCCGGCGCGTCCTCGGCGGCCGCGGGGGCACCCTCGGCAACCATCGACTCGGCCGCAGGCTCCTCGAGCACCGCCTCCTCGGGCGCCGCGTCCTGGGGCACCGCGTCCTCGGGCGCCGCGTCCTCGGGCGCGGCCTCCGCCTCGGGGGTCGACTCGTCGGGGGTCGCCTCGTCGGGGGTCGCCTCGTCGGGCTCCGACGCGGTCGCCGCGCCCTCGGTCACGTCCATCTCTTCGTCGCTCACGCCTATCGCTTCCTGGTCCGTCACTGCCCGAACACCAGCGAGACGAGCCGGCCGAAACCGAGGTCGAGCAACGTCACGAACACCGTGATGACCAACACGAACACGATGACGATGATCGTGTAACGCCGGGTTTCCTCCGCCGACGGGTACACGACGTGCTTGAGCTCGGAGACGACTTCGCGCACGAACAGGGCGATGCGCGCGAAGACGTTCTTGCCTTCGCGGCTGTCCGGACCGAGCTTCGCGCTCTGCCCCGTGCTGCTTTCGCTCACTACGCTTCCTTCGCTGGATGACTGCGGGGTCCCGCATGCGCAGGGCAGGAGGGACTCGAACCCCCAACCGTCGGTTTTGGAGACCGATGCGCTACCAATTGCGCCACTGCCCTTGGGGGAGGCTGGTACCCCCGTCGGCGACCCTCCGCCACGACGATCTGCATTTGGGCGCAGGCCATCATGGCGGTTGTCAATCGCCGACGTGTCAGTGTACGCGGAACGGGCCCCCGCGTCGAACCGCGGATCGGCGAGGCAACGCCCCCGTGACCATCGTCGTGCGCGACAAGGGCCGCGGCGGTGCCAGGATAGAGCCATGAACGCCTCAGACTCCCCGCGCCGCGTCTCGAAGCGCCTCGGCGCGATCGCCCCCTCCGCCACTCTCGCCGTCGACGCCAAGGCCAAGGCCCTCAAGGCCGAGGGCCGCCCGGTCATCGGCTTCGGGGCCGGCGAGCCGGACTTCCCCACGCCCGCGCACATCGTCGAGGCGGCCGTCGCGGCGGCGAAGGACCCGGTGAACCACAAGTACAGCCCCGCGGGCGGACTGCCCGCCCTCAAGAAGGCGATCGTCGAGAAGACGAAGCGCGACTCGGGCTACGAGATCGACGCGTCGCAGATCGTCGTCACCAACGGGGGCAAGCAGGCGGTCTTCCAGGCGTTCGCCGCGATCCTCGACCCGGGCGACGAGGTCATCCTGCCCGCCCCGTACTGGACCACCTACCCCGAGGCCATCCGCCTCGCGGGCGCGAAGCCCGTCGAGGTGTTCGCCGGTGCCGACCAGGAGTACCTCGTCACGGTCGAGCAGCTCGAGGCCGCCCGCACCCCGAACACGAAAGCCCTCCTCTTCTGCTCCCCGTCGAACCCGACGGGCGCGGTCTACTCCCCCGAGCAGACCAAGGCCATAGGCGAGTGGGCGCTCGAGCACGGTGTCTGGGTCGTCACCGACGAGATTTACGAGCACCTGCTGTACGACGACGCGGAATTCACGCCGATTGTGCGGGCCGTGCCCGACCTCGCCGACACGACGATCGTCCTCAACGGCGTCGCCAAGACCTACGCGATGACGGGATGGCGCGTCGGCTGGATGATCAGCCCCGTCGACGTGACGAAGGCGGCCACGAACTTCCAGTCGCACCTGACGTCGAACGTCGCGAACGTCTCGCAGCGCGCGGCGATCGCCGCGCTCGAGGGCGGGCTCGAGGAGGTCGCGGCGATGCGCGAGGCCTTCGACCGACGCCGCCACACGATGGTCGAGATGCTCTCGCAAATCGACGGGATGGTGTGCCCGACGCCGAAGGGCGCGTTCTACTGCTACCCGTCCGTCGAGGGTCTCGTCGACCGGGAGATCCGCGGCAAGCGGCCCCAGAACTCCGCGGAGCTCGCCTCGCTGATCCTCGACGAGGTCGAGGTCGCCGTGGTCCCGGGCGAGGCGTTCGGGCCGAGCGGGTTCCTCCGGCTGAGCTACGCGCTGTCCGACGAGGACCTCGTGGAGGGCGTTACGCGGATACAGAAGCTCTTCGCCGAGTAGCCGTGGTCGGTGCGGGTGATCTCCTCCGGGCGTACGCCGCGGGCTGGCTCGCGGGAGATGTCGACGCCGTCTTGGCAACCGTCGCCGAGGACGTCGTCATCCTCGAGTCCCACGGGCCCCGGTACGAGGGGGCGGCCGCCCTCCGTTCCTGGCTCGATTCGTGGGTGAGCGGGGGCGACCGGGTCCACCGATGGGAGATCACCAGGCTCGTCGAGTCTCCCGACGGGTCGGAGGCGGCCGCGGAGTGGGACTTCTCCTGCACCGCGGGCGGCGTGGTCTACGACATCCTGGGCGCGACGGTCGCGACGGCCAGAGACGAGCGCCTGACCACCATCACCGAATACGCGCGACAGATCGAGGCCACACCTCCCGCGGGCTCCACCTAGGACCACATGGGGTATCCCCCGGAGGGACGACGTCCGTGGGCCGGGAAATATCGGCCGCGCGGACGAGGAGCGCGGGGCGGGTCGTTCGCTAGCGTGGCGTCCATGACGGAACCAGCGATCCGTATCCGCGGACTCCACAAGCACTACGGCGACCTCGAGGCCGTGAACGGTCTCGACCTCGACATCGAGCAGGGCGAGATCTTCGCCCTCCTCGGCCCTAACGGCGCGGGGAAGACCACCACCGTCGAGATCCTCGAGGGCTACCGCAAGCGGTCCGCCGGCGAGGTGACCGTCCTCGGCCACGACCCCGCGCACGCGTCGCTCGACTGGCGCGAGCGCATCGGTATCGTGCTCCAGTCGAGCGCGGACGAGACGCCGCTCAGCGCCCGCGAGTACATCGCGCACGTCGGGAGCTTCTTCGCGGATCCGCGCGACACGGACGAGGTTCTCGCATCGGTGGGTCTGACCGAGCTCGCCGGGCAGCGGGGCAAGACGATGTCGGGCGGCGAACGCCGACGCCTCGACGTCGCGCTCGGGATCGTCGGACGACCCGAGCTCCTGTTCCTCGACGAGCCCACCACCGGCTTCGACCCGGAGGCTCGGCGCTCGTTCTGGACGCTCATCGAGCGACTCAAGGGCGACGGGACCACGATTCTCCTCACCACCCACTACCTCGAGGAGGCCGAGCACCTCGCCGACCGCGTCGGCGTCATCGCCCACGGCAAACTCGTCGCACTCGACACGCCCGCGGGACTCCGCGGCGGCATGGAGGGGGCGATCGTCTCCTGGCGCGAGGGCGGCAAGCACCGCGAGAAGCGCACGACGAAGCCCACGGAGTTCGTTCACGAACTCGCGAAGAAGTACGCGAAGGCCGACGGCGAAGTCCCCGGGCTCGCGATTCGGCGCCCGTCGCTCGAGGACCGCTACCTCGAACTCGTCGGCCACCAGGGAAGGAACGAAGAATGACCACCATCACGCGCCCGGGCTTCTGGCGTCTCGCCGGCTCGAGGGCGGCCACGGAGCTTCGGATCTTCTTCCGCGAGCGCGACAGCCTCATCTTCGTCTTCTTCTTCCCCACCCTTTTCATGCTCCTGTTCTGGGCTCTGATGGGGGGCATCGACATCACCGAGGGCATGAACGCCCCCGTCACCGTGAACTTCGCGCAGTACTTCCTGCCCGGCATGGTCGCCACGGGATTGATCTACACCGGCTTCCAGAACCTCGCGATATCTATTCCGGTCGAACGCGACCAGGGCGTGCTCAAGCGGCTCCGCGGCACCCCACTGCCGCCCGCCGCGTACTTCGCCGGCAAGGTCATTCAGGTGTACGCCGTGTCCGTCGTGCAGATCGGCCTGCTCCTCGCCGTCGCCCGGCTGCTCCTCGGCATCCCGCTTCCGACCGACCTCCACGCGTGGGGGACGTTCGCCTGGGTGTTCGCGCTCGGCGTCGCCGTCTGCACGGTGCTCGGCATCGCGTTCTCGTCCGTGCCGCGCACCGGCAAGAGCGCCGGCGCCGTCGTGATTCCCGTGGTGCTGATCCTGCAGTTCCTCTCCGGCATCTACTTCCCGTTCAGCCAGATCCCGTCGTGGGTGCAGACCTTCTCCGGCTTCTTCCCGCTCCGGTGGATGGCGCAGGCGATGCGGTCCGTGTTCCTGCCCGATTTCATGGTCTCCCAGGAGCCCGGGCAGACGTGGGCGCTCGGCACCGGGGCACTGATCATGGGGGCGTGGCTGATCGTGGGGCTTGCGCTCGCGTTCCGGTTCTTCCGCTGGCAGTCGCGCAAGGACGGATGACGCCGCGGCGAAACTGTGAGGGCTCTCAGACTTCAATCGACAGACTGGGGACATGAAAACGAACACCCGCTACATGATCACGGCAGGCGGTGTCGCCGTCGGGCTCTTCGCCATCGGCGCCACGGCCAACGCCCTCACGACTGACGACACCGCGGCGTCGAACCCCATCGGCAGCGGCGTCGTCCTCCCCGTCTCGTCGACCTCCTCGACGCCCTCGCCGTCAGCCACCCCGTCCGTCATCGCGGTGGAGTACGCCGAGCCGTCCGACTCCACCGACCCCACCAACGTCCCCCCGGCGATCAGCACGGGCGGTTGGGCCACGGGCCCGGCGACCGCCGTCGGCGACGACGACGGGTCGGAACACGAAGGCCACGACGGCCACGAGAGCGACGACTAGCTTTCCGGCTTCCCCCGAAGCCGAAGGCCCGCGTCCCCGTCCGGGCGCGGGCCTTCGGCATATTCCGACGAGGCGGGCCGCCGTGAGCACGCCTTGGGCGATAGCGTGAGGTTCGGGAGAGAGGAGACGGCCATCTCCAGGCTTCGAGCGGCGGTGTCGCGCCTGTCCGCCCTGCGCCGGACGAGCGTCCGGGCGCGCGTGCTCGTGTCCCTCATCGCCCTCGCCGCCGCGGGGATCGCGGTCTCGGGGGTCGTCGCGTACGCCCTCGAGCTACGAAGCATCGACCGCAGCATCGACGCCGACCTCACGCTCCGCGCGCAGTCGTTTCTCAAGCTCGCCTCCGAGGGCGACCCCACCACGCACGCGGCCTTCCCGAGCGCCGCGGACGTCCTTCGCGCCGGCGTCGCGCAGGTGATCGCGAGCCCGACGGAAAGCGCGGTCGGCCACGCGAACGGATCGGCCCTCTTCGTCCCGCGATACCCGGAACACCTGGCCCTCGAGGCCGACCCGGCGTTCCTCTCCGCGGCCGAGGCCGACCCCACGGCCCCGATCACCGCCAAGTCCGTGTCCACGGCCGTCACCCAGTATCGGTTCGTTTCCGTCCCCATCCTCGACCAGAGCGGGAACCTGCTCGCGACGTTCACCGTGGCCACCGACCGCGGCGCGCTCGTCGAGGACCTCAACCACACGTTCGCCGTCTACCTCCTTGCCGGCGGGATCGTGCTGCTCCTGATAGGCGTCGTCGCGTGGGTGATCGTCGGGAGGCTGCTCCGCCCAATCTCGCTCCTCGACGAGACGGCGCGCGACATCTCCGAGTCGGACCTCGGTAGCCGGATTCCGATCGTCGGCCACGACGACCTGGCCCGACTCTCGCACACGGTCAACGCGATGCTCGACCGCCTAGAGAACGCCTTCTCCGCGCAGCGTCAGCTCCTCGACGACGCGGGGCACGAGCTTCGGACGCCGCTCGCCGTGATGCGCACCAACCTTGAGCTCCTCGAGCCGCGAGACGGCGACCAGGTGGCGCAGACGCAGGATCTCCTCCTCGACGAGGTCGCGATGATGTCCCGCCTGGTCGACGACCTCGTCGTGCTCGCCAAGGCCGATCGGCCGGAATTCGTCCACCACGGGGAACTCGAGCTGGGCGAGCTCACCGACTCCGTGTACTCGCGGGCGCGGGCGCTCGGCGACCGGGATTGGAGCCTCGACGCGCGCGGTGACGGCCCGTTCGAGGGCGACGCCCAGCGTCTGACCCAGGCGTGGATGCAACTCGTCGCGAACGCGGTCAAGTTCTCCGACCCCGGATCGCCCGTCTCGCTCGGGAGCTCCATCGAGGAGGACCACGTCCGCCTCTGGGTGAAGGACGCGGGGCGCGGCATCCCCGCCGAGGAGCACGAGCTCGTGCTCGGCCGCTTCCACCGGCTCGACCCCGAGGTCGAGGGCGCCGGGCTCGGTCTGCCCATCGTCGTCGCGATCGCCACCGCGCACGAGGGCAGGGTGGAGATCGAAAGCGCCGTCGGCATCGGGTCCCGCTTCACCATCGTCCTCCCGACGCGGGGGTCGGCCCGATGACCCGCCTGCTGCTGGTCGAGGACGAGGAGAGGCTCGTCGCGTCGCTCGTCGACGGCCTTCGCACCGCGCAGATCGACGTCACCGCGGTCAGGACGGGACGCGAGGGGCTCGAGCTCGCGAAGTCGGGCGACTTCGACGTCATGGTCCTCGACATCGGACTGCCCGACCAGGAGGGCTTCACGGTGCTCCGCAAGCTCCGCGCGGCCGGCTCGGACCTTCCCGTCATCATCCTGACCGCGCGTACGTCCGCCGAGGACGTCGTCCGCGGCCTCGAACGCGGGGCGGACGACTACATGCCGAAGCCGTTCTCCTTCCAGGAGCTCCTCGCCCGCATCCGCCTGCGCGAGCGCCGCGCCGTCGCGGACGACGCCGCCACCGCGGTGATCGAGGCCGGACGCTGCGTGCTCGACCCGCTCGCCCGGACTCTCGAGGTCGACGGGGAAGAGGTGCCCCTGTCGAACCGGGAGTTCCAGCTCGCCCACCTGCTGATGTCGCACGCCGGAGAGACGGTCACCCGGGCGGAGGCGCTCGAGCACGTGTGGGGTTCCGCGACGCGCGACAACGTGCTGGACGTGTACATCCGCTACCTCCGGTCCCGCATGGGGACGAAGGCGATCGAGACGGTCCGCGGCGAGGGCTATCGATTCGTGGGGTGACGCCCCGGCGAGGCGGCAATCGTCCGATCGGCCGATGCCCGCGCCGCGCCACCCGTCCTACCATCGGGGGATGGACGCGAGACGACCCTCCGGATATCTCGGCCCCATCCGCATCGTCGACGCCCTCATCGCGCTCGGGTTGCTCGCGCTCGGAATCGTGTATGTCGATTCGTCGGTCGTCACCGCCGAGGGCTTCGTCCCTCGCGACGCCCTCGGCTACGCCCTCCTCGCGCTGCAGACCCTCCCGCTCGCCTGGCGCCACGTCGCCCCCCGCGCCGTCGTCTCCGTCGTCCTCGCCGCGTGGATCGTCGACCGGAACCTCGCCTACGAGGCCTCCCTCGCGACGCTCGGCCTCGTCGTCGCGATCCACGGCGTCGCCGCGTACGCGCCTCGCCGCCGCGCGATCCTCTGGGGCGGAGGCGCGGCCGTCCTCGCGATCGCGTGGACGGGGGTCGGCGCGCTCTTCACGCCGGAGGTCGGCCTGCGCGAGTTCTCGCAGATGTTCCTGTGGGTCGGCATCCCGTTCGCGATCGGGCGCGGCGACGCGTACACGCGCGAGCGGATGACCGAGCTCGAGGTCCGGAGCCAGACCGCCGAGATCACGCAGCAGGAGGCGGCAGCCGTGGCGGTGCGGACGGAGCGGGCGCGGATCGCGCGCGAGCTCCACGACGTGGTCGCCCACGAGATCACGGTGATGACCCTCCAGGCGGAGGGAGCGCGCCGCGCCGTCGGTGATCGAGACCCGAAGGTGTCGCAGGCGCTCCAGACGATCGGCGACTCGGGGCGCAAGGGGCTCGCGGAGATGCACCGAATGATCGGCGTGCTACGCGACACGTCGGAGGGCGACACCCCCGATACCGAGCCGAGCGTGGGCACGGCCTACGCGCCGGCCCGCGTGGACTTCCTCTCACCCATGCCCTCGCTCGCGGCGCTGCCCTCGCTCGCCAAGCAGGTCGACGATGCGGGGTTGCCCGTCGAACTTCGCATCCGCGGGAGCGCCCACGTCCCGGCCGGCGTCGAGTTGAGCGCCTACCGGATCGTCCAGGAGGCGCTCACGAACGCGCTCAAGCACGCGGGCCCGGGCGCGCACGCGACCGTGGAGATCGACCGGGCGCGCACGGCGGTGACAATCACCGTCGAGGACGACGGTCGGGGCGTCATCAGCGACGCGGCCAAGACAGGAAGCGGTCACGGCCTCGCGGGAATGCGCGAGCGCGTGGTGGCGCTAGGAGGCGCGATCGACCTCGGTCCCCGACCGAGCGGGGGGTTCCGCGTGCGGGCGGTCCTCCCGTCCCAGGACGACACGGTGACGTCCCCGAAGCGCGAGCGCACCGATTCCATCGCGGCGATCGCCTCGCTCGTCGAGGCCCGCGACGAGGCGAAGCGATGATCCGCGTCCTCCTGGTCGACGACCAGGCGATGGTCCGCGCCGGGCTCCGCATGATCCTCGACTCGGAGCCCGACATCGAGGTCGTCGGCGAGGTCGACGACGGCGACGGCGCGGCCGCCGCCGTCGCGGAGCACCGGCCCGACGTCATCCTCATGGACATCCGCATGCCGGGCATGGACGGACTCGCCGCCACGCGCGAGGTCATCGCCGCGCACCCCGACGCCAAGGTCGTCGTCCTCACGACGTTCGACCTCGACGAGTACGTCTACGGGGCGCTGCGGGCGGGCGCCTCCGGATTCCTGCTCAAGAGCGCCGACGGGGATACGCTCGTGAACGCCGTCAAGGTCGTGGCCGCCGGGGAGGCGCTCCTCGCTCCCGAGGTGACGCGGCGCGTCATCGAGGAGTTCGCCCGCGCCAGCCGGGAGCCCGCCCCGCCGGGACCGGCGCACGTCGCGACGGAGGAGGCGATCGGCGACCTGAGCGAGCGCGAGGTCGAGGTTCTCCAACTCATGGCGCAGGGGCTGTCGAACCAGGAGATCGCGAAGCAGCTCTTCCTGTCCTCGACGACCGTCAAGACGCACGTGAGCCACATCCTCACGAAGCTCGGGGTTCGCGACCGCGTCCAGGCCGTCGTCGAGGCGTACGACTCCGGGATCGTCGCCCCCCGCGGTTAGACCGTTGCAGCGGAGTCAACGCCGCTCGCTACCGTGCGTCCGCGCGTAGGACTTGTACGCGACGCGAACGTCATTGATAGCAGCTAGTCGCTCCATTGGTGTCGAAGTTCACTTGCATGGCTTGTTGAACAAGTTCCTCGGGAGTCGCCAACGGATCGGTCGCAAACCCGTGATCCTCGAGGCACGCTCGAATCACCGGGCCCTGTTTCCTGAGGTACGCGTCGCGCGTGGCCTGGGATACGGGCTGTAGTTGGTACAGCTTGTTGACCCAGAACCCCTCGCGCGTTCCGCACGCGTCCATCAACGGCTCAAGGCGGGTGAGGGTCGCGTCGTCGTCCGCCAGCGCCATATACATGGGCACGACGAGACCCGACTCCTCGACGTTTTCGAAGTACCGGCCCGATCCGCCACCCTCGATGTAGCAATCGAGGGTGGCAAGCGCAGCCGAATGCGCCTGTTCGAAGGTAAGTACGCCCTCCACCTGGGCCTCGCGCAGGATGTTCAACTGGTCATCGCTGGCCCCCCCGGCTTCGGCCTGCTCGATGGCGGTCTTCACCTGGTCCGCGAAGGTCGTCGGATCGTCGCCCCCGTCTCCTAGGGTGTCTCCCGTGCCAGTCGAGCATCCCGACACAAGTAGGCATCCCATCAATGCGACGGACGCGCGCGTCCGTCGACGGATTGGGTCGACGATAGGAGACGAATCGGGACGCGACTTCGGCCTCACGGGAACTCTCCTTCTCCGGGACTGCGACGCAACTCCAAGGAGCAACGCCGCAGTCCCGAACGGTACGAACGACTAGTGGGTTCCGTGATACACCTTCATCGCGGTGAACGCGTAACTGCCCGACACTCCTTGGCCCGCGCCGAAACTGTCCCAAGTGATAACGGGAACCTCGAAAGTGCCACCCGGGTAGGTGCCCTTACCCCGTACTCCGATATCGCGCGCGAAACTTGGCGCCTCGACGGCTTTGATCGTCGCGTCGTAGCGTTGCCGATAGGTATGGCCTCCGTCGATACTGTTCCAACCGGAGTTGGTTTGCCAGCCGGTGATGGAATACGCCGATGCCGGAGTACCCACTAGTACAAGCGAGAGCGTAGCCACGGCGATGACACCTACTTTTCGTGCTTTCCCCATCACATTCCCCCTTTTCGATATGATTCGCGTCGTTCGACACGAATTCTCCTATCAATTCCGATACTAGATCGATTACGTAAGGCTGTCCAAAGATAGGACGCGTTGCCGCGTTCGCCGACGAATCCGGCCCGGGACCCGGTCACGAGGGCATCCGAGTTCCGTTTCGAGAAGGTCCGCTGGCGAGCTGCCCGATTCACCGCCTGAGTGGGGCGCGAAGGCGGCTTCGTTTCCGGCGAGCTGAGCGAGTGCGAGGTCAAGGCGTTCCACATCACGCCCGGATGCAACCGATCGAAAAGATGAACAAGCAGTTGCTCCGGTCGTCGATCGCGGTCACGACCCGCGTAAACCGCGTCCGTACCGAGTTCAACGCGCGCGACCGCGTCCGGGTCTACGAACCCGGTACCGTCGCCCCGCGTGGTTAACGTCGCGAACCGGCACGAACCGGACGTCTCGCGTACACTTCCAGCATCGGAAGGGGGCACCTATGAAGACTCGCGCGCGATGGGGCAACGGCCTCTCGGTATTCGTCGCGATCACCCTTCTCGCCCCACTCGTCGCACTCGGCGTCTTCGCGCTGCGCGCGGCGACGCAGTCACCCCTCGAATCTGCCGATTCCCCCGCTCCCTTAATCGGGACGGTCGCGAGCGCGCAGCGTTCCCGCGACGTCACGGTGGCGATCGCGATCGAGTACTCCGACGCGCTCGCGCCCTCGGCGCAGGCGGCCGGCACGGCGACCTCGGTGTACGTGTCCCCCGGCGACGTCGTGAAGACGGGCACGAAGGTCGCGTCGGTCAACGACGCGAGGCTCGTCGCGTACGCGAGCCCCACGCCCCTGTGGCGCAACCTCTATCGCGGCTCGAGCGGCGCCGACGTCAAGGTCGCGCAGCGCCTGATGGCGTCGTTCGGCTACTACTCCGGCCCGATCGACGGCAAGGCGGGCTACGGCACCGAGAAGGCGTTCAAGGCCTTCAACGGTGCGAACGGATACGGCGCGACGAACGGGGTCCTCGCGCTCGGCTCCGTCGTGTGGATCGGCCCCGGCCCCGTCACCGTCGCGGACGTCTCCCTCGCCGCCGGGGACGCCGTCAGCCCCGGCACGGCGATCTTCACCACCACGTCGTCGCTCGCGGACGTCAAGGTCACCGAGTCCGCGTCCCTCGACCGCGACAACCCTGTCGAGCTCGTGGTCGGGGACGTCGCGACGCCGTACCAGGTGGGCTCGGAGCGGGTCACCGACCCGGAAGCTGTCGCCGCCATCGCGGATTCTCTCGGCACGGCGACGGAGGGCACGGGCACGATCCGTCTCGTGACCCCGATGACCGTCGGCACCATCCCCGCGTCCGCCGCCGTCTCGGGGGCGACCGGGTCGACGTGCGTCTTCCCGAGCGTCGACGGCGCGGCCGTGCGGATCGACCCGATCGGCGGCAGCCTCGGCACCATCGACGTCGACCCGTCGCTCATCGGCCAGCCTGTGCTCGTCAACCCGCGCGAGGTGCGCGAGGACCTCTCGTGCGGCTCGTAGCGAAGGGCCTGACGTTCACCTACCCCAACGCGAGCGAGCCCGTGCTCCGAGGGGTCGACCTCGACGTCCCCTCCGGCGCGTCGGCGGCCGTGATCGGCCCGTCCGGCTCCGGGAAAACCACCCTGCTGTCGCTCGTCGGCCGCCTGCTGAAGATGCAGGGCGGCACCATCGAGGCGATCTCCGCCGACGGCGTGGCGCACCACCCGTACGAGGTCTCCAGTTGGGTGTTCCAGACCGTCTCCCTGCTGCCCGATCGCAGCGCGGTCGACAACGTCGCCGTCGGCGCCTACTCGGACGGCGCCAGCCGGGACGACGGGCGGGAACGCGCCGTAGCGTGCCTGGCCGAGGTGGGCCTCGCGGGGCGTGAGGAGGACCCGGCGCGCATCCTCTCCGGCGGGGAGGCCCAGCGCATCGCCATCGCCCGCGCCCTCGCCTCGCGACGCCCCATCATCCTCGCCGACGAGCCCACGGGCCAGCTCGACGCGAGGACGTCCGCCACGGTGCTCGACGCCATGCTCGGCGCCCACGGCGAGCGGACGGTCCTGGTGGTCACCCACGACCCCGAGGTCGCCGCGCGATGCGACGTCGTGCTCGAGCTGCGCGACGGCGTCGTCCACGACGTCCGATCCGCGAAGAGGCGGCGATGAGCGCGCGCGCGTGGCCATGGCGTCTCGCCGTCCGCGAGGGCGCCGAGACCGCGCGGACAGGCCGCTGGACGTCCCTGCTCGTCATCGTGACCGTCGCATGGGCGTGCGCGGCCGCCGGCGCCGCCGACGCCGTCGGCGTGACGCATCAGGTACAGGACGAGCGCGCGTGGCTCGACGCCGGGGGCAGGACGCTTGTGGTGACCGGGGCGCGCGACACGACCGGCGCGACGAACCCCGTACCCGCCGCGACGTGCGACGCCCTTTCCGCGATCGACGGTATCGACGCGTCGTTCGCGCTCTCCCGCACCTCGGCGATCGGGACGCTCACCTATATCCCGGAGGGTCGGGTGAGCCTCTACGACGTCACCCCGGGGGCGTTCGAGTTCCTCCACGCCGATCCGACCGCCGGCGGCACGATTCTCGCGACGGCGGGATTCGCGCGGCGCACGGGCGTCGTCAGCGGCGACGTTGTTCGCGTCGAACGACGCGCGAACTTCGCGGTCGATCCGGCCGTCTCCGACCCGCTCGCGGTCGACCTCGTCGACGCCTCCGTGCTCGGCGAGGAGTTCGACGGCTCGCTCCTCGTCCCCTATTCGCCCGCCGCCGACGCCCACGCCGACGCGTGCTACGTCCGCACGAACACCGCGCACTACGGCGCGGTCGAGAGCGCCGTCGTCTCCTGGCTTGCGTGGGACGGGCGCCCGGCGATCGCGAATCCCCGCCTGTTCTCCGGCGACTTCGTCGTCGACTACACGCACGCGTACGAGCAGCGGCCGCTGCGGTGGGTATGGGTCGCATCGGCGGCCCTGCTCGCCCTTCTCTGGGCGATGATCCAGTGGTTCCGGCGAGGCCAGGTCGCCGTGTACGCGACGTTCGGCGCCCGCGCTCACACGCGACTGCTAATGCAGGCGTCCGAGTGGGGCGTCCTCGCGGGCGTCGGGGCCGCGTGGGGGTGGTCGCTCGGCGTGGTCGGCTCGATCGCGTTCGGCGCCCGCGCCGGCCAGGCGCTCGCGCTCGTCTCCTACCACTCGGCCCTCACCGTGATCGCGGCGAGCGCCGTCGTCGTCCTGCTCGGGATACGCCCGACCGGGACCTTGCTGAACGCCCTCAAGGATCGCTAGTCGGCGTCTCCCAGGGACCAGATGGGTTCGCGATGGTTGCGCGAACCTAGTTCGGCGGCGGCACGACGAAGAATCGCGAGTATTCGTCGACGCAGGATGCGATCGCCTTCTCGTCGACTCCGGGCGGAGGGACCTGATTCGGCGCGACAGCTGCATCGTTGAGCGCATCGATCACGTCACCGGCCGACGCGTCCTGCGCGACGCTCAACCCGGCGGAATTGAGGCACGCGATCAACGCTGGTCGCAATGCCGACTTCTCCTCGATGCTAGGCACATTGAGGAGCGACCACACCATTCCCGTCACCTGAACGAAGCGGTGCGCGCAATCGCTGTAGATCGTGTCGAGAAGAGTCTCGTCGACACCTGGGCCGCCATGCGCGTCGTACGTCGCGTCGAACCCCGCCGTTCCGTCGGAGCCGATCGTCACAGCGCTCACGTCGTAGTAGCCCGAATCGGAAAGACACTGAGCATCGCGCTCGACGGCGTCGCGATACTCGGCGAAGGTGATTGTGTCGTCAGCGAAGTACTCTCGTTGTTCGGCGGGGATCGCGTCAACACTGATATTGAGGCGCCGAAGCGCGTCCGATGCTGTAACCGTCCGCGCATCTGAACCCTGCACCGCGCACCCCGACGCGACAGCGAGAAGTGCGCTACCCAACGCCGCGAGGAGAGAGTACGCGCGAGGTGGGCGCCCGGAACCTAGTAGATCCAATCGCATGCCTCTCGAATCTTCACCCAGTTCACGTAGTAGCGCGTGCACGCCTGATTCGCTGTAGAACTCACTGTCCGGCTCCCGCCCGTCTGATACGCGTACAGGGAGCAGTTGTAGTACTGATGGCCATAGTGGTGATACACAACGGACGAACTGCCCGTCTTGTAGTCGACGAAGTCCAAGCGGTAGTAGCACTTGGACCCAAACGCGTGGTCCTCCCCGTACTGCCAGGAGATCGATCGCCCGCTTCCGTAGACCGAGTCCTCCAAGCATCCGGCCGGAACTGGTACAGAAACGCCTCCGTAAGACGCGGTGATGGTGGAGTACCAACAGGTGTACCCCGTCGCTGATGCGTTCGCGCTCGACGGGATCCACAGCATGGCCACCGTCAACAACGTCGCTGCGACGACGCTTCGCTTCCCCAACCTCAACCGTGCAGACGTGCGCATGTGAACTCAACCCCCCATTACCCAACTTGCGCCCATTGCAACGAGCGCGCATTTTGTTCCTATTGGTCCATTTACCGTACCCGAGCAATGGAGACCCGTCAAAAGGTAGAACGCGCGCGCGACGCACGGGCGCTCACTTCGAAGTAATCGGCCGCGAGGTCCTCCGGGTCATCCCCCAGGACGACCCGCCGGAACCATCCTCGCGGGCGATAGTACGGCGACGGCGCCCCCGCAAGACTGTGGGCATTGGAATACACCTCGAAAGGCACACCATGACCAGCACGACGACGGGCGCGGAATTCGCCGCGTCCATGAAGTACGGCTACAAGGACTACGGGACCGGGGAGATGGCCGTCCGGGCGCTCAACGGGATCAGCGTCGACGTCCGTCGCGGAGAATTCACCGCGATCATGGGCCCGTCCGGTTCGGGGAAGTCGACGCTCCTTCACACCATGGCCGGGCTCGATTTCCTCACTCAGGGGAACACCTTCATTGGTGCGACCGACCTCACGCAGCTTTCCGAAGCCGACGTGACCCAGGTCCGTCGCGACTTCGTCGGATTCGTGTTCCAGGCATATAACCTCATCCCGTCGCTGACCGCGCGGGAGAACATCCGTCTCCCGCTCGACATCGCCGGCCGCAAGGTCGACGAGGCGTGGTTCGACGAGATCGTGAGCGTGCTCGGCCTGGGCGACCGCCTCACGCACCTCCCTTCGGAGATGAGTGGCGGGCAGCAGCAGCGCGTCGCCGTCGCCCGCGCGCTCGTGTCGAAGCCGGAGATCATCTTCGCCGACGAGCCGTCCGGCAACCTCGACTCGAAGTCGAGCGCGGAACTCCTCGGCTTCATGCGTCGCGCGGTGCGCGAGTTCGGCCAGACCATCGTCATGGTCACGCACGACCCGACGGCGGCCTCGTACGCCGACCGCATCCTCTTCCTCGAGGACGGCGTCATCGTCGACGAGATGCGCGAGCCGACCCACGACAAGGTCTTCGACCGCATGAAGAAGATGGGGCACTAGGACATGCTGCGACTCGCATGGAAGACGGTTCGGCACAACCCGAAGCGTCTGATCCTCACCGCTGTCGCGGTTATCCTCGCGACCAGCTTCGTGTCCGGGACGTTCGTGCTCACCCACACCGTGCAGAGCTCGTTCGACTCGATGTTCGCCGAGATCTACGGGAAAACCGACATCGCTGTGGTCCCCGCATCCGACGACAACCAGAACGCCGGATTCGGAGCGCCATCGCTCAGCATGGACGAGTCGTGGACCGACAAGGTCGCCCAGGTGCCCGGCGTCGACATGGTCGCCCCGAGCGTCAGCGGCGTCGTCCAGATGCTCGACGACACGGGCAAGCCGGTCGGACAAGGCGCCCCCGTCATCGTGCTCAACTGGAACGAGCCTCCGGTTCTCGACAACGTGACGCTCGCCGACGGCGTCTACCCGACGAGCGACAACCAGATCGTCCTCGATGTCGACTCCGCGTCGAAGGCCAGGTACGCCATCGGCGACACGGTCACGCTCCAACGCTTCTTCGAGGCCGATCCGATGACCTTCACGCTCGTCGGGACGGCGAAGTTCGGGGAGTCGAATGCCCTCAACGGCGCGAGCCTCGCGTGGGTGACGTACGACGAGGCGCAAAGCATCGCGCGACTCGACGGCAAGGTCTCGTCGATCTCCGTCAAGGTGGCGGCGGGATACGACGTCGATTCCGTGAAACAGGCGATCCAGAACGTTCTCCCCGACGGTATCGACGCGAAGCTTTCGAGCGAACTCGTGAAGGAGTCCAGCAAAGACATCGCCGACGTTCTCAACGTGATGAACACCTTCATTCTCGCGTTCGCGCTGATCGCGGTGTTCGTCGGAGCGCTTCTCATCACGAACACCTTCCAGACGATCGTCACGCAGCGCACCCGCGAGCTCGGGTTGCTCCGCGCCATCGCGGCGAGCCCTCGCCAGGTGCTGACGATGATCCTGCTGGAGGCGGTGATCGTCGGCCTCGTTGGGTCCGTGGTCGGCATCCTTCTTGGATACGCGCTGGGGGCCGGAGCGAAACTGCTCCTCACGGTCGCAGCGGGTATCGGCGAGAACCTGGGCGCCCTCTCCCTACCGATCCCGTCGGTCGTCTGGGGTCTCGTCACGGGGATCGGCACCACGGTGGCGGCCGCCGTTCTTCCCGCGATACACGCGTCGAAGATCTCCCCGATGGAGGCCCTTCGCGACGAAGCCACCCGCAAACGTCGCGGCCTCAAGCGCCGGACGACGCTCGGCGTCGCGTTCCTCGTGGCGGCCGCCGCTTCGACGGTCTTCGGGTACGTGACCGACGTCTGGAACCGAGCGGGTTGGGTCGGCATCGGGGGTGCGCTCGCGCTGATCGGCACGATCCTCGTCGCGGCCGCGCTGGTCCCGCCCTTCGCCCGCGGGCTGCGGCGACCGTTCGGGGCGCTCTTCGGCCTCAACGGGCGTATGGCGATGAACAACGCCCAACGAGAGCCGCGGCGCACCGCGAACACGGCCGGCGCGCTCATGATCGGCGTGCTGCTGCTCAGCCTGCTGACCACGGTGTCGACGTCGATCACGAGCCTCGCGCATCAGTACCTCACGGGGACGACGTCCGCGACGTTCATCGTCGGCGGCGACTTCACCACGGACCCGTTCGCTCCGATCTCGGATAAGGAGATCGCGGCGATGCGCGCCGTCGACGGCGTCGAGAAGGTGCACTTCTACGCCGTCGACTTCCCGAAGATCGACGGCGAGCCGGAACAGGTCGTCGGTATCGACGCCCAGTCCGCGGCCGGAGTCTTCGAGTACAACGTGGAGCCGAGCTTCGCCGAACTTAAAGACGGTGAGATCTACGTAGGAAAGACGGTGCTCGAGAGCAAGGGCTATTCGATCGGAGACACGATCACGATCGAGGGGGTCGACGCGACTCGAACCTTCGTGATCTCTGGCACCTACCTCGACGACGACGGCAACAACTACTGGATCACGTTGAACGACGCGCGCGCGTTGCACCACGGACTCGCGGCCATGAACGCGTGGGTCACGATCTCGCCGAACGCCGACGTGTCGACGGTGCAGGACGCCCTCAAGGCCGTATTCGCCGACAACTCGCGGATCCAGGTCGCGACGGTCGACGAATATACGCAGAAGATCAACACCCTGTTCAACCAGATACTCGCCCTGCTGTCCGCCATGCTCTCGATGGCGTTGGTGATCGCGGTCTTCGGGGTCGCCAACACACTGATGCTCAGCGTCGCGGAGCGAACCCGCGAGATCGGGCTCGTCCGCGCCGTCGGAGTCAAGCGAAGCGGAATCTGGGGGATGATCACGCTCGAGTCCGTGTTCGTCTCGCTCCTGGGCGCCGTGCTCGGCCTGATCCTCGGCGTGACCTTCGGTGTCGCCCTGGTGCAGATCGTTCGACATCTTCCAGGATTACGCGATCACGATTCCCTGGGTGTCACTCGTCGTCTACACGATCCTCGCGACCATCGCGGGAATCGTCGCGGCTCTCTACCCGTCGTGGAAGGCGTCCCGGCTGAACATCCTGGAGGCGATCGCCGTCGGCGAGTAGCCTCACCCGACGCGGGGCCCGGTCGAAAGGCCGGGCCTCTCGTCGTCCCGCCTAGAGGTCGAGCCCCACGAGCACGGGCTCCGGTTCGAGGACGACGCCGAAGGCGTCGCGCACCCCGTCGCGGACCCGGCGCGCCAGCGCGACGACGTCCGCCGACGTCGCGTCCGCGGCGTTCGTCAGGGCGAGGGCGTGCTTGGTAGAGACGGCCGCCCCGGAACCCGGGAGCGCGAAGCCCCGCCCGAATCCCGCGTGCTCGATCAGCCACGCCGCCGACGTCTTCACGGACCCGCTCGGCGCGGCCTCGCCCGCCGGGTAGCGGGGAGCGTCCTCCGGGAGGCGCGGGATGTCGCGCTGCGCGACGATCGGGTTGGTGAAGAACGACCCGGCCCCCCACGTGTCGCGATCGTCCGCGTCGAGCACCATGCCCTTGGAGCGTCGGAGGGCGAGGACCGCGTCGCGAACGTCGGCCAGCGGTCGCCGCTCGCCCACCTCGACCCCGAGCTTGTCGGCGAGCTGGCCGTACCGGATCGGCCCCGACAGGTCGCCGACCGCATCTGCAGCTCGACGTCGAGCACGACGTAGCGGGGCGTCGGGCGCCACACCCGCCCGTCGTCTCCGGCGACCTGCGTCGAGGCCTTGATCGCCGAGCTCCTGTACGCGAAGCGGCACTCCTCGCTCGCGAAGCGACGGAGCCTCCGCTCCGACCGGTCCCACGTGCGCACGGCCGCGACGACCTCGGCGACCTCCTGGCCGTAGGCGCCCACGTTCTGCACGGGCGTGGCGCCCGTGGACCCGGGGATCCCGGAGAGCGCCTCGATACCGACCCAGCCCTCGGCGACCGCCCGCGCCACGACGTCGTCCCACGGCGTTCCCGCCGTGACGGCGACGGTCACGCCGCCGCACGCGCGTGTCGTCCTGCATCGTGCATCTCCGCGCGGCGGTCGCGCACCACGACCCCGTCGAACCCGGCGTCGGAGACGAGGACGTTCGAGCCGCCGCCGAGCACGAGGAGCGGCGCGCCCGTCGGCGTCCGCGCTGCGGACCGCGTCGACCAGCTCCTCCTCGCTCGAGGCCTCCACGAGCGAGCCGGCGGGGCCGCCGACCCGGAGAGTGGTGAGGTCGGCGAGATGCGGACCGCGCGTCATGCCCCCAGCGTAGTGCCGGTGTCCGAGGGGGCGACGGCGATGGCCGTCTCGGCGGACTCGAGGTTCGGGGCGGAGCGGCGACGGCGACCGCGGAACAGTCGCTCGTCGCGGCGGACCGCGCGCGCGAACGCGAACGACATCATGGAGCCGAGGATCACGAGGAGGAGCGCGTGCCGCGTCGACGTCGCGTCCGCGAGGTGCCCGACGGCCGCGGGGAACGACGAGGCCCGCCACGGTCGAGAACGAGGAGACGGCCGCGACGCGCGCCGCCGCGCGGGAGGGCTCGTCCGCCGCGGCGGAAAACCCGACGGGATATCCGAGCGCCGCGCCGACGCCCCACAGCACGAGGGCGACGGGCACGAGCGCGAACACGGGGCTGAAGGCGAAGACGAGGATGCCCGCGACGACGAAGGCGGCGGAGGTGCGGAGCACGCGGACGCGCCCGAACCTCTCAAGGATTCCCGGCGCCGAGGAGCCGGACCGCGATCATCGCGGCGACGAACATCCAGTACATGAGGTCGCCCGTGCTCTCGGCCTTCCCGAAGTCGTCGACCGCCGCGATGGTGATCCACTGGGCCGCCGCGCCCTCGGTCATCGAGGCCGCGAAGATGATCGCCCCGATCATGAGGATGCGGCGGTCGCGGTATTCCGTCTTGGCGACCGCGAACGGTCCGCCGAGGCGCACGCCCTCGGGCTGGTCCTCGGGGCGGCCGTCGATGACGGCGACGGGCACGAGGACGAGCCGGACGACGAGCAGCGCGAGGGCCACCACCGTGAAGTGGACGACCGGGCGCGATGCCGAATCTGCGACGCGACCCAACCGAGGGCGAGGGCGAACGCCATTCCTAGGGAGAAGCCGGCGTGGAACTGCGACATCACCTTGCGACCCACCAGGCGCTCGGTCGCGGCGGCGTCCGCGTTCATCGCGACGTTCGTGAACGAGAAGGAGAAGCTCGCGGCGAGTTGGAGCAGCGCGAAGGCGAGGGCGACGCCGAAGTGGGAGGCGAAGCCCACGCCGACGAACGCGCACGCGTACGCGATCGACGCCCAGACGTGGAGGCGGCGCGTCCCGAGCCGCGCGACCGCCCACCCCGTGAGCATGAGCGCGATGAACGCCCCCGTCGCCCCGGCGATGAGCAGGGTGGAGAGTTGGCCCTTGGTCACGCCGAGCTCGTCGCGGATCGAGGGCAGGCGCGACAGGAAGGTCGCGAGCATCATCCCCATGGTGAAGAAGAGCGCGAGGACGCCGCGCTTGGCCTGGGCCACGCGCGCGGCGTCCGGCTGCTCGTGGGGGCTATGCGCGTCGCGGAGAACATCGGGATTCCTTGGAATTTCCCGCGCGCACGAACCGGCGCGCGCGGGCTGCCGTCTTTGGCGGATGGGGAGGCGTCTCGACGGGATCGAATCGTTTCGACGCTCACCGTCGATTCTGCCGGTACGCTGGTCGGCAGTCAAATCCCGGAGGTGAGCCGTGGGCACGAATCGCCGCCCCACGATGGCGGACGTCGCCGAGAAGGCGGGCGTCTCGCTCTCGACCGTCTCCCTCACGTTCTCCGGCGCGGGCCCGATTTCCGACGACACCAAGGCGCGCGTCGAGAAGGCGGCCAAGGACCTCGGCTACGGCGGGCCGAGCCCGCTCGGCAAGTCGCTCCGGTCCGGACGAAGCCACATCGTCGGCGTCGTGCTCGCCTTCAAGCTCGGCACCGCCTTCCGGGACCCCAACGCGCTTCGCGTCATGGACGGCGTGGTGACGACGCTCGGCGACCTCGGTCTCGGCGTCCTCCTCGTTCCGTCGCCGACGGGCGGCGAGGGCGAGCGCTCGCTCCTCGAGACCGCGCCGATGGACGCGGCGATCATCATGCGAGTGAAGGGCGACGACGACCCGGGGGTCGAGATCGTACGAAAGCGCGGCATCCCGATGGCCGTCATGGAGGGCCCGGCCCCGGCGGGAGCGGCGATCGTGACGATGGACGACGAGGCGGCGACCGCCGACCTAATCGCGCACCTCGCGGGGCTCGGGCACACGACGCATCGCGACCGTCACGCTCCCCTTCGACGACCAGGCGGAGACGCAGATCGTCGGTCCGGAGCGCACCCGCTGCCGCCCAGTGGGCGCCCGCGCACAACCGGCTCGCCGCGTTCGAACGCGCCGGAGTTGCCCCGGCCGTCGTCGTGGAGGCCCGCGCGTCCATGGTGGAGGAGGGCATCGCGGCCGGCCACCTCGCGCTGTCCCAGGTCCCCGCCCCACCGCGATCGTCTGCCAGTCGGACCTGCTCGCCGCGGGCGTCGTCCTCGCCGCGCTCGAACTCGACCTCCGCGTGCCGCACGACGTGAGCGTCACCGGCTTCGACGGAGTCGACCTCCCCTGGCTGGGCCAGCACGAGCTCACCACCGTCATCCAGGACGGGACCCGCATGGGGCAGCTGCTCGCGGCCGAGGTCCGAACTCTGCTCGACGGCGACTCCCCGGAGCCCGTCGCCCTGCCGGTGGCCGTGCGCATCGGCAC
>CAWGJW010000003.1:0-68363 GCA_963823015.1 uncultured Actinomycetota bacterium | reverse complement strand
ATCGAGGTGACGACGATTGACGGTCGGCGCACGACGCTCGCGGAGTACGCGGGCGACGTCAAGCTGATCGTCAACGTGGCGTCGCGGTGCGGCTTCACGCCGCAGTACGAGGCCTCGAGCGCCTCCAGAAGACCTACGGTAAGCGCGGGTTCACGGTGCTGGGCTTCCCGAGCAACCAGTTCCTCCAGGAGCTCTCCAGCTCGGAGAAGATCCAGGACTTCTGCGAGCGCCACCTACGGCGTGACCTTCCCGATGTTCGAGACGGTCCGCGTGAACGGTCGCCACGCCGCACCCGCTCTTCGCGGCTGCTCACGAAGACGCCCGACGAGTCGGGGCACGCCGGCCGCGTCAAGTGGAACTTCGAGAAGTTCCTCGTCACGCCCGAACGGCGAGGTCACGCCGGTTCCGCACCAAGTCGAGCCGGACGCCCCCGAGGTCGTCTCAAGGATCGAGGCCGCGCTCCCCCGCCGCTCCCCCGGCGTCGGCGCGTCGTAATCGCAGGGCCTGGGGCCGCTACTCCGCGGCGTTCTCCGACGCCTTCTCCTCGGCCTTGGCCGCCTCGCGCTTGGAGACCTTGGTCAGCTGGTGCGCGATCTCGCGCGCCCAGTTCTTGACCTGGCCCCACTCGCGGTAGTCCCCCACCGAGGCCTTCAGGCCGCGGATGATCGCCCGCTCGCCAAAGTTGAGCCGGTCGGGGTTGAGGTAGCCGCTGAACATCTGGTGGCCGTAGGCGTTGACGACGTCGACAAGCGAGTCGCCCTCCCCCGCCGGCTCCGTCGGACGCGGAGGCAGGCCCACCGGGCCGCTCGAGAAGAGCCACACGGGCATCCGCCGGAGCTGCTCGGCGTGATCGTGGACAAGGCTGGAGGCGTCGCGACGCCAGAATCCGCCGTACACGGCGCTTCCGATAATCGCGGCGTCGAATTGGTCGACGTGTTCGACGTCCCGCGCGTCGTGCCAGACGGCGTCGTAACCGAAGTCCCGGAGGACGTCGGCGATCGTCTGGGCGATTTCGCGGGTGGCGCCGTACTTGGAGCCGACGGCGACAAGCACCTTCATGGACGGCCTCCTTTGGACCTCTTCATCGTCCTACGCGGCGCGTGCGGCGTCCGGGGACGAAAGTCCCTAGAGGGGACCTATTGGACGACGACGACGAGGTCTCCGCCGGAGAGCGTCTCCGTGTCGCGGATGAGGACGCGCGCGACGGTGCCGGCGACCGGCGTCGTGATCGCGGCCTCCATCTTCATCGCCTCGATCGTCGCGACCGTGTCCCCGGCGCTGACCTTCGCGTTCAACGCGACCGTCGGCGTCACGGCCCCCGAGAATGGCGCCGCGATCTCCCCCGGGACCCCGGGGTCGGCCTTCTCCCGCTCGATCACCTGGACGGAGGCGCCCTCGTCGCGCACGATGATCGGTCGAATCTGGCCGTTGTGATTGAAGATCAGGGTCCGCATGCCGTGGTCGTCCGGCTCGCCGATCGCCTCGAGGGTGACGAGCATGCGCACGCCCTTCTCGACGTCGATCGCCACCTCCTCGGCTCCGCCCGGGGTGATGCCGTACAGGTAGTGGTACGTGTCGAGCACGGACACGTCCCCGTACGTGCTCGCCCCGGCCTCGTACTCCTTGGACGGTCCGGGGAACAGGAGGTGGTTGATGCGGCGCCGACGCCGGATGCCGGGCTTCGCGAGGGCCTCGCGGTCCTCCTTGCTGAGGTCGCGGCGTTTCTTGGTGGGCTCGCGACCCTCGAGGGCCTTGGTGCGGAAGGGCTCGGGCCATCCGCCGGGCGGGTCCCCGAGTTCGCCGCGGAGGAATCCGATGACGCTGTCCGGCAGGTCGTACGACTGCGGGTTCTCCGCGAAGTCCTTGATGTCCGCGCCCGCGCCGACGAGCTGGAGGGCGAGGTCGCCGACGACCTTCGACGACGGCGTGACCTTGACGAGCCGCCCGAGCAGCGCGTCGACGGCCGCGTACATGTCCTCGATCTCCTCGAAGCGCTCGCCCAGCCCGAGCGAGATGGCCTGCTGGCGCAGGTTGGAGAGCTGCCCGCCGGGGATCTCGTGGTGGTAGACGCGGCCGGTCGGCCCGGGCAGGCCGCTCTCGAAGGCCTGGTAGAGACGGCGGACGCTCTCCCAGTACGGCTCAAGGTCCTGGCACGCGGCGAGCGAGATCCCGGTGTCCCGCTCGGTGTGCTCGAGGGCGGCGACGAGCGCGCTCATGGGCGGCTGGGACGTGGTGCCGGCCATCGCGGCGTTCGCGACGTCCACGGCGTCCACCCCGGCCTCCGAGGCCGCCAGGAGCGTCGCGAGCTGGCCTCCGGCCGTGTCATGCGTGTGGAGGTGCACGGGCGCGTCAAAGCGCTCCCTGAGGGCCGTGACGAGGGTGTGCGCGGCATGGGGACGCAGCAGCCCCGCCATGTCCTTGATCGCGAGGATGTGGGCCCCCGCCTTCGACAGGGAGTCGGCGAGACGTAGGTAGTAGTCGAGCGTGTAGAGATCCTCGTCGGGGTTCGACAGGTCTCCCGTGTAGCAGAGCGCCGCCTCGGCGATCCCCACTCCCCCGTCTCGCACGGCGCGGATGGCGGGCCGCATCTGCTCGACGTCGTTGAGCGAGTCGAAGATGCGGAAGATGTCGATGCCGAACGTGGTCGCCTCGTCGATGAACGCCTCGGCGACCTCGTCCGGGTACGGCGTGTAGCCGACGGTGTTGCGGCCGCGGAGCAGCATCTGGATGGGGATGTTCGGCATGGCGTCGCGCAGGTCCGCGAGCCGCTGCCACGGGCTCTCCCGCAGGAATCGGAGCGCGACGTCGAACGTCGCGCCGCCCCACGCCTCCATGGACAGCAGGCCGGGAGTGGTGCGCGCGACGACGCGGGCGGCGCCGAGCAGGTCGAACGTGCGCACGCGCGTGGCGAGGAGGCTCTGGTGCGCGTCGCGGAACGTCGTCTCGGTGACGGCGAGCGCCTTCTGAGCCCGCAGCTCCGCGGCGAACCGCTCCGGCCCGAGGTCGAGGAGACGCTGGCGCGCGCCGGGCGGCGGAGGGGCCTCGAGGTCGACCTCGGGGAGCTTCTGGCGCGGGTACGACACGGGCCCCAAGGGCTCGCCGTGGGGTTTGTTGATCGTGGTGTACCCGAGGAACGAGAGGACCTTGGTGGCGCGGTCCGCGGTGGGGATGGCGCGGGCGAGGTGGGGGCGTTCGTCGATGAACGACGTCGTCACCCCCCCGCGCTGGAAGTCGGGGTCGCTGAGGACGGCGAGGAGGAACGGGATATTCGTGGTGACGCCGCGGATGCGGAACTCGGCGAGGGCGCGCTTGGCCCGCGTGACGGCCTGCTTGAAGTCGTGGCCGCGACACGTGAGCTTGACGAGCAGGGAGTCGAAGTGTCCGGTGACGCGACCGCCCGCGAGGCCGGTCGCGCCGTCGAGGCGGACCCCGGCGCCGCCCGGCGAGCGGTACGCGGTGATGCGACCGGTGTCCGGGATGAAGCCGTTCGAGGGATCCTCGGTGGTGATGCGGGTCTGCATCGCATACCCGGTGACAGTGACGGTCTCCTGGCTGAGGCCGAGGTCCGCGAGCGTCGCCCCCTGCGCGATCCGCATCTGCGCCACGACCAGGTCGACGCCCGTGACCTCCTCCGTGACCGTGTGCTCCACCTGGATGCGGGGGTTCATCTCGATGAACACGTGCTGCCCGGCGCGCGCGCCCTCCGTCGACACGAGGAACTCGACCGTGCCGGCGTTGACGTACCCGAGGCTCTTGGCGAACGTGACGGCGTCGCGGCAGAGTGCGTCGCGGATCGCGGGGTCGAGGTTGGGCGCCGGGGCGATCTCCACGACCTTCTGGTGGCGGCGCTGGACGGAGCAGTCGCGTTCGTACAGGTGCATGACGTTGCCCTCGCCGTCAGCGAGGATCTGCACCTCGATGTGGCGCGGGCCGATCACCGCCTGCTCGAGGAAGACGGTCGGGTCGCCGAACGCCGTCTCCGCCTCGCGCATCGCCGCGGCGAGGGCGTCGGGAAGGTCCTCGCGCTTCTCGACGCGGCGCATGCCGCGGCCGCCCCCGCCCGCCACGGCCTTGACGAAGATCGGGAAGCCGACCTCGTCGGCCCAGGCGATGAGCTGCTCGGGGTCCTTCGACGGCTGCGTGGAGTCCAGAACCGGGATCCCGGCCTCGCGCGCTGCCTTGAGCGCCGCGACCTTGTCCCCCGCCTTGGCGAGGACCTCGGGGGGCGGGCCGATGAACGTCAGCCCCTCCTTCCGGCACCGCTCCGCGAACTCGACGTTCTCCGCGAGGAATCCGTAGCCGGGGTAGACCGCGTCGGCGCCGCTGAGGTGCGCCACCCGCATCAGCTCGTCGACGTCGAGGTAGGCGCGGACCGGGTGACCGACGGTCCCGATCTCGTACGCCTCGTCCGCCTTGAGGCGGTGCTCGGACATGCGATCCTCGTGGGGGAACACCGCGATCGACTTGAGGCCGAGCTCGTAGGCAGCGCGGAACGCGCGCACCGCGATCTCGGAACGGTTGGCGACGAGGACCTTGTGAAACATCTTTCCCTCCGGCGTTTGCCCTATCCTGCCAGGTTTACCTAAGTGCGACCAACGCGCGCGTGACGACCGCCCGCGTCGGCGCGGGGAAGGGGAAGGTGCGACCCTAGCCGGCCTGGCTGCGTGCCTGGCGGCGGAGCGCGAGCTCGTCGACGACCGTGGGCGCGGCGCTCGGCGCGTCGTCGTCCCGCTCGACGGGGAACGACGCGAGCGAGCCCTCGAGCTCGCGCCAGACCTTGCCGAGCGCGATGCCGAACACGCCCTGGCCGCCCTGGACGAGGTCGATGACCTCGTCGTCGGACGTGCACTCGTAGACCGAGGCGCCGTCGCTCATCAACGTGATGCGGCTGAGGTCCTCCACCCCCCGCTCACGCAGGTGCGAGACCGCGGTGCGGATCTGCTGGAGGGAGACGCCGGAGTCGAGGAGGCGCTTGACGACGCGGAGGACGAGGATGTCGCGGAATCCGTAGAGGCGCTGCGTGCCGGAGCCGGTCGCGGAGCGGACGGTCGGCTCGACGAGGCCCGTGCGGGCCCAGTAGTCGAGCTGGCGGTACGTGATGCCGGCGGCCTTGCAGGCGGTCGGGCCGCGGTAGCCGGCCTGCTCGTCGAGGTGGGGCAGTCCGTCCCGGAAGAGGAGGCCTTGGTCGCTGGAACGATTCGCGTCGGGGCGGTCATCCCGGGCCATTGCGCCCTCCTCGACAGTCGTGCTGCCAGTCACGCTGAAGCGTCCGCCGCGGGCGATCGCTCGCCCGATTTCCCTAGGCTACCGCGACCCACCCTGGGTGTAACGGAAGACGCGCGAAACGCCTTCGCGGGCGTGTCGCACCTGTCACATCAGTCACTCTCGAGCTCATCGGCGCATGACCGCGCCGAACAGCCTCACCGCGGCCTCGCCGAGCTCTCCCGCCGCGTTCTCGGCCTCGCCCGCCTTTCCTCCCGCGCGCAGGGGCGCCGCGAGTTTCCGCGCCTGATCGGCCTCGCGAGCGGCCGCGTTCGCGACCACGCGGGCGGCCCGAACGTCACCCCCAGCCCCGACGTAGTCCGCCGCGGCGCGCACCACGGCGATCGACGCGCGCGGATACCGGCCCGGCATCCTCGTCGGCACCATCCCCGCCTCGTCGAGCGCGGCGACGAGCTCCGGCGTCGTCCCGGCGAGCGACGCGAGCTCCGCGCGCGTCGAGCCACGGCGCGGGCTCCGCCGCCACCTCGTGCGGGACGACGGCCTCCGTCGCTTCGCCCGCGTCGAGCGCGGCGAGGCGCTCCGCGATGACGCTGAGCGGCCGGTAGTGGTCGCGCTGCTCGCGGAGGACGAACCGCAGGCGCTCCACGTCCGCCGGCGAATACTGGCGGTAGCCGCTCCCCGTGCGCTGCGGGCGTGACGAGTCCCTGCGAGTCGAGGAAGCGCAGCTTGGACGGCGTGAGCGCGGGGAACTCGGGCTGGATCAGGGAGAGCACGTCGGAGACGCGCATGATCGGCTCGTGCGAGAGCGCGTGCGGCCAGCGGCCAGGGGGCGTCTCGCGCGAGGCGGGCGGCGGCGACCCCTCCTCGGGAAGCGGCGTCGCGGCGAAGGCCGACGGCATCGTCAGGAGGGGCCGGGGTAGAACGTCAGGCGGTACTTGCCGATGTGGACCTCGTCGCCGTCGGAGAGCTTGCGCGACGCGATCCGCTCGTAGTTGACGTAGGTGCCGTTGAGCGATCCGGCGTCGACGGCGTAGAAGCCGCCGTCCCGACGTTCGAAACGCACGTGCTCGCGGGAGACGGTGACGTCGTCGAGGAAGATGTCGCCGTCGACGTTGCGGCCCGCGGTGGTCACGTCCTGGTCGAGGAGGAAGCGCGCCCCGGTGTTCGGGTCCGTGGTGCACGATCAGGAGCGCGGATCCCGATCGGCAACGCGTCGACGGCGGCCTGGTCCTGCGGGCTCAGGTGGTGCGGCCCCGCCTCCGGCTCGGTCGTCCGCGAGTCGATGGACAGGGTCTGTTCCGCCGGAGTCTCGTCGTCGATCATCGTCGGCCCCCTCGGTTCGGCTTCATTCGCCAATCCTAGTCCGGCGGTGTCGCCGGGGCCTATGGGGAATCGCCCGGAGTGTTGGTCGGCGTCGGTGCGGTGTGGCGTCGCGGCCTCCCCGGGTGGGTAGGCGCGGGTGGGCTCGATGCGCGGCGCTGGTGCACCGCGGGGCGCGTGGGGTGCGGGCGGGTCGGGTGCGGCAGGCGCGGCGTGGGCGCGATGCGTTTATGCCTGCAGGGACGCCCTGCAGGCGCATTCGCACCGTTTCGCCCCCGAATCGCTCCTCCAGGCGTCCCTGCCGTCATTTTCACCACGAATCGGGGTCGAAACGTGTGTCAAACGACTGCAGGGACGCCGGACTGGCGTTCGCGCGACGGTGGCGCGACGCGCGCGGGACGCTCTGGCCCGCGGGATTCGCCCGGCGGGCCCGCCGCGCGAGCGGGTAGGTCAGTCCGAGGTATCCGCCCGCGGGCCCGGCGCGCGACGTCGACGACGTAGCCGATCCCCGCCACCAGTACACCGCCGCCGACGCCACCGCCCCCCAGACCCCGATCGCGTGCCACGCGTCCGAGTGCCCGTAGGCGAGGTAGCTCAGCGGGAGGAACACGTACAGCCCGAACGTCGCGGACTTGCCCACGAACGTGACCTGCGGCGTCGCGACGCCCCGGCGGGTGCCGACGAGCAGCGCCGCCCCCACCACGGCGTCGCGCAGCGAGCAGGACGCCGTCGAGCCACCACGGGATGATGTCGCGGAACGCCAGTCCCAGGACGACGGCGATGGTCAGCAGGCGGTCGGCGGCCGGGTCGAGGATGCGGCCGAGCACGGTCACCTGGTTCCAGCGGCGCGCCAGGAATCCGTCGAGGAAGTCGGAGACGCCCGCAGCCGCCAGCGCCGTGATGGCCCAGCCGTCGATCGCGCCGCACCAGCAGCACCGCGAAGACGACGATGAGCGCGATCCGCGCCATCGAGATGACGTTCGGGATGGTCCAGACGCGCGTCGACGCGGCGAGGGGTCGTCGGTCACGCGCACCACTCTAGGCGCGCCGGGCGCGGGACCTACGCGAGCGCTCCGCCGGCTCGATCCCGAGCGGACGTCAGCAGCTCCGCGACGCGCGCGCGGATCTCGTCGCGGATGGGGCGCACGGCCTCGATCCCCTGCCCCGCCGGGTCGTCGAGCTTCCAGTCCTCGTACCGCTTGCCGGGGTAGAACGGGCACGCGTCGCCGCAGCCCATCGTGACCACGGCGTCGGACTCCTGGACGGCCTCCGGTGTCAGCACCTTGGGTTGCTCGGAGGCGATGTCGATCCCGATCTCCGCCATCGCCTCGACGGCGACGGGGTTGATCTGATCCGCGGGCATCGAGCCCGCCGAGCGGACGCTGACGCGGTCGCCGGCGAGGGCGCGCGAGCCAGCCGGCGGCCATCTGGGAGCGGCCGGCGTTGTGGACGCAGACGAAGAGGACGGTCGGTTGTGCCATAGGGAAAGGCTACGTCGGGGTCTCGCCCCGCCGGCGAGCGTTCACCGAAGGTTCATCTAGCGGCGCCGGGCGATGACGACGGTGTCGCGCCGTGTGAACGTCCCCTCGGGCGTGGTCTGGGCGCGGGTGCGTACCTCGCTCGTCTCGACGTCGATTCCGCGGACGCCTGCCAGGACGATCTCCACCTCGTCGGGCGTGAAGACGACGGACGGGTCGCGTGGCCCGCGCCCGGACGGGTGTTCGTCGTCCGGGTGGTGGCCGACGATGAGGAGCGTCCCGCCGGGGGCGACGACGTTGGCCTCGGCGAGCCAGGCGGCGAGGCGCACCTCCCGCGGCTCGTGCACGTAGTGGCTCGTGACGAGGTCGAAGCGCGCGTCGGTTCCGAGGCCGACGGGGTTGCCCAGGTCGGTCACGTCGCCCGCGACCCAGCGGCAGCGGTCCTCGACGCCGGTGGTCGTGGCGGCGTCGGCCGCGCGTTCGAGCGCGACCTGCGACAGGTCGAGCCCCACGACGGTCCATCCCTGTTCGGCGAGCCAGATCGCGTCGCCGCCCTCGCCGCATCCCGACGTCGAGCGCCGCGCCGGGCTTGAGCCGCGCGGCGACCTCCTTGAGCGTCGGGTTGACCTTGCCGCTCCAGACCTTCGGCGCCTCGGAGTAACGCCGGTCCCACTTCTCGGGGGTCGAGTGCAACGGTTCGTCGCTCATCGCTTCGCTCCCTTCAGGACGCGGAAGACCGGCCCAGACTCCATCTTCGCCTCGATCAGGCGAACCGTCTGGTCCTTCCCGGCGTCCACGCCCCCCTCGCATCGCGCGACGACGGCCGGCGAGGCGAGCTGAACGGTGCGGTCGTCGAGGCCGACGCCGTCGAAGTCCTGGCCGACGTAGGGCTCGAGGACGGCCGCCTCGACCGCGTTGATGCAGGCGCGGTCGACGTCGCGGGCGGCGTGCGTGCCGTGCTCCATCTCCTCGCCGATGGCGGGCAGGGCTTTCGCGACCCATTCGGGCAGGGGCGTCCGGCCCGCGTGGGCGAGGCACGCCTCGGTGGCGTAGCGGTCGGCGAGGCGGCGGAGGGGCGCCGTGACGTGCGCGTAGGGCACGCCGAGCGCCCCGTGGGTGAGGGTCGAGGGGCGCGGGAGCGAGGGCTCCGCGTCGTCGAAGGGCTCCCATCGGGCGCCCCGGAACAGGGTCGTCGCCTCGGCGAGGAAGGCGGCGGCCGCGGGGGTCGTCGTGTCGAGGCGGGCGAGGCAGTCGGCGTAGGTCTCGCCGTCGCGCCACGCGATCCCGAGCGCTCGCGCTTGGTGGCGGAGGCGCCGGACGGCGCGATCCTCCGCAGGGGGCATGGTGCGGAGGATCCCGGCTCCCCCGTCGAGCATGAGCCGCGCGGCGGCCTCGCCGGTCAGCAGACTGATCTGGGCGTTGTCGTCCTCGACGGGGGTGGCGGCGCGGAAGACGAGGGTCACGGCGCCGTCGTCGACGTCGACGTCCTGTTCGGGTTTGGGGAGCGTCACCCCTCCGCGGGAGCGCGCAAGGGCTCGGCGTGCGGCGCCGACCTCGCCGAGCAGCGCGAGCATCCCCTGCGCCTCCCCCGTCGGGCGGTGCGTCAGGTCCTCGTACGCGTACTGGTGCCGCGAGGAGACCCACGCGCGGGCGACGTCGATGTCCCGGATCTCCCCGGCGTCGTCCAGGTCGATCGACCAGAGGACGGCCTTGGTCCGTTGCCCGGCGAGCAGCGAGGCGTATCCCTCGGACATGACGGAGGGGTGGAGGCCGATGCGCCGGTCGGGGCAGTAGACGGTCTCGACGCGGGCGTGGGTGTCGACGTCGAGCGGTCCCCCGGGCACGACGTGGGCGGCGACGTCCGCGATGGCGTAGAAGACGCGGTAGCCGCCGGAGCGGCGCTCGATGTGGAGGGCCTGGTCGAGGTCCTGGGATCCGGCGGGGTCGAGGGTGACGAGCGGGAGCGAGGTTCGGTCGAGGCGCTTGCCGGTGATGTGCGCGGGCTCGGAGTCGCCGCCGCCGTGCGTGGCCTCGAAGAACGCCTCCGGCGGGTAGCCCTCCTCGACGCCGCGTTTCGCGCGGATGGCGTTGAACTCGGGCTGGAGGGCGCGCAGCGGTGCGGAGAGGATCTTCCGGCGGACGCGCATAGGACGAGCCTAAGCGGCCCGCGCGGGTGCGTCTAGACGCGCGCTCGCTTCGCGGACGTGCTTGAGGGCGCCGGCCCAGGCCTCGAGCTGGTCGAGCTCTTGGGCGAGCATCGTGGCGTGCCGTTCGGTGGGTACGAGCGTCGTCCGGTTCTCGAAGTCGCTCATGATGGAGAAGCCGACCTGCTTCTGCACCGTCGCGAGCTGAACCTCGGCGAGGATCTGGCGGAGGTGTTCGGCGGCGCGTATGCCGGGGGTGCTCGCGCCGTAGGTGACGATGGCGGCGACCTTGTTGTTCCACTCCCGGTTGAGGTAGTCGATCGCGTTCTTGAGGACGGCGGTCGTCGAGTGGTTGTACTCGGGCGAGACGAAGACGAAGCCGTCGTACGGCTCGATGGTCTCGGCCCAGCGGAGCGAGTGGGCGTGCTGGTAGTCGTGGGCCGACGGGGGCTTGGCCTCGTCGTAGAACGGCAGCGGGTGGTCCTCGAGATCGATGAGGTCGTAGTTGGCGGACCGGCCCGCGGCCTGGTCGATCACCCATCGGGCGACCTGTTCTCCCCTGCGTCCGGGGCGCGTGCTTCCCACGATGACGCCGATCCTCAACTGCGTGTCGTTCACGTTCTCCTCCTCGGGGCGGCGTCGTTCGCCGCACGTCCCGTTCAACGGTTGACGCATCAACATTATTCCGCCGACGAGCGAAATCGATGACACGTCAACCGTCGCGGCGTAGCCTGGAAACATGACGGATCCCGACGTGGGACGCGACCGAGCCGTGTGGCGAGCGCTCGCCCTGATGGGGCGGCGCCTCGCCGCGGCCCTCGAGTCGCGCCTCCAGGACGAGGCGGGCATCTCCGCCCCCGACTTCGAGATCCTCCAGGCGCTCTCCGCCGACGCGCGAAACCGGCTCCGTCCCGTGGAGCTCGGGGAGATGCTCTCCTGGGAGAAGAGCCGCATCTCCCACCACGTCTCCCGCATGGAGGCCCGGGGGCTCGTCGAGCGCGTGGAATGCGAGACCGACCAGCGCGGCACCTGGATCGCGGCGACCGCGGCCGGGAGGGCGGCGCTCGACCAGGCCGCCCCGGCATACGACGACGTCGTGCGCGAAGCCCTCACGCGCCACCTGGACGACGACCAGGCGACGGCGCTCACCGAGGCCGCCCTCGCCGTCGTCCGGGCGAACGGTACGGGGGCGTGCGACGCGGACGTCGAGCGAATCGAGCGGGAGGCCGGGCGCCAACCGGCGACGCGTTAGCGCCTAGCCCACGGCGAGCGGGGGCGTGCTCTCCCGCAGGAGGACCCACCCGTCGACGGTGCGCTTCTCGTACTCCGCCGCGTCTCCCATCGCGAGCTCGACCGCCTGCGTCGCGACCTCCGCGACGGGGATGTGGACGGTCGTGAGCGCGGGGACGATGTCCTGCAGCGTCGCGATGTCGTCGTACCCCGCGATCGCGACATCCTCGGGGACGCGGATGCCCGCCGAGCGGAGGGCCCCCATCGCCCCGACCGCCATCATGTCGTTCACGGCGAACACGCACTGGGGAAGGGTTTCGCTGTTGATCATCATCGTTGCCGCCTCGTACCCGCCGTCCCGCGTGAAGCTCGCGCGGAAGACGCGATCCGAATGCAGGGCGAAGCCGGACTCCTTGAGGCCCGCGCGGAATCCCTCGAGGCGGTCCGTCGAGGTCCGGTAGGTCGTGGGGGCGGCGAGGACGGCGAAGTCGCGGTACCCCTGCTCGCACAGGGCGAGCGCGAGGGCGTGGGCGGCCTCGCGATTGCGCACGGTCACGGTCGCGGCCCTGAGCTCGGGTTGGCTGATGAGCGCGACGCGTCCGCCGTGCTCGACGTAGAGGTCCAGCTCGCGTTGCATGGCGGCCTTGTCGCGCGAGTCGCCGACGCGGCTGCCCGCGAGGATGATCGCCTTCGCGCGTTGGCGGCGAAAGCTCGTGAAGTACTTGAGCTCCCGCTCGGCGTCGCGCCGGGAGTCGGCGATGACGGTGAGGAGTCCGCGCTCCTCCCCCGCGCTTATGACGACGCTGGCGATCGTCGCGAAGTATGGGTCGACGATGTCGTGGACGATGAGTCCGACGACGTTGGACGTCCCACGGGCGACGGCCTGGGCGGCGGGGTCGGGCGCGTAGTGCAGGCGTTCGGCCACCTCGCGGACGCGTTGGCTCAGTTCGGGGCTCGGTTGGCGCGGCCCGTTTCCGAGCGCGCGAGAAGCCGTCGCGAGCGAGACACCGGCGAGCCGGGCGACGTCGGCAAGCGTGACGTGACCCCGGCTCCCGGACGCTTCGACCCCATCCCCGGACGTGTCCCGGCGGGCCATTCCTCAGCCTTTCCGAAGGCGCTGGATAGCGCTTTCCCTACGAGCGTAGCGGCTCGGCGGCACCGCGTCACTGTTGGAATCGTCACACGCCGGGAGCTCTAGCCTTCCGGGTGCTCGGCGCCATCCTCAGGCGTCGGGTCCGCCAGGTGGACGGGCAGCGACGGGGTGATGACCGTGCCGTCGGCGCGGAGCGAACCGTGCACGGCGGCGGCGTCCGGCGCCCCGGCGATGCGCGGGCCCTGGCCCTTGATCGGCACCACGACGTCCTTGTCGCGCGTCACCTCGTACCGCTCGCCGCGCACCTCGACCGTCATGGACGAGCCGGCCTCGATCTCGAAGCGGATCTCCTTGGCGACCACGGTCACCTTCGCGCGCGTGCCGCGCTCGGCGACGCGGAAGGTGAGCGACGGCCAGGAGGCCGGCAGGCGCGGATCGAACGAGAGCACCTCTCCCCCGTCGCGCATGCCGCCGAAGCCGTAGACGAGCGCCGACCACACCCCGCCGCACGAGGCGACGTGGACGCCGTCGGTCGTGTTGTCGTGAAGGTTCGCCAGGTCGACGAAGAGGCTCTCCCAGAAGTAATGCAGCGCCAGGTCGCTGTAGCCGACCTCCGCCGCGATGATCCCTTGGGCGGCGCCGGAAAGGGTCGAGTCGCCGGTGGTGATCGGGTCGTAGTAGTCGAAGTCCGCCTTCTTCTCCTTGAGCGTGAACTGGTCGCCCTGGAGGACGAGCGCGAGCACCACGTCGGCCTGCTTGAGCACCTGGAAGCGGTAGATGACGAGCGGGTGGAAGTGCAGGAGGAGGGGGCGTTGCTCCGGGGGCGTGTGGGCGAGGTCCCACATCTCGCGCTGGGCGAAGAGGGCGTCCTGCGGGTGGATGCCGAGGTTCTCGTCCCAGAGGATCGTCATGGCCTCGGCGGCCTTCTCCCACTCCTCGACCTCGGCCTCGTCCAGTTCGAGGCGCGCGATCATGTGGGCGTACCGGTCGGGGTTCGTCGTGGCGAGCGTGCGGACGGACGCGGCGGCGCACCGAAGGTTGAAGCGCGCCATGACGTTCGTGTAGAGGTTGTCGTTCACCACGGTGGTGTACTCGTCCGGCCCGGTCACGCCGTGGATGTGGAAGGCGGAGCCGTCCCCCTTGGCGCGCCGCCAGAACCCGAGGTCCGCCCACATGCGGGCGGTCTGGACCAGGATGTCGATCCCCTGGCGGTTGAGGAAGTCCTGGTCGCCGCTCACGCGAACGTACTTGTTGATCGCGTACGAGATGTCCGCGTCGATGTGCGCCTGCGCGGTGCCCGCCGCGTAGTACGCGGAGGACTCCTCGCCGTTGATCGTCCGCCACGGGAAGAGGGCGCCGCGCACCGCGAGCTCCTTGGCGCGTTGCTCCGCCGCGGGCATCATCCGATGCCGGAACATGAGCGCGTTGCGCGCCATATCCGGCGAGGTGTACGCGAAGAACGGGACCGCGTAGATCTCCGTGTCCCAGAAGTAGTGCCCCCCGTAGCCCGATCCCGTGACGCCCTTGGCGGGGATCCCGAGTCCGTCGCCGCGGGCGGCCGCCTGCGCGAGCTGGAAGAGGTTCCACCGGATCGCCTGCTGGGCCTTGTCGTTGCCCGCGACCTCCACGTCCGAGCGCGCCCAGAATCCGTCGAGCCACGCGCGCTGGTCGGCGAATTGCTTCCCGGCGCCCTCGGCCCGCACACGGTCGAGGGTGCGGTGACAGCGGTCGGCGAGCTCACGCGTCGGGATCTTCGCCGCCGTGTGGTAGCTCGCGTACTTGGTGAGCGTGAGGGTCTGCCCGGGGCGGAGGCGCGCGTGGAAGGTCTGCTTCGCGTAGTCCTCGTCGATCTCCGTCGTCTGACGGATGTCCACCTCCGCCTCGACGTGGTGCTCCATCGCGACCGCGAGGGTCATGCCGGAGTTGGCGCACTGGTAGCCGAGCACCACCCGGTCGTCGTTTCCCATGTGTAGGGCGGGAACGAGCACCCGTTCGTCCAGGACGGTCGCCTTGCGCGGGTCGGAGACGCGGTCCTTCTGGCCGTGCGAGTGGTAGACGTCGAGGCCCGCGCTCCGGTTGAGCAGGTGCGACGAGATCGCGATCGGCGCCTCCTTGTCGAGCAGCGTGACCTCGAACGTCATGACGGCGAGGTGGCGTTGGGCGAACGAGACCATGCGGCGGGAGCGCACCCTCACGCGGTTGCCGGCGGGCGTGCGCCAGAGGATGTCCCGTGTCAGCACGCCGTCGCGCATGTCGAGGGTGCGCGAGTATTGCGGGAGGTCCGCGACCGACAGGAGAAGCGGTTCGTCGTCGACGTAGAGCCGGAGGATCTTCGCGTCGGGGGCGTTCGCGATCGTCTGGCCGACGCGCGCGAGCCCGAACGCCTCCTCGGCGTGGTGGATGGGCCAGGTCTCGTGGAAACCGTTGATGTAGGTGCCGTGGCTGGCGAAGTCGTGCCCCTCCTCGACGTTCCCGCGGAGGCCGAGGTATCCGTTGCCCACCGCGAAGAGCGTCTCGGTGAGCGCCGAGGTCCGAGGCGTCGAACTCCGTCTCCGTGAGGCTCCACGGCTCGTACGGGAAGCGCAGGCGGTCGAGGTATTCCGGCATTGTCGCGTTGAGGGGTTCGACTCCTGCGGCGGGGCGTCCGACGTCCCCGTGCCGCGAGCGTCGATGCTCGGGACCTCCCGCCTCCGGGCGTTCACGACGCCACCAGCTCGGCGAGGTCCGACACGACGATTCCGGCGCCCGCGTCCGCGAGTTCCGTGGCCCCCGCCCCGCGGTCGACGCCCACGACCAGCCCGAATCCGCCCGCGGCGCCCGCCTCCACGCCGGAGATGGCGTCCTCGATGACCACCGCGTCGGACGCCGCGACGCCCAGCTGCTCCGCCGCGTACGCGTACGTCGCGGGCGAGGGTTTGCCCGCGAGGCCCCGCTCGGCGGAGACGACGCCGTCGACGACGGTGGAGAAGCGCTCGGAGAGGCCGGCGGCCTTGAGCACCTCGCGGGCGCTGCGCGGAGCTCGACACGACGGCCATCGCCGTCCCCGTGGACTCGAGGTGGTCGACGAGCGCCACGCTCCCCGGATACGGGTCGACGCCGTCCTCGCGCAGGATGTGCAGGAACATCTCGTTCTTTCGGTTGCCGATGCCGCACACCGTCTCGACGTCGTCGCGTCGTCGGGGCTCCCCTCGGGAAGCTCGACGCCGCGCGACGCGAGCACTGCGCGCACCCCGTCGTACCGGGGCCTGCCGTCCACGTGCGTGAAGTAGTCGACGTCCGTGTACGGCGGCGTGATGCCGTGCATCGTCGAAGTATCGCTGGAACATGGTGCGCCAGGCGCCCATGTGGATATCCGCGGTGGGGGTGAGCACGCCGTCGAGGTCGAAGAGCGCCGCCGCGTAGCCGGAGGCTCGCGCGTTCGGGATGTGCCAGGTGCCGGGTGCGAGGGTCAAGCCGTTCTCCCTTATGTCGTACCACTCCAGCGTAGGCGCATTCTCCGGGGTGGGGCGCCGCGCGCCCCGCGCGTGCGGGCCGGGCGGTCTCTACGAGTCGGACGAACCCTCGCCGTTCCCGCGCACGGGACTCATCGCGTCGAGGAGCTCGTCGACGGGAATCGACGCGACCCGGATGCGGGCGTCCGCTATCCCGTACGGGAGCCACAGCATCCCGTCGTGGACGATCCCGCCGCAGGAGTAGACGACGTTGGGGACGTACCCGTCGCGCTCCTCGTCGGCGGGCTCCAGCAGGGGGTAGTCGAGTCTGGCGAGGACCTTCTCCGGCTTCTCGAGGTCGAGCAGGATGGCGCCGATGCAATACCGGCGCATGGGGCCGACGCCGTGGGTCAGGACGAGCCAACCCCGCTCGGTCTCGATCGGCGAGCCGCAGTTTCCCGTCTTGACGATCTCCCAGAGCTGGCGCGGCACGTGAACCGGCGTCTCGTGGGTCCACACGCGGCCGTCGTCCGACGACGCGAGCTGCGAGTTCTCGCCGTCCGAACGCGGTGAGGGCCAGGTAGCGGCCGCCGACCTTGCGCGGGAAGAGGGCGACGCCCTTGTTGCGCGCGGCGGAGCCGGAGAGCCGGTGGCTCTCGAACGACCGGAGGTCCGCCGAGGTGAGGAGGCGCGGCGCGATGCGGCTCCCGTCGAACGCCGTGTACGTCGCGCTGGTACTCGCTGGTGCCGTCCTCGTCGGTGAAGAGGATGAAGCGGGCGTCCTCCACGCCGCGAATCTCCTCGTGGGCGACCGGCATGATCACGCGCTGCGCGAGCTCGCGTCGACTCGGGGAACCACAGCGAGTACGCGGTGGAGACCTGGTTCGCAGCGCCTCGATGTGCGCCGGGGCGTCGTGCCTCCGGAGAAGCTGCGGCGGCAGGGCCGCGATCGCCGCCTCCAGGTCCGCGCGTGGTGAAAGGGTCGCCGAGGCGTCGCACGACGGCGGCGGAGAGTTCGTCGCCGAGGAGGCGGCGCTGCTCGAGGACGTCGATGAAGTGCTCCAGCGTCCATCGCGCCTCGCCGAGCCGAGCCTGGGACGAGCGGGAGGTTGCGCGGCCCGAAGGCCCACGCGCGACCCGGCCCGATGACCGCGGAGACGAAGCCGACGGAGGAGATGTGCCCCTCGCCGATGCTGCGCAGCGACACGGCGACGCGCAGTTCGCCGCGCTTCAGGCCCGTCTGGTCGGGGTGGGGAACGACGCTCGGGTTGCACAGCGCCGCGCCCTCGACCGCGTACTCGGCGGAGAAGGTCGCGCCGAGCAGGAGCCGTTCGTCCTCGCTCAGCTCGTCGTACCGGTCGGCGTGCGGGCTCACCGCCGCGGCGTGATCGAGCAGCGCGGCCTTGAGGTCGCCGGTGCGCGTGGCGAAGCGTTCCAGGATGCTGGCGGCGCTGGCCGCGTCCGCGTCGGGCGGTCGCTCGAAGAGGCGGGCGACCACGTCGGCGACGCGCGGGTGGCCCTCGCGGGCCTCCTCCCCCGGCAGGAACAGGCGGAGGATCACGCGGGTCGGATCCGGCAGCAGCTCTTCGCCCGAGTCCAGCATGGCGAGCTTCATCGAGGCATCACCGCGCCCAGGAGGCGTCGCGCCTGCTGGAACGTGCGGAGGGCGGCGAGCGTGGACTCCGCGCCCCGGTTCTCGTTCCTGCCCTCGGCCGTGAGCCCGTCGTATCCGGCGCCGGTCCGGGCGTCCATCATGGGCGTCCCGCTGTCGTTGGAGCCGAGGAACCACTCCCAGGCGAGCCGAAGCCCGTCGAGCCAGCGGGCGTCGCCGGTGACGTCGTACGCTCGCGCGCACGCGTCGGCGATCGCCGCCACCTCGATGGGCTGTTGGTCGAAGAGCGGACCCTCCTCCCCCGGCGCTCGTCCGGCGTTTCCCGTGACCGAGAGCCGCCCGTCGAGCGTCTCGTTCGCGAGGAGGAAGGTGAGGAGGTCGAGGCCGTGGTCGGTCATCCGGGGGTCGCGGAGGGCGGCGCCGCCGGCGATGAGGGCCTCCGGGATGGCGCCGTTCGAGTAGCGCAGGCGGGGCTCCGGCCACGGCCACGCCGCGCCCGGCCGCTCCGGGATCATCGACGCGACCCGGTAGACGAGTCTCCGCGCCGGCGCGAGAAGCGGCTGCGAGGCGAGGACCTCCGCGCCCCCGAGCGCGGCGAAGGCCGTCGCGTGCAGGTCGAAGGATTGCTGCCCCGCCGCACGCGTGAACGCCTTGAGCGCCCGCGTTCGGGTGCGGGGCGCGCTCGCGTGCTCCACGGCGACGCCCAGGGCCCAGAGCGCCCGTCCCCACCAGTCGCCCGTTTCCGGCTGATCGGTCCAGTCGCCGTCGAGGCCCATCCGGTTGTGGACGCGGCCGTCCTTGACGATCGCGGCCTCGACGAAGGAGAGATACGTCTCCGTCATCTCCTCGACGCGCGCGCTGGGGTGGGGTTCTCGCGACGTGACGATGAGCGCGCGGGCGACGTCGTCGACGCAGTACCCGTGTTCCTCGCGGGGCGCGTCGAGCAGGGCGTGCTCGAACAGTCCCCGCTCGTCGGTCATGCGATCGAGATGGGCGAACGGGGTGTCGGGGCGCCTGGTGCGGGACGCCATCAGGCGGCCACCGTCGAGCGCAGGCGCAGCGCGAGGCTGCGGAACCGCTGCCCGACCTCGGGCCAGAGTGTCTCGCGCGCGGATCGGCGCGCGGCGCGGGCCATCGTCTCGGCGAGGCGCCTGTCGGTGAGGATCGAGCGGAGCGCGACGGCGATCGCGTGCGGGTCCTCGTGCGCCACGAGGATTCCCCTCCGCCGGAGAGGACCTCCCGCGCGTGCGGGAACCCGGTGGCGACGACGGGCTTGCCCACGGCTACGGCCTCGGACAGGACGCCGGACGTCACCTGGGTGCGCGAGTCGTACGGAAGCAGGATGACGTCGGCCGCGAGCACCGCGCGGGCGAGAGCGGGAGTGTCGAGGTAGCGGTCGTCGAGCATGACGGTGTCGTCGAGCCGGAGGCTACGGATCGTGGCGGCGAGGCGGTCGCGGTAGGCCTCGCCGTCGTTCGCGAGCACCTTCGGGTGGGTCTGCCCGAGGACCCGGTAGCAGGGGCGCGGCTCGAGATCGGTCAGCTCCGCGAACGCGCGGATGCCCCACTCGATCCCCTTTCCCGGCCCGATGAGCCCCCACGTGAGGACGGTCGGTCGCGGGCTGGGCCGGGGCGCGGCGTCGACGGGGAGCGGGTGGACGCCGTGCGGGATGACGCGGACGGCGCCGCCGCTGATCGAGTAGCGATGCTGGAGGTAGCCGCGCGCGGTCTCGGACATGACGACGACGGCGTTCGACAGCCGCGCGACCTCCTCGAGAACGCGCCGCTGTCCCGGCGTGGGCAGGGCGGGAGACGGTGTGGAGCACGGTGACGACCGGGACGCGAAGCCCCGCCAGGATCCCGAGGACCTCGTCGCCGTCCTCGCCTCCGTAGATGCCGTATTCGTGCTGGACCACGGCGACGTCGGCGGTGTTGAGCATGCGGATGGCGGCGGCGACGGAGGCGCGGTCGCCGTTGATCATCTCCGAGACCGGGAGCCCGCGCTTGCGACGCGGCGCGATCGGGCGAGGCCTCGTCTGTGACGCGCACGACGTACGCGTCGTCGCTGGGGAGGACCATCGAGGCGGCGAGCGACTCGGTGAACGTCGCGAGTCCGCAACGCGTGGGCGGATAGGTGCTGAGGAAACCAAACCGTGCCATATTCTGCGACCTTCACTCGAACGGGAAGCGAATCCGCTTCTCGGCGTTCGAGACGTCTGCCGGCTGGCACCCCTCGGGGGACAACGCCCTCAGTATCGCTGTCCGGTCCGTGCCCCGCATACGCCTTGGATGCGAAGGAACTTTGCCCCGATTTTACCACCGCTAGGCGAGCACGGCTTGCCGAGTTTCGGCGAGGGCCGCGCGATCGGCAGAATCGGACACGCCGCCAGGCCACGGGCCAACGGCGGCGCCTGGGGGACAATGGGGCATGGCCATGTTTGGGCGCAATAAGGACTCCACGCCGCCCGCGGAGGACGACGCGACGACGGAACCCGCGGCCCCCGCCCCCCTGCCGAAGGTCTTCCATCCGGACCCGGACCAGTACTGGGAGCCGTCGAAGACGCCCCTGGACGACGGCCTGGCCGAGTGGTCGGAGCAGTCGGCTTCGGCGACCGGGGCCGCCGCGCAGCCCAAGCCCGCGAAGGCGACGTCCGGCAAGGCGAAGCCCGGCGCGAAGAAGAAGCCGACCGGGAAGTCGGGCTCGTCGAAGGGCGAGCCGATGACTCTCCGTGACCAGATCGCCGCGATCACCGAGGAGTACCGCGACTCCCCCGCCGAGGAGATGGAGGCGGAGATCGCGAAGGCCCTCGAGGAGCACGGGCGCGAGGTGCCCGAGGACTGGGTCACCGCGATCGCCGAGGGGCTTCGGCGGAACGGTCCGACGGAGCTCAACCTCGGCACGGCGGACGACGCGCCGATGGCGAAGTCGAAGGCGAAGGCGAAGTCGAAGGCGAAGAAGAAGCCCTCCTGACGCGGGAGCGGCGCTAGATACCCAGCCCCTTCATGGCGTCCTCGGGGTAGCGCGTTCCCTGGATCGTCACGGCGTCGGACGCCGCGGTGATCTCCGCGGCGTCGTCCGCGCTCAGCGTCAGGTCGACGGCGCCGAGGTTCTCCGCGAGCCTCTCGAGGCGTCGGGTGCCGGGGATGGGGACGATCCACGGCTTCCGGGCCAGGAGCCACGCGAGCGCGACCTGGGCCGGCGTCGCGCCGAGCCGAGCCGCGATCTCCCCCGCCCGCTCCACGAGGGCGTGGTTGGCCGCCCGCGCCTCGGGGGTGAAGCGAGGGACGATGTTGCGGAAGTCGCCCTCCGGCGAACGTCGTCGTCGCGTCGATCGTGCCCGTGAGGAAGCCGCGCCCGAGCGGGCTGTACGCGACCAGGCCGATGCCGAGCTCCTCGATCGCGGGGAGGATCTCCGCCTCGATTCCCCGCTCCCACAGCGAATACTCGCTCTGGAGGGCGGTGACGGGCGTGACGGCGTGGGCGCGACGGATGGTCGCGACGCCGGCCTCGGACATCCCGAAGTGGCGCACCTTGCCCGCCTCGATCAGCTCGCCGCACGGCGCCCGGCGACGTCCTCGATGGGCACCTTCGGGTCCACGCGGTGCTGGTAGAACAGGTCGATCGCGTCGATGCCGAGCCGGCCGAGGCACTCGTCGGCGACCTTCTTGATGTGGGCGGGCTGGCTGTTGAGGCCGAGGCGCTCGCCGTTCGGGCCGAACTCGTTCGCGAACTTGGTGGCGATGACCACCTGGTCGCGGACGGGGCGCAGGGCCTCCCCCACCAGGATCTCGTTGCGGAACGGGCCGTACATCTCGGCGGTGTCGAAGAACGTGACGCCGCGGTCGACGGCGGCGCGGAGCAGGGCGATGTTGTCGGCGTCCGACGGGCCGGGGCCGTACGCGTAGGTCATGCCCATGCAGCCGAAGCCGAGCGCGGAGACGTCGAGGGCGGCGGCGCCGGTGCCGAGGGTGCGTGTGTCCATGCCCCCATCTTCCCCGACGACGTCGCTCGCCGCGACGCCTCCGCGGCTAATCGGAGAGGCCGTTGTCGCCGTGGACGAGCTGACTCATCGAGAGCGCCCCGACCCACCGCGGGTACACCACGGTCGGCGTCGTGCCGTCGAGGTAGACCTTGAAGTAGATCTCGTCGGCCGCCGTCTTGTCGCTCCACTCCGCGCATTGCATGACGGCGTAGTCACCCTCGATGACGGCGGTGGGGTCGCACCAGCCGTTGGGACCCAGGAGCGGCTGCCACGACGACACCTCGTCCGTGACGAGGTCCTGCTTGAGCCACTTCCACTCCTCGTTGCCGTTGACTCGATACGTCGCAACGCCGTCGGCGACGTCGACGCTCATGGAGGCGCCGTCGGCTCGTGAACTCGTCGTTGACGGCGCTTCGGACGAACGCGCCCGACGGCGTGCGCCAGAAGACGTCGCGCACGAGGCCGGCGGTGTTCTGGCGAACCCACAGGTCGTTCCCGTTGGACAGCCGTCCGACGTAGAGCACGTCGGTCACCGTGCCGTCCGATCCGGGATCGAGCGTGATGGCGCCGTCCGTCCAGTTGTCGACGATCTCCCCCGAACGGGCGTTCACCTGAATGGTCGCTCCGTACCAGATCCCCTCGAAGTCGCCGTACCCGTACTCGACGAGGTAGAGCACGTTCTGCTCGGGAATCGTCGACTCCACGTGGAGGAGAGACGTGGTGGGAAGACCCAGGACCCGGAACTCGTCGCCGTCGGGCGCGACGAGATTGAGGGACTGGATCGCAGGTGCCGAGGTGCGGTTCGCCTGCGGGGCGCCTTCCCCGACGCCGATCTGCTCGACCCGGTAGGTCCAGTCGCCATCCACGAGGTCCCACACCCAGGGTTCCATCGCACGAACGGGGCTCTCTCGAGGATCGAGGCCGACGAGCATCGGGGGGCGGGCTTCCTCGGGAACGTCCGCCCACGACTGGTAGGTAGGCGCCGTCGCGCTGGGAGACGGAGTGACCGAAGACGTGACCGAGGGCGTGGGGCCGGTGGTCGCCGCCGGGGTCCCGGTGCGGGACATGAGATGAGACGCGGCGAACGCGCCTGCCCCCACGGCGGTCGCCGCGAGGACGGCTCCCGCGACGGAGGCCGTCGCGCGAAGGGCACGCTTCCGCGCGATCGAGCGCTTAACGTGCCACATGCCGCCGTGGCCGCTGTCGGAGACCCGCGCGGCGTTGTGGTCGAGTGCGCTGGCGAAAAGCTCGGGCAATTCGGGCATGGTCCTAGCCCCTCCCATCGGTCACGGGTGCGTAGATCGCGTTGTCAGGTTGATCGGCCGTGCCGAGCGCGTCGTTCAGCGCCTGCACGCCGTCATGGACGTACCGCTTGACCGCTCCGTCGCTGATGCCGAGGGTCGCAGCGGTTTCGGCCGTCGACAGTCCGTCGACGTACCGGAGCGTCACCGCCGCGCGCTCCCGGGGCGGGAGCGTCTGCAACGCCTCGCCCAGTGCCGTGCGATCGGCGACGTCGACGTCCATCGGCCGGACGCCCCGGGCCTCTCCCCCGGCCGCGCGCGTGAAGGCGCGCTTCTCACGTTCGCGCTTTCGTCCCTTGTCGATGTATCGACTGGCGATCGCCCGGCGTACGTATCCCTCGGCGGCGCCCGCGTTCGCGAGCTTCCGCCGCTTTCCGAACGTCGCAACGAGCGCATCGTGCACGAGGTCCTCGGCGTCGGCGCGGTTCCCGGTCAAGAGCAGCGCGTAGCCCACGAGGTACGGATAGCGTCGTGACACGAGTTCGTCGAAAAGTGACTGCCACGCAGTCATGGGGCCTCCAGCGGTTGACGTTGTTGCCAAAGAGACGTCATTGGGTGACGTTTGGTTGGGCCTCTTTCTGCGAATCCGTCACCTGGAGGCTATCGAGATCCGCGGGGAGCCTCGGCCCGACCATGGCCGTTCCGGGTACGGTAGGCGCAATTCGGACATCGCCGGGAGGGCGACCATGAGGGTCTTTGTTGCGGGCGCGACGGGCGCCATCGGCAGGTTTCTGGTGCCTTTGCTGGTGGAGGCGGGGCACGACGTCGCGGGCATGACGCGCTCGACGGCCAAGGCGGCGGGGATCGAGGAGGCCGGGGCGCGCGCGTACGTCGCGGACGCGTTTGACGCCGCCGCCGTGGCGGCCGCGGTCGCGGACTTCGCGCCCGACGTCGTCGTCCACGAACTCACGGACCTTCCGCGATCCGCCGCCGGCTTGCCGTTCAAGGTGGCGGCGAACAACCGCATCCGCAGGGTCGGCACGGACAACCTGCTGTCCGCGGCCAAGGCGGCCGGACATGCCCGCGTCGTCGCCCAGAGCCTCGGCTTCCCCGTCCCCGCCGTCGCCCGGAAGGGGGCCGAGTACCTGGAGGCCGCCGTGCTCGCGGCGGGAGGCGTGGTGCTTCGGTACGGGCAGTTCTACGGGCCGGGCACGTGGACCGACGCGCCGCCCAAGAAGGGGCCGGCGGTTCACGTCGAGACGGCGGCGCGACGCACGGTCGAGCATCTAGGCGCCGCGTCCGGGGTGTACCTGATCGTCGAATAACGCAAGGATCCGCGGATCTTGGCGGTGTTACATTGCGAATATGGCACATGCCCTCTCGTGGGTCGCGTCCTCGGGTGTGGTTCAGGGCGTCATCATCGGCGCCACGCTGGCCTACCTAACGGCCATCCTCGTCATGAACGCCAAGGTCAGGGCCATGACCACCACCGCGAACGGCTGGAGCAGCGTCCGCGAGGTCGGGCAACCCGGCAACGGAATCCTCAAGCGTGCCGCCTCCGCCAAGGCGCTGCCGGTGGTCAACGTGTTCGAGGAGGCCGCGTATTGGACGACGGCGGTCGACGGTTCGGGCCGCGCGCTCAGCGGAAGGGACCAGTACGTCCTCACCTTCCCGCCGGGCCAGCTGCCGCCGAGCGACGCGTTCTGGTCGCTGACGGTGACCGACGTCGTCGGCTACATGGTGGAGAACACCCTGAAGCGCTCGAGCATCGACGATCGCTCGGACCTCGCGAAGAACGCCGACGGTTCCATCGACGTCTACCTGCAGCCCACGGCCCCGGTCGGGCACGATCGGAACTGGCTGCCCACCCCGTCGGGCGACTTCAAGCTGATGCTCCGCGCGTACCTGCCCGGCGCCGCCGTCCTCGACGGGACCTACCGCGTGCCCCCGGTGGTTCGGACGTGAACCGCCTCATCCTCAAGCACGGGCGCCTCGTGACGGCCGTGATCCTGGTGATCTTCGCCGTGGTCGTGTACCGGCGGGCCGCCCACGGTTGGAGCGACGTGACGGTGCTCGCGGTCGCGGCGGCCGCGGTGTGGGCGATCGCCACCCCGGCGTTCATCTACTTCTGGCCGCGCATCACCGTCGGCGGCTTCAAGCGCGCGATCCTGAGGCGCGGCCTTGGGGGCGGCCCGATCCCGGTCAACACGCTGTACGCCGTGCCGGCCCTCTCGTCGGAATCGGCGGGCTCGGGGAGCCTGATGGCGACCGGGACGGACGACGTGCTCTACGTGGCGGGCTGGCTCGAACTCAAGGACGGTCCGCGGGTGCTGCACGTGCCGGAGATGGCCGGCCGTTACTACTGCGTGCAGCTGACCGCGGCGTCGACGAGCACCAACTTCGCCTACGTCGGCAAGCGCGCGACGGGCACCAAGGCGGGCGACTACCTGCTCACCGGGCCCGGTTGGAGGGGAACGGTGCCGAGCGGCATGACGCGGATTTCGGCGCCGGACAACTCGGTGCTCGTGATCGGCCGCGTGTACGTAGCGGGCGACGACGACCGACCGGCCGCGTACGCGCTGGCGAAGCAGATTGGACTCGCGCCGCTCGGGCGGTGACGGGCACCGGGAAACGGGAGGAGATCGATCATGACCGCAACACTCACGCTGGCGCACACGACCATCGGCGCGGAGGTCCGCCGCGGGGTTTACGAGGTCCTGGTCGACGGGACGGTGGCCGGGTCCGTCGAGCTCAACCAGACCGTCGAGATTCCGGTCGAACCCGGGCGCCACACCCTGAAGCTCCGCAGCGGGCGCAACTCCAGCCGAACGACGACCTTCGAGGTCGCCGACGGCGAGGTCGCCCGGTTCCGCGGCACCGGCAAGAGCATCCTGCCTGTGTTCCTCCTGTCCTTTCTCGTTCCCAGCCTGGCGCTCAACCTCAGGCGCGAATAGACGCGTCGGTCGTCGGACGGGCGAGCGCGCCCGCGCCCTACTTGTTGGACCCGGCGAGCAACGCCTGGACGAAGTAGCGCTGGAACGCGAAGAACACGATGAGCGGCAGGATCATCGACAGGAACGCGCCCGCGGAGAGCACGTCGAGGTTGGCGCCGAACTGGCGCAACTGGCTCTGGATCGCCACCGTGATCGGCTGGGACTCCGCGTTGGTGAAGATCAGGCCGATCAGAAGGTCGTTCCAGGTCCACAGGAACTGGAAGATCGCCAGCGCCGCGATCGCCGGCCCGCCGAGGGGCAGGACCACCTGGCGGAAGATGCGCCACTCGTTCGCGCCGTCGATGCGGGAGGCCTCCAGCACCTCCTTGGGGATCTGCGTGAAGAAGTTGCGCAGCAGGAAGATCGCGAACGGCAGCCCGAAGGCGACGTGGAAGATCACCACGCCCACGATCGAGCCGAAGATGCCGATGGCGCCGAACATGCGCGCCACGGGGATGAGCGCCACCTGGAGCGGGACGGCGAGCAGGACGATCACGGCGATGAGCAGCCAGTCTCGGCCCGGGAACTCCATCCACGCGAACGCGTATCCGGCGAGCGCCCCGATGAACGCGACGAGCAGGGTCGCCGGTACGGCGATGAGCACGCTGTTCCAGAAGGACGACGTGATGGCCGAGTTGTGCAGCAGGTTGGTGTAGTTCTCGAAGGTCAGCTGGCTGGGGTGGGCGAGCGCGGTCCACCAACCCGACGACGTGCTGTCGCCGATCGTGCGGAACGACGTGACGAAGAGCCCGAACGACGGGACGAGCCAGAACACGGCCACCACGATGAGCACGCCGTTGACGAACCCCTTGCCGAAGAACGCGAGGATGCGCCGCGCCACCGTGGGCTTGGGGCGGACGATGGTCAGTTTCGGCGTCATCCTCGCTCCCGCTTGAATCGTCGGACGTTGATGATCATGAACGGCAGCACGAGCACCAGCAGCAGCACGGCCAGCGCGCTTCCGAGGCCCTGGTTGTTGCCGCCCCCGAAGGAGACGGTCCACATCTCCACGGCGATGACGTTGGCGGCGGGTTTGGCCGACCCCGGCGGGATCACGTACACCAGGTCGAAGATCTTGAGGACGTTGATGATGAGGGTGACGAAGACGACCACGAGCACGGGCGCGAGCAGCGGGGCGGTGATCCGCCGGAACACCTGCCACTCGTTGGCGCCGTCCATGCGCGCCGCCTCCTGGAGGCTTCGATCCATGGCCGAGAGCCCCGAGGCGATCATCACCATGGCGAACCCCGCCCAGATCCAGATGTAGGAGAGGATCACCACGCCGGTGATGAAGGCCGAGCTCAGCCACGGAACGCCCGTCGGGCCGGCCGTGAAGTTCGACGCCGGAAGGGCGACGCGATACTTCCCCGGCGAGAGTCCGCTGATCACGTACCTTCCCGCGGCGTCGGTCTTCGCCGAGCCCGCGATCGTGCCGTCCGCGGCGACGGCGTCGACCTTGATGCCGGGAAGGCCGCTCTCCGTCGGGTCGATCGCGCCGTTCACTCCCCCGCCGCCCTTGACGAAGTCCAGCCACGCGGTTCCGGCGATCTGGTCCGCGCCGGGCGTCGCGGCCGCCTGTGCGGGCTCGGCGTTCGTCGGCACCGACTCGGTGCGCACGCCCACGAGCGGGAAGTCCTGCGTCGATCCGGGCGAGACGGTGCCGTCGCTCGACACGATGCCGTGGTCGAGGGTGAGCCCCACGTCGGCGCGTGGCTTGGCGCCGGGGTATTCCGCGCCGTGGCCGAACGCGCTCTGCACGCCGACGACGGTCGCGTTCACGACGCCGAGGTTCGGGTCCTCCTGGAACATGCCGCGGAAGATCACGCCCGCGGCGAGCATAGAGATCGCCATCGGCATGAAGACGATCAGCTTGAACGCGGCGGACCACGAGATGCGGTCCAGGAGCACGGCGAAGATCAGCCCGATGAACGTGACGGTCGCGGGCGCGACGAGCACCCAGACGATGTTGTTGCGGATGGCCGTGAGGGTCGAGTCGTTCGTGAACATGGTGACGTAGTTCTCCCAGCCGACGAACGAGTCGCCCGACGCGCTGTAGAGCGACCGGACGACGGTGTAGACGACGGGGTACACCACGATCGCGCCCAGGAAGACGAGCGCGGGCGCCAGGAAGAACAGGGCGACGAGCAGTTCGCGCCGACGCGCCCGGACGCGGGTGGCCGGGGTGGGTCCGGCCGCCCGCGCGGGCGCGTCGGCGTCAACTGCCTTGTGGTGCGTCATCGCATCAGCCCGTGGTTGTCAATCGCCTCCTACTTGTACGCCGCGGCGGCCGCGGCCTCGAGCTTCTGCTGGGTGCCCGCCACGTCGGACGGGTGCTGCAAGAAGTCGATCATGATCTGCCACTCCCCCTGCCCCGTCGTGCCTCCGAAGGCGCTGGGGGTCTGGTCGGACATGTCGAAGCGGAACGTCTGCGCGCTGGTGAGCGCCTCGGCGATCTGCTTCGACACGGCGTCGGGGTAGAGCGACGTGTCGACATTCTTGTTCGGGGACGTGATGCCGCCCTTGGGCACCCACACGGAGGCGGACTCCGGTGAGGCCAGGTACGTCATCAGCGCCTGGGTGGCGGCGTCGTCCGTGAACGCGACCGCGACGTCGCCGCCGCCCACGACCGCGGGCGCCGAACCGTTGATCGAGGGGAAGTTGTAGAACAGGGCGTTTCCGCCGACGGTGGAGTGGCCGTCGTCGGCGATGTTGCCCGCTACGAAGTCGCCCTCGTACACGGTTCCCGCCTTCGGCTTGGCGCCGAAGACCTCGGTGACGGACTCCGGGAACGTCCGCTGGGCGGACCCGGGCTCCACGACGTCGCTGCTGAACAGCTGCTTGAGAACGTTGAGCGCGTCGGTGACCGAGGGGTCGGTCCACGGGATCTCGTGCTTGGTCAGCTTGTCGTACATGTCCGCGCCGGCGGTGCGGATGTACACGTTCTCGAACCAGTCCGTGATGGGCCAGCCGACGTCCGCGCCGATCGAGATTCCGGAGTAGCCGGAGTCGTTGATGACCTGGAGCTGCTTCATGAAGTCGTCCCAGGTGGTGGGCACGGTGGCGCCCGCCTGGTCGTAGATGTCCTTGTTGTACCAGACGGTCGACTTGTTGGCGGCCTTGAACCACACGCCGTAGTTAGTGCCGTTGACGGTGCTGAGGTCGATCCAGCTTTGCGAGTAGTTCTTCGCGACCTCCGCCGACGTCGCGGCGGACAGCGGCTTGAGGTTGCCGGCCGTCGCGAGTTGGTTGAGGAGGGCAGGCTGCGAGATGACGGCGACGTTCGGTGGGTTTCCGCCCGCGATTTGCGTGCCGAGGGTGGTCGACGCCTGGTCGCCGAAACTCGTGTAGTTGATCTTGGCGCCGGTTTCGTCGGAGAACTTCTTCAGGACGGCCTCGAAGTTGGTTTGCTCGGCGCCCGACCACGCGGCGGATACGTTGAGCGTTTGTCCGCTGAAGTCCATCGCGCCGCCCGACATGCTTGCGGTGGGCGACTGGCTCGCGGTGTTGTTGCCGGACGAGCATCCGGCGAGGGCGAGAGCTGCTGCGGCGCTCAGCGCGAGTGCGCCGGGTCCGCGTCCAAGGATGCGAAGTGCCATGAGTTGCCTCCCTTTCGACTTCCGAGGAAGGCGCGACCACAACCGGAACTGATAAAGGCGGCGGAGGCGCCTCATTTCCACGTTAAGTCCGGATTGGGCGATACGCAACCGTAGGGAGGCGATCGAGGCGCCGACGACGTTGCCGCGGTAGCGCGAACGGGCGACACTCGATTTATGGCCCCGGCGAATTCCCGCAGCGCCCGTCCGGCCTGGTATTGGCGCTCCCCGGCGTGGGCGGTGGTGCTCACGCTGATCGGCATCACCCAGGCGATGCGCGCCGTCTATGTGGATGCCGCGATCTTCTTCGCGGGCGCGGGCGCGGTCGCGCTCGTGGTCGACGAGTTCGCCCGGCCGGACGCGCAGGCCGTCCGGCGCGCTCGCCCGGCCCCGCGCCCCGTCATCGTCGTCGCGGGGGCCCTCGCAGCCGTCGTGCTCGTCTTCGCGCCGCGACACGGCGCGGTCGTGGCCGTCACCCTCGCGGCGGTGGGCGCGGCGAGCGTCGCCGCGGCCTGGGCACCCCGCCCGGCTCCGCCCGCGGGCGTGTTCGCGTCGCGGGCCGTCCGCCGGGCGGCGGCGTGGTGGGCCGCCGTGGTGATCGCGATCTGCCTCTGGGAGCTGGCGTCCTTCCTCTGGGGCCTGGGCGGGGACGCGGCGAGCCGCGCCCATCCCGCGATCTCGGACCTGCTGGACCCGGCGCTCGACGCCGTGCCGGGACGTCTCCTGTTCGTCGCGGCGTGGGGCTGGCTGGGGCTCGTCGCGCTTCGCCCGAGCCTGGGGGCCGAGGAGTCCCGCGTGGCGCGGGAGGCGGAGGCGTGATGCGGGCTCTGACGATCGGCGTGTTCGCGGCGCTCGCCTTGGCCGGGGTGGGCCTGGCGGTCGCGGCCCGGGTGCGGCCGCGCGCGATCGCGCCGCTCACCGTGGTCCTGGAGCACATGCTGAGCCACCGCGCCGCCCGTATCGCCGTGGTGCTGTTCTGGTGGTGGCTCGCGTGGCACTTCCTCGTGGCGAGGACGGTCGACGCGTAGGGGTGCCGCGTGTGAGAACGGGTTGGCGCTGGTGAACGCGCGGAGCCAGCCCGGCATCGGCCTCGATCGCCCGCGCTTGTGCAGGGGGGTTCGCTCCCGGGGTCGTCCGCGCGTGGTTCCGGGGGCGAAGCCGCTGCGGCGCGAGCCCGCTTCGCCGCGAGCTCGCTACGGCGCGAGCCCGCTAGGCCGCGAGGTCGAACCGTCCTCGGCCGCCGACCCGCGGTGCGCGCGTCGGGTCGAGGGAGCGCGGCGGGATGAAGCGCACCACGTGATCGCGGACCTCGATCTCCCAGCCGTCGCGATGGATTCGATGGTGACATCGGGTGCAGAGCAGCACGCCGTTGGACAGATCCGTGGGGCCGGCGTCTCGGTCCCACCAGCGGATGTGGTGCGCTTCGCACCAGGCCGGGGGCGCGTTGCACCAGGAGCATCCGCCCTCCCGTTCGACGAGGGCGAGGCGTTGTGCGGGGGTGAAAAGGCGCCGGGAACGACCCCAGTCGAGGATCTCGGAGCCTCCGCCCAAGGACGGCGGGGATGATTTCGGCGTCGGCCGCGGCGCGCCGGAGGGCGCTCGGCGGTGATGGGTTGGGGCGTTCCGTCGACCTCGCCGAGGCCGAGCCCGGACTCGAGTTCCGCGCGGGTCATGCGCACCACGACGGTGGTCTTCACGCCGGAGGTGGCCTGGGTGCAGTCGAGCGCGTGCTGACACAGGTCGACGAGGATGTCGGCGCGCATCTGCCAGGGGGTTCGGGTGTCGGTGGTCGGGTCGTCTCGGCGTTGCTGCATCGCCCACCGCACCCCCGCGTCGAGCACGGCGCGGATGGGTGCCGCGTCGAGCGGTGCGAGCCGGGCCGTGAGCACCACCATGCCGTCCGCGTCGTCGCGCACGGTAACGGCGCGGTCCTGGTGCTGGCGCTCCTCGCGGCGTTCCCATGCGGCAAGGTCGGCGAGCGCCTGCGCCCGCCAGACGAGTTTGCGCACCTGGTGCAGGGGCAGCCCGGGGGCCTTCGCCAGGGCCTTGGAGAAGAGCGTCGCGGGTGCGCTCGGTGTCGGGAAGGCCCTCGAGCGCCCCCGAGAACGCCGCCGCACCATCCACGCCGAGACGCCCCTCGCGCACCATCCCCGCGAGGTCGAGCCGGAACAGGCCCACCGGGGTTTGCTCCGCGCGCGGCGCCGCCTGCTGCCTCGCTCGCGACTCCGCGTCGCTCCGCCCCGAGCGTCGCCCGAAGCACCGGTGCCCGCAAGCGCGAGTCCCTCGGCGTCGGCGAGAAGTCCGCCGGCGACGAGGAGCCGATTCGCCTCGGCGATGCTCCCGCCCGTCGCCCGCGCGATCAACTCCCCCGCCGACCGAAAGCCCTGCCTTGCGGCCAGCCCGGCCCCGGCGTCGGCCGCCTGAGAGCGACGGTCAATCTCCGCGGCGACCTGCGCCATCAGCACGTCCGCGTCGCGCCGCAGTCGCCCGATGTCATCCGAGAGCGCGAGGAGCTCGGGCGCGGGGAGCCCCGACACGTCCGCGCCGTGGCGCGCGCGCACGGCCGCGGTGGCCGCCACGAGCGCGTCGGTGCTGAACGTCATGACTCCAGTCAAGCAGCGACCACTGACATTGGTGGGCGGAATGTCGGATTTGTGGAGGGCGACGACGCCGACGCGGGCTGGGGACATCTGTCGGCCCGGAGCGTGCCGAGGGGTTTCGGGGCCGAGAGGCTTGGGGTTGAAGGGTTGGGTGGTAGCCGACGGCTAGCCGGGTGATCCCTAGACCGCCTCGGTGACCGCTCCGATGCCGTCGTCGCCCAGGACGCGCCCCACCCTCAGGTCGGGCATGTCGCCCCCGAGGATGTGCAGGTCGGTGCCGCAGATGGTGGTCGCGAGTGCGCGGACGACGACCTACACCTCACCCCGCCAGTGGAACTCCCCCGCGATCGCCTCGCGCATCGCCGTCATCGCCTTCGCGATCGTCGTCTGGTAGACCCGCGACTCCTCGGTCGTCACGGTCTCGGCCGCCGCCTTCGCGGTCGCCTCGTGCTTGGCGAGGTACGCGACCACCCGGTCGCGCTCGATCCGCTGGCCCTCCGCCCGGGCGTCGGCGAAATCGTCGTGCCCGTCGGCGTCGTGCCCCGCAACGTCGTTTGCCATGGCGTCGGATCCCGCAGTGTCGTCCGTCATGCCCCCCATCGTAGAGGGACGGGAAGCGTAGCCCCAGGGCTCGATTCTCGCGACTATCCCTCCGACGGAGGACGACGGTTCGTGCGCGACGCCCGGAACAGGCAATACGCGACGCCGACGATGGTGACGATCATGATGATCCACTGCCCTGCGTCGCCCCACCCCGACCCGCACTGGGCCGCTGCGCCGTCGACGCCGCTCGGGCAGCTCCGGTTCGACGACGCGTTGAGCGCGACCACGCCGAACACGGCGATCGCCACCGCGCCCCAGAACCACGGCCCCGTCATCGGTCTGCGTGCCACCCGAACCTCCCTCGCTCCCCCCGACTCTACGGCCACCGCCGCGCGGGTCCGCCCACCTAATCACCGGTCGGCAGAGGATCCTCGCGCCGGGCCGGAAGAGTTCGAACCCGGCGTCCGCGAGCCGGGTCATGAGCCCCGCTCCCCCGCTCACGAACAGCGAGTCGCTGTACCCCGGCGCCGCGATGAGGAAACCGCCGTCGCCTGCCGGCGCGCCGGGCGGGAAGATCGCGACCGGGAAGCGCGCGCCCGTCTCGTCGGCGAAGTCCGCGATGCCGTCGAGCGGCAGGCGCGCCCGGCGGTGCGACCCGTCCTGCCACCGGTTGCCACCCGCGACCGCGGGAACGGGCACGGCGCCCACCACCGCGTCGTCCGCGTAGACGTCCCAGAGCACGACGTCCACCTCCTCCGTCCCGTGCTCGGCGCGCAGGGCGTCGACCAGCGCATCGATGGTCGCGGCGTCGACCGTCCCCCACCGGGGCTCGTACCCCGCGGCGAAGCGGTTCCCGGGGGTCGCCAACGCCTCCCACCGCGCGCCCGCGTCGAACGTCTCCCCGGACCAGCGGAACAGCGGCGCCCACGGGCTCTGCGTCTCGTAGGCCCCGGCGAGCGGGAGAAACAACCGGGAGACGACGCCGAGGCCGGCATCCGTCACGCTGCCGACGATCGACGGGTCGGCGGCGACGTCCGGCCAGGCGTCGCTCGTCGCGTCGTCGTCGGTCACGCGCCCATCGTAGGCGCGAAGACCCGGCCGCACGTTAGCCTGGGGCGATGATTCCCGCAGCGTTCGTCATCGCGGCCCTCGCCGCCCTGTTCCACGCCTACGTGTTCGTCCTGGAGTCGTTCCTCTGGACGACGGACCGCGCCCGCCGCGTCTTCGGCACCACGCCCGCCGACGCGCAGACCACGCGCGTCCTCGCCTTCAACCAGGGCTTCTACAACCTGTTCCTCGCGCGTGGAGATCGCGGCGGGGATCGCGCTCTACGCGACTGCACCACACCACCGTCGGGCGCGGTGCTCGTGCTCTTCGGCGCCGGGTCGATGATCGCGGCGGGCATGGTGCTGATCGCGTCCGATCGCGCCAAGGCACGCGCGGGGCTGCTCCAGGCCGTGCCCGCGGCCGTCGCGGTGGCGCTGCTCGCCGCAGGGCTCGCGGGGTAGCGCCACCGTCCGCCGGGAGCCCCCTCGCGAGCGACTACCGTTGGGGCATGCCCGACGACCCCGCGAACCGCGCCAACGCGGACGCCCTGACCTTCGCGGACCTCGGCCTCGACGACCACGTCCTGAAGGCCGTCGAGCGCCGCGGGCTACGAGACCCCGTCGGCGATCCAGGCCCAGACCATCCCCGCGCTGCTCGCCGGCCAGGACGTCGTCGGCCTGGCGCAGACGGGCACGGGCAAGACCGCCGCCTTCGCGCTGCCCATCCTCTCCCGCCTCGACCTCCACCAGAAGACGCCGCAGGCGCTCGTCCTCGCCCCGACGCGCGAGCTCGCGCTCCAGGTGTGCGAGTCGTTCGAGACGTACGCGGGCCACAGCGCCGCCGTCCACGTGCTCCCCGTCTACGGCGGCCAGGGCTACGGCACGCAGCTGTCCGCGCTCCGCCGCGGCGTCCACATCGTGGTCGGCACGCCGGGACGCATCATGGACCTGCTCGACAAGCGCACCCTCGACCTGAGCGCCCTCAAGTACCTGGTGCTCGACGAGGCCGACGAGATGCTCAAGATGGGCTTCGCGGAGGACGTGGAGACCATCCTCTCCCAGACGCCGCGCGAACAAGCAGGTGGCGATGTTCTCCGCCACCATGCCCGCCGCCCATCCGGCGCCTCAGCGCCCAGTACCTGCGCGACCCCGTCGAGGTCACCGTCCGCCAGAAGACCACCACGTCGTCCAACCTCACCCAGCGCTACCTCGTGGTGAGCTACCCGCAGAAGGTCGACGCGCTCACCCGCATCCTCGAGGTGGAGAACTTCGAGGCGATGCTCGTGTTCACCCGCACCAAGACGGAGACGGAGACGCTCGCCGAGAAGCTCCGCGCCCGCGGCTACGCGGCGGCCGCGATCAACGGGGACATCGTGCAGGCGCAGCGGGAGCGGACCGTCGCGCAGCTCAAGGACGGCAAGCTCGACATCCTGGTCGCCACCGACGTCGCGGCGCGCGGGCTGGACCTCGACCGCATCAGCCACGTGGTCAACTTCGACATCCCGATCGACACCGAGTCCTACGTCCACCGCGTGGGCCGCACCGGGCGCGCGGGGCGCACCGGGGACGCCATCTCGTTCGTCACCCCGCGCGAACGCCGCCTCCTCTCCGCGATCGAACGCGCCACCCGCCAGCCCCTCACGGAGATGCGCCTGCCCTCCGTCGAGGACGTCAACGCCACCCGCCTCGCCCGCTTCGACGACGCGATCACGGCCGCCCTCGGGCGTCCCGCGGAGATCCAGCAGTTCCGGGACATCGTGGGGCACTACGTGGAGCATCACGACGTGCCGGAGGGCGACGTCGCGGCCGCCCTCGCGCTCGTGGCCCAGGGCGACCAGCCCCTCCTGCTCGACCCGGCCGACGAGCGGGCCCGGCAGACGTTCGCGCCGAGCGCGAGAGGCGGGACGGGCGCGCGGGCGAGCCGGGGGCGGAGCGCCCGACGGCCGCGGGGGCGGCAGGAGCCGCGCCGAGCGCCACGCCGTCGCCGGCCCGTCCGCAGACCTACCGCATCGCCGTCGGCAAGCGCCACAAGGTCGAGCCCCGCCAGATCGTCGGCGCGCTCGCCAACGAGGGCGGGCTCAGCCGCGGCGACTTCGGCGCGATCAAGATCCTCCCGGGCTTCTCGCTGGTCGAGCTCCCGGCGCACCTCTCCCCCGAGACCCTCGCGAGGCTTTCGAAGACGCGCATCAGCGGCGTGCTGATCGACCTGAAGCCCGACGGCGGCGTCCCCGCGGGCCGCCCCGTCCGCAAGCCCCGCAAGCCCCGCAAGCCCCGCGACGCGTAGGGCTCGCGATCGCACGAGAGCCTGGGTCCGCTCCTCGGGCGGGGAGGTACGGCCGCGAGTAGTGTCGGTGACGCGGCGAGGCCGCGGCTGGGGGAACGCCATGGGAACGACCACACGACGCGTCGCCATCGTCGTCGCCGCGCTGCTCGCGCTCGTCGGGTGCGCCCGAGGCGAACCGAGTCCCACCGCGACGTCCCCGACCCCGAGCGAGTCGGCGGGCGGATTCCCCCCGGGATCGACCATCGGCGTCAGCTTCCCGGAGGGGAGCCTCGCGGGCGAGGCTCTGCGAAGCGGACTGACGACCGCGGGATTCGTTCCGGACGTGCGGTACGCCGCCGGAGAGGATGCGGTCGCCCAACAGCAGGAACAGATCATGGCGATGATCGACGAGGGCGCGAAGGTCATCCTCATCCGACCTACCGACGGCGGAAGGCTGTCTCCCCAACTCGACGCGGCGAAGGCGGCCGGTATCGCCGTCATCGCCCTCGATTACGGCGTCGGATACACCGACGCCGTCGACTACTTCCTCTCCTTCGACACCTTCGAGATAGGGATGCTCCAAGGCGAATCGCTTCTGGACGGCCTCGCGATGCGCGCGCCCGGCGAGTCCCCCTGGAATATCGAGATCTTCTCCGGCGCCGCGCGCGACCTCCAGGCCATCCAGTTCTTCGACGGCGCAATGAGCGTTCTCCAGCCGAAGATCGACGACGGAACCCTGGTCGTCGTCTCGGGTCAGACCTCGCTCGAGCAGACCGCGAACAGCGAGAACTCGGAGTGGAATCCGGAGAACTCGCGACTGCGCATGGACGCGCTCCTCACGGACTTCTACGGCGACGCGCCGCTCGACGGGGTGCTGGCCGCCAACGACGAGGCGGCGCGCGCGATTCTCACCGCGCTTCGGAACGCCGATCGACCGACGCCGGTCGTCACGGGGCAGGACTCCGATCCCGAGTCCGTGGCGCTGATGATGGCGGGCGAGCAGTACAGCACCATCTACAAGGACTTCAGCCTGCTCGCCCCTCAAGCCGTCGCCATGGTGAAGGCGCTCCAGGAGGGGGGCACCCCCGAAGCCATCGGCGCGAACCACGTCGACGCGGAAGGCGGGGGGATTCCCGTATACCTCGTCGATGCCGTCCTCGTAACCGCGGACAACGCCGCCGAGGTCTACCGCGACAACCCCGACCTCGCTCCCCTGACGCGTCGCTAGGCCGCGCGGCCGGGTGGACGGCGCCGGGGATACTGGACGGGTGATCCCCCTCCGCGCGCGACTCTCCCCCGGCTGGCCCGGCCCGTCGTCGGCCTCGCCGGTGCTCCTGCTGCTCCACGGCTACGGCTCCAACGAGGACGACCTTCCCGGCCTCGCGCCCGTACTGCCTCCCGGCATCCCGTGGGCCGCGCCGCGCGCGCCGCTCGACATGGGCCTCGGCGGGGCCGCGTGGTTCGTCCTTGAGACGGCGCCGCACATCGACCCGACCGAGGTGGAGGCGGCCACGTCCGCGCTGTGGGCATGGGTCGACGCGAACGTCCCGCCGGACGCGCCCATCGTGACGCTCGGCTTCTCCCAGGGCGGCTACATGGCGCTCCAACTCCTCCGCACGCGGCCGGACCGCGTCGCCGCGACCGTCGTGCTGTCCGGTCTCGTCTCCGACCGCGAGCAGCCCGCCGACGCCGCGCTCGCCGAGTCCCGGCCGCCCGTCTTCTGGGGCCGGGGCGACGCCGACGATCTGATCTGGGACGCGATGATCGAACGGATGGCGGCCTGGCTTCCCGCGCACGCGACGCTCACCGCGCGCGTCTACCCCGGGCTCGGGCACTCGATCAGCGAGGAGGAGATGCGCGACGTGCGCGACTTCCTCGCGACGACGATCTAGGTTGGGTGGAATGAAGACGACGACTATGCCGGGCACGGACATCGTGGCCCCCAACGTGGCGCTGGGCATGATGCGCATCGCCGACATGACCGACGACGGCATCCGCGGGCTCGTGGGCGCGGCGACGGACGCGGGTATGACGTTCCTGGACCACGCCGCGGTGTACGGGGCCGAGTTCCACGGGTGCGAGCGGCGCTTCGGCGACGCGATGCGGCTCACCGCGGCGCAGCGCGAGAAGCTCATCCTCCAGACCAAGTGCGGGATCGTCCCGGACGGGCCGTACTTCGACTTCTCCTACGCGCACATCGTCGAGTCCGTCGAGGGCTCGCTCGCCGCGCTCCGCACCGACTACCTCGACCTGCTGCTCCTCCACCGCCCCGACGCGCTCGTCGAGCCGGAGGAGGTCGCGAAGGCCTTCGACGAGCTCCACGCGGCCGGGAAGGTGCGCGCGTTCGGGGTGTCGAACCAGACCCCCGCGCAGATCGAGCTCCTCAAGCGCCACGTGCGCCAGCCGCTCGTCGCGAACCAGGTCCAGCTGTCGATCACCCACGCCTCGCTCGTCGCGCAGGGCGTCGCGGCGAACATGGAGGGCCTCGACCAGTCGATCTCCCGCGACATCGGGCTCCTCGACTACTGCCGCCTGAACGACATCACGATCCAGGCGTGGTCGCCCTTCCAGGCCGGCTTCTTCACCGGCACGTTCCTCGGCAACCCCGACTACCCCGAGCTCAACGCCGTCATCGACCGCCTCGCGGCCTCCTACGGCGTCCCGGCGATCGCCATCGCCGTCGCGTGGATCATGCGCCACCCGGCGAACATGCAGGTCGTCATCGGCACCACGTCGCCCGAACGCGTCGCCGGCGCGGCCCAGGGTTCCGACCTGCCGCTCACGCGCCCCGAGTGGTACGAGCTCTTCCGCGCCGCGGGCCACACCGTCCCCTAAGACGACGCCGTACACCGTTCCGAGGGCGACGCCGGGGCCGTCAAGCCTCGGGCGCTCGGCTCGCCGCGAGGCGCAGCAGGCGCTCGGCCGCCCCGCGCGGGCGCTCGCTCGGGCGCCACACCGCGCGCAACCTGCGCGGCATCGCGAGGTCGCGCACCTCGACCTCGACGAGCCGGCCCGCCTCGACGTCGCGCCGGACCGCGAGGGCGGACAACACCGTCGGCGCCCCGAGCGTCAAGCACGCGTCGCGCACCGCGGGCGTCGAGGACTGCACCTGGACCGGCGGGACGCGCTCCGGTACCGCGTCCTCGAAGGTCGTGCGCGTCCCGGACCCCTCCTCGCGCAGCACCAGCGGCGTGCGCGCGAGCTCCGCGCGGTCGATCCCGCCCGCGAGCGACGCCCAGCGATGATCCGGCGGCACCACGACCATCAGGTGGTCCGCGCCCACGTCGAGGCTCGCGAGCTCGCGCGGCACCCCCGGGCCCTCGACGAACCCCAGGTCCGCGTCCCCGTGCGCCACCGCCGCCAGCACCATGTCCGAGTTCCCGGGGGTCACCTGCACCTGGGCGTCGGGCCGTTCCGCTCTGAGCGCCGCCGCCCAGCCGGGCAGCAGCACCTCGCTGATCGTGTTGCTCGCCGCGACGCGTACCACGCGATCATCCTCGGCGCTAAGCCCGGCGACCCCCTCCTCGAGGCGCGACGCGGCGGCCAGGATCTCCTCGGCCCAGCCGACCACCCGGGCGCCCGACGGCGTCGGCTCCGCCCCCTGCGTCGTCCGCTGGAACACGGCGACCCGCACCAGCCGCTCGGCGGCCCGCACCCGGGCGCTCACCGCCTGCTGGCTGATGCCGAGCCGCTTGGCCGCCCCGGACATGCTTCCGGCGCGCGCGGTCTCGACGAGCGCGCGCAGCTGCTCCAGGTCGGGGACGTGGGTGAGATCCGGCACGCGCGGCTGGTCGGGCACGACCCGAGCGTACCGCGCCACAACGTTTGTTTGTAGCGCGACACGTATCGCACCCCTACCTCCGCGCCCGCGCCGTCCCTAGCGTCGGGCACATGAGCGTTACGGCCCTCGCACCCGCCCGTCCCCATCGCGAACACGCTGCGGGAACCCTTGCCAACCCCCTTCCCCCGCATCTGCCAGCGGCTGGACCGGCGTGGTATCCCATCGCGATGGGGACGGGCATCCTCTCGACCCTGCTCGGGCTCCAGTCCGACTCGACGCACGCGCTCCTCGCCCCCGCCGCCGTCCTGCTCGGGATCGGGTGGGTCGCGCTCGTCGCCCTGACCGCCGCCTACGCGACGCGCATCGCCCGCGACCGGACCGCCCTGACGTCGACCCTGTCCGACCCGGCCGTCGTGCCCCTCTGGGGAACGGTCTCCATGGGCCTCCTCGCGATCGGCGCCGCGACGCTCACCGTCGCCCCGCGCGTCGTCCCCGCCTGGGAGCACGCCGCCGTCGCCGTCGACGGCACCCTCTGGCTACTCGGCACCCTCATCGGCCTCGCCGCGACCTTCGGCTTCGCCGCGCTCATCGTCACCCGCGGGCTGAACGACCCCAAGCCCGCGTGGGGGCTCGCCGTCGTCCCGCCCATGGTCTCCTCGACCACCGCCGAGGCGCTCGTCCCCCACCTCGCGAGCCCGCCGCTCCGGGTGGCCCTCGTGATGACGGGCCTCGCCTGCTTCTTCGTCGCGCTCGGGTTCGCGGCCCTGATCTTCCTCCTCGCCTACCGCCACCACGCGCGCGTCGAACCGCTCCCCCTCGCGGCCGCGGCGTCCGCCTGGATCCCGCTCGGAGTCGTCGGCCAGTCCATGGCGGCCGCGCAGGCGATGGCCGGGCAGGCCGACGGCTTCCTCACCGGGGACGGGTCGCGCGCGATCCACGTCCTCGCCGACGCCTACGGATTCCTCATGCTCGCGGCGGCCGTGCCCGTGGTCGCCTTCGCCGTCCGGACGACGCTGCGGGGCTTCGCGCGACGGATGCCGTTCTCGCCGGGATGGTGGGCGCTGACCTTCCCCATCGGCACGCTGGTGCTCGGGAGCCGCCTCCTCGGCGCGTCGACCGGACTCGGCGTCGTCACCGCCGTCTCGCACGCCTCGCTCGCGACGCTCGCCTGCACCTGGACGCTGTGCGCGGTCGCTACGGCGTGGGCGCTCCTTCGCGCGCGGGCCGTTGGTCGCGCACGTACCACCACGACGCGATAACGAGCACCACGGACGACGCGACGAGCGCCGTCAGGACGGGTCCGACCCACGCGACGGGGATGAGGAAGAAGACGTCCTTGTCCCACACCGATGCCGGCCACCCGTCGAGGACCCGAAGGAAGAGGTAATACGTGAGGTCCCACACGGTGAAGGCGATGAAGAACGCCGCGAGGCGGCCCCTCCATGTGGCGGCCGCGACCGCGCCGATCGCCACGAGCATGAGGAGCGTCGCCGCCTCCCGCACCGTCTCGACCCGCCCGAGCGAGGCGTCGCGCAGCACCGTCTGCTCCGGCTGGACGAACGCGATCGCCCCCAGGTTGAGGTACACGTGCTTCGCCGCGACGCTGTACCCCGACTCGAAGCCCACGATCTGCCGCAGGTAGTGCACCACGGCGGCCTCGACGTACCCGAAGCCGATCCCGAACGCGACCAGCGCGCCCCATCGTCCCCAGGCTGCCCGCGAGCGTCGTGCGGCGTCGTTCGTCACCTCACGAGCGTACGTCGGGCGAGGCGGGGTGGCGTCACGCGGCCGGCGCTAGGCCGGCGGAGCCGTCATCAGCCCCGCGCGGACGACGCGCCGGAGCACCTTGCCGATCTGGGAGCGCGGGAGGTCGGGGAGGAAGACGATCTGCCCGGGCAGCGAATACTTGGCCAGCTGGCTGCTGCACCATTCCCGGACCGCGGCGAGGTCGAAGCCCCCGTGCCCGGCCTCCAGCACGATCGCCGCGACCACGCTCTCCCCCATACGCTCGTTCGGCACGCCCACGACGGCGACGTCCTGCACGCCCGGCATCGCGCGCAGGCGATCCTCGACCCGCGACGGGTAGACGTTGAATCCGCCCGTGATGATGATCTCCTTGATCCGGTCCACGAGCACCACGTGGCCGGACTCTTCGACGCGCACGACGTCCCCCGTGCGGAGCCAGCCGTCCTCGAGGAGTTGAGAGGCCGTCTCCTCGGGATTCCTCCAATATCCGGAGAACACCTGGGGTCCGCGGATCAGGAGCTCCCCCTGCTCGCCCGGGCCGACGTCGACGGTCGGGTCGTCGGGGTCGACGATCCTCGCCTCCGTGCTGGGGAACGGGATGCCGAGCGACCCCGGGCGACGGGCCGCGGACACGGGGTTGCCGAGCGCGACCGGCGAGCACTCCGTCATCCCGTACCCCTCGACGACCATTCCGCCGGTCAGCGTCTCCCAGCGTCGTGCCGTCTCGACGGGAAGGGGCATGGCCCCGGAGATCGAGCAGGCGAACGAGCCGAGGTCCACCCCGGCCGCCTCCGCGGCGTCGGCGATCTTGTCGAGCATCGTCGGCACCGCGGGGAGGAAGGTGCCCGGGAGGCGCTTCTGCGCGGCCAGCACCTCGCGCGCGTCGAACTTGGGGAAGACCACCACGGTGGCCGCGATCCTCACCGAGTAGACGAGGCAGAGCATCATTCCGAACGCGTGGAAATACGGCAGGACGCCGTAGACCACCTCGGTGCCGGGCTTCGCCCCGGTCCAGGCGGCGCCCATCACCGCGTTGGAGATGATGTTTCGGTGGGTGAGGATCGCCGCCTTGGGCGTCCCCGTGGTCCCGCCGGTGTACTGGAGGAGAGCGACGTCCGAGGGCTCCGGCAGAGGGTGCGACGGGTCGAGCGGCGCCGCGCCCGCGACGAGGCGGTGCCAACGCGGGACGTCAGGAAGGGCGTCGCTGCACATCGCCGCGCGCGTGTGGCGGGCCTTCTTGATCGGGAGCCGGAGGAGCAGCTGCTTCACGCGCGGCAGGTCGGCGGAGAGGTCGACCGCGATCGACGCGAACGGCCGGGCTTCGACGGACGCGCCGAGCCTCGCGAGAGTGTTCTCCCACGCGAGCAGCAGCACCGCGCCGGAGTCCGCCATCTCGAACTCGATCTCCGCGGCGGTGAGGGTCGGGTTGACCTCGACGACGATCGCCCCGAGGCGGAGCGCGGCGTAGAACGCGACCACGTGGCTCGCGCAGTTCGGAAGGGCGATGGCGACCCGGTCCCCCGCCGTGACGCCCCGCGCGGCAAGGACGGACGCGGCCCGGCCGACGGCGTCGGCGAGCTCGCGGTAGGTCGTGGTCGCGCCGAGGAAGTCGATGGCGACGCGGTCCGGGAAGTCGGCCGCCGCGGCCTCGAGGGAGGCGTGGAGGCACTCCTCCGGAACCTCGATCTCTCGGGGAATCCCTGGCCAGCGCTCGGCGCTCCAGAGTATGGCGGGACTGGACATCGCTGACCCCATCTCTCCCGCATCCACCTCCAGGTTACGCTTCCGTAGGTTAGAGGGCGAGGGCCTCGCCGTATGGCGTTGGTCACGATCCTGTATCGACCGGGCGACGCGGTAGCGTCGGTCCCATGAACGCCCTCGCCGTCAACCTCTGGATCGCCGCCGCCGTCGCCGTCGCCTGCTACCTCGTGTCCGTCGCGACGCGCGAGTACTCGTGGACCGATCGCGTCTGGTCCGTCGCGCCCGTCGCCTACGCGTGGGTGTTCGCCGCCTACGCGCACGACGCCCGCGTCACGCTCGTCGCGGTCCTCGTCACGGCGTGGGGCGCGCGCCTCACCTTCAATTTCGCGCGGCGCGGGGGCTACGCGCCCGGGGGCGAGGACTACCGGTGGGCGATCCTCCGAGCCCGCATGCCCGGGTGGGCGTACGCGTTGTTCAACGCCGCGTTCATCGCCGGCTTCCAGAACGCGTTGATCCTCGGGATCACGCTACCGATGTGGACCGCGTCCCAGCACGCGGGCCGCCTCGGGGCCGCCGACGCCGTGGCCGCCGCGGTGTTTCTCGCCCTCCTCGCCGGGGAGACGGTCGCGGATCAACAACGATGGCGCTTCCAGCGCCTCCACCCGGGCGGCGGCGTGCTCCGCACGGGGCTCTACCGGTTCTCGCGGCACCCGAACTACTTCTTCGAGATCGCGCAGTGGTGGGTGGTGTTCGCCTTCGCGGCGATCGCGGCTGGTTCGCCGTGGCTGTGGACAGGTGCCGGGGCCGTCGTGCTGACGGCGCTGTTCGTCGGTTCGACGCGGTTCACCGAGCAGATCTCCGTCGAGCACCACCCGGAGTACGCGGCGTACCGACGCGAGGCGTCCGCGATCGTGCCGTGGTTCCCGCGCCGTGTGGGGCGCGGGGGTGGGTCGGGGCGATCCTGAGCGTCCCTGCAGTCACTTGACACACGTTTGGGGCCGTTTCCGGTGTGAAAGTGACGGCAGGCGCGCTCCGGGCGGGGATTCGGGGCCGATTCGGTGCAAAAACGCCAGCAGGGCGTCCCTGCAGGCGATTCCGCATCGCCGACGCCCGGGGGATTTGCATCGCCGACGCCCGCAGCGCCGACGCCCGCAGCGCCGCTCACGCCGTGACGCGAGTGGTCAGTGCCCCCCGCGGCCGATCAGCCAGATCGCCACCGCGATCGCGGTCAGTACGACGGCGAAGCAGGCGACCGCGAGGACGACGCGGAATCGCGACCGCACGCCCTCCTCGTCGCGGGCGCCGGGGCCCGCGAGAGCGCGCACGCCGAGCGCGTAGAGCGTAGGCAGGCCCGCCCCGACGACGAGACCCACGAGTACGACGTCCCGGAGGGCGCCCCACTCAACGTAGCTCGACACGTTCGGCCTCCCTTTCCCCGTCCGGGGCGCCGCGCCCCCGTCGTCCGGCACGCCGTGCTTCTTCTTCTTGTGCTTCTTGCCCTTCTTCCGCTTCTTGCGGCGCGCGAGCAGCGACGGGTCGTGGTCGACCATCGCCTCCGCGATCACGTAGGCCGCGCCCGCCTCCCACTCGTCGTTGACGTTCTTGTGGTTGACGGGCTTGCGCCGCGACCGGAGGAAGATCGCCGTCACGATCACGAGGAGGAAGGCGAAGACCACGTAAGGACCCGCGACGCGGTCGAGCGCGTAGCAGCCGGCCCCGACGGCGCCCGCCGCGGGAATCGTCACGAGCCACGCGATGAACATGCGGCCGGCGATATGCCACCGCACCGACGCGCCCTTCTTGCCGACGCCCGAGCCGAGGACGGAGCCGGTCGCCACATGCGTCGTGGAGAGCGGGAACCCGAAGTGGCTCGACACCAGGATGACGGTGGCCGTCGACGCGTCCGCCGCGAGCCCCTGGCGCGACTCGAGCTCGACGAGCCCCTTGCCAAGGGTGCGAATCACGCGCCAGCCGCCCGTGTACGTACCGAGGGCCATCGCGATCGCGCAGCTGACGATGACCCACAGCGGCACCGTCGACGTCGCCGGGACCGCTCCCCCGGCGATCAGCGCGAGCAGGATGATCCCCATCGACTTCTGGGCGTCGTTGGTGCCGTGCGCCAGCGAGACGAGCGACGCGGAGCCGATCTGCCCCCACCGGAACACTCGGTCGTTGTGCTCCTTGGGCACGTCCTTCGTCACGCGAAGGACGAGGCGCGTGCCGACGGAGCTGACGAGCATCGCGACGATGGGTCCGAGCAACGCGGGGATGAGCGTCTTGGCGATGAGGCCCGCCCACAGGACGCCGCTCGTGCCGGCCGAGGCGAGCACTGCGCCGACGACGCCACCCACGAGCGCGTGCGACGAACTCGAGGGGATACCGAGCAGCCAGGTGAGAAGGTTCCAGACGATCCCGCCGACGAGCCCGCCCAGCACGACGTTGAGGGTCACGACGCCGGAGTCGACGATGCCCTTTGCGATCGTCGCGGCGACGGCGAGCGACAGGAAGGCGCCCACCATGTTGAGCGTCGCGGAGAGCAGTACCGCGGCCTTGGGCTTCATCGCGCGCGTGGCGATCGACGCGGCCATGGCGTTCGCGGTGTCGTGGAATCCGTTGGTGAAATCGAAGGCCAATGCGGTCGCTACCACGATGACGAGCAGCACCGGTTCGCTCACGAAACCCATTGTGGCCTATCGCGGGAGTGCTCGTGTCACCGCAGGTCCTAAGGCCCCAAATGTGCGAAATCTTCGATCAGGACGTTACGTCAAGCACCGGAGGAAACCGCGCGACTGGGAGACGTACGCCGGGTCGTTGCCCCACATGATCGTCACCACGTGGCCGTCGAGCGTCGTGATGACCATGGGTCCGCCACCGACGTCCGCCATCGTGAAAACCCGCTCCGTGACCGTGACCTCGGCGTCGGTCGCGAAATCGTAATACGTGGTCTGGCGCGTGGTGCTCGCGGCCGCCTCCGCGGGGAACATGGCCTCGACGGTCGACTCGGGCGTGCCGAGGCGGATACCCCTCGGGCCTACGGGGCCGCGCTGCGTCGTGGGGAACGGGTCGTTCGGAACGACAAGGAGGAACGACTTGACCGTGTAGTCGTCGGGCGCGACCGAGGGGTCGTCCCAGTTGAGCATCAGGAACAGCTCCCACCCCGCCGGGCTGAAGGCGGTCGGGTACAACGACGGGAAGACCGCGTCCCCGCACGCCGAGGCGCGGACCGCATTGCCGAGGCTCAGCCCGTACCCCTCGAACGACTGACCGAGGAGTACGCCCCCGAAGTTGTCGGGCCCGAACGAGTACTCGTTCGCTACCACGAGCGGGCCCGCGTTGATCGGCGAAGGGCTGGGCGCGGGCGGCGTCGGAGTCGCGCTCGGGGTCGCGCTCGGGGTCGGGGGCGCCGGGGGCGGCGGCGCCGACGTTGTGACGGCGGGGGTGTTCGACGGGTTCGGCGTATCCGAGGCCCCGGTCGACGCGCATCCCGCGGCGATACAAGCGAGAAAGGCGGCCGCGACCGCCGCATTACTCTTCATAGACGAATCGTAGAAACGGCGCGATCTCTCCGCCGGGCGAGGTGGATAACTTTTACGGCGGGATCGGCGTCAGTCGTCGATGACGGCCTCTCCCCGCCGCCGCAATCCGTCGAGGCCCGAGCGCATGGCGGCGATCTGTTCGGGGGTGTGGCCCACCCATTCGATCTCGCCGACGACGCGTACGGGTTCGCGGGTGCGGAAGGACCGCGTGGGGTTCCCGGGGAATTTGCGGTCGGTGACGTTGGGATCGTCCTCGAGCGCGCCCGTGGGTTCGACGATGTAGATCCGTCCGCGCCCCTCCCCCGCCGCGAGCTCCGCGCCCCACGTGGCCGCGTCCAGCGTCTGCGTGACGTAGACGTGGTTCGCGATTCGCCCTTCCTCGAAGTTCGAGTCGTACCCGGCCACCAGCAGGTCACCCACCGCGAGGTCGGCTTTGGTTCCGTGCAGGTAGGCGCCCGAGGAATGCACCTCGAAGGGCTTCGGTTCGTCGGGCATACGCACACTCCTCGCTTCCGTCATGGACAACGGTAAGCGATGCGAAGCCCCTCCCCAAGAACGCGAGTTCGCGCCTCGCCAGGTAATCGAGAGACCGAACCGATACGGTGAATACGTATTCGCCGCAGAGCGGCCGACTCGGAGGTGAGTGTCGTGCGCAGGGTTCTCGTTGCAGGGGTCTCCTGTCTTCTTCTCACGGCTTGCGGGCCGTCGACCCCGGGCTCGACCGACGCGAACTCGTCCACCGCCCCATCGCCGAACGCCAGCGCATCATCGACCTCCACCGCGTCACCCACGCCCGTCACCACGTCGTCTACGCCCACCGACGCGGGCCCCACGACCTGTCGGGATTGGGCGGCGGCCGACGCGGACGCCCGCGGAGCCATGCTCGCAGATGTCATGGAGGGGAAGCCCTACTCCGTGTACGTCACCGACGACGGTGTCTACGGAATCGCGCCGAGCGGGGCGCTTTCGGAGGGACTCCTCGACGGAACCTATCTTGCTCGTACGGATCAGGTGCTCGACCGATGGTGCGAGGCAAACGGGCCCAACAGCGAACTCGACAAACTCGGCGCGTATCTTGATGGATCGCTCCCGACAACCTGCTCGCACTATTTGCTTCTTGACTACTGGACCAAGTCGGCCGCGACCTCAGTAGCGCTCGGCGTCCTGGGACTTGCGGTGGATCGAGCCACAGATCTCGACCTCGCATGCCTCGCGTCTCCGGATATTGACTTACGACAAGCGTTGTCCTCGTTCGACGCGCTTCTTTCGGTCGCGAAGGACCACGATTTCTCCGGGGTATTCACAACCTCGCGGGGCGAGAAGTATCGAATGGTATTCGAACCGCAGATGATCTACCTCGAAGATGGCTCCGCGAGGGAGGTCGCGTCGGATCGTGTCATGATCAACGTCCGAATAGCGATGACCGGTTCGATTACCTCGTTGAATGCCGACAACACCGCCGGGTTTCCCGCGCTGTACGTGGCGCCAATCTACGCAAGCGACAGTTTCGCATGCGCCGCCTACCACTACAACGACCACTACTACCCGCCACTCAGGAAGATCGGCGCCGACGGCGTGCCGATGGACATTCCCGTTTGCGCCCCGTTCATCGCTGAGTCGACTCCCAAGTGGGGACCCGGCACTCTCGCTCCGGGCGAAACGCAATCGTTCTCGTTCGACGTGATCGTTCGCCAGGACGACGTCGCTACGGCGGATCTCACGAAATTCGCCGCGGCGATAGCGGATCCCATCGTCTACGTCGCCGTGGCGGGTCCCCCGGACAACGCCCACAAGTGCTTCTTGCACTCGTCCAGCGACTACGGCGAAGGCGCGGATCCGAAATATCCCGTCTTCGCGACGTCAGACGACATCGGCTGTTTCTAGGCGGCTCCGGGGCCCGACCCGGCGCCAACAATGGCGATGACCGGCATGGCGATCCCTCCTCAACGACGGCGTCGTATCGACCCTAGCGCGCGGGTAACGCGGCGTCGGTCGTCCTACGCGAGGGCCCGGCGCATCGTCAGGTCTCCTCGGTCGTCGCCCTCGGTCCCCGTTCCCGTTGCGACGAACCCACAGCGAAGATATGCCCGGAGGGCCGCCGTGTTGTCCGGATGCACCTCGAGCTCCAGGGACGAGAAACCCTGTCGAGCCGCCCACTCCGCGGCCGTGTCGATGAGCGCGTCGATGACCCCGCTCCCCCGGTGGGCGGGCTGCACGTAGACCCCGACGAGGTTCGCGCGCGAGTCCGTCACGGACTCGCCGTTGTAGTCGGTATCCCCCGCCCGATACGCGAAGACCGCGACGGTGCCGATCCACCGGTTCCCGGCCTCGGCAACCCATTGGGCGATCCTCGTTCCCTCCGCGGCCCCCGCCGCCCGCTCCTGCCAGAACTCGTCCGGGCTGACCGCCCGCTCGCCGTAGGTCTCAAGGAACGCAAGGTGCGCGAGAGGGTCCTGCAACGCCTCGAGGCGCTGGTCGCGAACCTCGCGCCACTCGTCCGCGCGAACCCGTCGAATCTGGAAATCCATCGGGCAAGCATGGCAGAACCCGACGAGCCGCGGCGCGGGGCGACTCGCGCGGGGGCGCCTTTCCCCGAGGCCAGCGCGCGTATCCTGACGCTTGCCCCGGCAGATTGGACCCATGCATGCTCGAGCTCCTCGGCGGGTCCCTCGGCGTCGCCCTGCTCATGGGGCTCGCCGCGCTGGTGATCGGATTCTCCAAGACGTCCCTGGGTGGCCTCGCCGTCATTTCCATCGCCATCTTCGCGACGGTTCTCCCCGCGAAAGAATCCACTGCCGCCGTCCTCGTCCTCCTGATCGTGGGCGACCTCGTCGCCGTGACGCACTACCGTCACGACGCCGACTGGTCGTTGATTCGCCGGCTCCTTCCCGCTGTACTCCCGGGTCTGGTGCTCGGTTCGGTCTTCCTTCGGGTCGTATCCGACGATGCGTTGCGCCGCGGTATCGGCGCCGTCCTGCTCGTGCTCCTCCTCGTGCAGCTGCTGGTGAAGTGGCGCGATGAAGCCCCGGCGTCCACCTCTCGCGAGCATCCGGCCGCGGCATGGATCGCCGGTACGGGCGCGGGGTTCGCGACGATGACGGCCAACGCCGCCGGAGCCGTCATGACCCTGTACCTTTCGGCGTCGGGCGTCGAGAAGCGGCGCTTCATCGGCACGAACGCGTGGTTCTTCCTCATCGTGAACCTCGTCAAGGTGCCGTTTTCCGTCGGGCTCGGGCTGATGCACTGGCCCGACCTCGCGCGCGCCGGGCTCCTCGCCCCGATCATTCTTGCCGGGGGAATAGTCGGCTACGCGACCGCACGCCGCATCAGCCAGCGCCGGTTCGACGTCTCGGTGCTCCTCGCCTCGGCCGTCGCGGCCGCCGCGTTGCTGCTGTGAGCGCGGCGCTGGTCCGGTCTCGCCGCGTCAACGAACACGACAAAAGCCCCGGCGTCCCGCAGATTCGCGAGATACCGGGGCGTTTCCGTCGGGCTGACAGGATGTGAACCTGCGACCCCTCGACCCCCCGTGAGTCAGCGAACCTAAGGCGGTCCGGCCCCATCCGGATGAACGGGCCACCCCTATCGAGTGAGTCTGGAACCTCGCGGGTAGGTCAGCAGTAGCATCCACGCGCCGAAGCCGATCTTGAATAGCCCGTCGCTGACCCAGAGCGCTCGGTAGTCAATGCCGGGGAAGAGGAACCCGAGCGAGGCGTTGACGATGCACACCACGCCGAGCAGACCGACGAGTGGCCCGTGCGAGAACGTGAAGATGAGGAAGTGCGCGCCGACCACAATCAGCATCCACAGCCAGAAGTCGCGCGAACTGTGGTCGGGAATGGTGAACACGACGAGGCTCACAAGCGCGTATTCCACCGCGAAAGCGACGCCCATGACGACCCATTGACGGGTCGATGGATGACCCAATCCCGCAAAGATGACTTTGCCGATCGACAGGGCGGCCATCGCCAGAACGGCCGACACCGCGCCTACGATGAGCGATGGCACCATCCAGGCAGTGCCGCCAAGACCCCCCACGACGATGCCGAGGCCGACGAGAATGAAAAGCACCGCGCCACCCCGCATGAGTGGGTAGGTGCGGGCCAGACTGGCGAGCCATCCCATTCGCATCACATCCTCTCGACGCCGTTTTCCCCGAAAACGGCCCCCGATGCGCGGTGTCTCAAGTCGGGCTGACAGGATTTGAACCTGCGACCCCTTGACCCCCAGTCAAGTGCGCTACCAAACTGCGCCACAGCCCGTGACAGCATCGGCAATCCTACCGGACCGGCGTCCTGTGTCGGCCACGCGCCGGAGAGGCCCGGGATCACCGGAAACCGCTGACACTTCCGTACAGCGCGCCGAACCAAATGAGCAGGCCAACCGTCAGGGCGAGGGACGAGACGATCAGCGCGGAGGCCGGGCGACGGTTCACGTCGTCGCCGTCGATCACACGGAGCGATTCGCCGAACGCGAGCATGATGTTGACGAGCGGGATCCAGAGGAAGAAGACGGCCGCGAGGGTGAGGACGTGCATGCGACGCGGGTCGTGGCGCCGGTACGAGGGACGTCGCGCGGGCGTGACCGCGACAGACATCGCGGCGAGCGCGAGCGCCACCGCCATCAGCGCGACGGCCGCGGCGTGGAACTGCTCCGACGCGAGCCACACGCCTCCGCCCCCGAGGGCGACCGCGGCGATCGGCCACCGGAGTCCGACGGCCGAGACGACGGCGAGGAGGACGGCCAGCCCGATCCTCCACCACGCGACGGAGACGGATACGCCAAACCACGCCAACGCCGGGAGGACGGTCAAGCCGGCGGCCGCGACCCCCGCGATCTTCGCGTACTCGCCCGCGCGGGTCGGAGCGCGGTCGCGCGGTCGGCGTCGAAACACGCGCCGGATTTCGGAGAGCTTGGCGATTCGATCGATGAACCGACGCCAACGTGGTTGCCACCGCGCTCGCGCGGCGACGAGCGCGCCCACGACGGTCGCGAGCAGGAACGTCGCGGCGGCGACGCCCCAGTAGAAAAGGCTCGGCGGCGAGGCGGCGGAGACGTCGAAACGGTGGATCGTCTTGGGATCGTCGGCGGCGTCGACGTAATACAGGTGGTGGAAGTCGACGCCGGCGCCCCACCTCCAATCCGGGGACATCGCCCCAAAGCCCGCGACCGTGACCCCGCTCCCGACGTCGACGAGGGCGACGCCGCCGCCCTCCGCGTTGGTCAGGACGAGGCCGGGCGTGGCGGTTGGCACGAAGAGAGGCGCGCGGGGTGGCGCGGCGATCCGCACGTTGCCCGCACGGCGCCGAGACGTGTCGAGCGCCCGAACGGAGAGAACGTCGCCCGGGTTGTCCGCGAGATTGGGCGCGTATTCCAGACAGCCGTCCCGGTGAATCAGCGTCCCGTCGTCGCGGAGCGTGACGCCGGACTCGTACGCGATCGCGTCGCCCTCGGACCAGTACACCGCGTGGTCGAGGTAGAACGCGGCGCCGTTCGGGGGAAGGCGCACGACGAAGTCGTAGAAGAGCGAGCCGTCGTCCGAGAACGCGTCGATCCGCCACGTCGACTCCCCGAGCACGGAGCCGCCAACCTCCGTCAACCCGCCCGGCTCGTAGACGCGAAGCGTCCCCGCCTCGTCCACCAGATAGATCAGGCCCGACTCGGGGTTGACCGTCAGGGTCGCGCGCGGCGAGTCGCCCGGTGGTGCGCCGAGCGCGACACAGACCGGCTCGCCGAATCCCGACGCGCCCACCGGGTAGGAGCAGAGCCTCCCCTCAGAATCGTCGACGACATACGCGGCCGACGCGTCCGGGGCGACGGCGAGGAGCGGTCGCCAGCGCGGCGTGACCGTCGACCACCGATGGGATGCGCTCGGATCCCAATGCCGGACGAGGGAGACGAAGGTCGGTGGAGCCACGACCTCGCCGAAGGAACCGGGACGGAGCGAGACGAGGGTGATCGTGGCGTCGTCCTCGAGGACCAGGGCGGCGGACCCGTCCGACGAAACCGTCATCGCGAGGGGGTTCGCCGCGTTCAGCGGCGCGAGGTTGATCGCTCCGACACGAGAGAGGTCCTCCGCGTCGTACGCGACGATCCCCGGCGCTTGGAGGGCGTAGATCGGCCCGCCGTCGGGGGCAACGGCGAGGTCGACGACCGTCGAGTCCTCTCCTGTGGTCACGGCGGCGGCAACGCTCGCGCCGAGACGAGGCGACCAGGACTCGCCGCCGGGGAGGGTCCCCGAGGGAAACGTCGAGATGAATCCGACACTGAAGAACGCGACCGCGAGCGCCGCGAGACCCGCGGCGGCGACGAGCCCTCCGCGATCACGTCGCGGCACGGCACCCTGTGCGGCCGGCGTGGCGGAGGCGACCATCGGGCCTCCTCGACCGTCGGCGTGCCCCCACGCTATCGCCGAACGCCCGCGCTCGCCGGGTGAGCGTCGGCCAATTCAGAACCGCGCTACGCGCGCGTGCCGAAGGCGATGAGGAGGCTCACGGCGGAGGCGACGATCGCGAGAAAGGACAGCCCGGAGCCCTGAAGGCGATCGCGGCGAGCCCGCCACATGCTGGTCGCGCCGAGGGCGACGCCCGCGACGGCGAGCGCGAGGACGGCGACGCCCGCGCGCCGATCCCACAGCTCGGCCAACACGTACGCGAGGACCGCCGCGGCGATCGCCCCGAACGCGTACGGGTTGCGCGGCCTCGGCTCCTCCCCCGGCGGGACCTCGGGCTCAATCCGGAACAGGTTCCGCAGGCGCTCGTTCACACCCGGACCGTAGCACGTCGGCAGCGCGGGATACCGGCCCCTTCCTACGTGACGAAGGGAGCGATCGTCAACGCGAAGATCACCAACCCCAACCCTCCGAGGCAGATCCCCGCGACGGAACTCGCCGTGCCGACCCCGTCGCGGGTGCGGGCGCGCGACAGGCCGAAGATCCCGAAGACCAACGCGAGCACCGCGGGGACGATGAGAAAGCAGAGGACGACCCCGACGATCCCCAGGACGAGGGACGCCGTGGCCATCCCGTTCGTGACGACCGACACCTCCGGGAACGGCAAGCGCGGCACGGGCTCCGGTCCCCGAGTCTCCTCATCGGGATAGAACGCCCACTGGATCCCGTCCCAGTACCGCTGGCGACCGGTGGTCGGCTCGGCGTACCACCCCGGCGGGGTGGGGGTCGGCAGGGGCGCGGGTTCGGCCATAGGCCAAGAGTACGGTCGACGGTCGGGCCGCGCTCGGCGGGCGGCACCTTCCGTCTATCGCCGCCTCCCCTTGGCACCCCCTCGCTTCTCGCGCACCCGGACCGAGATCTGGATCGGCGTGCCCTCGAAACCGAACGTCTCACGGAGTCGCCGCTCGATGAAGCGGCGGTATCCCGGGTCGAGGAACCCGGTGGTGAAGACGACGAACCGGGGCGGGCGGTTCGCGGCCTGCGTCGCGAAGAGGATCCGCGGCTGCTTGCCCCCGCGCACCGGGTGGGGGTGCTCCGCGACAAGCTCGCCCAGAAACGCGTTGAGCCGCCCCGTCGAGATGCGCATGTCCCACGAACTGAGCGCGAGGTCGAGGGCGCGAACCAGGCGGTTCGTGTGCCAGCCGGTGGCCGCCGAGACGTTGATGCGCGGCGCCCAGCCGAGCTGTCCCATCTCCGTGTCGACGGACCGGTCGAGCACGATCCGCGTCTCCTCGTCCACGAGGTCCCACTTGTTGAACGCGATCACCAACGCGCGGCCCGCGTCCACCACCTGCGACATCACCCGCGTGTCCTGCTCCGTGATCGGGACGGAGGCGTCGACGAGCACCACGGCGACCTCCGCGCGCTCGATCGCAGCCGCGGTGCGGAGCGAAGCGTAGAAGTCCGCCCCCTGCGTCTGGTGCACCCGCCGTCGGATTCCCGCCGTGTCCACGAGCATCCAGGGGCGGCCGTCGATCTCCACCACCTCGTCGACGGGATCGCGCGTGGTGCCGGCGACGTCGTCGACCACCACGCGGGCCTCCCCCGCCAGCCGGTTGAGCAGAGAGGATTTGCCCACGTTGGGGCGGCCGACGAGCGCGACGCGTCGGGGCGCGTCGGGCGAGGCCGCCTCGCGCGTGCGTTCCGCGGGTAGCGCCGCGACGGCCGCGTCGAGGAAATCCCCCATGCCGCGGCCGTGGAGCGCGCTCACCGCGTACGGCTCGCCGAGGCCGAGCGACCACAGCTCCGTCGCGTCGGACTCGCCCCGGGGCCCGTCCACCTTGTTCGCGCACAGGACGACGGGCTTGCCCGCCTTGCGCAGGAGGCGCACCACCTGCTCGTCGGTCGCGGTCGGCCCCACGGTCGCGTCGACGACGAAGACGATCGCGTCCGCCATCTCGATCGCGACCTCCGCCTGGCGGGCGACGCTCGCGTCGAGCCCGGAGACCTTCGTCTCCCAACCGCCCGTATCCATGAGGATGAATTCGTGACCCGCCCATTCCGCGGGATAGGTGACGCGGTCGCGCGTGATGCCCGGCGTGTCCTCGACGACGGCGGCCCGCTGACCGAGGATGCGGTTGACGAGCGTGGACTTGCCGACGTTCGGGCGACCGACGACGGCGAGGATCGGAAGGACGGGGCGGTCGATCGTCGGCGCGTCCCCGAGCTCGGCGAGGTCCTGGTCGCTCAGGTCGTACGCCTCGAGCCCGGCCCGCAGCGCGGCCTCACGAACCTCGTCGGCGGCCTCGGGGGCGTCGGAGTCGTGCGGAGGCGCGAGTTCGGACTCTCCGGGGCCGAGCTCGTCGTCGGTCACGCGTCGGACCTCTCGCGTAGCGGGTCGTCGGACGGGAGTTTGATCGGGGACGATGCCTCGACCGCCCGAACGTGCGCCCGGAGCAGGGCCGCGATCTGTTCCTCGGCAGCCTTCTGCCGCGAGGCTCCCGTGAGCCCGCGGGGCAGGTCGAGTCGCAGCGGTACGCCGAATTCCGCGATCAACCGGCGACCCGGGCGGGGCCAGACGCTCACGCTCTCCCCCGTGAGGCGCGTTCCGAGGAGGGCCAGGGGGACGACGGGGGCGTCGCCGTGGAGAGCGAGCCAGGCCGCTCCTCCGCCGAGGCTCGCGGCGTCGCCCATCCCCCGCGATCCCTCCGGGAAGACGCCGACGACGCCGCCGCGTCGCAGCACGGCGCGTCCGCGGGCGAGCGCCTCGCGCCCGCTGTGTGCCACTTCGATCTGCCCGGACGCGCGCAGGATGGCGCCGAGGACGTTGACGAACATGTCGGTCTTGACGAGGACGTGGGCGTGGCGTGGCATCACGCCGACCGCGACGGGTCCGTCGATGAATCCCACGTGGTTCGCGATGACGACGACCGGGCCTTTCCGGGGGACGTGGTGCTTGCCGACCACGCGGGTGCGCCAGAAGACGTGGGCGAGGAAGACGGCGATCGGTCGGCCCCAGAGCGGCCCGAGGCGGCTCGGGGGCTTCGCCGTGCCGCGGCGGCTCACGCGCGGGCCTTCTCGGCGAGGTCGACGACCGCGGTGACCGCCTCCTCGATGGTGAGGTGCGTCGTGTCCAGGGTCGCCACGCCGTCGGCCGCCGTCGTGAAGTTCACCACCGTCGCGTCCTTCGCGTCGCGGTCGAGAATCCCCGATCGGAGCTTCGCGACGGTCGTGTGCACGCCCTCGCCCGCCCGCCGCGCGACGCGGACCTCCGGGTCCGCCGTCATGAGTACGCGCACGGCCGCGTCCGGGGCGATCACCGTGGTGATGTCCCGGCCCTCGGCGACCACGCCGCGGCCCTCCGAATATCCACCCGCGGTCTCGGCGTCGATCATCCGGCGCTGCCATCGCCCGAGCGCCGCGCGGGCCTCGAGGTTCGTCGCGACGGCGGATACGGCGGCCGTGACGGTCTCGGAGCGTAGGAGCAGCGAGACGTCCTCGCCGTCGAGCACCACGTGCGGGTTGTCGGGATCGACGATCATCTCGACGTTGATCGTCTCGGCCATCGCGACCACGTCGTCCTCCCGCGTCAGGTCGACGCCTTCCCGCAAGCAGGCGAGCGCCGTCACGCGATACGTGGCGCCCGTGTCGAGGTACGCGAGCCCGAGGCGGCGCGCCACCTCGCGCGACACGGTCGACTTGCCCACGCCCGAGGGCCCGTCGATGGCGACGACGATCCCGGTCACGAGGACGCCACCTCCCAGCCTTCCGCCTGAAGCGCGGCGACCAGCCCCTCCGCGCGGGAGGCGAGCACGCTCACGCGCACCAGGCCCACGGGCTGGCGGGGCGAGTGCTCGATCGCGAGGTCCTCGACGTTGACGTACTCCTCGGCGACCGCCGTGAGCAGGCGCAGGAGTTCGCCGGGCTCGTCGGGCACGATCACCACGACGTCCGACCACTCGCGCCGCTTGTCGCCGTGCTTGCCGGGGATCCGGCCCGCCTCCGCCCGCCCCCTCTCGACGAGGGCGCCGAGCGCGGCGCCCATGTCCGTCGCCTCCCGCACCTTCTCAAGGTCGCCGATCACGTGGCGCAGCGTCTCCCGAAGGTTCGCCTCGTTCAGGCGCGCGATGTCCGCCCACATCGCGGGGTCGCTCGCGGCGATGCGGGTGACGTCGCGCAGGCCCTGACCGGCGAGCGCGACGTCCTCGGCGTCGAGTCCCGCGAGGGCGGCGGCGACGGCCGACGCGGCGACCTGGGGGGCGTGCGAGATGCGGGCGACCGCGGCGTCGTGGCGCGCGGCGTCCATGACAACGACGTCGCCTCCGAGAGCCTCGGCGACGGCGCGGACGAGCGCCTGCGCCGACGCGGAGGCGCCATTCGGACACAGGACCCACGGGCGGGCGCGGAAGAGGTCCCCCTGGGCGGCGAGGCCGCCGCTCACCTCGCGGCCGGCCATCGGGTGGGAGCCGACGTAGCGGCGCCCCTCGGAGGCCGCCTCGACGGCCCGGGCGATGGGCTCCTTCACCGAGGCGACGTCCGTGACGACCGCCTCCGGGAAGGCTCGAAGGGCGGAGACGACGGCGTCCGCGGCCGCGGCCGGCGGAACGGCGACGACGACGAGATCCGGGGCGTCGTCGGATGCGAGGATCCCGCCGGCGCCGATGCCCCGCGCAAGCGTGGCGGCGGCCTCGTCTCGGTCCTCGATCGTGACCGGCCAGCCTTCCGCGACCAGCCCGACGCCGATGCTCGCGCCGATCAGGCCGGCGCCCACGATGTGGACGCTCGCGCCGCCCTCGTTCGCCTTCACGGTTGGCTCACTGGGCGAGGTCCGTGCGGAGCGACACGGCGTCGTGGAGGTAGACGTGGCGGACCTCGTCGCGCGGCACGTCGAGTTCGGCGGTCGCCATCACCCGCACGACGCGCCCGAGCGCGCCCTCGACGTCCATCTCGACGGCGCACATCAGCGGGACGTCTCCGAGCCCGAGACCCCGCGCCGCGGCGGCGGGGAAGTCGGACCGAATATCCGGGGTGCACGTGAAGAACACCGACACGAGGGCGTCCGTGCCGAGGCCGTTCTCGCGCAGGATCGCGCCCACGAGCTCGACGGTGCGCTCGTGCAGGTGCGCGCGCTCATCCACGTCGAGCGTGGTGGCGCCGCGGATCGCGCGAATGGTCATGGGAGGCCTCCGGGCACCATGGTATCGGCGACCCTAGAGCCCGACGTCCTTCATGAGCGCGCCGACCTCCTCGTGGTCGAGGACGCGCACGTGCCCGGGCTTGAGGTTCCCCAGCGCGATCGGCCCGAATTGCGTACGCGCGAGCTCGATCACCGGGTGGCCGGCGGCCTCGAACATCCGCCGGACGATGCGGTTGCGGCCCTCGTGGAGCGTCACCTCGACGATCGAATAGCGGTCGGTCGCGTCGAGGACGGTGTAGTCGGAGACCCGGACCGGCCCGTCGTCGAGGTCGACGCCCGCCTTAAGCGTCGTCCCGAGGCCCGCGGAGACCCGCCCCTCGACCTTCGCGACGTACACCTTGGCGACGCCGTGCGTCGGGTGGGCGAGCCGGTTCGCGAGCTCGCCGTCGTTTGTGAGAAGCAGCAGCCCCGTGGTCTCCGCGTCGAGCCGCCCGACGTGGAAGAGGCGCTCGTCGAAATCCCGAACGTACTGGTCGAGTGCGGGGCGCCCTTCGGGGTCGCTCATGGTGCTGACGACGCCCTTGGGCTTGTGGAGCGCGACGGTGACGCGCGAGTCGTCCACGGCGATGCGCTTCCCGCGTACCTCGATCGTGACCTCGTTCGGCACGACCCGTATTCCCTGCTCCCGGATCACCTGCCCGTCGACGGTCACCTCGCCCGCCTCGATCAACTCCTCGCAGGCTCGCCGCGACCCGAGGCCCGCCGCGGCGAGCACCTTCTGAAGCCGGATGCCCTCCGGTCGATGGATCTGCACTAGCCGCGCCCCTCCGAATCGACGTCCGCGAGGTCGGGCAGGTAGGGCGCGAGCGGCGGGAGGTCATCGAGCGACGCGAGCCCCAGGCGCTCGAGGAACTCCGTGGTCGTCCCGTACTGGATCGCGCCGGCGATCTCCCCCACCTCCGTGATCAGTCCACGGGCGAGGAGGGTCTTCATCACCGTGTCGACGTTGACGCCCCGAACCTGCGACACCTGGCCGCGGGTGACGGGCTGGCGGTACGCCACGACGGCGAGAGTCTCGAGCGCGGCCTGCGAAAGGCGCGCCGACTGTCCCTCGACCACGAACCGTCCCACGACGTCGGCGAAGGCGGCGGACGAGTAGACGCGCCACCGGCCGTCCACCTCCCGAAGCTCGAAGCCGCGAGGCCGCTCTCCCCCGGCGTACTCGTCTCGAAGCTCGACGAGCGCGGCCTCGACGTCTGGTTGGGGGACGTCGACGGCGAACGCGAGATCGGCGGGCGCGACGGGGTCGTCGACCACCATGAGGACGGCTTCGATGGCGCCGAGCAGCGCGGGGTCACTCACGGGGCGCGGCCTCCTCCTGGTCGCCCGGTATCCGGGCGCCCTCCTCGTCCACCTCGTCGTCGAAGTCGGTGGCGACCTCGACGGCGGCCTCCCCGCCCGTCCAACGCACGGTGAGGTCGCTCAGCGACCGTACCTGATCGAAGGCCACCACGGATTCGCGGAACAGCTCGAGTAGCGCGAGAAACCTCGCGACGACGACCGATAGGTCCCGAGTGTCCGATACGAGGGCCCGAAACGTCATCGTCCCCTCGCGCTGGAGCAGGGACGTGATGAGCGACGCCTGCTCCTTCACCGAGACCTTGGCGGCGTGGAGGTGGGTGAGGGGCACGCTCGTGGCCTTCTGTTCGAGCGCGCGCGCGGCGATGCGCGCGAGGCCGTCCGGATCGACGGCCCAGACGAGCTCGGGGAGAAGCGCCGCGAGGTGGGGCTCGAGCGGCACGTTGCGGGGAATGCGGCGAGGGGCGGCGAGCATGAGTTCGATCCCTGCGGCCACGTCCTTGAACGCGCGGTATTGGAGCAGGCGGGCGAAGAGCAGGTCGCGTGCCTCGAGCGCCTCGAGATCCTCGGCGTCCTCGACCTCGCCCTGGGGAAGGAGGCGAGCCGCCTTGAGGTCGAGCAGCGTCGCGGCGACGACGAGAAACTCGCTCGCCCCGCTGAGGTCCCAGTCCGACGCCATGACCGTCGCGATGAATTCGTCCGTCACGCGCGCCAGAGCGACCTCCGTGATCTCCATTTCGTGCTTCGAGATCAGGCTCAGGAGTAAATCGAAGGGGCCTTCGAAGTTGTCGAGGTGGACCGAGAACCCCGGCTGCGGCGTGGCGCCGTCCGTCGCGAGTTCCGCGGTCACGCCGCCGCTCCTCGCGCCACGAGCTCGCGTGCGAGCTGACGGTAGGCCGCGGCGCCCGCGTGATCGGGCGCGAACGTGAGGATCGACTCCGCCGCGACCGTGGCGTCCGGAAACTTCACCGTCTTGCCGATCATCGTGGACGTGACCTGGTCCTTGAACGCCTCACGCATGGTGTCGACCACCTCGCGGCAATGCAGCGTGCGGGGGTCCCACATGGTAGGCAGGATGCCGTCGACCACGAGCCGCGGGTTGAGCCGGGTCTGAACCTTCTTGATCGTGTCGAGCAGCAGCGCGACGCCGCGCATCGCGAAGTATTCGCACTCGAGCGGGATCAGCACGCCGTCCGACGCGACCAGCGCGTTGACCGTGAGAAGGCCGAGCGAGGGCTGACAGTCGATGAGGATCAGGTCGTAGGTCTCTCGGAGGGGGGTGAGCGCGCGGTCGAGAGCGCCCTCGCGCGCCACCTCGGACACCAGCTGCAGTTCGACGGCGCTGAGGTCGATGTTCGCGGGGAGCACGTCGAGCCCGTCGATGCCGGAGGGGATGATCCCGTCGACGGCCGGGACGTCGTCCCGCATCAGCACGTCGTAGATCGTCGTGGTCAGCGCGTGCGGATTGATCCCGAGCGCCGCGCCCACCGCTCCCTGCGGGTCGAAGTCCACCAGGAGGACCTTGCGCCCGAGCTCCGCGAACGCGGCCGCGAGATTGACGGCGGTCGTCGTCTTGCCGACGCCGCCCTTCTGGTTGCACAGCGCGACGACCCTGGCCGGGCCGTGCGCCGTCAGGGGTGCGGGCACCGGAAATTCGCTCACCGTGCTCACGCTACCCGCTATCCCCGCGCCCTTGGGTGGGCTAGTTCGTAGACCTCGCGCAACGAGTCCCGCGTGACGAGCGTATAGACCTGCGTCGTCGTCACGCTCGCGTGGCCGAGGAGCTCCTGGACGACGCGCACGTCCGCGCCTCCTGAGAGCAGATGCGTCGCGAACGAGTGGCGGAGCGTGTGCGGCGAGACGTTCTCCACGCCGGCCTTCTCCGCCGCCGCCTTGAGGATCGCCCACGCGCTCTGACGACTGAGGCGCGCCCCGCGGGTGTTGAGGAACACCGCCGACGTGCCGCGACCGTGGGCGGACAGCGGCGCCCGGGCGCGGACCAGGTAGGCGTCGATCTCTTTCGCCGCGACGCGACCGAGCGGCACCACCCTCTCCTTCGAGCCCTTGCCCCGGAGCAGCGCCGACTGTTCCCCTTCGGCCAGGGTCAGGTCGTCGACGTCGAGCCCGACGGCCTCGCTGATGCGCGCCCCCGTGGCGTACACGAATTCGAGAAGCGCGCGATCGCGAAGCTGGGCCGTCGTGGAGTCCGCGTCGGCCTCTCCCCCACCTGCGGCGTCGAGGACCGCGGCGACCTGCTCCACCGAGATCGCCTTGGGCAGGCGCCTCGGGATGGCCCGCGGCCGCACCTCGATCGAAGGATCGTCCGCCGTCCAGCCCTCGGCGAGCGCGAAGCGATGCCAGCCCCGGACGGACACGACCGTCCGGCTCGCCGACGCCGGCGCCAGGGCCGCGCCCCCGTCGTCTCCCGTCGAGATGGCCTGGCTGAAGGCCGCGACGTCCGCGCGCGTCACGTTCGCGAGGGCGTCGATACGCCGGGCCGCGAGAAAGGCCGCGTATCGCTCCAGGTCCCGACGGTACGCGGAGACGGTATTCGCGCTGAGGCCCCGCTCGACCCGCACGTGGGCGAGGTACGCGTCGCGTTCGCGCTCGAGCACTAGGGGCGCCAGATGGTGAGGGCGTCGGTGACGAAGGGGTCGACGACGATCGCGAGCGAGATCACGGTGAGGTAGGTGATCGAGTCACGGAAGAGTCGCATCTCGCGGAGCTTCTTCTCTCCGTGCGCGATCCGGCGGTAGAGGACGACGCACCCGCCGAGGAACCAAGCCCCCGAGGCCGCGGCGGTCACGGCGTAGACCCACGTCATGTGGGCCACGGGCACGAGGACCAAGGTGACGGCGATCATCGCGACCGTGTACGCGAGCATCTCGACCGACACCCGCCGGGCGCTCGCCACCACCGGGAGCATCGGCACGTGAGCCTCGGCGTAGTCGCCCCGGAATCGCATGGCGAGCGGCCAGTAGTGCGGCGGCGTCCAGAAGAACACGATCAGGAAGAGCAGGACCGGCGCCCACCCGAGGCTGTGGGTCACCGCCGCCCAGCCGATGAGGACCGGCATGCACCCCGCCGCGCCGCCCCACACGATGTTCTGCGACGTGCGGCGTTTGAGGATGATCGTGTAGCCGACGACGTAGACGAGGATCGCGGCGACGCTGAGGGCGGCGGCCAGGGGCGAACCGACGGGCCAGACGAACCACGCGGTCGAGACGACGGAGAGGGTCCAGGCGTAGGCGAGGGCGCCCCGCGGCGACACGGCCCCCGTGACGAGCGGACGATTGCGCGTGCGGTTCATGATCGCGTCGATATCGCGATCGATGTACGAGTTGAAGGCGTTCGCCGCCGCCGCCGACATGGCCCCGCCGGCGAGCACCTCGAGCAGCAGCCACGCCCCCGGCCAGCCGTCCGCGGCCAGCATCATCGCCGGGACGGTCGTCACGAGGAGAAGCTCGATGATGCGGGGCTTGGAGAGCGACACGTACGCGCGCGCGCCGCGACGAGCGCGGGTCCACACCGGCGCGGCGGCGATCGGAGCGGCGGCTGACATAACGACCATCGTAGTCGCGAGGTGAGTCAACCCTTACGCTCCTCCTGTACGTCTATGAGGTACCAGCTACGGGAGGAACACTCATGAAGATCCGATCTGCGATCGCCGTCGGCGTGGTCACGTTCGGCGCCATCGCCCTCACCGCCGTTCCCGCCGCGGCGCTCGACGCGCACTGCGGAATGGTCATCACGGACCGCGGGGCCGTCGTGACGCTCACGTCCGACCTCAACTGCGGTACCGCCCCCGGACTCACCATCGCGGCGGACGACGTCACCCTCGACCTCGGAGGCCACACGTTGAAGGGGACGACGGACAGTTCGTACGGGATTCGCGTCGTCGGACCGCTCAAGCGGCCGACGATCACCCACGGGACGATCATCGGCTTCGGCACGGCCATCGACATCCAGAAGGCGTACGAGCTCACCCTGAAGGGCATCCGCGTCAAGAATCCCGGAGAGGACGGCATCGACATCGCCGACTCCGCCTACCTCACCATGGACGACCTGGCCCTCGACGGCACGGGATTCGCCGGCATCTACGCCGAGTACTCCGCCATCAAGATCGAACGGTCGCACGACATGGACATCGCGCACGTCGCGGAGAACCACTCGTCGGGAAGCGGCATCACCGTGCGTTACTCGCACGACTACACGATTCACGACTCCTCCTTCTTCGGGAACGGCGGGAACAACATCGCCGTCGAGCGCGACACGACGGCGGCCGTCGTGTCGAACGTCACCACAGGCGATTCCGTGACGTGCGTCGTCGCCACGAATATCCCCGACCCCGGCACGACGGCACCGACCGTCACGTTCGACCACGTTGTCGCCACCGACTGCTCGGGCGAATACGGCGGTGGAGCGGCGTTCTACGTGAACTACTCCTCCAACGTCGTCCTCGACTCCGTCGAAAGCCACGGCGGGGACTACGGCGTCATGATTCTCAGCGACGACCACAACGTCGTCCTCCGGAACTCGACCATCGATGGCGCGTCCGCGACCGGCGTCGTCGTCCAAGGGTTCTCCTACGACATCCCCCGGGACGTCTCCGTTCTCGGGACAACGGTCGACGGTTCGGTCGGCGATGGCTACTTCTTCCGGAACGCGTACGTGAGCACCCGTGGGAACTCGGCGACCAACAACGGTCGGGACGGGTTCCGCTGGTCGCTTGCCGCCGTTGGCACGTCCGACACCGACACCGCGACGACGAATCACGGGAACGGGATCCTCGTCGACAACGGAAGCTACGGCCCCATCGTCGTCACCGGTGCCGAGTCGACGCGGAACACCGCTGACGGGCTTCAGGTGAGTTCGGGACTCGCGAGCGTCACCGGCGGGGGCTTCCTTCACAACGGCCGCCAGGGCCTGTACGCGGTGGGCGGCATCCTGAACATCAGCTCGGCGAACGCCTCCTACAACGCTCACTCCGGCGTGTTCTACTCCGCTGGCACCGGCGGACACATGGACGGCACCCGCATGGTCAAGAATCACGTGTACGGTCGCGCCGTTGTCAGCGGAGCGAGCTTCGCGGACCGCGGCGGTAACGCCTACTACGCGAACGGCGTCGCCGATCGGTGCACCGGAACCTGCACGGTCTGACAGGCTCGCCGCTCACCGTCGGTATCCGTGGCCCCCGCCGAGATCGCTCGGCGGGGGCCACGCTGACGCCCCTCTGCGTCCCTGGTCCTACTCTTCGGACTTCGCGACGCCGCTAGGCTAGAGGAGCATCGATCCCGACTGTCTTGGAGAACCCGTGAGCGCCATCTTGAGTGACAAGGACCGAGCCGCCGTCGACACCCTCAAGGTGCTCGCGGCGGACGCCGTGGAGAAGGTCGGCAACGGCCATCCGGGCACCGCGATCAGCCTCGCCCCGGCGGCGTACCTGCTCTTTCAGCGGATCATGCGGCACGATCCCGCCGACCCGAACTGGCTCGGCCGCGACCGGTTCGTCCTGAGCGCGGGCCATTCGTCCCTGACGCTCTACCTTCAGCTCTTCGCCTCGGGGTACGACCTGTCGCTCGACGACCTCAAGAGCCTGCGCACCTGGGGTTCGAAGACCCCGGGGCACCCCGAATACGGTCACACGGACGGCGTCGAGATCACCACGGGCCCGCTCGGCTCCGGCCTCGCGTCCGCCGTCGGGATGGCCATGGCCGCGCGACGCGAGAGGGGCCTTCTCGACCCCGACGCCAAGGCCGGCGCGAGCCCGTTCGACCACCGCGTCTTCGTCGTCGCGTCCGATGGCGATCTCCAGGAAGGCGTCTCGAGCGAGGCGTCGTCCCTCGCCGGGACACAGGAGCTCGGCAACCTCGTGGTCCTCTGGGACAACAACCACATCTCGATCGAGGACGACACGAACATCGCGTTCTCCGAGGACGTGCTCGCCCGATACGAGGCGTACGGCTGGGACGTCCACCGCGTCTCATGGATCCAGGAGGACGGCTCGTACGCCGAGGACGTCGAGGCGCTGGCCCAGGCGTACGCGGCGGCCATCTCCGAGACCGGCAAACCGTCGATCATCGCGCTCCGGACCATCATCGGCTGGCCGTCGCCCGGCAAGCAGAACACCGGCGGCATCCACGGATCGAAGCTCGGCACGGAGGAGATCCAGGCGCTCAAGAAGGTTCTCGGCTTCGACCCGGAGCAGTCCTTCGCCGTCGACGACGCCGTCCTCGCCCACGCGCGCGAGGTCAAGGCGCGCGGCGCCGCGGCGCACGAGGAGTGGAACGCGGGTTACGAGGCGTGGCGGACGGCCAACCCCGAGCGCGCCGCCCTGCTGGACCGCCTGGTCAAGCGCGAGCTCCCGAAGGGCTGGACCGACGCCCTCCCGACGTTCGAGGCGGGCACGTCGCTGGCGACTCGCGCGGCGTCCGGCAACGTCCTCTCGGCCCTCGCCCCGGTCCTGCCCGAGCTGTGGGGCGGCTCCGCGGACCTCGCGGGGTCGAATAACACGACGATGAAGGGCGAGCCCTCGTTCCTGCCTGAGGCGCGCTCGAGCGCGATGTTCCCCGGCAACCTCTTCGGTCGCACGCTGCACTTCGGCATCCGCGAGTTCGGCATGGGGGCGATCCTCAACGGGATCACGCTCCACGGCCTCACGCGCGTATACGGAGGCACGTTCCTGGTGTTCTCCGACTACATGCGCGGGGCGGTTCGCCTCGCGGCGCTGATGAAGATTCCGTCGACCTTCGTCTGGACGCACGACTCGATCGGCCTCGGCGAGGACGGCCCGACGCACCAGCCGGTCGAGCACCTCGCCGCGCTGCGGGCCATCCCCGGCCTCGACGTCGTCCGTCCCGCGGACGCCAACGAGACCGCCATGGCCTGGCGCGGCATCCTCGAGCGCACCGACCGACCCGCGGGCATCATCCTCAGCCGTCAGGGCCTCCCGGTCGTCGACCGCGGCGTCTACGCCTCCGCGGAGGGCGTACTCAAGGGCGCCTACGTCCTCGCGGACTCGGAGGGAGAGCCCGACGTCCTGCTCATCGCGACGGGATCCGAGGTCCAACTCGCCCTCGCCGCGCGCGAGCAGCTCGCGGCCGACGGCATCCAGGCGCGCGTGGTCTCCATGCCGTGCCGCGAGTGGTTCTGCGACCAGGACGACGCGTACAAACAGTCCGTGATCCCGAAGAACGTCAAGGCGCGCGTGACCGTCGAGGCGGGCATCCGCCAGACCTGGGATCGGATACTCGGCGATGCAGGGCGGGCGATCAGCCTCGAGCACTTCGGGGCCTCCGCCGACGGCGCCTTGCTGTTCAAGGAGTTCGGATTCACGGCCGACGCCGTGGTCGCGGCCGCCAAGGACTCGATTGCGGCGGCGAAGTGAGCGGCTTCGTGGCGGCGTGGGCCGGCCTCGGCGACGAGGCCCACGTCTCCGTAGCGGCGTCGGGCGACACCGCCGCCGCCGTCGACGCGGCGCTCGACCAGCTCGTACGCGGGGGGGTCGCCTCCCGCATCGCCGCGAAGGACGCCACACTCTGGGGTCCGGACGCCGAGTCCGAGGCGGCCATCCGGCTCGGGTGGACCGAGCTTCACGAGACCTCCCGCGCGATCCTTCCCGAGCTGACGGAGCTCGCCGCGGCGCTGAAGGCCGAAGGAAAGACCCGGGTGGTGCTCTGCGGCATGGGCGGGTCGTCCCTCGGCCCCGAGGTGGTCACGCGCACGAACGACGCGAGCCTCGTCGTCCTCGACTCGACCGACCCCGACCAGGTGCGATCGGCGCTCGACGGAGACCTGGCCTCGACCGTCATCGTCGTCTCCTCGAAATCCGGCGGAACGGTCGAGACCGACTCCCAACGCCGCGCGTTCGTGGCGGCGTTCGAGTCCGCGGGCCTCGACGCCCGGGAGCACATCGTCGTCGTGACGGATCCCGGCTCTCCGTTGGAGAAGGCGAGCCGCGAGGCCGGCTACCGCGCCGTCTTCCTCGCGGATCCCAACGTCGGAGGACGCTTCTCCGTACTGAGCGCGTTCGGCCTCGTGCCGAGCGCCCTGGCCGGCGTGGACGTCGCCGCCCTGCTCGACGAGGCCGCCGCCGTCGCCGATTCCTTCGCGGAGGACGACCCGGCGAACCCTGCGCTCGTCCTCGGCGCCGCCATGGTGACGCCCGGACGCGACAAGCTCGTCTTCCGGGACGAAGGATCCGGGCTCGTCGGATTCGCCGACTGGGTCGAACAGCTGATCGCCGAATCCACCGGGAAGTCGGGCGTCGGCCTCCTGCCGGTCGTCGCGAACGACGGCGCCCCGGAGGTCGGGGCGGAGGACGTCCTCGACGTCCGCCTCGTCGGCCTGGATGCGGACCCCGCGGGCGACCTCGCGGTCGCCGGGACGCTCGGCGCGCAGTTCCTCATCTGGGAGTACGCGACCGCGATCGCGGGCCGACTCCTCGGCATCGACCCGTTCAACCAGCCCAACGTCGAGTCCGCGAAGGCCGCCGCGCGCGGGCTCCTCGACTCGACGCCTGAGCCGGGGCCTGCGGCGTTCGTCGACGACGGCATCGAGGTACGCGCCCTTCCGGCGGACCTCCTCGACGGTGTCGACTCGCTCGACGCCGCCCTCTCCGCGATCGAGGCCCAACTGGGCGACCGCGGGTACCTCGCGATCATGGCCTACCTCGACCGCGAGCGGTTCCCCGCGCTCGCCGACGTGCGGGAGGCGGTCGCCGCGCGCACCGGGCGCCCCGTGACCTTCGGGTGGGGGCCTCGCTTCCTGCACTCGACCGGCCAGTTGCACAAGGGGGGCGAGCCCGTCGGCGTCTTCCTCCAGATCACCGGCACGTTCTCGGACGACCTCCCGGTTCCCGACCGCCCGTTCACGTTCGGGACGCTGATCGCGGCCCAGGCGCTCGGGGACGCGCGGGTTCTCG
>CAWGJW010000002.1:0-104930 GCA_963823015.1 uncultured Actinomycetota bacterium | reverse complement strand
GTGCCCGGCACGGCGATGGAGATCCGCGACGTCACCATGGACTTCGGGTACGGCAACTCCTTCAACGAGTCCTCCCCTGAGGCGTACGAGAGGCTCATCCTCGACGTGCTCCTCGGCGATCCCCCGCTGTTCCCGCGGCACGAAGAGGTCGCGCTCTCGTGGGAGATCCTCGACCCGATCGAGGAATTCTGGGCGAGCGGCGGGGCACCCGAGCCCTACCGCTCCGGCACGTGGGGCCCGAAGTCGGCGAACGCGCTTCTTGCGCGCGACGGTCGCTCCTGGAGGCGCCCATGATCCTCGAACTTCCCGACACCACAACCCGCGACATCAACAACGAGCTCGTCCGCATACGCATGGAGGGCGGCGTCGTCACGCTCGGACGGGTCATGACGCTCGTCGTCGATGCCTCCTGCTGTGACGCGGAGGCGGCGATCGACGCCGCCAACCGCGCGTCGCGCGAGCACCCGTGCCGCGTCGTCGTGCTGGCGTCGTCGACGGAGAAGACGGCCCGGCTCGACGCCGAGATCCGCGTCGGCGGCGACGCGGGCGCGTCCGAAGTCGTCGTGCTCCGACCCTCGGGCGAGATGGCGAAGCACGGCGACACGCTGGTGATTCCCCTCCTGCTCCCCGACGCCCCCATCGTCGCGTGGTGGCCCGGCCCCATCACCAAGGCGCCCGCCCTCACGGCCCTCGGCGCGATGGCCGCGCGCCGCATCACCGACGCGCGCGAGAGCGAGGATCCCAAAGCCGCCCTCCTCACCCTCGCCGACGGATACGCGCCCGGCGACACCGACCTCGCCTGGGCGCGGGTCACGCGCTGGCGCGCCCTCCTGGCGACGGCGCTCGACCAGGCCGGAACCCCGGACGTCACGCACGTTTCCATCAACGGCGACCTCGACAGCCCGTCGATCCTGCTCCTCGGCGCATGGCTGCGCGCCAAGCTCGGATGCGACTTCGACGCGACCTACGAGCCCGACGCCCAAGGCCTCACCTCCGTCGTCCTTCAGACGAACGACGGGGACATCTCGATCCGCAGGCACGACGGGACCACCGCGACGTTCAGCCAGCCTCACTTCCCCGACCACGTCATCGCGCTCGCCCGCCGAACCCTTCAGGACTGCCTCTCCGAGGACCTTCGCCGACTCGACGCCGACGAGGTCTACGGAGAGTCGCTCATCGGACTCGCTAGTACGCTTCGACCATGACCACCACGACCATCGTCTACCCGGACGCCGCGACGGTCGCGGAGGCGACGGCTGCCCGCCTGCTCGTCGCGATCACGGACGCGGTGTCGACGCGGGGCGAGGCCCACGTCTCCCTCACGGGAGGCAAACTCGGCATCGCGACCCTCACGCGCGCCGCGGCTTCACCGCTGGCCGACGTCATCAACTGGACGAGCGTTCACGTCTGGTGGAGCGACGAGCGGTTCCTCGCCACGGGCGACCCCGACCGGAACGAGGGCCAGGCCCAGGGCGTGCTCCTGAAGCGCCTGAGGCTCCCCGAGGAGAACATCCACCGGATAGCGCCCGCGGAGGTCGCCAAGACGCCTGAGAGGGCCGCAGAGGCCTATTCCGAGGAACTCGCGAAGTTCGGCGACCCCACACCCGCGTTCGACGTCCTCCTCCTCGGCCTCGGACCCGACGGGCACGTCGCCTCGCTCTTCCCCGGAAGGCCCGAACTCGACATCGCCGACGCCACCGTCGTCGCGGTGAAGGACTCCCCCAAGCCGCCGCCGACGCGGGTGTCACTGACGTTGCCCGCGATCAACCGCGCGCGGGATATCTGGGTCGTCACGGCGGGCGTGGAAAAGGCCCAGGCCGTGGCGGATTCGCTGGCGCGCAAGCGGGGCATCCCCGGCGGAATGGCGCACGGCGTCGATCGCACGCTCTGGCTGGTCGACGCCTTCGCGGCGGAGAAGGCCTAAGCGCTAGTTGCCCCGCCGCGCGCGAAGCGCCTCAAGCGCCTCCGTGAGCAGGGCCTCCCCCTCGGCGTCCGTACGCCGTTCCTTCACGTACGCGAGATGCGTCTTGTAGGGCTCCGACCGGATCGGTTGCGGCGGATTGAGGCGGTCGAGTCCCGCCGGCCACCCGCACCGCGGGCAATCCCACTCGAGCGGGATCTCGTCCCGCTCGGTCGTCGCGAAACTCGGCTTCACGACGTGCCCGTTAGCGCAGAAATACGCGATCTGGATGCGCGGCGCCGATTCCCCTCGTTCCGCCTCGCCCATAGGTCCCGCGCCGACGCGGGACCCGCGAATAGCGTTGCCACCTGCCATGGCGAGCTCCTATCCGGAGTACTTGTTGATGAGGCCGAGAAGGACGATCACGATGCCCCAGATGATGATCACGATCCAGGTGATTCGGCCCAGGTTCTTCTCCCCCGCGCCGCTCGACTGGATCCCTGACGCGAGGCCACCGCCGAACATGTCGGAAATACCGCCACCGCGGCCGCGGTGCAGAAGGACGAGCCCGATGATGGTCACGCCGCAGACCACCAAGAGGGTCCACAGCGTCACAGTCAAGGCGTGCACGATACTCCTTCGGGTCGTCTGCAGTAATCAGGATACGGGACGGTTGAGCCGGCCCGCGCTATCCGACCACGTGCGAACGGAAGCGAACGATCTTGGAGAACTCCTCGGGGTCGAGGCTGGCCCCGCCGACGAGCGCTCCGTCGACGTCCTCCTCCGCCATGATCGCGGCGATGTTGCCGGACTTGACGGACCCCCCGTACAGGACGCGGACGCCCTCCGCGAGCTCCGGCGAGTACAGCTCCGCGAGGCGTCCGCGGATCGCGGCGCACACCTCCTGGGCGTCCTGAGGCGTCGCGACCTCGCCCGTCCCGATGGCCCAGACCGGCTCGTACGCGATCACGATGCTCGCGGCCTTGTCGGCCGGGAGGCCGTCGAGGGCGCCGTCGAGCTGCGCGAGCGTGTACGAGACCTGGTCCCCCGCCTTGCGGATGTCGAGGCCCTCGCCGATGCACAGGATCGGGACGAGGCCCGCCGCGTACGCGGCCTTCACCTTGGCGTTCGCGACGGCGTCGTCCTCACCGTGGTACTGGCGGCGCTCCGAGTGCCCGACCGCGACGTACGTCGCGCCGAGCTTGGCGAGCATCGAACCGGCGATCTCGCCGGTGTACGCGCCGTCGGTGTGGGCCGAAAGGTCCTGGCCGCCGTACCGGATGGACAGTTGGTCGGCGTCGACGAGCGTCTGCACCGACCGGATCGACGTGAAGGTCGGCAGCACGGCCACCTCGACCTCCGAGAAGTCGTGCTTGGCGTCCCGGAGGAGCCAGGCGAGCTTCTGGACGGCGTGCGTCGCCTCAAGGTGGTCGAGGTTGAGCTTCCAGTTGCCGGCGATCAGGGGCGTGCGTGCCATGGTCTAACCCTCCAGAACCGACAGGCCCGGGAGGACCTTGCCTTCGAGCAGCTCGAGGCTCGCGCCGCCGCCCGTCGAGATGTGGTCGAACTTCGACTCGTCGTACCCGAGGATGCGAACCGCCGCGGCGGAATCGCCGCCGCCAACGACCGTGAAGCCGTCGGTGGCCATCAGGGCCTCGGCGATCGCGCGCGTACCGGCCGCGAAGGCGTCGAACTCGAACACGCCCATCGGGCCGTTCCACACCACGGTCTTCGCCGCGGCGATCTTCGCCGCGAAGGCCTTCGACGACTCGGGGCCGATGTCCAGGCCGCGCCAGCCGTCCTCGATGCCGTCCGCGGGGACGACCTTGTGGTGGGCGCCCGCGTCGAACGCGTCGGCCTCGACGATGTCGGTGGGGAGGACGATCTCGACGCCCGTCTCCTCGGCCGTCTTGAGGTAGCCCTTGACCGTGTCGATCTGGTCCTCCTCGAGCAGGGAGTCGCCGACGCCGTAGCCCTTGGCCGCGAGGAAGGTGAACGCCATGCCGCCGCCGATGAGCAGCTGGTCGGCCTTGGTCAGGAGGTTCGCGATGACGCCGAGCTTGTCGGACACCTTGGAGCCGCCGAGAACGACCACGTAGGGGCGCTCCGGGTCCTTGACGGCCTTCTCGAGGGAGAGGACCTCCTTCTCGACGAGAAGGCCCGCGGCGGCGGGCAACTTCTTCGCGAGGTCGTAGACCGACGCCTGCTTGCGGTGGACGACGCCGAATCCGTCGGAGACGAACACGTCGCCGAACGCGGCGAGCTCGGACGCGAGCGCCTCGCGCTCCTCGTCGACCTTCGAGGTCTCGCGACCGTCGAAGCGGACGTTCTCCAGCATGGCGACCTCGCCGTCGGCGAGCGCCGCGACGGTGGCCTTGGCGGACTCGCCGACCAGGTCGTCGGCGAGCGTCACCGGGGCACCGAGGAGTTCCGCGAGACGCGCGGCGGCGGGGGCGAGCGAGTACTTGGGGTTCGGGGTGCCGTCGGGTCGTCCGAGGTGCGCCATGACGACGACGCGGGCGCCGGCCTCGCGAAGCACGTTGATCGTCGGCACGGAGGCGCGAACGCGTCCGTCGTCCGTGATGGTCGTGCCGTCGAGCGGCACGTTCAGGTCGGAGCGCAGCATCACTGTCTTGCCGCGCAGATCGCCGAGGGAGGCGATGGTCTTCATGGCTTATCTCCTTGGAACGTACGGAAGGGTCACATGGGAACGTCCGCACACGCTTGCGGCGTGCGCGGACGTTCCATGGTGATGACTTAGAGCTTCGAGCCCATGTAGACGGCGAGGTCGACAAGGCGGCAGGAGTAACCCCACTCGTTGTCGTACCACGCGACGACCTTGACCTGGTCACCGATCACGCGGGTGAGGCCCGCGTCGAAGATCGACGACGCGGAGTGCGTCTCGATGTCCTTCGACACGATCTCGTCCTCGGTGTACACGAGGTACTTGCCGTCGGCCGCCTTCTTCATGGCCGCGTTGACCTCCTCGACCGTCGTCTCCTTGGACGCGGTGAAGGTGAGGTCCGTCGCCGAGCCCGTGGGCGTCGGCACGCGCATCGCGAAGCCGTCCAGCTTGCCCTTGAGCTCGGGAAGCACGAGCGCGACGGCCTTGGCGGCGCCGGTCGTGGTCGGGACGATGTTCAGGGCCGCGGCGCGGGCGCGACGCAGGTCCTTGTGCGGGGCGTCCTGAAGGTTCTGGTCCGCCGTGTACGCGTGGATCGTCGTCATGAGGCCACGCTCGATGCCCAACGCGTCGTTGAGGGCCTTGGCCATCGGCGCGAGGCAGTTCGTCGTGCACGAGGCGTTCGAGACGACGTCGTGGCTGGCGGGGTCGTAGGTCTCCTCGTTGACGCCCATGACGAAGGTGGCGTCGATGTCCTTGCCACCCGGGGCGGAGATGATGACCTTCTTGGCGCCGGCGTCCAGGTGCGCCTGGCACTTCGCCTTGTCGCGGAAGAATCCGGTGGACTCGATGACGATGTCCGCGCCGAGCTTGCCCCAGTCGAGCTTCGAGGGGTCGCGCTCCTCCGACGCGGCGAACGTCTTGCCGTCGACGGTGATCGTGGTGTCCGTGTACGTGACCTCGGCGTCCAGGCGACCGAGGATCGAGTCGTACTTGAGCAGGTGCGCGAGCGTCTTGTTGTCGGTGAGGTCGTTGACCCCAACGATCTCGATGTCCGCGCCCTGTGCGAGCACGGCGCGGAAGAAGTTGCGTCCGATCCGGCCGAAGCCGTTGATGCCGACCTTGACGGTCATGATGTATCTCTCTCCTTGGCTCGCGTCGGCACGCACCGACGTGGGTTTTGGCTGAGGCCTGCGCACTGCTACGTGCGCGTCCCCGCGGGGCGGGGAACCGCCTTCAGCCTACTATGTCGGCCTTGTCGCGGGGACATGACGAAGGTCCCCGGGGCTCGTCACAAGTCGAGCATGTCCGGACTGAGCGATGCCTCGGTGTCCGGTATCCCGAGATCCTCGGCGTGCTTGTCCGCCGTCGCGAGAAGCCTCCGGATTCGACCCGCCACGGCGTCCTTCGTCAGCGGCGGATCGGCCATCTTCCCCAACTCCTCGAGGGAGGCGTCCTTGTGCTGGAGGCGCAGCTCCCCGGCCTCGCGAAGGTGGTCGGGAACCTCCGCCCCGAGGATCTCGAAGGCCCGCGCGACGCGTGCGCCGGCGGCCACCGCCGCCCGGGCGCTGCGGCGAAGGTTGGCGTCGTCGAAGTTGGCGAGCCGGTTCGCCGTGCCACGCACCTCCCGGCGCGTCCGCTTCTCCTCCCATTCGAGGACCGAGTCGTGGGCGCCCAGGCGGGTGAGGATGGCCGCGATGGCGTCGCCGTCGCGGATGACGACGCGGTCGACCCCGCGCACCTCGCGGGACTTCGCCGCGATCCCGAGGCGTCGCGCCGCGCCCACGAGGGCGAGCGCCGCCTCCGGGCCCGGCGAGGTGACCTCGAGCGCCGAGGAACGTCCCGGCTCGGTGAGGGAGCCGTGCGCGAGGAACGCTCCCCTCCACGCCGCGACGGTGTCCTCCATCGAGCCCCCCACGACCTGCGGGGGCAAACCCCGGACGGGGCGTCCGCGGTGGTCGAGAAGCCCGGTCTGACGGGCGAGCGATTCGCCGTCCTTGACGACCCGGACGACGTACCGGTTCCCCTTCTTGAGCGCGCCGCCCGAGACGACGATGATCTCGGACGAATGCCCGTACACCTCGGCGAGGAACTGTCGCAGTCGGCGCGCGCCCGCCGCGGTGTCGAGCTCCGCTTCGATCACGATTCGCCCCGACACGATGTGGAGTCCGCCGGCGAATCGGAGCATCGTCGCGATCTCCGCCTTGCGGCACGAGGGCTTCTCGACGACTACGCGGGCCAATTCCTCCTTGACCTGAGCCGTGAGTGCCATGAGGGTATCCTGCCACTTCGTCCGTGAGGTCTCATCCCCGAGCCAGGAAAGCGGCCGCTTCCCGGTACGCGTCGGCGAACGGCTCGGGCGAGTGTCGGTCGAGCGTCCCCTCCTCGAGGAGGGGGCCGACGACGAGCGCGGGACCCCAATCCTCGACGAGCGCGGCGAGCCCGGGGTCGTCGGCGTGCCCCTCGTCGACGATGACCGCGGCCGGGATGAAGTCGGGCGCGACCGCCTGGAGCGCGAGGACGTCGTCGACCCTCTCGGTCCCCTCGGTCTCGCCGTCCTCGTGCGCGATGTTGAGGGCGAGGACGCTCCGCGGACCCGCCGCGACGAGCTCCTCCGCGACCGGGGCGACGAGGAAGTGCGTCAGCACGGACGAATACCAACTCCCCGGGCCGAGGGCGACCAGGTCGGCCTCGCGGATCGCGGCGAGCGTCTGTCCCGGGACGCGGGGCGCCTCGGGGCGCAACCAGAGCTTCGCGATGCGGCCGGGCGCGGTCGCGACCGCCATCTGCCCGTGGACCGTCACCGAGTCGCCGTCGATGTCGACGGACGCGCTGATCTCGAGAGGCTCGTCCGCGAGCGGCAGGACGCGCCCGCGGGCGCGCAGCAGGCGGGCGACCCAGTCGAGTCCCTCGACGACGTCGCCGGTGCGGTTCCACAGGCCCGCGATGAGCAGGTTCCCCAGCGCGTGCCCGTCGAGCGGGCCGTCCGTGTCGAAGCGGTGCTGGAGCACGTCCCGCCAGGTGCGCCCCCATTCGGTGTCCTCGCAGAGCGCGGAGAGCGCCATCCTGAGGTCGCCGGGCGGCGGCACGTGGAGCTCGTCGCGGAGGCGCCCGGACGAGCCCCCGTCGTCGGCGACGGTCACGATCGCGGTCAGGGATTCCGAGAGCCGCCGCAACGCCGACAGCGAGGCGTAGAGGCCGTGCCCTCCCCCGAGCGCGACGATGCGCTCAGGGGCGTCGACGCCGCTCACTCTCGCTCGCGATCGCGGTGGGTGGCACGGACGACGTACCCGAGGTCTCGCAGCCGCGACGCGAGCGCCTCGGCGATGGCGACCGAACGATGGTGCCCTCCCGTGCATCCGATCGCGACGGTCACGAAGTGCTTGTCGTGCGCCCGATAGCGTCCGAGCGCGACGTCGAGCGCGGACGCGTACGTGTCGAGGAAGTCCTTCGCGCCCGACGCCCCGAGCACGTACTCGCGCACCGGATCGTCGAGCCCCGTGAGCGGGCGAAGATCCGGGATCCAGTGCGGGTTGTCGAGGAAGCGGACGTCGGCGACGAAGTCCGCGTCCGAGGGGGCGCCGTTCTTGAATCCGAAGGACTGAATATTCACCTGCAAAGGGGCGGTCTCGGTGTCGCCGACCTCGGCGAGGACGCGTTCCGTGAGTTCGTGGACGTTCGTGCGGGAGGTGTCGATGACGGAGTCGGCGCGCTCGCGCATGGGGAGCAGGGCCTTCCTCTCGGCCTGGATCGCCTCGAGGAGCGTCCCCTGGCCTTGGAGGGGGTGCGGTCGGCGCACCTGTTCAAAGCGGCGGACCAGTGCGTCGTCCGACGCCTCGAGGTACAGAACCTGGGTCTCGACCGACCGGTCCTCGAGGTCGGTGAGCACCGCGTCGAGGTCCGCGAAGAACTTCCCGCCGCGGACGTCGACGACGGCCGCGAGGCGGAGGTAGCCCTCGCGGGAGACCATCGTCAGCATCTCCGCGAGCATCTGGGGCGGGAGGTTGTCGACGACGTACCACCCCTCGTCCGCCACGGCGTCGGCGGCACGGCTCTTCCCGGCGCCCGACATTCCGGTGATGATCAGCACGTCCGGCGGCGACTCGGGGAGCGTCACCCGGACCTTGGGGATGCCGGACGGGAACGTCTCGGGTGACTCGTCGTCGGTCATGGTTCCAGCATGCCATTCCGCCGCGCGACCGCCTGCGCGATCGCACGCGCCGTTTCCGCGCCGATCCCGGGGACGAGGGCGATCTGCTCGACGGAAGCCTCGCGCACCTTCTCCAGGGATCCGAAGTGTCGGAGGAGGGCTCGGGCCCGGGCGGGCCCCACCCCCGGGATCTCGTTCACGCTCGACGCGGTCATCGCGCGCGTGCGTTTGCCGCGGTGGTGGCGGATCGCGAACCGGTGGGCCTCGTCGCGCACGCGTTGGAGCAGGTAGAGGGCCTCCGATCCGCGCGGAAGGATCACGGGGAAGGCGCTCCCCGGCAGCCATACCTCCTCCAGACGTTTCGCGAGTCCGCAGAGCGCGACTTCGTGGATGCCGAGTTCGGCGAGGGCGCGGGCCGCCGCCTCGACCTGAGGCTGTCCGCCGTCGACGACGACCAGTTGAGGCGGGTAGGCGAAACGGCTCGACTCGCGCTCCTGGACGGGTTTCGCCGCCTCGTCGAGATATCGCGAGAAGCGCCGGGTCAGCACCTGGGACATCGCCTCCGTGTCGTCCCGCGCGTCCGTGACGGAGAAGTGGCGGTAGTCGCGCTTGCGCGGAAGGGCGTCCTCGAAGACGACCATCGAGGCCGCCTGGTTCGTCCCCCCGGTGTGGGAGATGTCGTAGCACTCGATCCGTAAGGGCGCCTCGCGCATTCCCAACGCCTCCTGGAGCTCCTGCAACGCGGCGGAGCGCGCGGTGATGTCCGAGGCGCGCTTCAGGCGGTGACGCGACAGCGTCTCGGCGGCGTTGGTTCGCGACGTCTCCGCGAGTTCCGCCTTCGCCCCGCGCGCAGGAACCTTGATCGCCACCGGCGCGCCGCGCAGCCCGGTGAGCCACTCGCGCAGGGCGTCGTGGTCGGTGGGAAGGTCCGGGACGAGGATCTCCGCGGGGACGTCGGGCGCGGCGGGTCCGTCGTACACCTCCTGGACCAGCCGGGCGACGAGGTCTCCGACCTCGAGCGGCTCGGGCTTGTCGACGATCCACGCCCGTTGTCCGGTGATACGGCCGTCGCGGACGTAGAACACGTGAGCCGCCGCCTCGTATTCGTCGTCCTCGAACCCGACGACGTCCGCGTCGACCCCGGGGGCGAGGACGACCGCGTTGCGATCAAGCACCGCGTTGAGGGCGGCGAGGCGGTCGCGGGCCTTCGCCGCGGCCTCGAAACGCTCCTCCGCCGACGCTTCCTCCATCGCCCGCGTGAGGTCGCGAACCATCGCCTTCGCGTCGCCGGAGAGCACCGCGCACACCTGGTCCGCGAGGGCGCGATGCTCCTCCTTGGTCACCCTGCCGACGCAGGGGGCCGAGCACTTGTCGATGTACCCCAGCAGGCAGGGCCGGTCCTGCCTCGCGGCGCGCGCGAAGACGCTGGCGCCGCACGATCGCACCGGGAGCACGCCCAGGAGCGCGTCGAGCGTCGAGCGTATCGCCCAGACCTTCGCGTACGGCCCAAAGTACCGCGTCCCCTTGGTCCGGGGATTCCGGGTCACGAACACGCGCGGAAAGTCCTCCCCCATCGTGATCGCGAGGAAGGGGTATGACTTGTCGTCCTTGAACACGACATTGAAGCGAGGGTCGAATTCGTGGATCCACGAGTGCTCGAGCACGAGCGCCTCGACCTCGCTGCGCACGAGCGTCCATTCGACGGACGACGCCGTGGTCACCATCGCTCGGGTGCGGGGGTGGAGCGCGTCGAGGTTCTGGAAGTACGAGGAGACGCGGGAGCGGAGGTTCTTCGCCTTGCCCACGTACAGCACGCGCCCGTGGTCATCGCGGAAGCGGTACACGCCGGGCCGGGTGGGGATGGTTCCCGGCGCCGGCCGGTACGAGGCCGGGTCGCTCACGTCGCCAGCCTACGTCGCTGCGGGAACCGCGAGGTGTTCCTCGAGGAAGCGTCCCGTGTGGCTCGCCGGAATGCGGGAGACGTCCTCCGGGGTGCCTTCCGCGACCACGACTCCCCCGCCGGAGCCGCCCTCGGGACCGAGGTCGACCACCCAATCCGAGCTCTTGATCACGTCGAGGTTGTGCTCGATCACGATGACCGTGTTGCCCTTGTCGACGAGTCCCTGGAGAACGGCGAGGAGTTTCTTCACGTCCTCGAAGTGAAGCCCGGTCGTCGGCTCGTCGAGGACGTAGACCGTGCGGCCCGTCGCCCGGCGTTGGAGCTCGGAGGCGAGCTTGACGCGTTGGGCCTCGCCTCCGGAGAGGGTGGGCGCGGGTTGCCCCATGCGGACGTATCCGAGCCCGACGTCCACGAGCGTCGAGAGGTGCCGGGAGATCGCGGGGATCGCCTCGAAGAACGTGGCGGCCTCCTCGATCGGCATGCCCAGGATGTCGGCCACGGTCTTGCCCTTGAAGTGCACCTGGAGCGTCTCGCGGTTGTACCTCGATCCGTGGCAGACCTCGCACTGGACGTAGACGTCGGGGAGGAAGTTCATCTCGATCTTGAGCGTCCCGTCGCCCGAGCATGCCTCGCATCGTCCTCCCTTGACGTTGAAGGAGAAGCGACCGGGTCCGTACCCGCGGAGTCTCGCCTCCTCGGTCTCCGCGAAGAGCTTGCGGACCTTGTCCCACACCCCGGTGTACGTGGCGGGATTCGACCGGGGCGTTCGACCGATGGGCCCCTGGTCGACGTGGACGATCTTGTCGAGATGTTCCGTCCCCGTGATGCGGGTGTGCCGGCCCGGAACCTGGCGGGCGCGGTTGAGCGTGTTGGCGAGCGCCGTGTACAGGATGGTGTTCACGAGCGTCGACTTTCCCGAACCGGAGACGCCCGTGACGGCCGTGAAGACGCCGAGGGGGAAGGAGACGTCGATATCGCGGAGGTTGTGCTCTCGCGCCCCGATGACGGTGAGCATCCTCGCGGCGTCGACGGGTCGACGCTCCTCGGGCGTCTCGATGATGCGCCGCCCCGCGACGTACGCGCCCGTGAGCGAGTCGGGGTTGGAGAGGAGGCTCGCGAGGTCGCCCGAGTGGACGACCCGCCCGCCGTGCTCGCCCGCCCCGGGCCCGATGTCGACGATCCAGTCCGCGGCGCGGATGGTCTCCTCGTCGTGCTCGACGACGATGAGGGTGTTGCCGAGGTCCCGCAGGCGGGTCAGCGTCTCGATGAGCCGGCGGTTGTCGCGTTGGTGGAGCCCGATGCTCGGCTCGTCGAGCACGTAGAGGACGCCGACGAGCCCCGAGCCGATCTGCGTGGCGAGCCGGATGCGCTGGGCCTCGCCTCCCGAGAGGGTCCCCGCCGCGCGCGAGAGGGTGAGGTAGTCGAGCCCGACGTCGAGGAGGAACCCGAGGCGCGCGTCGATCTCCTTGAGGACCTGTACCGCGATCTGGCGCGACCTCTCGTCGAGGTCGGCGGCGGCGAGGAACGCGCGCGACTCGCGGATCGACAGGTCGCACACCTCCGCGATGTTGAGGCCCGCGACGCGCACGGCGAGCACCTCAGGCTTGAGGCGGCGGCCCTCGCACACGGCGCACGGCACCTCCCGCATGTAGGCCTCGTAGCGGTCGCGCGAGTATTCCGATTCCGTTTGCGCGTGGAGGCGCTCGATCCACGAGATCACGCCCTCGAACCCCGTGGTGTACTGGCGCTCGCGTCCGTAACGGTTCTTGAACCGGACGTGGACCTTGTAGTCCTTCCCGTAGAGGACCGCGTCCTTGACGGAGTCGTCGAGCGCCTCGAACGGCACGTCCATGCGGAAACCGACCTTGGTGGCGAGCGCCTCAAGGGTCCTCCCGAAGTACTCCGAGGACGTCGACGCCCACGGCGCGAGGGCACCGTCGCGGAGGCTTAGGCTGGGGTCGGGAACGACGAGCGAGGGGTCGACCTCGAGTTTCACCCCGAGGCCGTGGCACTCGGGACACGCGCCATAGGGCGCGTTGAACGAGAACGTCCGGGGCTCGATCTCCTCAAGCGCGAGGGCGTGATCGTTGGGGCAGGCGCGACGCTCGGAGTAACGGCGCGGCGGAAGCTCTCCGTCGACCGGTTCGATAATGACGAGTCCGTCCGCCGCGCGGAGCGCGGTCTCGATCGAGTCGGCGAGACGCGACCGAACGCCGTCGCGGGCGACGAGCCGGTCGACGACGACCTCGATGGTGTGCTTGAGCGTCTTCTCGAGCGTCGGCGGGTCGTTCAGCTCGACGATCTCTCCGTCGACCTTCGCCCGCGCGAATCCCTGCTGCACGAGCGTCTCGAACAGGTCCTGGTATTCGCCCTTGCGTCCGCGGACGACGGGGGCGAGCACCTGGTAGCGGGTTCCCTCGGGAAGCGTCAGCACCGAGTCGACGATCTGCTCCGCCGACTGCGCACGCACCTGCTCGCCGCATTCGGGACAGTGCTGGACGCCGACGCGCGCATACAGGAGTCGAAGGTAGTCATAGACCTCCGTGATGGTCCCGACCGTCGAGCGCGGGTTGCGGTTCGTCGACTTCTGGTCGATGCTCACCGCGGGCGACAGGCCTTCGATGAAGTCGACGTCGGGCTTGTCCATCTGGCCGAGGAACTGCCGCGCGTACGCGGACAGCGATTCGACGTAGCGTCGCTGCCCCTCGGCGAAGATCGTGTCGAAGGCGAGCGACGACTTGCCCGACCCGCTCAGCCCGCTGAACACGATAAGCGCGTCGCGCGGAAGATCGAGGTCCACGGACTTGAGGTTGTGCTCCCGCGCGCCGCGGATGAGGAGACGGTCGTTCACGGATCCATGGTACGTGCGCGGACCGACTCGAACACGTGTTCGAACGCGTGTCGCGGCAATGTCCCGCTGTGCTCCAATGGGGGGATGAACCTCTACGCCGCCCACTACGTCTACGACGATCGCCAGGAAGAACGCGAGACGTTCCGCGCCGCGCACCTCGACTACCTCGACTCGCTCGTCGCCGCGGGCCGCCTACTCGCCTACGGCAAGTACGCCGACGAGCTCGACCCGGGCGCGCTCTTCATCTACCTCGCGGACGACGCCGACGCCGTCGAGACGATGATCGCGGGCGACCCGTACGTAGCCCAGGGCTTCGTGCCCGGGCACGACGTCCGCCTGTGGCCCGCCCGCGGCACCTGGCCGGCGACGCTTCGCCAGGACGCCTAGGAGGACGCGGCCCGGGCGCGTCGGCGCGTCGCGACGAGGCTCGCGACTGCCGAGACGGCGAGCACGCCGACGATCACCCCGAGCGACATCGCCGTGGTGATGGTCGGGATTCCGTGGAGCGGCTCCCCGCCGTTGACGAAGGGCAGCGCGTTCTCGTGGAGCGCCTCGAAGACGAGCTTGACGCCGATGAACGCCAGGATCACGGCGAGGCCGTAGGAGAGGAAGATGAGGCGCTTCAGCAGGCCGTGAACGACGAAGAAGAGCTGCCGAAGCCCCATGAGGGCGAAGGCGTTCGCCGCGAAGACGATATACGCGTCGGTCGTGAGGCCGAAGATCGCCGGGATGGAGTCGAGCGCGAAGAGCACGTCCGTGGTCCCGACCGCGATCATCACGAGCAGGAGCGGCGTGACGAGGCGCCGACCCGCGCGCCGGACGACGAGCGCGCCGCCGTGGTACTCCGGGGTTGACCGGACGATGCGCCGGACCAGCGCCATGGCTCGATTCTCGTGATACTCGGTCTCCTCCTCGGTTCCCTCGCGGGCGACGCTCACGGCCGTCCAGAGCAGGAAGGCGCCGAAGAGGTAGAACACCCAGGAGAAGTGTGTGAGGGCCGCCGCGCCCGCGGCGATGAACAGGCCACGCAGCACGAGTGCCAGGGCGACGCCGAAGAGCAGGACGCGCTGGCGGTACGCGCCGGGCACGGCGAAGCGGGTGAGGATGACGAGGAAGATGAAGAGGTTGTCGACCGACAACGACCACTCGGTCACGTACCCCGCGATGAACGCCGTCGCGCTTTCGGTATCCCGCCAAAGGATCATCGACGCGCCGAAGAGCAGGGCGAGGGCAACGTACACGCCCGTCCAGCGCGTCGCCGTGCGGAAACTCGGCTCGTGCGGGTTGCGCATCTGCGCCCAGAAGTCGAACGCCATGAGTCCGACGATCAGACCGATGGTCGCGATCCACTCGACGGGTCCGGACATCCCCTCATCCTAGGGTGCGGCGATCGGGACGAGGGTCCCGCCCGTTCAGCCCTGGGCTGAGGACATCTGACGAAGCTCCTTCTTGAGCTCGCCGATCTCGTCGCGAAGCCGAGCGGCGATCTCGAAGTGGAGTTCCTCCGCCGCGGCGCGCATCTGGCCGCTCAGCTCCTCGATGAGGGCGACCAGTTCGCCCGCGGCTTCGCTCCGGACGGGCCCGCCCGGGGCCGCGCCCTTCGATGATCGCCCGCGATCGCGGATTCCGACGCTGGCGAGCGTCTTCTCCGTGTCCGCCTCCTCCCGCGCGAGCATCGCCGTGATGTCGCCGATGCGCTTGCGCAAAGGCGCGGGGTCCACGCCGCGCTCCTTGTTGTACGCGATCTGGATCTCCCGCCGACGGTTCGTCTCGTCGATCGCCTTCGCCATCGAGTCGGTGATCGAGTCCGCGTACATGTGAACGGCGCCCGAGACGTTGCGGGCAGCGCGTCCGATGGTCTGGATCAGAGACGTGCCCGATCGGAGGAAACCCTCCTTGTCTGCGTCGAGGATCGCCACGAGCGAGACCTCGGGCAGGTCGAGGCCCTCGCGGAGAAGGTTGATGCCGACGAGGACGTCGAACTTGCCCTGGCGGAGCTCCCGGAGAAGTTCGACGCGCCGTAGGGTGTCGACGTCGGAGTGCAGGTACTCGACCTTGACCCCTTTGTCCGCGAGATACGCGGTGAGGTCCTCGGCCATCTTCTTCGTGAGCGTTGTGACAAGGACGCGCTCCCCCGCCTCCTCCCGACGCCGAATCTCCTCGAGGAGGTCGTCGATCTGGCCCTCCGTCGGTTTGACGACGATCCCGGGATCGACGAGCCCCGTCGGACGGATGATCTGTTGGACCACGCCGTCGGCGCGCCCGAGCTCGTACGGGCCCGGCGTGGCGGATAGGTAGACCGTCTGCCCCACCCTTTCCTGAAACTCCTTCCAGGTCAGGGGGCGGTTGTCGAGCGCCGAGGGCAGGCGGAATCCGTGCTCGACGAGCGTGCGCTTGCGGGCCGCGTCGCCCTCGTACATGGCGCCGATCTGAGGCACCGTCACGTGGGATTCGTCGATCACCATCAGGAAGTCGTCGGGGAAGTAGTCGAGCAGCGTGTGCGGCGGCGTGCCCGACTCGCGCGACTCGATGTGGCGCGAGTAGTTCTCGATTCCGGAGCACACGCCGACGTTGCGGAGCATGTCGAGGTCGTAGTTGGTGCGCATCTCAAGCCGCTGCGCCTCCAGCAGGCGGTCCCGGGACCGGAGGTCGCCCAGGCGATCGGTGAGTTCGTCCTGAATCGCCGCGATGGCGCGGTTCATGCGCTCCGGGCTCGCCACGTAGTGCGATGCCGGGAACACGTGAACGTGCTCCCTCTTCTCGATGACGTCTCCCGTGAGCGGGTGGAGGGTCGCGAGAGCCGTGATCTCGTCGCCGAACATCTCGACGCGTATGGCGAGCTCCTCGTACACGGGAATGATCTCGACCGTGTCGCCGCGCACGCGGAACGTCCCGCGGGAGAAGGCGAGGTCGTTGCGCGTGTACTGCATCCGCACGAACTGTCGCAGAAGGGCGTCCCGCTCGATCCTCATCCCGACCTCGAGGGTCGCCATCCCCTTGATGTACTCCTCGGGAGTGCCGAGGCCGTAGATGCACGAGACGGACGACACGACGACGACGTCGCGCCGCGTCAGGAGCGAGTTGGTCGCGGAATAGCGGAGCCGTTCGACCTCCTCGTTGATCGACGTGTCCTTCTCGATGAAGGTGTCCGTCTGGGGAACGTAGGCCTCGGGTTGGTAGTAGTCGTAGTACGAGACGAAGTACTCGACGGCGTTGTTCGGGAGGAGCTCGCGGAACTCGTTCGCGAGCTGCGCCGCGAGGGTCTTGTTGTGCGCGAGCACGAGGGTGGGGCGTTGCAGGCGTTCGATGAGCCAGGCCGTGGTCGCCGACTTCCCGGTCCCGGTCGCGCCGAGGAGGACGACGTCCCGCTCCCCCGCGCGGATACGCGACTCGAGCTCGTCGATGGCCTGCGGTTGATCCCCGGAGGGAGAGAAGTCGGAGACGACTTTGAACGGAGCCTCGGAGCGTCGGAGGTCGGGTGCGGTCACTTCTTCAGGCTACGGGAGCGGACTGACGCGGGAACATGGTCCTTCCAGAACCTGTCCACCTGCGCGCGGAGTTCGCCCGCCTGGCCGCTCCCGTCGAGCACCAGATCGGCCCAGCGGCCGCGCTCCTCGTCGGTGGCCTGCGAGGCGATGCGCGCCTCCGCCTGATTCTTCGTCAGTCCGCGTTCCTTGACGAGCCGCGCGATCCTGACGCCCATGGGCGCCGCCACGGTAAGCACAAGGTCGTACGAGCCCTCCTGATTCGTCTCGACGAGGAGGGGGATGTCATGGACGATCACCTCGACGGAGTCGAGCCGGGCCTGCCGATCCGCCGCCTTCGCGAGGGCGAAGACGTAGGGGTGGATGATCGCGTTCAGGCGCGCGAGGGCGGCGTCGTCCCCGAAGACCACCTCCGCGAGGGCCGCCCGGTCGAGCGAGCCGTGGACGACGAGGCGGTCGCCGAACTCCCGCGCGATGTCGGCGAGGGCCGCGGACTCCGGTTGCACCGCCTGGCGCGCGAGTTCGTCGTGGTCGACGACTCGCGCGCCCAACTCGGCGAACCGAGCGGAAGCGGTCGACTTCCCCGAGGCGATGCCCCCGGTGAGTCCGATACGGAGCATCTACTCTCCGGTGAGCTTCTCCCGCAACGCCGCGAGACGCTCGTCGGAAGCGAGGGTTCCCGCGTCCTCCTCGCCATCGTCGGACGAGTACGAACTCGGTGCGGCCGGGCGTCGCTTCTTCGCCGACGGGGCGCTCTCGTCGAGCTCCGCGGTGATGGCCTCGTGCTTGGCGACGAAGGTCTTGTGCGCGACCCAACGGTCGTGGGCGCGACCGTAGTCGGTCTCCCACTGCTCGCGCTGGTCGTCGAAGCCGTCGCGCCACTCGTTCGTGGCGGGATCGAAGCCCTCGGGGTACTTGTAGTTGCCCTCGTCGTCGTACTCGGCCGTCATGCCGTAGAGCGCAGGGTCGAAGTCCTCGCCCTCGGGGTCGACGCCCTCGTTCGCCTGCTTGATGCTCAGCGAAATGCGACGGCGCTCCAGGTCGATGTCGATGATCTTGACGAAGACGGAGTCGTCCGGCGACACGACCTGCTCCGGGAGCTCGACGTGGCGCGTCGAGAGCTCGGAGATGTGGACGAGGCCCTCGATGCCTTCGAAAACGCGCACGAACGCGCCGAAGGGCACCAGCTTGGTGACCTTGCCGGGCACAATCTGGCCGATCGCGTGGGTGCGGGCGTAGACCGCCCACGGGTCCTCCTGCGTCGCCTTGAGCGAGAGGGAGACGCGCTCGCGGTCCATGTCGATCTCGAGGACCTCGACGTCGACTTCCTGGCCCACGGAGACGACCTCGCCCGGGTGGTCGATGTGCTTCCACGAGAGCTCGGACACGTGAACGAGCCCGTCCACTCCGCCCAGGTCGACGAACGCGCCGAAGTTGACGATCGACGAGACCGTCCCCTTGCGCACCTGACCCGGCTGCAGGGCCGTGAGGAACGTCGACCGCACCTCGGACTGCGTCTGCTCCAGGAAGGCGCGGCGCGACAGGACGACGTTGTTGCGGTTCTTGTCGAGCTCGATGATCTTCGCCTCGAGCTCCTGGCCGATGTACGGACCGAGGTCGCGGACGCGGCGCATCTCGACCAGGGAGGCCGGGAGGAATCCGCGGAGGCCGATGTCCATGATGAGGCCGCCCTTGACGACCTCGATGACCGTTCCGGTGACCACCCCGTCGTCTTCCTTGATCTTCTCGATCGTGCCCCAGGCGCGCTCGTACTGGGCGCGCTTCTTGGACAGGATCAGCCGGCCTTCCTTGTCCTCCTTGGTGAGGACGAGGGCCTCGATCTCGTCGCCCACGTTGACCACGTCGTCGGGGTCGGTGTCGTGACGGATGGACAGCTCGCGGGCGGGGATGACGCCCTCGGTCTTGTAGCCGATGTCGAGCAGGACCTCGTCGCGGTCGACTTTGACGATGACGCCGGTGACGAGGTCGCCGTCGTCGAAGTTCTTGATGGTGGCGTCAACGGCGGCGAGGAAGTCCTCGCTTGAACCGATGTCGTTGACGGCGATCGTAGGGGTTTTGGAGGCGGAAGCGGGCATAGGGGAGAAAACTCCGATGGACAGAAGTGGATCGTATGGACATGGACGCGGCGCATTGGGCCTAGGCCCGCTACGCCGCCCGCAATCGTACCCCTGAGGCGGGCCGCCCGCCACCGCCCGTGGACGGCACCGCTCGCGGGCGACGCCCTACAGGCCGCGCGCGGCGTCGAGGATGTCGCGCGGCACGTACTTCGTCTTGCCCGCCATGACGGAGAAGTCCTGCATCTCGATGTGCTCGCCGCGAAGGGAGGCGAACTTCTGCGTCACTCCCTCGGTCGCCGCGTCGATGGCCGCGACACCCAGACGCGTCGCGAGAAGGCGGTCGTAGGCCGTCGGCGTCCCTCCCCGCTGGACGTAGCCGAGGACCGTCAGGCGGGCCTCGTAGCCCGTGCGGGCCTGAATCTCGCGCGTGACCTGCTGCCCGATCTCGCCCGCGATGGGGTTGCCCCCGTCGTCCGTCGTCGTATCGAGCGACCAGTCGGACTCCTTGCTGGGGCGGGCGCCCTCGGCCACCGCGACGATCGAGAAGCTCTCCTGCGAGCGGTGGCGGTGCTCGATGCGTCGGGCGACCTTCGCCATGTCGAACGGCTCCTCCGGCGCCAGGATGATGTCCGCGCCGCCCGCGATGCCGGCGGAGACGGCGATCCAGCCGCAGTGACGGCCCATGAGCTCGACGACCATCACGCGGTTGTGCGACTCGGCCGTGGAGTGGAGTCGGTCGATCGCCTCCGTCGCGATGGTCACCGCGGTGTCGAAGCCGATCGACACGTCCGTGCCGACCACGTCGTTGTCGATCGTCTTGGGGATGCCGATCACCGGCACTCCCGTCTCCCCCACCTTCGACGCCGCCTTGAGCGTCCCGTCCCCGCCGATGCAGATGATCGCGTCGAGCTTCTCCGCCTCGACGACCTCCTGGACCCGCTGAAGCCCGCCCGGCTCCTTGTGGGGGTGGCAGCGCGCGGTGCCGAGCATCGTGCCTCCCTGGACGAGGCTGCCCCGCACGTCGTTGCGGTCAAGCGGAATCGAGTTGCCGTCGAGGAATCCGCGCCACCCGTTCCGGAAGCCGACCATCGAGTGCCCGTGCTCCGACGAGCCCCGCTTGACCACGGCGCGAATCGCCGCGTTGAGTCCCGGGCAGTCGCCTCCGCCCGTGAGGATTCCGATACGCATGGGCCTCAGCCTAGTGCCGCCCCAGGGCGGGCACGGCGACTAATGTCCCGCCACGCGCCAGTTCTCGCCCACCCCCACGTGGACGTCCAACGGGACCGTGAGATCCGCCGCTCCCGCCATCTCCTCGCGGAGGATCGCCTCGACCGCGTCGCGCTCCCCCGGCGCGACCTCCACCACAAGCTCGTCGTGCACTTGCAGCACTTGCCGTGAGGAGAGGCCGTCCGCCGTGAGCCGCGAGTCGACGCCGATCATCGCGCGCTTGATAAGGTCGGCGGCGCTTCCCTGGATGGGCGCGTTCAGGGCCATGCGCTCGGCCATGTCGCGTCGCTGACGGTCGGTCGAGTTGAGGTCGGGCAGGTAGCGCCGGCGCCCGAAGATCGTCTCCGTGTACCCGGTGGTCCGCGCCTCGGCGACGACGGACGCGAGGTAGTCCCGCACGGCTCCGAACCGCGCGAAATAGTCGTCCATGAGCGCCTGGGCCTCGCCCGTCGACGTTCCGAGTTGCCGGGCGAGCCCGAACGACGAGAGTCCGTACGCGAGCCCGTAGGACATCGCCTTCACCTTCGAGCGCATCTCCGGGGTGACGTTCTCGGGCGTCACCCCGAAGACCCGGGACCCGACGAAGCGATGGAGATCCTCGCCGGAACGGAACGCGTCGATGAGCGCCTCGTCGCCGCTCAGGTGCGCCATGATCCGCATCTCGATCTGGCTGTAGTCCGCCGTCACGAGCGTCTCGTACCCCGCGCCGACGCCGAAGGCCTCCCGGATCCGGTGCCCGTCCTCGGTGCGGATCGGGATGTTCTGGAGGTTCGGGTCGAGGGAGCTAAGGCGCCCGGTCGAGGCGACGACCTGGGAGAACGTGGTGTGGATGCGACCGTCCGGCGCGATCGCCGAGGCGAGCGTCTCGATGATCTGCCCGAGCTTCGAGGCCGCCCGATACGCGAGCAAGGCCTCGAGGAACGGGTGGGGGCGCTTCTCGTACAACTCCGCAAGCGAGGACGCGTCCGTGGTGTACCCCGTCTTGATGCGCTTGGTCTTCGGCATCTTCAGGCGGTCGAAGAGCACCTCCTGAAGCTGCTTGGGGCTCCCGAGGTTCACCTCGTGGCCGTCGATCGCCGCCCAGGCCTCCTTCTGGGCCGCGTCGGCGCGCTTGGCGCACTCGTCCGCGAGCGACTCCAGGTGCCGACCGTCGACGGCGATGCCCGCGGACTCCATCCGTTCGAGCACGCCGACGAGCGGGATCTCCATCTCGCGATACAGGGGCGTCATCTCCCGTTCGGCGAGCGTCTGTTCGAGTTCCGTGGCGAGCCGGGCGATGGTCCACGCACGCTCCCCGGCGCTCTCGGCCTCCGACCGCCCGAGGCCGAGGTCCAGCTCGCCGCCGCCGACCTCGGCCGTCGTGGCGCCGAGGTAGCGCTGGGCGACGTCGTCAAGACCGAATCCCCGCTGGTCCGCCTGCACCAGGTACGCGGCGATCTCGGTGTCGCCGTCGACCCCGGCGAGGTCGAGGCCCCGGTCGCGTAGCGCGTGCCACGCGGCCTTCGCCCCGTGTAGCACCTTGGGGACGTCCGGCGAGGCGAGCCATGCCGCGATCGCGCCCTCCTCCTCGGGCTCGAGCGAGGCCAGGTCGACGCCCCAGGCGCCGCCGGATCCGTCGGCGACGCCGAGCGCCCGGGCGTCCGCCCCGCCCACGACGGCGACGTACGACCGGTCGCGAAGCGCCGTCGCCGCGGCCACAGCGTCATCCGTCACGACCTCCGGTGCCGCGTCGGCGGCCGTCGTCTGGTCGGGATCCGCGTCGGAGGCGAGGGCCAGCAGGCGCGGCCGGAGGCCGCGGAACTGGAGCGCGTCGCAGATCCCGTGAATCGCCGCCGCGTCGCCGCCGTTCCACGCGAGGTCGTCGATGTCGAGGGGGAGATCCAGGTCCGTGAGCAGGTGGTTGATCTCGCGGTTGAGCGCCACCTGCTCCAGATTTTCGCGGAGGCTCTCCCCCGCCTTGCCCGGAACGTCGTCGGCCGCCGCGAGGATCGCGTCGAGGCCGCCGTACGCCTCGATCCACTTGGCCGCGGTCTTCGGGCCGACGCCGGGGACGCCCGGCAGGTTGTCGCTCGTCTCGCCGACCAACGCGGCGAGGTCGGGGTACCGCTCGGGCGCGACACCGTACTTCTCCCGGACCGCGTCGGGGGTCATGACCGCGAGGTCGGACACGCCCTTGCGGGGGTAGAGCACGGTGACCCGGTCCGTGACGAGCTGGAGGGTGTCGCGATCCCCCGAAACCACAAAGACCTCGAATCCCTGGTCCGAGCCGCGGCGAGCGTAGGTCGCGAGGATGTCGTCCGCCTCGTAGTTGTCCTTGTCGATCGCCGGGATCCGGAGCGCCGCGAGCACGTCCCGCAGCAAAGGAACCTGCGGCACGAATTCCGGCGGCGTCTCCCCGCGCGTGCCCTTGTAGGCGGGATACCGCTCCGTGCGGAACGTCCCTCCGGGCAGGTCGAACGCGACGGCCACGTGGCTCGGCCGGTGGTCGGCGATCAGCCTCTCGATCATCGACGCGAAGCCGTACACGGCGTTGACCGGCTGGCCCGTCGTCGTCTGGAAGTTGTCGACGGGGAGCGCGAAGAACGCCCGGAACGCCATGGAGAAGCCGTCGACGAGGAGAAGGCTGTTGGGCCGTGCTTCGTTCACACGAGCCAACCTATCCCGTGCCGACGACGACGTCTCCGGTGGGCGCGCTACGGCGTGACGGTGAAGCTCCCGACGAGGGCGTCCAGGGCCTCGATCCGGGGCGTGAACGTCGCCGGAGGTTGGGCGCTGAGGAAGCCGGCGATGTCGACGACGTAGGTGTCGTAATCCGCCATGAAGTCGTCCCACGTCGCGTACCCGCCCGGGAGCACGGTGTCGTCGGCGACCAGGGCGGTGTTGGTGATCGGCAGGAAGGCCGAGACCCAGTACTTCCCGTCCGAGGTCAGGCCCTGGTAGGTGTAGATCACGCCCGCGTTGCTGATCGACATCGCGTCGAACCGCAGTTCCGTCAGGAAACGAACCCCGCTGCCATTGACGAACGGCACCACGCCGTACCGGGCGAAGAACACCGGAATACCGCCCACGTCGGGAAGCATCGGCGGTTTCCAGGTGAATCCGTTCGTGCCGTACGGCGGAGGTGGCTCGCTCGCGCTCAGCAGGCCGTCGAGCACCGAGACCTTGTCGTTGATCAGAACGGGGTCGAGGGTGTTCCACGCGTCGACGGAGATGACGTAGATCCGTTCGCTCCACTGCGTCCTCGACTGCGGATAGCCCGCGAGGGTGATCCGCGTCATCGCCGGGGCCGGAGCCATAGGCCCGGGGTCGGCGGGAACGGTCTCGCACGTGAAGCTCGTTCCCAAGGCCGGGTCGAGGTAGAACGCGATCTCGTGGCACGTGGCGTTCGTCCCGGCGGTCGGAGTGGGCGTGGCGACCGACGTCGGCGTCGGTGTGGGCGTCGATGATGGCGTTGGCGGCGGTGCGGGCGCGTCGCTCGCGGTGGGCGTATCGCTAGGCGTGCCGCCCGAGCACCCGGTGAGCGCGGCTAGCGCGACGACGATATAGGCGAGTCTCCCCTTCATGGTGTTCCCCCTTGAGGCGTAATCGGATGACCAGCCCCTCCCCGTGTGACAACGTATACCCATGAACGACGTCACCGCATCCGATCACATCGAGATCCCCGACGGCACGCTTATCCGGCGAATGCAGATCGACATCGCGTCCGTCGCGGCGGACCGCGCGGAGGGGTCGATGCCCGTCGAGGGCAACCGCCAGGTCTACGGGCTGCTCCACGGCGGCGCGTCGGCGGCGCTCGCCGAGACGCTCGCGAGCCTTGCGGCGATGGCGCACGCCGCTCCCGACGGGATCGCGGTCGGCGTGGACCTCAACATCACGCACCATCGGGCGGTCACCGATGGGCGGGTGACGGGGGTGGCGACGGCCGTTCACCGCGGCAGGACGGTCGCGGCGTACGAGATCGCGATCACCGACGAGGCCGGACGACGGGTGTCGACAGCGCGTCTCACGTGCGCCATCCGCCCGCGCCCCGAGGGCGACTGACTACTTCTTCTTCGGCGGCTGCTTCTTCTTCGCGGACATCTGGTCGATGACCGCGTCCGCGACCTCGCGCATCGTCAGGCGGCGATCCATGGACGTCTTCTGGATCCAGCGGAACGCCTCGGGCTCGTTGAGCTGCATGTTCTCCATGAGCAGGCCCTTGGCTCGCTCGACGCGCTTGCGGGTTTCCATGCGCTCGTTGATGTCCGCGATCTCGGCTTCGAGCGCGCGGATCTCCGCGTGACGCGACCGCGCGATCTCAACGGCAGGCAGAAGGTCCGCGGGGGTGAAGGGCTTGACGACGTAGGCCATGGCCCCGGCGTCGCGGGCACGCTCCACGAGCTCCGTCTGCGAGAACGCGGTGAGAAGGACGACGGGGGCGAGCCGCTCGTTGACGATCGTCTCGGCCGCGGTGATCCCGTCCATCACGGGCATCTTGATGTCCATGACGACGACGTCGGGCTTCCGCTCGCGAGCGACGGCGATGGCTTCCTCGCCGTTCGCGGCCTCTCCGACGACCTCGTAGCCGCCCTCCTGGAGCGTCTCCACGATGTCCATGCGGATGAGGGCCTCATCCTCGGCGACGACCGCGCGGCGGCCGCCCTGCTCGGGCGTGCCGACCGACGCGGCCACGCCCTCCGTCGTACCGTCGGCTTCCGTCACAGCGGATAGCCTAGTGGGTGCGCCCCGATAGCCCAACCGGCAGAGGCATACGGCTCAAACCCGTACCAGTGTGGGTTCGACTCCCACTCGGGGCACCACGGACGCCCCCGCGTCCGGGATCAGAACTGCGAGATGAACGCCCAAACCTCGGCCGGGGCCCAGCTCGTGGCCGCGCCGCGGTCGTGCGGGTTCGGGGTGTGGTCACCGTCGAACGCGCACCACTCGACCGGGTATTCCGGAGAGCCCCCGGAGTACGTCGTGCAGATGTGCTCCCCGCTGCCGACCGCGGGCTCGGGCGGATCCTCGGGCGCGACCCCGTTGACCTGGACGAAGTGGTCGCGTAACGACCGCCCCAACGCGATGTCGAGCGTCCGGTCCACGAGGCCGTGCGAGGCGTAGACGGCGATGGGTTTGCTCCCGCCGTCGCAGCCGCTCAGCTCGGCGCCGGAGAACAGGGCGACCGCCCGGAAGACGTCGGGCCGCGCGCACGCAAGCGCGTAGGACATGCCGGCGCCGTAGCTGAACCCCACGGCGAAGACCCTCGTGGTGTCGATGCACAGCCCGGACTCCACCTGGCTCAGGATCGCGTCCGTGAACTCGACGTCGCTGCCGTTCGGGTTGGGCCAACCGGTGTTGTTCCCCGAACCGAGCCCCACGGGGGCGACGAAGATCGTGCTGCTGTCCGACTCGTTCCACAGGCCGTAGAACGGGCTCTCGGTGGCGCCGATGCCCTCGGCCACGGCCCGCGCGCTCCCGCCCTGCCAGTGGTACGCCAGCACGAGGCGGTAAGGGTGGGTGGCGTCGTAGGTCTCGGGGACGCGGAGGATGTACGAACGCCCTTCGTCGCCGACGGAGATCTCCCCGTTGTCGAGGGCGGGGGCCTTTCCGCAACCGGCGCTCTCCACGGCGCCCGCTCCGGCGGGCGGAGGGGGAACGGGAGCGTGACTGGTCTCGATCGGACCGGACGCCGCGGGCGTCGTCCCCTCCCCCACGACGACGATGCCGTTGACCTTCGGCTCCTGCACGTTCGTGGCGAACGTGATCACCACGTTGCCGTCGGCGTCCGCCGTCGTCCCGAAGGTCCGCGCGATCGCACGGTTCGAACCGCCCGCCTCCGCGTATATGTCGAAGTCCGAAAGGACGGTCGTTCCGTTGATCGCGACGTCGAAGACGCGCTGTCCCGGACCCGTGACCCACGACTCGACGAAGTAAAGCGTGACGCGCTGCGGACCCGACCGCTCGGGGATCGTGTACGTCATCTCCCCGTAGCGTTCGGTGTTGAACACGGAACTCGGGACCGGATCGTCGGCCAGGAGGGACGTGTCGATCGACGCGTCCGTGCCGTAGGTCGCACCGTGGAACGAGAACTCGTCCGCCCGAAAGTCGCCGACCGCCGGGCCACCCGAGTTGACCGCCACCGTGCTCACCGGACCGGTAAACGTGGGGATGGCGGAGGGCCCCGGGCCGACCCCCGAGCCCGAACAGGCCGACGTCCCGAGCGCGATCACGAGTGCGACGCACGCGCCCTTGAACCACGAAGTCCGCATGCGTGAAATCATAAGCCGACGGGGGCGCGCACGGATCGCCGGTCCGACTCGCCACTACCCAGGGAGGCTCGCATGCCCGACACCACGCTCGACATCGCGCTCGTCGCGCACGACAACAAGAAGGCCGAGTTGCTCGAATGGGCGTCGTACAACAAGGGCTCCCTCACGCCTCACCGGCTCTACGCCACCGGGACGACGGGGACGATGCTCGAGTACGAGCTCGGGCTTCGCGTCCATCGCTTCATGTCTGGCCCGGTCGGAGGCGATCAGCAGATCGGCGCGAAGATCGCCGAAGGCGGCATCGACATGCTGATCTTCTTCTGGGACCCGCTCGAGCCGCAGCCGCACGATCCCGACGTCAAGGCGCTCCTGCGGATCAGCACGGTGTGGAACACGCCGATGGCGTGCAACGTCGCCACGGCCGACTTCATCATCTCCTCGCCCCTGTTCGCGAAGGGCTACAAGCGCGTCATCCCCGACCACGGCCCCCGGAACTGGGGGGAACTGCGCCCCTCCGAGGAGTCGTAGCGGAGGGCGCTAGCCGGCGACCTGCCCGACCTTGTGCACGAGGATCGAGTTCGTCGTGCCCGCCGTGCCCACCGGGGCACCCGAGACCACCACGACGTAGTCGCCGTCTTTCGCGCGACCCGAGCCCTTGAGACGCTCGTCGACCATCGCGACCATCGCCCGCGTGGAGTCGACGGACTCGACGAGCTCCGCCTGGACCCCCCACGACAGCGCGAGCCGCGACTTGGTCGCGAGGACGGGCGTGAACGCGTAGACGTTCGTCGCGGGCCGAAGGCGCGCCATCCGCTGCGCGGAGTCCCCGGACTGCGTGAAGACGACGATGCACGCCACCTTGAGGCACTCCGCGATGTCCGCCGCCGCGGCGGTGATCGCGCCGCCACGCGTGTGCGGGTGGGCGAGGAAGGGCGCGATGCGGTCGCGGCCCTTCTCCTCCGTGTTCTTGATGATCTTCGCCATCGTTTCGACGGTCCGCACCGGGTAGTCGCCCGTGGAGGTCTCGCCGGAGAGCATGACGGCGTCCGCGCCGTCGAGCACCGCGTTCGCGCAGTCGGACACCTCGGCGCGGGTCGGCCGCGGCGCGAACTGCATCGACTCGAGGACCTGGGTCGCGACGATGACCGGCTTCGCCTTCGCGCGGCACATCTCGATGAGCCGCTTCTGGACGAGAGGAACCTCTTCGAGCGGCATCTCGACGCCGAGGTCGCCTCGGGCCACCATGATCCCGTCGAACGCGTCGACGATCTCTTCCATGTTCTCGACGGCCTGAGGCTTCTCGACCTTCGCGATCACGGGGACGACGCGCCCCTCGTCCGCCATGACGCGGGCGACGTCGTCGAAGTCCTTCGCCGACCGCACGAACGACAGCGCGATGTAGTCCGCGCCGAGCTTGAGCGCCCAGCGCAGGTCCTCCTCGTCCTTGTCGGAGAGCGCCGGGATGGACACGGCGACGCCGGGAAGGTTGATGCCCTTGTTGTTGGAGATCGGACCGCCGAATTCGACCGTCGTCACCACGTCGGTGTCGGTGACCTCGACGATGCGAAGCCCCACCTTGCCGTCGTCGATCAGGAGAGGGTCGCCGACGCGCGCGTCGCCCGGAAGGCCCTTGTACGTCGTGCCGCAGATCTCCTTGGTGCCCTCGACGTCGCGCGTCGTGATCGTGAAGGTGTCGCCGTCGGCGAGCGTGTGCGGGCCGTCCTTGAACCGGGCGAGGCGGATCTTCGGACCCTGGAGGTCGACGAGAACGGCCACGTTGCGCCCGGACTCTTCGGCCGCCTGGCGCACGTTGCGGTAGACGGCCTCGTGCTCGGCGTAGTCGCCGTGGCTGCGGTTCAGCCGGGCGACGTCCATGCCGGCAGCGACCATCTTGTGCATCTGGTCGATGGAGGCACTCGCCGGTCCAATGGTGCAGACGATCTTCGCGTTTCGCATGTTCTCCAACTTCGGCTTAGGCGCGCAGGGACATCGTGCGCGCGTTAATGGGGGCGGGGAGCTCCGTCGCCCCCATGAGGTAAGCGTCTATCGCCGCAGCGGCCGCGCGACCCTCCGCGATCGCCCAGACGACGAGGGACTGACCGCGTCCCGCGTCGCCGGCGACGAAGATGCCGTCGACGTTCGTGGCGAAACCATCGTCCCGCGCGATTGCGCCGCGCGGCGTGACTTCGGTCCCGATCTGCTTCGCGAGGCTCGCGGTCTCCGGGCCGAGGAATCCCATCGACAGGAGCACCATGTCCGCGGGGATCTCGTGCTCCGTGCCCGGAGCGTTGCCGCGCGACCCGTCGGGCATGACCTGAGTCTTCGCGACGCGGATACTGACGATGTGGTGGTCCTCGTCGGCCAGGAACTCGACCGTGTTCGCGAGGAAGGACCGCTCGCCGCCCTCCTCGTGGCTCGTCGTGACCTCGAAAAGCAGCGGATGCGTCGGCCACGGCTGTGACTGGGGGTCGCGGGTTTCGTTGGGCTTCACGCCGATCGCGAGCGTCGTCACCGACTTCGCCCCCTGTCGGAGCACGGTTCCCAGGCAGTCCGAACCCGTGTCTCCGCCGCCGATGATCACGACGTGCTTGTCCTTGGCCGTGATCTGATTCTCGACGACGTCACCCGCGGACGCCTGGTTCGCCTGCTTGAGGAACTTCATCGCGAAGTAGATCCCCTTGTACTGACGGCCCGGAACCGGAAGGTCGCGCGGGATCGAGGCCCCGGTCGCGATGAGAACCGCGTCGTACCGCGACCGAAGCTCGTCCCAGGTGACGTCGACGCCGACGGTGACGTTCGTGCGGAAGCGCGTGCCCTCGGCCGTCATCTGCTCGATGCGCCGCGTCACGTGCACCTTCTCCATCTTGAAGTCCGGGATGCCGTACGTCAGGAGCCCGCCCAGGCGATCGTCCTTCTCGAACACGGCGACCGTGTGCCCGGCGCGCGTCAACTGTTGCGCCGCGGCGAGCCCGGCCGGACCCGAACCGACAACCGCGACGGTGCGCCCGGTCTGACGGTGCGAGAGAACCGGCTCGACGAAGCCCTCCTCGAAGGCCTTGTCGATAATCGAGACCTCGACGTTCTTGATCGTGACCGCGGGCTGGTTGATCCCCAGCACGCACGAGGTCTCGCACGGGGCGGGGCACACGCGTCCCGTGAACTCCGGGAAGTTGTTCGTGGCGTGGAGGCGGTCGGCCGCCTCGCGGAACTGGCCGCGCCAGACGAGGTCGTTCCACTCCGGGATCAGGTTGCCGAGCGGGCACCCCTGGTGACAGAACGGGATGCCGCAGTCCATGCACCGGCTCGCCTGGCGCGTCAACGCCTCCGGATCCTTCTCGAGCTCGTCCTTGACGTACTTCCAGTCCATGAGCCGGACGGGGACGGGCCGGTTCGGCGGCACCTCCCGCTCGCGGTGCTTGAGGAATCCCTTCGGATCAGCCACCGGTCACCTCCAAGAATTCGGACCACGCGCCGGGGGCTTCGAGGTTTCCGCCCTCCGCTTCGATCTGGGCAAGGCGCTCCCGGACCCGCGCGTACTGCGCGGGCAGGACGCGCGTGAAACGTGTCTTGGTGTTGTCCCAGTCCGCGAGAAGGTCCCTCGCCTTGGGGGATTCCGTCTCCGCGAAGTGTTTCTCCACGAGGGTCCGCACGATGATCTCGTCTTCCTCGTCGAGCGGGCTGAGCGTGAGGGCCTTGGTCGCGATCGCGTCCTCGTTGACCCGTTCGGGCCTGAGGTCGAGCACGTACCCCGTTCCGCCGGACATACCCGCGCCGAGGTTGCGGCCCATGTGGCCGAGGATCACCGCCGTCCCGCCGGTCATGTACTCCAGCGCGTGGTCGCCCACGCCCTCGACCACCGCCGCGACACCGGAGTTGCGAACGAGGAACCTCTCCCCCACCTGGCCGCGGAGGAAGAGCTCGCCGCCGGTGGCGCCGTAGGCGATGACGTTGCCTGCGACGACGTCCGTGGAGTCGTCGAGCATCGCCTCACGGGCCGGACGCACGATGACGCGCCCGCCGCTCAGGCCCTTTGCCACGTAGTCGTTCGCGTCGCCGAAGAGGCGGAGCGTGATCCCTCGCGGGACGAACGCGCCGAACGACTGACCCACGGAACCGTGGCATTCGACCGTGATCGTGTTGTCCGGGAGGCCCGCGCCGCGGTACCGACGGGTGACTTCGTAGCCGAGCATCGTGCCGATGGTCCGGTTGACGTTGCGGACCTTTCGGGTGATCGTGACGGGCTCGCCGCGCTCGAGGGCGGGTTCCGCCTCCGCGATGAGCTCCAGGTCCAACGCCTTGTCGAGGCCGTGATCCTGAAGGGTCGCCTGGTGGAGCGCGACGCCGGGCGGCGGCGGGGCGAGAATCGGCTCCAGGTCGATCCCCTGCGCCTTCCAGTGATCGATCGCGGCGCGCGTCTCGAGGTACTCGGCGTGGCCGATGATCTCGTCGAGCGACCGGAAGCCGAGCTCGGCGAGAAGCTCGCGCACCTGCTGGGCGATGAATTCGAAGAACGTCACGACGAACTCCGGCGTTCCGCTGTACCGGCTGCGGAGTTCGGGGTTCTGCGTGGCGACGCCGACCGGGCAGGTGTCCTTGTGGCAGACGCGCATCATGATGCATCCCGAGACGATGAGCGGAGCCGTCGCGAACCCGTACTCCTCGGCACCGAGAAGCGCCGCGACGACGACGTCGCGTCCCGTCTTCATTTGGCCGTCGACCTGGACGGAGATGCGGTCGCGAAGATTGTTGCCGACAAGCGTCTGCTGGGTGTCCGCGAGGCCGATCTCCCAGGGGGCGCCGGCGTGCTTGATCGAATTCAGCGGGCTGGCCCCCGTGCCGCCGTCGGCTCCGGATATCAGAACGACGTCGGACTTGCACTTCGCGACGCCCGCCGCGACCGTGCCGACGCCGACCTCGGAGACGAGCTTGACGTGCACGCGAGCCTTCGGGTTGGCGTTCTTGAGATCGTGGATGAGCTGCTTGAGGTCCTCGATCGAGTAGATGTCGTGGTGCGGCGGCGGGGAGATCAGTCCCACGCCCGGGGTCGAGTGGCGCGTCTCGGCGATCCACGGGTAGACCTTGGGACCGGGAAGCTGGCCGCCCTCTCCCGGCTTCGCCCCCTGCGCGACCTTGATCTGAATGTCGTCCGCGCCGACGAGGTATTCGCTCGTTACGCCGAAGCGCCCGGACGCGACCTGCTTGATCGCGCTGCGCCGCTCGGGGTCGTACAGGCGGGCGATGCTCTCGCCGCCTTCTCCCGTGTTGGAGCGGGCGCCCAGGCGGTTCATCGCGATCGCGAGGGTCGAGTGCGCCTCCTCGGAGATCGAGCCGTACGACATCGCGCCGGTGCTGAAACGCTTGACGATGTCGCGGACGTGCTCGACCTCCTCGATGTCGATCGGGGATCGGTCCGACTTGAACTCGAGCAGCCCACGAAGCGTCATCAGGCGTTTGGCCTGGTTGTTCACCCGGTCGGTGTACTCGCCGAACACCTGATACTGCCGCGTGCGCGTCGCGTGCTGGAGCTTGAAGACCGTCTCGGGGTCGAAGAGGTGATCCTCGCCGTCCCGGCGCCACTGGTACTCGCCTCCCGTGTTGAGACGTTGGAACGGCGGCGTCTTTCCGGAGGGCGGGTACGCGTCGGCGTGGCGCTCCGCGACCTCGCGCGCGATCACGTCGAGGCCGACGCCGTCGATCTGGCTCGGCGTTCCCGCGAAGTGGCGGTCGACGAGCTCGCGGGACAGCCCCACGGCCTCGAAGACCTGGGCGCCGCGGTAGGAGGCGATCGTCGAGATTCCCATCTTCGACATCACCTTGAGCACGCCCTTGCCGAGCGCCTTGATGAGGTTCTTCTGAGCCTTCACCGCGGTCAAGTCGCCGAGCATCCCGCGGTTGACGAGGTCCTCGGCGGACTCCATCGCGAGGTACGGGTTCACCGCGGCGGCGCCGTACCCGATCAGGAGAGCCATGTGGTGGACCTCGCGCACGTCGCCCGCCTCGATGACGAGGGCGATCTGCGTGCGCGTGTGCCGCCGGACGAGGTGGTGGTGGACCGCCGCGGTCAGCAGAAGCGACGGGATGGGCGCGTGATCCCGGTCGGAGTCGCGGTCGGACAGGACGATGAAGCTGACGCCGTCCTCGACCGCGGCGTCGCATTCTTCGAAGATCTCTTCGAGGCGCGCCTCAAGGCCCGCCCCTCCGCCGTGCACGGGGTAGAGGCCCTTGATACGCCGCGTGCTGAACACGCCCTTGTGCCGGGCGTCGGCGTCGATGTGGATGAGCTTGCCGAGGTCGTCGTTGTCGATGACGGGGAAGTCGAGCACGAGCCTGCGGGCGTGCGCCGGCGTGGTTTCGAGGAGGTTGGGTTCGGGGCCGATCGCGTCGCTGATCGACGTGACGATCTCCTCGCGGATCGCGTCGAGCGGCGGATTCGTCACCTGGGCGAACATCTGCGTGAAGTAGTCGAAGAGCAGCCGCGGGCGATTCGACAGCACGGCGATCGGCGCGTCGTTGCCCATGGAGCCGATCGGCTCGGCTCCCGTTTGGGCCATCGGCGCGAGGACGACGCGGAGTTCCTCCTCGGTGTACCCGAACGTCCGCTGACGCCGGACCACCGACTGCGACGAGTGCGTGATGTGCTCGCGCTCGGGAAGGTCGGCCATCCTCACCGTGTTCTCGGCGATCCACTCTCCGTACGGGTGTTCCGCCGCGAGTTGCGCCTTGATCTCGCTGTCCTCGATGATCCGGCCCGCAGCCGTGTCGACCAGAAGCATGCGGCCCGGCTGAAGGCGGCCCTTACGCACGACCTTGGCCGGATCGATGTCGAGGAGCCCCGCCTCGGACCCGCAGACGACCAGCCCGTCGTCCGTCACCCAGAACCGGCCCGGACGCAGTCCGTTGCGGTCGAGGACCGCGCCGACGAGGGTGCCGTCGGAGAAGTGCAGCGCGGCCGGGCCGTCCCACGGCTCCATCAGGGCGGCGTGGTACTGGTAGAACGCCCGGCGGGCCGGGTCGAGCTCGGCGTTGTTCTGCCAGGCCTCGGGGATCATCATCAGAACGGCGTGGGGAAGCGGGCGGCCTCCCAGGTGGAGAAGCTCGAGCACCTCGTCGAAGTTCGCCGTGTCGGAGGCCGTCGGCGTGCAGATCGGGGTGATGTCCGCCGTGTCACCGAGGAGCGGCGACGAGAGGCGTCCCTCGCGCGCCGCCATCCAGTTCCGGTTGCCGCGGAGGGTGTTGATCTCGCCGTTGTGGGCGATGAAGCGGAGCGGCTGCGCGAGCTCCCATGAGGGGAAGGTGTTCGTGGAGAAGCGCGAGTGGACGAGCGCGATCTCGGTGACGTAGTCCGGGTCGAGGAGGTCCGGGAAGACCTGCTCGAGCTGGTACGTCGTGAGCATCCCCTTGTAGGTCACCGTGCGCGCGGACAGGGACACGAAGAAGACCTGGGACGCGCGCTCGGCGCGCTTGCGCACCCGGTAGACCCTCCGGTCGAGGTCGATCCCCGAGAGCCCCTCCGCGGCGAGGAAGACCTGGCGCATAGGCGGCATGGCCGCGCGCGACGACGGTCCGACGGGCTCGGGGTTCGTCGGGACGTCGCGCCACCCGAGGACCTCGACCCCTTCCGCGTTCGCCGCCGCCGCGACCGCGGCGACCTGGGCGGCATCCGATTCGGCGTCGAGGAACGCCATCCCGACGGCATAGGCGCCGACCTCGGGAAGTTCGAAGTCGACGACCTTGCGGAAGAAGGCGTCCGGGATCTGCGTGAGGATGCCCGCGCCGTCGCCGGTCTGCTCCTCCGCCCCCACCGCGCCTCGGTGCTCGAGGTTCTTCAGCGCCGTAAGTCCGGCGTCGGTGATGTCACGGCCCGCCGAGCCGCGCATGGTCGCGACGAACGCGACGCCGCACGAGTCATGCTCGTAGCGGGGGTCGTAGAGACCCCGCGAGGTTCCGCTCGCGCTCGAATGCGCCGACATCACACCGTCCTTCATTCCTCTCGGCCGCAGCCGAGCCTGCCTAGGTTTTTGGGCGTCGTTGTCCCGGGACACGCACGGGTATCCAGAGTACCGCCCCCGCGCGGGGCCCTCGGTCGTCGCTAGCGTCCCGCAGGTTTCTTCGCCGTGGTCGTGGCCTTCGCCGTGGTCGTGGCCTTCGCCGACGCCCGCGGTTTGGTCGTGGAGGCGGGCGCCTTCTTCTTCCCGGCGGCCGACGCGGTTCCGGCCTTCGCGGACTTCGCCTCGCCCGCCTTGGCCTTCGGCTTCTCCGACGTCGCGCCCGACCCCTTGGCCGATGCGGCCGAACCCTTGTCCGGCGACGCCGAACGGGCCGGCGCGTCGTCGACCTCCCCGCGATGCCGTCGTCCGAGGACGAGGAACATCACGAGACCGAGCAGGAACACGGCGATCGACACCCAGACGTTGATGCGCACGCCGAACACGTGGACGGCGGTGTCGATCCGCAGCATCTCGATCCACAGGCGCCCCGACGTATAGACGACGACGTACAGCCAGAACAGGCGTCCGAACCTCAGGCGGAGGCGGCGGTCCAGGTACAGCAGGAGCGCCACGCCGGCGAGGTTCCAGAGCATCTCGTAGAGGAACGTCGGCTGGAAGAGCGTGCCGACCGGGTACTGGTGCGGGAAGAACTCGCCGCTCGGGTCGATCTTGAGGCCCCACGGCATCGTCGTCGGCTTGCCGAAGAGCTCCTGGTTGAAGTAGTTGCCGAGGCGGCCGATCGCCTGCGCGAGGAGCACCGCCGGAGCCGCGGCATCCATGAACGTGGAGAACGACGCCTTCGAGCGTCGGGCGCCGATGTACGCGCCGAGGGCGCCGATCGCGACGGCTCCCCAGATTCCCAGGCCGCCGTCCCAGATCTTAAACGTGTCGACCCAGGTCCCCTGCGTACCGTGGAACCAGTCCCCCTCCGACCCGAAGTACAGGTCGTAGGAGGACACGACGTGATAGATGCGGCCGCCGATGATGCCGAACGGGATCGCCCAGACGGCGATCTCCTCCAGGGCCTCGACATCGCCGCCGCGCGCCACCCAGCGGCGTCGCGTGAGCCACACCGCGACGAATATCCCGATGAGGATGGCGACGGCGTACGTGTGAACCGTAAACGCCCCGATGTGCAGCAGGATCGCCCAGTCGAGCGGCGGGCTCGGGATGGACAGCGGTGTCATGCTCGTCCTCTCACTCCGGCCGCGAGCTCCGCGACCTTGGCCTTCATCGCGGCGATTCCCGCGTCCTCGTCCGCCGCGTCGAGCAGGGGACGGACGAGCGCGCTTCCCACGATCACGCCGTCAGCATATGCGGCGACCTGGGTCGCCTGCGCCCCGGTCGACACGCCCAGGCCGACGCACACCGTCGTCGCGCCCGCCCCGCGGGCCCTCGAGACGAGCGATTCGGCCGCCGCGCCGACCGCTCCCCGCTCCCCCGTCACGCCCATCAGCGACGCGGCGTAGAGGAAGCCCGTACTCGCGGCGGCCGTCATCGCGAGGCGTTCCGGGGTCGACGAGGGGGCGACGAGGAAGATGTGGTCGAGGTCGCGGGCGGCGGCGGCGGCCATCCACTCCTCCGCCGAGTCGGGGGTCAAGTCCGGCGTGATGACACCCGAGCCCCCGGCGGCCTTGAGGTCGTCGGCGAAACGGGAGAGTCCGTACTGAAGCATCGGGTTGTAGTACGTCATGACGACGGCGGGCGCGCCCGCGTCGACCGCCGCGGCGACGGCCCGGAACGCGTCGGTGATGCGCGTTCCCGCGTCGAGGGCTCGCGCCGACGCCCGTTGGATGACGGGCCCGTCGAGCACGGGATCCGAGTACGGGATACCGACCTCGACCACGTCGACCCCGGCTTCGACCAGGCCCGCTATCGCGCGAAGAGAGCCCTCGGCGGACGGGAAGCCCGCGGGGAGGTAGCCGATCAGCGCCGCCCGGCCCTCCTCCCGGATCTCCGCGAGCCGATTCCCAAGGGCGGTCACGACTCGCCCTCCGGAAGCATGGCGAAATACCGCGCCGCCGACTCGACGTCCTTGTCTCCCCGTCCGGAGAGGTTGACGAGGATCGTCGCGGACGGCCCGAGTTCCGCCCCGAGCTTGATGGCGCCCGCGAGGGCGTGCGCCGACTCGATCGCGGGAAGGATCCCCTCGGTGCGGCTGAGGAGGGCGAACGCATCCATCGCCTCGGCGTCCGTGATCGGCCAGTACTCGGCGCGGCCGATCGCCGCGAGCCACGAGTGCTCGGGGCCGACGCCCGGGTAGTCGAGGCCCGCCGAGATCGAGTGCGATTCCTGGGTCTGGCCGTCGGCGTCCTGGAGCATGAACGACCGGGCGCCATGGAGGACGCCCGGAGTGCCGCCGCTGATCGAGGACGCGTGCCGGCCCGTCTCGACCCCGTCGCCCGCGGCCTCGCAACCGACGAGCCGGACCTCGGCGTCGTCGAGGAAGGCGTCGAACATCCCGATCGCGTTCGAACCGCCCCCGACGCAGGCGACGACGGCGTCCGGGAGCCCGCCGAGCGCGAGCATCTGGGCGCGTGCCTCGACCCCGATCACGCGTTGGAAGTCCCGGACCATGGCCGGGAAGGGGTGCGGACCCGCTGCGGTGCCGAAGACGTAGTTCGTGGTGTCGACGTTCGCGACCCAGTCGCGGTACGCCTCGTTGATGGCGTCCTTGAGGGTGCGCGATCCCGTCGTGACGGGCACGACCTCCGCGCCGAGCAGGCGCATGCGCGCCACGTTGAGCGCCTGACGCCTGGTGTCCTCCTCACCCATGTACACCGTGCACTCGAGGTCCATCAGCGCGGCGGCCGTGGCGGTCGCGACTCCATGCTGCCCGGCGCCGGTCTCCGCGATGACGCGGGTCTTGCCGATGCGCTTGGTCAGGAGAGCCTGACCGAGCACGTTGTTGATCTTGTGGGAACCGGTGTGATTGAGGTCCTCGCGCTTAAGAAGGATCCGCGAGCCCCCCGCGTGGCGGGCGAAGCGCGGCACCTCCGTGACGATGCTGGGGCGGCCCGTGTAGTCGCGGGCGAGACGATCGAGTTCCTCCTGGAAGGCGGGATCGACCTTCGCCTTCTCGTAGGCGTCCGTGAGTTCGTCGAGGGCGGCCATGAGGGCCTCGGGAACGAAGCGACCACCGAATTCACCGAAGTACGGGCCCGGCGAGGCCTGGAGCGAATCCGTCACGGGCGAACCGCCCGGAGCGCGGGATGCGCCCCGGCCGCGACCATCTCCGCGACGGTGGTGCGCGGGTCGCGGTCCTTGACGAGTGCCTCCCCGACGAGCACCGCGTCCGCGCCCATTCGCGCGTATTCCACCACGTCGTGCGAATCCCGAATGCCCGACTCCGCGATGCGCACGATGCCGTCCGGGATCAGGGGCGCGATGCGCCCGAACGTCCCGCGATCCACCTCGAGCGTCTTGAGGCTGCGCGCGTTCACCCCGATGACTCGCGCGCCGGCGTCGACCGCGCGCGCGACCTCCCCCTCCTCGTGCACCTCGACGAGGGCCGTCATGCCGAGCGACTGCGCGCGTTCCACCAGGGCCTCAAGGGCCATCTGCTCGAGCGCGGCGACGATCAGGAGGATGATGTCGGCCCCATGCGCCCGGGCCTCCCACACCTGATACGGCGTGATGATGAAGTCCTTGCGTAGGACGGGGATGTCGACCTTGGACCGGACGGCGTCGAGGTCGGCGAGACTTCCGCCGAAGCGCCGGGGTTCGGTGAGGACCGAGATAGCGGCGGCGCCGCCGGCCTCGTACTCGGTCGCGAGGGCGGCCGGGTCGGAAATATCGGCGAGCTCGCCCTTCGAGGGGCTCTGGCGCTTCACCTCGGCGATCACCGAGACTTCCTTGCTCGCGAGGATCTGCCTCGCGTCCTTCGCGCCGGGGATCCTCGCGGCGCGCTCCTTGAGCGCGTCCATCGAGCACTGGCTCTGCCTCGCCTCGAGGTCCTCTCTGACCCCGACGAGGATGGACTCCAGGACGTTCATCGCGCCACGTCTCCCATGGGTCCATGGTAGCCGCGATACAGGAGCGCGGCTCACCGGCCCCTGGGGGCGGGGCTACGGGGCGAGGTACGGACCGAACGCCGGCGTGTTCCGGAGGATGGTGAACGCGAGCAGGACGATTCCGAGGACGTAGCCGCCCCAGGACCGGAACCTCCACGCCTTCAGCCGCACCCCTTGGCCCCGGAGCAGCCAGCGGGTCCACACGACGGCGAGGATCGGGACCGCCAGAGTGAAGAGGGGATTCATCGACAGCGCCCCGACGACGTCCCCGTGCGCGAGATCGTAGGCCGCGCGCGTGCCCCCGCAGCCGGGGCACCACAGACCGGTGGCGGCGTGAAGCGGGCACACCGGAAGGTGGGCGGCCGGGCCGTTGGGATCGTGCAGGGCGACGTACCCGGTCGTCACGGCGGTGATGCCCGCGACGACCATCGGCCAGCCCGCGGCCCTCCAGGAGACGCGCGACCGCGACGCCTCGGAGACACGGTCCCCGGGCGTCGCGGTCGCGACTGCCGTCACTGGCCCTTGCAAATCCAGCTGTCGGGGTTGTCGACGCAGTACGAGAAGCCCGCGTCGCCGCTCACCAGCGCGAAGATCCACAGCACCAGCATCGCGAGGCCCAAGAACGCCGCGATGGAACCGAGGATGATGCCCGCGAGAGCCATCCCCCCGTTCGTCCCCTTGCCTTGCGACACCTCCTTGCGGCCGATGATCCCGAGGATGAGCGCGGTGGCGCCGCCCGGGAGCGCGAAGAACCAGTAGCAGGAGAGGAAGACCGCGACGATGCCGACGATCATCGAGGCGAGCGCCTTGCCGTTATTCGGCGACGCCACGGGTGCGGCGGGAGGCGGAGGGGGGGTGGTCATGATCGAACTCCTTTGATGGGTGTACTCGTCCTGCCAGACGAGCGAACCGCCGAAGCGGTAGTGCCGAGTGTATCGACGCGAGCCCGTCTGGGCACGGGATACCGCCCGTTTGGGGTCAAGCGCGGGGTCGAGACTTGGGTTGGCCGTGCCCGAGGGCCTTGAGGATGCCGCCGAGGATAAGGCTGGCCGCCACGACCGAGGACCCGATCCACACGAGGACCCACGCCGCCAGGGCGACGCCGACGGCCGCGACGAGCGCGCCGAGCGTGATCCCGATATTCGTCACCCAGGCCGCCACCGTGCGTCCATGGTTCGAGGGTGCCGCGTGAGGTACTCCGGCACCCTCGACGCCGTTGTGCGTCATGATCCTCCCAAGGGTCGTTGGCGCGAGTCTAGCGAGAAACCTCCGGGGTGAGCCGCGACGCGATCGCGATCGCGCGAATCATCGCGGCGGCTTTGTCGCGCGTCTCCTGAGCCTCCCGTTCGGGCACCGAGTCCGCGACAATCCCGGCTCCCGCCTGCACGCGCGCGACTCCGGATTGAATGAGCGCCGTTCGGATCGCGATCGCGACATCCATATTCCCGGCGAAGTCGAAGTACCCGACCGCCCCGCCGTAGAAGCCGCGTCGGGCGGGTTCGACCTCGTCGATCAGCGCGATCGCCCTCGGCTTCGGTGCCCCGGAGAGCGTCCCGGCCGGGAAGGTCGCCACGAATGCGTCGAGCGCCGACGCGCCGCGCTCGAGCCGCCCCACGACCGTGGAGCAGATATGCATGATGTGGCTGTACCGGTTCACCGCCATGAAGTCGACGACCTCGACCGAGGTCGGGGCGCAGACCCGCGCGAGGTCGTTGCGCGCGAGGTCGACGAGCATGATGTGCTCCGCGATCTCCTTCGGGTCCGCGAGGAGGTCCTTTTGGAGCAGGGCGTCCTCCTCCGGCGTCTGCCCGCGCGGGCGCGAACCTGCGATCGGGTAGGTCATGACCTCGCCATCCTTGACGGCGACCAACGACTCCGGGCTCGATCCCACCACCGCGAACTCCCGGCCGTCCGCGTCCTCGACCTGGAGGTAGTACATGTACGGGCTCGGGTTGAGCGTGCGGAGCACGCGGTAGACGTCGAGCGGACTCGCGGAACAGTCGAGGTCGAAGCGCTGCGAGGGCACCACCTGAAAGACTTCGCCGTCCCGGATGGCCTCCTTGCAAATCTCGACGACGCGCTCGTACTCGCCCGGCTCCGACCGCTGCCGTACCTCGGGATCGCCCGCGTCCTCCGCGAGGACCGAGATCTCGCCGGCGGGGGCGGCGCGCAGCGCCGCCTCCATCGCGTCGACCCGCGCCACCGCGTCGTCGTACGCGGCGTCGATACCCGTCTCGCGGGCGTCCGCGTTGACCGCGTTCGCGATCAGCCACACGCTGCCGTCATGATGGTCGATGGCGGCGAGGTCGGTCGCGAACATGAGTACGACGTCGGGAACGTCGAGTTCGCGGGGGGCGCGCGACGGTAGCGTCGGCTCCCACTCGCGGATGATGTCCCATCCGAGGAGGCCGACGAGCCCACCGGTCAGCGGCGGAAGGCCCGCGATCGTCTCGGAACGCATCTCCTCGAGGACCTGCCGAATCGCCTCGAGCGGAGGGGCGTCGGCGAGGCCGACCGGGACGTCGCCGGTCCATCGCGCCCGCGATCCCGTCGCCGTCAGCGTCGCGCGCGAACGCACCCCGACGAAGGAGAACCGAGCGCGGGCGCCGCCCGGGTCGGCGGATTCGAGGATGAACGTGCCCGGTCGCCCCGCGGCGAGGGCGCGGTACACGGCGACGGGCGTGGTCGAATCCGCGAGGACCCGCCGCACGACGGGGACGACGCGGTGCGTCGCCCCGAGGCCGACGAAGCCCGCGCGCGAGGGCCACGTCTCCCCCCACCCGAGCATGTGCGGCTCGGTCACGACTCGTCCCCCGCGACCGCGTCCACAGCTCCGAGGTCTCCCCCGGCCTCGAAGCACGTCCTGGTGCCGGTGTGGCACGCGGAACCGACCTGATCGACCTCGACGAGGAGCGCGTCGCCGTCGCAGTCGAGCGCGACCGACTTGACGCGTTGGATGTTGCCGGAGGTGTCGCCCTTGCGCCACAATTCCTGCCTGCTCCGGCTCCAGAACACGACACGACCGGTCGTCAGCGTCTGGTCGAGCGCCTCGTCGTCCATCCACCCGACCATGAGGACCTCTCGGGTGTCGTATTGCTGGACGACCGCGCACACGAGGCCCTGGGCGTCCCTCTTCAATCGGCTGGCGATGCCGGGGTCGAGAGCCATGGGCCCATCATTCCACGCTTCGCTTCGCGTCAGTCGCGGGTCTGCGAGACCCACGCCGCGTAGAGACGGGAGTACGTCCCGTCGCCTCGGGCGAGTTCGCCGTGAGTGCCGAACTCCACGAGGCGGCCCTCCTCCATGACCCCCACGAAGTCGGCGCGCTCCGCCGTCGACAGGCGGTGCGCGATGACGATGCTCGTGCGGCCGTTCATGAGCGCCTCCAGCGCTCGGCTGATCCGCAGTTCGGTGGCCGGGTCGACGGCCGACGTCGCCTCGTCAAGGATCAGGATGTCCGGGTCGCGGAGATAGGCGCGCGCGATGCTCACGAGTTGCCGCTCCCCTGCCGACAACAGCTCGCCCCGGGTCCCGACCGACGTGTCGAGACCCGCTCCCGTCCGCCCGAGCCACGCGCCGAGGCCGAGGGCCTCGAACGCCTCCTCGGCGCGCCGGGACAGGTCGTTTTCGGCGACGTCGGGCAGGGCGTAGGCGAGGTTGTCGCGAATGGTCCCGTCGAAGAGGAACCCCTCCTGGGGCACGACGGCCAAGCGCTGGCGGAGCGCGGCGGTCGGCACGTCGCGCAGGCCCACGCCCCCGATGCGTATCTCCCCCTCCGTCGGGTCGAAGAAGCGCGACACGAGCCGGGCGAGCGACGTCTTCCCGGAACCGGTCTGTCCGACGAGGGCGAGCCTCTGCCCCGCGTCCAGCGAGAGAGACACCCCCTTGAGCACCTCGGGTCCTCCCGGATACGTGAGTCGCACCCGGTCGACCTCGAGGCCGATGCGCCCCGCCGGAGGTTCCGTTCCCGTCTCCCCCGCGTCCTCGACGGTGACCTCCGCGTCGACGAGTTCGAGAACCCGGCGCCACCCGACGAGCGCCCGCTGCATCTCCGCGAGCATCTCGATGATCCACATGAGGGGACCGGAGAACATATAGACGAGGAACGCGAACGCCACCACCGTTCCCACGGAAAGACGCCCGTGGAGCGCGAATCCCGTTCCGACGACGAGCGCGACGCCGGTCGCGAGCGCCTGGCCGAACACGGTGGTCGAGAAGAGGGATGACGCCAGCACGCTCGCGCGCTTCTCCGCGGCGAGGATTCCGCCGATGTCGTCGCGTAGCCGTTGGCGCATCCGCTCCTGCACGCCGTACGAGCGGATCGTCGCGACCCCCACGATCTGTTCGGACGTACGGGCGAGGAGGTCGGCCATCCTTGAGCGCACGCCGCGGAACGCCTCCGATATGCGGGGCTGGAGTATGCCGAGGGCGATCGACAACGGAACGAAGCACGCCAGGACGATGAGGGCGAGCTCCCACGAATACGCGACCATCACCCCGAAGACGATGAGCATCTCGAGCGTCGACACGATCATCGCGGCGCCGGTCCACTGCATAAGGTCGCGCATCACGTCGACGTCGCCCGTGACGCGAGAGACGTAGTGCCCGCGGAGCTCCGCGTTCTGGGTGAGGACCGAGAGTCGGTGGACGCGATCGAAGGCGCCGACGCGGAGCGTGGCGAGGCCGCGTTCCGCGGCCGCGACCATGCGGCTCCGGACCACCCACGCGACGAGGCTCGCCGCGACCAGGAGGATCGCGCCGACCGTCACGTAGCGGGTGACGAACGGCACGTCGACGCCGCCGGGCGCGAGGAGCCCGCCGTCCGTCACGCGCTGGGTGAGGAACGGAACCGCCGCCCTCCCGCTGGCCGCGAAGGCCGCGAGGGCGAGCGTCACCCCCAGCCCGCGGCGCATCTCCGGGCTCACCTCGAAGCCGCGTCTGAACGTCGCGCGAAGCGTCGGCCTCTCACTCATCCGACCCACCCCGCTTCCTCGTCCTCCCGGCGCCTGGTGTCGGCCTCGTAGGCCGTGACGATCTCGCGGTATCCCGCGTCCCGCGTCAGGAGCTCGCCGTGGGTACCGGAGTCGATGACGCGACCGGAGTCCACGTGAATCACGCGGTCGGCCAGCAGGATCGACGCGAGCCGGTACGCGATGATGAGCACGGTCGGGCCGTCGCCGTCGCGGCGCAGCGCCCGGAGGATGTCCTGCTCGACGCGCGGGTCGACCGCGCTGGTGGCGTCGTCGAGCACGAGCACGCGGGGATTCCTGACGAGGGCCCGCGCGATGGCGATGCGTTGGCGCTGACCTCCCGAGAGGTTCATCCCGCGCTCCTCGAGGACGGCGTCGAGACCGTCCGCCTCCTCCCCCCCGAGGTCCTTGACCACGTCGTCGATCGACGCCGAACGGAGCGCCTCCCACACTCGCTCGTCGTCGAAGGGCTCCCCGAGCGTGATGTTGTCGCGCACGGTCGACCCGAAGACGAACGAGGCCTGGGGAACGAGCGAGACGTGCTCGCCCAGCGCGGCGACGACGGCGATGTCCGTCGCGTCGAGGCGGACCGTCCCGCGCACGGGGCGCGACAATCGCGCCGCGGCCATCGCGACGGTGCTCTTGCCCGCGCCCGTGGCCCCGACGAGGGCGGTGATGGTCCCGGGTTCGAGATGGAGCGTCACGTCGTGGACGAGGACCTTGAGCGCGCCGTCGCCGTCGTCGGCGCCGATGTCCGCCCCGTCGAAGGACGACGCCCCCGCGCCCTCCTTGGCGACGCGAGGTGCCCCGGCTCGTCGACCTCGGTCGCCGCTTCCTCGATCGAGCCGATGCGGCCGAAGGCGACGAGCGCCTGGGGCATCTGCCCGAGCACCCACCCGATGCCGCGGATCGGCACCGCGAGGAGCGTGATGAGGTAGATCGCCGAGACGACGCCGCCGACCGTCACCGCGCCCGCCTCGGCGCGCACGGCCCCGACGAGCATCAGCAGCGAGCGATCCCAGGGGAACGACCATGTCCATGATCGGCTCGAACCAGGCGCTGGTCCGGCCCACGGCGATGTCCGCGTCTCGTAGCGCCCTCCGCCGCCTCGCGGAACCTCCCGGTCTCGCGGTCCTCCGCGCCGAGCGCCTTGACGACCGTTCCTCCCTCGAAGCTCTCGTGGGCGATCGTCGACACCCGCGCCCGTAGCGACTGCCCCCGGTCCCACCGCGGGGTGATCACGCGTTCGTAGACGACGTTGATGGCGAGAATCGCGGGAACGACCGCCATCCCCGTGACCGCCATCCACGGGTCGATCCGCACCAAGGCGACTCCGGCGGCGATCATCATGACGAACGATCCGAGCGTGAACGCGAGGGGATGGAGGGGATCCGTGGCGGTCTCGGAATCCGACGACATCGCGGACAACATGCGGCCGGCCGGGTTCGAGCGATGCCAGCCGAGCGGAAGCGAGGCCAGGGCGTCCGCCACGACGCGGCGGTGCCGTGCCCCGACCCCGGCGACGGCCCACCCTTGCGCGGTTCGGCGTATGGCGACGAGCACGGCGTTCACGATACCGATGGCGAGGAACGCGCCGCCCGCGAGGAGGATCGCGTCGCGCGGGCGCTGGGTGACGCTCCCCCACGGGCCGCCGATCGCCTCACCGCGACCCCGGGAAGCACGACGTCGTCAACGATTTCCCCGAGCATCGACCCGAAGAACACGACGAGGATGCCGAACAGCGCGGCCGCGGAGATCGCCGACGGCGAAGCGCCGAGGCTCGGTGCGAAGGGCGTGGGCGATCACGCCCCATCGCGCTGCGCGTGAAGGAGCCGGAGAGCGCGTAGCCGGAGCCGCGCGGGTCCTGCGTCCGCTCACCGGACCTCGATCCCCGCCTCTCGCATCGCGGTCTTGACCTCGCGCGATCGACAGCGTGCCGAAGTGGAAGACGCTCGCGGCGAGCACGGCGTCGGCCCCCGCCAGGGCGGCCTCGACGAAGTGCGCGGGCCTCCCCAGCCCCGCCCGACGCGATGAGCGGGACCGTCGACGACCGCGCGTACCGTCGCGAGTCATCTCAAGGTCGAATCCGTCGGTCGTGCCGTCGGCGTCCATCGAGTTGAGCAGGATCTCGCCGGCGCCGAGCTCCGCGCCGCGCGCCGCCCACGCGACAGCGTCGATACCCGTTCCCCTCCGACCCCCGTGGGTGGTCACCTCGTACCCCGACGGCGTCGAGACGCCCTCGGCGCACCGCCGAGCGTCGACGGAGAGGACGAGCACCTGGTTGCCGAAGCGATCGGCGATCTCGGAGACGAGTTCCGGGCGCGCGATCGCCGCGGTGTTCACGCCGATCTTGTCGGCGCCGGCGCGCAGCAGACGGTCAACATCCTCGACGGCGCGTACTCCGCCGCCGACCGTGAGGGGAACGAAGACGCCCTCGGCCGTGCGTCTCACGACGTCGACCATGGTCTCCCGGCCGGAGGACGACGCGGAGACGTCGAGGAATGTCACCTCGTCGGCCCCGGCGTCGCCGTACGCGCGGGCGAGCTCCACGGGGTCCCCGGCGTCGCGGAGATTCGAGGAAGTTGACGCCCTTGACCACCCGGCCGGCGTCGACGTCCAGGCAGGGGATGACGCGAACGGCGACGCCCATCGCCCTACACCGGATTCCGCACGGCGAGCACGTCGACGACGAAGATCAGGCGGTCGTCTCCGTAGCCCGCGACCGGGGGCACGATCACGATGATCCTCGAGCCCTGGGCCACGTCGATCAGGCTCTGTTCGAGGCCCGTCGGCATCTGCCCCTGCCCCACGGTGACGCCCCACGGGGCCGTCTCGAGGGGCCACGTGGACTTAATGACCTCGCGGGTGGTCGCCGACAGCTCCTCGTAGTTGAGCAGAACGCGCGAACCCGTCTTGATCTGGGGGCCGTCGCCCTGGATCACCGTCGAGGACTCGAGGGTGGTGGGGAGGTCGACGCCGTCCCGGAAGGTGAGGACGGGTTCGCCGTCGCTACCGCTCGCGACGAACGGCATGTCGTCCTCCGTCGGAAGGGTCTCGCCGACGGCCTGTTCCGGAAGGACATCCGCGACGAGCGCGGTCGACCCCAATTCGGGGTGGGTCTCGGTCGGCGGCATCACGAGGAGGATGCGGGCGCCGACGCGGTGCCCGACCAGAGCGTCGTGCAGCTGTTCGCCGAGGAGTTCCGGCGCGAGGAGGTAGGCCTGAGGCAGCTCCGCGTACGTGTCGACGAGGACGTCGCCTGTCGCGAGCGAGACGGAGTACATGTCGAGGAGGACCGGCCCTCCCTCGGTGAGGCGCGGCCCCTTGCCCTCCCACTCGACGCGGGAGTCCTCGGCGTCGAAGGATGCTCCGACCGGGTAGTCGATCGTCGGCACCCCGTCGGGACCCGCGCCCACGGTGATGTCCTGGATCGTCGCCGCGCTCGGATTGGCACCGGGCACGCCCGAGCAGCCGGCGAGCGCAACGAGCGCGCCGGCGAGCACGGCGAACGCGCGTCGCATGACCCGGCCTCCAGAGGGATAAGGCGTCTAGTCTACGCGCGGCCTCGCGCGAAACATCGCCTCGATCAGGGCGTCGACCCGGGCGTCCTCGCTGCGGAACGGGTCCTTGAGCAACACTGTTCTGCCCTCCTCCCCGACGATCTTCAGACGAACCCAGTCCGCCGTGAAGTCGCGACGCGCCTCGAGGCCCGCTCGGACGAAGGCGCCGCGCAGCCGGGCGCGCGTCGTGGCGGGCGGCTCGTCCACGGCGCGCTCGACGGCGGACTCCGGCACTTCGCGCGCCAGGAGGCCCTGGGCGGCCAGACCGGTCGCCAGCCCCCGTCCCGGCGCGACGTCGTGATACGCGAGATCGAGCCGCGCCACGCGCGGGTCGTCGAGAGCGAGCGAATCCCGGCCGCGCAAACGATCGATGAGCCGGAACTTGATCGCCCAGTCCAATTCCGTCCAGACGCCCGAGGGGTCGCCGTCGCGGACCGCCGCGAGGCCCCGCCTCCACAGGTCGAGGATCCGCTCCGTCACGGGGGTCCTCTCGATCTCGGCGTCGAGGCGCGACTCGACGGCCTCGAGGTACTGCTCCTGGATCTCGACCGCCGTGACGTGGCGCCCGTCGGCCAGCTCGACCGTCGCTTGGCCGGAGACGTCGTGCGACACGTCGCGGATCGCCTGCATCTCCCGCGCGAGATCGAGGCGGGGAAGGCGGACGCGGGCCTCGAGCAGACGGAGGATCAGGTCCGTGGCGCCGACCTTGAACAGGACGGTGGGCTCCGCGATCGAGGAGTCGCCGACGATCACGTGAAGGCGCCGGTAGAGGTCCGCGTGGGCGTGCGGCTCGTCGCGGGTGTTGATCATGGGGCGCGATCGCGTGGTCGCCGAGGACATCGCCTCCCACATGTAGTCCGCGCGCGGCGAGAAGGCGTACCGCGCCGACGCGCCCGAACCCACGACGCCGCCCGAACCCGCGACGACCTGGCGCGTCACCAGGAACGGGAGCAACGCCGCCGCGAAGGATGTGAAGTCCGACCGGCGGCGCACGAGGTAGTTCTCGTGGCACCCGTACGAGTTGCCCGCGGAGTCGACGTTGTTCTTGTACAGGTGGATCTCCCCGGGACGCCCGCCTCCGCGAGGCGCCGCTCGCCGTCGTCGACGAGCGCCGCGACGATCCGCTCCCCCGCCTTGTCGAGGGCCACCAGGTCGTAGAGGTCGTCGCACTCCGCGGTCGCGTACTCCGGATGGGCTCCGACGTCGATGTACAGGCGTGAGCCGTTCGTGAGGAAGACGTTCGAAGAACGGCCCCACGCGACGACCGAGTGGAAGAGGGCCCCCGCCACCTCCTCCGACGTCACCTTGCGCTGGGCATCCGTGTGGAAGTGGAGGCCGAACTCCGTCTCGAGCCCGAAAATCCGGCGCGCGGGCGCGACGTCGATCGGCGGTGGCGCTTCGGTCGCGGTCACGGGATCGGCTATTCGCCGCCCTTTTGCACGAAGCTGCGCACGAACTGCTCAGCGTTCGACTGAAGCGTCACGTCGATCTCGTCGAGGAGCGAATCAACGGCGTCCGTTTGGGCCTGCGGCGCCGCGGCGGGCGGCTCGTCGGGCTCGGGCGCGTCGTCATACGGCTGGTCGCCGCTCGTGACCTGAGGCATACGCCCAGTCTACGGCTCGAGCAGGGCGTCGAGGATCGGGTGGGTCGTCGCGCAGGGGGTCGACGAGCGCCACAACCTCGAGATCCCGGTGACCCTCGCCACGATCGAGGACGACGGTCGACCAGCCCGCCGCGTCCACGACGTCGGGCCGGTGGGCGACGACCCGTCCCCGAACCCACGCCCGCGTCGTCCGTGGGGGCGACGCGACCGCCGCCTCCGCCTCCTCGTCCGACACGAGGCGTTCGATCGCGCCGGCCGCGACCAGACGGGAGCACAACCCCCGCGCCGGATCGACGTCGCTCCACTGAATGTCCGCGGCGGCGAGCCGGGCGTCGTCCCACGCCAGCGGACGCTCGCCCGTGCCGTAGCGCTGCCGGAGCCTGCCCAGGAGCGACAGTTTCGCGACCCACTCCACATCCCGGACGCACGCGAGGGGGTCGCGAGACAGGCGGTCCACCACGTCCTCCCAGCGCGCCAGAACCTCGGCGTCGCCGGCGTCCTCCGCGTAGTCCCGCGCGATCTCGAGGAGGGCGCGCTGCATCTCGAGGGCCGTCGACTCGCCCCCGGAGGCGAGGCGCAGGCGTCGACGGAGCGTCAGGTCGCGCGACACGGCCTGGACCTCCCGAACGGGGTCCTCGAGGACCAGGAGGTCGAGCCGCGCGTCGTCCGCCTCGATCGCGGAGAGGACGAGAGCCGTCGTCCCGATCTTGAGCAGGGTCGGGGTGTCCATGGCGTTCGCGTCCCCGATGATGACGTGGAGGCGCCGCCAGCGCTCGGCGTCCGCGTGGGGCTCGTCCCGCGTATTGACGATGGGACGCCGGAGCGTCGTCTCGAGCCCCACCTCGGCCTCGATGTAGTCCGCGCGCTGGGATATCTGAAATCCCGGCTCCTCGCCGCGCTGGCCGAGCCCACGCGACCGGCGCCCGTGTAGACCTGACGCGTGACGAGGTGGGCGGTGAGGCGTCGCGCGAGGTCCTCGAACGGCAACGCCGCGGGCGACGAGGAAGTTCTCGTGCGTCCCGTACGAGGCGCCCTTGCCGTCGACGTTGTTCTTGTAGAGCGCGACGCTTGGCCCGACGCGGCGAGCGCCTGCCGCGGCCGCGCCGCGCGACGCGGTCGCCGGCGCGATCCCAGACGACCGCGTCGCGGGCGCTCGTCACCTCGGGCCCCGAGTACTCCGGGTGGGCATGGTCGACGTAGAAGCGGGCCCCGTTGCCGAGGACGACGTTGAGGTGCGCGGGATCCTCCCAGGAGCCGCGGCGACGGCGAGGTGACCCCCGTCGGCGTCCGACTCGGGGCTCGTCCGTGAGGAGGTCGGGTGCGCCGTGGCGCGGTCGCGCCGGATACCCCCGCTGGTCGTTGCAGCGGGTCCTCGCCTCCGTAGTCCCACGGCGCGGTCGCCGACGCTCCGACGCCTCCCGGTACGCCGCGACGAGCATGCTGCTCAGGAGGATCGGATTGGCACCCGGGTCCGTCGGATCCGTGACCCCGTACTCCGTCTCGACGCCGCAGACCCGCACGTCAGCCCCGGCCGAGCCCTCGCGCGTCCACCGCTCGCACCTCGCGAAGCTCCTCGGCGCACGCCTCGATGACCTGGTCGCGCCGTGATCCCCCGCGCCCCGCCGGCGATCACCGCCTTCACCGCGCGCGTCTTCGCCCGGTCGACGATGTTACGGAGCATCGCGCCCGAGACGTAGCGTCGAGGCGTCCGCCGTCGTCGAAGAGGTAGTCGGCCGCCGCGACGGCCATCGCGCGTCGCCGCCCCCTCGGGCGCCCCCGTGGGCGGACACCTCGGTGGCGGCGAGCGGCAGCGCCGGCGTGAGGTACTTGCCGATGATGTCGACCGCCGCGTCGCGGTCCGGGCGGGCGATCTCGATCTTCACGTCGAGCCGCCCCGGGCGGAGGATCGCCGGATCGATCATGTCCTCGCGGTTCGACGCGCCGATCACGAGGACGTTGCCCAGCTCCTCGATTCCGTCGAGCTCGGTCAGCAGCTGCGGGACGATCGTGGTCTCCATGTCGGAGCGACACCCCGGAGCCGCGCGCCCGGAACAGTGCGTCCATCTCGTCGAAGAAGATCACGACGGGGGCGCCGTCCGCGGCCTTCGCGCGGCCCCGCTCGAAGATCGTGCGGATGTATCGCTCGGTCTCGCCGACGTACTTGTTGAGCAACTCCGGGCCCTTCACGGACAGGAAGTAGCTGCGGTCGGGCCCCGGCGGCGTCGGCGAGCGAGTGGGCGACCGCCTTGGCGATCAGCGTCTTGCCGCACCCGGGCGGGCCGTACAGCAGCAGCCCGCGCGGGGGCTCGAGCGCGTGCTCCGCGATACAGCTCGGGGTGGCGGAGCGGAAGCTCGATCGCGTCGTGGATGCGCTCGATCTGCGCCGCGAGGCCCCCGATCGCCTCGTAGGAGACGTCAGGCACCTCCTCGAGAAGGAGCGACTCGACGCCCGTGCGCTCGACCTTCTCGTTCGCGAAGCCCGTGCGCGGGTCGATGATGACCGTATCGCCCTCGTGCACGCGTTCGCGGGCGTTCCCGCCGAGCAGGATCGCGACCCGCTCGTCCTCGCCGCGCGCGACGACGAGGAGCCGCTCCTCGTCGATCACCTCGCGGACGATGGCCGCCTGGCCCGCGCGCTCGGGTCCCGCGGTGTCGACGACGACGTTGAGCGCGTTGACCAGCACCTCCTGGCCGGGCGCGAGGTCGCGGGACGACGCTCGGGGCGACGGCCACGCGCATGCGCCGTCCGGCGACCATGACGTCCGCGTGGTCGCCCGCCCATCCGAGCAGCGTCGCGAACGTCTGCGGGGGCGCGCTCAGCTCGGCGAGGCGCTCCCTCATCTCCCCCAGTTGGGAGCGCGCCGACTCGAGCAACCGGCCGAGTTCCGCGTTCTGCTTCTGAAGCCGCTGCACGTCGTCTCCGAGGCTCATTCCCGTCACTCCCCCTCCTCCGGTGCCACGACGCCGCGCCGGACTTTGCGGATCTTCTTCTCGCTCACCGGGCGCTCGCCCAGGTCCTCGGGCGCCCACTCCTCGTCGACGGGGTACGCGCCCTTCGCCGGACGTCGCGTACGCAGCGGCGCGTCGACGCCCGGCGCCATCCGACGCGTCGTCAGAAGGAAGCCCGTGTGGCCGACCATCCGGTGGTCCGGTCTCACGGCCAGGCCTTCGAGGTGCCACGTCCTCAGCAGGGTCTCGGAGGCGGAGGGCTCGGTGAAGCCGCCGTGCGCGCGGAGGTCCTCGGCGAGCCGGGAGAGCTGGGTCGTGGTCGCGACGTACGCGAGGAAGACGCCGCCCGGGGCGAGCACCCGCGCCGCGGCGTCGATGTTCTCCCACGGGGCGAGCATGTCCAGCACGACCCGGTCGACGCTTCCCTCGTCGCAGCGCTCGGGCGCGACCTCCGCGAAATCGCCGACCGCGACCTGCCACGCGGGCGGGACCGCGCCGAAATACGCCGCGACGTTCGCCCGGGCGATGTCCGCGAAGTCCGCGCGCCTCTCGATCGACAGAAGCGAGCCACCGTCTCCCACCGCGCGGAGGAGCGACATCGACAGGGCGCCCGAGCCGACCCCCGCCTCGACGACGCGCGCCCCGGGAAAGACGTCCGCCTGGCCGACGATCAAGGCGGCGTCCTTCGGGTACACGACCTGGGCGCCCCTCGGCATGGAGAGGACGAAGTCCGTGAGGAGCGGGCGCAGGGCGAGGAAGACGATTCCGCTCGGGGTCGTGACGACCGTCCCCTCGGGCTTCCCGATCAGGGAGTCGTGCTCGAAGGCGCCCCGATGCGTGTGGAACGTCGTGCCCGCCTCGAGGGTGATGGTGTGGTGGCGACCCTTCGCGTCCGTCAGTTGGACGCGATCGCCCGCGCGCAGGGGTCCGCGGCGAGTTTCCGCGCCCACGGGGGCGGCGTGTTGAGGGGTCACGGCCCAAGTCTAGGGGCCGCGGCGCGGGTCACTTGAGGCGCTGGGCGACCTCGGCCAGGCGCACGAGACCCACGACCTCGCCGTCGTCGATCACCACGAGCGCGTCCGTCTTGTCCCACCACTCGCGGATCGTCTCCAACGCCTGGGGGCCCGGGATCGTCATCCCGATGGCGGCACCCCGCGGGAGCGGGACGGTCACGGCGTCCAGGCGGGTCGAAATGCGCCGATCCTCGGGAACGGACGACGCGGTCGAGACGGCGAAGTGGCCGGCGGGGGTTCCGTCGGCGCCGAGCACCACGACCTCGTCCGCGCCCGCGCGCTCGGCCTCGCGAACGGCCGTCGCGACCGACGCGTCGAAGCGCACGCCGATCGCGCGGCGCATGAGGCGGTCGACGGTGACGGATTCGACGAGGCGCTGCGCCCTCACGCCGCGCAACGCCTGCGTGGAGGCGGGCCAGAGCATCGTGATCAGCAGGAACCCCCACGCGAGGGAGAACGTGCTCGGCGTGCGTCCGCCGCCGAAGTTGGTAGCCACCACGTACACCGCGAACCCCACGACGACGACACGTCCGCCCCACGCTGCGACGATCGTCCCCCATCGCTGGCGGCCGGTCACGCCCCAGACGAGCGCCTCGAGGACGCGGCCGCCGTCCATCGGGATACCCGGGAGGACGTTGAAGATCGCGAGGATTACGTTGATGCTCCCGACGAGCCCCGCGAGGTAGATCATCGTCGACGTGGTCGCCGCGGGGACGAGCGCCAAGGCCGCCACGCCGACGAGGGCGTTGGTCGCGGGTCCCGCGAGCGCCGTCACCCCCGAGACGAGGGGTGTCATGTTGCGCGCGTCGAAGGTGGTGTGTCCCCCCATCGCCGTGAGCACGATCTCCTTAACGTCTCGGCCGAACGAACGCGCCGCGAGGGCGTGGGCGAGCTCGTGCACGAGGACCGAGGCGAGGAGGACCGCGACAAGGATGGCCCCGCGGGCGTACGGGCCGCCCACCACCGTTCCGCCGCGTTGCGACACGACGAATGCGATCAGCGCCATCGTGATGAGAGACGCCCACTGGAAGACGACCGGCGCGCCGAAGGCGTGACCGATCACCCATCCGTCCGGACGCCTGCGACTCTCTGCCATGCCCCCACGCTAGTCGTTCGGCGCGGAACCTCCCCCTCCCGGCGCGGCCCGGCCCGCGCGTCGTCCCCGGTCCGTAGGGTGGGCTCATGCCCCGGCGTCCCCCGCGCTGTCCCCCTCGCGCGCGAACGACTTCCGGCAGTGCCCCCTGATGTTCCGCCTGCGCGTCGTCGACCAGGTGCCCGAGCCGCCCTCGCCCGCGGCGACGCTCGGCACGCTCGTGCACTCCGTCCTCGAGAAGCTGTACGACCTTCCGGCGGAGGAGAGGACAGAAGGCGCGGCCGCCGCGCTCCTCGCCCCGGAGTGGGAGGCGATGCGGGCGAAGGATCCGGCCCTGGCCTCCCTCCACGATTCGCCCGCGGCCGAACGATCGTGGCTGGCGGAGGGCGCCGAGCGCGTCGCGACGTACTTCACGATGGAGAATCCGCAACGCCTCGAACCCGCGGCACGCGAGGAGTTCGTCGAGTGGCAGCTTCCCGACGGCCCATTGCTCCGGGGAATCATCGACCGCGTCGACGTCGCGGAGGACGGCTCGATTCGCGTCGTCGACTACAAGACGGGCAAGTCGCCGGCGCCTCAATACGGCGCCCAGGCGAAGTTCCAGATGCGCTTCTACGCACTCCTCGTCGAGCGGCTTCGAGGGCGGCGCGCGAGCGTCCTCCAACTCCTGTACCTGAAAGACGGGGCGGCGGTCGCCCTCCACCCGACGGCCGAGGACCTCGACCGGATCGAGCACGAGGTCCGGGACCTCTGGCAGGAGATCGTCGAGGCCGCGCGGACGTCCCGCTGGCGCACGCGTCGGGGGCGGCTCTGCGCCTGGTGCTCCTTCCAGGCGCTCTGCCCGGAGTTCGGAGGCACCCCTCCGCCGCTCGACCCCGACGCCGTGCGCGCGGCGACTGGCGTCGACCCCGACTAGGTCGCGTCCCCGAGTTCGTCGAGCGTCTCCCCCGCCATCACGCGCACGATCGCGTCGTCCGTCAGCGAGTCGAGGCTCCGCACCCGCGACATGCCGGACAGCGGGTCGAGAGGCGTGAGGCGGCGCACGGCGACCGTCCTCGCTCCCGAGGCGTGGGCCGACCGGATGCCCGACGGCGAGTCCTCGATCGCGAGGCACCGCTCGATCGCGACGCCCAGGCGCTCGGCGGCCAGGTGGTACGGCTCGGGGTCCGGCTTGCCCCGGGCAACCATCTCCCCGGTCACGACCACGTCGAAGGCGCCCGCGTCCTCGAGGAACGCGTCGGCGAGGGGGGCGTAGGACATCGTCACGAGGGCGCACGGCACTCCCCGCGCCCGGGCGCGGTCGAGCAGACGTCGGGCGTCTCCTTGCCACGGCGCCCGCTCCCGCACCCTCGTCGAAACCTCGTCCAGGAGCGCGTCGATGATGACCTCTTCGGCGAGATCGACGCCCCTCGCCTGGAGGACGCGCGCCGACGCGGGGAGCGCGTTCCCCACCAGCGACAGGCCGTCGTCGTGGGTCCAGACCGTTCCGTGGGCGGCGCACAGCGCGATCTCCGCGCCGATCCAGTAGGGCTCCGTGTCGATGAGCGTGCCGTCCATGTCCCACAGGATCGCCTCGGGCCACCCGACGTTCTCATTCACAGGCGCACAGTCTAGGCTCGAACAATGGCACCTCCCGACCGCGCGTCCTCGCTCGATCCCGCGTCGAGCGTCATGATCGCGGCGTTCGAGGGATGGAACGACGCAGGCTCCGCCGCGTCCGCCGCCCTCGACCACCTCGCCACCGTCTGGGGCGCGCGGGAGTACATCGCCCTCGACGCGGAGGACTACCACGACTTCCAGGTGAGCCGCCCGACGGTGTCGCGCAACGACCGGGGCGACCGGATCATCTCCTGGCCCGGGACCGTCATCTCGACGGTGGAGATCCCCTCGCAGCCCGAACGCACCGTGCTGCTCGCCCGCGGCATCGAGCCGTCGATGCGGTGGCGGCAGTTCTCCCGCGAGGTGCTCGGAGCGGCCGAGGATTTCGACGTCGACGTCCTCGTGACGCTCGGCGCGCTCCTCGTCGACGCGCCTCACACGCGCCCCCTCCCCGTCTACCTCACGTCCGAGGAGACGGAGATCCGGCGTCGCCTCGACATCGAACGCTCCGACTACGACGGCCCCACCGGGATCACCGGAGTCCTGGGTCACGAGGCGTCGATGAGGGGCATGGCCGTCGTCTCCGGATGGGTCGGCGTTCCCCACTACGTCGCGCACCCTCCGAGCCCGAAGGCGACGCGCACGCTGCTCGGCGCCATCGAGCGGCTCCTCGGCGCCCCCATCGACCTCGGGGATCTCGAGTACGAGGCCGAGGCGTGGGAGCGCGGCGTCGACGAACTCGCGCGCGAGGACGACGAGGTCGCGGCGCACATCAAGCAACTCGAGGAGGTCACGGACGCGGCGAGCCTTCCCGAGGCGTCCGGCGACGCGATCGCGGCCGAGTTCGAGCAGTTCCTCCGACGACGGGACGGCGGCGGCGCCAAGTAGGCGTCGCTAGCGCACCGGCACGGTGTTCGTGACGAGCAGGATCACGATCGCCGCGGCGAAGAGCCACCGGTAGACCACGAACGGCGTGAACGAGCGCGTCGTGAGCATCCTCAGGAACCAGACGATCACCAGGTAGCCGACGACGAACGCGACCGCCGCGGCGATCACCGTCGCGGTCAGGCCCGGCCCGCCTGCGGCCGTGATCTCGTCCCGGCTGCTGTACAGCTCGTACACCCCCGACCCGAGTACGGCGGGGATGGCGAGCAGGAACGAGTAGCGGGCCGCGGCGATGCGGTTGAGCCCGAGGAACAGGCCCGCGGAGATCGTGCCGCCGGAGCGCGAGACGCCGGGGACGAGCGCGGCCGCCTGCGCGAAACCGAGGACGATCGCGTCGCGCCCCTTCAGTCCCGTCAGCTCGCGGTTCTTCGCGCCGATCTTGTCCGCCCAGGCCAGCACGAGCGCGAAGGCCGCGAGGACCGCCGCGGTGATCCACAGGTTGCGGAGGCTCGACTCGATCGACTTCTGGAAGAGAAGGCCGAGGACGACGATCGGGATCGATCCGAGGATGACCCACCAGCCGAGACGCGCGTCGGGATTGCGCGCCCCGAACCGGGACGCACGGTCCGCGCCGTCGCGACCCACGAGCGCCCGGAACCACGCGCCGATGATTCGCACGATGTCGTGCCGGAAGTACAGAAGGACCGCCAACTCCGTGCCGATCTGGATGACGGCCGTGAAGGCCGCTCCGGGATCGGTGCCGTTGGGAAGGAGGGCGCCCACCACTCGGATGTGCGCGCTCGACGAGATCGGAAGAAATTCGGTGAGGCCCTGTACTACGCCCAGGACCGCGGCCTCCCACCAGTTCACCCGGCCACACTACCTCCGCGCGCCGCCCCTTCCCGCCACCGCGACGCCGGTAGCGTCTGGGACGTGGAGAGACGACGGGCGGGCTCGACGGGCCTCGAGGTGTCGCGCCTCGCGCTCGGCACGATGACCTGGAGCCGCGATACGGACGACGTCGAGGCGGGGTTGCAGCTGGACGCCTTCCTCGACGCGGGGGGCACCCTCGTCGACACGGCGGCGTCGTACGCCGAGGGAGGGGCCGAGGAGCTGATCGGCTCGATGCTCGGAGGAACGATCTCGCGGCGCGACGTGCAGATCTGCACCAAGGCCGGCATCCGTCGCACGGAGTCCGGGGGCACGGTCGACGCGTCGCGCGACTCGCTGCTGCGGACCCTCGACGACTCCCTCGAGCGCCTCGCGACCGATCACGTCGACGTGTGGCTCGTGCACGCCTTCGACCCCGCGACCCCCCTCGACGAAACGCTCCACGCGCTCGAGGTCGCCGTGAATTCCGGCCGCGCCCGCTACGCGGGGATCTCGAACTTTCCCGGCTGGGCGACCGCGCGGGCCGCGACGCTCGCCGGCAGGATAGGACTCGCCGTCACGGAGGTCGAGTATTCGCTCGCCCAACGCGGTATCGAGCGTGAGGTCCTGCCCGCCGCCCGCGCCCTCGGGCTCGGGGTGTTCGCCTGGTCGCCTCTGGGACGCGGCGTCCTCACCGGGAAGTACCGGACGGCGATCCCCGCGGACTCCCGCGCCGCGTCCGACCACCTCGCGGGATTCGTCGAGCCCTATCTCACCGACCGCGTCGCCTCGATCGTCGAGGCACTCGCCACGGCGGCGTCGGGTCTCGGTCGCGCCCCGCACGAGGTCGCGCTGGCGTGGGCGCGCGACGCGCCGCACGTCACGAGCGCGATCGTCGGCGCACGGACGTCGGATCAGCTTGCGCCGTCGCTCGCGGCGGAGGACCTTGACCTTCCCCCGGCGATTCGCGCGGCGCTCGACGAGGTGTCCACTCCGGCGACCGGGTACCCCGAGCGCCGGTAGTCCGCGTCAGTCGCGCAGGTCGAACTCGTCGAGGTCCTCGGCGTCCTCGTCTTCGTCGTCGTCCGCGAGATCGTCGTCCGCGAGCTCGTCTTCGACGAGGTCATCGCCGTCCGCGTCGCCCGCCTCGTCCGCGTCCTCGTCCGCTTCGTCATACTCGAAGTCGTCGTCCGCGTCGTCGTCCTCCAGCACGAGGGGAAGACCCTCCGCGAACTCGAGATCGAGCTGTTCCTCGTATCGTTCGAAGGCGGCCGCGAGCGCCTCGTACGCGTCGTCGACCGCCGCGTCATCGGGGCTCCTCCGCGAGGCGACGGCCTCGAGGTGGTTCTCGAATGCGGTGATCAGGTGACGCAACGCCTCACGGACATCGGCTTCCATGGGCCTCACGTTACCCGTGGGCGGTGCAAACTGGTAACGCTATGCACGAGATCTCTCCCCGAGGCCGAGGCGGCGCCGTCGTCCCCTCCGCCCGGCTCGCAACGCGTTCGAGTCGACTCGAGACGCGCGTCGTCGTCATCCCCGCGAACGTCAGCCGCGCCGCCGCGCGCCAGATGCTGGCGGACGAGGCCGAGTACGGCAAGTGGGAACTCGCCCGCGTCCAGCGCTTCCGCGGCGGGGCGCGGCGGGTGTGGCTCCGTCGCCGCACCATGAAGGTCCGGCGCACGGACGCGTCGCTCCTCGCGTAGCGCGCCCGTCGCCTAGCAGGCCCGGAGGAACCGTCGCATCACGCGGCGGCCGAACTCGAGCCCGTCCACGGGGACGCGTTCGTCGATGCCGTGGAAGAGCGCGGGGAAGTCGAGGTCCGGCGGAAGCTGCAGGGGCGCGAACCCGTAGCCCGTGATCCCGATACGGCTGAGGTGCTTGTTGTCGGTACCCCCCGAGAGGGCGTAGGGAAGCACGGGGGCGCCAGGATCCTCCGCCTGGAGGGAGGAGATCATCGCGTCGACGAGCGGCCCGGAAAACGGCACCTCGAGGGCGATGTCGCTGACGATCGGCTCGACCTTCACGTTCGGACCCGCGAGGCGCTCGATGACCGCCACGACCTCCTCATGTTGCCCAAAGAGCGGTCGCGTGTCGACGACGCCCGTCGCGCTGTTGGGGATGACGTTCGCCTTGTAACCCGCGTCCATCTGGGTCGGGTTCGACGTGTTGCGAACCGTGGGTTCGACGAAGCGGGCGGCGCTGCCGAGCGCGGCGACGAGCCGGTCGACGACCTCGGGGGTCGGTTCGTACGTGTCCCCGGTCAGCTCTGCGACGCCGCGGAGAAGCGCCTCGACCGTCGGGGTGATGTCGAGGGGCCACGCGTATCGGCCGATCGCGGCGAGCGCCTCCGCGAGTCGCGTGACGGCGTTGTCCTCGTGGACGAGGCTCCCGTGCGCCCCGACGCCCGTGGCGATGAGCCGCAGCCACTGGAGACCCTTCTCCGCGGTCTGGACCAGGTAGGCGCGTCGGCCGTTGATCTGGGTGGAGAAGCCGCCGACCTCGCTCACCGCCTCCGTCGCCCCGCGGAAGTCGTCGCGGTGGTTCTCGACCATGAAGCGGGCGCCCTTGCGGCCGCCGGCCTCCTCGTCGGCGAAGAATCCGAGCACGATGTCCCGCGCGGGCTTGACGCCGGACCGGATCATGTCGGCGACCGTCGCGAGGTACACGGCGTCCGTGCCCTTCATGTCGACCGCGCCGCGCCCCCACACCATCCCGTCGGCGACCTCGCCCGCGAAGGGCGCGTGCCGCCATTCGTGGTCGAAGGCCTTCACCACGTCGAGGTGCCCGTGGACCACGAGAGGCGGCCGCGTCCGGTCCTCGCCCTCCCAGAGGGCCGTCATACTCGTGCGACGCGGCTCGGATTCGCGGATCACCGGATCGAGTCCGAGGTCCGCCAGGAACGCGGCGACGTACTCCGTCGCGGCGCGTTCGCCGGGACCGGTGCTATCCCCGGGATTGGTGGTGTCGATGCGGATGAGGTCCTGCGCGATCGCGACGACGTCGGTGGGCTCGGTCACGGTCTCAGGCTAGACCCGGGACGGGCGGTTTCGGCCCGGGTCCTTCGTCCCCTCGCGGCGGGGGCGGCCGCTCGCTAGGCTCGCCGTGACCAATGCGCGATCGGGCGGGCGGAAGGGGACATTCGGGTGAGCACGACCTCGGACGACGTCGTCATCGCCGTCGACGACGTCCGCAAGGCGTACGGCGCGAATAAGGCCGTCGACGGCGTGACCTTCTCGGTCCGCCGCGGGGAGATCTTCGGCGTCCTCGGGCCGAACGGGGCGGGCAAGACGACCACCGTCGAATGCCTCCAAGGCCTCAGACGCCGCGACTCCGGCTCGATCCGCATCGCGGGGTTCGACCCCGCACGCGACCTCCGCGAGGTGAAGCGCCGCGTCGGCAGCCAGCTCCAGGAATCCGCTCTCCCCGACCGCATCAAGGTGTGGGAGGCGCTCGACCTCTTCGCCTCGAGCGTCGACGGCGGCGCGCCGTGGGAGTCGCTCCTCGACGACTGGGGACTCGCCGCGAAGAGGAACGCCCAATTCGGATCCCTGAGCGGCGGCCAGAAGCAACGCCTGCTCGTCGCGCTCGCGCTCGTCAACCGTCCCGAGATCGTCTTCCTCGACGAGATGACGACCGGCATGGACCCGGAGGCCCGGCGCGTCGCGTGGGGGCTGATCGAACGGATTCGGGACGGGGGCGCGACCGTCGTGCTCGTCACGCACTTCATGGACGAGGCGGAGCGCCTGTGCGACCGCGCGGCCATCGTCCAGGCGGGGCGGGTCGTCGCGCTCGGCAGCCCGGACGAGCTACGCCGCGGCCGCGGGGACGCCGCGAGAATCACTTTCACGGGCACGGAAGACGACGCCGCGATCGCGCGCGCGGTCACCGGGGTCACGCACGTGTCCGCGGACGGGGCGCGCGTGACCGCCACGGGAGCGGGGCCGATCGGAGTCCGCGTCGCCGCGGCGCTCGCACGGGCCCGGCGCGAGCCCGCCGACTACGAGGTCGCGCGTCCCAGCCTCGAGGACGTCTACCTCGCCATCACGGGGGAAACCGGCGAGCCGGCGGAAGAGGTGGCGTCGTGATCCTCGTCCTCCGCATCGCCTGGCTCGAGGCCAAGCTCCTGCTGCGCGAACCCGTCACCGTCGTCTTCACGCTCGGCCTGCCCGTCGTCATGGAGCTCGTGATGGGCGGCGTCTTCGGCAACGACGCGAGCCCGGACTTCTACCGCGGCGTCGGCGCGATGGATTACTACATGGGCGCGTACGTCGGGCTCGTGGTCGCCGCGCTCGGCCTCATCACTCTTCCGACCCACATCGCCACGTACCGCGAGAGGGGCGTCCTGCGCCGCTTCGAAGCGTCGGCCATCCCCCGCGTCTCCGTCGTCGCGGCCCAGACGCTCGTCATGGCGTTCCTCGCCGCGATCGGCGCCGTCCTCGTCGTCGCCGTGGGGGTGCTGGCCTACCACCCCGCCATGCCGTCGTCGTGGCCGCTCGTCGCCCTCGGCTTCCTGATCGCCGCGCTCGCGTTCGCGCTTATCGGATCCGCGCTCGGGCTGGCCGTTCCCACCGCCCGCGCGGCCCAGGGCATCGGCATCATGCTGTGGTTCGTCATGCTGATCCTCGGCGGGGCCGGTCCACCGCCCGAGGCGCTGCCCGAGGCGATGAACACCATCGGGTCTTTCACACCTCTTCAGCACGCCATCGTCCTCATCCAGGACGGGTGGCTCGGATTCGGCTTCAACGGAGGACAGGCGCTGATCGTCGGGGCGTTCTTCGCGGTGTCGCTCGCCATCACGGCGTGGCTCCTGCGCCTGCGTTCGGCGCGGTAACCGGACACGAGAAAGCGCCGGGGACGATGCCCCGGCGCGTACACGTCGACCATGGTGCCCGAGGGGGGACTTGAACCCCCACTCCCTTTCGAGAACTAGCACCTCAAGCTAGCGCGTCTGCCATTTCCGCCACCCGGGCAGGTGAGTTGCGAGCCCACCTTTGCGCTCGCAACGCGTCCGAAAGACTAGCACGCGGCGCCCCCGGCGGAGTAACGCGCCCGGGCGTTCGACGGCCGCCTAACGGAAGTCCCGCGACGACGTCGGGATCTTGAGGCTGAGCGGCGCGAGGTGCTCGGCGGTGAGGTTCGTCGCCCCGTCGGCGCGCTCGATCCTCCCCCGCACCACGAGCGCGGGCGAGCGCCGGGCGACCGCCTGGAAACGCCGCCACGCGCCCGGCGAACAGACGACGTTGAGGGCGCCGGTCTCGTCCTCGAGCGACAGGAACGTCACCCCCTTCGCCGTCGGGGGCCGCTGGCGATGGGTGACGACGCCGCCCACGACGACGCGCTCCCCCTCCCCCCGCGCGAAGACCTCGGCGACGCGGAGCGCCCCCGCCGCGTCGAGCCTCTCCCGGACGAACGCCGTCGGGTAGGCGTCGGCGCTCACCCCCGACGCCCAGACGTCGGCGACGGCCATCTCGACGTCGCTCATCCCGGGAAGCGTCGGAGCGTCGACCCCCACGGCCGTCCCGGGGAGCGAGCCCGGCCCCTCGAGCGCGAGCGCGCCGGACGCCCACAGCCCCTCCCGGCGCGTCACCCCGAACGATTCGAGCGCCCCGGCCGTCGCGAGCGCCTCCCATTGGGGGACGCTCAGCCCGCGCTCGCCGCCCACGCCGATCGCCCCGTCCTTCGCCACGCGCACACGGCGCGCCATGTCCCTCAGGTCCGTGAACGGCGCCTCCTCGCGGGCTCGGACGATCGCGGATGCCGCGTCCGCGCCGATCCCCCGGACCGACGCGAGTCCCATGCGGACCGCGAGGGCGGGGTCCGCGTCGACGAGCGCGGAGAAGTCCTCGCGCGCCTCCTCCGGTCTCGCCCGCCCCTCCTCGCGCCGCTCCACCCGGGCGAGCACGTCGGAGCGCGCCACGCACGGGCGGAGCACCGTGACCCCGTGGCGCCGCGCGTCCGCCGCGAGCGACTGCGGAGAGTAGAAGCCCATGGGCTGTGCGGCGAGCAGGCCGGCGTAGAACGCGGCGGGCTTGTGGACCTTGAGCCAGGCGGAGGCGTAGACGAGGTACGCGAAGGAGAACGCGTGGGACTCCGGGAAGCCGAAGTCCGCGAACGCGCGCAGCTTGTCGAAGATCGCGTGCGCGGTGTCGGGGTCGATCCCCCGCTCGTGCATCCCGACCAGCGCGCGTGCCCGGAGCGCCTCCATCCGCTCCGGGGAGCGCTTGGACCCCATGGCGCGGCGGAGCTGGTCCGCGAGCGTGCCGTCGAACCCGCACGCGTCCATCGCCATCTGCATCAGCTGCTCCTGGAACAGCGGCACCCCGAGCGTCTTCTTCAGGGCGGGCTCCAGCAGCGGATGGAGGTACGTGACCTCCTCCCGGCCGCGCGCACGCGCGATGTACGGGTGGACGGAGCCGCCCTGGATGGGGCCCGGGCGGATGAGGGCGACCTCGACGACGATGTCGTAGAAGCGGCGCGGCCGGAGCCGCGGCAGGGTCACCATCTGGGCGCGGCTCTCCACCTGGAACACGCCGATCGTGTCGGCGGCGCACAGGAGGTCGTAGACGCGCGGGTCCTCCTGGGGCAGTCCGTGAAGCGTGAGGGCCTCGCCCTCGGTCTCGGCGACGAACGCGAACGCGTACCTGAGCGCGGAGAGCATCCCGAGGCCGAGGAGGTCGAACTTCACGAGACCGGCCTCCGCGCAGTCGTCCTTGTCCCACTGAAGCACCGTGCGGCCGGGCATGCGCGCCCACTCCACCGGGCACACGTCGAGCACGGGACGATCGCACAGGACCATGCCGCCGGGGTGGACGCCGAGGTGGCGGGGAAGGCGGAGGAGCCGCTCGGCGAGGTCGAGGACGGGGCCGGGGATGTGGGAGAGGTCGTCCGTGGGCGGAGGGGCGGGCCACATGACGTCGCGCTGGCTCGTGACCCATTCCTCGTGATCCACGCGGCGATCCTTCAGGGACGACCACCGGTCGATGGACTTAGACCACGCGTCCTGCTGCCCCGCCGCCGTAGCCCAGCGCCCGGGCCGCGTCGCGCACGGCGGAGCGGGGCCGGTACTGGATGACGTTCGCGACCATCGCGGCGTTGATGCGCCCGAACCGCTCGTAGACGTACTGGATGACCTCCTCGCGGCGGTCGGACTCGATGTCCACGTCGATGTCGGGCGGCCCGTCCCGCTCCGCGGAGAGGAAGCGCTCGAACAGGAGCCCGTGCGTGACCGCGTCGACCGCGGTGACGCCGAGCGCGTAGCAGACGGCGGAGTTCGCCGCGGAGCCTCGCCCCTGGCACAGGATGTCGCTCCGGCGGCAGAAGTCCACGAGGTCGTGGACGATCAGGAAGTACCCGGGGAAGTTCAGCGCCTCGATGACGTCGAGCTCCCGGTCGATCTGTGCGTACGCGCCCGGCACCCGCTCCGCGCCGCGCGGCCCGTACCTCTCCCGCGCCCCCCGGTACGTGAGCTCGCGCAGCCAGGAGGCCTCGTGGTGCCCCTCCGGCACCGGGTACGGCGGCAGCTGGGGCGCGACGAGCGAGAGGTCGAAGGCGAGGTCGGCGGCGAGGCGGGCGGCGGAAGGGACCGCCTCGGGGTGGCGTCGGTGGAGGCGGAGCATCTCCTCGGGCGAGCGCAGGTGGGCGCCCGGGGAGGCGGGAAGCCAGCCGTCCATGTCGTCGAGGGAGGAGCGCGCGCGGACGGCCGACAGGGCGCCGGCGAGGTCCGCGTCCCGCGGGGTCGCGTAGTGGGCGTTCGTGGTCGCGACGAGGGGAAGCCCCGCGTCGAAGGCGAGATCCGCGAGGGCGTCGTTGCGCTCGGAGTCGTAGGGGTTCCCGTGCTCGGTGACCTCGACCGCGACGTTCGCCGCCCCGAAGAGCGCCGACGAGCCGGTCGAGCTCCCTCCGCGCGGCCGCGTACCCGGCGGGCGTCACCGGGGCGCCCTCCGCCGCCGAGCGCGCGCCGCACCGCGCCCTTGCGGCACCCCGTCAGCACGGCCCACTCCCCGCGGCCGCCGTCGGCGAGACCCTCGAGGGTGTAGCGCGCGGCCCCCTTCTCCCCCGTCGCGAGGTGGCCCAGCCCGATCGCCCGGGACAATCGCGCGTAGCCCTCCGGCCCTCGCGCGAGGACGACGAGGTGGCTGGCCCGGGGGTCGGGGGTCCCGGTCGGGGGGTCGAGGACGGGGACGCGCCCGGCGAGGCGACGGCGAGGTGGAGCTCCGCCCCGAACACCGTGGGAAGCCCGACGGCGCGCGCCGCCCCCGCGAAGCGCACGATGCCGTAGAGGCCGTCGTGGTCGGTCACCGCGAGCGCGCTGAGCCCGAGGCGCCCCGCCTCGGCGGCCATCTCCTCGGGCTGGCTCGCGCCGTCGAGGAAGCTGAACGCCGTGTGCGCGTGGAGCTCGGCGTAGTCAGTCATAGACCGCCTCCAGCGCCCACTCCCCGCGGCGGGAGGCGACGAGCACGGCCCGCCCGTCGTCGAGCGCGATCTGCAGGTACGCCCGACGCGACGCGTCCTCGCTCCACCACCGCTCCACGACGGGCCACGGCCCGGCCCACGCCTCGACGGGGACGGGCTCCTCGTCGGGCATCGCGAGGTACGTGGGGGGCGCGCTCACGTACAGCCGCTCGGTGACGACCACTCGCCCTGCCCCCGGCGTCGAGGACGCGCACCGGCGGCCCCGCGACGAGGACGGTGGCGGGAGCCGGGTCGGGAAGCTGGCCGGGCCAGGGCCGGTCGACTCGGCGGACCGTCCCGGCCTCCTGCCCGAACGGGGTGAGAGCGGTCCGGTCGCGCGGCGTCCGCCCGCCCTGCTCGGAGGCGACGAGCACCGCCTCCGCCCCAGCGAGGCCCTGGATGCGCTCCATCGCCCGGCGGGCCCGCCCGTCGGCCCCGGAGACGCCTCCCCAGAGGAAGGCCTGCTCCGCCCCGGACGCGAGCACGTCCCGGGCGGTCAGGGTGATCGACGTCAGCGCGGCGGCCTCCGGCCCTGCGGACGTCCCGCTCAGCCATCCCTCCAGCTGCCAGCGGACGCGGTCGGCCATGTGGCGGACGAACGCCCCCTCGCGCGGGCCGACGTCGGTGCGCCAGGTGCGTTCGAGATCGTCGCCGCGGTCGGTGCTCACGGAGATGGAGACCCGGAGGCAGCGGGAGTCCGCCTCGCGGAGGGCGGCGTCGAGCAGCCCGGCGACGTGCGCCGCCACGAACGCGGCCTGCTCGACGTTCCGGGGAGGGTCCTCGAAGTCGTGGCGCACGGCGATGTCCTGTTCGGCGCGGCGCAGGACCGGCGGGGCTTCCTCGCCGCCGGAGGCGAGGCGGTGCGCCCATGCGCCCACGCCCCCGAAGCGGGCGAGCACGTCCCCCGGGGGCAGGGCGACGAGGCCCCCGAGCGTGTCGATGCCGAGGCGCTCCAGCACGCTCACGAGGTCCTCCACCGCGGCGAGGTGCCGCCGTTCGACCGCGGCGTGCGTCAGGGAGGAGACCGGGCGCGGGGCGAGGTAGTCCCGGGAGGCGCCCGCCTCGACGACGATGCCCTCCCGGGAGGCCTCGACGGCGGCGAGGAGGCCGTCGGCGATCCCGACGCTCGCCTCGGCGCCGGAGCGCTCCGTCGCCGCGACCACGAGGGCCTCGGCGAGGGCGATCTCCCCGCCGTGGAAGCGCGCGGCGCCGTCGGCGGGGATCATCAGCAGGCCGGGGCGCGTGACCTCGACGCCGGAGACCACCTCCTCGGCCCCGAGCGCGACCTCCTCGAAGGCGCGGGCGTCGCGCCCCTCGTCGTGCGGCAGGATCGCGAGCTCCGGGCACGCGCGCTGAGCCTGACGCTTGCGCATCCCGCGCCGCACGCCGGCGGCCCGGGCGGCGGCGGAGACGGCGAGCATGCCTCGCCCGTGGAGGACGGCGGCGGGGGCGTCGGCCCCGAGGCCCTCCTGGGCCATCGCGGCGACGACGGGCCAGTCGGGAACCCACAGGGCCGCCCGGCGGAGGGGACGCGCGGCGCTCATGCGATCCTCAGCCCGCGCCTCGCCTGGGCCGCCCGCCCGGGGAAGGGCGCGGCCTCGGTGTCGAGCAGGACCGTCGCCTCGTCCGGCGCGCCCAGGTGGCGCCCCGAGCGGGAGACGACGAGGGTCCGGGACTTGAGGCGCCCCTCCCCCGCCCCGAGGCCCTCCCAGGACGCGCGGGAGGCCCGGAGGGCGACGTGGGCCCCCGCCCACGGCCCGGCGCTCACGAGGACGACGCCCCGCTCCCGGGCGCGGGCGGCGAGGCGGCGCCGGTCCGCGTCGCCGAGCGCGAGGCGGGGGCCGAGGACGACGACGTCCATGCCGTCGACGCACGCCCCCGCGAGCACGGCGGCCTCCGCCCCGGGATGCGGGACGAGCGCGAGCCTCGCGAGGTCGACGCCGCGCCTCGCGGCCGCGACCACCCCGACGTGGGGCATGCCGACGATCGCGGACCACGCCCCCTCAAGGGAGGCGCGCGCGATCAGGGCGAGGACGAGCGAGGTGGACCCCTCGACGGCCACGACGGTGCCGCGGCGGAGGACGCCCCCGGGAAGGAGGGGGGCGACCTCGTCGGAGACGGGGAGGGCGCGGGACGGCGGAAGGTGGGCCGGGGCCTCCCCCGCCACGGGGACGTCGCGGACGATGCCCAGCCGCCCCTCGACCCCCGCGAGCAGGCCTCGGACGCGGACGACCCTCTCCTGGGCCGCGGGGGGCGTGGAAGGGGTCGCCGGGGCCGTCATGGGTCCTCCGATGGGTGTGTGGGCGATGCGAGACTCGCTCGATTACTCGAACATATGTTCGATTATCCCACGGATTCCCGACATCGGGACATCGGATTTTGCCTCACCCCGCGCGTCGTCCCCTGCCCCCTCGCCCCGCGCGTCGTTCCCTGCTCCCTCGCCCCGCGCGCCCTCACCCTCGCACGCCCCGTGGTTGCGATCCGTGGCGGTGGATAAGTGCCGATTTCACGCGAACTCCGGCACTCATCCACCGCAGGAAAGCGGGGACACGCGAGAAATCAGCGCGTGGCCCAGAACGCGACCGCGCTCGCCGCGGCCACGTTGAGCGAGTCGATTCCGTGCGCCATGGGGATGCGGACCGCGAGGTCGGCGCCCGCGATCGCCCCCCGGGTCAGCCCGTCCCCCTCGGTCCCGAGCATGAGGGCGAGGCGCTCCGGCAGGTCCCGGGCGAAGGCGTCGAGCGGCACGGCCGCGTCCTCGAGCGCGAGGGCGGCGACCACGAACCCCGCGTCGCGCAGCTCCGCGAGCCCACCCGGCCACTCCGCCACGCGCGCCCACGGCACCTGGAACACGCTGCCCATCGAGACGCGAACGCTCCGCCGGTACAGCGGGTCCGCGCACCGGGGCGAGACGAGCACGGCGTCGACGCCCATCGCGGCCGCCGAGCGGAACACGGCCCCGACGTTCGTGTGATTGACCAGGTCCTCGAGCACGGCCACCCGCCGCGCGCCCGCGATCACGTCCGCCACCGCCCGCGGCTCCGGCCGGCGCATCGCGGCGAGGGCGCCGCGGTGCACGTGGAATCCCGTCACCTCCTCCAGGACGGCGTCCGATCCCACGAACACGGGAACGCCCGGCCAGAGCGCGGCGAAGGGCGCGATCGACTCGACCCACTTCTCGGAACACAGGAACGACCGCGGCTCGTGCCCCGCCTCGACGGCCCGCTCGATGACGAAGCGGCTCTCCGCGATGTAGAGCCCGCGCCCCTCCTCGGTGCGGCTGCGGAGCGCGACGTCCGTCAGGCCGCGGTAGTCCTCGAGGCCGGAGGCATCTGCGTCGGAAATGCGCGTGATCGTCACGGCACCATCCTGCCCGAGACGCGACGGCGGCCCCGGAGTCGCCTCCGGGGCCGCCGCGCGTCGTGCGTTACTTGAGGCCCTTCTCGACCTCCGGGTCGAACGGCTTGCCGCTCGTACGGCCGGACGACGTGGCGTCGTCCGTCGCGCTCTTGAGCTCCGCCTTGGCCGCCGCGAGGGCCGCCCCGGCGTCGCCGAGCGCGGACTTCTGCGCCGTCGACTTGCGGCTCGTCGACGCCTTGAGCGGCACGGCCTCCTCCTGAGGGCCGAAGCCCGCGGTGATGGCCTTGAGCGCGCCGGTGAACTCCGTCGGAACGAACCAGATCTTGCTCGACTCCGTCTTTGCGATCTCCGGCAGCATCTGCAGGTACTGGTACGCCAGCAGCTTCGAGTCCGCGTCCCCCTGGTGGATGGCGTCGAAGACCTGGAGGATGGCGCGCGACTGGCCCTCGGCCTCGAGGATCCGCGCCTGGGCGGAACCCTCGGCCTTGAGGATGGCCGACTGCTTGTCGCCCTCGGCCGTGAGGATCGCGGACTGCTTGACGCCCTCCGCGGTCAGGATCGCGGCGCGGCGGTCGCGCTCGGCGCGCATCTGCTTCTCCATCGAGTCCTTGATGGAGGCCGGCGGCTCGATGGTCTTGAGCTCGACGCGGTTGACGCGGATGCCCCACTTGCCGGTCGCCTCGTCGAGCACGCCGCGGAGCTGGCCGTTGATCTGGTCGCGGCTCGTCAGCGTCTGCTCGAGGTCCATGGTTCCGACGACGTTACGGAGCGTCGTCACCGTGAGCTGCTCGACGCCCGTGATGTAGTTCGCGATCTCGTAGACCGCGTCCTTGGGCGACGTCACCTGGAAGTAGATGACCGTGTCGATCTCCACCACGAGGTTGTCGGACGTGATGACCGACTGCGGCGCGAACGAGACGACCTGCTCGCGCAGATCGACGCCCGCGCGCACCTTGTCGATGAAGGGCACGAGCAGGTGAAGACCCGCGTCGAGTGTCCGGCTGTAGCGACCGAGTCGCTGAACGATGAAGGCCTGCGCCTGCGGGACGATGCGGATCGCCCGCGCGATCACGGAGATCACGAAGATCCCGCCGACGACTACCAGAATGTAAAGGAATGCGCTGCCGGGCATATCGGCTCCTTGCCTGTTGTGGGTAACGAACGTTGGTTAGGCGGGCTGGACGATCGCGATCGCCCCGGCGATCTCGACGACCGTCACCTCGGCGCCCTCGGGAATCTCGTCGGCGCCGTCGGGCGTGCGCGCCGTCCAGACCTCGCCGTGTAGCTTGACTCGCCCCTTGTCCTCGGTCACGACCGAGAGCGTCTTCGCCTCCCTGCCGACGAGCGCCGCGGCGTTCGTCTCGACGAGCGGGGTACGGGCCCGGAGCGCGTGGAGAAGCCACGGCCGCAGGGCGAACAGAAGCAGCCCGGCCGTGATGACCGCGATCACCGCGGCGAGCCACTGAGGCGCGCCGAGCAAGACGGCGAGGCCGCCCGCAAGGGCGCCACCCGCGCACATCAGAAGCGTCAGGTCGAGGGTGAAGATCTCGGCGACGCCCAGGAGCAACGCCCCGATGAACCACCACATTGACTGCATGTCCCCACCTCCGAGTAACGAACCGTGAGCGTTCCTCATCCTATGCCGCCGGGCATTTCCGTGCCGTCGGCCTAGGGGATGATCGCCCGCTTCCTCGCGGTCCATCTGCCGGATGATTCGGAGAGCTCGATCGCCATTCCGTAGGCGGAGGAGAGGTTCGCCTCGGTGACGACCTGGGAGAGCGGGCCCGAGGCGACGACCGCGCCCGCGGCGAGGATCAGGGCGTGCGTGAATCCTCGCGGGATCTCCTCGACGTGATGCGTCACGAGGATCAAGACCGGGGATCGCGCGTCGCCCGCGAGGTCGGTGAGGGCGTCGAGCAGGTCCTCGCGCCCGGCGAGGTCGAGCCCCGCGGCCGGCTCGTCGAGCAGGAGCATCTCGGGGTCGGTCATGAGCGCGCGGGCGAGCTGGACGCGCTTGCGCTCCCCCTCGCTGAGCGTCGCGTACTCGCGGTTCGCGAACTCCTGGATGCCGAAGGCCGCCATCAGGTCGCCCGCCCGCTCGACGTCGATCATGTCGTACGTCTCCCGCCACCGGCCGGTGACCCCGTGGGCGGCGGTGAGGACCACGTCGCGCACGATCTCGCTCGGCGGGATCCGCGCGGCGAGCGCGTCGCTCGCGAGACCGACGCGGGTCCGCACCTCCTGCACGGTCGTCTCGCCGAGGCGATCCCCGAGGACCCACACGTTCCCCTCGGACGGGTGGTTGCGCGCCGCGGCAAGGGTGAGGAGCGAGGTCTTGCCCGCCCCGTTCGGGCCGAGGATCACCCAACGTTCGCCGTCGTTCACGGTCCAGTCGGTCGCGGAGAGGATCGTCGCGCCCTCCCGGCGCAGCGTCGCTCGCTCGACGCGCAAGACTTCCGTCATGAGGTCGAGCCTAGTCGCTGAGCGCGCCGCTTCCCCCGACGCGCTTCAGCCGAGGACGGACCGGTAGACCTCTACCGTCCGCTCGGCGATCGTCTCCCACGAGAAGCTCTCGATCGCCCGGGCCTTGCCCGCCGCCCCCATCGCCCGCGCCCGCTCGCCGTCGCCCACCACGTCGGCGATCGCCGCGGCGAGGTCCGCCTCGAATCGGTCGGGATCGAGCGGCGTCCCCGTGCCGTCGTCCGCCTGATCGATCGGCACCAGCACGCCCGTCTCGCCGTCCACAACGACCTCGGGGATGCCGCCGGTCGCCGTCGCGACGACGGGAAGCCCGACGGCCATCGCCTCGAGGTTCACGATGCCGAGCGGCTCGTACACCGAGGGGCACACGAACGCGGTGCACGCGTCCAGGACGGCGACGAGCTCGTTCCGGGGAAGCATCCGGTCGATCCACACGACGCCGTCGCGCTCCCGCTGGAGTCCCGCGACGGCCTCCGCGACCTCCCGCCCGATCTCCTTGGTGTCGGGGGCGCCGGCGCACAGGACGATCTGGATCTCGGGCGGCAGCGCGCGGACGGCGCGCAGCAGGTACGGCAGGCCCTTCTGCCGGGTGATGCGCCCGACGAAGACGAGAGCGGGACGCTCGGGATCGATGCCGAATCCGCGGACGACGTCGGCGGCGGCCTCCCGCTCGTCGCCCACCGGCGCGCTCCACGCGTCGACGTCGATCCCGTTGTGGACGACGCGTACCTTGTCGGGGTCGAGGGCCGGATAGACGCGAAGCACGTCCGCGCGCATCCCCTCGCTCACGGCGATGACGCCCGCCGCCGCCTCGTAGGCCGTCTTCTCGATCCAGGAGGACACCCGATATCCGCCGCCGAGCTGTTCGGCCTTCCACGGGCGAAGCGGCTCGAGCGAGTGCGCGGTCAACACGTGGGGGACGCCGTGGAGCAGAGAGGCGAGGTGGCCGGCCATGTTCGCGTACCACGTGTGGGAGTGGACGAGGTCGGCGCCGGCGCAGTCGCGCGCCATCGGCAGCCCCGTCGCGAGGACGTCGAGGGCCGCGTCGCCCACGGGTTCGGCGAGCGCGTAGCCGTCCACCCCGTCCTCGTCTCGCGGGCCGTCGAAGCAGCGCACGCGCACGTCGACGCTCGGGCGAAGCGCCCGGGCGAGCTCCGTGACGTGGACGCCCGCGCCTCCGTAGACGTGGGGCGGGTACTCGCGGGTGAGGAGGTCGACGCGCATACCCCCACGCTATCGCCCCGGCATGAACAGGAACCCTCCCCCGCGTGGACGCCACCGATAGACTGGGCCCATGCCCTCTCCCTCCGTCCTCGTGATTGTCCTCGCCGGTGGGGAAGGAAAGCGCCTGATGCCGCTCACGACGAGCCGTTGCAAGCCCGCCGTCCCCTTCGGCGGAACCTTCCGCCTCGTCGACTTCGCGCTCTCGAACGTCATCAACTCGCGCTACCTCCACGTCGTCGTCCTGACGCAGTACAAGTCGCACTCCCTGGACCGGCACATCGCGAGGACGTGGCGCATGTCGCCGCTGCTCGGGAACTACGTCGCCCCCGTTCCCGCCCAACAGCGGCGCGGCAAGCACTGGTACCTCGGCAGCGCGGACGCGATCTACCAGTGCCAGAACATCATCGAGGACGAGAAGCCCGACTACATCGTCATCGTCGGGGCCGACCACGTCTACCGCATGGACTTCTCCCAGATGGTCGACGCCCATGCGGCGTCGGGCGCGGACTTCACCGTCGCGGGCATTCGGCAGCCCAAGGCCCTCTCGACCGAATTCGGCGTCATCGACGTCGACCCGAAGCAGCCCGGCCGCATCAAGGCGTTCCTCGAGAAGCCCACCGACACGCCCGGCCTTCCGGACAGCCCCAACGAGATCCTCGCGTCGATGGGCAACTACGTCGCCACCACCGACGCCCTCCTCGCGGCGCTCGCGGAGGACGCCGACGACCCGGCGAGCGCGCACGACATGGGCGGAGACATCGTCCCCTACTTCGTCCGCAAGGGCGCGTGCGGCTTCTACGACTTCCGCGACAACGCCGTGCCGGGCTCGACGGACCGCGACCGCGCCTACTGGCGCGACGTGGGGACCCTCGACGCGTACTACGAGGCGAATATGGACCTCATCGCGCTCGAGCCCGTCTTCAACGTGTACAACAAGCGCTGGCCGCTCCACCAGGGCCTGATCACGCATCCGCCCGCGAAGTTCATCCACTCCGAGGAGGGCCGACTCGGCCACGCGGCCGACTCCGTCGTCTCGCCGGGCGTGATCGTCTCCGGCGCGTCCGTCACGGGTTCGGTCCTCTCCCCCGACGTGCACCTGCACTCGTGGGCATCCGTCTCGGACTCGGTGCTCATGGACCACGTCGTGGTCTACCGCCACGCTCAGATCCGGCGCGCGATCCTCGACAAGGGAGTCGTCGTCGAGGAGGGCGCGGCGATCGGCCTCGACCCCGAGCACGACCGCGAGCGCGGTTTCACCGTGACCGAGAGCGGGATCACCGTCGTCACCAAGGGGACGGTCGTCACCGCATAGCGCGGCGGCCTTCGACGCCGCTAGTCCTCCCGGCCGACGATGGCCCGGAGACGCGCGGACCCCTGGCCGAGATCCTCCCACTCGCCGTCGAACTCCAGCACCGCGGCCGTCCCCGTGGGGATCCCGTGACCGACGCGCCTCACCACGCCCTTCGCGGAGCCCGGACCCGCCAGGAACGCGGCGGCCGCGCTGACGGTCGGCTCGTGCCCGACCACCATCACGTTCGCCGCCCCGGGTTGGGTGCCCCGCAGCAACGTGACGAGCGTATTCACCGTCGTGTTGTACAGCTCCGGGCGGCGGTGGACGACGGGCACGTCCCACCCGCGCGACGCGAGCTCCCACGTCTGGCTCGTCCGTACGGCGTCCGAGACGTACGCGACGTCCGGCACGAGGCCAAGGGTCTCCAGCGTCGTCCCGAGGCTCGCGGCGTCCTTGCGCCCCCGCAACGCGAGGGTGCGGGCGTGGTCTCCGAGCGCGTCGGTGTGCTGTTCCGCCTTCGCGTGGCGGGCGAGCACTAGGACGCGCATGGGCCTACTGTCCCATTGCGTGGACTCCGCCGTCTACGTGAACGACCTCACCCGTCGTCGCCGCGAACCAGTCGGACAGCAACGCGACGACCGCCCGCGCCGATGGCTCCGGGTCGTCGGAATCCCAGCCGAGCGGGGCGCGCTCGTTCCACTTGCTCTCCATCTGGTCGAATCCCGGAATGTGCTTCGCGGCCGTCGTCTTGATGGGGCCCGCGCTGACGAGGTTGCAACGGATGCCGTCCGGCCCGAGGTCGCGCGCGACGTACCGCGAGGTCGCCTCGAACGCCGCCTTCGCGACACCCATCCAGTCGTAGACCGGCCACGCGTAGCGCCCGTCGAACGTGAGGCCGACGATCGAGCCGCCGTCCGTCATGAGCGGGCGTGCCGCCGCGGCGAGGGCCTTGAGCGAGTACGCGGAGATGTGGATCGCGGTCGAGACGTCGTCCCACGCCCCCGCCATGAAGTTGCCGCCCATGACCGACTGCGGCGCGAACCCGATCGAGTGGACGACGCCGTCGAGGCGAGGAACGTGCTTCTTGACGCGATCCGCGAGGGAGGCGACCTGCTCCTCGTCCGTCACGTCGAGCTCGACGATGGACGCCTCCGTCGGTAGGCGCCGCCCCATGCTCTGCGTCACCTTGAACGTCCGCCCGACGCCGGTGAGGACGACGGTCGCGCCCTGCTCCTGACACAGGCGAGCGACGGAGAAGGCGATCGAGCCCTCCGTCAGCACGCCGGTGACCAGGATGTTCTTTCCGTCGAGGAAACCCACGATGACCCTCCTAAGATTCGTTCGTCGGCCGGGTCAGTGCCCGAGACCGAGCCCGCCGTCGACGGGGATGACCGCACCCGAGATGTACGCCGCATCGTCGGACGCGAGGAAGAACGCGGCGCCGGCGACGTCGTCGGCCTCCCCGAACTTCCGCGCCGGGATCGAGTCGCGGTACGCCTTCTGCGTCTCCTCCGGCAGTACGGCCGTCATCGCCGTGTTGATGAATCCCGGGGCGATGACGTTCGCCGTGATGCCGCGCGAACCGATCTCGCGGGTGACGGACCGCGCCATCCCCACGAGCGCCGCCTTCGACGACGAGTAGTTCACCTGGCCCGGGTTGCCCATGAGGCCCACGACGGAGCCGATGAGGATGATCCGTCCGGACTTCTTCTTCATCATCGACGCGGACGCCCGCCGTACGCAGCGGAACGTGCCCTGGAGGTTGACGCCGATCACGGCGTCGAAGTCCTCGTCGGACATGCGCATCATGAGCCCGTCCTTGGTGATGCCGGCGTTCGCGACGAGGACGTCGATCGGGCCGTGCTTGGATTCGAAGTCGTCCATCGCCTTTTTGACGACCTCGGAGTCGCGGACGTCGCCGACCACCCCGTCGATGGGGGAAGGCGGCTCGTCGCCGATGTAGATGGTGCTGACCGTGTCACCCGCCGCGAGGAAGCGTTGGGCGATGGCGAGACCGATGCCGCGGTTCGCCCCCGTGATGTGTACGTGTCGTGCCATGGGTACGACGGTAGCGGACGAATCCGGCAACCCCTGCCCGCCTTGGTATCGTTTCGTGTGCCTTCCGGACCGTTCGGTCGCGCGGTAAGGGCCGCCGCGCTCCTCCTCGCGGCCCTCGCTATCTCCGCGCTCGCGGTCATCGCGGGACGCTGGCAGTGGGGACGGCACGAGACCCGATCGCACGCCCTCCACGCCTACGAGGCCGCCGCCGGCGCCCCCGCCGTCCCCCTCGCGACGCTCGACGCTCCGGGTTCTTCCGACCTCCCGTACGCGTCGGAGTGGCGCCTCGCCACCGTCTCCGGCACCTTCGCCCCGGGAGAGGCGACCGTGCTGCGCAACCGCGCCGTCGGCGGGACGCGCGCGTCGGAGTACCTTGCGTGGTTCGTGACGGACGACGGCGACGCCCTGGTGGTTCTCACGGGCTGGGAGCCGCTCGAGTCGGGGGCCCCGCTCCCCTCCCTTCCGCGCGGACGGGTCGACCTCGTCGTCAAGCTCCGCCCTCAGGAGCCCGACGACGGTAAGCGCGGGGACGGGGCGACCCGCGTGGTCGCCGCGCAGATGCCGACGCCCCCGGCACCCGCGCTCGCGGGATTCGGGGTGCTCCAGGGAGAGTGCGACGCGGCGTGCGAGGCGGCGTACGGGGCGCGCGTGCCGGACCCGGCGTTGTCGCTCGGGCCCCACCTGGCGTACACGATCCAGTGGTACGCGCTCGCGGTCGCGGCGCCGATCGGAGTGATCGTCATGCTCGTCCGGCGTCGCCCCGAGGACGGCGAGTCCGAGGACGAGGCGGACGAGGAGGCGCCGCCCGCCCGGAGGCGTCGACGCGCGCGCGGGCCGACGGACGAGGAGATCGAGGACGCGCTCTAGGGAGGTCGACGCCGGGACGGGACGCGCCGGGACGGGCCGGGCGAGGCGTTTTCGCCTGCAGGGCGTCCCTGCAGGCAGAAACGCATCACTTCGCGCCGAGAACCCGCGTCAGAGCGCCCCCGCCGTCACTTTCACATCGAAATCGCCCCGATTCGTGTGTCAAACGACTGCAGGGACGTTCGGGCGCGCACCGGCGCACACCCCCGCGCGCCCCGGGGTCGACTCGCCCCGCTCCCCGACCGCCCTCCTCGACCGCCCTACGCGAGCGCGACGAGGTCGCGGTACGTCGCCCCCCAGAGGTCCTCGATCGCGTCCGGCAGCAGCACCACACGCTCGGGCTCGAGAGCGTCGACGGCGCCCTCGTCGTGCGTGACGAGCACGACGGCGCCCTCGTAGGTGCGCAGCGCGCCGAGGATCTCCTCCCGGCTCGCGGGGTCGAGGTTGTTCGTCGGCTCGTCGAGCAGAAGAACATTCGCCTGGGAGACCACCAGCAGCGCGAGAGCGAGCCGCGTCTTCTCCCCGCCGGACAGAACGCCCGCGCGCTTGAGCACGTCGTCGCCGGAGAACTGGAACGACCCGAGCACGTTGCGCACCTCCGTGTCGGCCAGTTCGGGCGCGGCGTGCGTCATGTTCTCGAGCACCGTGGCGTCGGTGTCGATGGTCTCGTGCTCCTGCGCGTAGTAACCGAGCTTGAGGCCATGCCCGGGCTCGACGCGACCGGTGTCGGTCGCCTCGACTCCCGCCAGCAGCCGAAGCAGCGTCGTCTTGCCAGCGCCGTTGAGGCCGAGCACGACCACCCGCGAACCCTTGTCGATGGCGAGGTCGACGTCCGTGAACACCTCGAGCGAGCCGTACGACTTGCTGAGCTCGTACGCGCGGAGCGGGGTCTTCCCGCAGGGCGCGGGCTTGGGGAAGCGGAGGGCGGCGACTCGATCGCCGCGCCGTTCGGCCTCGAGCCCCCCGACGAGCTTCTCCGCGCGGCGGAGCATCACCTGCGCCGCGACGGCCTTGGTCGCCTTGGCCCGCATCTTGTTCGCCTGCGCGATGAGCGCCTCGGCCTTGCGCTCGGCGTTGTCCCGCTCGCGGTGGCGCCTCCGCTCGTCCTCCTCGCGCTGCTTGAGGTAGGCGTCCCAGCCGAGCGCGTACTGGTCGAGCTCGGCACGGTTCGCGTCGAGGTGGAAGACCTTGTTCGCGCAGGCGCGGAGGAGCCCGGCATCGTGGGAGATCACGACGAGCCCGCCCGCGTACGTGCGGAGGAACTCGCGGAGCCAGAGGATCGAGTCCGCGTCGAGGTGGTTGGTCGGCTCGTCGAGGAGCAGGGTCTCCGAATTCCCGAACAGGATGCGCGCGAGTTCGACGCGGCGACGCTGGCCCCCGGAGAGCGTGCCGATGGGCTGACGGAGGGTCGCGTCCTCGATGCCCAGGTTGGCGGCGATTCGCGCCGCCTCGCTCTCGGCCGCGTACCCTCCCGCGGCGCGGAATCGCTCCTCGATCGCCGGGTAGCGTTCGATCGCCCGGTCGCGTACCGCCTCGTCCTTCGACGCCATCGCGTCCTCGGTCTCCCACATCTTGCGCGCGAGCGAGTCGAGGTCGCGCGAGGAGAGGATGCGGTCGATGGCGAGCGTGTCGAGGTCTCCCGTGCGTGGATCCTGCGGAAGGTAGCCGATGCGGCCCTTCGCGGAGACGGCGCCCGCGGCGGAAAGCGCCTCTCCCGCCAGGATGCGGGTGAGGGTGGTCTTTCCCGCGCCGTTGCGGCCGACGAGCCCGATCCGGTCCCCCGAGCCGACCGTGAACGTGGTGGGTTTGAGCAGCGTCCGGGCGCCCACCCGCACTTCGAGGTCGTGGACGCTGATCACTGGGGACTCCGATTCGGGGCGCGCGGTTGTAGGGATCCGACAAGATTTCGGGCGCGAAAGCCGGGGATGGCCGCCGTCCATTGTAGGGCCGGTATGGTCGTCCCTATCCTCACCTCGAAGGAGACACATGCCTCGCATTCCACGACTCAACGGCACGACCCTCGCGCTCGTCGCCGTCTTCGCCGGACTCATCGCGGCGAGCACCATCTGGGGCGGATACCCGCTGGGAGGCGGCGTTCCGATCACCCTGCAGACCTTCGCCGTCCTCCTCGCAGGAGCCGTCCTCGGTGCGTACCGGGGCGCGGCGGCGGTTCTCGTCTACCTCGCCCTCGGCACCGCCGGGGCGCCGATCTTCTCCGGCCACAAGGGCGGTCCGGCCGTGTGGACCGGGACGACGGCCGGGTTCCTCGCGGCGTTCGTCCTCGCGGCGTTCGTCGCGGGATGGCTCGCGGAGCGCCTCGCGGCGCGGGGGAAGGCGACGTTCACCGGATTCGTCGGCGCGACGATGGTGGGCTCGCTCGTCGTCATCAACGTCGTCGGCTGGACGTACGTCGCCTTCCGCGCGCACCTCGACGCGAACGCGACCTTCGCGGCGCTCACCCCGTTCGTTCCGGGCGACGTGATCAAGGCGTTCCTCGCGGCCGCGGTCGCGGCGGCCGTCCACACCGCCTACCCCGGAATTCTCGCCGGCGAGCCCGTCGAGGCGAGCGCGCCCGAAGCGACGCCCGTCGGAGCCTCGGCCCGGTAGGAACCCTCGGTGATCGAGTTCCAGGATGCGAGCGTCGTCGCCCCGGGCACGGGCGTTCGCATCCTGGAACCGACCACGCTGACGCTCACCGAACACCGCGTCGCGGTGATCGGGGCGAACGGCTCCGGCAAGTCGACGCTCGCGCGGCTGATCAATGGGCTCGCCGCGCCCGCGACGGGCTCCGTGCGCGTCTTCGGACGCGACACGCGTCGCGACGCCGCCGACGTCCGACGCGACGTCGGCTTCCTCTTCACGGACCCGTCGGCCCAGCTCATCATGCCGACCGCGGCCGAGGACGTCTCGCTGTCACTCCGGCGGAGCGTTCGGGGCAAGGAGAATCGCGCCCGCTCGGCGGCCCGGGCCCTCGACGCGATCGGACTCGGCGACAAGGGCGGCGTGTCCGTCCACGCCCTGAGCGGCGGGCAACGCCAGCTGCTCGCGCTCGCGGGCGTTCTCGCGGTCGAGCCGCGGATCATCGTGGCCGACGAGCCCACCACGCTGCTGGACCTCAGGTGGCGCACGCACGTCGACTCCCTCCTGTCCTCGCTGACGCAGATGCTCGTCGAGGTCACCCACGATCTCGACGCGGCCGCGCGCGCGGATCGCGTGCTCGTGGTGGACGCCGGTCGCGTGGTCTTCGACGGCGAGCCCGGGGCGGCCGTCGCGACCTATCGTGAACGGATGGGGCGGCCGTGACGAGCGTCTTCGGGATCTACCGCGAGCGACGTACGCCGCTCCATCGGGCGCCGGCGTCGCTCAAGGTGGCGCTGCTCGTGGCTGCGGCCGGGTGGCTCGCCTGGACGACGAATCCCACGTGGAGCGTCGCGGCGCTGGGCGCGTCGATCCTCGTCCTGGCGAGCGCCCTGCCCCCCGCGGGGCCGACGGTGCGCGGCGTGCTCCCCGTCGTCGTGATCGCGGGCCTCACGGCGGGATACCAGGCCTGGCAGGGCAACGCGCGTCTCGGTATCGACCTCGGGGCGGACTTCGTGTCGCTGGTGTGCCTCGCTCTCGCCGTCACGACCTCGACGCCCCTCGACGCGTCGATGGGGCTCGTCAGCGCGGCCGCCCGACCGATGCGGCGCTGGGTCCCGCCCGAAGCCCTCGCGCTCGTCTTCAGCCTCGCCATCCGCACGATCCCGGAAATCACCCGGATCCTCGCCCAGTCCCGCGACGCCGCGCTCGCCCGGGGTCTGGGTCGCTCGCCCCGCGCGATGTTGGTCCCCGCCGGAATCCGCACCGTCGGCTACGCGCTCGCCGTCGGAGACGCGATCACCGCCCGCGGCCTCGCCGACTCGTCCACCGCGCGGATTGCCCCCGCGTCGAGTACGGCACGCGAATCCGGTTGAGGGTAATCTCGTTCCGACACCTCGGGAGGTTTCCATGACGTTCGAATCGGGCGCCCGCCTCGACCCCAGCCGCGTGAAGCGACGCGGCGCGTCGGCGGGAACGGGGGGCATGGCGATCGGCGGAGGGATCGGCGCTCTCCTCCTGGTCCTCGTCGGCGCCTACTTCGGCGTCGACCTGTCCGGCCTCACGGGTGGCGGCTCCGGATCCAACATCTCCGCGAACGACCCCGCCCTCCAGAAGAAGCTCGACGAGACGTGCACCACCGGCGCCGACGCGAACGCCCGCCCCGAGTGCCTCGTCGTCGGGACGGTGAACTCACTCGACTCGTACTGGTCCTCGGCCGTTCCCGGCCTCGGCGCGTCGTTCAGCCGCCCCGACGTCGTCTACTTCGACAACGTGACCCAGACGGGATGCGGCACCGCCTCCGTGCAGACCGGGCCGTTCTACTGCCCGCCCGACCAGACGATCTACATCGAGGCGAACTTCATGGACCTCCTGAGCCAGCTCGGAGGTTCGACCGGTCCCCTCGCCCAGGAGTACGTCATCGCCCACGAATACGGGCACCACGTCCAACAGCTGCTCGGCGTGTTCGACGTGGCGAACCGCACGGACACCGGCGCGAACTCGGACTCCGTGAAGGTCGAGCTCATGGCGGACTGCCTCGCGGGCGTGTGGACGCACTACGCGGCGGTCCGCGCCCGGACGCGAACGGCACCCCGTTCCTGAAGCCGCCGACGGACGCGCAGATCAGCGACGCGCTCTCCGCGGCGGGCGCGGTGGGCGACGACCACATCCAGCAGGCGACGCAGGGGCAGGCGAATCCGGACTCGTTCACGCACGGGACGTCCGACCAGCGGACCCAGGCGTTCCTTCTGGGATACCAGTCGGGAAGCGTCAACCAGTGCGACCCCTTCGGCGTGACGAAATCGTCGGACTCGGGGTTCTAGGAGGCGGGGCGCCTCCGGCTACACGTTGAAGCCGAGCGCCCGGAGCTGCTCGCGTCCCTCGTCCGTGATCTTGTCCGGCCCCCACGGCGGCATCCACACCCAGTTGATGCGGAACCCGTCGACGATGCCGTCGAGCGCCTGGGCGGCCTGATCCTCGATATGCCGCGGCATCTGCCTGTCGGAGATTGCGAGCGTCGGCATGCTTACGGTCTCCCTCCGTGATGAGGTGACGTTGATGGCGAGGGCGCCGCGATGCGCGGCATCGCATGGCTCATCGGCGTACCCCTTGCTCAACGCCCGATTGGAACGCCCACTTCGATGACGAACGGGGTCAAACGGGGGCCATGACCGGCACCGCTTGCGGCTAGTGCGCCAGCTGAGGTCGTCAACGCCGCATTCCGTCAGCATAGTGGCTCAGAAGATCTCGACTACCACGCGAGAGTCATCAGCCGAACAGTCCTTCCCGACGTACGGACACCAGCCCTTCGCGAGTCTCGGTGTTCCGTTTGCGCGTTTTGTCCACCGGCGTTAGGCTCATTGCGCGCCCGCATAACGGCGCACAATAACGCAAGGAAGGATGGGGAGATGACGAGGGGAAGAATCGGTAAAACGCTAAGGGTGACGGCGGCAAGTGCTGTCGGACTATTGGGTCTAGTCGTACTCGCTCCGCCCGCCTCGGCGGGCGAGACCGATTGTGCGAGCGGGTATTTCTGCGTGTGGAAGGACACCAACTACAAGACGAGTGGCGCTGGAGGGGCCTGGGTCCGCTTTGGTTCTCTCAATTCCAACTACTACTACTCCTACTACAACGGCACCAGTACTCGTGCCAGTGGAAACATCACGTCTCTCGTGAACCGCTCCAGCGCCGGCAACGATGTGTTCATCTACAAGGGCGCTCATGGCAGCGGTGCGCGGTACGCGATTGCCCCCGGATCGGGTCGATCGAACCTGGCGACATCCATTTCGCCGTGGGGTTGGAACGACTCGATTACGTCGGCGTACTTCGCGCCCTACGATCCCAATAGCTGATGGGGAGAGTTCTCCTAGCGATAGCCGTGGCGTCCGCTCTCGCGGGCGCCACGGCTATCGCAGGGTGTTCCCATAGCGATCCCGGGGATAGTGACACGACGGTTCCCATTCAGACGAAGTCTCAGGCCGATTGGGCGTTGCCTCTCGACGTATACGACGCGCCGACTCTGGCAAACTCGTACGCGCGAAAGTTGCTGATGCGTAAGTGCCTGGCCGAGGCTTCGATTTCCTTCGACGTCGCCCCCATTGACATTGATGCCGCTGGGCCCGAGACGGCGAATTCAGCAGGTCGGCGGCTCTTCACGCTGGACCTTGCTGAGAAGTACGGCTATCACGTCGCACCGACACATCGGTTCGATCGAGCTCTTGCTATCCAGATCGCCGAGGCTCCGGTGCCAGATGCTGAGCTTGAACCCCGCCTCGAGTGCCAAGCCGAGGCCAACGCGGCGCTCGCCCCGATCGATGACCTCGCTTCCGCCCTCGCGTTATCGGTCGACGTGTCGAAAGACGCTACCGTCCTCGAAGCGGTCGCGACCTGGAGTGAGTGCGTCAAAGACCAAGGGGTGACCCCGACAACTGATCCACAGCTTATGCCCGGCGATAGACTCGCCCAGCGATTTGGCGTTGACGACGTGGTATCACTTGGTACCACCAAGGCAACACCAGATGAGGTACGAATCGCTGTCATCGACGCTTCGTGCCGAAGCAGTAGCGGGTATTCGTCTGCCCTCTACGAGGCGGAGTGGGACGCCCAAATGCAGTTGCTGAACGAGCACTCGGCCGAACTCGAAAAGGCCTTCGCAACGAACGCGGCGGCGCTCAGTGAGCTCCGCCACCTCATTTCAGAATTGGAGTGAAGGGTGTTAGGTGAAATGGGAACGCCCCTGGTCGTGGCGAGCGAGTCTGACGATGGCGTGCTTCGCGTGGAGAGCGTCGCGCGGGACTACGACGGGGGTTCCGAAGTGGTTCACGCGCTTCGCGGCGTCAGTTTGAGTGTTCGCGCGGGAGAGTTGGTTGCCTTGATCGGGCCATCCGGCTCCGGAAAGACCACCCTCATGATGGTGGCTGGCGGCTTACTCCGCCCCACGTCGGGATCGGTCTTCGTTGAGGGAGTTGACCTTGGCGAACTCGGCCCCAGGGAGTTGGCCCTCGTGAGGCGGCGGCGGATCGGGGTGGTCTTCCAGGACTACAACTTGGTTCCGTCCCTCACTGCGAGCGAGAACGTCTCACTACCCCTTGAACTGGATGGCCTCTCACCTCGGTCGGTTGCCTCGCAAGCCCAGGCGGCATTAGCCTCCGTCGGACTTGAAGGCCTCGACTGCCGCTTCCCCGATGAGTTGTCCGGCGGTCAAAGGCAACGTGTAGCGATCGCCCGCGCGCTGGTTGGCACGCGGAGATTGGTTCTTGCCGATGAACCCACCGGAGCGCTCGACTCGGACACTGGAACCGAGGTTCTGGCCGTGCTGCGCGCACGCGTTGATGCGGGAGCATCCGCAGTAATCGTCACCCATGATCGGGACGTCGCGGCCTTCGCGGATCGTGTGGTTTCCCTCCGCGATGGCCTCGTCGACGACGTCGCGACGAGCCATCTTTCAAATCAAGATGTCTCCGGGACAGGCACACGGTGAGCGGGGTTCCAACATACGCCCGGCTCGCGTGGCGTTTGTCCCGCCGCCGGCGGCTGCTCGTCTTCATGCTGGCGTTCATGGTTGCGTTGCCCTTGGCATGCTCGGTAGTCGCCGAGGTCCGCTTAGTCTCGACTGATGACAATCCCGCCGTGTTCGTCGCAGAGCAGGTCGGGCACGGCAATGTCGCTCGCGTCGCATTTCGATACGCGACTCCCATCCGGCAGGATGCCGCGGGCGACCACGTCGAGCGCGAGCGACTCGACGGAACGGGGGACATGTCGGGAACGCAGTTGGTGGCCTACGAATCGAGTCTTTACGCCATCTTGGGCAACGTCGATTCCATCGATCGTTCCGTCAACGTCCTCGTCTCCCTTCGGACGAACGCGTTTGCGACCGAACCGCTTGCCATGATGGTTACTTCAGCGCAAGGCGACGTGCTTCCGTACGTCCTCGAAGGCAGGTGGCCTGCCGGTTCCCGCCAGATCGCGCTCTCGCGGGCGACCGCGGCGAGACTTGGAGTCAGCGTCGGCGATCATGTCATCATTGCCGATAGTGGCGCGGGCACCGATGTACTTGTGGTGGCTGTCTTTTCGGGCGGCGACGGTGTCGCCGTTCTCGCCGCCGAAGACCCCACTGGTCAGTTGGTCGCCGATTTCGCAGACGATCCACGCGGCTACGCATGGTACGTCAAGGGAAGCGACCCATTGGGTTGGTCGCAAACGCTGGCCATCAACAAACTCGGCGCATCCGTAACGGACGCAACGCTCTTGTCGGAGCAAGCGCCGCCGAGCGCGCTGCCGTCAGTGTCGGCGGCAGGATCGGCAACGGCCCTCGCCGTCGGCGCAGCATTGGTGACAGCGCTCGTGGCCGTCCCGGGATTCTTCGCGAGCGCCAGCAGAAACCGTAGGGATCTCACGTTGCTGAGCGCCTCGGGTGCAACACGACGGCAACTCGTGTGCGTGCAGATAGCGACTGGTGGACTCGTCGGAGGCGGCGGCGCTCTCGCGGGTACGGCGTTGGGCACTATCGTCGCGTGGTTCCTCGTTCAAGCAAACGCACTGCCAGGCGCTATGAGTTTCGTTGTACCGTGGCAGGCGTTGCTCGTGGGGGCCGCCGGCGGCGCGCTATCGGTAGTCCTCGCCGCTGCGGCAGCGAGCATCCCCACGACGCGCGGCTTGCTCAGCGCTGCCTTGGCTGACCGCGTCACAGCAGTACGATCGCCCCGCGGCCGATTTCTTCGATGGGCGGCTCTCATTTCGGGTATCGCCGTGGCCCTTGCTGGCTTCGCGGCAGGCATGAACGGTGTGGTCGGAGTAGGAGTGGTGGTCACGGTAGCGGGGTTGATTGCGGTCGTTGGCCCTGCCCTTAAGTTCATTGCGGCCCACAGCCGATCGCTGCCATTACCCGGTCGGTTGGCGCTTCGCGATGCGGCGCGACATCCGCGCCGAACCACTCCAGCAGTCATGGTGATCGTCGTGCTTGCTGCAGTCGTCGCTGGCGGAGCAACCTACTCTACGAGCGCCACAAAGACCATGGAGGGCCAGTACGTGATGCACGCTCCATACGGTTCGGTCGCCTTGGAGATCGCTATCCTGCCCGGCGGCGATCCAAGCACCGTCTCGAACCACGTTGGTGGCCTGGTCGACAGCATCTCCAGGATTCTGCCGCAGAGCGACATGACCGTGATATGGGGACTCGCCGTGAAGACGAAGGACGACGACTTCGAAGAAGGAGGGCTGGCGCTTACTTCCGGATCGGAACTCACGATGCTACCGCTCGACCAAGTGGCGATATCGGATGGATCAGACGCCGCGTTACTTGGCTTTGACGACGTGGGTGCGGCCGAAGAGGCTCTGTCATCGGGTCGTATCGCGGTATCCGATCCTGACGTACTCTCGTCCAACGGTACGATCACCGTCGAGAGGAATGGCCACACCGCTGTGGAGTGGCCGGCGACAGTGGTCTCCGCGCCGAAGGGTGCGTTCGCGATCGCGGGTCCGGTCGCGTTTGCCGACGCGTTGGATCTCACAACCTCGCCGACGCGCATTATCGCGCTCCCGGAACGCGACACCTCCTTCACGACACGTCAGGTCGATTCGGTGAGAATGCTCGGCACGGCGGCTCTCGCGCCCGACGCATCCGTTACCGCCTCGTTGGAACGGGGGTACCAGCCCGATACAACGATCCAAGCACTCCGCGGCCTGTCGCTGGGCGTTGCGGTAGTTGCTGGCTTGCTTGCTTGGGCGATGACACTCCTCGCCGTCCGCGAACAGCGGCGCGAGGCCGCCGTCATTAGCGCAGTGGGTGCGACACCTCGCATGGTCGGCGCGGTCGGCGCCATCCAGTCGGCGACGCTGACGGGAATCGGGACCGTTCTGGGAGCAACGGCGGGGACGGCGCTGATCCTTCTCGTTATCGGAACGTTCTCACGCAACGACAGCACCTGGATGATCGCCATCCCGTGGACGGTCTTGGTGGTCGTGGTATTCGGTGGCCCAACTTTAGCCGCCATAGTTGGCGGCATCACACATTGGCGGCGCGCCACCGAACTCGTGGGAACCCCTCCGCTGCGAGACTAGGTTCCTTTCCGCCGTCGCCGACGTCTGTTCGATACGTCCGTGTTGCCAACGTCGCTATCCAGAACGCTCAGACGTTGAACCCCAGGGCGCGCAACTGCTCGCGCCCGTCGTCTGTGATCTTGTCCGGGCCCCACGGGGGCATCCACACCCAGTTGATGCGGAACCCGTCGACGATGCCGTCGAGCGCCTGGGCGGCCTGATCCTCGATGACGTCGGTCAGGGGGCAGGCGGCGCTCGTGAGCGTCATGTCGATGGTCGCGTGCGCGTTCTCGTCCAGCGCCACGCCGTAGACGAGACCCAGGTCGACGACGTTGATGCCCAGTTCCGGGTCGATCACGTCGCGCATCGCCTCCTCGACGTCGGCGGTCGTCGCGACCTGCTGCGTGTCCTCCGTCATGGCTTCCGCCCTTCCTCTGCGCCCTGTGCCTGTATCAACGCGTCCTTGAACGCCATCCATCCCAGAAGCGCGCACTTGATGCGCGCGGGGAAGCGTCCGACGCCGACGAAGGCGGTCGCGTCGCCCAGGACCTCCTCGGCGTGCTCGTCCGGCTCCTCGCCGCGCGCCTGCATGAGCGCGTGGAAGGCGGCCTCCGCGGCCGCGGCGTCCTCCACGGTCTCGCCGAGTACCAGGTCGTGGAGCACGGAAACCGACGCCTGCGAGATCGAGCAGCCCTGACCCTCCCAGGAGAGGCTCGCGATCCGGCCGTCGTCGACGCCGACGCGCATCCGCACCTCGTCGCCGCACGTCGGGTTCACCTGGAACGACTCGCCGCTCGACGATCCGGTGGCGTCCGCGAGGACGCCTCCGTGGCGTTCTTTCGCGTGGTCGATGATGACCTGCTGGTACATCTGCTCTAGCGCGCTCATGCGCTCACCGCCTCAAGTCCGAAGAAGGCCCGCACCCCGGCGAGGGCGTCGAGGAACGTGTCGACCTCCTCGGGCGTCGTGTACACGTGCGCCGACGCCCGGGTCGAGTTTGGGACGCCGAGCCTTCGGTGCAGGGGCTGGGCGCAGTGGGTGCCGACGCGGACGGCGACGCCCGCGTCGTCGAGCACCTGGCCGACGTCGTGCGGGTGGACGCCGTCGACGACGAAGGCTGCGAGGCCGAGGACCTCCTCGGGGGAGGAGGCCGCGGGGCCGAGGAGCCTCACGCCGTCGATCGCCTCGACTCCTTGGCGCATCCGGACGCCGAGGGCGCGCTCGTGCGCCCACACCTCGTCCATGCCGAGGCCGAGGAGGTAGCGCGCGGCCGCGCCCATGCCGACCGCCTGCGCGACGGGCTGCGAGCCCGCCTCGAATCGGTACGGGGCGTCGAGCCACGTGTCTCGTCCATCGTGACGGTCTTCACGGTCGAACCGCCGAAGACCGACGGCGGGAGCGCGTCGAGGAGTTCCTTGCGGCCGTACAGCGCGCCGACGCCCGTGGGGCCGATCATCTTGTGCCCGGAGAAGGCCGCGAAGTCGACGTCGAGGGCAGGGAGGTCGACGCTCAGGTGCGGGACGCTCTGGCAGGCGTCGAGGACGACGAGCGCGCCCACCTCGCGCGCCCGCGCCACGACGGCGGGGACGGGGTGGATCAGGCCGGTCACGTTGCTCGCGTGCTGCAGGGCGACGACGCGCGTCCGGTCGGTGACGACGTCGGCGAGGCTATCGAGGTCGAGGCGGCCCTCGTCGTCGACGGGGATCCAGCGGAGCGTCGCCCCGGTGCGCTTCGCCGCGATCTGCCACGGGATGAGGTTGGCGTGATGCTCGGTCTCGGTGACGACGATCTCGTCGCCGGGTCCGAGCGCGAAACGCGCCGCGGCCTCGCCGCCGACGCCCTGGGACGCGTTCGCGATGCCCGACGCGACGAGGTTGATCGCCGCCGTCGCGTTCTCCGTCCAGACGATCGACTCCGGGTTTGCCCCGACCAGGCGCGCGACGTCGGCCCTCGCGCCCTCGAAGAGCTCCGTCGCCTCCTCGGCGAGCATGTGGGCCCCGCGTCCGACGCTGCCGTTGTGGTCGCGGTAGAGCGCCGCCTCGGCGTCGAGCACCGCGGTGGGCTTGTGGGAGGTGGCCGCCGAGTCCAGGTACGCGAGCGCGTTCCCGTTCCTCGCCTCGCGGGCGAGGGCCGGGAAGTCGCCTCGGACGTCGGGCAGCATCGAGGTCAGGCCTTGGCGAGAAAGCGGTCGTATCCCTCGGACTCGAGGCGCTCCGCGAGCTCGGGGCCGCCCTCCTCCGCGATGTGCCCGTCCACGAACACGTGGACGAAGTCGGGGTCGATGTAGCGGAGGATGCGCGTGTAGTGGGTGATGAGCAGGACTCCGGCGCCCGTCGCGGCCTTGGCGCGGTTCACGCCCTCGGACACGATGCGCAGGGCGTCGATGTCGAGGCCGGAGTCCGTCTCGTCCAGGACGGCGAACTTGGGCTGAAGGAGTTCCATCTGAAGGATCTCGTGGCGCTTCTTCTCGCCGCCGCTGAATCCCTCGTTGACGCTGCGCTCGGCGAATTCGGAGTCGATCTTGAGGTTCGCCATCGCCTCCTTGACCTCTTTGACCCACGTACGGAGCTTGGGGGCCTCGCCGTCGATCGCCGTCTTCGCGGTGCGGAGGAAGTTCGAGACGCTCACGCCGGGAACCTCGACCGGGTACTGCATGGCGAGGAAGAGGCCCGCGCGTGCGCGCTCGTCGACCGTCATCGCGAGGACGTCCTGGCCGTCGAGCGTCACCGTGCCGTCGGTGATCGTGTACTTCGGGTGACCCGCCAGGGAGTACGCGAGGGTGGACTTGCCCGAACCGTTCGGGCCCATGATGGCGTGGGTCTGGCCGGACTCGATGGTGAGGTCGACGCCGCGGAGGATCTGCTTGGTGCCCTCCTTGGTGTCGACGCTGACCTTGAGTCCGCGGATGTCCAGGGTGCTCATGCGTTCTCCTTGATTTCGATGGGCGCGTCGACGTCCACGAGGACGTGGTCTCCGTCGACGCGGACGGGGTAGGTGCGGACGGGGGTGACGGCGGGCAGCTCGTTCGGCTGGCCCGTGCGGAGGTCGAAGCGGGAGCCGTGGGCCCAGCATTCGATCTCGCATCCTTCGATGTCGCCCTCGGAGAGGGAGACGTCCGCGTGGGTGCAGGTGTCGTCGATGGCGAAGAGGTCGCCGTCGTCGGCGCGGACGACCGCGACGGGGTGGACGGCGCCGGCCGTCGTCTTGAGGTCCGCCCGGAGCGCGCTCCCGGGCTCGAGGTCGCGATGCCTTGCAGGCGACCTGCTCACTCATGGGCGGCCCCCAGTTCCCGGTCGATCGCGCGCATGAGCCCTTGTTCGACGTGGGCGACGCCGATCTCGTGGACGAGGTCCGCGAAGAAGCCGCGGACGACCATCTTGCGCGCCTCCTCCTCGGGGATGCCGCGCGAGCAGAGGTAGAACATCTGCTCGTCGTCGAAGCGACCGGTCGCGGACGCGTGCCCCGCGCCCTCGATCTCGCCGGTCTCGATCTCGAGGTTCGGCACCGAGTCGGCGCGGGCGCCGCCGGTGAGCAGGAGGTTGCGGTTGAGCTCGTAGGTGTCCGTGCCTTCCGCGGCGGCGCGGATGAGCACGTCCCCGATCCAGACGGTGCGCGCGGTCTCCCCGGCGAGGGCGCCCTTGTACGCGACGCGCGATCGGCAGCGTGGGGCGACGTGGTCGACGAAGACACGGTTCTCGATGTGCTGGCCGTCGTTGGCGAAGTAGACGCCGTAGAGGTCGACCTCGGCTCCCTCACCGTTCATGACGACGGTGGTGTTGCGGCGCGCGACGGCGGAGCCGAGTCCGACGATCGAGCAACGGAGCTTCGCGTCGCGGCCGAGGCGGGCGGCGAGGTCGGTGAGGAACACCGTCTCCCTCGACGTCTCGTCGATCAGGACGAGGTTGAGGTGCGCGCGCTCGGCGAGGTCGAACGAGAGAAACTCGGAGATCTCCGCGGTGCCCGTGTAGCGGGTCACGAGCGTGACCTCCGCGCCCTCACCCGACCTCCATGAGGAAGTGCGTGCGAAGCGGGTCGCCCTCGAGCTTCAGCTCGAGCTCGATGGGACGCGCGATGACGGCGCCGGGCGCGATCGAGAAGAGGAGCGTACGAAGCGCCTTGTCGGCCGCGTTCGCGCCCGCCCGGTCGCTGGGGGCGCGCACCGACCGGCGCCGCGCCTCGTCCCTCGGGATCTCGGCGACGGAGGCTCCTGGAGGAAGCCCCTCGAGCACCCATTGGGGGGTGTGCTGGACGGGCGCGTCCGCGAGCACGCCGGCGATGTGGCTGAGGGGCGTGAAACGCCACTCCTCCTCGCGGCCGGTGGGCATGGGGAAGTCGGCGAGGTCGAACGACGTCTTCCGCTCCGCGCGCGAGGCGGCCGGGACGACGCCGCCGTGGGTGTGCGCTCCGTCGGCCTTCGCCTTGCTGTGGTCCGTGGTGACGGCGGGGCTGGCGCTCAACCGACCGCTCCTTCCATCTGGAGTTCGATGAGCCTGTTGAGCTCGAGCGCGTACTCCATGGGAAGCTCGCGCGCGATGGGCTCGACGAAGCCGCGGACGATCATCGCCATCGCCTCCGTCTCGGTCATGCCCCGGCTCATCAGGTAGAACAGCTGGTCCTCGCTCACCCGGGAGACGGTCGCCTCGTGGCCCATGCTGACGTCGTCCTCGCGGACGTCGACGTACGGGTACGTGTCCGAACGGGACTCCTGGTCGACGAGTAGGGCGTCGCAGAGCACGTTGGACTTGGATCCGTGCGCGCCCTCGAGGATCTGGACGAGGCCGCGGTAGGAGCTGCGGCCTCCCCCTCGCGCGACGGACTTCGAGACGATGCTCGAGGACGTGTGGGGCGCGGCGTGGACCATCTTGGAGCCGGCGTCCTGGTGTTGGCCCGGCCCGGCGAACGCGATGCTCAGCGTCTCGCCGCGCGCGTGCTCGCCGAGGAGGAACACGGCCGGGTACTTCATGGTGACCTTGGATCCGATGTTCCCGTCGATCCACTCCATGGTCGCGCCCTCGGCGGCGGTCGCCCGCTTGGTGACGAGGTTGTAGACGTTGTTCGACCAGTTCTGGATGGTCGTGTACCGGACGCGGGCGTTCTTCTTGACGATGATCTCGACGACGGCGCTGTGGAGCGAGTCCGACGAGTAGATGGGCGCGGTGCAGCCCTCGACGTAGTGCACGTACGAACCCTCGTCGGCGATGATGAGCGTCCGCTCGAACTGGCCCATGTTCTCCGTGTTGATGCGGAAGTACGCCTGCAGCGGGATCTCGACGTGGACGCCGGGCGGCACGTAGACGAACGAGCCGCCGGACCATACGGCGGTGTTGAGCGCGGCGAACTTGTTGTCGCCCGCGGGGATGACGGTGCCGAAGTACTCCTGGAAGATCTCCGGGTGCTCGCGGAGGGCCGTGTCCGTGTCGAGGAAAAGCACGCCCTGCTTCTCGAGGTCCTCGCGGATCTGGTGGTAGACCACCTCGGACTCGTACTGCGCGGCGACGCCGGCGACGAGCCGCTGCTTCTCGGCCTCCGGGATGCCGAGCCGGTCGTACGTCGCCTTGATGTCCTCGGGCAGCTCCTCCCACGACGTCGCCTGCTTCTCCGTGGAGCGCACGAAGTACTTGATGTTGTCGAAGTCGATTCCGGTGAGGTCGGCGCCCCAGTTCGGCATGGGCTTCTTCCCGAAGAACTTCAGGCCCTTGAGGCGCGTCTCCAGCATCCACTCCGGTTCGCTCTTGAGCGCGGAGATGTTGCGGACCACGGACTCGCTCAGGCCGCGCTGGGCGCTCATGCCCGCGGCGTCGCTGTCGTGCCAGCCGTAGCCGTACTGCCCGATCGACGCGATCGTCTCCTCCTGCGTCAGCTGGGAGTTCGTTCCTGCGGTCATGAGGCCTCCTTGCCCGCCACGGTGAGCGGGATGTTGGTGGTACAGACGTGGGCGCCCCCGGCGAGGGTCGAGAGGCGTTGGACGTGGACTCCGAGTACGCGGGAGATGGCGCGGGTCTCCTCCTCGCACCACTCCGGCGCGGCCTCGGCGACGCTCTGGACGGGGCAGTGCCCCTGGCAGAGCTGTATCGCGAAGCCGCCGGGGAGCGGGCGGACGCTCGGGGCGTAGCCGCGTTCGTCGAGGACGGCGGCGACGGAGGCGACGCGGTCGGCGAGGGGCGCGGCGGGGTCGACCGCCGACGCGAGGGCCGCCTCGAGGGCGCGACTCTCGCCCGCGACGAATTCGTCGAGCGCGCCCTTGTCGCGAAGGAACGCGAGGGCGTCGATCGCGACGGTGGCGTACGCGCTTCCGAGGGCGCGCTGGCCGGCGGCGGTGGCGACGTACGCGCGCGCGGGCCGTCCGCGGCCGCGGTCGTGCGCGCCGGGGACCTCGTGCTCGGCGATGTGGCCGGCCTCGTCGAGGTGCGTGAGGTGGCGCCGGATTCCCGCGGACGTGACGCCGAGGCGCTCGGCGATCTCCACGGCGGTCACCGGTCCTTGGGACACGATGAGGCCGAGCACGCGCTCGCGCGTCGTCTCGTCCGTCGCCATGGTTCCCCTTCGCGGCGCCGACCTTCGGCCCTTTATTACACAACAGTCTCGTTGCCTAATTATGTTCCCGCAAGGAAGGACACCCTTACTAGGACCTTCCGCCCGGACGCCCCGCCGAGCCGCCCCGCGCCTCCTAGGATGGACGCGTGACCACGACCGCGAAGCGCGACGACGCGCCCCCCACCGCCGAAGGACCGCTCAGCCGACTCGAACGCCGCGGGCGCGGCCTCGTCCTCGCCAACCTGATCGCCCAGGGCGCGATCATCGTCACGGGCGGCGCCGTCCGCCTCACCTCGTCGGGCCTCGCCTGCCCCACCGCCCCGCTGTGCGAGCCGGGAAGCCTCTTCCCGACCCGCGCCGCCCTCGACAACGCCCACACGTACGTGGAGTTCGGCAACCGCCTCGTGTCCGTCGTCCTCGTCGTCATCGCGGCCCTCCTCGCGATTGCCGTGTGGCGCACGCGCCGGGAGCTGCGGTGGTGGGGCCTCGTTCCCGTCGTCGGCGTGTTCGCGCAAGCCGTGCTCGGGGCCGTCTCCGTCCACCTCGACCTCAACCCCGTCGTGATCAGCTCCCACATGCTTCTGTCCGTCGCGCTCGTCTGGACGTCGATGTGGCTGTACCTCCGGTATACGGCGGCGCCGGATCGGACCTCCGGGCCGACGCTCGCCCTCGCCCGCCGCGCGATGCTCGTGCTGTTCGCGGGCGTCGTCGTCCTCGGAACGATCACGACGGGCTCCGGCCCGCATTCGGGCGACCCGCACGCGACCGACCGCTTCGGCATCGACCCCTCCCACGCGGCCAAGGCGCACGCCCTCACCGTCTGGGCGTTCGTCGTCGTCGTTGCCTACCTCGCCGTGATCCTTCGTCGTCGCCGCGACGTCGCGGACGAGGCGGCCTCCCGACGCGCCGCCGCCTGGCTCGTCGGAGCGACGCTCGCGCAGGGGGCGATCGGTTACGCGCAGTACGCGCTCGGGCTCCCGATCCTCCTCGTCGAACTCCACCTCGTGGGCGTCGCGGCCCTGAGCGCGACGGTGAGCGCGACGTTCTTCCTCACCCGGCGGGCGCCGTCGCGCGCGTGACGACCGCGCCCCGCCTCGCCCGCGGCGTCGTCGCCGCGACCGTCGCGCTCGCCCTGTCCGGGTGCTCGGGCTCTGGCCAAGCGCCCGATCCGGGGCTACCGTTATCGGCGTGGGCGCGACCCTCACGGTGACGAGCGAGGACTTCTCCGACGGCGGGGACCTGGCGAGCACGTTCGCGGGCGGCGAGGCGGGATGCCCCGGAGACAACCTCAACCCCCAGCTCTCGTGGACGCCCGGCCCTGCGGACACCGCGACGTACGCGATCGCGGTCGTCGACCCCGACGCGCGCGGCTACGTCCACTGGCTCCACCTCGACATCCCCCCAGACGTCACGAACGTCGCTCGCGGGGCGTCCTCCACGCTCGAGGGCGTCGCCGGTAGGGGAACCAACGGGACGACCGACTACTTCGGCCCGTGCCCGCCGTCCCGTCACCACTACGTCTTCACCGTCTACGCGCTCGACGCCATCGTCGCTCCCGGCCACGCGATCACGTACGCGGAGTTCACGGCGCTCGCCGAGGGACACGTGCTGGCCGAGGGAAGCATCACCGGCCTCTACCCGCCCGCGTAGACGACGGGGATACGACGCGCGGTCGGCGCTAAGGCCGACGGACGATTCCGTCGCGATCCCACGGGGCGGCGGCGTCGCGGAGCGTCGCCCACCCCTCCCGCCGCGCCGCGTCGAGGGCGAGGGCCCCCACCACGAGCGTCGGGCATCCGAGGTCGCCCGCGGCGACGCCGGCGAGCACCTCCGGGACGGGCCACCACCGCTGGATCATGTCCCGCTCCTCGTCGGTGCGCTCGTGGCGTCGGTCGGGCGGCACCGGCTCGACGTCGCGCGCGAGGTAGATGCGGATCGCCTCGCTGCTTCCCCCCGGAGAGGTGAAGAAATCCTGGAGCACGTGCCAGTCGGACGCCGTGACGTCGGCCTCCTCGAACAGTTCGCGGCGAGCCGCCGCGAGCGGGTCCTCACCCTCGACGTCGAGCAGCCCCGCCGGCGGCTCCCACATTTCCCGGCCGACGGGGTGGCGGTACTGGCGGACGAGCAGAATCTCCCCCGGTTCCCGGTAGGCGAATACGGCGACCGCCCCGGGGTGGGCGACCACGTCGCGGGCGACGACGTTCTCGCCGCTCAGCCGGACGCGGTCCGTGACGACGTCCCACACGTGCCCGTCGAACGCCGTGCGGCGTTCGACGACGTCTCGGGGTGCGACGACGTCGCGCAGCGTCTCCGCCGGGTCGTTCACGGGGTCAGGAGACCGAGGTGGTCGCGGGCGCCGCGGCCGCCGGCGCGACGGCCCCGGCGGGCTCGTCGCCCGCTCGCGCGGCGATCGCCGCCCCCACGAGCCCCGCGTACAGCGGGTGCGCCCGGTTGGGGCGGGACCGGAACTCCGGGTGCGCCTGCGTGCCGACGTAGTACGGGTGCACGTCCCGCGGCAGTTCGATGAACTCGACGAGCGAGCGGTCGGGCGAACGGCCCGAGAGCACGAGTCCCGCCTCCTCGAGGCGCGGACGATACGCGTTGTTGACCTCGTAGCGGTGCCGGTGCCGCTCCCCCACGGTCGTCGCCCCGTACGCCTCCGCGACGATCGACCCGGGCTCGAGTACGGCCGGATACTCCCCGAGCCGCATCGTCCCACCCATGTCGCCCTCGCCGCCGACGATCGCGAGCTGCTCCTCCATCGTCGCGATGACGGGGTGGCTGGTGCTTTCGTCGAACTCCGAGCTCGACGCGCCCTCGAGGCCGAGGACGTTGCGCGCGTATTCGATGACCATGCAGTGCAATCCGAGGCAGATTCCGAGCGCCGGCACCTTGTGTTCCCGAGCCCACCGGAGCGCACCGACCTTGCCGTCCGTGCCGCGTACGCCGAATCCCCCCGGCACGAGCACGCCGTCGACGCCCGCGAGCGTCTCGGCGGCGCCCTCCGGCGTCGCGCACCGATCGGCCGTCACCCACCGGATATTGACGCGGGCGTGGTGGTGGAAGCCGCCGGCGCGGAGCGCCTCTGTGACGCTGAGGTAGGCGTCGGGAAGGTCGATGTACTTGCCGACCAGCGCGATCTCCACCTCCTCCTTGGGCTTGTGGACGCGACGCAACAGGGTGTCCCAGTCGCCCCAGTCGACGTCGCGGAACGGAAGGGCGAGGCGGCGCACCACGTAGGCGTCGAGCCCCTCCGAGTGCAGCACGCGCGGGATGTCGTAGATGCTCGGGGCGTCCTTTGCGGTGACGACGGCCTCGTTGTCGACGTCGCACATGAGCGCGATCTTGTCCTTCACGGGCTGCGGGATATCGCGGTCCGAACGGCACACGATGGCGTCGGGCTGGATGCCGATCGACCGAAGTTCCGCGACGGAGTGCTGGGTCGGCTTGGTCTTGAGTTCCCCGGAGGGGGCGATGTACGGGACGAGCGAGACGTGGAGGAAGAAGACGTTGTCGCGGCCGACGTCGTGACGGATCTGCCGCGCCGCCTCGAGGAACGGCAGCGACTCGATGTCTCCTACGGTGCCGCCCACCTCCGTGATGATGACGTCGACCTCGTCGCTCGCCTGCGCCCGCATCCGCCGCTTGATCTCGTCCGTGATGTGGGGAATGACCTGGACGGTGTCGCCGAGGTATTCGCCGCGACGCTCCTTGGCGATCACCTGGGAGTACACCTGACCGGTGGTGACGTTCGCGCTCGCCCCGAGCTCGACGTCGAGGAATCGCTCGTAGTGGCCGATGTCGAGGTCCGTCTCCGCGCCGTCGTTCGTGACGAAGACCTCGCCGTGCTGGAACGGGTTCATCGTGCCCGGATCGACGTTGAGATACGGGTCGAGCTTCTGCATGGTGACCCGTAAACCACGAGATCGGAGGAGTCGGCCGAGGCTGGAAGCCGTCAGACCCTTCCCCAAGGAGGAGACAACGCCCCCGGTGACGAAAATGTGGCGGGTGATGTGCCCCGCAGGCCCGGAATTTCGCGTTCGCTCCACGGGCTTCGATCTTATCAGTCCTGCGGGGTCACGGCCGAGACGCGCCGATCCCTAGCCCGCGCCGGCCGCGGGAGAGGGGAAGAGCACCAGCCCCTTGCCGTACCCGTACTTCCCGGACGTTCCCTGGATCTCCTTCTCCATGGCGAGAGCCACGGTGAAGTGGCCGAAGTAGTTCATCGCCTCCGTGACCGTCGAGACGTTCGCCGTCAGGACGGACGACGAGCGGATCGCCGTGGGGATGTCCGTCGACGTGGCGACGCCCGAGGCGACGACGGTGCCGCTCTCGTACGCGTCGAGAATTCCCGCCAACTCGGCGATCACCTCGCTCTGCGCCGCGTGAACGTCGTCGTCGATCGGCCCCGTCCCCGCGACGATGAGGACGGCGTCGACCTTGCCCGTGATCGTGCCCGACACGAAATCCGCCTCCTTGAGGAGGCTGAGAAGCACGGCGGCGCGGTCCGCGCCCGACGTCGGGTCGGCGATGTCGTTGGGTCCGGCCGCGGCGTCGGCTTCCGTCGGGACGAGCGCCTGCGCGAGCGCGTGCGCGATCACCTTGTCCGGCGCGACGGTCGCGTCGACGCCCACGACGTTGTCCGCGATCTCCGCGGCGAAGGCCGCCCGGAAGGACGCCTGCTGGTCGTCGAGCCACGCGGGCTCGATCGTGAGGCTCGCGGTGACGGTCGCTCCCGCGTCGACGAGCCGGTCGCGCATGCCCGTCACCTCCGCCTCGTCGGGCGCGAACACGCGGACGATCGCGATGTTGCGGTCCTTGAGCCCGTCCGCGAGGAGAACGCCCGACGCCTGGTCGACGAAGTCGCGCCCCACCGCGCCTTGGAGCTCCTGATCGGCCGTCTCCGCCCGAGCCTGGGCGAGCTCCTGGCGAAGCTGGTCGGACTCGTCCGTGAGGGAGGACACGAGCGCGGTGCGCAGGGGCCCCGAGCCCAGGACGATCCCGATCGCGAGCGCGAGTAGCGCCGCCGCGAGGGAGACGACGTGGTAGCGGAAGTCGATCATGCTGTCGCTCCGAACCATGAGGCCACGACCGGCCAGACATCGCGGAGCCACGCGGCGCCGCCGGGCGTCAGCGCGAGCGCGTTGCCGAGCGCGAAGAGCGCGGCGAGGATGAGCGCCGTGAGGGTCCACGGCGAATACCGGTGCCGGTAGAGCCGGGAGACCGTCTCGGCGTCCGCCAAGCGCCCGCCCGCGACGAGCCGCGCGAGGAACGTCCCTGCGGCCTCGGGGCGCCCCTCGTCGAGGAAGTCGCTGAGACCGGCGGGCACCCCCACCGTGACGATGAGCGCCGCCCCCGCGCGATGCGCGATCAGCACGGCGAGGTCGTCGCTCGACAGGTCGAGTTCCGACACCCGGTGGCGGACGTTGAGGGCGTCGAGCCGCGTCGCGCCGCCGTCGCCCGGACCAGGTTCGTGGAGGATGACCTCCGCGCCCGAGGTGAGCGCCGCCTCCGAGATCGCCTCGACGTTGCCGACGATGATGGCGGGGGCGTACGCGTTCTTCATCGCGGCGTCGGCCCCCTCTCCCACGGCGATGATCACGGGCCGTCGGTCGCGCAGGTACGGGCGAATCTTCTTGAGTTGCTCCGCGTGACCGTATCCGGTCGACAGCACCACCACCTGGCGTCCTTCGAGCGGTGCGGTCGTCTCGGGAAGCCCCTCGCCCTCGAGGAGGAGCGCGCCGTCGCGATCGATCGAGTCGAGCACGCTCGCGGCGAACGAGGCGAGGTGCACGCTCGCGCCCTTGGACGCGGCCGTCATCGCGTCGACGACGTCCGGAAGCGCCTGGCGGACGCCTCCGGCGATCTTGTCCGTGCCCTGGAAGACGTCCGATCCCTCGACGCGCACGCGGTCCCCGTCCCGAACGCCGAGGACGTCCGAGCCGAGCCCGTCGATCAACGGCACCCCGGCGTCGAGGATAACCTTGGCGCCGCCCGCCGGGAAACGTCCGGAGATCGAGGGCGCGGCGTTGAGCACGGCGGCCGGTCGCGCCGCGACGATCGCCTCGGCCGTGCGCTGGTCGAGGTCCATCTCGTCGATGACGGCGATATCGCCACGTTTGAGGCGCCGGGCGAGGCGCATCGGACTCGTCTCCAGCCGGGCGACACCGGACACGAATCGGGCCGCGTCATCCCTGACCCGGCCCGTCCCAACGATCCGCTTCATGGCATTCATCCTGCCATGCCTACCGTGGGATAGCCGAGCCTTCGATCAGTTCGAGGGCATGCGCGCGGGCCGTCGTGGAGTCCTCTTGGCCGCTCAGGAGCCGGGCGACCTCCTGGACGCGGGCCTCGCCGGTCACCTCCCCGACCGTCGAGGTGGTGACGAGGCCCGTCGTGTTCTTCTGGACGACGATGTGGTGGTCGGCGAAGGCCGCGACCTGGGCGAGGTGCGTCACGACGAGAACCTGTTGCGTGCGCGCGAGTTCCGCGAGACGTCGTCCCACGTCGATCGCCGCGCGGCCCCCGACGCCCGCGTCGACCTCGTCGAAGACGAACGCGTGCCCCGGAAGCGTGGTGCCGTGGGCGACCGAGACCTCGATCGCGAGCATGATGCGAGAAAGCTCGCCGCCGGACGCGGCGTCGGCGACGGGTCGCGCGGGGGCCCCCGGGTGCGCCGCGAGCGTCATCTCGACGGCGTCGGCCCCGTACGGGCCGGGCGCGTCGTCCACGACGGAGACGCCGAAGTCCGCCTGCGCCATCGCGAGGTGCTCAAGCTCCGCGTTCACGGCCGAGGCGAGGCGCCCGGCGGCGTCGACGCGGGCCAGGTGGAGGGCGGCCGCGAGGCGCCCGACCTCCGCCTCGAGTCGCTCGACCTCGGCCGCGCGCTCGGCGAGCCGCTCGTCCCACGAATCGTGGGCCTCGACCCTGCGCGACGCCTCCTCCGCGTACGCGAGGATTCCCTCGACGTCGCGACCGAGGCGGCGCCCGAGCGCGGCGAGATCGCTACGACGGCTCAGCACCGCGTCAAGACGGGCCGGGTCGGCCTCAAGGCCGTCGAGATACCGCGTGAGGTCGCTCGCCACGTCCGCGAGCGCGAAACCCGCCCCTTCGATCGCGGTCACCCTCTCCTCCAGCGACGGGTCGTGACGCGCGGAGTCGGCGAGCGCCCGACGCGCGGTCTCCAGGAGCGCGGCGATGGTGCCCTCATCGTCTCCCGCGAGGATCTCCCGCGCCGTCGCGGCGCCGAGTCGAACCTGCTCGGCGTTCTCCAGGACCTCGGCCTCGGAGGCGAGGGCCTCGTCCTCTCCCGGCTTGGGGTCGACCGCGGCGATCGCGGCTAGGTCGTCGCGCAGGTGACCGACGGCGGCGCGCTCCGCGTCGGCGCCGCGCCGCATGGTCTCAAGGTCCTCGCGCGTCTCGGCGAGCAGCCCCCATGTCGCGCGGTACTCGGCGAGCACCTCGAGGTGCGCGGGTCCCGCATAGCCGTCGAGCGTGTCGCGCTGCTTGGCCGCGGACCGGAGCCTCACCTGGTCGGCCTGGCCGTGGATCGTGACGAGGTCCTCCGCGCATTCCGCAAGGACGCTCTGCGGCACCTGCCGACCCCCCACGACCGTGCGGCTCCGCGCGGTCGAACCGAGCGAGCGCGCGACGGTCATGGTGCCGTCGTCGTTCCGCGCCGCGCCGGCCTCCTCGAGGATCGCCGCGGCGTCGGTGCCTTCCGGGACGTCGAGGACCGCCTCGGCCACCGCCGCGTCGGCGCCGCCGCGCACGATCGCCGACGGCGCCTTGCCCCCGGTGACGAGGGCGAGGCCGGTGAGAACCATCGTCTTGCCCGCGCCCGTCTCGCCGGTGACGACCGTGAGACCCGGCCCGAGCGTCAGGCGCGCGGACTCGATGACCCCGAGGTTCTCGATCGAGAGTTCGTGGAGCACGCCTAGTCCTCCGTCATCTCGGCGTCCAGGTCGCGGCGCCACCCCTTCGTCGGCAGCGAGAACTTGGTGGTCAGCCGGTGCGTGAACGTCTCGTCGGTCAGGCGGGCGAGCTTGACGGTGTGCTCGGAGCGGCGGAACTCCGCCCGGCTCCCCAGCGGCATGTCGATAATGCGGATCCCGTCGCACACCACCGTTCCCGTGGTGGAGGACGTCGGGGCGACGACGACTCCGAACGTCGAATCCGGCCCGACGACGAGCGGGCGCGAGAACAACGCGTGTGCCGCGAGCGGCACGAAGAGCAGGGCGTCGACGTTCGGCCAGATCACCGGTCCGCCGGCGGAGAAGGCGTGCCCGGTGGATCCCGTGGCCGTCGAGATCAGGACGCCGTCGCAGCCGAACGCCGAGAGGGGGCTGCCGTCGACCTCCACCTCCACCTCAAGGGTGCGGTGCGGGACGACGCGCTCGACCGCCGCCTCGTTGAGCGCCCATCCCTCCTCCGTCGAACCGTCCGGCCGGACGACCGTGAGCTCGATCGTGCGCCGCTCCTCGACGCCGTAGGCGCGGCTCGCGAGCGCCTCAGCCGCGACCTTGACGTCGTCGCGTTCCGCCTCCGCCAGGAATCCGACCCGGCCGAGGTTCACGCCGAGCAGGGGCACGTCCCGGCCGCGCGTGAGCTCGACCGCGTGAAGCATGGTGCCGTCGCCGCCGAGCACGAGGACGGCCTCGATCGGAGCGTCCCCGTCCCCGTCGGGCGCGAACTCCGTCACGGGCTCCGTGCCGAGGTCGCGCAGGGTCTGAAGGGCGATATCCAGCGCGCCGCGCATCGAGCGGCGGGTGGGGTGCGCGATCACGAGGATGCGGCGGGTCATGCGTGTCCTTTCACCTCGCGGTCGATGGCGCGCTCGAGATCCTCGCCGACGAGCGCCGGAGTGCCAGTCCCAGCCTGCCACGTCCGGCGGCCCCAGACGAAGAATTCCACCGTCCCACCGGGGCCGGACACGACGCTACGGGATATCCCCAGCACCGAAAGCCCGGCGTCGCGCATCGCGCCCGCGACGGTCGCCACCGCGTCGGCCATCGCGCCCGGGTCGCGGACGACTCCCCCGCGCCCGAGCCTGCCCGCCCCGACCTCGAACTGCGGTTTGACCATCAGCAACATGTCGCCGTCGTCCGCGAGCCAGGCCGCGAGCGGGGCGACGACGTGGGTCAGCGAGATGAACGAGAGGTCCCCGACGACGAGGTCCGCCCGCCCGCCAGGCCCCGGGGGGTCGAGGTAGCGGACGTTGACGCCCTCGCGCGAGGTGACCCGCGGGTCGGCGGCGATCGCGTCGGCGAGCTGGCCGTGGCCGACGTCGAGCGCGAGCACCGCCGCAGCCCCCCGCTCGAGCAGCACCTGAGTGAAACCTCCCGTCGAGGCGCCGGCGTCGAGACAGGACCGGCCCGCGACGGCGAGCCCCCGCGGCGCGAACGCGTCGAGCGCGCCGGCGAGTTTGTACGCGCCGCGCGATACGTACGAGTCGGCGGCGTCCGCCACCTCGAGGCGCGAACCGTCGAGGACGTCCTGGGAGGCGCGGCGCGCCACGGTGCCATCCACCAGAATGTGTCCCGCGGCGATGAGCGCCTGCGCCTGGGTTCTCGACCGCGCCAAACCGCGCGCCGCGAGGGCGCGATCCAGCCGCACGGAGTCTCTAGGAGTCGTCGCGGAGGCGGTTTCCGAGGGCCTCCTGGACCTTGTCGAAGAACTCGGCCTGATCCTCCGGGTCGTCCGGCAGCTCCGTGACGGACTTTAGAGCCTCCTCGACCTCAGGGGGGTAGGAGACCTCGCCGAGGGCGTCGCGGTGCTTGTCGATTTCACCCATGCCTTTCACCATATCCCGTCGACGGCGTCGGGCTCAATGTGAGCCGCCTCACCATCGTCGGCGGCGGCCCAGGCCGCGACGCACCCGGCGCGCAGGCGATCGATACCTCGTTCCCCGTCGTACTCGAGGCTTCCCCCGACGACGCGGGCGCCCGATTCTCCGACGCGCCACCACCCGTCGGATCGCTCCGGCGTCGGGTGGGCGGCGGTCAGGGCGTCGAGCGTCTCACCGATGAACGACGGCCGCTCGCCGGGGGCGGCGCGCAGGGCGTCGAGGGCCGTGCTCACGCCCGTGAGCACCAGGAGGCCCGGGTATCCGGCGGCGCGGGCGCCCCCGAGATCGGTGTCCAGGCGGTCGCCGACGACGAGGGGGCGGGAGGCGCCGACGCGCGCGGCCGCGTGCCGGTACATGGCCGGTTCGGGCTTGCCCGCGCTGTCGGGCTCGACGCCCGAGGCCGTCGCGACGACGCGGACGAGCGACCCGTTCCCCGGGGCGAAGCCCCGTTCGGTCGGCAGCGTGAGGTCGAGGTTCGTCGCCAGGAAGAACGCGCCCTCGCGCGCCGCGTACGAGGCCTCCGCCAGCTGCTTCCACCCGACGTCCGAGGCCCATCCCTGAACCACCGCGGCGGGCTTGTCCGTCGCGTGATCGACGATCTCAAGGCCCGCGGCCGTCACCGCGTCGCGGAGACCCGCGCCGCCGACGACGAGCACGCGCGTCCCCGGATCGAAGCGGTCCGCGAGGATCGCGGCCGCCGCCTGCGCCGAGGTGAAGACCTCGTTGGGCGAGGCCGGGATCCCGACCTCGGTAAGGTGCGCGGCAACCTCCGTCGCGAGCCGGCTCGCGTTGTTGGTGACGTAGACGATCCGCATTCCCGCCGCGCGCGCCGCGCCGAGCGGCGCGGGGGCCGTCGGAATCACGTCGGGGCCGCGGTAGGTGACTCCGTCAAGGTCGACGAGCGCGGCGTCGAAGGCGTCGTGGAGCGGGGCGTCGCTTCCGGTCAGGGCGGCGGTCACAGGTTCTCCTCGGTCGTGGGCTCGGGAAGAGGCGTCTCGTCGTCGTCCGGCTCCTCGAGGTCGAACACCTCGATATCCTCGTCGGCGTCGTCCCCGTCGGGCAGGTCGCGTTCGATCGCGTCCGCCTCGTCGTCGCGCCCGAGGGCCCGGAGGACGGCGATCCGCGCCTCGCCGGCGCGCGCGGCGGTGCCGGGGTCGTCGGACGCGATCGCGTCGAGTGCCTGGAGCGCCGCCTGGGGCTCGGCCAAGTCGAGGCGCGCGCCGGCGACGACGATCTGCATCTCCGCGAGCGGCACGCCCGCGAGCGTCGCGGCCTCCGGGGACTTGGCGAGCGCGATCGCCCGTTCCGGTCGGCCCAGGCCCCTCTCGCAGTCCGCCTCGACCGCGAGGTGGTCCGTCGTTCCCGCGAGTCGTCGGACGGTGCGAAGCTCGCGTAGGGCCTCGGCGTATCGGCCCGTGGCGTAGGCGGCCAAGGCCGCGGCCTCGCGCACGACGTCGACGCGACCGGCCCGCGCGACGGCCACGTGGGCGTGGCGGTACGCGAGCTCCGGGTCGTCCTCGAGGAACATCGCGACGGCCACGAGGTGGCGTCCGACGTCCTCGGCGTTGGCTTTGCTCAGGGTGCGGAGACGTTGCCGGACGGAGCGGTCGAGCTGGCCGTATTCGATTCCCTCGGGAATCGGCACGTCCTCGACGCGCGGACCGTCCGGTTTCTCCCTCGCGGGCCGGTCCGCTCG
>CAWGJW010000001.1:0-389893 GCA_963823015.1 uncultured Actinomycetota bacterium | reverse complement strand
TCCGGCCTATCAACCCGGTGGTCTGCCGGGGGCCTCTCGGGCCGAAGCCCATGGAAACCTCATCTTGAAACGGGCTTCCCGCTTAGATGCTTTCAGCGGTTATCCCTTCCGAACGTAGCCAACCAGCCGTGCTCCTGGCGGAACAACTGGCACACCAGAGGTTCGTCCACCCCGGTCCTCTCGTACTAGGGGCAGGTTTTCTCAAGTTTCCTGCGCGCGCAGCGGATAGGGACCGAACTGTCTCACGACGTTCTAAACCCAGCTCGCGTACCGCTTTAATGGGCGAACAGCCCAACCCTTGGGACCGACTACAGCCCCAGGATGCGACGAGCCGACATCGAGGTGCCAAACCATGCCGTCGATATGGACTCTTGGGCAGGATCAGCCTGTTATCCCCGGGGTACCTTTTATCCGTTGAGCGCTGGCGCTTCCACATGCCACCAGCGGGTCACTAGTTCCGACTTTCGTCCCTGCTCGACCTGTCAGTCTCACAGTCAAGCTCCCTTGTGCACTTGCACTCGCCACCTGATTGCCAACCAGGCTGAGGGAACCTTTGAGCGCCTCCGTTACATTTTGGGAGGCAACCGCCCCAGTTAAACTACCCACCAGGCACTGTCCCTGGTCCGGATTACGGACCGAAGTTAGATATCCAGAGTGACAAGAGTGGTATTTCAACGTTGACTCCACCAAAACTGGCGTTTCAGCTTCACAGTCTCCCACCTATCCTACACAAGCCACACCGAATACCAATACCAAGCTATAGTAAAGGTCCCGGGGTCTTTCCGTCCTGCTGCGCGTAACGAGCATCTTTACTCGTAGTGCAATTTCGCCGAGTTCGCGGTTGAGACAGCAGAGAAGTCGTTACGCCATTCGTGCAGGTCGGAACTTACCCGACAAGGAATTTCGCTACCTTAGGATGGTTATAGTTACCACCGCCGTTTACTGGGGCTTAAGTTCGGAGCTTCGCTTACGCTAACCCCTCCCCTTAACCTTCCAGCACCGGGCAGGCGTCAGTCCGTATACATCGTCTTGCGACTTCGCACGGACCTGTGTTTTTAGTAAACAGTCGCTTCTCTCTGGTCTCTGCGGCCCTACGCGCTCCGGCAGCAAGTGCCTTCACGCCTCAGGCCCCCCTTCTCCCGAAGTTACGGGGGCATTTTGCCGAGTTCCTTAACCACGATTCTCTCGATCGCCTTAGTATTCTCTACCTGACCACCTGTGTCGGTTTGGGGTACGGGCGGCTAGAACCTCGCGCCGAGGCTTTTCTTGGCAGCATAGGATCACCGATTTCCCGCAAATGCGGTCACCATCGGGTCTCAGGCGTGTGAGCTGCGGATTTGCCTACAGCTCGCCCTACACCCTTAGACGTGGACAACCATCGCCACGCTCGGCTACCTTCCTGCGTCACCCCTGTTAATGCGCTTGCTTACTACCGGTTCGGGTCGCGCGCTAGACCACCGCTCCCCGAAGGGTTAAGTGGCGTCGGGCGCTTAGCATCACCGGATTCTGCATGGGCGGTTCTTCGCCGGTACGGGAATATCAACCCGTTGTCCATCGACTACGCCTGTCGGCCTCGCCTTAGGTCCCGACTTACCCAGGGCGGATTAGCCTAGCCCTGGAACCCTTGGTCATTCGGCGGACGGGTTTCTCACCCGTCTTTCGCTACTCATGCCTGCATTCTCACTCGTGTGGCGTCCACGGCTGGATCACTCCGCCGCTTCACCCGCCACACGACGCTCCCCTACCCATCCACACGCCTGGATCCGAAGACCGGGCGATGTGTGAATGACACAACTTCGGCGGTGTGCTTGAGCCCCGCTACATTGTCGGCGCGGAATCACTTGACCAGTGAGCTATTACGCACTCTTTCAAGGGTGGCTGCTTCTAAGCCAACCTCCTGGTTGTCTGGGCAACTCCACATCCTTTCCCACTTAGCACACGCTTGGGGGCCTTAGTTGGTGTTCTGGGCTGTTTCCCTTTCGACTACGAAGCTTATCCCCCGCAGTCTCACTGCCGCGCTCTCACTTACTGGCATTCGGAGTTTGGTTGACGTCAGTAACCTGTTGGGGCCCATTGGCCATCCAGTAGCTCTACCTCCAGTAAGAAACACGCGACGCTGCACCTAAATGCATTTCGGGGAGAACCAGCTATCACGGAGTTTGATTGGCCTTTCACCCCTATCCACAGCTCATCCGCCCGGTTTTCAACCCAGGTCGGTTCGGCCCTCCACGCGGTCTTACCCGCGCTTCAGCCTGGCCATGGATAGATCACTCCGCTTCGGGTCTAGAGCACGCGACTGATTCGCCCTATTCGGACTCGCTTTCGCTACGGCTCCCCCACTCGGGTTAACCTCGCCACGTACCGCTAACTCGCAGGCTCATTCTTCAAAAGGCACGCCGTCACCCCTGCTAAGGAGGCTCCGACGGATTGTAAGCACATGGTTTCAGGTACTATTTCACTCCCCTCTCGGGGTACTTTTCACCATTCCCTCACGGTACTTGTCCGCTATCGGTCAGTAGGTAGTATTTAGGCTTACAGAGTGGTCTCTGCGGATTCACACCGGATTTCACGTGCCCGGTGCTACTTGGGGTGACTCTCGAGAGTCCGCGGGATTTCGTCTACCGGGGTATCACCGTCTATGCCGGGCCTTTCAATGCCCTTCGACTATCGCGCGGATTTCTGACTCTCTGCTGGTTCGGCAGAACCAGCCAAGAGGCCCCACAACACCGCTAACGCAACGCCTGCCGGCTATCACGCGCTAACGGTTTGGCCTCTTCCGCTTTCGCTCGCCACTACTCACGGAATATCTCTTCCTGTCGGTACTGAGATGTTTCACTTCCCGACGTTCCCTCCAACCGCCCTATATATTCAGGCGGAGGTCACTGGACATGACTCCAGCGGGGTTTCCCCATTCGGACATCCTCGGATCAAAGCTTGCTTGCCAACTCCCCGAGGCTTATCGCAGGCTGCTACGTCCTTCTTCGGCTCCTACTGCCAAGGCATCCACCATGTGCTCTTATCAACTTGACCACATAAATCAAAGATGCTCGCGTCCACTGTGCAGTTCTCAAGGTACGGGCGGGCCCATCGTCCCCTGGCGCCTGCCCCCTCCCGCGGCCGAAGCCTCGAGGGGAAGTGGTTCATCCAGATCCGATGGTCCGTCCGGCCGATCCGCCTCGTGAGGCGGGTTCCGGCCCGAGGGGGGTGGTTCACCCGAACCCTCAGGACCCAACAGCGTGCCTTGCGCCCCCGCTTCACTACCCGTCGCGTTCCAGCCCGAAGGCGTACTTGCGTCGGATGACGAAGGAGGGGGTGCCATGTCGATGTTCCACCCATGAGCTCTCGCCGGCCCACGAACGGGGCCAGAAACGAGATTGGACGCCCTCGCTCATGCGGGGCGCCACGTGCTCCTTAGAAAGGAGGTGATCCAGCCGCACCTTCCGGTACGGCTACCTTGTTACGACTTAGTCCCAATCGCCAATCCCACCTTAGGCGGCTCCTTCCCTTGCGGGTTAGGCCACCGACTTCGGGTGTTACCGACTTTCGTGACTTGACGGGCGGTGTGTACAAGGCCCGGGAACGTATTCACCGCAGCGTTGCTGATCTGCGATTACTAGCGACTCCGACTTCATGAGGTCGAGTTGCAGACCTCAATCCGAACTGAGACCGGCTTTTTGGGATTCGCTCCACCTTGCGGTATTGCAGCCCTTTGTACCGGCCATTGTAGCATGCGTGAAGCCCAAGACATAAGGGGCATGATGATTTGACGTCATCCCCACCTTCCTCCGAGTTGACCCCGGCAGTCTCCTATGAGTCCCCGCCATTACGCGCTGGCAACATAGAACGAGGGTTGCGCTCGTTGCGGGACTTAACCCAACATCTCACGACACGAGCTGACGACAACCATGCACCACCTGTATACAGCCCCAAAGGACTCCCTGTCTCCAGAGATAAACCGTATATGTCAAGCCTTGGTAAGGTTCTTCGCGTTGCATCGAATTAATCCGCATGCTCCGCCGCTTGTGCGGGCCCCCGTCAATTCCTTTGAGTTTTAGCCTTGCGGCCGTACTCCCCAGGCGGGGCACTTAATGCGTTAGCTGCGACGCGGAACTCGTGGAATGAGCCCCACATCTAGTGCCCACCGTTTACGGCGTGGACTACCAGGGTATCTAATCCTGTTCGCTACCCACGCTTTCGCTCCTCAGCGTCAGTTGTGGCCCAGAGACCTGCCTTCGCCATTGGTGTTCCTCCTGATATCTGCGCATTCCACCGCTACACCAGGAATTCCAGTCTCCCCTACCACACTCTAGTCCGCCCGTACCCACCGCAGGCCCGAGGTTGAGCCTCGGGTTTTCACGGCAGACGCGACGAACCGCCTACGAGCTCTTTACGCCCAATAATTCCGGACAACGCTTGCGCCCTACGTATTACCGCGGCTGCTGGCACGTAGTTAGCCGGCGCTTCTTCTGTAGGTACCGTCACTTTCGCTTCTTCCCTACTGAAAGGGGTTTACAACCCGAAGGCCTTCATCCCCCACGCGGCGTCGCTGCATCAGGCTTGCGCCCATTGTGCAATATTCCCCACTGCTGCCTCCCGTAGGAGTCTGGACCGTGTCTCAGTTCCAGTGTGGCCGGTCGCCCTCTCAGGCCGGCTACCCGTCGTCGCCTTGGTGGGCCGTTACCTCACCAACTAGCTGATAGGCCGCGAGTCCCTCCCTGACCGAAATTCTTTCCCGACGATGACCATGCGGTCTCGTCGCGTATCCGGTATTAGACCCAGTTTCCCGGGCTTATCCCAGAGTCGGGGGCAGGTTACTCACGTGTTACTCACCCGTTCGCCACTGATCGCCCGGAGCAAGCTCCGAGGTCACCGTTCGACTTACATGTGTTAGGCACGCCGCCAGCGTTCGTCCTGAGCCAGGATCAAACTCTCCGTGAATGTCTGCTGGTATCCGCGCGAACGCGGTCAACCGACTTACGAAGCGGTCCCGAGGGACCTGTTTAATCTCTAGCAATGAACAAATGTCACTGACATTTCTTCTTTACCAAAGGAATCCTGCGTCGTCGTTCCCCGCCGAGGCGGGGCGTGCGACGCCGGAGGTTTTGGCATCGACTATGTGGCACGCTGTTGAGTTCTCAAGGTTCGAGCGCGCCCAACCCCGGTCTCTCAACCGGCGTCAGGGCAACCCCACAAACTTAGTGATCCCGCCGCTCCGTGTCAATCAACCTCGCGGCTGATCGCCATGGTTGGCGGGCCCTCCATCGTACTCCGTCTGGGCGCGCTCAGCATCCCAAAGGTCCTACTCAAGAGGGGCCGTCCTGAGGGTCTCGCCGTGGCCTTCTTCAGTCCTCCGTCGAGCGCTCCCGTTCAGGCAGCGAGGGATAACTTACGGGGTTCCCGGGGCCACGTCAAATCCCTTGACATCCGGGCGTGTCGATCCTTCGCGCGCGCCTCTCCCCACCGCCCTAACCTGGCCGGACGTCGCGCCGCGCGAACCGTTCGAGTCCGGCGATCACCAGGCCGACCGCGACGGCGCCCAGCGCCACGAGCGGCGTCCAGGTGAGGGTTTCGAGCGGTTGGTACGGCGTGGCCGAGAAGGGAAGCACGCCCAGCAGCCACGGGGGGAGGTTGAGCGCGTCCCCCAGGATGACGACGAACCACATGGCGGCGAGCACGCCCCAGGTGATCGGCACGGCGAGCCGCGGAAGCCACCCGAAGAGCGCCGTCGCGACCCCGACGAACACCATCGTCGCCGGCCAATACGCGAGCGCGTAGAGCGCGAACCTCCAGGCCTGTGAGGGGTCGTGGACGTAGTTGCCGTAGCCCAGCCCGATTCCCGCGCCGCCGACCGCGAGCAGCGCGATCGATCCGACCCCCGGTATGAGGAGGCGTCCCAACGCCCACCGCCACCGGGACAGCGCGCCCGCGAACTGCGGTTCGAGTATCCCGGTGGCCTCGTCCGTACGGAGGCTGACGGTCGACTGCAGGGCAAACACGGTGGTGATCATGGCGATCATCACCATGAGAAGCGACAGAAAAGCGTCGATGCCGCTACCGCCCGCGACCTTGGCGAAGGGAGAAGTGGGGTCGTCGAAGAACGTCGTCATGGCGTCGATCAGCGAGCCGAGGAGTACGGCGGTGAGGACGATCGTCAACGCCCACCCGATGATGGGCCCGCGCTGGAGGCGGAGCCCGAGACCCAGCGGGGTCCCGTACCGGGCGGGCGCCTCCGGGGGGCCGGGACGCTCGGACGCCAGCCCCGCGCCCAGGTCACGGCGTAGCTCGAGGCGCAGAGCCACCGCGACGAGGATCGCGGTGAACGCGATGCTGAGGCCAAGCGGCCACCACCGGTTTCCGGCGAACGGCTCCATTTTCTGTCCCCACCCGATGGGCGATGCCCACGACAGCGCACCGTTGCCGAGGTCGCCGACCATCCGGATCACGTAGAACCCTCCGAGGACGATCGAGGCGAGCGCGTTCGCGCCGCGGGAGGTCGACGCGACCTGGCCCGTTATCGCGGCGACCCCGATCCCGACGAGCCCGAGCCCGGCAATGGACGCGCCGAAGACCAGGGAGCCCCTCGTGCCGGCGCCGGCGGGGTCGAGGCCGCCAGCGGAGGACGCGAGCGCGACCCCAGCGCCGATCGCGACGCACAGGACCGCGTTCACCAGCCACGAGGCCACGGAGTACGCGTGCAGACCCAACACGCGCGAGCGCAGGAGCTCCGTGCGGCCCAGTTCCTCATCCGCGCGACCACTCCGGGTCACGAGGAAGGCCACGCCGAAGGCGAGCGAGAGCGCCGCGGACATCCACGCCTTCGTCCACACGGCTCCACCGAGCGTGTCGGGAGCGGCCGCCAGGCCGGTAAGCGCCTTGACGGCCGGGGTGTTGCTCAGGGTGGCGAATTCGTCGAGGGAGGCCTGGTCGGGGAACAGGGTCTTGTAGTAACTCCCGACGTAGGCGATCAGGCCGACGACGACGAGCCACCACACGACGAGGCGCACCCGGTTGCGCCTCAGGACGAGGCGAATCATGGTGGGAAGGCCGACGAGCGTGTCGGTGGCGGGTCGGGTCACGGGAGGCGCGGTGCGACTCGGGGCGGTCGTGGTACTCATTTCTCGCCGCCACTCAAAGCCGCGAGTTCGTCGCCGTAGTGACGGAGGAATAGCTCCTCGAGCGACGGCGGATTGGCCGTCAGCGAGCGGGGACCCAGTTTGGCTACGGCGGCGAGTACGGCGGGAAGCGCAGCGTCGTCGACGGCGAACGTGACGTGGCCGTCGAGCGCCAGGACGTCGTGCACGCCGGGGATCTTCTCGAGTTGTTTGATGCCGCCGTCGAGGGTAACGGTCACCTGCGTACGCGTGAGGTGACGCAGTTCGGCGATGGTGCCGGATTCGACGGTGACGCCGTCGCGAATGATCGTCACCCGGTCGGCGAGCCTTTCCACCTCGGCGAAGATGTGGCTCGACAGCAACACGGAGCGCCCCGCGGCCTTGACCTCGCGGATCGACTCCGTGAACGCGGCCTCCATGAGGGGGTCGAGGCCCGACGTCGGCTCGTCCAGGAGGAGTAGGTCCGCGTGGGAGGCGAGCGCGGCGACCAGCGCCACCTTCTGCCGGTTGCCCTTGGAGTAGGCGCGAGCCTTCTTGGTCGGGTCGAGTTCGAATCGTTCGAGCATGCGCTTCTTGCGGACCGCGTCGAGGCCCCCGGTGAGCCGAGACAGGATGTCGATCGCCTCGCCTCCCGTGAGGTTGGGCCAGAGGTTCACGTCTCCGGGCACGTACGCGATCGAACGGTGGAGGCGAACGGCGTCCGCCCATGGGTCGCCGCCCAACACGGTCGCCCGGCCGCCGTCGGCCCTGAGGAGGCCGAGGAGGATGCGGAGCGTCGTGGTCTTGCCCGAGCCGTTCGGGCCGAGGAACCCGGTCACCTGGCCCGCGGGAACGGTCAGGTCGAGGCCCTGAAGCGCCTTGACCCGTCCGAAGTTCTTGGTGAGACCTTCGATTTCGATGGCCATCGCGTCTGTGGGCATGGGACTACCTTTCGGGTTGGGGTTGCGCGGCGACGTACGCGAGGTAGTCGTCGAGGAGTGTGTGGTCGCTGAAGACGCCCTCGGTCAGGACCTCGAGGATGGGCAGGACGTTCTCGCGCTGTCCGCTCATCACCGTGGCGACGAACTCGTCCGGAGTGAGTCCCGGCGCCATGAGGAATTCGATCAGCATCGCGCCCATCGTCTGATACGTCATGTAGCGCGTGCGCGCCTCTTCGTCCCGAGACGGGCGGATGAGCCCCGCCGCCACGCTCTCGGCCATGATCTCCCGCACCTGGTCGATGAGGCCCGCCATGAAGGCCTCGGCCGGCGCGCCGCCAGCGTGAATCGCCCGCAGCATGTAGACGAGGACGACGGCGGCGGGCCCGGGGACGGCAAGATTTTCGAGCAGGTAGGCGCTGGGTCGAGCGATCGCCTCGCCTTTCAGCGCGCGATAGCGCCGGAGCACCTCCGCGTCGCACTCGGCCCGGAGCGCCGCCTTCGAACCAAAGTGGTGCGTGATGAGCCCGGGCGAGACCCCGGCGAGTGCGGCGATGGTGCGAAACGGCGAGTCGAATCCCGCCTCGGCGAAGCGGATGATCGCCGCGTCGCGGATCCGCGCCCTGGCGGTCAGGTCCGTGGGCGAACGGTCGGCGTCGGACGCCGTTATATGCACAACCAGCAGACTATATGCGCAACCAGTCCGTGGCAAGCACCGCCAAGGCTACGCCCCGATACGCACCAGGCCGACGGTCTTCTTCCCCCGTCGAAGGACCGCCCATCCGCCGGCGATCGCCGCGGCCGACGTCAACGCCAGATCCGGGTCGGAGACGGCCTCGTTGTTGAGATACGCGCCGCCGTCCGCGACCGCGCGCCGGGCCTCGGAACGCGACGCTACGAGCCCCACCGCCACCATCGCGTCCACGACCGTCGTCCCGGAGGCGACGTCGGCCGCGGGCGCCTCCTGCGCGACGCCCGCGAGCGTGGCCGCGTCGAGCCCCGTGAGCTCCCCGCGCCCGAAGATCGCCTGGGAGGCCGCCACAACCGCGTCCAGGGCCTCCTGGCCGTGCACGAGCGCCGTGACGTCCGCCGCGAGCGCGCGCTGCGCGTCGCGCTTGAAGGGCTCCTCCGCGACGGCACGCTCCAGGCGCTCGATCTCCTCGCGCGAGCGGAACGTGAAGTACTTGAGGAGCGTGAGGACGTCGGCGTCGTCCGCGTTCAGCCAGAACTGGTAGAAGGCGTACGGGCTGGTCATCTCAGGATCGAGCCACACGGCCCCCGACGCCGTCTTGCCAAACTTGGCGCCGTCCGCCTTCACCATGAGCGGCGTCGTCAACGCGTGCGCCGTCGCCCCCTCGGCCTTCCGTATCAGCTCCGTCCCGCTCAGGAGGTTTCCCCACTGGTCGGAGCCGCCCGTCTGGAGCGTGCAGCCGTACCGGCGGAAAAGCTCGAGGAAATCCATGCCCTGGAGCACCTGGTAGCTGAACTCCGTGTAGGAGATGCCCTCGTCGCTCGCGAGGCGCCGGGCGACGGTGTCCTTCGCGAGCATCGTCCCGAGCCGGAAGTGCTTGCCGACGTCGCGCAGGAAGGCGATCGCGTCGAGATCCTTGGTCCAGTCGTAGTTGTTCACCATGACGGCGGCATTCTCGCCCTCGAAGCTCATGAGCGGCTCGATCTGGGCGCGGATGCGCGCGACCCACGCGTGGACGACGTCGACGGGGTTGAGCGCCCGCTCCCCCACGTCGCGCGGGTCGCCGATCAGCCCGGTCGCCCCGCCGACGAGCAGCAGCGGCTTGTGCCCGAAGTCCTGAAAACGGCGGACCGTGAGGATTTGCATGAGGTTGCCGAGGTGAAGGCTCGGCGCCGTCGGGTCGAAGCCGCAATAGAGAGTGACCGGGCCCGCGTCGAGCGCCGCGGCGAGCGCCTTCTCGTCGGTGGTCTGCGAGATGAGCCCGCGCCAGGCGAGCTCGTCGAGGATGCCGGTCATGCGCCTAGTCTGCCAGCGCCGACGGGCGCGTGCCGTCGACCACGACGTCCGCGGCGTCGCGCGTGCGCTCGGCGGCGAGGAACGGAGCCTCCGCCTCCTGCCACCTCTCCCATTCCGCCCGCATCGCCTCTCCGTCCCGCGCGATCCCGCGCGCGAGGCGAACCTCCCGCGGGGCGTCGACATAGACGACGAGGCTCGCGTACGGGCGAGCGCGGCGCTGGGCGACCCCGACGCCCTCGACGACCACGGCGTCGGCCGGCGCCACATCCACCCACTCCCCCCGCTCGCCGCGCTCCCAGTCCCAGCGCCGAAAGCGCGCCGCCTCGCCGCGCGCGAGCGGTTCGAGCACGAGCGGACCGAGGATGTCCCAGAGTCGGGGGAGGCCGTCCCACCCCTCGTAGAGGTCGTCCCCATGGACGACGGGGGCGTCGAGGGTGTCCGCGAGGGTCGCGGCGAGGGTGGTCTTGCCGGAACCGGCGGGTCCGTCGACGAGGACGATGTGCGGGGAGGCGGGGCGCCTCGGGGGCCGGGCAAGCATCGAGCGGAGCGCGTCGTTGGACGGACTTCCGGCGCTCCGCTCGTTGCTCACATATTGAAGACTAGGCGGCGCCGTCGACAGGCTCGGTCGTCGACGGCGCCGCATCCAGCCCAGGCGACTACTACGGGGCGAGGTTCTGAACCTGGGCCGGCTGGGGAGGCGTGTCGAGCGCCTCGGCGTGGGAAACGCTGAGTGTGATGGCCAGACCGAGCGCTGCAAGGGTGGCGAGTGCTAGGTCGAGCGCGTGGCCCCTCATTGTCATCGTGACCACCTTCTTCCTACTACGCGTCCTCGGATGAGGAAGTCTTCGTCGCGTCTCGTCTTTCGAGACTTGCTACACCTTCACGGTACGTCGGGGAATCGGATGAAGCGCGGCGAAACGGGTCGAGTGGGTCACAGTGTGTGTAGTGCCACATGCGTCCTATTGCGCACGTCACATCACGTTCCGCCTGAAAACGATTTCCACGCGTTGGGCCCGTCGGGAGCGCCGCAAATCAGGACGCGTCGGGCGGTACGCGCTAGTGTCGATCCCGGGCGCTCTCGCCCCTCACAAGGAGGCATATTCCATGAAGGAAAAGTCGATTCTCGAGGTCGTTCGCCGGTACACCCTGTGGTCGGTGCTCGGCTCGGCGGCCTTGCTGGTCGTCCTCAACATCCTGAAGTCGTGGAACGTCATCTCGACGACGTCCGGCGGCGGGTACGGCGACTACATGGGCGACGCGATGGGATCGGGATTCACCGGCGGGGTCCTGGGCAGCGCGCTCGGCCTCACCGAGCCCGAACGCCTGGGGACACCTCGAGGACTCCCTCGGGATCATCCTCGGCATCGGCCTGCTCGCCCTGCTCGCGTTCCTGATCAGCGCGAAGGCGACGCTTCACACGTCGGACGACGCCAAGAAGGCCGCTCCCGCCAAGCGCGCGGCCAAGAAGTAGGTCTCGTCGCGGCGGGCGGCGGCCTTAGGCCCCGCCCGCCCACGGTCGACGGCGCTATTTCCCGCCCGCCCACGGTCGACGGCGCTATTTCCCGCCCGCCCACGGTCGGAAGTGCTTGACGCGGGCCCGCGCGGCCTTCCCTTGCTCCGCCACTCGTGCGGGCGCGGTTCCCCCGACCATCGACCGCGCGGCAAGCGCCGCCTCGACCGTCAGCGCATCCCGCACCGCGGGCTTAAGGCTCGGCGAGATCCCGGCCAGGTCGTCGTCCGTCATCTCGTGAAGCCCGATCCCCCGCTTCTCGCAGAGCCGGACGCACGCTCCGGCAACCTCGTGGGCCTCCCGGAACGGCACGCCCTCCCGGACGAGCCAGTCCGCCACCTCCGTGGCGAGGGAGAACCCGGCGGGCGCGAGCTCCGCCATCCGCTCCGGCTGGAACCTGAGCGTCCGCACCATCCCCGAGAACGCGGGCAGGAGCACGGACAGCGTGTCCACGGCGTCGAACACGGGCTCCTTGTCCTCCTGGAGGTCCCGGTTGTACGCCAGCGGCAGCCCCTTGAGCGTGGTGAGCAGGCCGGCGAGATCCCCGACGAGGCGCCCCGCCTTCCCCCGCGCGAGCTCCGCGACGTCGGGGTTCTTCTTCTGCGGCATGATGCTCGACCCGGTCGAGTAGGCGTCGTCGAGGCGGACGAAGCCGAATTCCACCGTCGCCCAGGTGATGATCTCCTCCGACAGCCGCGACAGGTCGACGCCGATCATCGCGGCGACCCACGCGAACTCCGCCACCACGTCCCGCGCGGCGACCGCGTCGATCGAGTTCTCGAGCGGCCCGTCGAACCCGAGCCGCTTCGCCACGAACGCCGGGTCGATGCCCAGCGCGTTCCCGGCGAGCGCCCCCGCTCCGTAGGGGCTCCATGCGGCGCGCGAGTCCCAGTCCGTGAGGCGCTCGACGTCCCGGAGCAGCGGCCACGCGTGGGCGAGCAGGTGGTGGCCGAGCGTGACGGGTTGGGCGTGCTGGAGGTGCGTGCGGCCGGGCATCGGGTCGTCGAGGTGACGGTCCGCCTGCTCGAGGATCGCCTCGACGACGTCGAGCAGACCCGCGGCCACGTGCCTCGCCTCGCGCCGGAGGTAGGTCCGGACGAGCGTCGCGATCTGGTCGTTGCGGCTCCGGCCCGCGCGCAACTTCCCGCCGAGATCCTCCCCCGCCCTCTCCACGAGCCCGCGCTCGAGCGCGGCGTGGACGTCCTCGTCGTCCGCTTCGGGGGCGAAGGCGCCCGAGGCGACGTCGCGTCGGAGGGACGCGAGCGCGGCGAGCATCTTCTTGAGCTCCGCGGCGCTCAGCAGCCCCGCCTTCGCGAGGCCCTCCGCGTGCGCGATCGAGCCCGCGAGGTCGTCGTCCGCGAGGCGCCAGTCGAACTGCGTGGACTTGCTCAAGGCGGCGAGCGCCTCCGCCGGGGCGCCCTCGAAGCGCCCTCCCCAGAGCGCGCCCTTCGTGGTCCCGTGGCCCCTTTCCCGCGGCCTTCGCGGCCTTCCTCGGACCCCCGGCGGCCTTGCGCGCCATGACTACCCCTTCGTCGTCCCCTGCCTGAGGTCGCGGGCCGCGGCCTGCTTGGCGGCCAGGCCGTAGATCTCGATGAATCCGCTGGGCCTGGCTCTGGTCGAACACGTCCCCTTCATCGTAGGTGGCGAGGCCGAAGTCGTAGAGGCTCTCCTCGGAGCGCCGCCCGGTCACCGTGGCGCGGCCGCCGTGGAGCACCAAGCGGACGTCGCCCGACACGTGCTCCTGCGTCTTCGCGATGAACGCGTCGAGGGCGCCCTTGAGGGGGCTGAACCACATGCCGTCGTACACCAACTCCGTCCAGCGCTGGCCGACGGTCCGCTTGAACCGCGCGAGCTCCCGCTCGACGGTGACGTTCTCGAGCTCCCGGTGCGCCTCGATCAGCGCGATCGCGCCGGGCGCCTCGTAGACCTCCCGCGACTTGATGCCGACGAGCCGGTCCTCCACCAGGTCGATGCGCCCCACCCCGTGGGCACCCGCGCGGCGGTTCATCTCCTGGATCGCCTCGAGCGGCGTGACCTTCTAGCCGTCGAGCGCGACCGGCACGCCCTTCTCGAACGTCACGATCACCTCGTCCGGCACCGGCGGGAACGCGGGGTCGTCCGTGTAGTTGTACACGTCCTTGGTCGGCTCGTTCCAGATGTCCTCGAGGTAGCCGGTCTCGATCGCCCGGCCCCACACGTTCTGGTCGATGCTGAACGGGTTCTTCTTGGTGGTCGAGATCGGCAGGTCGTGCTTCTCCGCGTAGTCGATCGCCTTCTCGCGCGTGAGCGCGAGGTCGCGCACGGGCGCGATGCACGCGAGGTCCGGAGCGAGCGAGACGATCCCCACCTCGAAGCGCACCTGGTCGTTGCCCTTGCCCGTGCAGCCGTGCGCCACGGTCGTCGCGCCGAACTCGCGCGCCGCCTGCACCAGGTGCTTGACGATGACGGGCCGGCTGAGCGCCGACACGATCGGGTACTTGTCCATGTACAGCGCGTTCGCCTGCGAGCGCGGGCATGCAGTACTCGGACGCGAACTCGTCGCGCGCGTCGGCGACGTACGCCTCGACCGCGCCGCAGTCGAGGGCGCGCTGGCGGATGACCTCGAGGTCCTCCCCGCCCTGGCCGACGTCGACCGCGACCGCGATGACCTCGGCGCCCGTGGCGTCCTGAATCCATCCGATGCCGACGGACGTGTCGAGTCCCGCCGGAGTAGGCGAGGACGATGCGTTCTTCATGTCAGTGGTTCCTTCTCTGGGTGATCAGTGGCGCCGCGGTCGCGCGGATGGCGGTCGGCGTGGGTGCGATCGAGGAACTTCTGGGCGAGCCGTAGCCCGCCGTCGGCGTCGCGCGAGACGACGAATGACGGTGTCGTCGCCCGCCGACCGTCCCGACGACGTCGGGGTCGTCGTACGAGTCGATGGCGCTCGCGAGGTACTGGGCCGCGCCGGACGGCGTGCGGAGGACGGCGAGGTTGCCGGACCCGTCGGCGCTGAAGAGGAGCTCCGCGACGAGTCGGGTGAGCCGGTTCTCCGTGTCCTCGCGCGCGGCGATCGAGTCGCCCGCGGCGTAGGCGAGCGTCCCGTCGGCTCGGCGCACCTTGACCGCGCCGATGTCGACGAGGTCGCGGGAGAGGGTCGCCTGCGTGACGGCGAGGCCCCGCGACTCGAGCTCCAGCGCGAGCTGCCCCTGAGAGCGCACGGTGCGTCGCGTCGAGGATGCGCTCGAACGAGCGCCTGCCGCGCGGCCTTGGTCGACGGGATGGTCTCGGTCACCGGTCCACCAGCCACGTGAGCACGGCCTTCTGCGCGTGAAGCCGGTACTCGGCCTCGTCCCACACGATCGACTGCTCCCCGTCCATCACCTCCGCGGTGATCTCCTTGCCCCGGTAGGCGGGCAGGCAGTGGAGCACCTGCGCGCCGTCCGCGGCGAGCGCGAGCGTCGCGGCGCTCACCTGGAACGGGAGGAAGGCGGTGGCGCGCGCCTCGGTCTCGGACTCGCTGCCCATCGACACCCACGTGTCGGTGGCGAGGACGTCGGCGCCCGCGGCCGCCTCGTCGTGCGTGTGGATCGACGGAGACGCTCCCCCCGGTCGAGGCCGCGATCTCCGCGGCGCGATCGACGACGGCGGGGTCGGGCGGGAAGGACTCGGGCGTGCCGATCCTCACGTGCATGCCCGCGGTCGCGCCGCCGAGGAGGTACGAGTGGGCCATGTTGTTCGCCCCGTCGCCGAGGTAGGCGAGCGTGAGACCGGGAAGCGCGTCGACGCCGCCCCGCCCGTCGGCGACGGCGGCGAGGTCGGCGAGGATCTGGCACGGGTGGAACTCGTCGGTCAACGCGTTGACCACGGGGACCCCGGCCGCGGACGCCATCTCCTCGATCCGTTCCTGGCCGTGGGTGCGCCACACGATGGCGCTCACCTGCCGCTCGAGCACGCGCGCCGTGTCGGCGATCGACTCCCCGCGGCCCATCTGGGAGCTGCCGGCGTCGATGACGAGGGGGAAGCCCCCGAGTTCGGCGATCCCGACCGAGAAGGAGACGCGCGTGCGCGTGGAGTGCTTGTCGAAGAGGACGGCGACGGCCTGGGGCCCTTCGAAGGGCCGCGCGTGGAACCGGTCGCGCCGGAACACGAGCGCGAGCTCGAGGACCTCGCGCTGCTCCGCCGGAGTGAGGTCGTCGTCCCTGAGGAAGTGCCGAGTCATTCCTCCCCCTTCGTGGCACCCGGAAGATACCCCGCGAGCCAGTCGATGAAGGTGTCCGCCTCCGCCGCCGTGAGCACGAGCGGGGGGACGAGCCGGATGGTGTCGGGACGCGGGGCGTTGATGATGAAGCCCGCCTCCCGGGCGGCGGCGACGGCCTCGACGGCGACGGGCGCGTCGAGGGCGATGCCGAGCATGAGGCCCTCGCCGCGAACGTCCGCTACGCCGGGGATGCCGCTCGCCGCCTCGCGGAGACGCCCCCCGACCGACTTGGCGTTCTCCAGGAGGCCCTCGGCCTGGATGATGTCGAGGGTCGCCAGGGCGGCCGCGCACGCGAGCGGGTTGCCGCCGAAGGTCGTCCCGTGGTCGCCCGGGGCGAAGAGCGTCGCGACCCGGTCGCCGTACGCGACGACGGCGCCGATCGGGAATCCCCCGCCCAGGCCCTTCGCGAGCGTGAGGACGTCCGGCGCGACTCCCCGGCCCTGGTGGGCGAACCAGGCGCCGGTGCGGCCGACGCCCGTCTGAACCTCGTCCATGATGAGGAGCGCGCCGTGCTCGTCGCACAGGCGCCGGGCGGCGGCGAGGAACGAGTCCTTGAGGGACACAACCCCGGCCTCGCCCTGGATCGGCTCGAGGATGAGCGCGGCGACCTCGTCCGACATCGCCTCCGCGAGCGCCGCCTCGTCGTCCGGGGCGACGAAGACCACCGCGTCGTCGGAGACGAACGGCTCCCGCGCCTGCGGCTTGTACGTGACGGCCAGCGCCCCGAGCGTCCTCCCGTGGAAACTGCCCTCGAGCGCGACGAAGCGCGACCGGCCGGTCTTCCGTGCCATCTTGAGCGCCGCCTCGTTGGCCTCGGTGCCGGTGCTGCACAGGAACACCCGCGACCCCGACGGGGCGTGCGACAGATCGAGGAGCCGCTCCGCGAGCTCGACCTGCGGCGCGGTCGCGAAGAAGTTCGAGACGTGCGCGAGCGTCGCGGCTTGGCCGGAGACCGCCGCAACCCACTCCGGGTGGGCGTAGCCGACGGCGTTCACAGCGATGCCGCTGAGGAGGTCGAGATACCGCTTGCCGTCCCGGTCCCACACGTACGAGCCCTCGCCTCGGTCGATCGCGAGCGCGGGGGCGCCGTACGTGCCCATGACCGCCTCGCCGTACCGCGCGAGCGTGCCGTCGCCCATCGCTACTGTCCCTTCGTCGGCGTCCGGGGAGGATCACCCGCGAGGATCATCGTCCCGATGCCCTCGGTGGTGAAGATCTCGGTGAGGAGCGCGTGCGAGACCCGCCCGTCGATGACGTGCACCTGCGACACGCCGCCCTTGACGGCCCGGAGCGCGGCCTCCATCTTCGGGACCATCCCCGACTGGAGGCTCGGCAGCAGCTTGGCGAGCTCGGTCGAGTAGATCTGCCGCACGAGGCTCGACTTGTCCGGCCAGTCGGCGAACAGGCCCTCGACGTCGGTGAGCATGACGAGCTTGCGCGCGCCGAGCGCGGCCGCGATCGCCGCCGCGGCCGTGTCCGCGTTGACGTTGAGGACGGTCGTCGGGTCGTCAAGGTCGGGCGCGACGGTCGAGACCACGGGGATCCGACCCGCCTCGATCAGGTCCTCGATCGCCGCGGGATTGACCTTGGTCACGTCGCCCGACGAGTCCGACGTCCACCTTCTTGCCGTCCACCGTCGCGTGGCGCTGCGTCGCCTGGAGAAGCCCGGCGTCCTCTCCGGACAGCGCGACCGCGTGAGGCCCGTGGGAGTTGATCAGCCCGACGAGCTCGCGGGACACCTGCCCGGTGAGCACCATCCGCACCACGTCCATCGCCTCGGGCGTCGTGACGCGGAAGCCGCCCTTGAACTCGCTCTCGATCCCGAGCCGGTTCAGCATGTCGGAGATCTGGGGGCCGCCGCCGTGGACGACGACGGGGTGAAGGCCGAGGAGGCGGAGGTGGACGACGTCCTGGGCGAACGCGGCCTTGAGCGCCTCGTCGACCATGGCGTTGCCGCCGTACTTGATGACGACGATGGCGTCCTTGAATCGCTCGATCCAGGGCATCGCGTCGATGAGGACGTCGATCTTCTCGTGGATCGTGAGATCGGGCTTGGCGGGAGGTGTCATGTGGAGTACGCGCTGTTCTCGTGGACGTAGTCGTGGGTGAGGTCGTTGGTCCAGATCGTGGCGGAGGCGTCGCCGGCGTGGAGGTCGACGACGACCTCGACCTCCCGCGGGTCGAGGTCGACGAGCGACCGATCGTCGCCGACGCCCTGCTGCCGACACACCTGGACCCCGCCCACCCACACGTCGAGGTGGAGCGGGTCGAAGGGCGCGACGTCCGCGGGGACGGTCCCGACGGCGGAGACGATCCGCCCCCAGTTGGGGTCCTTCCCGAAGATCGCGGTCTTGAAGAGGTTGGAGCGCGCCACCGCGCGGGCGCACGCCTCGGCGGCCTCTTCCGTCGTCGCGCCCGTGACGGTGATGGAGATGTCGTGGCCCGCGCCCTCGGCGTCGGCGATGAGGGCGCGGGCGAGCGTCGCGCACGCCTCGGTGAGCGCCGCCTCGAATTCGGCGGGATCCGGGGTGGCGCCGGACGCCCCCGAGGCGAGCAACAGCACGGTGTCGTTGGTGGACATGCACCCGTCGGAGTCGGTCCGGTTGAAGGTAGTCCGCACGGCCTCCCGGAGCGCCGCCTGCGCGAACTCCGCGCCGATCGACGCGTCCGTGGTGAGCACGACGAGCATCGTCGCGAGCCCCGGCGCGAGCATCCCCGCCCCCTTGGCCATGCCGCCGATCATCCATCCGTCGCGCGCGACGGCGACGGTCTTCGGGACGGTGTCCGTCGTCATGATCGCCCGTGCCGCGTCGTCGCCCCCGGCCGGCGAGAGGCCGCTGATCGCCGCCGTCGCCCCCGCCAGGAGCTTCGGCATGTCGAGCCGGACTCCGATCAACCCGGTCGAGCAGACGGCGACGTCGCCCGCGCCCACCTCGAGTCCGGCGCCCTGGAGGGCGGCGGCGACGTGCTCGGCGGTGGCGTGGGTGTCGCCGAATCCTTCCGGTCCGGTGCAGGCGTTCGCGCCCCCGGAGTTGAGGACGACGGCGTCGACCCTCCCGTCGTCGACGACCTGACGCGTCCAGACGACGGGGGCGGCAACCACGCGGTTGGAGGTGAACACCCCGGCGGCGACGTGGGCGGGACCGTCGTTGACGACGACGGCGACGTCCGGCTTTCCGGATCCTTTGAGTCCGGCGCTCACCCCGGCGGCGCGGAATCCCTTGGGCGCGGTGACGCTCACGGTGCGACCCCCATGGTGGAGAGGCCCGTCGTCTCGGGGAGACCCCGCGCGATGCTCATCGACTGGAGCGCGGCACCCGCCGTGCCCTTCACCAAGTTGTCGAGGGCTGCGATGGCGACGACGCGCCCGGCCGCCTCGTCGACCGTGACCCCGATGAGCGTCATGTTCGACCCGAGAACCGAGGCCGTCGTCGGCCATTCGCCCTCGGGAAGCACCTCGACGAACGGCTCGTTCTCGTACGCCTCGACCCACGCTTCCCGAACGGTGGACGGCGTCGCGCCGTCCGCCACGGGGGCGCTCACGGTCGCGAGGATTCCCCGCGACATGGGGACGAGGACGGGGGTGAAGCTGATTCGCGCGTCGGGGGCGCCGGCCTTCCTCAGGTTCTGGAGAATCTCGGGAATGTGCCGGTGCGTGCCACCGACGGCGTACGGCGCGGCCGTCCCGAGCCCCTCGGCGGCGAGCAGGTGAGGCTTGAGGGCCTTGCCCGCCCCGGAGTAGCCGACGGCGAGCACGGCGACGATGTCGGTCGGGTCGATGACGCCCGCGGCGATGCCGGGCTGGAGCGCGAGGGTGACCGCCGTGACGTTGCAGCCGGGAACGGCGATGCGCCGGGCGTCCCGGAGCGCGTCCCGCTGCCGGACCCCGCCTCCGATCATCAGCTCGGGCAGGCCGTATGGCCAGGAACCCGCGTGCTGTCCGCCGTAGAAGGCGGCCCAGGCGTTCGGATCGACGAGCCGGTGATCGGCCCCGCAGTCGATGACGAGCGTGCTCTCCGGCAGAGCCGCGGCGATCGGGCCCGACGTTCCGTGCGGCAGGGCGAGGATGACGACGTCGTGCCCCGCGAGCGCGTCGGGGGTCGTGTCGACGAGGCGCCGGTTCGCCAAGGGGCGGAGATGCTGGTGGTGGGAACCGAGCAGATCTCCCGCGCTCGCGTGGGCCGTCAACGCGCCGAACTCGATGTCGGGATGCGCGCCCAAGACACGCATCACCTCTCCGCCCACGTATCCGGAGGCGCCCGCGACGGCGACCGTGATCTTCATGTGCATAAACATACAGAACACTGCATGTCTACGCAACGTCGGAGACTCCCATTTGTCACGCATTCGTCATGCAGAACAGGCAGAATATGCGCATGCAGAACATGCGGCTTCGCGTCATGCGCGAGTCGGACATCCCGGCCGTCGCCGCGCTGAACACCGCCGCCGACCCCGAGGTCCAGGACATCGGAGAGGACGGGCTGCGCGCCCTGTTCGGGATGTGCGACGTCGCGCTCGTCGCGACCGACCCTGCCGGCGAGATTCTCGCGTTCGTCATGAGCCTCGGACCGGGACACCCATACGCAAGCGAGAACTACCGCTGGTTCGAAGAGCGAGGCGTGCGTCACCAATACATCGACCGCATCGTCGTCTCCCCTCGCGCCAAGGGAACGGGCCTCGGGAGCGCCCTCTACGCGTCCGTGCTCGAACGCGCGCGGGAGCGCGGCGCCCTCGAGGTGACCTGCGAGGTCAACCTCGATCCCCCTAACCCCACCTCGATCGCCTTCCACGAACGTCTCGGGTTCCGCCGCCTGGCGGAGCAGGACACCCGGAACGGTTCCGTTCGCGTCGCCCTCATGGCGCGCGGCGTGTGGGAGGACTAAAATCCGTCTGGGAGGCCCACATGACTCGCTCTACTCGAAGCCTGACCGTCGTCGTAGCGTCGGCGCTCGCCGCGACCCTCGCGGGATGTACCCCGAACGCGGTCGTCGTCACCGTGACCCCGACGGCAACGGCGTCCACCGCGCCGAGCCCGACCGCGTCCGCGCCGACCACCACGACTACGACGACCACGTCCACCACCACGACCACGACGACCACGACGACCACGACGCCGCCGTGGGGCGCGTGCCCAACCTGGGACGACTCGTCGGCGGCGGGCGGTCTCGCCCAGATCGACTTCAATCGCTTCGCCGGGATCTGCGTCGGGATGGACTACCCGAGCGCGTCGGCCGCGTCCGGCGAGGACATCGCCGGGAACCCCCAGTGCCCGTGGGTCGCGGACATCATCTCCGACGACGCGAGCGGTTTCTACGTCACCGCCCTCTCCCCGGTGAAGGCGCCGGGCTCGAAGATCGAGTTCTTCCGCATGGCGTGGATCAACGACCCCGCAACCGCCTCGTCCTACGAGATGCCGACCACCGGCGAGGGCATCACGATCGGTAGCACGCTCGCGCAGCTCAAGGCGGCGTACCCAGCCGCCAAGGAGTACCACATCGACGACTACTCCCGCGGCCCCCGCGACGAGTGGGTCGTGCTCGGCCCGAACTCGAACAACTACATCTTCGACGTCCAGGACGGGCTCGTCTCCGAACTCAACTGGGGCAAGGTCCAGTCGACGGGAATCCAGGGCGAGTACTGCGCGCTCTAGGGTTGTGACTTACCCGACCGGCCGCGACCGTTGCCGGGATGGACAATGGAGCCATGAGGTACCTCTTCATCGGGGGGACCGGAGTGATCTCCTCGGCCTGCGCGGCCCTCGCGTCGTCGCGCGGGCATGAGCTCACGCTCGTGACGCGCGGGCGGTCGCGCACGGCCCCTCCTCCACCCGGAGCGCGCGTGATCCACGCCGACGGTCGGGACGCGAAGGCGCTTCGCGCGACCCTGAGCTCGGTCGCGGAGGGCGTTCGCTGGGACGCGGTCGTGCAGTTCGTCGGATACGAGCCCGGGCACGTCGCCGACGACGTCGTGACGTTCGCGCCGCGCGCGAACCATTACGTCTACATCTCCACGGCGGCGACGTACAAGGCCTCCGATCGCTTCGCGGTCATCGACGAGGACGCGGAGCAGGAGAACCCCCACTGGGAGTACGCGCGCAAGAAGATCGAGTCCGAACGCGTGCTACGCGAGTACGCGACGGACGCGAATCTCGCCTTCACCATCGTGCGACCCGCGTACACCTACGGACCCACGCGCATCCCGACCTACGTCGGCAACTCCCGCCTTCCCTGGACGATCGTCGACCGCATGCGCAACGGCGGGGACATCATCGTCCCGGGCGACGGGACGGCGCTCTGGTCCGTCACACACGCCCGCGACGCGGCCGTGGGGATCGTGGGATTGCTCAGCAACGACGAGGCGTTCGGCGAGGCCGTGAACGTCATGGGGGACGAGGTCATCACCTGGAACGCCATGTACGAGGCGATCGCGCTCGCCGCGGGGCTGACGCGCCCCCAATACGCCGCCATCGCGCTCCACGTTCCCTCGGACGCGATCGTCGCGGCCTTCCGCGACCACCGGGGCCACGTCTACGGGGACAAGATCCACACGGCCGTGTACAACCGCGCGAAGCTCCATCGGCTTGTCCCGGATTTCAAGACGACGACGCGCTTCGCCGACGGCATCCGCGAATCGATCGCCTGGTACGAGGCCAATCCCGAGCGACAGGAGGTCGACGCGCCGGCCAACAGCCTCTTCGACGACCTCTCGTACACCTACCGCAAGGCCCTCCGCGACTCGGCGATCGACACGTAGGGGCCCGTGGGCGTGGGGTAGCCTGAGGGCTCGAATCGTTTCGAGCATCGGAGGCACCATGCGCGCGCTCTTCGTCGGAGGCACCGGCCTGATCTCTTCCGCCGTCTCCCCCCTCGTCGTCGAGGCGGGGCACTCGCTCACTCTGGTGACCCGCGGCACATCCCGCAAGGCCGCCGCCCCCGCGGGCGCCTCGACCCTCGCCGTCGACGCCTACGACGCGCCGGTCCTACGCGAGGCGATCGCAGCGGACGTCGCGAAGAACGGACGGTACGACACGGTCGTCCAGTGGATCGGATTCGACCCCTCGCACGTGCGCGAGGACATCGAGACGTTCGGGGGCGTGACGGATCAGTACGTCTTCATCTCCTCGGCGAGCGCCTACGAGACCCCGCCGAGCCGCCCCGTCGTCACCGAGAACACCCCCCTGAACAACCCCCATTGGCGCTATAGCCGCGACAAGGCCACGAGCGAGAGGCTCCTGCGCGACGCGGGCGAGGCCACGGGCTTCCCCTTCACGATCGTGCGTCCGTCGCACACCTACGGCTACTCGGACATCCCGTTCGCCGTGAGCTCGTGGACGCACCCGTGGACCATCGTCGATCGCATGCGTCGCGGTCGGCGCTTCATCGTCCCCGGCGACGGCAGCTCCCTCTGGACCCTCACCGACCACCGCGACTTCGCCGTCGGCCTCCTCGGCCTCCTCGGCAACCCCGCGGCGATCGGCGAGGACTTTCACATCACCGGCGACGACGTCCTGACCTGGAACCAGATCCACGCGATCGTCGCGAAGGCTGCGGGCATCCCCGCGGACGCTTTCGCGGGCCTGGCCGTTCACATTCCGTCGGACCTCCTCGCGCGATTCGACGCCGAGGCGTTCGAGGGTCCCCTGCTCGGAGACAAGACGAACGCGGGGCTCTTCGACACGACCAAACTACGTTCCGTGGTCCCCGAGTTCGCCACCCACCACCTCTTCGCGGACGCGATCAACGAGTCGATCGCGTGGTTCTCCGCGGACGCCTCACGCCGCACCATCGACGAGGACGCGAACGCCCTGTGGGACCGGGTCATCGACGCCTACCTCGCCGGCGTCGAGACGATGTTCCGTTAGGCGAGGGCCGCGGCGACCTTGTCCTGAAGCTCCCGCCACGCCTTCGCGAACTTCTCCACGCCCTCGTCCTCGAGCACGCGCGTCACGTCGTCGAGGTCGACGCCCGCCCGCGCCAATTCGGCGAGCGTGCGCCGCGCGGCGTCGTACGATCCCCGCACCGAGTCCTCCGGGATCTCGCCGTGATCCGCGACGGCGTCGATCGTCTTCTGGGGCATCGTGTTGACCGTCCCCGGGGCCACGAGTTCCGCGACATACATCGTGTCGGGGAAGGCGGGGTCCTTCGTCGACGTCGACGCCCAGAGGGGGCGCTGAGGCGTGGCCCCGGCGGCCTCCAGCGCCTTCCAGCGATCCGAGATCAAGGTCGCCTCGTGGCGCTCGTACGCGAGGCGGGCGCTGGCGAGGGCCACCGTCCCGCGCAGCGGCGAGCCCTGCGCGTCGGCGTCGAGCCGTCGGTCAATCTCCGTGTCGATACGGCTGACGAAGAAGGACGCGACGGACTGAATCCGCGAGAGGTCGCGACCCACCGCCTTCGCGTCCTCGAGGCCCCCGAGGAACGCGTCGATCACCTCGCCATACCGCTCGAGCGAGAAGATCAGCGTGACGTTGACGGAGATCCCCGCCCCGAGCGCGGCCCGGATCGCGGGCAGTCCCTCGATCGTCGCGGGAATCTTGATCATCACATTCGGGCGGTCGACGAGCCACCACAACGCCTTCGCCTCCGCGATCGTCGCCTCCGTGTCCCGCGCGAGAGACGGATCGACCTCGATCGACACGCGACCGTCGACGCGGCCCGTCGCGTCGTAGACCGGACGGAGCACGTCGCAGGCGTCCCGGACGTCCGCCGTCGTAAGCGCCCGAAGCGCCTCCCCCACGCTGACGCCGCGCGCGCGAAGGTCCGCGAGCTGGTCGTCGTAGTCGTGCGCCCCGCCGATCGACGCGGAGAAGATGCTGGGGTTGGTCGTCACGCCGACGATGTGGCGGGCCTCGACGTCCCTCGCGAGCGAGCCGGTCGCCAGTCTCTCGCGGCTAAGGTCGTCGAGCCAGATCGATACGCCCGCCTCGGATAGCCGCGCGAGCGGGGCCGTCGTTTCCGTCGTCGTTCGTTGCATCGCGTTCTCGCCTTCCGTTTCCGGTTGTCGTTCCCTCACTAGCGACAACGCGTGAGGGGCGACCGATCATCCCCGGGGACGCGAGGGGGCGGGCTCCGCCAGCTACGCCGAAGGGTTGAGGAGCGCCTGGATATGGTCGTGGCGCGCGGCATCGACCCCCGCCTCGTCGGCGAACTCCGGCCACCGTGCCACGGCGTCGGCGACTTCGGCGATGGTGGCGCGAATCCCCGGCACCCCCCACCGGTCGCCCAACCGCTCGAGGTCGCCCCGGGTCGGATCGTCGAAGACGCCGTCGACCGCCATCTGGTGGCGGGAGGTCCACGGGGAGCCGGGACGGAAGGCGAAGGTGAGATCGAACGCCGGCGCGAGCCGCCACGCGCGGTCGCGCCCCATGAGGAAGGCCACGTTCTTCGTGTGGTCGTCTCGGTTGTAGGCCAGGACGTTGAAGACGGCGCGCCGGAAGCCCTGCGCGAGCGCGTCGGGGCCGAGGGCGAGCGTTCGGATCGTCTCGAGGTACTGCCCGTAGTCGTGCGTGCCGACCATCCGGAAGTCGAGGCCGCGCATCGCGCAGAGCGACTGGAGGTGGATCCGCTCCCCTGCCTCGCGATCGAAGCGTCGCGTGAGGAAGTGCGCCCGCCCGCCCTCCTCGAGCAGCCGCGCCTCGGATAGCTCGAGCCCGGCGGCCTTGGCCATGAGGTGGTACGCGTACTCGACGCGCGTGAAACCGTCCGACGCGTGGGCGTCGTTGCCCGTACCGTCGAACTTCAGGAGGTACTCCGTCCACCCCGGCTCGGGCGGCATCGACCCGGAGCGGACGCGCCCGGCGGCGTCGATCGCGACGACGGCCTTCGGCCGCGCTCCCCGGCGGACGTGCCGACCCCCAACAGGTCGCGCACCGCGCTGTGCGGGTCCGCCGCCAGATCTCCCGTCAACGCCCGACGCGCCTCGGTGACGAGCGCGCCGAGGTCGAGGGCGGTCGGAGTGGCGGCGCGCGGCGACGCGGGGTGGAACTCGAGAGCCCCGAGCGCCCGCGCGCCGGCGTATACGAGGCGATCGAGGGCCGTGAACTCCTCCGCCCGGATCCCCTCGCGGGCGAGGAAGGCGTCCACGACGGCGTTGCCGAAGTCGTCGGGGAGTGAATCGGCGAGGAACGGCGGAAGGCCGAGGAAGGTCTCGAGGGAGCGCGCGGTACCGCGAACGAGACGCGTGGTGTTGGGGGCGAGGATCGGGGAGAGCTCCCGCCCCGATTCGGCCCACCGCGGCCCGTACTCGAACACGCCGAGACGGGTCGCGGGATCGAGAGCGACGGCGCCGACCGTCTCGCCCCAGGCGTCGACGCGTACGACCGTCGCGGAATCGTGGGTCACGAGGCTCGCAGGCCGCGCGTACTCCCGGCGTCGCGCCGCGGAGCGCGCCTACGCGGGGTCGCGCGGTTCCGGTCGCGAAGGAGCGCGAGCGGGGATATCTCGTCGACGGGGGCGAGCGTGTCGAGCCACCCTTCCGCGCCGAGGGCGCGCACGACCTTGACGAGGGTCGATACGCGCGATCCCGCCCCGTTTTCAAGGGCGGATAGGCTCGGGGTCGAGATGTTCGCGGCGCTCGCGAGCGTCGCCTGGTCGATGCCCCGCCGTAGCCGCTCCGCACGCACCTGCGCGCCGATCCGGGCCTCCCATTCTTCCGTCGTGCGGGCCATGTCAACCGTCCTCTACGTAGCGTTTTCCTTATGTTGTCATGATATCTCGCGATAATCTAGTGTTTACTTGATGTTATAAGGAGGCTCGGAGCGTGGGACGATCAGGACGATGACCACGTCACTCCCCAAGGAGGCCTCGATGACGACCATGCACCTCGGAATGGTGGGGCTCGGACGCATGGGCGCGAACCTCGTTCGCCGGCTCATGCGCGACGGCCACGCGTGCTCCGTGTACGACCTCGACCCCGACGCCGTGGCAACCCTCGCCGGCGAGGGGGCGACGGGCGCGTCGACCATCGCCGAGCTCGTCGCGTCGCTTCCCGCACCGCGGCAGGTGTGGGTGATGGTGCCCGCCGGCGAACCGACGGAACGCGTGATCGCCGAACTCGCCGAGCACCTCGAACCGGACGACGTCGTCATCGACGGCGGCAACTCGTACTATCGCGACGACCTCACCCACTCCGCGACCCTCGCGAAGAGCGGCGTGCACTTCGTCGACTGCGGAACGAGCGGCGGGGTGTGGGGCATCGATCGCGGCTACTGCCTGATGATCGGGGGTGAATCCGAGGTGATCGCCCGCCTCGAACCGATCTTCCGAACCATCGCGCCGGGGCTCGGCGACCTCGAGCGGACCGCCGGCCGGTCGGGCGAACCCGCCCCCGAGGAACTCGGATACCTCCACTGCGGCCCGGCGGGGGCCGGGCACTTCGTCAAGATGGTGCACAACGGCATCGAGTACGGGCTGATGGCCGCGTACGCCGAGGGACTCAACATCCTGAGGAACGCGAACGTGGGCGCCGAGGGCGCCTCGTCCGACGCCGAGACGGCGCCTCTCGCGAACCCCGAGTTCTACCGGTACGACATCGACACGGCGGCCGTCGCGGAGGTGTGGCGCCGCGGAAGCGTCATCGGCTCGTGGCTTCTCGACCTGACGGCCGCCGCGCTGCGCGGTTCGCCGGATCTCGACGAATTCGCCGGCCACGTCTCCGACTCCGGGGAGGGCCGCTGGACCTCGATCGCCGCGATCGACGAGGGCATCCCCAGTCCCGTTCTCACCGCGGCCCTCTACTCCCGCTTCTCCTCCCGGGACCGCGACGACTTCGCGGAGAAGATCCTCTCGGCCATGCGTCGGGGCTTCGGCGGGCACGAGGAGAAGAAACCCGCGTAGCGCTGTCAACCTCGATCGCCCCCAGGAACGTCCTTCCCTTGAGCGCGACCGCGCTCCGGACTGCGGCCTTACCGTGCGTCGTGCGTCGCCAGGACCTAGGGTGGAGGCGTCGCGGCGAGCGTTCGCGATATTCCTGGGAGGGAACCATGCACACGAAACTGGCTCTGGGCGTCGTCGCCACTGCCCTCATCCTCACGGCGTGTACCCCGCCGTCTCCGACCCTGACCGCGACGGCCGCACCGGCGCCTGCGGTGACCGTCACCGTCACCCCGTCGCCGTCGCCCGCGCCTCCGGCGCCCGACTACGACTTCACGCACTTCCACGGAGCCGCGATCGGCACGAACTGGGCTCAGATGGGCACCGCGCTGCACACCGTCGTCGGCGGCTACACGTACCCCAACGCCTGCGACTGGTACGGGCCCCTGTGGAATACCGAATACACCACCACGCACGCGTTCACCGACGCACATCACCCGAGCGGCGCCGGTTCGACCTTCTTCTACACCCAGTCGTCCGTCGACCCGTCCACCGCCCCCTACCCGGGCCCGCGCAACGCCGAGGGAGTCGGAGTGGGCAGCACCAAGGCCGAGATCCTCGCGGCCTACCCGAGCGCCGTCGTCGGCTCGGTCGACGACCTCGGCGCGGGTCACATCGTGACCATTACGGTCAACGACCCCGCTGGCAGCGGGTCGAAGTACGTCTTCGGCATCGACGGCTCGTGGGGCGACGGATCGAACGTGATCGACCTGCTCCAGTGGGGCCCCGGCGCCGGCGACCAGTGGAGCCACCTCTGCACCGGCTTCTAGCCCCATCGACTCTCATCCGATTTACGACCAAAGGAACGTGACATGACACGGAACATCAACGCACGCCTCGGCTTGGCCGTAGCGTCCGGCGCCCTCGCCCTTGTCCTCGCCGGCTGCTCCGGCGGCTCCGCCACCCCGAGCGGCGACGCGACCGTCGCCACCACGACGACGGCCACGACCATGGCCGACGCCGCGGCGGGCACCACGGCAGGCACCACGGCAGGCACCCCTCAAGGCAGCGACGACTTCTGCGCGATGGCGATCGACGCCGTCGCGGCCGCGGACGAGCTTTCCGCGGGGATGAAGGACCTGGACACGGCGATGTCGTCCAACGACATCGACGCGTTGCACAAGGCGGGCCGGGCGATCGTCGACTACAGCCCTCAGGCGACCGCGTTCTACAAGGCCGGCGCGAATGCGGCCGAAGACCAGGCCACGAAGGACGCGTTCAACGGGATGACGGACTTCGTCTCCAAATACTCCGTCCTGATGGGTCAGGCCGCGGTCGACGCCACGTCGGTTTCGTCGTTCATGGTCGCGGTCGCGACGATCCTGAATGATCCGGACACGGTGCCGCTTCTCACGCAAGCCGCCGATTGGGCGAACACCGTGAAGGACTTCTCGACGACGCACTGCTCGCTCACCTAGGGGCAGACGGCGCGTCGCCTCGGCGCGCCCACTCGACGCCCGTCTGCCGCCCCGGCGCCCTGGTGCCGGACGGCAGGCGGGCGTCGGCGCCTTCGATGCCGGCGCGCGTGAGGATCCAGGCGAGCGTCCGCCGACGACCCCTCCCGCGCGACGCGCCCCTCGGACTAGTCTGGCGACGAGGCCTTCCGCTCGAGAGGGGACCATCATGACACGCACATTTGTCCGTTTCGTCCTGGCGTCCGGCGCCCTGGCCGTGCTCACGCTCGCGGGCTGCTCCTCCGGCGGATCGTCGCCGTCGGCGTCCGCTTCTCCCACCGTCTCGTCCTCCCCGTCGCCCTCGCCCTCGCCGAGCGCCTCGCCCACGCCGGAACCCGTGCCCCTCGATCAACTCACCTTCAGCGTCGAGCCGTGGGCGTCCGGGTTCTCACAACCCCTCTTCGTCACGTCGCGACCGCTCGACTACCGCGTCTACGTGGTCGAGAAGGGGGGGAAGGTGATCGCGTTGAGCGCGAACGGGAGCATCCGACGCGTCGCCCTCGACCTCTCGAAGAAGGTCACCACCAACAGCGAGCGCGGACTCCTCAGCATCGCCTTCGACCCGATCTACCCCTGGCGCATGTTCGTCGACTACACCAACACGTCGGGAACATCCGTGATTCAGGAGTACCGCTTCCCCCTCGACGCCTGGGAGGCGGATCCCACTCCGGTTCGGACGATCCTCACGCAGTCGCAGCCGTACGCGAACCACGACGGCGGTCAGCTCGCGTTCGGGCCCGACGGGCGTCTGTACATCGGTTTTGGGGACGGCGGCAGCGGCGGTGACCCCCACCGCAACGGGCAGAACCCGAAGACGCGCCTGGCTACCATTCTCCGCGTCGACATCCACACGCCGGACGGCTACACGATCCCCGCGGACAACCCGTTCGCGGACGGGAAGAAGGGGGCGCCCGAGGTCTGGGTGTACGGGCTCCGCAATCCCTGGAGGTTCTCGTTCGACGGGAACGACCTGTACATCGGCGACGTCGGACAGAACCGCATGGAAGAGATCGACATGGTCGACGCGACCACCGCGGCGGGCTCCAACTTCGGATGGCGAACCATGGAGGGCACGCTCTGCTACCCCTCCGGCAAGCCCTGCAACAGCGCGGCCTACGGATTCGTCAACCCTCTCCACGCGTATCTGCAGGACGAGCATCACGGCCTCTGCGCGGTAACAGGAGGGTACGTCTACCGCGGGACGGCGTCACCGGGCCTGTGGGGCACCTACCTGTACTCGGACTACTGCGGAGGCGGCATCTTCGCCCTTCGGGTGACGGATGGCAAGGTGTCCGAGTTCCGGGCGACGGGCGTCGCCGTGCCCTCCGTGAGCTCGTTCGGGGTGGACGCGAACGGAGAGATCTACGTCGCCGACATCGTCCACGGGAAGGTGTACCACCTGTCCGCGACGAGCGACGCCTAGAACAAGGCCTCGGCGGCCCGCGGCGCGGGCGAGGACGGGTCGGTCGGCGCCGACCACGATTCGAGGCCGTGCGCCTCGCGTGCGGCGCGCACGCGTTCGCGGACGACGGCCCGGTAGTCGTCGGTCGCGTACGCGCGCGTTCCGTAGAGCTCCCGGTATCGCGGCAGGAGGTCGGGTCGGGTGCGGCGGAGCCAGGCGGCGAACCATTCCTTCACACCGGGACGGAGGTTGAGGATGTCGTGCGAGATCGCGCGGGCGCCGGCCGCGCGGATCCTTCCGACGGCGTGGTCGATCGCCTCCTCGGAGTCCGTGAGGAACGGGAGGATCGGCGCGAGGAACGCCCCGACCTCGAGCCCGGCGTCGCTCGCCCGTGCGAGTGTCTCGAGTCGCGCGGCCGCCGTCGGCGTCCCGGGCTCGGCCGTCCGCTGAAGCGCCTCGTCGACGACCCCGAGAGACAGGGCGACCGCCACCGGGACGTCGCGCGACGCCTCCGCGAGCAGGGGAAGGTCGCGGCGGAGCAACGTGCCCTTGGTGAGGAGGCTGAAGGGCGTGCCCGAACGCGCGAGCGCCACGATCACCCCCGGCATCAGCTGGTATCGGCCCTCCGCGCGCTGGTACGGGTCGGTGTTCGTGCCGAGAGCGACCGCCTCCCTCCCCCACGACGGGCGGGCAAGCTCCGCCGCGAGCACGTCCGCGACGTTCACCTTGACCACGATCTGCGTGTCGAAGTCGTTCCCGGCGTCGAGGCCGAGGTACTGGTGGCTCGGGCGCGCGAAGCAGTAGACGCACGCGTGGGCGCACCCGCGGTACGGGTTGACGGTCCAGGCGAACGGCATGCGACTCGCCGCCGGGACGCGGTTGAGCGCGCTCTTCGCCGCGATCTCGTGAAACGTGATCCCGTCGAATTCCGGCGACCGCACCGTGCGGATCACCGTCGAGAGGCGGGCGAGTCCGGGAAGGGCGGCGGGCGCCTCCCGGTCGATCGCTTGGTCGGCCCATCGCATCACCCTAGTCGAACACATGTTCGATTCGCACTCAAGGGGGCGCGCCGCTCGAAGTGGGATATCGTTATCGAACCATCGGGACGACGTCGTCGGCGAGCCCCAAAGCCGTGGGGCGCGACGGCCGCCGCGCCCGCCCTCGCCAAGGAGACGCCGATGCCGCAAGACCAGCTCAGTTTCGACAACCCGGTCGAACGCCACGCCCACATCGTCCCCCATGCCTCGTGGCAGCCCCTCCCCGGGCTCGACGCCGAGCTCGACCCCAAGGCGGACCACGGCGAGGAGACCTACCGCGGGACGGGGCGCCTTCCCGGCCGCAAGGCGCTGATCACCGGGGGCGACTCCGGCATCGGCGCCGCGGTCGCGATCGCCTTCGCTCGCGAGGGCGCCGACGTGGCGATCAACTACCTCCCCGAGGAGCAGGTGGACGCCGAGGCCATCGCCGCGCATATCCGCGCGGCGGGCCGCAAGGCCATCCTGATCCCCGGCGACATTCGCGACCGGGAGTTCTGCCGGTCGCTCGTCGCCCAGGCCGTCGAGGGCCTCGGCGGCCTCGACATCCTCGTCAACAACGCGGCCCACCAGGTGTATCACTGGACGTACGACGAGCTCGACGAGGACGACCTCGACCGCACCATCAAGACGAACCTCTACGCGATGTTCTGGATCACCAAGGACGCCCTCCCCCACCTCCCGCCGGGGTCGACGATCATCAACTGACCTCGGTTCAGGGCTACAACCCGTCGCCGATGATCATCAACTACGCCTCGACCAAGTTCGCGATCATCGGATTCACCAAGGCGCTCGCCGCCGACCTCGCGCCCCGCGGAATCCGCGTCAACGCCGTCGCCCCGGGCCCGGTGTGGACGCCTCTCCAGGTGTCTGACGGCCAGCCGTCCGACAAGCTCGACGGCTTCGGCAGCAGCTCGTGGCTCGGGCGCACGAGCCAGCCGGTGGAGCAGGCGCCGGCGTACGTGTTCCTCGCCTCCCCGGAGTCGAGCTTCGTCGTGGGCGAGGTCATCAACGTCAACGGGGGCGCGAACGTCCCGTAGCGAGCGCTAGGCCGTCGGCTCGGTCGGCGCCGTCCGCGCGGGCTCGCGGTCGGGCGGCGGTGCCCCGATCCGGCGCGTCCCCGTCCAGGCCGCGACGAAGGCCCCGACGACGATCAGGACGTCGCCGACGCTGAAGGTGTTGGCGAGGGGCAGGGGCGCGGGCCAGGCGAAGACGTCGCCGAGCCAGGGCAGGATCGGATGGTCGAGGACTGCGACGTTGGCCACGGCCGCGGGGTCGATGCCCGCGGCCTCCATCGCGCCGGCGGACGCGGGCAGCACCCCGCCGTTGAGCGCGATCGTGACGCCGTTGGCGAGGGCGCCCGCCCCGATGATCCAGGCCCCCGAGAGCCGCCGATTGGCCCAGAGGAACCCGGCTGCGGCGGCGTAGGTGAGCAGGTGCAGAGTCGTGACGAGCCCGCCCGGCAGCGCGAGCGTGAACGCCACCACCTGGAGCGCGAGGGCGAGCCACACGAGGCCCACCAACCTCCACCGGTGCTCGACGAGGAGCCCGGCCGGCCACCTCCCCGCGACGAGGGGCGAGAGGACGGCGATCGCGCTCAGCGCGAGGACGAGCATCGTTAACCCCGTGCCCCGGGCGTCGTGCCGCTCCGCTCGTCCTTGAGGCGCGCGCCAATCGCGTCGGCCGGCCCGGGACGGCCCAGGTGGTAGCCCTGCCCGATCACTCCGCCGAACTCGCGCAGAGCCTCCGTGGTCGGCTCGTCCTCGATTCCCTCGGCGACGACGCGCAGCCCCAGCGCGAGCGCGAGCTCGATGGTCGAGCGCACGATGATCAGGTCGTGACTGTCGGTCCCGATGTCGCTGACGAAGGACCGGTCGATCTTCAGCTCGTCGATGTCGAGCCTCTTGAGGTAGCCGAGCGACGCGTTACCCGTGCCGTAGTCGTCGATCGCGATGGCCACGCCGCGCTCGCGCAACGCCCGAACGACCACGTCGGTGCGCGCCGGGTCAGCCAGGATGCCGGTCTCCGTGACCTCCAGCACGAGCGCGCTGAGCGGAACCCCGTGGATCGCCGCCGTTCCCGCGACGAGGTCGGGAAGGGTCGGGTCGGACAGGTGCCGCGCGGAGAGGTTGACCGCCATACGGAGCTTGTACCCCGCGTCGCGCCAGCGCGCGAGCCTGGCGAAGCGCGGTGTCGAGCACGAACGACGTGAGCGGGTAGATCAGGCCCGAGTTCTCGGCGAGGGGGATGAACTCGTCGGGCCCGATCGGGCCCGCGGGTGGGGTGGTCCCAGCGGACCAGCGCCTCGACCCCCACGATCCGGCCGTCGCGGAGATCGATCTGCGGCTGGTACGCGACGTGAAGGGCCTTGTCGTCGATCGCGGTGCGGAGATCGGCGAGAAGCTGCAGGCGGTCGAGCGTGTTGACGTCGAAGTCGGGCGAGTAGATGCTGATGCTTCCGCGCTCGATCTTCGCGTGGTACAGCGCGATGTCGGCGTTCTTCATGAGCGTCTCGGGGTCCGAGCCGTGTTGGGGCGCCACGGCCACGCCGATGCTTGCCCGAACGAGCAGTTCCAGGCTCTCCACGGGGATGGGCGAATCGAACGAGACCAGAAGGTCGAGCGCGGCCCGGCGCGAGGCGCTGAGGCCTCCGTGCACGACCACCGCGAACTCGTCCCCCCCGATCCGGTGGATCGACGCGCCGTCCGGGGCGATCCGGGACACGCGCCCCGCGACCTCGCGGAGGATCCGGTCGCCGACGGGGTGGCCGAGCGTGTCGTTGAAGTCCTTGAAGTGGTCGAGGTCGAGGAGGAGAAGGCTGGGGCCGTCCGTGGCCGACGGGCCGACGGCCGCGAGGGCCCTTCGCAGCACGCGATCGACCTCGCCCCGGTTGCCGAGGCCCGTGAGGGAGTCGTGCGTCGCCTCGTGGGCGTGCCTCGCGGCGGCGGCGGCGAAGAGGTGCGCGCCGACGACGGGCGCGGCGAGCAGGGCGAGGGCGACGAAGCCGTCCGAGACGACGATGGCGGCGATGCCTCCGACGCTGAGGAGCACCACGTTCGTGACGAGGAAGTCGCGCACGTCCTCGCGGAGCACGGTCCAGAGGGAGTCGCCGGTCGCGAGCGACACGACGCCGGCGACGAGCAGCCAGTTCACCCCGATCATCGCGACGCCCCCGACGAGGAGCGCCACGAGGTTACGCCCCTCGATGTCCGGGTGCGCCCCGAAGAAGCTCACGTCGGCGAGCCAGGCGTATACGGCCCGCGCGGCCATGACCGCCAGCGCGTATTGAGCCGTGTTGAACAGGGACTTGCGGAGTTGGCGGCGCTGGCGGACGTCGTCGGCGAGGCTCGCGATCGCCTGGACCAGGATCGCGGGGCCGACGCCGGCGACGCCGATCAGGGCGAGGACGAACGGCGCGGACGTCGAGAGCGTCCGCTCCTTCGAGTGCGCGGTCACGACGAGCGGCTTCACCTCGCCGGCGATCGCGGCGACCGCGAGGAAGACGGTGGGCCACAGGAGGATCTCGTGGTACGTCCGCGACCACGGCGTCGCGACGGCGACGAAGACGATGCACCCAAGCCCGAAAGCGAGAACGACGGACAGGTACCAAGCAAGCCGCGAGGGCGACGTCAAGAATCGTCTCCTAACGTCGCCCTCGCGTGCGGGTTGGCTTAGTTCCACTTCCACCCGGCGCCAACGACGGCGGCGACGGCGACGAGCGTGCTGGCGCTCACGGCGATACGGGCGATCTTGCTGCTGCTGTTGAAGGTCCACTTGTCCATGAGAGTCTCCTATGTTCGGGCCGGGGCGGCGACCGAATTCGGCTCTGGCGTGCTGAGAACGCCAGGACAGTCCGGGACTTACGAGCCCGACCGTCGTCCCCGCTGGTTGCGGCCGCCGGAAGACGACCTGATTCATCTTCTCTCAAATGCCGTCTAATGCGTAATTGGAAACGCATCTGTGGCGCATGTCACTTTTCGACGACGAGTGCCCTCATCGGCTATTATCGGATCATTCGCTCAGATATTCAGGAGTCACGATGCCCGACGCCCCCCACCTTCATTCGCCTCTCCCCACGGGAGTGGGCACCGACGCCGCCGTGACGCTCGCACGCCAATTCGCCGTTCTCTCCGATCCCTCCCGCCTGCGCATCGTCTACGCGTTACTCGACGGCGGGTCGATGTGCGTAAGCGACATCGCGGCGACGGCGGGGCTCGGCGAGTCCGCGACGAGCCACCAACTCGCCAAACTCCGGGCGTCCGGCGCGGTGGCCTCCGAGAGACGGGGCCGCGAGATCTGGTACCGGATCGCGGACGCCCACGTGCGCCTCCTCCTCGATGTCGCGGCCGCGCATTACCTCGACGAGCCGCGATGACCCCCTCCCCCTCGCCCGGTCCCGCGTCCGCCGGGGGACGGCACCGCCGCGCCCTGGCGACCGTGCTCGCGCTCGTCGTCTCGCTCGTCATCGTCGAGGTCGCCGCGGGACTGTGGACGCGGTCGCTCACCCTCGTCGCAGACGCCGGACACATGGCGACCGACGCCCTCGGCGTGTCCCTGGCGCTCGGCGCGATCACCACCGCTTCCCGCACGGCGAAGCGCTCGTCCCGCACGTTCGGCAACTACCGTATGGAGGTGCTCGCGGCCCTCGCCAACGCGGCGCTGCTCGTCGGCGTCAGCGCCTTCGTCGCCGTCACCGCCGTGCGCCGCCTCGCGAATCCCCCCGACGTCCACGCCTGGCCGATGCTCGCCGTCGCCGTCGCGGGCCTCGCCGTCACGGCCGCCGCGTTCCGTCTCCTCCACGCGGGGCAGCGCGAGTCGCTCAACGTGCGCGGGGCGTACCTCGAGGTGCTCGCGGACATGATCGGGCAGGCGGGCGTGATCGTCGCCGCCCTCCTCATCCTCGCGACGGGGTGGCGCTACACCGACGCCGTGGTGGCGCTCGCGCTCTCCACGTTCATCGCGCCGCGGGCGATCGGGCTCGGCCGCGAGGCGGTTCGCGTCCTGACGCAGTCGGCACCCGCCTCCGTGGACGTCGACGCGGTCGGGCGCGAGCTCGCCCGCCTGGCGACCGTGACCGGGGTGCACGACCTCCACGTGTGGACGCTCACGTCGGGCATGGACGTGGCGAGCGTGCACCTCGTTGCCTCGGGAGACGACGCTCGGGCCGTGTCGCGGGCGGCACGGCGGGTGCTCGCCGACCGCGGATTGGAGCACGCGACGGTACAGGTGGAAGCCCCGGGCGACGCCGAGGATTGTCGCGCGGAGTGGTGACCGGGGGCTCGCGCGGGCCCAATTTCGCGCGTCGTTGCGGAAACGATATGCGTTTCGGCGCGCGCGGAGTCTTCGCTTCCGCTAGGTTCGCGTCATGAAACGATTCTCCTCACTTGCCATCGGCGGCGCACTCGCCGTCGCCCTTCTCTCCGGATGCTCGTCGAAGGCGGACACCACGGACTTCTGCAACGTCGCCACCGACTGGAACACCGGCGGTGGCCCCAACTTCGCCGACCTCTCGACCGACGCCATGACGAAGGCGGTCTCCGGCGACATGTCCGGCATCAACGAATGGGGGAAGGCCGCGAGCGACCAGATCGACACGCTGTCCGCCGACCTCAAGCGCGCGCAGAAAGCCGCCCCCTCGGACGATGCCTCCAAGGCCCTCGACACCATCCTCAAGGGAATGGACGCGGTGAAGACGATGACCGACGCCGCCGCGACCGCGACCGACTACGACTCCTTCGCCTCGGCGATGCAGGACGGTTCGGACGCGATCACCGCGCTTGAGCAGGACATGTCCGACGCGGGCGACGTCCTGGACAAGGCGGCCCAGGACGCCTGCTCCTAACCCACAGACACGCATTCACGGACGCGGGGTCGTTGCCGTCGGAGTGACGGTGACGGCCCCGCGTCGGCGTGTCTAGCCGCCGACGCGTCGACCCGAGCCTCCCCCGAGTACATGAGTGCCCTTTTCGGCTCGAAGACGACACTCATGTACTCCAGGCGCGCGCTAATCGCGTCCGTCGTTGTCCTGGAGCCCCAGAAGGAACGCCGCGATCGCGTCGACGTCCGGGCACAGGAGCCCGACGTCGGTCGACGGGGCGACGACGAGGTGCGGGACGTCGAGGTCGCCGACGAAGTCCGCGGCGTCGTACGCGGGCGTCGCGGTGTCGTCGACCCAGACGAACGGCCGCGGGTTGACGCTGAGCGTCTCCATGAGCGCGTCGTATTTGCGGGACGACGCCGAGTCCGCCCACGGCATCGAGACGGCCCCGGAGCTCCACGGGACGTAGCCGTCCGACGGCGTGCCGAGCGCGGGGTCGACCTGGGCGACCGCGTGCTCGCGCCAGGTGGTGAGCCAGAGCCAGTCGAACGGCGCGCGCTCCTTCAGGTCGGCCAGCTCGCGGACGAGCTCTGCCGACCACTGGATACGGAAGGAGAACTGCCCGACGGACAGCGCGGTCTCGCGCACGTCGCCCAGCGCCCCGGGCGTCTCGCGGTAGCGCGCGACGGACCCGGTGAAGTTGAGGACGCCGTCGAAGTCGATGAACAGGACGGGACGGTGGGCACCCGAATCCTGCGTGGCACTCATCTGCGCCCTCTTTGCCCACTCGCGAAGCCTCGCCGTTCGAAATGAGCCGTCCCAACGCACCTCGCCGCAGCCAAGAGTCTCACGGCGTCGAGGCTAGCGCGCGTTCGAAACCGGAGTGACCGTGCGGCTGGCACAGGTGGCGTGTCCTACGTGCATGTCAAGTAGCGCGTAGCGCTTGCGGGCCACCGTTTTCGCAGGGTTCACGCCAGCCCGCAACCGGAACGGCGGCCACGCGCCCGGCGCGATAGCGATCTGCCTAGGTCTGCCCAAGTTTCTCAAGCGCAGCGTGCGCATTCTCGGCGCAACGTGGGTCGGGGTCCATCGTGCTCGAAATCCTTAAGAACCAGGCAAACGTGAAGCAGATTCCGACCTTCCGGCGGTACTGCCTTTGGATGGCGTACAGGGGAGCGAAACCGCTTCCGTCGCTTGCCGACACGCGTTCGGTGATCCTGAAGCAGAAGGTCGAGACATGGGCTCGACTTTGCCGCGAACTAGGCATCACGCCAGTCTTGAAGCTAAGCCACAAGACGAAACCCGGCGTCGACGAGGAGACTCCGGGTGCCCTGAACTTGCCCGACTAATCGCACGGCGTGCGGATCGGCGCTCCTAACGCAGCTTCGCGTCGTGCGCCTTCTCGGTCGCGGCGATGATCGCGTTGCGCACGCCCAGGATCTCCTCCGCACTCAGCGTGTGGTCCGCCGCCCGCAGCGTCACGGTCACGGCCACGGACTTCTTCCCGGCCCCCACCTGCTCGCCCGCGTAGACGTCGAACACCCGCGCGTCCTCCAGCAGCTCCCCCGCCGCCTCGCGCACCGTCGCCACCAGGTCGCCGGAGGCGAGCCCCGCGTCCACGACGAACGCGAAATCCTCCTGGGCGAGCGGAGGCGTCCGAATAGGCGCCGCCTCGGCGATGCGCCCCTCCCCCGCATCGATCACCGAATCGAGGGCGAGCGCGAAGCCGACGGTCCGCGCGGGCAACCCGAGGTTCTCGATCGCCTTCGGGTGAAGCTCGCCGGCGAACGCGACAATCTCCGGGGCGTCGGCGCCTTCCCGATGGATCGATACCTTCGCGGTACGACCCGGGTGAAACGGGGTCGCCTCCCCCGCCTCGACGATGAACTCGACGCCCGCGGCTCGGCCGATATCGCGGCACGCCGCCACGGCGTCCGTCCAGTCGTACGGCACCCGTGCGGCGTCCCACGACGCGGGCTCTCGGTCCCCCGCCATGAGGCCGACGACGTGGTAGGGCTGGTACGGCAGGGCCGCGTCGAGTTCGGCGATCTCTTCGTCGCTCGGCCGATGGTCCGCGGACGGGAGCGTCGCGCGGCCGGTTCCCTCGTCGAGGAACGCGCGCCCGATCTCGAAGATGGCGATGTCCTTCGCGCCGCGAGAGAGATTGAGGATCGCGGCGTCGACGATTGTCTCGAGCACGGCGGTGCGGAGGAACGGCTTCGCCTCGTCGAGCGGGTTGGCGAGCCGGACCGTCTTGCGTCGCCAGTCCTCGGGACCGCCGACGAGAATGTCGTCGAGCCGCTGCTCCGCGATGAACGGGTACGTCAGGACCTCCACCAGTCCCCGCGCGGCGAGCGCGCGCGATACGTTCCGGCGCACCTTCTGCCCGTGCGTGAGCCCGTAGCCGCTGGGCGCGGACGGCAGCGCGCTCGGTAGGTCGCCGTACCCGTGCAGGCGCCCCACCTCCTCGACCAGGTCGATCGGCGCGACGAGGTCCGGCCGCCACGTCGGCGGCGCCACCGTGAGCACGCCGTCCTTCGCCCCGACGACGCAACCGATCGCCTCGAGCGTCTCGCGCACGGCCTTCGGGCCGTAGTCGACGCCGACGATCCGGCCTGGGAAGTCCGCGGGCATGACGATGGGCTCGCGCGGCGCGACGTCGTTGACGTCCGTCGCCTCCGGGTCCGCGACCCCGCCCCCGTACTCCACGAGCAGGTCGACGCACCGCTGGGCCGCGATCGGTGGCATCTCCGGATCGACGCCGCGCTCGAAGCGCTTCGCGGACTCGGTCGGGAGCCGGTGACGGCGCGCGGAACGCGCGACCGACACGGGATCGAAATGGGCGGCTTCGATGAGCACGTCGACCGTCTCGGCGGTCACGCCGGAGGAAGCGCCGCCCTTGACCCCCGCGAGGCCGAGGAGGCGCGCGCCGCGCTTGCCGTCAGGCGAGTCGGTGACGAGCAGATCCTCGCCGTCGAGGTCGAGGTCCTGCTCGTCGAGGGTGACGAGCTTCTCCCGCGGCGCAGCGCGGCGCACCACGATGGGTGCGGACACGATCGCGGCGTCGTAAATCCCGATCGGTTGGCCGAGCTCGAGCATGACGTAGTTGGTGACGTCGACGGCGAGCGAGATGGGCCGCATGCCCGACTGCGTCAGCCGCTTCTGCATCCACGCCGGGCTCGGAGCGGAGGCGTCGACCCCGCGGACGACGCGGGCGGCGAAACGGTCGCACCCGACGGTGCCGCGGATCGGCGCGGCGTCGTCGATCTCGACGGGGAAACCGCCCTTCGTCGCGGGCGCGACGGTCACGGCGGCCGCCGGGTCGCGGTACGCGACCCCGGTCGAGTGGGAGTACTCGCGCCCCACGCCGCGCATCGAGAAGCAGTAGCCGCGGTCGGGCGTGACGTTGATCTCGAGGGTCACCTCGCCGAGACCGAGGAGCGCGAGCGCGTCCCGGCCCTCCGCGAGATCCTTCGCCTCGAAGCCCATCGCGGTGAGCACGATGATCCCGGCGTGGTCCTCGCCGAGGCCGAGCTCGCGCTGGGAGCAGATCATGCCGTCGGAGACGTGCCCGTACGTCTTCCGCGCGGAGATCGCGAAGTCGCCCGGAAGCACCGCGCCGGGGAGCGCGACGACCACCCAGTCGCCCTCGCCGAAGTTGTGGGCGCCGCAGACGATGCCGCGACTCGCGGGGAACTCGCCCGCCGGGTCGTTGTGCTCGCCGACGTCGACGCGGCAGTAGTTGACGGTCTTGCCGTTCTTGTGGGTCTCCTTCTCGGCGCTCAGCACGCGCCCGACGACGAGCGGCCCGGTCACGCCGGAGCCGACGATCCCCTCCTCCTCGAGCCCGACCTTGACGAGCGAGGCGAGCACGTCCTCGGGCGTCGCGCCCTTCGGGACGTCGGCGACCTCGGCGAGCCATGTCAGCGGAACGAAAGGCATCAGACCCCCATCCCGAACTGGCGCGAGAAGCGCACGTCGCCCTCGACCATGTCGCGCATGTCCGCGACCCCGTTGCGGAACATCAGCGTCCGCTCGATCCCCATGCCGAACGCGAACGCCGTGTACTCGTCGGGGTCGACGCCGGCGGCGCGCAGCACGTTCGGATGGGTCATGCCGCAGCCGCCCCACTCGATCCAGCCGGTCCCGTGGCACGTGCGGCACGAGCCGTCCTCGCCGCGGCAGACGAAGCACGTGAGGTCCATCTCCGCGCTCGGCTCCGTGAAGGGGAAGAACGACGGGCGGAGCCGGGTGCGGGCTCCTCGCCGAACATCGCGCGCGCGAGGTGGTCGAGCGTGCCCTTGAGGTGCGCCATCGTGAGGCCCTTGTCGACGGCGAGGCCCTCGATCTGGTGGAACACCGGGGTGTGCGTCGCGTCGAGTTCGTCCGTGCGGAACACCTTGCCGGGGCAGACGACGTAGATGGGCAGGTCCCGCGAAAGGAGCGTGCGCGCCTGCACCGGGGACGTGTGGGTGCGGAGCAGCACGCCCGAGCCGGGAGGGTCGACGAAGAACGTGTCCTGCATCTCGCGCGCCGGGTGGTCCGGGTCGAAGTTCAGGGCGTCGAAGTTGTGCCACTCCGTCTCGACCTCGGGCCCCTCGGCGACCTCCCAGCCCATGGCGACGAACACGTCGGCCATCTCCTCCTGGAGCGTCTGAAGCGGGTGGCGCGCACCGGGGGGCGTTCGGTCGACGGGAAGGGTGACGTCGACGGCCTCCTCGACGAGCACCCGCGCGTCCCGGTCCGCCTCAAGCTCCTCCTGGCGGGCGGCGATCGCCTGCTGGACGGCCGCGCGCGCCGGGCCGAGCGTCTTGCCCGCCGTCGCCTTGTCCGCCGCCTCCAACGTGCCGATCGCGCGGTTCGCGAGCGTGAGCGGCGCCTTGTCCCCCGTGTGGGCGAGCCGCGCCTCCTTGAGCTCCTCGAGGCTCGACGCCTTCGCGACGTCCGCGACCGCGTCGTCGACCGCCGCCTGGACGCCGGCGGCGTCGAGCGGCGAGAGCGCGTCGGGGGTGGGCATGCGGGACCTTCCGGATCGGGTTCGGCGAAAGTCTACCGGGGCGGGACCGCCCGCTCGCATCGCGGAGGCGAGCCCTCGCCCTACGCGCCGGTGCCGGTGCCGTACACGGCGACGTAGATCGAGATCTCGAGGAACGCGCCAGCGATGACGACCAGGATCGGCAGGGCGAACCGCGCGCCCATCGGCAGCGACTCGGCCGAGACGATCGCGCGGTTCGCGAAGAAGAGCGCGCCGACGATGACGACGCCGACGAGACCAGGCAGCAGTAGCAGCAGGATGATGGGAAGCACGGAGAGCAACCACATCCAGGCGGGGGCCCGACCCGTGTCCACGAGCACGCGATTGTCCTGGGTGACGCGGATGAACCCCGGCATTCCTCCGCGGACCCTGACGCGCGCGGAGCGGTGCGCGGCCGTCGGCACGTCGTAGGAGCCCCAGAGGCCCCGTCGCACGCGCTCGCCGTCGAGCGCGACGTACGGGCGCGTCGTCTTCCATCCCACGAGCGTCACCTTCCCGGCGGCGCCGGGGACGTCGAGGGAGATCGGGGCGCCGTCCTTGCTCGCCGTTGGTGCCATCTGCGTCTCCTCAGGGGTTTGCCACGAGGGTAGCGGATGCGGGGCGGCGCGGGCTCTACGCCTTTCCCGTACCGCCTCCGTACGTCGCGCCACGCGACACCCGTTTGCCCGCGATCAACGCGTCGTCGGCCCGCTCCAGGAGGCGCGTGAGCGTGTCGCGCCGGCTCCCGCCGACGGCGTATCCCACGGAGGCGCCGACGCCCCCGTCGGGGTCCGCGTCGTCGGCCGCGACGTCCCGCACGCTTTCCGCGACCCGACCGCGTATGTCCTCGACCACGGCCTCCGCGTCGTCCCCCGGCGCGAGCCAGCGGATCACGGCGAACTCGTCTCCGCCAAGGCGCGCCGCCACGTCGCGCGAACCCGTCGCGTCGGCGAGGGCGTCGGCCGCCGCGCGGAGCACCGCGTCCCCCTGGGAGTGGCCCAGACGGTCGTTCACGCTCTTGAGCCGGTCGAGGTCCATCATCATCACGACCACGCTCTCGCCCCGACGGATCGCGGCGTCGACGATCTGCTCGCCCCGGTCGACGAACTCGCGGCGGTTTGCCAGCCCCGTCAGCGGATCGGTCGACGCGTGGGCGCGGAGTCGCTGCATGGGCTTGCGGAGCCAGATGATGATGAGACCCGAAAGGATCGTGAGCGCGGCCAGCGCCGCGAAGTACCACGTCAACGTGCGCCGGAAGGCGCTGAGCCCGGGCGACAGTTTCGTCGCGTCCGCGCGGAGCACGAGGGTCCACGCCTCGTCGTCGGCCCCCGAGAACGCCGTCTCGAGCACCCGGTAACGACCGTCCTCGTGAACCCCGCTTCCGACGCTCGGGGTGGGCAGACCGATGCCGGCGGCGGTCGGCGCCATCCCGGTCTTCTCCTCGACGCGAGCGAGCGTGTCGCGGTACGAGGCCGGAGCGGCGACGACGCGCCGGCCGTGGGACAGGATGAACGCCTCGCCCTCCCCGCCGAGCGGCAGTCCCGTGAGGTAGGCAGAGAGCGCCGCGATGTCGACCTCGACCAGGACCGTCGCGACCAGGTCGCCGTTCTCGTCGAACGCGCCCAGAGTGAGACCCACGACCGGATTGTGCGCGAATTCGGATCGCGACGGCTCGAGCCATCGCGCCTCGGTCGTGCGGGAGCCGATCGCGTACCAGTCGGACGACGCCGAATCGAACGTGCGGGGACCCGTGGTCGAGGAAAGCTTCCTCAGCGCCGGCCCGATACGTCTCCACGGTCTCCGAGCCCGTTCCCGCCTCAGCCGTGACGATGACGTACCCGTCGCCCTGCCGCGAGATCGACACGTAACGACCGTCCGGGAACGCGATCGCCGCGCCCGAGATCTGCGAGAGCGGTCGCAACAAGACGAGAAGGTCCTGATCGCCGAAAGCGCGCGCGCGCGGCAGCGCCGCGCCGATCGGGGGCGCGTCGCCGCGGGGCACGCCCGCCGGCAACCCTTCGCCGACGGGAGGCGTCTTCGACGCACGTTCCCTCAGCGTGTCGGCCAAGGTCGTCGCCGGCGCCACGAAGGTCGAGACGCGTTCGATCGTGACGGTGGAGACGTACGAGTACAGCTCGTCGCTCGCCCGACGGGCGTCCTGGAGCGCGAAGTAACCGGCGACGCTCGTCGCCCCGGCCTGGACCAGGATCAACGCGCCGACGGCGATGATGACGAGGAGGAACTCCGATGCCCGGCGTCGCGACCTGCGGACCCCCTGATGCCTCCTCGCCATAACGGGAGTCTACGAGGAGGGAACGAATCCACTCGCGACGATCGTCACGAGAACGCCGGCGATCGTGTGCAGCACCGGCACCGCGATGCGAACAGGGTTCGGGAAGTTCGGGTTCTTGATCGCGTAGAGGTTGTAGATCACCAGGACGATACCGAGCGTTCCTCCGATGAGCAGGTTGAGGGCGATCAACGCGAGCGGGAGAAAGGCGAGCACCCGGGCCGTCCTCGGCACATCCGCGCCGAACTGATACACCAGCCTGCCGTCGAAGTACAGGCGCTGGAAACCCGGAATCCATCCCGCGGAGCGGATCGAGCCCTGCTCGCCGCTCTTGAGGACGACCGGCCACGCCCGGCGGCGGCGCTTCAGCACCTGCCCGCCCTGGCGGAGCGAATAGAAGACGCCGCGCGCGCCCACGACCTCGACCCTTCCGCGAGCGGCGGGTATGGGGAGAACGGCGAAGTCGTCGTGGGACCCCTTGCGCGGTTCGGCGTTCATGCGGACCTCCTAGATTCCGGCGAGAGCCTACCAGCGGGACGCCTAGGCATCCTCCGGAGGCGCCTCGTACGTCGTCCCCTTCGCGTCCGACTTCCCGCGTACCAGGGCCGCGTCGGCGCGTCGGAGCAGGCGGTCGAGGGACGGCGCGCCGGATCGTTCGACGGCGAACCCGGCGGTGGCTCCCACGCCCTCGACCTCGCCCGCGACGTCGCTCAGTCGTCCCGCGATCTTCGACCGCAGGAGCTCGACGTGCGCGCGGATCTCCGCGTCGCTCTCGTCGTCGACGCGTTGGACGACGACGAACTCGTCTCCCCCGATACGCGCGACGAGGTCGCGAGCGCGCGTCCCGTCGAGGAGGGTACGAGCCGCGGCCGCGAGCGCGGCGTCGCCACCGTCGTGCCCCAGCGAGTCGTTGATCGCCTTGAAGGCGTCGAGGTCGAGGACGACGAGGCAGACGGCCCGACCCTCCGCGGCGGCAGACGCGACCATCCGGCCGCCGAGCCGGTGGAACTCGTGACGGTTCGCCAGCCCGGTCAGGGCGTCGGTGCTCGCCCGGCTGCGCAGGCCCTGGAGCGGCGCCCAGACGCGCATCATGAGCACGACCGCGCCGAGAATCACGAACGCCGAAAGGGCGGTGGTCCAGACGACCGTGCCCTCCCACGCCCCGAGCGACGGGGCGAGGCCGGCGCGCGTCGCCCGGAGGCGGAGCACCCAACCCGTCGACGGATCGGCCGGAAACGCCCTCTCGAGGACGACGTACGGCCCCTGCTGACCGAACGTGCCGTCGACGGTTCCGGGACGCTGGACGGCGCGGCACTCCGAGATCCGCCCGCGTCGCCACCCTCCCCTCCTCGCGCGCGATGGTCTCGATCGCCTTCTTGTAGCGCCCCGGCGCGGCGACGACCGTGCCGTTGCGGTCGAAGACGAAAGCCTCGCCGTCGCTGCCCACCGGAAGCCCGTCGAGCACGCACGGCGAGCTGGTCGAGGAGGATATCCGCCGCGACGACGGCGACGACGCTTCGCCCTTCACGTCCCGCCTGAGCGGCCGAGACGGCCGGCACCTGCGCCGCCGAACAAAAGGTACGGGTCCGTCCACGTGACCGACGAGGTTCCCAGCCCCTGCTGGTACCACGCCCGCGTACGGCGGATCGTACGCGGCGTCCTCCTTCGACGTCGTCGTACCCGTGAGCACGAAGTACGAGTCGTAGTGCCGGTCTCGACGGCGCCGCGCCGGTCCGCCCTACGGATGGCGCAGGACGTATCCGGTGCCGGCGCGGCGCAGCTCCTTGAAGTCGCCGGTCGCCCAGCCGACCTTGATGGCGCCGAGCTGAGGGGCGAGGTGGATGCGGTCGTAGAGGTTCGCAGCGACGGCGTCGACGTCCACCGAAGCGCCGTCGTCGAGCACCGATCTCGAGCGCCGAATTCGCCGACCGCATCCTCCGCCGCCTGGGCGTATCGTCCGACGCGCTCGGTCGTCACGTCTCCGACGATGCCGAACACCTGGCGCGAGGCGGCCTGGGCGTCGCGCGAGGACAGGATGGCGGCCGCCATCGACGCCCCGAGCTGCACCACGAGCATGACGACGACGAGCACGACGGCGATGACGAATCCCCGGCGCGACGCGAGGCGGATCGCGCCGCGGTCGCGTCCGGCGCGCCATCAGCTACCCCCGTCGCGCGCGGCCGCGCTGGCGTAGAGGCACACCGTCGCGGCCGCGGCGAGGTTGAGGCTTTCGGCGCTTGCCGTAGATCGGGATCCGCACGGTCGCGCCGGCGAGGCTTCTCGTCGCCTCGTCGAGCCCGCGCGCCTCGTTGCCGAACACCCATGCGTCGGGCGTCCAAGACCCTCGGGTGCGGTCTCGCCCGGCGCCCGAGCTCGATCGCCGCGCGACGCGTCCGTCGCGAGCACGCGCATGCCGGACCGCCGCGACGGCGCTCACCGCGTCCTCGAGCCGAGATCCCCTCGATCACGGGCAGGTGGAAGTAGCTGCCCGGCGATGGCGCGGAGAACCTTGGGGTTGACCGCCTCGACGCACTCCCCGGCGAAGATGACCGCGTCCGCGCCCGCGGCGTCCGCCGACGCGGATCACCGTTCCCGCGTTCCCCGGGTCCCGCACCTCGGCGAGGATCGCCACGAGGCCGGGCTCCGGCGGCAGGACCTGGCCCTCGGCGCGCTCCATCCCGACGACCGCCAGCACGCCCTGCGCGTCGCGCGCTCATCGCCGCGGCCACGTCTTCGGTGCACGCGTGCACGCGGAGCCCGCGGTCGCGGCCTCGCGGCGATCTCGGGGTGACGCGCGGCCGCCGCGTCCGTGACGTAGACGTCGAGGACGGCGTCCGGCGGCGAAGCGCACGGCCTCGCGCACGCCCTGCGGACCCTCGACCAGGAACCGCCGCGCGCGCCGACGCGCGGAACGACCCGCGAGCGCGCGCACCTGCCGCACGCGATCCGCCCTCGGGTTCGAGAGCACAGCCGCCCGGCGCGCGCCCGGCGGACCTCCGGCCATGTCGCTACGCGACGGGGGCGTTGACGTCCTTGGGCAGCGCCGCCTTCGCCATCGCCGACGAGCTACGTGAACGCGCCGGGGTCGCTCACGGCGATCTCGGCGAGCATCCGACGGTCGACGTCGATGTTCGCGGCCTTGAGGCCCTGGATGAATCGGTTGTAGGTCAGGTCGTTCGCGCGGGCCGCGGCGTTGATCCGCTGGATCCACAGCTTGCGGAAGTCGCCCTTGCGGGCGCGGCGGTCCCGGTGGGCGTAGACGAGCGAATGCGTGACCTGCTCCTTCGCCTTGCGGTACAGGCGGGAGCGCTGGCCCCGGTACCCGCTCGCGCGATCGAGGGTCGTCCGGCGCTTCTTCTGGGCGTTGACCGCCCGCTTGACGCGTGCCACTTCGGTACTCCTTGCGTGATTCGGGGGCTACTTGCCCAGAAGCTTCTTGACCCGCTTGGCGTCGGGTGCGGCCAGGATGGCGTCGACGGACACCCGACGCTTGCGCGAGCCCGACTTCTCCTGGAACTTGTGGACGTTCATCGCGTGGTCGTGCTCGACCTTGCCGGTGGGCGTGATCGCGGAACCGCTTCTTCGTACCCGAGTGGGTCTTGTTCTTCGGCATGGCGCCGTCTCTCCTCGTGTCTGGCCGCACCCCGGCGGGGCTTGGCGCCTTCGTTCTCGGGCTACGCGCCCGATGTCTTCTTCGGGTCCGCCTTCGCTGTCGTGGTCTTCGCGCTCGTCTTCGTTCCGGTGGACTTCGCGGCGGGCTTCTTCGTCGCGGCCGGTTTGGCGGCGGCCGGCTTGGCGCTGGCCGTCTTGGTCGCGGCGGGCTTGGCCGCGGCCGGCTTGGCGGCCGGCTTCTTGGCCGGTACGGCCTCCGGCTCGGGCGCGTCGTCCTGCGCGGTTTCGGCCGCTTCGCCGACGCGGGCGCCGCCTTCGGAGCCTTCCGCGCCTCGCGCTCCGCGTTCTCCGCGGCGATCTTCGCCTCGCGTTCGCGACGCGCCTCGTCCCGGGCCTCCGCCTTCTTGCGCAGCGGTCCGAGGACGAGCGACATGTTTCGCCCCTCCTGCACGGGCGCGTGCTCGACCACCGAGAGGTCGGCGACGTCCTCGGCGAGCTTCTGGAGAAGCCTGCGCCCGGCATCGGGTCGCGACTGCTCGCGGCCGCGGAACATGATCGTCACCTTGACCTTGTCGCCCGCCTTGAGGAAGCGGACCACGTGGCCCTTCTTCGTCTCGTAGTCGTGCGGGTCGATCTTGAGCCGGAACCGGATCTCCTTGACGACGGTGTTCGACTGGTTGCGGCGCGCCTCGCGGGCCTTGACCGCGGCCTCGTACTTGAACTTCCCGTAGTCCATCAGTTTGGCGACGGGCGGGCGCGAGTCGGGCGCGACCTCGACGAGGTCGAGATCCGCCTCCTGGGCAAGCCTCAGCGCGTCCTCGAGCCTGACGATTCCGACCTGCTCGCCCTCGGGGCCGACCAGGCGCACCTCGGGCACGCGGATCCTGTCGTTGATGCGCGGTTCGTTGATGTCCGCTCCTCTCACGTGTCGCTCGGAAACGGAAACGGCCCCTGCGCGACGCACGCGGAGGCCACTGACAGCGCGGGGACGCGAGCGCCCGCCGCGACCGATGACCCTGGCCCATGTTTGGCCCGAGGGTGGGAGTGGACTCCACTTGCGCGCGACGAGAACTCCGTCGCCGGTCGATAGGCAAGAATAGCACCATGACCGACAGAGGCGAGGGACCTCGCGGACGTCTCGGCCGTCGAGATGATCACGACGGTCGGCGTCCATCTGCTGAGCGCCGCCGCGCTCCGATGCGGACTCGCCGAGGGCGGCGAGCGACTACCGGACCTCGACGAGGCGCGCACCCTGATCACCGCCCTCGCCGGCCTCGTCACCGCCGCCGCGCCCGACCTCGGCGACACACACGCCCGCGCGCTCCGCGACGGGCTCCGCAGCGTCCAGCTCGCGTTCCGCGAGGCATCCCCCTTCCCCGATCCGCCGGGCGAAGGCCCGGGAGAGAAGTTACACGGAGCCGTATCGTGACCACCCCGCCCCACCCCCCCGACCGGCGGAGTCCCGACCGGCGGGTCCCGACCGCGGATCCCCGGCCGGCGGTTCCGACCCCGACCGACCGGCGCCTACTACCGCCCGGACTTCTCGCCCGGCGAGAAGCCCCGCGCGGGGATCAACCCCGCGAACGAGGCGACGACGGTCCTCACGCCCGTCCCCGAACGCACCGGCGCCCTCAACCGCATACCGCTGACGAACGCAAACGCTGGCAGTATCGTCGTCGCCCGCGGCCGGCGTCCTCGTCCTCGTCGCTCGCCGCGCTGACGATCTACCTGTGGATCGCGAGCGACCGCTGGGCCGCGCGGGCGGACGTCCTCGAAGGCCAGGCGCACGACCTCGGGCAACGCCTTTCGACCGAGCAGGACTACGTCGTGCAACAAACCGAGCAGATCGACATTCTCACCGCGCAGCTTGACGACGGCCCAGCAGAAGATCACGGATCTCGCCGACCAGACGGCGAAGGCGGGCGACGACGTCGCGTTCGCCAAGCAGCAGATCGCGAACCTCTACGAGCTCGCCGCGCTCGGCGGGTCCGTGTCGGTCGCCCTCAACCGATGCGTCAACGACCAGAAGACGCTGATCGGCTACCTCCAGAACTCCGCCAAGTACAACGCGTCCGAGGTCGCCCAGTTCAAGTCCTCCGTCGACGCGCTGTGCGCCGCGGCGCAGAGCGCGAACGCCGGAGTTGCAGAAAGAGCTGGCGAAGTAGGCATGCGGAGGATTCTGGCCGCGTCGGTCGCCGCGCTCGCGCTCGCCGGTTGCGGAACGCTTCCCGACCTTCCCCCGCCGCTTCCCGACCAACTTCGTCCCGTCACCCTCGCCGACCCGTGAGCGATCACGGCCCCCTCCTGTCCCCCGACGGATTCGACGCCGCACAACGGATGACGGTTCGCGTGCGCAACGTCGGGTGCGGGTTCCTCGCGACGGGCACGGGTTTCATGATCGACGAGCACACGTTGGTGACGAACCGGCACGTCATCGAGGATTCGAGCGCGCTCGAGATCTCGACGTACGACGGGCACACCGCGTCCGCGACGGCGGCGAGCAGCACGACCGCCGCGGACCTCGCGATCGTCCGCGTGAAGGAGAGCCTCCCCGTGGCCGCGAAGCTCGCGGACCGCGACCCGCAGGTGGGCGATGCGATCACGGTGATCGGCTATCCGGGCGGCGGCAGACTCACCACCACGTCCGGCATCGTCCTCGGGGCGGTCGAGGACCCCCTCTACGGTTCGGTCGGGACGGTGCTCGGCACGTCCGCGGTCGTCGAGCCGGGATCCTCGGGCTCCCCCGTTCTCGACGCCGACGGCGAGGTCGTCGGCGTCATCTACGCGAAGAACGACGCCGATCAAAGCTTCATGATCCCGGTCTCGACGCTCCGGGACCTGCTCGACCAGGAGTCGCTCCTCATCCCTCAGCAGACCTCCTGCTGACCGCGAGGGCATTCTCGACATGCGTCATCCGCCGCGCATGGCTATCGTGGTCGTGTTCCGCCCGCGCTGGCGGTACGACCGCGACTGAGGGAAGGCAGCCGATGCCGGAAGAAGTGAAGGCGAGCCGCGATGCCGCGCCGCCCGAGAAGCACCCCGACGCGCCTAAGAAAAGCCCCCGCTGGCGCGCGGCTATCGTCTCGACGGCGAAGCGCGTTTGGGTATTCGCGCGACGACGCACCGTCATTATCGTCGCGACGGCAGTCGTCGTCGTTGGCGCGAACGCGTGGATGATCACGCTCGTTCATGCCTGGAAGGTCGAGGGAGACCAGCTTCGCGTGGACAACACCGAGCTTGGCCAGAAACTAGCCGACGCGGAATCGAGAACCGCGTTCCAGAAGGACGAGTTGGCGCTACTCGCGACGCAGGTGGACGCCGTTGGCGCGCGGTCCGACGAACTTCAGCCGCTCGCCGACGACCAGAAGGCCCTGGCCGACAAGCTGCAGGACGCGGCCCTCGAGACCAAGCAGTGCGTCCTCGACCGCGGCAAGCTCATCTCGAACCTCTGGACGTCCACGGCCGCGGCTCAGGCCGGACTCGAGGCGAAGGCGAATTCCGAATGCGCGGCCGCGAAGGCAAGCGTCAAAGCAATCCCGAAGGAGAGCTGAGATGGCCGACGACGAGAGCGCGAAGAAGCCCGCCGCGGCCAAGAAGCCCACCGCGGCCAAGAAGCCGACGGACGCCAAGAAGCCCGCCGCGGCCAAGAAGCCCACCGCCGCGAAGAAGCCCACCGCGGCGAAGAAGCCCACCGCGGCCAAGAAGGCGACGGACACCAAGAAGCCCGCTGCGGCCAAGAAGGCGACGGACGCCAAGAAGCCCGCGGACGCCAAGCAGCCCACGGACTCCGCGGCCACGGATGCGACGCCCCGATCGCTCCGGAAGATCGCGACGATCGCCGGCGTCGCGGCCGTCGCCGCCGTCACGGTCTACGTCGCGGTGATGACCGTGCTTTGGGGACTCAATATCCACGCGCTGCACGGCGTCAACGCCGACCTTTCCGCGAGCCTCAAGGCCCAGCAGGGCATCGTCGACGACCAGGCTAGCCAGATCAGTTCCGCCCAGGCAGACCTCGGGCGAGCGCTCGATGACTTCACGCGCCTCGTCGACGCGAGGGCCGACGACCGGGATCGCGAGATCGTCCTTCGCAACAACGTCCTCTCCCTCGGATACTGCATCAAGGACCAGGAGGACGCGCTTCCGTACATGAAGACGCGGTACCTCTGGACCCAGGCATCGCTGCGCGCGTACACCAATTCCGTCGCGAAAAACTGCAACGCCAACGTGAAGATCCTCACGGACAACATTGACGGATGGGAGACGCCGTGACGCGCCGCCGGTTTGCCACCCTCGCGCTCGTCGTGGGCGCGACGCTCGCGCTCGGAGCGTGCTCCTACGCGCCGACGCCGCCCAAGGGACTCCCCGACGAATGGGAACCGACGCCGACGCCGTCCACCGTCCCGTCATCGGAGGCCGCGAGCACGCTCGGCCTCCTCCCCGGCGAGCGCGCCTCGGTCCGCATCATGTACGGCGACTGCAAGTACTTCCTCAACGCTTACGGCGTCATCCTCGACGCCAACACGATCGTCACCGTGGGAGACATCGCGACCAACGCGTCCACCTACTCGATCAGCCTCGCGGACGGCACCTACGTCACCATCTCGAAGGTCCTCGTCGACACGAAGAGCAACCTCGCTTTCCTGAAGACCTACGAATCGCTCAACGGACCTGCGGTCGTCGCAGACACCGACCCCTCGACCGGCGACCTGGTGACCATCTACGACTTCTTCTACGGCGGACGCCACTCGCCGACCTCCTTCACGGTCGGCGCAAGCACGCCCAACCCTAAGGACGCTTCGACCACCGTGTTCACGATGAGTCCGACCGGTTCGAACGTGAACGGAGCCGGCGTATACGACGACGACGGCCACCTGCGCGGTGTCTTCGACAATCCGAAGGACGCGGACATCTCGACAATGCCGGTCCTCATCCCCACGAGCGTCATCCGGGGCTTCGAGGAGGACCCCTCGCGCGCTAAGGATCAACCCCTAACGACGTGTAAGTAGCACACGCTCGATCCGTCGGACGGTCGGATCGCGGCGAGAGAACGGAGCGCGTGATGGACAGCGGGCCTACCTCGAAGGCGTCGCCCCCGAGTTCTGACGACCCTTCGCCCCGCCTCGCGTCGTTCCGGCGCGTACTACGGCGCCTCAACCCCGCCACCTGGCCGCCGATCGCCTGGCTCGGCCGGACGATCCGCGACTCGGGTTCGTTTCGTCGCCCTCTCTTCTGGTGGGTTGCCGGGGCCGTCTTCTTCGTCGGAGCCAACGGACTCGCCTACGCGTTGATCGACAACTGGAAAACGGAGGTCGAGGACCTGCAGGGCCTCGCGACGATCCAGGGCGACGCGATCGGACACGAGGACGCAACCATCAAGGGCCAGGAGGAGCGGATCGCGCTTCTCACGGACCAGGCGAACGCGACCGATGCGCGGTTGTCGGACCTCGGCTCCGAGGCGCAGGCGGAGAAGGTTCTTTCCGACGCGTTCAAGTCCGCCGCCGTGGGCTTCGAGAAGTGCGCGGACGACCGCGGAACGGCCGTGATCAACGCGTGGTCGGGGCGCTCGGTCGCGTCGCTCACGTCAACGGCGAAGACCGAATGCGCGGAGGCCCAGAAGTCGCTCGACGCCGCGAAGAAGGCGGACTGACATGGGCATGTTCACGAAGATTCGCCGCCGGGCAGGCGCTTCCCCCCTCCGCTTCGCGCTCGGCGCGACCGCGATCGCCCTCGCTTTGGGCGTGACCGGATACCTCGCGTCGATGGCTGTCCTGTGGGGAGTCCAGGCGCGCGATCTTCGGGAGACGGCCTCCGGCCTGACCTCAACCTCCTCGGACCGGCTCGCGACGATCACCGAACAGGACGCGCAGATAGAAGAGCTCCAATCATCGAACGCGGACAAACTCGCGTCGATCACGACCCTCGCGAATAGCAAGGCGCAGGCGCAGGACCACCAGATCATCTACGAGGACTTGGCCGTAGGCTTCAAGGAATGCGCAAGCGAGCGGGCCAAGGTGCTCTTCTACGTCGAACGCCGCAATCAGTACTACGTCTCCAGCATTCAGGTGTACGACAACCTGGTCGAGGCTTACTGCTCGGGCGTCGAGACAGATCTCGCCGATACGATCGCGGCGGACGACTCATGAGTCGGCGGCCGCTCCTCCCGGCGATCGTCGCGGCCGTCGGCGTCGCTTCGGCATTAACCGCGTGCTCGGTCGTCCCGACCGGTCCGTCCGAGACGCCCACCGCCTGGGTGCCTTCGTACACGCCGTCCGCTGTCCCCTCCGAGCAGGCGGAGAATCCCCTTGGCTTCGCCCCGCAGCAACGCGCCGCCGTCCGCATCCGCAATACCTCCTGCAGCGGGCTCGTCACGGGAAGTGGATTCATCCTCGATCGCCACACCATCGTCACGAACTATCACGTCGTCGCCAACGCCGGACGTCTCGAGGCGATGCTGTCCGACGGCACGGACATCGCCATCACGAGTTCGGTTCACGCCAAGAGCGCCGATCTTGCCCTCCTGACCACGGACGAGGACCTCGTCCCCACCGTCACGCTCGCCGACCACGACCCTCGCTCGGGCGCCCCCATCTCCATCGTCGGATACCCCAACGGAGAGAGCCTCTCGACCTCCGATGGTTTCGTGCACGAGCTGGGGGTCAAGGACACGCTCGATCACGGTGAGGACGTGGTATCGACGACCGCGAAGGTCGAGCCCGGCTCGTCCGGCTCGGCCGTATACAGCAGCGAAGGCGACGTGGTGGGCATCCTGTACGCGGAGGACAACGACGCGAGCGAATCGCTCGTGCTTCCCGTGTCCCTGCTTCAGAACCTCCTCGATGACACGACCACGCAGGTCGACAACAAACGAAAGTGCGTGCCGGACTTCGGATAACGCGCCGATCCTCGCCCGCCTCGAGCACGGGAATGCGTGTGTGAAGAATCAAGCGCACCATCCCCTGGAGGGGGATGCGGCGCCGAGCGCCACGGGATAAGTTGACGGGGACGCGACCGGGTTCGAAAAGACGAGTCGCGGGAAAGGGAGAAGAGCGTGGACGAAGCCCCGCCGGATAACGCCCCGACCCCCGCGCCCGCGGCACCCCCACCTCCGCCCGCGCCCGCGGTACCCCCACCTCCGCCCGCGCCCGCGGTACCCCCACCTCCGCCCGCGCCCGCGGTACCCCCACCTCCGAACGATGGCGCGACGCTCGACGCCGCCCCCCGTCGCTCCGGGGCCTCCCGGGTCCTCCGCGCGCTCACCCGCCCCGCGGTCGTATGGTCGCTCGTGGCCGCGATCGTGGTCGGCGGCGACGCGTGGATGTACGTGATCCTGCGCGGATGGAGCGCGGAGGAGACGAACCTTCGCGCGGACAACCGGCTCCTCGCGGAATCCGCCGAGGAGTCGAACGCGACTCTCGCGACGCAGGCGGACCTTCTCGCGCTCGTCGAGAAGCAGTCGGCGGCGGCGACGGACCGGTCCTCCACGATCGACCAGGAGCGGGCGTCGGTGAAGGAGACCGCGGACTCCTACAAGAATGCCGCCCTCGCGTACGAGAAGTGCGCCGATACCCGCGCCGCGGCGATCTCGCTGGCCTGGTCGGGAAGGTCCACCGCGGCCAAGAAGGCCGCGGCGAACGCGTCGTGCGCCACCGGCGACTCTCTGCTCGCGGCGATCAAGGCGGGGAGCTGACGTGGCGACCGACCCCGCCCCCGTCGTGCGCCGCCGCGTCGCCCGGCCCCGTTTCTGGATCCTCGGTTCGCTGGCCGTGCTGCTCGCGCTCGCCACCCTCTACCTGGGGACGCTCACCGTCCTGTGGGGAATGCGGATCCAACACCTCCACACGGAGCACGCCGACCTGACCGCGGAAGCGAGCCACCTGCGCGCGAGCGTCCGCGCGGGCTCGGACGACGTCGACCGCGCCATCGCCGCTCTCGGAGACAAGGATCAGGCCCTCATCGAGACGGTCAACCTCAAGGCCCAGGCGGAGGACCGGAGATACCTCAACCACGACTTCGCCCTCGGATTCAAGGACTGCGCCGACGCGCGGGCGAAAGCACTCATGTACGTCGAACAGCGCTACCAGTTCTACTACTCGGACGTCGTCCGCTACGACTCCGAGGTCGCGTCGTACTGCGCGAAGGTGAAGAAGTACTGGGCCGAGGCGAACACGGGGGACGGCGCATGAGCCGGGCCGTCCGCCTTCTCGCCGGCGCCCTCGTCGCCGTCGCGACCATCGCCTCCGCCACCGCGTGCTCGGTTCTCCCCGTCCCCCCGAGCCCGCTTCCCTCGGAGTGGGCGACGCCCGTCGCCCCGAGCCCCCTTCCGTCCGACGAGGTCGACAGCCCCCTAGGGCTGAGCGCGGAGCAACGTTCCGCCGTTCGCGTGCGGAACGTCATGTGCGAGGGAATCGGCACGGGAAGCGGGTTCATCCTCGACGACCACACGATCGTCACCAACCACCATGTGGTCGACTCGCTCGGCAAGCTCGAGGTCACCCTGTCCGACGGCACGGACGTCGATGTGGCCTCGTCGGCGTACGCGACGAACGCGGACTTCGCGATCATCACCACCGTCGAGGCCATCGGCCCGGCCGCCACCCTCGCCCCCGCGGACGCCTCGACCGGCGACCACATCACGGTCGTCGGCTATCCGAACAGCGAGGAACTCCAGGTCACCACGGGGACGATCCTGTCGAAGCAGAACGACTTCTTCGACAAGGCGCCGTTCGTCTTCGCGACCTCCGCCTACGGCACGCACGGCTCGTCGGGATCGGCCGTGTACGACACCGACGGCAAGGTGATCGGCGTGCTCTACGCGGGCGACGAGAGCACCGGCGAGACCGCCATCATCCCGGTCTCCGTCCTCCACGACTTCCTCGACTCCCCCACGCTGCACGTCGAGAACAAGGTGTCCTGCACGCCCGACTACCTCTAGGCGTCCCCCGCCGATTCGGCCGTCTCGACCGTGACCTCCAGGCTGTCGACGCGCCGCGCAAGCGCCCCCACGCGTGCGATCTCCTCCTGGACACGCGCGAGAACCGCGTCGAGGTCCGACGCGGTGAGGCCCGGGGCCAGGGTGAGCACCACGGCGACCTCGGCGGCCCGCCCGGCCCTGGCGTCGACACCCCGCACGTCCTCATCGACGCGGATCGCCGCGACAATCTCGTCGCGGAGGTCGTCAGCAAGCCGTCCGTCGACGACGGCGGGGCGCCACGGCTCCCCCTGAGCGAGCGCCCACATCGCCGGGCGGGGAATGACGAGCGCCTCCATGCCGGGATTGACGACGAGCGCGGACCACTGCTCGGCCACGGCGGCGAGCGCGGCGCGCGGCCCCTCGGCCGGCACCGGACGAGCCTCGGGGCGCCAGTCCCGCATCGCGTCGACGTCCGTGAACACCGGAAGCGCGGCCCGGCCGTCGGGCAGGCGAACCGCGACGACGCCGGTCGAGGCGACCGCGTCCTGCTCGAGCCCGTGCGCTCCGACGTGGCGCGCGTCCCCCGACGCGAGCACCGGGACGAGGACGCGGGCGAAGGCGAGAGCGTCGACCACCTCCGCGAGCGGCACGCGGCCCGAGGTGTGCCGGATCAGCGCCTGGGCGAGCCGGGCGTCCGCCGTCCCGTCGTCGTCCGAGAACAGCGACTCCGGGATCTCCCCCGCCGGGTCGTCGCTCGCCACGGCCTACGGGCGTCCGGCGACGTCGAGCGCCTCGGGGAGCGTGAACGCGCCGGCGTAGAGCGCCTTGCCGACGATCGCGCCCTCGACGCCGAGCGGAACGAGGCCGCGGAGCGCGGCGAGGTCGTCAAGGGACGAGACTCCGCCGGAGGCGACCACCGGGGATCGCGTCGCGTCGCAGACCTGGGCAAGGAGGGCAAGGTTCGGTCCGCGCAGCGTCCCGTCCTTCGTGACATCCGTGACGACGTAGCGGGCGCACCCGGCGGCGTCGAGCCGCGCGAGGACCTCCCACAGGTCGCCCCCTTCCTTGGTCCATCCCCGCGCCGCGAGCGTGGTCCCCCGCACGTCGAGGCCGACCGCCACGCGGTCCCCGAACTCCGCGATGGCACGCGCCGTCCATTCGGGATCCTCGAGCGCCGCCGTGCCGAGGTTCACCCGCGCACACCCCGTCGCGAGCGCGCGGCGTAGCGAGTCGTCGTCGCGGATACCGCCGGACATCTCGACCCTCACGTCGAGGCGCGCGACCACGTCGGCAAGCAGCTCGGCGTTCGAGCCCCGCCCGAACGCCGCGTCGAGGTCGACGAGGTGGATCCACTCGGCGCCCCCGGCCTGCCACTCGAGCGCCGCCGCGACCGGGTCGCCGTACGAGGTCTCGGAGCCGGCCTCGCCTTGGACGAGGCGGACGGCCTGCCCGTCGGCGACATCGACGGCCGGGAGGAGCTCCAGGCGGGGCGGGGCGTCGGTCATAGCGTCTCCACCCAGTTGCGAAGGAGTCTGAGGCCCGCGACGCCCGACTTCTCCGGGTGGAACTGCGTCGCGCACAGCGGCCCGTTCTCGACGGCCGCGACGAAGCGGTCGTGGCGCTCGGCCGTGCCGGCCTCCGACCACGTGACGAGGGGCGCGGGCAGGCGCGACGCCGACGCGTCGAGGCTGAACGAGCGCGCGGCGTAGGAGTGGACGAAGTAGAACCTCTCCGTCTCCACCCCGGCGAAGAGGACGGACCCCGGAGCCGGCTCGACGTGCGACCAGCCCATGTTCGGCACGACGGGCGCGTCGAGTCGGTCGACGACGCCCGGCCACTGTCCCAGCCCGGTCGCGCTCGCCCCGTGCTCGACCCCCTGCTCGAACATCACCTGGAGCCCGACACAGATGCCGAGTACCGGACGACCCCCCGCGAGGCGTCGCTCCACGATCTGGTCCCCCCGGACGGCGCGGAGGCCGTCCATCACCGCCGCGTACGCCCCCACGCCGGGGACGATGAGGCCGTCGGCGTTTTCGGCCGTCGCGCGGTCCGCGGTGAGGATCGGCTCGGCGCCGACCTCCTCGACGGCGCGCACGGCGCTGCGGACGTTGCCGAAGCCGTAATCGAGGACGCACACGCGGGGATTCACCGCGACAGTCTATCGGCGAGGCGCGGTGGTCCCTTGTCCACCGGACGGTTGTCAGGCACGTGGTGGATCGCTAACGTGCCCGGAAAGGAGTGTCGTGGGAGGGAACCATGCGAACACTTGCCTTTGGCGTTGCCGCCGCGCTCATCGCCGGTTCGGCTCCCGCCTCCATCGACGACACCGACGCCCCGGCGGCCGTCACCGTGATCGAGAACTCGACGCTCGCCAGCACACCCGTGCGATCGATCGCGGACGCCCTGAACGCGCTTCCCCAGGTGTCGTCGTATCGCTACGGCGACGACCCGACGGGCGTGGCGACCCTCGACCGCGACGCGGTTCCCGCAGCGTCCCCCGACCTCCTCGGCGTCGCGTTACTCGACCCGGGAAGCGCCGGGTACGGCGATCTTCAATCGATGATCGCGTCGTACTCGGCCGAATACGCCGTCGCGGGTCAGGGTCTCGACGACGCGCACGACTACGCTCTCTTCATCGCGACGCGCGACGGCGCTCTCGACCCGACGGTGACGCCGCGGGACGACCTCTGGGTACAGACGGACTTCCTCATCGGATGGGACGACCTTCCGGGCTGGACGGCGCTCAAGAAGTACCCGGGCGACACGTGGCAGGGCGCGTCGCTCGCGTTGACGGCGCAGCTGCAGCCCGGGAAGCCCCTGACGCTCGACCTCGAGGACACGGCGAACGACTTTGCCTCCGTTCCGTTCAACGGCTTCTTCGCGTTGGGCGACTCGTGGGCGATGGCCGCGATCGATCTCGACACCATCACCGGATACGGCGGCGCGGACTGGAAGTACGGCTTCGCGTCGCACGTGCACGACGGCAGCTACGGCTCCTGCCCGACGTGCGCGTCGCGGATCACGACGTATCCGGCGGTGCCCCGGATGTCCGCCGATCTCTACGACCTCTCTCCGAACGCTTGGGTGTCGCTCACCCCGAGCGTCGCCTCGGGAGTCGCCGACGAGGGGGGAGGCGGCAAGGCGTGGTGTCTCTGGCTCGGGATTCTCTTCGGCGCGGGGGCGCTCGGGATGGGCGCGTGGTGGTACGCCGACCGCCGCGCGACGCGCCCATGGTGGCCGTGCACGGTGTCGCGTCGAGGCTGGGAACGCCTCCGAGGTATCGAGTCTCCGCCCCGCGCGTGCGAGCCCCAACGGACGCGCTGGAAGTCCGCGGCGAGGCGGGTCGCGCAGTGGACGGACATGGTGGGCGCCGCGACGGGATTCCTCGCGGAGCGACGGGCGCGCGTCGTCGAACTCGAGACCAAGAAGAAGGCCTACGAACGGGCGCTCAAGGGGCCACGCGGCGGCGGGGAAGGACAGGATTTCGCGTCGCTCGACGGCGAACTCATCCGCTACGACGACCTCGAGCGTCTGGCCCATCTCACGGACGCCGACCTCGCCGACGCGCGAGCCGACGAGGCGCGCGCGGCGAAGGACCTCGACGACCGGAAGGCGTCCCTCGCGGCCGCGCGAGCGGACGAGAAAGAATCGAAGGCCGCCTTCGACGCGTGCGTCGCGAGCGGAGGCGACTAGCCCGAGGCGCTCCTCCGGCGTGTCTCCTTCGTGAGTTTTCGGAGCACCCGGAACGCCTTGACGCGGCCCATCCGCCCGGAGATCACGGAGTCGGGTTGATCGTCCGCGAGTGCTTCCAGCGTCGTCGCCCCCGTCATGATGCCGCGAACGACGACGGGCGCCTCGTCGAGCGCGAGCCCGGGAGCGATCTCCTCGCCCTTGACGCCCTTCGCCCATCGTCGGACGGAGATCTGCCCGCCGCGACGCTCCATCGTGAGGAGGATGATGTCGCGCTGGATCGCGGTCACGGCCGTCGCGGCCTGGTCCGCGCGTCCGGGCGACGGGTCGGCCATGACGGCGAAGGTGCCCTGCGGTATCTCGACGACGTCGCACGTGGAGCCGTTGAGCGCGCAAATCGCCGCCAGCGCGACGCCGCTCGAGATCGGGGTGAGCAGCGCGGAAATGTCCCGCGCGAGGTAGTCGGGAACGTCGTCGGCCGTCATAGCGCTCCCTTCGTGCTTGGGACGCCCTTGACCCGCGGGTCGAGGGCGACCGCGGCCCGAAGCGCGCGGGCGAGCGCCTTGAATTGGGCCTCGACGATGTGGTGGGGGTCGCGGCCCGCGAGCACGCGCATGTGCAGCGTGATGTCCGCGTGGTGGGCGATCGACTCGAGCACGTGGCCGGTGAGCGACCCCGCGAAGTTTCCGCCGATCAGGTGCGTCGCCTGGCCGACCGGCTCCCCCACGTGGACGAAGTACGGGCGGCCCGACACGTCGACGACCGCCTGCGCCAGCGCCTCGTCGAGCGGGACGACCGCGGCGCCGAAGCGGGAGATCCCCGCCTTGTCGCCCAGGGCCTGCTTGATGGCCTCGCCGAGACAGATCGCGACGTCCTCAACCGTGTGGTGCGAATCGATCTCGACGTCGCCGGTGGCGCGCACCGTGAGATCGAACAACGCGTGCTTGCCCAGCGCCGTGAGCATGTGGTCGTAGAACGGGACGCCGGTCGAGATCTCGGTCGCGCCCGCGCCGTCGAGGTCCACCTCGACCACGACGTCGGACTCGCTCGTCTTCCGAGCGACCTTTCCCGTGCGGCTCATGCCGTCACCTCCGTCAGCGCGGCGCGGAACCGCGCCATCTCCTGCGGCGTCCCGATCGAGACGCGCAGCCATCCTTCGGGCCCGGAGACCCGGATGAGGACGCCACGTTCGAGCAGCCCCTCGAATACCCTCTCACGATCCCCGAACGGGCCGAAGAGCGCGAAGTTCGCGTCCGTGTCCGCGACGGTGTACCCCTGGCCCCGGAGCCAGAGCACGGTCTCGTCCCGTTCGGCGCGGATCTCGTCCACCTGAGCCTGAAGGTCGCGGTGATGGGCGAGCGCGGCGCGGGCCACCGCCTGGGTGACGGCGCTCAGGTGATACGGCAGACGGACGATGCGCAGGGCGTCGACGATCGCGGGGCTCGCGGCGAGGTAGCCGAGCCTGCCGCCCGCGAGCGCGAATGCTTTGGACATGGTGCGGGAGACCGCGAGGTTCGGAGACTCCGGCAGCAGGGTGATCGCGCTCGGGACCCCGCTGCGCCGGAACTCCGCGTACGCCTCGTCGACGACGACGATGCATCCTCCCGGAACCTCCGCCGCCGCGCGGGCGATCTCACGCGTGTCGTCGATCGGAAGGGACGTCCCGGTCGGGTTGTTCGGGCTCGCAAGAAGCACGAGCGTGGGCTTCCTCTCCCCGATCGCGGCGACCGCCGCGTCGACGTCGATCGCGAAGTCGTCGCGACGCGGGAGGGTGACGTACGTCGTCGCGCTGTCGCGCGAATACTCCGGGTACATCGAGTACGTGGGATCGAAGCTGAGCGCGACGCGGCCCGGTCCCGCGAACGCCTGGTGAAGGTGGAGCATCACCTCGTTCGAGCCGTTCGCCGCCCAGATGTTCTCGTACCGCAGGAAGTCGACGTGCGCCTCGTGTCGCAGGTAGGCCGCGAGATCCGTGCGCAGACCCACGGCGTCGCGATCCGGGTAGCGATTGAGGCCCTCCGCCGCCTTGTGCACCGCGGCCGCGATCGCGTCGACGACGACCGCCGGCGGCGAGTAGGGGTTCTCGTTGACGTTGAGGAGGACCGGCACATCGAGTTGCGGAGCGCCGTACGGCTCCAGGCCGCGCAACTCGGGACGGAGGGGCAGATCCATGGCCGACAGTCTAGTGAGCGCTCCTGGGGGGCTCGGGGAGCCGCGCAGGGGCCGCCTAGCCCGGCCCCGCGATCGCCAGAGCGACGAGGACGACGTTCAGCGACACGATGACGGCCGCCACCGTCCAGGACGTCACCCGGAGTGCGGCGCCGTTCGCGTACTCGCCCATCAGCGCCCTCCTGCTGGTGAACACCACCAGGGGCAGGAGCGCGAAGGGGATACCGAGGCTGAGGAAGACCTGGCTGAGAACGAGCGCCCACGTGGGGCTGACGCCGGAAGCGAGGATCGCCAACGCCGGGATCAGGGTCACGGAGCGGCGCAGAAGAAGCGGGATCCTGACGCGGAGGAGCCCGGCCATGATGGTGGAGCCGGCGTAGCACCCCACCGACGTTGACGCGAGGCCCGACGCGAGGAGGCCGATCGCGAAGACGAGCGCGATGCCGGGGCCCAAGGCGTGAGAAATCGCCGCGTGCGCCCCTTCGATCGTGTCGGTGCCCGCGACGCCGCGCAGATGCGCGGCCGCGACCACCAGCATCGCGATGTTGACGGAACCGGCAACCGCGAGCGACAGCCAAACATCCCAACGTGTCGCGCGGATGAGGCGAACGAGCCGCGCCCCGGTCGGCGCGATCCCGTGACGGTCCCGGACGAGCGACGAGTGGAGGTAGATCGCGTGCGGCATGACCGTCGCGCCGAGCATGCTCGCGGCGAGCAGGACCGTGGGGGCGCCGTCGAAACGGGGCACCAGCCCACCCGTGACCCCCGTCCAGGACACCCCGTGGAGGAAGAGTCCCGACACGAAGCCGATGGTGATCACGGCAAGGAGTCCCACGATGACGAACTCGAACGGGCGTTGACCCCGCTCGGATTGGACCGCGAGCAGGGCGAGCGACACGAGCCCGACGATGAGGCCTCCCCACCACAACGGGATGCCGAAGAGGAGGTTCAGGGCGATGGCTCCGCCGATGACCTCGGCGAGATCGGTCGCGGCGGCGATGAGTTCCGCCTGCCCCCAGAAGGCCAGGCGCGGGCCGCGGGCGAGGCTGGCGCCGATGTGCTCGGGAAGCGTCTTCCCCGTGACAAGGCCCAGCTTCGCGGACAGATACTGTATGAGCACGGCCATGCCATTCGCCGCGACCAACACCCACACGAGGAGATAGCCGTACCGCGCACCCGCCGTGAGGTTCGCGGCGACGTTTCCGGGGTCGACGTAGGCCACCGACGCGACGAACGCGGGCCCGAGAAGGGCGACGAGCGGCCGCCGAACGGCGGTAGCGGCCACCGGGCCAGCCGTCACCGCCGACTCCTACTCGCTCGCGCGAGCCTGGACGGCCTCGCCGTGAGCGGGCAGATCCTCGTCGTTCGCCAGGGCGACGACGCTGGAGGCGACCTCCGCGAGCGCGGCATCGTCGTACTCGACGACGCTCACCGCTCGGAGGAAACTGATCGCGGACAGGCCTGACGCGAACCGCGCCGTCCCGCCCGTCGGCAGCACGTGGTTCGACCCGGCGATGTAGTCGCCGAGCGACACGGGCGAGTTCGGGCCGACGAAGATGCATCCCGCGGCCGTGACGCGCGCCGCGACCGCCGCCGCGTCCGCGGTGTGGATCTCGAGGTGCTCGGCCCCGTACGCGTTCGCGACGGCGAGCGATGCCTCGATGCCGTCCGTCAGGACGATCGCGCTCTGGGTGCCGGTGAGCGCCTCCTTCACGCGCGTGGCGTGCTTGGTGCCTGCGGCGCGACGCTCGGTGGCCGCGTCGACGGCGTCGGCGAGCTCGGCCGAGTCGGTGATGAGAACGGAGCCGGCGAGCGGGTCGTGCTCCGCCTGGCTCACGAGATCGGCGGCGACGAGCTCCGGGTCGGCGCCCGCGTCCGCGACGACGGCGATCTCCGTCGGACCCGCCTCGGCGTCGATGCCGACGACGCCCTGGACGGCGCGCTTGGCCGCCGCGACGAATCGGTTCCCGGGGCCCGTGATGACGTCGACCGGCTCGCACAACGGCTTCCCGCCGTCGTCCGCGCCGTAGGCGAACATGGCGACCGCCTGGGCGCCGCCCACGGCGTACACCTCGTCGACGCCGAGTAGCGCGCACGCGGCGAGGATCGTCGGGTGAGGAAGGCCCCCGTTCGCGGCCTGCGGGGGGCTCGTCACGGCGATCGACCCGACGCCCGCGGCTTGGGCCGCGACGACGTTCATGACGACCGAGGACGGGTAGACGGCGAGGCCTCCGGGAACGTAGAGGCCGACCCGCCGGACGGGTATCCAGCGCTGGGTGATCCGGGCGCCGGGCGCGATGTCGACGGCAACCTCCGCCGGGACGGTCGCCTCGTGGTAGCGCCGCACGCGGCGGATCGACTCCTCGAGGGCCGCCCGCACCTCGTCGTCGAGGGTCCCCAGCGCCTCCGCGATCGCGTCCCCGGGGACGCGAAGGCTCTCCGGTCGGCAGCCGTCGAAGCGCTCGGCGAGGGCGCGGAGCGCGTCGCCTCCCCTGGCCCGAACGTCGGCGATGATCGCCTCGACGGCGCCCATGGCGTCGGCGACGTCCTCGGCCGCGCGCGGGACGATGGCGAGGAGTTCGGCGACGCTCAACTCGCGTCCGCGTAGGTCGATCCGATTCAGCACGCGTCGAGTCTATCGGCGAGCCCCCGCGGACCCGTCGCTGAACGTCCTAATCGGGACGGCCCGCACGGTCGGCCCGGGGGCGTCCGATGAAGCCGAGGTGGGTGTGCTCGAACGCGTCGTCAAGCTTCAGCCCGTACCCGAGCGCCCGGTCCACCGCGATGTGGAAGACCCACGAGACGCCGAGTATCGCGACCCACACGGAACCTCCCGCGAGCGCGGCGGCCCCGACGACGACCGCGGGCCCCGCGTACGAGTGCGCGGCGTTGTACGCGACGGCGCCGAAGCGCGGGCCGGCGAGGTACCCGGCCATCGACAGGTCGAAGGCGAGGAAGAGCGCGAGCGGCCACCACCACGCGATGCCGAAGGCGGTCGGGCCCGCGACGAGGGCCGCGAGGGCGATGAGGGCGGACTCGAGCCGCTGCCATACGACGGGGGTCATCCCCGTACCCTACGCGACGCTACGCGGAGAGGCAGGCCGCCCCGAACGCGGCCTTCAGGTCGCCGTAGAGGGCGCTGGACCGCGTGACGCGGTAGCCGTCGTCGAGGCGCATCGTCATCGGCTCACCGGATCCCGTGAGGACCAGGCGCACCTCGACGGTCCCGGGGTGGGCCCGAAGGATCCCCTGCAGCGTCGAGGCGATCTCGGGCGTGACACGCGCGGCGGTCAGCGTGATCGCGAGCGGCGTGACGTCCACCGCGGTGACGTTCGGGACGCGCACCTCGATGGCGGAAAACTGCATGTTCCCGTCGCCGCGTTCACGGGCGCGGGCCTTGATCGCGAGAACGGCGTCCTCCGCGAGGTCGCGCGCGTACGCCTCGTAGACCTTGCCGAAGAACGAGACCTCCATCTCGCCGGACATGTCCTCGATCGTGACGATCCCGTAGGCGTTGCCGGACTTGGCGACGCGACGGTCCACGCGGGTGACGAGACCGGCGAACGTCACCTGGTCCCCCTCGCCCACGCCGTGGGCGGGCGTCGCGTGAAGAATCTGGTGGCTCGCCTCGGCGCGAAGGGCGTGCTCGAGGCCGCGGAGCGGGTGATCGGACACGTAGAGGCCGAGCATCTCGCGCTCGAAGTTCAGGAGCGTCTTGCGGTCCCATTCCTCGATGTCCGGAATGGTCACGGACACCGAGGCGCCGAGGTCGGCGGACCCCCCGAAGAGGTCGAACTGCCCGGTCGCTTCCTGCCGCTTCACCCCGATGACCGCGTCGACCGCCTGCTCGTGGACCGCGCTGAGCGCCCGCCGCGTCGCGCCGAGGGAGTCGAACGCCCCGGCCTTGATGAGCGAGTCGATCGTCCGCTTGTTGCAGACCGAGGCGGGGACCTTCTCCAGGAAGTCCTGGAACGACGTGAAGCGCCCGTCGCGGTCGCGCGCCGTGATGATGCCGTCGACGACGTTCGCACCGACGTTGCGCACGGCCGTCAGCCCGAATCGGATGTCGTCGCCGACGGCGGAGAACGTCGCGAACGAGTCGTTGACGTCGGGGGGCAGCACGGTGGTTCCCATGCGACGACACTCGGAGAGGTAGACGGCCGACTTGTCCTTGTCCGCGCCGACGGACGTCAGGAGCGCGGCCATGAATTCCACCGGGTAGTGGGCTTTGAGGTAGGCCGTCCAGAAGCTGATGACGCCATACGCGGCGGTGTGCGCCTTGTTGAACGCGTAGTCCGCGAACGGGAGGAGCGTGTCCCAGAGCGCCTGGCACGCCGCCTCGCTGTACCCGTTGGCGAGCATGCCCTCGCGGAACGGCGCGTACTCCTCGTCAAGGACCTCCTTCTTCTTCTTGCCCATCGCCTTGCGGAGCAGGTCCGCTCGGCCGAGCGAGTACCCGGCGACGATCTGCGCCGCGCGGAGCACCTGCTCCTGATAGACGATGAGGCCGAACGTCGGCTCGAGTACCTCGCGGAGCGGCTCCTCGAGCTCGGGGTGGATCGCCGCGACCTTCTGCTGGCCGTTCTTGCGCAGCGCGTAGTTCGTGTGGGAGTTCATCCCCATCGGTCCCGGCCGATACAGCGCGAGGACGGCCGAGATGTCCTCGAACGAGTCGGGCTTCATCTGGCGCAGGAGCTGCCGCATCGCCACGCCGTCGAGCTGGAACACCCCCAGCGTGTCGCCCCGCCCGAGCAGCGCGAAGGTCTCGGGGTCCTCGAGCGGCAGATCCTCGAGCACGAGCTCGCCCTTGCCGTTGTTGCGGAGGTTCTCGAGCGCGTCGTCGAGGAGCGTCAGCGTCCGGAGGCCGAGGAAGTCCATCTTGACCAGCCCGAGCGTCTCGCACGTCGGGTAGTCGAACTGCGTGATGATCGCGCCGTCCTGCTCCCGGCGCATGATCGGGATGATGTCGATGAGCGGCTCGTTCGACATGATGACGCCGGCCGCGTGCACCCCCCACTGCCGCTTGAGGTTCTCGAGCCCGCGGGCGAGCTCGAGGGTCTCGGTCGCCTCGGGATCCGCGGCGACGGCCGCGCGAAAGTCCTGGGCTTCGTTGTACCGCTCGCTCTCGGGGTCGAACGCCGCGGCGAGGGACATGTCGCGGCCCTGCTGCGGCTCCGGGAAGGCCTTCGTGAGTCGTTCCCCGAGCGAGAACGGCTTGCCGAGGACGCGGGCGGCGTCCTTAAGCGCCTGCTTGGCCTTGATCGTCCCGTAGGTGACGATCTGGGCGACCTTGTCCTCGCCGTACTTGTCCGAGACGTAGCGGATGACCTCCCCGCGACGACGCTCGTCGAAGTCGATGTCGAAGTCCGGCTTGGTCTCGCGCTCCGGGTTGAGGAAGCGCTCGAAGAACAGGCCGTGGACGAGCGGGTCGAGGTCCGTGATCCTCATGGCGTACGCCGCCATGGAACCCGCTCCGGAGCCTCTCCCCGGCCCGACGCGGATGCCGTTGGCCTTCGACCAGCGCACGAAGTCGGCGACGACGAGGTAGTAGCCCGCGTAGCCCTTCTGCGTGATGACGCCGATCTCGTACTCCGCGCGTTCGCGAACCTTGTCCGGCACGCCGCCCGGATAGCGCTCCTGGAGGCCTCGCTCGACCTCCTTGACGAACCACGAGTGCTCGTCCTCCCCCGGCGGGCACTCGTAGCGCGGCATGTAGTCGGCGCTCGTGTCGAAGCTGACCTCGCACTGCTCCGCGATGACGAGCGCGTTGTCGCACGCCCCCTCGAAGTCGGCGAACGTCCGCCGCATGTCCTCCGTGGATCGGAGGTGGTAGTCGGCGCCGTCGAACTTGAAGCGTCCCTCGTCGGCGAGCGTCGTGCCCGACTGGATGCACAGAAGGGCGGCCTGGGCGTCCCGGTCCTCCGCCCGCGTGTAGTGCGAGTCGTTCGTCGCGACGTACGGCGCGCCGAGCGCCTTCTTCAGGCGCATCAGGTCCTCGACGACGCGCTTCTCGATCTCCGCGCCGTGGTCCATCACCTCGACGTAGTAGCTGTCCTTGCCGAAGATGTCCTGCATCTCTCCCGCGGCGCGGAGGGCCTCGTCGTACTGCCCGAGCCGAAGGCGCGTCTGCACCTCGCTCGACGGGCACCCCGTCGTCGCGATGAGGCCCTTCGAATAGCGGTGGAGGAGGTCGCGGTCGATGCGCGGCTTGTAGAACGTCCCCTCGAGCGAGGCGAGCGAGCCCATGCGGAAGAGGTTGTGGAGCCCGACGTTGTCGCGGGACCACAGCGTGAAGTGCGTGTAGGCCCCGCCCGCGGAGACGTCGTCCGCCCCCTGGTTCTGGTCGCCCCATTTCACCCGGGTCCGGTCCGCGCGCGCGGTCCCGGGCGTCAGGTACGCCTCCAGCCCGACGACGGGTTTCAGACCCGCGGCCCTGGCCTTCGACCAGAAGTCGTACGCGCCGAAGAGGAAGCCGTGGTCGGTGATGCCGATCGCCTTCTGGCCGAGCCGTTCCGCCTCGGCGAAGAGGTCGTCGAGGCGGGCCGCGCCGTCGAGCATCGAGTAGTCCGTGTGCACATGCAGATGGACGAACTCGTTCGAGGGCATGGACCCGATTCTAGGCTCGCCGCGCTCGGCGCCCGTGCCCGCGCCCGCGCGTCGGTCGACTAACTCGCGGCGAGATCCTTCGACGCGCGGAACACCGGCGTTCCGGCGGCGGCCGACGGACCTTCGGGGATCTCGTAACCGAGCCTCGAGACCGGCTCGCCGCCGTCCGCGGGGACCCAGATATCGACGCGGACCACTCCGTTGCTGCCGTACAGCGCGAGGGCCTCGGCCTCCAGGTAGGAGAGGATGGCGCGGCCGACGCCGCCGCGGCGCGCGCTCGGAGCGACGACGATGGGACCGATCGTGGGGTTGCCCTCGATCAGCTCCCCGCCGTCCTCGACGTCGACCGGGGCGGTGAGCCTGCCCGCGCCCACGCACACCCCGTCGGGGCTTCTCACGACGCAGTGGAGGGTGGTGGAATCGCGGTCGAATTCGTCGTGCGACTCCCACGGGGCGCCCGTCCCGGACCCGCCCAGCACGGCGCTTCGAAGCGCCAACGCCTCCGCGAGGTCGGCGGCAGTTGCCACCGGTAGGACGTCCACCTTCGTACCGTCGCAAACGGTCCCGCCCGATGGCAAGGTCGCGGCGAGACACGCCGGGCGACACGCCGAGATTTCTCGGTAGCGTCTACTCTGACCCCTTCTGGCGCCTCCTCGTGGCGCCGCGGGAGACGGACCGCTCCCGCGCCGCCTCCTTGCGTGCCGCGCGTCGCGCCGCCTCCGCGGAGCCAAGCGCCGGGACGACGCTCTCGGGCGTCTGGCGGGCGGGTCCGGCGATCGATTCGTCCGGTTCGCCGAGGTGGGCGAGCATCGGGATGGGTCGGCGGGACTTCGAGAACCAGATCGCGCCCCCGACCACGATCGCCCCGCCCGCCGCGAGCGCGATGCTGAGCGTCGAGTCGTCGCTCACGGCGACGATGACGGGCACCATCAGGACCGCGACGAGGTTCATCACCTTGATGAGCGGATTGAGCGCCGGCCCGGCGGTGTCCTTGAAGGGGTCGCCCACCGTGTCGCCGATCACGGCGGCGGTGTGCGCCTCGGATCCCTTTCCGCCGAGGTTGCCGTCCTCGATGTACTTCTTGGCGTTGTCCCACGCGCCCCCGGAATTCGAGAGCATGACGGCGAGCAGCTGGCCGGTGAGAATCGATCCGGCGAGGAACGCGCCGAGCGCCTCCGCCCCGAGCGCGAATCCGACGACGATGGGGCTGAGGACGGCGAGCAGCCCCGGCGTCATGAGCTCGCGCAGGGACGTCTTGGTGCAGATGTCGACGACGCGCGCGTAGTCCGGGGCCTCGTCGTACGTCATGATCCCCGGATGCGCGACGAACTGCTGGCGCACCTCGACGACCACCTGGGCCGCGGCGCGTCCCACCGCGCGGATGGCGAGCGCGGAGAACAGGAACGCGATGCTCCCGCCGACGAGCAGTCCCGCGAGCACGTCCGGGCGGTCGACGCGGATGCCCTCGAAGTCGAATCCCGCCTCGCTCAACGCGGTTTCGAACGACCCGAAGAGCGAAGTCGCGGCGATGACGGCGGTCGCGATCGCGATGCCCTTGGTGATCGCCTTCGTCGAGTTGCCCACCGCGTCGAGGTTGTTGAGCACCCGCGCCGGGGTCCCGTGGAACTCGCCGGACATCTCCGCGATGCCCTGGGCGTTGTCCGAGATAGGGCCGAACGTGTCCATCGACACGATCACGCCGACGGTCGTCAGCATCCCCATGCCCGTGAGGGAGATGAAGTACAGCGCCTCGGCGGTCGAATTCCCGAGGAACCACGCGGTCGAGATGACGGTCGCGATCGTGAGCACGGACCACACGGTCGACTCGAGGCCGATGCTGAAGCCGGAGAGGATCGTGGTCGCCGGTCCCGTTCGGGTCGCCTCCGCCACCTCGCGCACGGGCTTGAACTTGGTATCGGTGAAGTACTGGGTGAGCATCTGGATGACGCTCGCGAGGGCGAGGCCGAGCATCACGGCGATGGCCGGGCGGACGTCGTGAAGGTACGCGCGCGAGACGAAGAACACGGCGATCGCGCTCGCGCCGGCCGAGACGAAGAAGCCGCGGTTGATGGCGCGCATCCCGTGTTCCTCGTCCGAGCGCGGCGCGACCGCGAGGATGCCGAGGATCGAGGTGAGGACCCCGACGGCGCGGACGAAGAGCGGGAACATCACGCCGGCGATCGCCCCGACGGCCGACCCGCTGAACGCCGCGGCCCCGAGGATGAGCGAGGCGACAAGCGTCACCTCGTACGACTCGAAGAGGTCCGCCGCCATGCCGGCGCAGTCGCCGACGTTGTCCCCGACGTTGTCCGCGATCGTCGCCGCGTTGCGCGGGTCGTCCTCCGGGATCTGCTGCTCGACCTTGCCCACCAGGTCCGCCCCGACGTCGGCCGCCTTGGTGAAGATCCCGCCGCCCACCCGCATGAACATGGCCAGCAGAGCGCCGCCGAAGCCGAAGCCGATGAGTACTCCGGTCGCGTCCTCGCGATATACGAGCAGAATCGCCCCGGCGCCGAAGAGCCCGAGGCCGACCGTGAACATCCCCGCGACCCCGCCGGCGCGGAACGCGAGGCGCATCGCGCGCTTCAGTCCGCTCTCCTGGGCCGCCGCGGCGGTGCGCACGTTGGCGCGAACGGCGAGCCACATCCCCGCGTAACCGGTGATCGCGCTGAAGGCGGCCCCGAGGACGAAGGCGAGCGACCGCCCGACGCGGATCATCGTCTCGGGATGGTGCGCGTTCGTGGCGACCGGGAGCGCGAAGAACAGGACGACCATGATGACGGCGATGAAGATCGCGACCGTCATGAATTGGCGCTTGAGGTACGCCTTCGCGCCCGTCTGGATCGCGATCGCGATCTGCTTCATCGCGGAACTGCCCTCGCTCGCCCCGAGGACCTCACGCGCGAGGACGTAGGCGAAGAGAAGGGCGACGAGCGCGATGCCAAGGATGACCCAGAGGCTGGTGATCTCGAAGGACCCGAAAACGGCGGCGATCGGCCCGCCCTCTGCGGCTCTGGCCAGACCGTGCATGGGAGCCTCCACCTGGTCCCTCGTTACGCGGCGACCGCCAGGCGGGCGCGTACGCGCAAATGCCTCCAGTATTCGACGCTACCGAGGGGTCGTCGAGGCACGGCGGGACCTCGGACCTAGGTCGCGTCCGGCCGCGCCGGTCGCACGCGCTTGGTCGCGTCGCGGTGCCAGATGCCCTCGTCGAGGTAACGCGGACCCTCGACGACGTAGCCGATGGCCTCGTAGAACGGGATCGCCTGCACCTGGGCGCTGAGCGCGACGGTGACCTCTCCGCGCTCCCCCCACTCCTCCGCCGCGGCCGCCTCGAGGGCGTCCATGAGGATCGCCCCCACCCCGGTGCGCCGCGCGTCGCGCGCGACGGCCACCCTTCCGATATGCGGGCGCCCGTCGCGCGGGGCAAGCGCGCGCCCCACGCCCACCACGCGGTCGTCCGCGTCGTCGAGGGCGATCAGGTGGATTGTCGCGGGGTCGTCGTCGAGGGCGTCACGCTCCGCCTCCGGGTCGACGCCCTGTTCGTCGACGAAGACCTCGAACCGTAGGGCGAGCGCCGCCTCCCGCTGCTCCGCCGTGGTGGCGCGGACGACGCGCGCGGTCACGGCCGGAGCGCCTCGAGCGCGGAGGCGAGGTCCTCGGGGTAGGCGCTCTCGACGGTCACCTCGGCCCCGGTGACCGGATGGGCGAAGGAGAGGCGGACGGCGTGGAGCCACTGCCGGGCGAGCGAGGCGCGCTCCGCGAGCGTCGGGTCGGCCCCGTAGGCGAGGTCGCCGACGAGCGGGTGGCGCATCGCGGCGAAGTGCACGCGGATCTGGTGGGTGCGTCCCGTCTCGAGCTCGACCTCGAGCAGGGATGCCGCTGGCATCATCTCCAGGACCGAATAGTGCGTGACGGAGGGGCGCCCCGACGCGACGACGGCGAACTTGTAGTCCGAGGTCGGGTGTCGGCCGATCGGCGCGTCGATCGTCCCCTCGGTCGGATCGAGGTGACCCTGGGCGAGGGCGTGATAGGTCTTGCGGACCTCACGCTCCTTGAAGGCCCTCTTGAGCGCCGAATACGCGGGCACGGTCTTGGCCACCACCATGAGCCCCGACGTCCCGACGTCGAGCCGATGAACGATGCCGCGGCGCTCCGGCGGCCCGGCGTCGGCGAGGGTCGTGCCCGCCGCGGCGAGGGCGCCCACCACCGTGGGACCCTCCCACCCCGGAGAGGGGTGCGCCGCGACGCCGACGGGCTTGTCGATCACGATCACGTCGTCGTCCTCGAAGACGACGGGGAGGCCTCCCGGAAGCGTCGGCTCGTCCGGGCGTTCGTCGCCCGGAAGGACGACGGTGAGAAGCCCGTCGGCGAGCGCGTCCGACTTGCGCAGCACCCGCCCGTCGAGGTCGGCGCCTCCCGCGTCGATCACGGCGACCGCGGCCGTGCGGCTGAGTCCGAGGAGCCGGGCGATGGCGGTGTCGGCGCGCGTCCCGATCAGACCCTCGGGCACCGGTACGCGCCGCTGCTCGCTCACGCCTCGGGGTCCTCCGGGGCGGCCGCCGCCGCCCGGGCCAACTGCCGGCGCGAGGGAGTCATGACGTTCTGGCCGCGCCAGACCGTGAGGATCGCGAGGACGGCCGCGAGGACGATCGCGATATCCGCGACGTTGCCCACGAACCATCGGTAGTAGCCGATCATGTCGACAACCTCGCCCCGGCCGATCCCGGGCTCCCGGAAGACACGGTCGGAGAGATTGCCCAGCGCTCCCCCGAGCGCGAGGCCGAAGATGGCGAAACCGATCTTGCCCTTCGCGCGGCCGATGTGGGCGAGGAGCCACACCGTCACCGCGACCATGACGATCGTGACGATCCACGTGTTGCCGCGGAGAACCGAAAGCGCGGCGCCGGAGTTGTGGGCCAGCTGAAGCGAGAGGAAGTCGCCGACGAGGATGATTCGGCGCCCGTCGGAAAGGGCGTTCACCGCCCACCACTTCGCGGCCTGGTCGACGGCGACCACCGCGAACGCGACCAGCCAGACGGCTGGTCGCAGGCTCATCGGCGCTCTTCCCTCTGTTTGCAACTCACGCAATGCGTGGCACGGGGGAACGCCTGGAGACGTGCCTTGCCGATCCCCTCGCCGCAAACGACGCACGCCCCGAAGTGGTGCTGCTTGACCCGGCGGAGCGCCTCGACGCTCTGCTCGAGCATCTCGCGGGTGTTGTGCACGATCGACATCTCTTGTTCGCGCTCGAGGGCGGTCGAGCCGGCGTCGGCCTGGTCGTCGCCCGATCCCTCCTGCGTGTGGAGCAGGTCGTCAAGCTCGGCGGCGTTGGCCTCGACCTCCGCGACGAGGCGCTGGACGTCGTCGTTGAGAACCTTGACGATCGCCCGGAGTTCGGAGACCTTCCACGGTTCGTCCCCCACGCGCACGGGTAGCGCCCGCGCGTCCGTGGCCTTGATGTCCGCGGGGTCCACCACGATGATCGTGACGTCCGTGCTCGTCATGACTCTCCTTGATTCGGTTAGGTGAGACTAGTCGGCCCGCGCCGTGACCGCAATCTCGCGCGCTACAACGAGGGCAGCGAGTTGGGCATGCGGTCCTTGCCTGCACCGTGGTCGAGGTCTCCGAGCAGATTCTCGAGGTACGCCTTGAGGCGGGTGCGATAGTCGCGCTCGAACCTGCGGAGATCGTCGATCTTCCGCTCGAGATCCGCGCGATCGGCGCCGAGGTTCTCCAGGCGCTGCTGCGCCTCGCGCTCCGCGCGCTGGCGGATGCGGTCCGCCTCGGCCTTCGCGTCGAAGACGATGCGCTCGCGCTCCTCCTCGCCGGAGCGGACGTAGTCGTCGTGAAGCTTCTGCGCCATCGCGAGCATCGACGACGGCGACGGCGGGGTCGACGTGTCCGTGGCGGCCTGGAGGAGGGCCGACGCGCCCGTGGAGGCAGGGCTCGATTCGACGGCGCGCAGTTCCGAAGCCAGGCGGTCGCGCTCGCGCGTCAACGCGTCGATCGTGTCCGCGATGTCGTCGAGGAAGTCGTCAACCTCGTCCTGGTCGAAGCCCTCGCGATACTTGGTCTTCGAGAACTCCTTCTCGCGTACGTCGTCGGCCGTGAGCAATGCCATGGCGATTACCGTCCTCGCTCATTCCATCGTTCCAGGGGCGGCTCCTCAAGCACTTCACTATACGTCACACGCACCTCACCCGTTACGTAGCGCGAGTAGCAGGTTGAGCACCAGGACGCACGCGAAATAGAGCGCCATGAACCCGACGTCGAGGCGGAGGCTCCCCATGTCGATCGTCGGAAAGATCCTCCTCAGGAACTTGATCGGAGGGTCGGTCGGCGCGAAGCACGCCTCGGTCGCGAGCAAGGCGAGCCCCCGCGGCCGCCAGTCGTGCGAAAGACTCATGACGAAGGAGAGGATCATCCGGCCCGTGAGCAGGACGAGGTAGACGAAGACCGCGATGGCCGCGCTCCCGTAGACCAGATTCACGGTCAGCTTTGGTTGAAGAGTCCGTGCGGCTCCGCGACGGGCTGCTCCGCCTCCACACCAATCTCGACGTGCGCCGGCGACATGAGGAACACGGACGTCGTGACTCGCTCGATCGAGCCCTCGAGCCCGAAGGTCAGGCCCGCCGCGAAGTCGACGAGCCGCTTCGCGTCGGCGTCGGCCATCTCCGTGAGGTTCATGATGACGGGGATGCCCTGGCGGAAAGCCTCGCCGATCATGCGGGCGTCGCTGTACGTGCGCGGCTTGACCGTCTGAATGCGCCGGAGGTCGTCCGCCTCCATCGCGTGCTTGCGCGGTGCTTCGCGCACGGCGCGGACGCCGGGTAGCTGCGTGACCGGGGCGAGCTGTTCGTCGCCGTAGTCGTCGTAGCCGTACCCATCGCCCTCGTCCGCGCTAAAGCCCAGGTACACCATCGCCTTGTGCAGTGCGCCCATGGCCTTCCTCCTCCAGTCAAACGAATCACACCTGTCACACCACGGTAGGGTGCCGCGGGGCTACGACCCGGGAATGACACGCCGGGGCTCGGCCCGTCCGCTGACGATCACCCCGGCGATGCGTCCCGTCGTGCCGTCTCGCCGGTGGGAGAAGCACTCCTCGTCCTCGCGCGCGCATCCGCCGGCGACGACGACGTCGCGAACGCCCGCGGCCGCGAGCTGGGCGGTGGCGGCGGCCACGAGGTCGACCGACGGCGTGCCCCAGGACGTCGTCGCCCACGCCTCCGGGACGATTCCCGCCACCTCGTCGCGCATCGAGGCGGGCACCTCGTAGCACTGCCCGCAGATCGCGGGGCCGATGCTCGCCTCGATATCCGCGCCCGACCCCACGAGCGTCGCGAGCCGCTCGATCCCGGCGGCGACCACGCCCGCCGCCACGCCGCGTCGTCCCGCGTGGATGGCCGCGACGGCGCCCGTCGTCCGGTCGTGCGCGAGGATCGGGACGCAGTCCGCGACGGCGACGGCGAGCGCGAGGCCGGGTTCGGCCGTGACGATCGCGTCCGCCTCCGGCCTCTCCGCGGCGTGGCGCACCTCCGCGACGACAGCCCCGTGGACCTGCGACATGTAGGCGACGGGGGTGCCGGCCAGCGCCTCGACGCGGCGCCGATTCTCGTCGACGGCCTCCGCATCGTCGCCGACGGCGTACGAGAGGTTGAGGGAGGCGTACGGCCCCTCGCTGACGCCCCCCGCGCGCGTGGTGAAGAAGGCGCGAACCGCGAGGCCCGCGTCGACGATCGTCACTTCTTCAGGAAGTCCGGAACGTCGAGGTCGTCGTTCTCGAAAAGCCCGCCCGGGACCTTGAGGACGTCGGTTTCGTCGACGGGTTCGGGCTCGGCCTTGGCCGCGCGCTTCGATCGCGCCGGCGACTCGAGCACCGCGTCGACGGGCTCCTTCTCCGCCGCGGCCTTGGGCTGGGCGCCGTCGACCGTTCCCAGGGCGCCGGGGTGCTTGCGCACCGGCGGCGCGCCGCCGTCGAATCCCGCCGCGATCACGGTGATGCGGATCTCGTCCCCGAGCGCGTCGTCGATGACGGTGCCGAAGATGATGTTCGCCTCGGCGTGGGCGGCCTCGCGCACGAGCTTCGCGGCGGTCTCGACCTCCTTGATGCCGAGGTTCGACCCGCCCGCGATGCTGAGCAGAACGCCGTGGGCGCCCTCGATGCTCGCCTCGAGGAGGGGCGAGGAGATCGCGGCCTCGGCGGCCTTGACGGCGCGGTCGTCGCCGCGCGCGGAACTCACGCCCATGAGCGCCGTCCCGGCCCCCTGCATGACGCTCCTGACGTCGTTGAAGTCGACGTTGATGAGGCCGGGGGTGGTGATGAGGTCCGTGATCCCCTGGACGCCGCCCTGGAGCACCTGGTCGGCCGCGGCGAAGGCCCCGAGGACGCTCAGCTGCTTGTCGGAGATGTCGAGGAGCCGATCGTTGGGGATGACAATGAGGGTGTCGACCTGGTCGCGGAGAAGCTCGACGCCGGTCTCCGCCTGGTCGGCGCGCCTGCGCCCCTCGAATCCGAACGGCTTGGTGACGACGCCGACGGTGAGCGCGCCGAGGGCTCGGGCGATCCTCGCGACGACGGGGGCGCCCCCGGTCCCGGTTCCTCCGCCCTCGCCCGCGGTGACGAAGACCATGTCGGCGCCGCGGAGCGCGTCCTCGATCTCCTCCTCGTGGTCTTCGGCCGCCTTGCGGCCGACCTCGGGGTCGGCTCCCGCGCCGAGGCCGCGCGTCATCTCGCGACCGATGTCGAGTTTCACGTCGGCGTCGGACATCAGGAGGGCCTGCGCGTCCGTGTTGACGGCGATGAACTCGGCCCCCTTGAGGCCGACGTCGATCATGCGATTGACGGCGTTCACGCCGCCGCCGCCCACGCCCACGACCTTGATCGCGGTGATGTAGTTCTGCGGTGACGCCACGGTTTGGCCTTTCGCTCAACTCTAACGTTCACGTTGAAGGTTAGAGTTATGTCAAGTGAATCCACCGTTACGGTAAGGCCGCCCCCCTCCGCGCGCCGTGATCGCCGCGCGTGTCGCGGCCAATTCGCGCGTCAGTCGTGGGTGACGGGCACCGTGGGCGCGGAGACGTCGATCACCGTAGCCTTCACGGTCGGCGAATCGAGGAGCGTGAGCGCCACCTTCGCCTTGAGCGCGGCGTCCTCGACCCCTCCCCACACCAGGGTGCGTCCGTCGCCGAGCGTCATCTGGATCGTGTCCTCCGTCTGCGCCCCGACGCCGGTCACGCGCTGCGCGAGCTCCGTCGGAAGGCCGTCCAGGACCGCGACGACCGCGTCGAGCGTCCGCGCGTACTTCTCCCCCACCGGGACGTTGACGACCGGAAGCGCACCGGGATCCGTGACCGGCTGCCCCACCGCGACGCCGTCGCCGTCGACGAGCGAATACTGCCCCCCGGCCCCCGGGACCGCCGCCACGGGGATGCGGGGGACGACGGCGACGCGAACCCCGTCCGGCCACCTGCGGACGACCGTCGCCGACCTCACCCCCGGCACGTCGGAGACCGCGAGCGCCATCGCCCCGAGATCGAGGCGTGGCAGCGGCGTGCCCACGTACGCGTCGACCGACGCCCTCACCGCGGCGACGTCGACGAGCGATCCCGTCTGGTCGGCGCCCACGACCGTGACGCGCGACGCGTCCAGCGCGAACACCGACGAGAACCACCCGACCCAGACCACGCCCACCACGCCGAGAACGATCGCGAACGCCCGGCCCGCGGCCCTCCGACGTCGACGCGTCTCCCTCCGCGCGCGCTCGCGCTCGCGGAGGGCGCGCTCGGTGTCCCCCGAGGCGCCCGTGGCCCCCGCGATCGCGAGGGTCCCGGGACCCTCAGGCATCGGTCGCGCCTCGCTTCCGCAGGCGGTCGAGGATGCGCGAGGCGATCTCCGTCACGGATCCCGCGCCTACCGTCAGGATCGTGTCCCCCGGCTCCGCGAGATCGGCCACGCGCTCGGCGGCCGCCCGCAGATCGTCGATCGCCTCGACGCTCGTCGCGGCGCCGCCCTCCATCAGATCCGTGATCGTCCGGGGTCCGACACCCTCCTCCGGATCCTCGCGAGCGCCGTACACGCCCGTGACGACGACGCGCGTTCCGGGGGCGCCGAGAGCGTCCGCGAAGGCGGGGGCGAGAAGGCGAGTACGCGAGAAGAGGTGCGGTTGGAAGAGGACGACGAGGTTTCCCGTCTCCCTCTCGCGCGCGGCCGCGAGGAGGGCGGCGATCTCCGTCGGATGGTGCGCGTAGTCGTCGATCACCCGCACCCCTGCGGCCTCGCCACGGAGCTCGTACCGACGCCCGGTCCCGGCGAACGAGGCCATCGCGCCGGCCGCCGTCGCCGGATGCGCCCCCAGGGCGACCGCGGCCGCCCAGGCTCCCGCCGCGTTGAGGCGGTTGTGGCGGCCCGGCTGCGACACGGCCATGGGGTAGCGGTCGGCGCCCCGGCCGATCGTCGCGTCGTCGACCGTCACGTCCGCGCCCGCCGTCCCGTATGTCTCGACCGGGACCCCGCGATCCGACGCCGCCGCCGCGAGGTCGGCGGAACCGACATCGTCGGCACAGGCGACAAGCCTCGCCGCCGAGGCCGCGAACTCCTCGAACGCCTCGACCACGGCCTTCACGCTTCCGTAGTGGTCGAGGTGGTCCGCCTCGACGTTCGTGACGACCGCGACGTCCGGCCGGTAGCGCAGGAACGAACCGTCCGACTCGTCGGCCTCGATCACCGCGATGCCCGCGGTGCCCGCGTACGCGCCGCCGACGGCTTTGCTCACCCCGAGCACGGGCGCGCCGATCGCGAAGCTCGCGTCGATGCCGGACTCGTGGAGGGCGTGGGCGATCATCGCCGACGTCGTCGTCTTCCCGTGGGCGCCCGCGACGGCGACCACCCTCGTCCCCTCGATCGCGCGGGCGAGGCCCTCCGAACGGTGCCATACGGCGACGCCCGCGGCCCGCGCCGCCCGGAGCTCCGGGTTGGTGTCGCGTACCGCAGACGACACGACCACGGCGTCGACGCCGTCGACGAGCTCCGCGTCGTGACCGACCCTCACGTCGAGGCCCGCGGCACGGAGGGCCGCGAGATACGGACCGTCGGACGCGTCGCTCCCGCTCACGCTCCACCCGGCCGAGGAGAGGAGCCACGCGACGGCGGACATGCCCGCGCCTCCGACGCCGATGAGGTGAACGCGCCCCTTGCTCACCGCGCGACCTCGACGATGACGTCGGCGAGGCGCGCCGTCCCGTCGAGGACGCCGATCGCGCGCGCCGCCCGTACCATTCGGGCGCGATCCTCCTCGTCGAGGAGCAACTCCTCGAGCGCCAGCGTGACGGCCGCCGGCGTCAGCCACTCGTCCTCGATCATGAGCGCCGCGCCCGCCTCGACCGCCGCCTGCGCGTTGAGCGCCTGCTCGCCGTTGCCGATGGGAAGCGGGACGTACAGCGCCGGCAGCCCGAGCGCGGAGACCTCCGCGACCGTCACCGCGCCCGCGCGACAGACAATCGCGTCGACGGCGGCGTACGCGGCGGGCATGTTGTGCTCGTACTCCCGGATCACGTAATGGTCGCGGTACTTCGCGGCGAGGTCGCCGAGAGCGCGCGCGGGAGCGTCGTCCTTGCCCTTGCCCGTCACGTGAAGGACGTGGATCCCGTGGCCGGCGATGGCAGGAATGGCGTCGGAGACCGCGCGGTTGAGGCGCGACGCGCCGAGAGACCCGCCGACCACGAGCACGGCGCGGGCGTCCTCGGGCCACCCGAGCGCGGCGCGGGCGCCTAGCCGCGCGACCGCCGCCCGACGCGGGTCGCGACGAGCGTCGGCCAACTCCGCGATCTCCTCCCGGAGGGGCATCCCCATCACGACGGCATGCTTGAGGTTGGTTCCGGCGTAGTTGGTGGCGACGGCGGCGGCGCGCCGCGCGCCGAACCGGTTCGCGAGGCCGGGCTTCGCGTTGGCCTCGTGGACGACGATCGGGACCCGCCTCATGCGCGCCACCAGGTAGGCCGGGGTGGACACGAATCCGCCGAACCCGACGACGACGTCGGGCCTCGCCTCCACGAATACCCGACGCGTCGCGCGAATCGCGGAGAGCATCCGGAACGGGAAGGCGAGGGCCGTCGCGTTCAGCCGCCGCGGAAACGGCACCTTCGGAATCGCGCGAAACGTCACCCCCGCGCGGGGAACCAGGTCCGCCTCGAGGCCCGCGTCCGTACCGAGCGCGATCGTCTCGTGCCCGCGCCGCGCGAGTTCGGCTGCGACCGCGAGAAGCGGGCTGACGTGGCCCGCCGTTCCCCCACCGGCGAGCAGAACCGTCTTACCCACGACGCCCCCTCGAGACGACGGCGAACGAGCGGCGGACGAGCGAGGGGCGAGCGGCGAGCGCCTCGGCAGCGCCGGGTTCCCGGCGCGCGAACGACAGGAGTATCCCCAGGCCGATGAGCGAGACGATCATCGACGACCCGCCGGACGAGACGAGAGGGAGGGGGATGCCGGTGACGGGGACGAGGCCCAGGACGACCGCGATGTTGAGGCACGCCTGCCCGACGATCCACGCGCCGATCCCCGCCGTCGCGATCTGCACGAAAGGGTCGCGATGCCGCTGGACGATGCGGTTGACCGCAAGCACGATCATCGCGAGGGCGACCAGGACGAAGATCGTCCCGACGAGCCCGAATTCCTCGCCCAGGATCGCGAAGATGAAGTCGTTGTGCGCCTTCGGCAGGTACGACCACTTCTCGCGCGAGAGGCCCGGGCCGAGGCCCCACACCCCGCCCGACGCGAGCGCCCACGTGCCGTGCATCACCTGGTAGCAGTCGCTGGCGCCGCAGTCGGGGCTGAGCCACGCCGCGATCCTCCCCTTGAGCGTTCCGCGCGAGACGACCATCGCGGCGATCAGGCCCGCGGCCACCAGCGAGCTCGCCGCGAAGTACCGCGTCGGAAGCCCCGCCGTCCAGTACGCCGCGGCGACCAGCAGGAGCATCACGACCGCCGTGCCGATGTCGCGTCCGACGAGCACGAGGCCGATCGTGAGCGCCGCGATCAACCCGGCGGGGACGAGCGCGGGCCCGATTCTCGACAGGCGCGGCCGCATCTGGGCGAGCGCCACCCCGAGGTACAGCGCGAGCGCGAGCTTCGCCGCCTCGCTCGGTTGCGCGGTCAGCCACCCGATATCGATCCAGTTCTTGTTCCCGCCGGACGAGTGACCGGCCGGCGACACCGCCACGAGGAAGAGCAGCACGACGCTCGCGGCCAACGCCCACGGCGCGGCCTTCTTGAGCGCGCTCGGCGCGACCCTACTCGCGATCAGGAGGCCGACGACCCCGATCGCGAGGTACACCAGCTGCGCCTTGAAGAGCGTGTACGGGTCGCCGTCCTCGTTGATCGAGTCGATGGACGAGCTCGACAGCATCGCGGCGAGCCCGACGAGCGTGAGCAGCGCGGTCGCGGAGGCGAGCAGGTAGTAGCTCGCGACCGGGGAGGTCCGGGAACGCGACGGGGACGCGACCTCGGGTGCGGCGACCGCCATACGCCCTCCTAGGCCATCTCCCTCACCGCGGCGGCGAAGGCGTCGCCGCGGTCCTTGTAGTCGCGGAACTGGTCCATGGACGCACAGGCGGGCGACAGTAGGACGACGTCCCCCGCCTCGGCGTACTCGCGCGCGGCCGCGACCGCGCGCCTCATCACAGTGTCACCCGGTTCGATCACGCGGACGGGGATTCCCGGTGCGTGTCGCCCGAGGGCGTCCCGGATCGGGGCCGGGTCGAGGCCGATGAGGACGACCGCCCGAAGGCGGCGGGCGACATCGCGCACCAGCGGCTCGAAATCCGCGCCCTTGCCGAGGCCGCCGGCGATCCACACCGCCCCGCCGTCGCGTATCCCGGCGAGGGCCGCGCGGGCCGCGTGCGGATTCGTCGCCTTCGAATCGTCGACGTAGGCGACGTCGTCGACGCGGGCGACGAGCGCGGTGCGGTGCGCGTCGAGCGTGAAATCTCGCAGCCCCGCCGCGACGGCCGCGGGTTCGATCCCCGAGGCACGCGCGAGCGCCGCGGCGGCCAGCGCGTTCGCCACGAGGTAGGGCGGAACCTCCGCCGGCGCGAGGTGCCTTAAGTCCGCGACGGACGCGACCTCGATCGCCTCCCGGCGGCGCGCGTCGAGGAACGCCCGGTCCACGATCAACCCGTCGACGACCCCCACCTGCGACACGGCGGGCGCGCCGAGCGTCAGCCCGACGGCGCGACAGCCGTCGCGGACGTCCGCCGCGGCGACCATCGCCTCGATGGCCGGGTCGTCCGTCGGGTACGCGCACGCGACGCGCGTCCTCGCGTACACCTTCGCCTTCGCGGCGAGGTAGGCGCCGTGACCGCCGTGCCAGTCCGCGTGGTCGTCGTCGGCGTTGAGGCAGACGGAGGCGAGGGGCTCGACGGAGGACGTGTAGTGCAACTGGAAGCTGGAGACCTCGACGATCATCAGGTCGAGATCCTCAGGCGCCGCCGCGACCACCGGCTCGCCGACGTTGCCGACGACCGCGTGCCTGAGCCCCGCGGCCGACGCGATCGCGCCGAGCATCCCGACCGTCGTCGTCTTCCCGTTCGTCCCGGTGACGAGGAGCCACGGCACGTCCGGACGACGGATCCTCCACGCGAGCTCGACCTCGCTGACGATCTCCACCCCCGCCGCCGCGACGGCGCGGAGCGCGTCGCCGTGCGGCGGCCATCCCGGCGACGCGACGGCGAGGTCGATCGCGGTGAGGTCGACGTCGGAGACGTCCCTGTGGTCGGCGGGCGCGGACCGGTCGACGGTGACGGTGTTCGCCCCCGCCCGGGCGAGCGCGGCGGCCGCCGCGGAGCCCGTCACGCCCATACCGAGGACGAGGACCCGGCGACCCGCGAGCGTCACAGCGTGCGGATCCACTCGGCGTAGAACAGTCCCATGCCCATCGCCGTGGACAGCCCGGCGATCAGCCAGAATCGCGTGACGATCGTGACCTCGGTCCATCCGAGCTGCTCGAAATGATGATGGAGGGGGGCCATCTTGAACAGGCGTCTACCCGTCATCTTGAAGCCCGCGACCTGGAGGACGACGGACAGGAAGATGATCACGAACAGGCCCCCGATGATCGCGGCGAGGATCTCGGTGCGCGACACGATGCTCAGCCCGGCGATCGCGCCTCCGAGCGCCAGGGATCCGGTGTCTCCCATGAAGATCCGGGCCGGCTGCGCGTTCCACCAGAGGAAGCCGAACGCCGCGCCGGTGATCGCCGAGGCGAGGATGGCGAGGTCCCGGGGATCGCGGACCGCGTAGCAGTTCTCCCCCGGGTTCGTCGCACCGCACCACTGGTTGAACTGCCAGATTCCGATGAGGACGTACGAGCCGAAGAAGATGACCGACGCTCCGGACGCGAGCCCGTCAAGCCCGTCCGTGAGGTTCACGGCGTTCGACCACGCGGTGATGAGGAAGTTCGCCCAGAGGACGAAGAGGACGAGCCCGATCGTCGCCCCCCAGACGGCGAAGTTGAGGCCCGTGTCCCGGAGAAACGAGATCGACTGGGACCCCGGGGTCCAGCCGTGCCCGTCCGCGAATTGGAGGGCGAGCACGCCGAAGGCGATCCCCACGGCGCCCTGCCCGACGATCTTCCACCTAGGCCGGAGGCCGAGCGATCGCTCGCGGCGGATCTTGATGAAGTCGTCGATGAAGCCCACCCCGCCCAGCCCGATCATCAGGCCCACGACGAGGACGGACGACATATGCGGACGACGCTCGATGGCGAGGTTGCCGAACAGCCAGCCGAGGACCGTCGCGAGAATGATGACGACGCCGCCCATGGTGGGCGTCCCGCGCTTGACGTGGTGCGAGGCGGGTCCGTCGTGCCGAATGAATTGCCCGTACTGCTTGCGCGTGAGGAAGCGGATCAGGAAGGGCGTGCCCAGCAGGGAGACCATCAGTGCCACGAAACCGGCGAGGACGATCGCCTTCATGCCGCTCCTCCCGTCAACTCGTCCGCGAGGCGCCAGAGCCCCGAGCCGTGCGACGCCTTGACCAGAACCGTGTCCCCGGGAACGAGGAACGCCGCGAGTCGTCCGCGCGCCTCCTCGATCGTAGCGACGAACTCGGCCTCTCCCCCGAAGGAACCCTCGCGCACGGCAGCATCGTATGCGGCGCGCGCGCCGTCGCCGACCACGACCAGATGATCGATCCCGAGCCGTACGGCGAGGTGCCCGAGCTCGTGGTGCGCGTCGAGCGAGGCGTCTCCCATCTCGAGCATCTCCCCGATCACCGCGACCGACCGCCCGCCGGCCGCGAGGTCGCGAAGGGCGCGGAAGGCCGCGCGCATGCTCTCCGGCGAGGCGTTGTACGCGTCGTCGAGCACGGTCACCCCGTCCGGACGTTCGGTGACCGCCATCCGGTGCGGGCTCGCCGCCGTCGCGGCGCTCAGCGACTCCGCGACCCGGTCGACGCGGTCGCCGAGCGCGAGCGCGACCGTCGCCGCGGCGAGGGCGTTCGTCACGTGGTGCTCCCCGACGAGCCGGAGCGCGACGGGCGCCTCCGCGCCCTCGGCGACCAGGGTGAAGCGCGCCCTCCCGCGGTCGGCGGTCACGCCGACCGCCCGCACGTCGGCCTCGCCCAGCCCGAACGTCGTGACGGACGGGCTGAGGGCCGCCATCGCGGCGACCCTCGGATCGTCGGCGTTGAGGACGACGGTCGCCCCCGGGACGCTCCCGCGAACGAGTTCGGCCTTCGCCCGTGCGACGTCGTCTACCGACCCGAACTCCCCGAGGTGGGCGCTGCCGACCAGAAGGACGACGGCGACGTCCGGCGGCGCGATGTCGGCCAGGTACGCGATGTGGCCCACGCCGTTCGCGCCCATCTCCAGCACGAGGTTGCGCGTGTGGGGCCCGGCCGTGAGGACGGTCAGGGGCAGTCCGATCGCGTTGTTGAACGAACCCCGCGGCGCGACGCAGTCGGGAAGCATCTGCGCGAGCAGGTCCTTCGTCGTCGTCTTCCCCACGGACCCGGTGATGCCGACGACGGCGAGCGTCGACTCGCTTCGTAGCCGCGCGAGGTAGGCCTTCGCCAGCAGCCCGAGCGCCGTCTCCGCGTCGGCGACGAGCACGTGGGGGGCGTCGACGGGGCGCGTGACGAGGTGGAGCACGGCCCCCGCGCGGGCGGCGTCCTCGACGTACGCGTGACCGTCGGCGTTCTCGCCGGGGAACGCGACGTACATCGATCCGGGCCCGCACTCGCGCGAATCATGCCGGACCGACGTGACCTCGATGGCGCCGTCCGCGGCAAGCTCGCCGCCCACGGCCTCGGCGACCCACGCCGCCGTCGTCGGAAGCATCATTCGCCCCCCGACTCGGCCCGTGCGGCGAGGAGCTGCTCGGGGTCGGAGAAGTGATGCTTGACGCCCGCGACCTCCTGGTAGTCCTCGTGGCCCTTGCCGCTCAGGACGATCGTGTCCTCGGGCCCGGCGAGCGCGAGCGCCGCGCGGATCGCGGCCTCGCGCGGCGCGACCTCGCTCACTCCCTCGAGCGCCGGGCGCTCCTCGCGGACGCCGTCGAGGATCGCGGCTCGGATCGCCGCCGGGTCCTCCGATCGAGGGTTGTCGTCGGTGACGACGACCACGTCGGCGAGGCGCGCGGCGACCTTGCCGAAGGTGGGGCGCTTGGCGGTGTCCCGATCGCCGCCGGCGCCGAAGACGGCGATGATCCTCCCGGGGGTGGCCGGCCGGACGCCCTCGAGTACGCGCTCGAGCGCGTCGGGCGTGTGCGCGTAGTCGACGATCGCCAGCGGCGTCCGCTCGTCCCGCTCGAGCACGCGCTGCATCCGTCCCGGTACGGCGGGCGCGGCGGCGACCCCGGCGACGGCGTCCGCGGCGTCGACTCCCGCCGCGATCGCCGCGACGATGGCGACGGCGGCGTTCGACACGTTGATCAGCGCGGGTAGCGGGCTCGCGGCGTCGAGGCGCACGCCCCCCGGGCCCTCGAGCGCGAAGGCCGAGCCGATCCCGTCGTCCGCGAGACGGACGTCTCGGACGGTCCAGTCCGCGTCCGACGCCTCCGGGCGCGTCGCGACGGTGGCGACGGGGACGGCGGCCTCGCGCGCGAGCCGCGTCCCCCACTCGTCGTCGACGCACACGACGCCGCGTTCGCTCAACTCCGGCGTGAAGAGGCTCGCCTTCGCCTGGAAGTAGTCCTCCATCGTCGGGTGGAAGTCGAGGTGGTCCCACTGCAGGTTCGTGAACACGGCGACCGCGAAGCGCGAGCCGGCCACGCGGCCGAGAGCGAGCGCGTGGGAGGAGACCTCCGTCGTCGCCGCGGACGCCCCGACCTCGACCATCCGCGCGAGGAGGGCCTGGAACTGCGGCGCCTCGACCGTCGTGCGTATCGCCGGAACCGCCTCGTCCGCGACGCGCATCACGATGGTGCCGAGCAGGCCCGTCTTCGCGTGGACGCGGCGCAGCGCCGAGTCGATGAAGTACGTCGTGGTCGTCTTCCCGTTCGTGCCGGTGACGCCGACGAGCGTCAGGGAGCGCGAGGGGTCGCCGTAGACGGCGGCCGAGGCGAGGCCGAGCGCGTGGCGCGGGTCGTCGACGACGATCGCGGGCAAGCCCGTCGAGGCCGCGATCCCCGCGCCGACGTCGTCGGTGAGGATCGCGGTCGCTCCGGCGTCCGCAGCGGCCGCAGCGAAAGAGGCTCCGTGGGCACTGAAGCCGGGCAACGCGCCGAAGAGGTCGCCCGGACGGACCTCCCGGCTGTCGACGGTCGCGCCGGTCACCGTGCCGCTCGCGCCCGACGGCTCGAGCCTTCCCCCGGCGCGCGCGGCGACGTCGCGAAGGCCCACGGGACGGACACGCGTCGGCCGAAGCGCCACCGTGTCGACGCTCACTTCCACGTCGTCGGGTACAGGTGGGGCGACGTGCCGCTCGGCGGAATCCCCAGGGTCTCGAGCGCGCGCCCCATCACGTCGGAGAACACCGGGCCCGCGGCCGAGCCTCCCCATGGCGTCTTCTTCGGGTTGTACAGCATGACGGAGACCACGATACGCGGGTGGTCCGCGGGCGCCACGCCCACGAACGACGCGACGACACCGGTCATCCGGCCCCCGCCGTCGACCGCCTGCGCCGTCCCGGTCTTGCCCGCCACGCGGTAGCCGGCGACCTGCGCGCGCTTGCCCGTGCCGTCGTCGACGACGGACTCGAGCATCGTGAGCAGTTTGGAGGCGGTCGACTCGGAGACGACCCGGACGGGTGCCGCCGTCGTGCGGGGCACGAAGGTGCCGTCGGCCTGGGTCACGCCCTGGACCACGGTCGGCTGGACGCGCAGGCCGCCGTTCGCGACGGTCGCGTACACCTGGGCGGTCTGCATCGCGGTCACGGACACGCCCTGGCCGAAGAGCACCGCGTACTTGGTGCGCCCATCCCAGTTCTTGACGTCGTGAAGGATTCCCGCGGATTCGCCCGGGAGGCCGACCCCCGTCGGCTTCCCGAGCCCGAAGGCCGTGAGGTAGTCGTACCGCTGCTGCGTCGTGAGCGCGGATCCCGCGATCACCGTGCCGGTGTTCGACGACTGCGTGAGGATGCCGTTGAGCGTGAGGCGCATCGGGTAGTGCCAGTGGGAATCGTGGAAGGTCTGCCCGTTCGGCGTCGTGTACTCGTACGGCGCGGTGTACTGCGTCGTCGGGGACGCCTTCCCCTCCTCGAGGAGGGCGGCCATCGTGATGATCTTTCCCGTCGACCCCGGCTCGAACACGGCGGACACCGAGCGCGACCCGCGATCCGACGCCGCCGACGCGCCCGGGTCGTTCGGGTCGACCGTGTTCGAATCCGCGAGGACGTACACCTGGCCGGTCGAGACGTTCATGACGACGACCGAGCCCCACGCGGACAGCGTGTCCTTCACGGCCTTGTCGAGGCGCTGCTGCACGTACCACTGGAGGTCGCTGTCGATCGTCGTGACGAGCGTCTCTCCCGGGACCGCCGCGCTCTCCTTGTCGACGCCGGTCGGGATCACGACGGTCCCGTTGCCGTTGGTCTCGCGCGTGACCTTTCCGGGCACGCCCAGCAGGTCGTCCTCGTAGGCGTACTCGAGGCCCGCGAGACCGGACACTCCCGGCTTGTCCGCGCTCCCCCCGACGAAGCCGACGACGTTGCCCGCTACCGCGCCGTTCGGGTACACGCGCTCGCTCGTCGCCTCGCGCGTGATCCCCTCGATTCTCGCGGCCGCGACCTTGTTCCACGTGTCGATCGACACGCTCTTGGCCACGTAGGCGAAGCGCCCGTCGCCCGACAGGGCCTTCTCGACCGTGGCCTCGTCCTTGCCCAGGATGGGAGCGAGGATCGCGGCGGCGTCGGCCGGGCCGCTCTCGAGCACGTGCCCCTTCCCATCCGTCTTCTTCCACTTCTTGACGTTGTACGGGTCGGCGACGACGTTGTAGCGGGCGACCGACGTCGCGAGGATGACGCCGTTGCGGTCGACGATGTTCGCGCGCGGCACCGTGATCTCCGACGTGTGCAGACGCGTCTTGAGCGCCTCGGCGGAGAGGGACGCGCTGTCGACCACCTGGATTTGCACGAGCCTCGCCGCGAACACGCCGAGGAGGAGCAAGGTGAGCACGGTGATCAGCGTGTGGCGACGACGGGGGTCGCCGACGCGGGCGAGCCGTCGCGGGGGCGCGGTCCGGCGCGCCGGGGGCCGGACGGGGTAGCGGCGCGGCGCGGGCCGCGGCGTGGCGCGAACGCGGGATGGCGCGTCGAGCACGCCGGTGGGGGTCATCTCCGCCTCCCCGGGGCGACGACGGTGCCGTCCTTGACCGTGACGTAACCGACCGACGGGGCGGCGACCATGCCGAGGTCCTTCGCCGCCTTCGCGAGCGCCTGGGGCGACGCGTGGCTCTCGAGTTCGGCGCGAAGCTCGGAGCGCTGGTCTTGAAGGGTGGAGAGCTCGCTGCGCAGGTCGCGCGTCTCGTAGGCGCCCTTCGCCATCGTCGTGTTGAGGAGGAGCACGGCGACGAGCGAGCCGACGATGATCGCGACACACATCGCGACGAACGGCACGAGGGAGCGCGAGTGCTCCGGCGCCGCCTGGGCCTGGATCGACGCGCGACGGACGGGTGCTGCCTGCGGGGTCGGGGCGGCCCGGACGGGAGTCGCGCGCTTCGGCGCGCGCGGGCGTTCGACGCGGTAGGGATCGGCTTCGAAGAGTCCGGGCTGGTCCGCGGCGCGTCTCGTGCGCGTCACCGTGGTGCGGGGACGAACGGGGCGAGCCCGAGGCGCGGTGGTTCGCGGGGCGCCCGGTCGGGGCGCCGCGGGGCCCGCTCCCCCCTGACGGGGCGGGAGCGGACGGATCGGGGCGACGCTCATGCCGCCCTCCGTCCCGCCGGGGTCTCCCGGGTTCGCTCGACGGCTCGCAGGCGAACCGAGACGCTGCGCGGGTTCCTCGCCCGCTCCTCCTCGGAGGCCTTCTCCGCTCCCTTGGTGAGCAGGCGGAGGTACGGCTGGTCCTCGTCGCGCGTGACGGGCACGCCCCGGGGCGTGCGGTCGGTCGCCCCGGCGGCGAACGTCCGTTTCACCCGGCGATCCTCGAGCGAGTGATACGCGAGGACGACGACGCGCCCGCCCACGACGGTCGCGTCGAGGGCCGCGGGAAGGGCGCGTTCGAGGATGCGGAGCTCGTCGTTCACGGCGATGCGCAGGGCCTGGAAGACGCGTTTCGCCGGCGCGACGGCGGTCGCGCGGGCCGCGGGCGGCAGGGCGCCCCGAACGATCTCGACAAGGTCGGCCGAACGGGTGATCGGCGAGGCGACGCGCCTGCGGACGATCGCGCGCGCGATGCCGGGCGCGTAGCGTTCCTCTCCGTATTCGGCGAAGATCCGCGCGAGGTCCTCCTCGCTCGCGTCGCGCACGAGGTCCGCGGCCGTCGTCGCGTCGTCGCGGTTCATCCGCATGTCGAGCGGGCCGTCGGCGGCGTAGGAGAATCCGCGCGCGGTCTCGTCGATCTGCATCGAGGACACGCCGAGGTCGAACAGGACCGCGTCCGCGGCCCGGGCGCCGACGGCGGCGAGCGCTCCGGGAATGTCGTCGTATTCCGCGCGGTGCGCCGCGAACCGCGGACCGAAGCGGGCGAGCCTCGCGCTCGCGAGACGTAGGGCGTCCCCGTCGCGGTCGATCCCGACGAGCGTCGCCTCGGGGCTCGACTCGAGGATCGCCTCCGCGTGGCCCCCGAGTCCGAGCGTCGCGTCGACGGCGACCGCGCCCGGACGCGCGAGGGCGGGGGCGAGCAGGTCGACGCAGCGCGCGAGCATCACCGGGACGTGCCGCGTCTCGGCGTCGACCATGCGTTCCTCCTCCCCAAGCTCCCGACGACGAGTCGCCGTTCCTATGCGAGCGTCGTGCCGTCCGGTCTCCCTCCGGCGGCTCTGAGGCGGGGAAGTGCCCCAGAGGGCGCGCGGGAGAGAGGCCGCACGGCACGACGACGCTGTTCAGATGTCTCCGAGAACCTCCGCCGCCGTCTCGGCGTAACCGTCTTCGGTACGAGCGAGGTACTCCTCCCACGCCGCGACGTCCCAGATCTCGACGCGGGAGCCGAGCCCGACGACGGCGACGTCGCGTTCGATGCCCGCGTACGCGCGCAACGCGGGTGAGAGGGGAATCCGCCCCTGCTTGTCCGGGATTTCGTCGCTCGCGTACGCGAGGAAGCTCCGAAGGTAGTCGCGGGCGCGCTTGTTCTCGAGCGGCGCCGTGCGGAGTCGGTCGTGGACGGCGTGGAACTCGTCCACGGGGAAGAGGAAGACGCATCGGTCGAGCCCGCGGGTGAGCACGAGGCCGGCGCCGAGTCGGGGGCGGAACTTCGCCGGGAGGATCAGCCTCCCCTTCTCGTCGACTTTGGGCGTGAACGTGCCGAGGAAGACCCCTGCGGGGCCCATCCCGTTCGCGGCGGCGTCCACGTCATCCTCCTCCAGGTGCGCTCGGGCACACCCCGGCTCACCCGTGCGCTCCACTTTACTCCACATTCCTCCACTTCTGGCAAGATTCTTGACGGATTTGCACCCAAGACGAACATCGTGCCTGGTAAAGAGCAACACACGCGGTGGAGGGCCCACGGCGAGGCGACTTTCACCTAGGCTCGACTCACGAGGCAAGGGAGAGAGATGAGCGCACAGGTCCCCACCGACGCCGAGATCGCCGAGGTCGCCGACACCGCCGCCCGAATACGCGGAGCGATCGCGACGGTGCTCTCGGGCCTCGACCCGGCGATCGTCGCCGCGCTCGCGGTCGTCCTCGCCGAGGGCCACCTGCTCATGGAGGACGTGCCCGGCGTCGGCAAGACCACCCTCGCCCGCGCGCTCGCCCGCGCCCTCGACTGCCCCGTCGGCCGCATCCAGTTCACGCCGGACCTGCTGCCATCGGACGTGACCGGAGTGAGCGTGTTCCACTCCGGGGAACGCGAGTTCGAGTTCCGGCCCGGTCCGGTCTTCGCCAACATCGTGATCGCCGACGAGATCAACCGCGCGTCGCCGAAGACCCAGTCCGCCCTCCTCGAGGCGATGCAGGAGCGCGCGGTGACGACGGACGGGGTCACCCGCGCGCTTCCGTCGCCGTTCATGGTGGTCGCGACGCAGAACCCCGTCGAGATGGAGGGGACGTACCCCCTCCCCGAGGCTCAGCGCGACCGGTTCATGGCCCAGGTCGCCGTCGGATACCCCTCGCCCCGCGACGAGATGACGATGCTCGATTCCCACGACGGCGTCGATCCCCTCGCGGACGTCCGTCCCGTCGCCGACGTCGAGGCGCTCCAGCGGATGATCTCCATCGTTCGCCGCGTGTTCGGCGCCCCGGCGATCAAGCAGTACATCGTGGACCTCGTCTCGGCGACCCGCTCGGAGTCGGGCCTCCGTCTCGGGGCGTCGCCGCGCGCGTCGCTCCACCTGCTCGCCGCGTCGAAGGCGCGAGCGGCGATGAGCGGCCGCAACCACGTGCTCCCCGACGACGTGAAGGCGCTCGCCCCCACCGTCCTCTCGCACCGGACGATCCTCAGCACCGAGGCGCGACTCGCCGGCCGCTCCGCCCGACACGTCATCACCGAGATCGTCCAGCGCACCGCCGTTCCGACCGAGGCCCGCGACGCCGCGCCGCGCCGCGCCGCGCCCGCGTCGGGAGCCGTCGACGGCGCATGAGCCCCGCGGCACCGGCCGACCGCCGCTCGACGACGCGCGTCACCGCGAGAGGCGTGGGGCTCGCCGTCTCCGGCGTGAGCATCGCCGGGCTCGGCGTGGGGCTCGCAAGCCAAGCGCTCGTATACGTCGGCGTCACCGTCACCTGCGTCGTCGCGGTGTCGGTCCTCTGGATGCTGCTGGCGATCCACACGTTCCTCCTACGCTTCCCGTACGCGCGGCGCGAGGTCGCCCCGCGCCCGCTCACCGTCGGCAAGGCCGGCCGCGTTTCCGTGGTCATCTCCTCCGGGCACGCGCGAGACCCGCGCGGCGGCCTCCATCCGGGCAGGCGGCTCGCGCGCAGCATCACCGACGGACTCGACATCCGGGAACAGGCCGCCGCCGAACTCACCGGGAGCGCGGGCACCAAGGCATCGGTCGCGCGCGCCCCGGAGTCCCTCACCCTCTCGTACGCGCTCCAGCCGACGAGGCGGGGCCGCTGGCCCCTCGGGCCCGCGCTCGTGCGCAGCACCGACCCGTTCGGGCTCATCCTCGCCGACACCTCCGTCGGGGGCGACGAGCTCGTTCCCGTATGGCCGGCAATCGAGGATCTCGGGGCCGCCGCGGGCGCGCTCATGGGCCACGCCGACCGCGTCGTCCTCGGCGCCAGGACGCCGTCGCCGGACGACGCGTCGCTGCGCGACTACCGCGAGGGCGACGACCTCCGCCGCGTCCACTGGAAGAGTTCGGCCCGCCGCGGAACCATGCTCGTCCGATCAGACGAACGCGCGGGGCGCCGGCCAGCGACCGTCGTCATCGAACTCCCGCGCGAGGACGCCGCGCTCGAATGGACCATCTCCGTCGCCGCGTCGATCGCCGCCTCCGTCCTCACCGTGGGGCACCCGGTCCGACTCCTCGGGGGCGGGATCCCTCCCACCGAGGCCCGGGAGGCGCACACCCACTCCCCCGCCCTCGCGCGCGCCGCCATGCTCGACCAGACCGTCGACCTCGCTCCGCCCGCCTCGACCGCGATCGGGGAGAAGGACTTCGTGAACGGCGCGAGGGAGGCGCTCACGTCGGCGATGGCGGGCGACGTCACCATCGCGATCGTCGGCCCCCTCGCCAAGGCCGCGCTCCGCGTCCTCGCGCCCATCGGCGACCTCGGCCGCGCGTGGGTGATCGTCCGACACGGAGACGACGACGTTGCCGACGCGCGCGCGACCGTCACCGCGCTGAGGCGGGCGGGTTGGCGGGCGACCGCGGCCCCCGTCGGACACGACATCGGCGCGGCGTGGACCGCGCTGTTGACGTCGGGGGATGCGACGTGAGGATGCTCGCCGGGGACGAGCGCTCACCCCTCGCGGCCACCCCGTTCATCGCCGCCGCCGCCTTCGCGTCGTTCGGGGCCGCCGGAAGCGTCGTCACCCTCGGATCGTGGCTCGAGCGTCCCGCCCTCGCCGTCGCGATCGTCACCGCCGTCATCATGCTGACCCGCGTCGCGACCCGATCGCGTTCGATCCCCACGCTCGCGGGCGCCGCGACCACCTTTCTCGTCCTCATCCCGCTCTTCGCGCGCGGCGAGGACGGGGGCCGCTTCCTCCTCCCGACGCCGGCCGCCGTGTCCGCCCTCTTCCGCTCGTTCGGAAACGGCTCGACGTTCGCCGAGGACGCCGTCCGCCCGCTTCCGGTCGACCACGACTTCGCCGCGCTCCTCAGCCTCGCGGTCCTCGCGTTCTTCGTCGCCGTCGAACACCTCGCCGTGTCGTGGCGCGCGGTGGGAACCGCGGGGCTCATTCTCCTGGCCCCGTGGGTTCCCGCGATCGTCCGGCAACAGCAGGTCGACCTGGGGATCCTCGTCGTGGCGCTCGCCTCCTGGGTGCTCGCCCTGGCGCTCTCCCGCGGGGACACGGCGGCCCGCCGACGGGTGGCCTGGACGACCTCCGCCCTCGGCAGCGTCGCCGCCCTCGTCCTCGCGATACTCGTCGTCCCCTCCGCCGTCGGCGGCGCCGGGTGGGGCGCGATTCCCGGCCGCTACACGCCGGACCTGTTCGACGGGCGCGACACTCAACTCAACCTCGAGGTTGACCTGCGCAACTCCCTCACGGCGAACTCGGAGGCGCCCGTGTTCGCCTACGCCTCCTCCGCGGGGCGCTCGGACGCGTTCCGCGTCTACTCGTTCACCGACTTCGACGGGTCCCAGTGGCAGTACTCGGCCGCGCCGGTCACGACGCACGCCGCGACCGACACCCTCCTCTGGACCCTGCCCGTCGACGACTGGTCGACGACCGACCATACCGTCCTCTCCGTCGCCATCCTCTCGCTCTCGGCCTCGAACCTCCCCGTGCCCGTCGCCCCGCGCACCGTCAACGTCATCGGCCCCTGGTTCTACGACCCCGACACCGACCAGATCGCCGGTGACGACACGACGACGCACGACCTCCGGTACACGCTCGTCGTCGACTTCCCCTATCAGAACGCCGACGCGCTCCGAGAGTCGGACGGGCGTCTCGCGCTCGGGCAGGTGGACGACCTCCGCGACCCCGCCTACGTCGAGATACCGCCCACGCTCGACCTCGCCCGCGTCCTCGCGCTCACGCGGGAGGTGACCGCTGGCGCGACCACGCGCTACGACCAGGCGCTCGCGATCCAGCAGTACCTGCGCGATCCGAAGAACTTCGTCTACGACACGAGCGTCACGAGCACCAGCGGCGACGCCGTCGGCGACTTCCTCGATTCGCACCACGGATACTGCATCCAGTTCGCGACGACGATGGTGATGATGCTCCGCTCGATCGGGATCCCGTCCCGACTCGGCGAGGGCTTCCTCCCGGGCACGCTCGACGGCGAGACCTACGTGGTCCGGGGAGCGGACGCACACGCCTGGCCCGAGGTCTACTTCCCGGGACACGGGTGGGTGCGCTTCGAGCCGACGCCCGCGATCCAGACCGGCGAGCCCCCCTCGTGGGCGAACCCGGACGGCGCCGACTCTGCGCAGGAAGACGTCCCGCCGGGAGGACTTCCCGACAACGATCAGGGCGGCCTCCCGCCGGTTCCCGTCGGCTCCGGCGGCGGACTTCCCGTCGCGCTCATCGTCGGTATCGCCCTCGCGGCCGTGGCGGCGGGCGCCGGGGCGTTGTTCTGGTTCCGCCGCGGAGGGCGCTCGATCCGCTCCCGTGGAGGCCTCCGAGGACCCGAGGCGGCATGGGCGCGGCTCAACCGCGCGCTCGGCAACCGCGGCTGGCCCGCGAGCGCGACCCCGCGCGAGGCCGCCGAACACGTGCTCATGGAGATCCGGGTCGCGAGGAAGCGGCCCGCGGGCCCCGAGCCGGAGTCCGCCCTACGCGCGCTCAGCTCCGCGGTGGAGGATCAACGGTACGCGCCCGCGCCCCCGACCATCGAGACGTCGCGAGCCGAGGCGTGGGCGGACGAGGTGGCGCGCGAGGCGACGCCCGAGGACGCCGCTAAAGGTCGCCCTGCTCCCGACGACGCTCGAAGCGCTCCTCGAGACGATTCATGAAGCCCTGACGGGGCTTCTTCTTGGTGCCCTTCGCCGACGCTTTGCCCTTCTTCGCCGCGCTGGAGGACGACGCCCCCGGAGCGAGGAGCGCCCACAGCGCCACCGCGATCATCAACGCGAACCCGCCGATCCCGAGAATCCACACCTGGGTCATAACGCCCGCGAGGACGACGCAAAGACCGACGAAGATACCCGCTCCGGTGGCGAGGATATGACCCGCGGATCGGGGCGTACGCGTCATGGCGCTCTTGAGCTTGGGGTCGGCCCCCAAGTCGCGCTCGAGATCGTCGAGCACTCGCTGCTCGTACTCGGACAGCGGCATCGCAACCTCCTCCGCGATCGTGCCGTACACATAAGGATAAGCCCACCCGGCCCGCGCGGGTAGACCGACGCGGGCGCGGACGAACCCCGGGGAAACGACGAGGGCCGCCCCCCGAAGGGGACGGCCCTCGCGACGGTCGTGACTAGATGCCGTGGACCTTCTCAGCCTGAGGACCCTTGGGGCCCTGCGTGACCTCGAACTCGACGCGCTGGTTCTCGTCGAGCGAGCGGTACCCCTCGGCGTCGATAGCGGAGTAGTGGACGAAAACGTCCTGGCCTCCGCCGTCCTGCGCAATGAAGCCGAAACCCTTCTCGGCGTTAAACCACTTCACAGTTCCCTGTGCCATGCCTACCTGTCCTTACTTTCGTCCCAACCGGGGACTCGGCGACCCGCCACAGCGGCGAGCCTAGTGCCGCAATGCGCCGTACCACGTCCCGCGCCGGTCGAACCAGTCAGGTCTCGCTGAGGGTCACTGCAACCCCTCAAGTGTGCCAGAAAACCCGCTTGTGGGGGAGAAGTTACGCAGAACCGGGGAAATCGCGTCCGCGGTCGGCGAGGAACTTCTCGAATTCGGCGCCGAGCTCGTCGGCCGTCGGAAGGGCGTCGCCGAGCGGAATGACGCCACCGCGCGACTCGAGGAACGCGTCGTACTGCTCCTCCAGCGCGCCCACGAGCGTCCGAACCTCGTCCGATTCCTCCACCTGCCGGTCGATCTCGTCGCTCGCGGCCGCGCACGCGTCGTCGAGCGCCGCCGAGTCGAGGCGCAGGCCTCCGATCGTTTGGAGCGACTCCATCGCCCGCACGGCCGCCTGGGGGTACGACGACTGGGCGAGGTAGTGCGGGACGTGGACGGCGACGGTCGCGGCGTCGAGGCCCCACTGGCCGAACCGGTACTCGAGCAGGCTCGACGCCGCGCCCGGGACCGTGATGGTCGAGAAGAAGTTGGCTACGTCCGGGAGTAGGTCGGGGCGCGTGCCGTGAATCGTCGCACCGATCGGCCGCGTGTGCGGCGACGCCATCGGTATCCCGTGGGCCGACAGGGTGAGGGTGACGCCCAGACGATCGACGACGGAGCGGACCTCCGACACGAACCGTTCCCACAGGATGTCGGGCTCGAATCCGTGGAGGAGGAGGAATGGCGTCCCCGCCGCATCGGTGACGAGGTCGAGCCGGAGGTACGGCTCGTCGTAGTGCGTCCACGCGTTCACGCTGAACGTCATCTCCGGCCGACGCGACCGGTAGTCGAGAAGCCGGTCGACGTCGAATGTGGCGACGCGAACCGGCTCGGACTCCTCGAGAACATGCGCGGCGAGGATCTGCCCGGTGCGTCCGGCGTCGATGAAGCCTCGAAGCGAGTGGAGCATCACGCGGGAGTCCCCGGATCTTGACTTCTCCCACGCGGCTACGCCCGCGTCGTCCCAGGTGACGAGTTCGTCGTTCATTTCACCCATTGTCTCACGCCGATCTTGGCCGATCGGGGGGCTCGGCCCCTCGCGACGCTCGCTCTTGGCATAATGGATGGTTCACGTTTTTCCCGCCCCCGCGTGACGAAGGACGCCGTTCTTGACCGACTCCCCCAGTCTCGAGGCCGAACAGGCCGTGGTCGACGTGCTGTACTCGCGCGTCGACGCGATCCGCGCGGAGGCGGAGGAACGGCTCGCGCACGTTCGCAAAGAGGGACCCTCGGGATCGCCCCAGAACCGCTCCGAACGCGACGCCTTCGCGACGTTGTACGAGGATCGCATCGCGCAGCTCGACGCCGTCGAGGACCGCCTCTGCTTCGGGCGCCTCGACCTCGCGGACGGGGGGACGCTCTACGTCGGGCGGATCGGGCTGTCCGACGCCGACCACGCCCCCCTGCTGACCGATTGGCGCGCGCCCGCGGCGCGAGCGTTCTACTCGGCGACGTCGGCCGAGCCCGCGGGCATCGTGCGCCGTCGCCACCTGACCACCCAGGCGCGCACGGTCGTCGCGATCGAGGACGACGTCCTCGACGTGTCCGCGCTCGACGACGGCGTGGAACTCTCGGGCGAGGGGGCGCTCCTCGCATCCCTCGCGGCGCGGCGCACCGACCGCATGGGCGACATCGTCGCGACGATCCAGGCGGAACAAGACGCCGCGATCCGCGCGCCGATGAGCGGCGCGCTGGTCGTGCAGGGGGGACCGGGGACGGGCAAGACGGCCGTCGCCCTCCATCGCGCCGCGTATCTGCTGTACCACCACCGCGATCAACTCGAGTCGACGGGCGTGCTGATCATCGGACCGTCGGCGTCGTTCCTCCGCTACATCGACCACGTCCTGCCGTCGCTTGGCGAGACCGGGGCGGTATCGACCACGCTCGGGGGGCTCGTGCGTGGCGTGGACACGTCCGCGCGCGAGGGCGACGTGGCGGCCGAGATCAAAGGCCGCCTCGCGATGGCGACGGTGGTCGCGCAGGCCGTCCGCGAGCGCCAGCGCCTACCCCGCCGCGACCAGAACGTCTCGATCGACGGCGCGCCCGTGACGATCCGCCGGCGCGACATCGCGGACGCGCAGGCCAAGGCCCGCCGCGAGGGGACGCCGCACAACGTCGCACGCGAGACCTTCGCGAAGGAGATGGTCCGCCGCCTCGCCGACCAGATCGCGGCGCAACTCGACGAGCACGTCGCGGAGGAGGATCGCGCCGACATCGAGCGGGACGTGCGCACGTCGCGCGACGTCCGCGTCGCGCTCAACCTCGCCTGGATGCCCCTCCGGCCGGAGCGCCTACTCGCCGACCTCTTCTCGCGGCCCTACCTCCTGGAACACGCGGCGCCGAGCCTGTCCGCGGAGGAACGGGCGGTGCTCCTTCGACCCCGGGGCGCCCCGTTCACCGACGCCGACATTCCGCTCCTCGACGAGGCCGCCGAGCTCCTCGGCGAGTTGCCCGGGGGCGCGAGGGAACGCACGGACGTGACCGCCGAGGACGTCGATTACGCGAAGCAGGTGCTCACGACGTTCGGCGGCGGCGGGATGATCTCCGCGAAGGATCTCGCTCGCCGGATGGCCGTCGGCCCCTCGCGCCGCACCGTGGCGGAGCGGGCGTCCGCCGACCGAACCTGGACGTACGGGCACGTCGTCGTGGACGAGGCCCAGGAACTCAGCCCGATGGCGTGGCGGATGCTCCTGCGCCGCTGCCCCCGGCGTTCCTTCACCATCGTCGGCGACGTCGCGCAGACCGCGTCGAGCGCGGGCACGCGCTGGTGGCCCGAGGTCCTGGATCCGCTGTTCCGCGACCACTGGTCGCAGCGCGACCTCACCGTCAGCTACCGGATTCCCGCCGCCGTCGCCGAGGCGGCGCAATCGTTCGGGCGCGCCGCCGGACTCCCCGTCGGGACGCTGACGGCCGCGCGGGACCTCGACGACGCCCTCCGCGTGACGAAGGCCGAGGACGCCCTCGGAACAGGGATCGACCGGGCGCGGGCGCACGTCGAGCGGCTTCGAACGACGGGCGGGGGCACGGTCGCGATCATCGTCCCCGACGGGGACCTCGTCGAGGCGCGCTCACGCGAGGGAACGGACGAATCGATCGCCCTTCTCTCGGCGCGCGAGGCGAAGGGGCTCGAGTACGACGTCACGGTCGTCGTCGAGCCCGCGGCGATCGCCGCGCGTCCCGGCGACCTCTACGTCGCGCTCACGCGCCCGACGAGCGTGCTCGAGATCGTCCATTCGCTCCCGCTTCCGGCGGGGCTCGGCGGGGACGACGGGCGCTAGGTCGTCTGGCAGGGCCCCGCGCCCGCGATCGCGAGTCCCTCGCGGTCGCCGGGACCCCAATCGGTCAGCGAGGTGTTGCTCGCGTTCATGATCTCCTTGGGGTCGGTGACGTGTGCCATGCCGACGACGTGCGCGACCTCGTGCATGATGACCGCCTTCGCGATCTTGCGCCCCTTGCCGGTGGCGAGCAGCGTCCTCATGTCGGCGCGGTCGAGGAGCACGGTCCCGGATTCGAGGTACCGCTGGTCGCCGAAGGCGCCTGTGACGGAACTCGAACCGCCGAGACCCGCGACCGAGCCGGCCAGGTCGGGCGTCTTCGCCTCGTCCGACCAGCCGATGATCACCGGCGCGAAGCCGTCGCCGTACCGGTCCTCCTGGAAGAGGCGACGATCGAAGGACGGCGTCTCGTCCGTCGTCCCGTCATAGACGAAGTCGAGGCCCGTCGCCTTCGAGACCGACTCGACGGCATCCGCGATCAGGGCCTGGAGTTCGCCGGGCTCTCCGTTCGGGTTGTACACGTAGTGGATCGGCTGGCAGGGGTCGAACCGGACGGGAACGCCGCCGTCCATGAACATGAAGGCGTACGCGCCGTTCGTCGTCACCGGGACCTGCGGAAGGAGGCGACCGTCGCTCGGCGGCGGAAGCGGAACGCGCACCTCGACGCCTCCGTCGAGGAGGGCGTTGCGCGGGGTGCCGAGGTGTCGGATGTCCGTGATCGACATCCCCGACGCCATGAGTCCGACCGCCGCGGCTCCGACGAGGGCGAGGAAGGTCACCCAGAAGGCAGCGCGCGCTCTCATGGAAGTAGCGTGCCACGCACTGGGACCTAAGGGGAAAACCGGCGACGTGAGAAGTGCCACAATGGGCTCCGTGCGCGCACTCCTACTCGAGAACCTTCACCCCAAGGCCACGGAGATCCTGACGGAAGCCGGCATCGACGTGGTCAATCACTCCGGCGCGATGGACGAGGACGAGCTGATCGCCGCCCTCGACGGCGTCGAACTCGTCGGTATCCGCTCGAAGACGCAGCTGACCGAGCGCGTCTTCGACTCGGCGCCGTCGCTGGTCGCCGCGGGCGCCTTCTCCATCGGGACGAACCAGATCGACCTCGCCCGGGCGGCCCGACTTGGCATCCCTGTGTTCAACGCGCCGTTCTCCAACACCCGCTCGGTCGTCGAGCTCGCGATCGCCGAGATCATCGGCCTGATGCGACGACTCCCCGAGCACAACCGGTCGCTTCGCGAGGGCGTGTGGAGCAAGAGCGCCGAGGGATCGCACGAGGTCCGCGGGCGCACGCTCGGAATCGTCGGCTACGGCAACATCGGCTCTCAGCTGTCGGTGATCGCCGAGGCGCTCGGCATGAAGGTCGTCTTCTTCGACATCACCGAGAAGCTCGCCCTCAGCAACGCGACGAAGGCGTCGTCCCTGACGGAGCTGCTCGGCGTCTCCGACTTCGTCACCCTCCACGTCGACGGACGCCCGGGCAACGCCGGCTTCTTCGGCGAGAAGGAGTTCGCGGCGATGAAGAAGGGGGCGATCTTCCTCAACCTCTCGCGCGGATTCGTGGTCGACGTCGACGCGCTCGACGCCGCGATGACCTCGGGTCACATCGCCGGTGCGGCCGTCGACGTCTTCCCCGTCGAACCGAAGAAGAAGGGCGACGCGTTCGAAACGTCGCTCCGGAAGCAGACGAACGTGTACCTCACGCCGCACATCGGCGGATCGACGGAGGAGGCCCAACGCGACATCGGCATCTTCGTCGCGACGCGCCTGCGCGACTATGTCGAGCACGGGTCGACGTCGCTGAGCGTCAACGTGCCGAACCTCTCGCTCGAGGCAGCGGCCGGTAGTCACCGCGTGGCCCTCATCCACGAGAACATCCCCGGCGTCCTCGCGAAGGTGAACAACGTCTTCGCGTCGCACGGAGTCAACATCGAGGGTCAGTTGCTCGGCACCCGCGGAGAGCTGGGATACGTCGTCACGGACGTTGCGGCCGGGCTGACGGACGACGCCGTCGCCGAACTCCGCTCGATGGCCGAGACGGTGCGCCTGCGCGTCCTGTCCTAGCCGTCTACGCCGAGGCGTCCTCCTCGCGGAGTCGCGCGATCGCTCCCTCGAAGTCCTCGAGAGAGTCGAAACCCTGGTAGACGCTCGCGAATCGCAGGTACGCGATCTCGTCGAGATCGCGCAGCGGCGGCAGGATCGCCAGCCCGATCTCCAGCGCGTCGACCTCGGCCTGACCGTTCCCGCGAATCGTCTCCTCAACCTTCTGCGCGAGCAACGCGAGCTGGTCGTCCGTGACCGGGCGGCCCTGGCAGGCCTTCTTCACGCCGGTGACGATCTTCTCGCGGCTGAAGGGTTCGGAGACGCCGGAGCGCTTGATGACGTTCAGGCTCGCGGTCTCCACGGTGCTGAAACGGCGGCCGCACGCCGGGCACTCCCGGCGGCGACGGATCGACGCCCCATCGTCCGCGGTGCGCGAGTCGATCACGCGCGAGTCTCCGTTGCGACAGAACGGGCAGTACATGCCCCTACTGTCCCACGAAACCCCCGACGCCGAGGTCCGCGTGGTACGTCGGCCGGGCGAGCGAGGAGGGTGCCCACCCGGCCGACGAGTCTGATGCGCCGCAGGCACGCCTCTACGGCGCGACGGGGACGAGGATCTGCTCGCCCGGGTGGATCGTCGGGCTCGAGAAGTGGTTGAGGCTCATGATCCGCGCGACCGTCTGGCCCGTCGCCGCGTCCGGCGCGACCTCGTTCGCGATCCCCCAGAGCGTCTCGCCCTCGGCCACGACGTAGGTCCGGCTACCCGTGTCGGCGGAATCGCCCGCGGCGAACGCGCGCGGCCCCACGACCAGCGCGCTGAAGAGCACCACGATCCCGATCAGCGTGCGCAGCAGCCGCCCTTCCTGGCTGAGCCGTCCGTCCGCTCGCGTCATCATCGCCTCCGTATTCGAACATATGTTCGTCGAACATCTGTTCCCTTTCTAGCACGGGCCGCCGACAGGAATCAAGACACGCTCGAACATGTGTTTGATTTCGCGGCTGGGCTCCGTTACCGTCATGACACGAGGACATCACCCGGGTCCGACATCCGTTGGACGCCCCGAAACGGCCGGGAACGACGCAGGAGGCAGAGATGGACGACGAGACGGGCATCGGCGCGACGATCCACGAGTTCCCCGACGTCCACACGGACGCCACCCTCACGCCCCGGCAGGAACGGATCCTCGAGACCATCCGCTCCGCCGTTCAGGAGAGGGGCTATCCCCCGTCGATGCGCGAGATCGGCGAGGCGGTCGGCCTGACGAGCACGTCGAGCGTGAAGCACCAACTCCAGGCCCTCGAGGCGAAGGGCGTGCTGCGTCGCGACCCGAACCTCCCCCGCGCCATCGACATCTCCATGCCCGGCGAGGCCGCGGGCGACGATTCCGCCTCCGCGCATCGCTTGTCCCCGGACAGCACGGCGTCGCTTCCCCGCGGCGTCACGGCTGTCCCTCTCGTCGGCCGCATCGCGGCGGGCGGGCCCATCCTCGCCGAACAGGCCGTCGAAGACGTCTTCGCCCTGCCCACCCAACTCACCGGCGAGGGCGAGCTCTTCATGCTGAAGGTCGCCGGCGACTCGATGGTCGACGCCGCTATCTGCGACGGCGACTGGGTCGTCGTCCGCCGGCAGAACGTCGCCCAGGACGGCGAGATCGTCGCCGCGCTGCTCGACGACGAGGCGACCGTCAAGACCCTGCGTCGGCGCGACGGCCACGTCTGGCTGATGCCCCACAACCCCGCGTACGCCCCGATCGACGGCGACCAGGCGACCATCATGGGCAAGGTCGTGTCCGTCCTCCGTCGGCTCTAGGCGCCGCCCTCCGCCGTCGCGCGGCGCCCGTCGAGGCGTCGGAGCGCGTCCAGGACGGTGACGCGGTCCGTCGTGGGCCACAGCGGCGGCAGCGACCGCGCGAGGAATCCCCCATACCTGGCCGTCGCGAGACGGGAATCGAGGACCGCGACCACGCCGCGGTCCGTGAGCGTGCGAATCAGGCGTCCCGCCCCCTGAGCGAGGAGCAGCGCCGCGTGCGTCGCGGACACCGCCATGAACCCGCTCCCTCCCGCCGCGTCGATCGCCTCGGAGCGAGCCTGTGTCACCGGGTCGTCGGGACGCGGGAACGGGATACGGTCGATGACGACGAGCTGGCACGTGTCTCCCGGCAGGTCGACTCCCTGCCAGAGCGTCGTCGAGCCGAAGAGGCAGGCTCGCGGGTCCTCGCGGAAGCGCCGGAGCAACGTCGGGACCTGATCGTCCTTCTGGTACAGGATCGGCAGGTCGAGGCGCGCGCGCAGCGCCTCCGTGGCCTCGAGCGCCGCCCGGTGCGAGGAGAACAGGCCCAACGTCCGTCCCCCCGCCGCGGCGACGAGGTCCGCGAGCTCGTCGATGGCGTCCGCCGCGATGCCTCCGGAGCCGGGGCGATCGAGGTGCGACGCCACGTAGAGGATCCCCTGCGACGCGTGATCGAACGGGCTGCCGGCGTCGAGCGTCACCGGATCCTCGACGCCCAGCTGGCGGGCCATCGCGTCGAACGACCCGCCGAGCGCGAGGGTCGCGGACGTGAAGACGACGGCGGTCTCCTCCGCGAGCCGCGACCGGACCAGGCCCGCCACGTCGAGCGGCGCGGCGAGGATGCGCGACGCCACGCTCGCCCCGTAGTCACCGTCCGGCGGCGCCAACCAGATCACCAAGGCATCGGACCCGCCGAGCAACGCGTCGGCCATGTCCGCGATCTCGCCGAGCCGCGCCGTGGCGAGCTTCGCCGCCGCGTCGTCGGCCTTGGCGTCGACCGCGCCCGTCGCCGCGCGGGCCGCGGACCGAACCGCCTCGACCGCGAGGGCGAGGTCGTCGGGAAGGCCGTAGCGGAGGCGACCGACGCGGGCGACGTCGAGGGCGGCCTCGAGGGCGCGCGCCGCGTCGTCGAGCCCGTCGGCGATGTCGGCCGGAACGGACGCCCGCCTCGCGGCGCGCGCGGCGGCGGTCACGAGGGTGGCCGACAGCTCGTTCGTCGCGCTCGCGGTGATGCGCGAAACGAGTTCGTGGGCCTCGTCGACGACGAGGGCGTCGTGGGGCCCGAGGACCTCGTGCGACGTCGCCTCGATCGCCAGCATCGCGTGATTCGTGACGACGATCCTCGCGCTTCGCGCTCGTTCGAGCGATCGTTCCGCGAAGCACTCGGAGGCCATGGGGCACGCCTGACCCAGACACTCGCGGCCCCCGACGCTCACCTGGGACCAGGCGCGGGACGAGACGCCCGGATCAAGGTCGTCCCGGTCTCCGGTCGCCGTCTCCTCCGCCCAGGTCGCGAGACGCGCCACCTCGCGTCCGAGGTCGGACGTCGGGCCGAGCGACCCGAGGTCGAGGCCCTCCTCCGGCTCGGGAAAACCCCCGCCGACGCGGTGGCGGCACAGGTAGTTCGCGCGCCCCTTGAGTAGAGCGATCGGGGGCCGGGCGCCGAGCACCGGCTCGAGCGCGTCGACCACGAGCGGAAGGTCCTTGCCGAATACCTGGCGTTGGAGCGCGAGGGTCGCCGTCGAGACAATGACGCGCGCGTCGTCGCGAACCGCGTGGGCGACCGCGGGCACGAGGTAGCCGAGGGACTTCCCCGTCCCCGTTCCCGCCTGGACGAGGGCGTGCTCGCCGTTCGCGAACGCGGCGGTGACCGCGCGCGCCATCGCCACCTGGCCCGGCCTCTCCTCGCCCCCGAGGGCGTCGACCGCGACCCGAAGCAGGTCCGCGGCGTCGTCGTCGCTCACGCGGCCGGGTGTTCGGGGGGCGACCCGCCCGCCGACGCGACGCTCGCCGCCTCGATGCGCGCGGCGAGCGCGCCCTCGACGAGCGCGACGAGGCGGGTTCCGTCGGCCTCGTGGGTCTCCGACAGCACCGTGCCGCGCGAATGCGCCTCGCTCACGAGCTCGCCCCGCGTGTACGGAACCGTCGCCTCGACCCTCACGGAGGGTTCGGGCAGGTGCGTGCCGATCGCCACCAGGAGGGCGTCGAATCCCGCGCCCGTCAGGGCGGAGACCTCGACGCTCGGCTCGCGGCGCGAACGAAGCGTCGCGAGCGATTCTTCGGAGGCGACGTCGCACTTGTTGAGGACGAGCAGTTCCGCCACGTCGGACGCGCCGGGAACGTCCGCGAGGACCGTGCGCACGGCGAGGATCTGCCCCTCCGGGTCGGGGTGCGAGGCGTCGACGACGTGGAGGATGAGGTCCGCGTGCGCCACCTCCTCAAGCGTCGACTCGAACGCCGCGACGAGCTGGTGGGGCAGGTCGCGCACGAACCCGACGGTGTCGGAGATGGTGAATTCGCGACCCTCGGGCGTGCGGGCGCGCCGGACGGTGGGGTCGAGCGTCGCGAAGAGCGCGTTCTCGACGAGCACGCCCGCGCCCGTCAAGCGGTTGAGCAACGAGGACTTCCCCGCGTTCGTGTAGCCGACGATCGCGACGTTGGGCAGAGACGTTCGCCGATCGCGCCGAACCTCGCGCGCGGGGGCCATGCGGGCGATCTGGCGCCTGAGCTGCGCCATCCGGGTGCGGATTCGCCGACGGTCGAGCTCGATCTTCGTCTCGCCTGGGCCGCGCGAACCGATCCCGGCACCCGCGGCGACGCGTCCGCCCGCCTGTCGCGACATCGAGTCGCCCCACCCGCGAAGCCTGGGGAGCAGGTACTCCAGCTGCGCGAGCTCGACCTGCGCCTTGCCTTCTTTCGACTTGGCGTGCTGGGCGAAGATGTCGAGGATCACGGCGGTGCGGTCGACGACCTTGACGCGGACGACGTCCTCCAGGGCGCGGCGCTGGCTCGGGGCGAGGTCGCCGTTGACGACGACGGTGTCCGCGCCGACCGCGGCGACGATGCCCGCGAGTTCCTTGGCCTTGCCGGAGCCGAGGTACGTCGATGGGTCGGGGTGGGGGCGCCTCTGCAGGAGGCCGTCGAGGACCTCCGACCCTGCCGTTTCGGCCAGGGCGGCGAGCTCGCGGAGCGAGACCTCGGCCTCCGCCGCCGTCCCGTGCGACCACTGGCCGACGAGGACGACCCGCTCGAGCCGCAGGGCGCGGTACTCGACCTCGGAGACGTCGTCGAGCTCGGTGGAGATCCCGCCGATGCGGCGCAGGCCCGCCCGCGCCTCGCGTTCGAGCTGGTCGCCGTCCCCTTCCGACCACCGAGTCTCGCCCGCGGCGACCGCCGTTCCGGCGCGCGAGAGCACGCGCTCCACGATGTCCCGGGAGCGCGCGCCGGATACGGCCTCCTCGGCCGGTTCGATGGGGTCCGCCATGATCCGGTCATTGTCTCACCCGGGCCGGACCCGGGTACGCTCGCGGCCATGAGCGAGTACCCGGGCGACCACTACTTCACGGCGCGTCCCGCGTCCTCGGCGGAGCGCCGCGCGATCACGGTGTCGATCTCCGGGTCCGACGCGACGCTCGAAACCGCACCCGGCGTCTTCAGCCCCGACCACATCGACCTCGGCACCCGCGTCCTCCTCCGCGCCGTTCCCGCTCCCCCGGCGGGCGATCTCCTCGACCTCGGGTGCGGCTGGGGGCCGATCGCCCTCACCCTGGCGTCCCTCCGGCCCGACGCGCGCGTGTGGGCGGTCGACGTCAACGAGCGTGCCCTCGACCTCACGCGCGCGAACGCGACGAGGCTCGCCGCCTCGCGCCCCCTCGCCCCCGTGACCGCGGCCCTCCCCACGGATCTCCCCGGGGACCTCGCGTTCGACGCGATCTGGTCGAACCCCCCGATCCGCGTGGGCAAGGACGCGCTCCACGCGCTGCTCGAGACGTGGCTACCCCGGCTCAGGCCCGGCGGCGAGGCCTACCTCGTCGTCCAGCGCAACCTCGGGGCCGACTCGCTCGCCCGTTGGCTCGCCGAGTGGCGCGACGGAGACGGGCGGCCCCTCGGCTGGGTGGAACGGGTCGCGAGCGCCAAGGGGTTCCGCGTCCTCCGCGTGCGACGGCCCTAGACGTCCCGGACCGGGACGTCGAAGTCGGCGATGAAATCCTCCACGAACGCGCTGGCCGGCGTGTCGGCGATCGCCGACGGCACGTCGATCTGCTCGATGTGCGCGCCGGAGGAGAACACGGCGATCCTGTCGCCCAGCGCCATCGCCTCCCGGATGTCGTGCGTCACCATCATCACCGTCGTGCCGAGGCTCCGCTGAATCTGCAGGAACTCCTGTTGAAGGCGGCGCCTGCCCTGCGGGTCGACGGACCCGAACGGCTCGTCCATGAGGAGCACCGGGGGCTCGGTCGCGAGGGCGCGCGCGACGCCGACGCGCTGACGCTCGCCGCCGCTCAACTCGTGCGGGTAGCGCGGACCGTAGGTTTCCTCGTCGAGGCCGACGAGCGCGAGGAGTTCGCTCACCCGCGCCGCCCTTCGGTCGCGGTCCCAGCCCAGCAGACCCGGCACGACCGCGACGTTCTGCGCGACCGTGCGATGCGGGAAGAGGCCGACGTGCTGGATGACGTAGCCGATGTGGCGCCGCAGCTCCACGGGGTCGCGCGACATGACGTCCTCGCCGGCGACCGTGATGGTCCCCGCCGTCGGCTCGACCAGCCGGTTGACCATGCGTAGCGTCGTCGACTTCCCGCACCCCGACGGGCCGACGAGGCACAGGAGTTCGCGGGGCTTCACGTCGAGCGTCAGATCCTCGACGGCCACGGCGCCCGCGTACTCCTTGCGGACGCCGGCGAAGGTGATACCGGACTCCGTCATGGCCGCCACGCTACCCGAGCAGGTAGCGTCGTGGCATGGATCGCCCCAATCCGTGGCTCAGTTGGGCGTACATCCAGGGAAACTGGGATGACATCGCCTTCCGGCTGACGCAGCACACGACGCTCACGGTCGAGGCGATCGTTCTCGCGTTCGCGATCGCGCTGCCGCTCGCCGCGTTCGCCCATTTCCGTCCGCGCCTCGCCGGGACCATCCTCGGCGCATCGTCCGTGTTCTATACGATCCCCTCGCTCGCCCTGTTCGGCATCCTTGCCCCCTACACGGGGATCGGGCGGGTAACGGTCCTCATCGGGCTCGTCGCGTACGCCCTCCTCGCGCTCGTCCGCAACATCCTCGTCGGGCTCCAGGGCGTCGACCCCGACGTCGTCGACGCCGGGCGCGGCCTCGGGTACGGGCGTTTACGTCTTCTGTGGTCCGTCGAGCTCCCGAACGCCCTGCCGAGCGTGATCGCCGGGCTCCGGGTCGCGACGGTGACGACGGTCGCGCTCACCACCGTCGGCGTCGTCGTGGGCTTCGGGGGGCTCGGTCAGCTGATGTTCCGCGGCTTCTACCGCGGCTACCACGCGGAGATCGCGACGGCCGGGCTCCTGTGCGTGCTCCTGGCGCTCACGCTCGACCTCCTGCTCCTCGCCCTCGGCAAGGCGATGACCCCGTGGCTGAGGGGGATGCGCGCATGAGCATCCTGATCGACGCGTGGCACTGGCTGACGACGGGGGCGAACTGGGTCGGCGCGAACGGGGTCTGGAGTCGGGGGCCGAGCGGCTCGTGGCGGCTGGGGCGCGACTCGATCCTCGGCCTCGCGATCGGCCACCTCGGCATGGCCCTGGGCGCCGTGGTCCTCGCGGCCGTGATCGCGCTCCCGCTCGGGCTTCTCCTTGGCCACGTTCGCCGGGGCGGCACGCTGACCGTCGTCGTCGCGAACCTCACCCGCGCCATCCCGACGCTCGCGCTACTCACCCTCTTCGCGTCGGGGTCCGTCGGATTCGGCGATCGCGCGGTCATCATCGCGGTCGGGGTGTTCGCCGTCCCGCCGATCCTGACGAACGCGTTCACCGGGATGATCGGGGTGGACGCCGACGTGCGCGACGCCGCGATCGGCCAGGGGATGTCCCGCTGGCAGGTGATCCGCGGCGTGGAGCTCCCGCTCGCGTGGCCCCTGATCGCCGCCGGCCTCCGGACGTCCGCCGTCCAGTCCGTCGCGACCATCCCCCTCGCCGCCCTCGTCGCCGGCGGCGGCCTCGGCGTCATCATCAACTTCGGGCTGAGCACGCAGCGATACGGCCAGGCGCTCGCGGGGGCGATCCTCGTCGCCGGGCTGAGCGTCGGCGTCGACGCGCTGCTCGGACGGCTCGAGCGGCGCCTCACCCCCACGCCGCTCCGCGCGGGCGCCCGCCTCGCCGCCTAGCGCCCCGACCCGTCCGGGGAACAATCGGCGACGAATCTCGTTAGCATGAAGGACACATTGACCACGAAGGTCTGAACGCGCGCGCCGCCACTCAAGCGCCCGCATCGACGGTCCCCACCACCAAGGAGAAATCCCGTGCGAAAGACACACGCCATGCTCGCGACCATCGCGGCATCGGTCGCGGTCCTGACGGCCTGCTCCCCGTCCGAACCCGCCTCGACCTCCCCGACGACCACCGGGGCCGTCATGGCGGGCCCCTGCGTCCCGGTCCCGGGCGACCAGATCGTCCTGCTCGCGGACGACAAGAACCTCCAGACGGTCGACAACATCGTCCCGGCGGTCAACGCGGACACGGCCAAAGACCCGGCGATCCTCGCCGACCTTAACGCGGTCTCGGCCGTCCTCACGACGCCCAAACTCATCGCCCTCAACAAGGCGACCGACGTGGACTTCGAGTCCTCCAAGGTCGTCGCGAAGGACTTCGTAGCCACGGAGGGGCTGAAGGCCCCGCAGTCCGGTTCCGGCTCGCTCGTCGTCGGCGCGGCGAACTTCTCGGAGAGCATCACGCTGGCCGAGATCTACGCCGCCGTTCTCCGCGACGCCGGCTACACGGTCGAGGTGCGCACGATCGGCAACCGCGAGACGTACATGCCCGCACTGATCAGCGGCGACGTCGACGTCGTGCCGGAGTACGTCGGCACGGTCACCGAGTACCTCAACCACTCGATCAACGGAGCCGACGCGCCGCAGCTGGCCTCCTCGGACCTCGACGCCACGGTGGCGCACCTCACGGACCTCGCCGCGCAGTCCGGCCTCGTGTTCGGGACTCCCGCCTCGGCGGCGGACCAGAACGCCTTCGCGGTCACGAAGGCGTTCGCGGACAAGCACGGCGTCACGACGCTGAGCGAACTCGCAAAGGCGTGCGGCCCCATCTCGCTGGGTGGACCCGCCGAGTGCCCGGACCGCCCGTTCTGCGAGCCCGGCCTCGAGAAGACCTACGGCCTGAAGTTCGACGAGTTCAAGTCGTACGACTACCCCGGCGGACCGCTCATGAAGGCGGCGCTGCGTAAGGGCGAGGTCGTGCTCGCTCTGATGCTCACGTCGGACGGAACGCTCGGGGGCTGACCCCCGGTCCGAGGGGCCCGCGGTTACGTCAACGACGCCAGGGAGACCAGGCCGTCGGCGACGAGGACCGCGGGCCCTTCGAGCACCGTCCGATCCTCCTCGATACGCACCACGACGGCGCCTCCGGGGACCTCGATGTCCCACACGTCCGGGGCGCCGGCGCCTGCCCACTGGCGCGAGGCGAGCGCCGCGGCGCACGCCCCGGTCCCGCACGATCGCGTCTCCCCGACTCCGCGCTCGAACACGCGCATCCTCGCCCGCCCGCGCGAGCCCTCCACGTCGAGTTCGACCACGAGCTCGACGTTCGCCCCGTTCGGCGGCACGGGCTCGACGAACGGCGCCACGGCGAGGTCGGCGTCCTCGAGGTGCTCGACGTCGGGCACCGCGATGACGGCGTGCGGATTGGTGAGATCCGCGAAGATCGCCGGCTTCGCCGACCACCCGCGCACCGTGACCTCGGACGTTCCCTCGGCGAGACTCCAGTGGCCCATGTCCACCGCGTAGCGACCGCCGCCGAGCGCCGTCACGGCGTGTACTCCGCCCCGCGTCCCCACGTCCTGCCCCGAGGAGAAGTCCTCCCCGGCCTCGCGCTCGAGGTACGCCGCGAACACGCGGGCTCCGTTGCCGCACATCTCGGCCGTCGTGCCGTCCGCGTTGCGGTAGTCCATGAACCACGTCTCGGGAGGCAGGTCCGCGCCCGCGTCGATACGACCCGCCCGTACGGCCCGGAGGACGCCGTCCGCGCCGATCCCCGCGCGCCGATCGCACAACGCGCGAACGAGGGCCGGGCTGAGGTCGATCTCGCCGCGCTCGTCGAAGAGCAGCACGAAGTCGTTCTCCGTCCCGTGGCCCTTGGTGAAGGGAAGGGTGTCGCCGCTCATCCCTCAAGCCTAGCGATCGCGGCGAGCGCGGCCTCCACGACGCGTCCCTCGTCCGCGGCGTCCGTCGCCCCGTCGATCCAGGCGATGCGCGAGTCCGCTCCGAACCAGGTGCGCTGCTTGCGGGCGAGGCGGCGGGTGTTGCGCGCCGTGGCCTCGCGGGCCTCGCCCTCGCCCATGCGGCCATCGAGCACCGCGAGAGCCTCCGCGTACCCTACGGCGCGCCGAGCGGTCGCCCCGTCGCGGAGACCGCGGGCGGCGAGCGTCTCCGTCTCCGCGAGGAGTCCGGCGTCCCACATCGCGCGAGCACGGGCGTCGATGCGTTCGTCGAGCCCCGCGGGGGCGAGGCGCACGCCGATCTGGATAGCCGGGATGGCGTACTCGCGCCGGGGCAGGGACGAGGAGAACGGTCGACCGGTGAGCGCGATCACCTCGAGTGCGCGGACGATGCGCTTGGCGTTCTTCGGGGAGATCTTGCGGGCCGCCTCCGGGTCGACGGCAGCGAGCTCGCGGTGGAGGATTCCCGGCCCCTCGGCCTCCGCTCGCGCCTCGAGAGCCGCTCGGAGGTCGGGGTCCGTCGCGGGGAAGGCGAACTCGTCGAGGAGGGCGCGGACGTACAGGCCCGAGCCGCCGACGGCGATCGCGCGGTGGCCGCGCGCGTGGATGGCGTCGACGTCGGCGCGGGCGTCCTCCTGGAAGCGGGCGACGGACGCGTCCTCGTGGACGTCGAGCGTGTCGATCTGGTGGTGCGGGATCCCGCGTCGCTCCGCCGGCGGGAGTTTGGCCGTGCCGACGTCCATCCCCCGGTAGAACTGCATGGAGTCGACGTTGACGACCTCGCCCCCGAGGCGCTCGGCCAGGTCGAGCGCGAGTTGCGACTTGCCGGTCGCGGTCGAACCGACGACCGCGATGACCGGCGGAGTCGACGCGGTCACGACGCCGCGCCGGACGTCCTCAACGCGGGCAGGCCCAGAGCGACCGGTCCGACGGCGGGCGCCGCCGCGTGGTGATGCTCGTGCTCGGCCCCGCCTTCCGCGAGATCCCCGGCGCGCGTGCGCCGAACCGAGAATCGACCGCCGTCGAGCGCGGAGTCCGCGACCAGGTGGTGCGGCGCGCCGTACGTGACCTCCGCCGTGACGACGTCTCCCGGGCGGGGCGTGCTTCCCTCGGGGACGGCGAAGTGCACGAGGCGGTTGTCGCGGGCCCGCCCGCTCATGCGGGAGGACGCCTCGTCCTTGCGGCCGCCGCCGTCGAGCACCAACAGCTCCACCTCGGTGCCGACGAGCGCGCGATTCTCCTCGAGCGAGATCCTCTCCTGCACCTCGATGAGCCGGTCGAACCGCTCCTGGACGACGGCCTTGGGGAGCTGGCCGTCCATCTCGGCTGCGGGCGTTCCGGGCCGGGGAGAGTACTGGAACGTGAAGGCGGAGGAGAAGCGCGAGCGTTCGACCACGTCGAGCGTCGCCTGGAAGTCCTCCTCGGTCTCTCCGGGGAAGCCGACGATGATGTCGGTGGTGATCGCCGCGTCGGGAATCGCCGCCCGCACGCCGTCGAGGATCCTGAGGAAACGCTCGGCGCGATACGAGCGGCGCATCGCCTTGAGCACGCGGTCGGAACCGGACTGCAGCGGCATGTGCAGACTCGGCATGACGTTCGGGGTCTCCGCCATCGCCGCGACCACGTCGTCGGTGAAGGCGGCCGGGTGGGGCGAGGTGAACCGCACGCGCTCGAGGCCGTCGACGTCTCCGCACGCGCGGAGGAGGCTCGCGAATGCCCCGCGATCGCCGAACTCCACCCCGTAGGTGTTCACGTTCTGACCGAGCAGCGTGACCTCGAGCGCGCCCGTGCTGACGAGGGCGGACACCTCGGCGAGGATCTCTCCGGGCCGGCGGTCGCGTTCCTTTCCGCGCAACGACGGGACGATGCAGAACGTGCACGTGTTGTTGCAGCCGACGGAGATGGACACCCAGGCGGTGGCCGTGGATTCGCGCCGCGAGGGCAACGTCGACGGGAACGTCGCGAGGGTCTCCTCGATTTCGATCTGGGCCGCGGCGTTGTGTCGCGCGCGGTCGAGCAGCGTGGGAAGCACGTCGATGTTGTGGGTTCCGAAGACGACGTCGACCCATGGCGCGGCCTCGATGATCGCGCCGCGATCCTTCTGGGCGAGGCAGCCGCCGACGGCTATCTGCATTCCCGGACGCCGCTCCTTCTCGGCCGCGAGGATGCCGAGGTTCCCGTAGAGCCGTGTGGCCGCGTTCTCGCGCACCGCGCACGTGTTAATGACGACCACGTCCGCGACGTCCGTGTCGCGTGACGCGCGTTCGTAACCGGCGCTTTCGAGCAAACCGGCCATGCGTTCGGAGTCGTGGACGTTCATCTGGCACCCGAGGGTCCTGACCAGGTACGTCCGGGCGTGCGACGTATCGCTCATGGCACTATCCGGCGACGGCCTCCGCACGCATCTCGCGGATGACCGTGACCTTGACCTCCCCGGGCTGCTTGCCAGTGTCGTTAATGCGCCCCGCTATCGTACGCGCCAGTTTCTCGAGGTCGGCGTCCGCGACCTTGTCCGGCGCGACGACGACCCTCACCTCGCGACCCGCGTGCATCGCGATCACGTCGCTGACGCCGGGGAGAGCCTGGATCATCGCCTCGAGCGAGGACATGCGCTCGACGTACGTGTCGAAGTCCTCCCTGCGGGCTCCGGGGCGCGACGCGGAGATCGCGTCGGCGACCTGGACGAGGACGGCCTCAAGCGTCTCCTGGGGGACCTCGTCGTGATGCGCCGCGATCGCATTGACGACCGCGGGCGACTCGCCGTGCTCCGCGGCGAACTGAGCTCCGACGAGCGCGTGCGTCCCCTTCTTTTCCCCCGTGAGCGCCTTTCCGATGTCGTGGAGGAACGCTCCGCGGCGGGCAACCTCGACATCCGCCCCGATCTCCGAGGCGATCGAGGCGGCGATCGCCGCGCATTCGACGAGGTGCGCGAGGACGTTCTGGCCGTACGAGGTGCGCAGTCGCAGGCGTCCCAACACCTCGATGACCTCCGGCGCGACGCCGGAGACCCCCGCCTCCTCGGCCGCATCGAGCCCGGCCTTGGTCGCCCGTTCGGGAGCTGAGGCGACGGCCGCGGCATACGCGGCTTCGATGCGCGGTGGCTGAATGCGCCCGTCCGCGACGAGCGCGCGGAGCGCCTCGGCGGCCGTCTCGCGGCGCTCGACGTCGAACGACGAGAGGAGCACCCCGTCCGCGCCGTCGTCGAGAATCATGGACACCCCGGTCAGGGCCTCGAACGTACGGATATTGCGCCCCTCCCGGCCGATCAGCCGCCCCTTCATCTCGTCCGAGGGCAGGTCGATGCGGGTGACGCTCTGCTGCGCGGACGTCTCGGCCGCCTGGCGCTGCATCGCCGTCACGAGGATCGAGCGGGCGCGGGTCTCGGCCTCCTCCTCGATCCTCTTCTCGATCCGCCGGAGCGCGCCCGCGGCGTTCGCCTCGGCGTCCGCGATGAGCCGTTCGCGCAGAGCCTTCTCCGCCTCCTTCGGCTTCATCCCCGCGACCGCCGCGAGCGCCTCGTCGTGCTTCGCCTTGAGCGTGGCGCGCTCCGCCTCGATCTTTCGCTCGCTCTTGGCGAGGTCGGCCGATCGCTCGTCGAGGTTCCTCTGGTACGCGCCGAGATTGCGTTGATCCTCGGCGATCTCCCGCTCGCGCAACGCGAGCCTCTCTTCTTTCCGCTGAGCCTCGGAGAGGAGGGTGCGCGCCTCTTCGCGCATAGCTGTCGCGTCGCGCTTGGCCGATTCGCGTTCCTGCTCCGCGTCGCGCCTGCCCAGGAGGACGACGAAGAGGGCGAGGAGGGTCAACCCCAGCACCAGAACGATCTGCACGATCTGGTTGACGGTGATCACGAGACTTCCTCCTCGGCGGGATTCACCTCCCGACCACCCAAGATATCGGCACGATCGAGGCCGCGCACGAGTTCATAGGCGAGGCCGGCCGCGTAGCCCTTGCGCCCGAGGTAGGACGCGACGCGCCTGAGTCGGGCCTCGCGGGGTGTCCCGGAGAGGGTCGCCCACCGCTCGCGGGCGAGTTTTTCCGCCGTCGCGCGCTCGTCCTCCTCGGACACCTGGGCGAGGGCGGCCTCGACGTCGGAGCCGTCGAACCCCTTGCGTCGGAGTTCGACGGCGATCGCCCGCCGCGAGTGGCCGCGTTCGGCGTGCCGCGTCCTCGCGATGGCGGCGGACAGCCCCGCGTCGTCGAGGAGTCCGACCTCGCGGTAGCGATCGATCACCTCGTCGGCGATCGACTCGGAGACGTCCCTCGACGTCAGGCCCTCGCGAAGTTGCGCCTCGCTCCGGGGCGCGCCGGCGAGGATCCGAAGCGCGATCTCGCGCGCCCGCTCGGACGGGTCGGTCGACTCGGCGCCGCGGCGCGACGGACCGCCCATGACCTACGAGGTCGCGCCCTCGACGGCAGCCTCCGCCTCCGCGAGCACGCGCGACGCCTCGTCGGCGTCGTCTCCCGCCACGGAGTCCTCGGCGGCGATCGCCGGAGCCTGGCTCTCCTCGCCCGCGGGCGGCGCCCCCTTGTAGGTGACGCCGAGCTTTTCCTTGATCTTGCCCTCGAGCTCATTGCACAGCTGCGGGTTGTCCTTGAGGAAGGCTCGGGCGTTCTCCTTGCCTTGCCCGAGCTGGTCGCCCTCGCACGTGTACCAGGCCCCCGACTTGCGAATGAAGCCATGCTCGACGCCGAGGTCGATCACGTCGCCCTCGCGGGAGATGCCCTGGCCGTAGAGGATGTCGAACTCCGCCTGCTTGAAGGGCGGCGCCATCTTGTTCTTCACGACCTTGACCCGGGTGCGGTTCCCGACGGCGTCCGTGCCCTCCTTGAGGGTCTCGATGCGGCGGATGTCGAGACGCACGGAGGCGTAGAACTTGAGGGCCTTGCCGCCCGTGGTGGTCTCGGGGGAGCCGAAGAACACGCCGATCTTCTCCCGGAGCTGGTTGATGAAGATCGCGGTGGTCTTCGAGGTGTTGAGCCCGCCCGTGATCTTGCGAAGTGCCTGCGACATGAGACGCGCCTGGAGCCCCACGTGGCTGTCCCCCATCTCGCCCTCGATCTCCGCCTTCGGCACGAGCGCCGCGACCGAGTCGATCACCAGCACGTCGACGCCGCCCGAGCGGATCAGGATGTCGGCGATCTCGAGCGCCTGCTCCCCCGTGTCCGGCTGGGAGATGATCAGGTTCTCGATGTCGACGCCGAGCTTCTTGGCGTACTCCGGGTCGAGCGCGTGCTCCGCGTCGATGAACGCCGCGACGCCGCCGGCCTTCTGGACGTTCGCGACGGCGTGGAGCGTGAGGGTGGTCTTCCCGCTCGACTCGGGGCCGTAGATCTCCACGACCCTGCCGCGCGGAAGCCCGCCGATCCCGAGCGCCACGTCGAGGGCGATCGATCCCGTGGGGATCACCTCGACGGCGACGCGCTGCCCCTCGCCCATACGCATGACCGAGCCCTTGCCGAACTGCCGATCGATCTGCCCGAGCGCCGCCTCGAGCGCCTTCTCGCGGTCCGTGCTTGCCATCGCTGCCACCTATCCCCGGCGTCTCCGCCGCTTGACGATACGACCACCACGCTAAGACGTACCCCCGACATCGGCCCGACGCCGCCCCCGGTTGGGGACGCATCGCCGGGTTCGAAGCCCTGGGTACACCGTCGTGGATACGAGATTACCGAACATATGTTCGAACGGCGACGAGATTTCTCCGGCGTGTCGCGTCAGCGCGGCGGCGGAATCATCCGGGTACGGTCACCGCCATCGCGCCGTTCGGGCGGGACGTCCATCGCGTCGCACAGGGCGTGCCACACGTCGCGCGGATCCACGCCGTCGTCGAGGGCGCGGTCGGCCGTCCTGCTGTCGAGGTCGTTGATGGCGAACTCCCTCGCGAGCGTCCGGCCGTACTCCGGCCCGAAGACGTCATTCAGGAGCGCGTAGAACTCGCTGACGCGCATCTAGCGTCGCGTGGAGACGAGCCCGTCCCCCGCGCGGCGGGAGGGAAAGAGCTCCGGCACCGTGTCGGGGATCGCCGGAACGACGTCGGCGGCGAGCGCCTCGGCGACCGTGAACCGGTCGGCGACGTCGCGGAGCACCTCCGACATCGGCACGTCGAGCGCGTCGCAGATCGACGCGAGCAGTTCGGAGGACGCCTCCTTCTGCCCGCGCTCGACCTCGGAAAGGTAGCCGAGGGAGACGCGCGCGTTCGACGAGACGTCGCGCAGGGTCTTGCCCTGCGTCAGGCGCGTGCCACGGAGGACGTCGCCGAGTTCGTTACGAAGAATCGGCATGTGCCCTCCCTTCCGGATCAATCCTGTACTCTCCACGTCTGTCACAACGCAGACTACCCCACCCTTGTTCCCGCCTTCCCCTTCGTGACGAGAACGTCACACAGTGTCGTGACGGCCCTCGCAACGGCCCTTCGCCGGACCTCGTCGCGCCCGCCGGGGACGCGTTCCGTGACGGCGAGCGACCCGGGCGGGCCGACGGCCGCGACACAGAACGTGCCGGGCGCCCGGCCGCCGTGGGGATCGGGACCCGCGGCCCCCGTCGTCGCGACCGCCGCGTCGGCCCCGAAGAGGCGGCGCGCCCCCTCCGCCATCGCCCGCGCGACCGCCTCGCTCACCGGCCCCTCGGCCTCAACCAGCGCGACCGGAACCTCCAGCACGTCCGTCTTGGCTCCGACGGAATACGACACGACTCCGCCGACGAAGACGTCCGACGATCCGGGCACCGACGTGAGCGCCGCGGCGACGAGCCCGCCGGTCAGCGACTCCGCCGTCGCGATCGTGAGACCGTGCTCCCGCGCGAGCGCGAGAACCTCCTCGGGCGAGGCGGCGTTCACGGCCGTCCCCGCCGTCCCAACCGCCGCATACGGACGATCTCCCGCGCGATCTGCACCCCCGTGACGACGGCGATAACCACGGCCGCGAGAAGGCACCACCAGGCGAAGTCTCGGAGCCACGCGGGGCCGTGCGGCCACAGATAAAAGGTGACGGCGCCGATCTGAACGGCCGTCTTCACCTTGCCCCCGCCCGAGGCGGCGAGCACGCCGTGGTCGATCACGGCGAAACGCCCGAGCGTCACCGCGACCTCGCGGACGGCGAGGATCGCGAGCGGCCACCACGGGACCCCGTCGGTGACGCAGAGCGCCGCGAGCGCGGCAAGGATGAGGGCCTTGTCGGCGATGGGGTCGGCGAGCTTGCCGAACGCGCTGACGACCTTCCATCGCCGGGCGAGAAAGCCGTCGAAGAAATCCGTGGCGGAGGCGACGAGGAAGACGAGAAGCGCCCACCAGCGGAGGTCTCCATCGACGCCGTCGTCGGCGAGCACCAACCACACCACGCCGGGGACCGCGACGAGGCGGAGGGCGGTCAGCAGGTTCGGCAGCAGCGCGGTCACGCGTCAACCCTAGTGGGACGCGCGACTTCGCCCGGGAAGCGAGGTATCGTTCCCCCATGGCACGGCATACCCAGGGGAGTAATGCCACGCATCTCGGGAGCCGCCGGCGGGGACGCCGGGCGCTTGCGGGCGTGGGCATCTTTCTCGGCGTCGCCGTCATCGGGGTCGGGATCGCGTCGGCCGTCACGGGCTGGACGCTCGCGGACGTCCTCGACCAGCCCGAGAGTTTCCGCCTGACGAACCCGGCGCCTCACGTCACCCCGTCCGCCACAGCGACGACGCCGGAGCCCGAAGGCCCGGTCTCGTTCACGTTGGTCGCGGCGGGCGACGTGCTCCCCCACGGCGCGGTCGTCAGGGACGCGGAGAAGTCCGGGAAGTTCGACATGGAACCGCTCTGGGGCAACCTCGACCCGTGGATCTCCGGCGCCGACCTCGCGATCTGCCACATGGAGGTTCCCGTCGCGCCCCCGGGGACCAAGCCGTCGGGCTTCCCCGTGTTCTCCGCGCCGCCCCAGATCGTCCCGGCGCTCAAGAAGCAGGGGTGGGACGGCTGCTCCACGGCGTCGAACCACATGGTCGACAAGGGCTGGGCCGGGATCGTCGCGAGCCTCAAGGCCTTCGACGCCGTCCGCATGGGGGCCGTGGGAACGTCGACGAGCGCCGAGGAGTCCTCGCGGCCCCAGTTGTACCGAGTGCAGGCCGGGCACCGCTACATCACCGTCGCGCACATCTCGTGGGCCTACGGAACCAACGGGCTTCCCGTCCCCTCCGGCAAGCCCTGGTCGGTCAAGGAGTTCAACGCGAACGCGGCGGACGCGAGCGGGATCATCGCCCAGGCGAAGGCGGCGCGCGCGGCCGGCGCGGACGTCGTGATCGCCTCCGTGCACTGTTGCGTGGAATACCAGACGAAGCCGACCGCGGCGCAGGTCGCGCTCGACCAGAAGATCGCCGACTCGGGGATGGTCGACCTCGTCATCGGGCACCACGCCCACGTGGCGGAGCCGATCGTGAAGCTCAAGGGCGGGCCGAACGGCAACGGAATGTGGGTCGCGTACGGCCTGGGGAACTACATCTCCAACCAGGACTACTCGACCGTCGGCCATACGGAGACCGCGACCGGCGTCCTCCTCACCGCCACGTTCACCGTCGCGGTCGACGGAAACGTGGACGTCGGCGTCGAGTGGACGGGCGTCACCGTGGACCGCACCGGCGGCCACAAGCTCTACGTCATCTCCGACATCCCCCACGGCGCCGGGAACCTCAGCGCCGCCGAGGTCAAGAAACGCTACAACCTCCTGCGCGGGGATGTCGGCTCGCAGGCGCCAGAACGGACGACGCCTCCGACGCACCTGGCGGACGCGGCGTTCTGGATCGAGCGCACCCCGTGGAGCGCGTCGGGTTCGTGACGCGCCGCGTCACTCCTCCGCGTCGATGTCGTCGAGCGGGCGCGGGTCGATGAGGCTCTTCGAGAAGGTGACCGAGGCGTCGTGCGTCGCGGACGGCGGCTGCGCCACCCCGAAGAGCCACCCCTGGCCGTAACGCCACCCGCAGCTGCGCAGGAACTCCGCCTGAGACTCCGTCTCGATACCCTCCGCGATGGTCGCGAGACCGAGCTCGCGGGCGAGGGCCCCGAGGGCGCGCGACACGCGCGCGCCGGCCGGATCCTCCGGAATGCCCGCGGTGAAGGACATGTCGAGCTTCACGCCGGATACGGGCAGGTCGCGCAGATAGCTGAGCGGCGAGACGCCCGTCCCGAAGTCGTCGAGAAGGATCGGGATGCCCGCGTTGCGCATCTCGGTGAGCTCGTGACGGATGCGCGTGTTCGGCGAGACGAGCGACGCCTCGGTGAGTTCGATGACGAGCCGGTGCGGAGACAGGTGGTGCTTCGCGATGCTCGTGAGCACGCGGTCGGCGAACTCGCTGTCGCCGAGCTGGTCGGCGCTCACGTTGAGCGATACCCACGCGTGACTCTCCCGGTTGTCCGCGAGGAACCGCGCCACCTGGTCGACGAGTTGCCCCCCGAGCTCGACGCTCAGCTGCCGGTCGTTGATCAGCGGGAGGAACGCCCAGGGAGAAGGAGGCCCCGCGTGGGATGCTGCCACCGGACGAGCGCCTCGTAGCCGACCACCGTGCGGTCCGAGAGCTCGAGGATCGGCTGGTAGTGGAGCACCAGGTCGCCGTTCTTCATCGCCTCGCGCAGCTCGGCCACGAGCGCGCCGTGCGACTCCGCGTCGAGCCGCATCGAGGGGACGTACCGTTCCGTGCGGCTCTTCCCCGCCGCCTTCGCCCGGTACATGGCGGCGTCGGCGGCGTTGAGGAGGCTCGCCATGCCCTCGGAAAGCGTGTCGGTGTCGGCGAGGGCGATGCCCACGGAGGCGTGCAGGTTGATCTGATGCCGCTTCACGACGAGCGGCTTGCGCAGCCCCTCGTGGATCGCCTCGGCGACCTGGGTCGCGATGCGGTCCGCCCCCGTCTCGTCGATCACCACCACGAACTCGTCGCCGCCGATGCGGGCGACCTTCCCGTGCCGGCCCGCCGCCGCCTCGAGCACGCGCGCCGTGTGGAAGAGGGCGTCGTCCCCCACGGCGTGACCGAACCGGTCGTTGAGGCTCTTGAAGCCGTCGAGGTCGACGGCGATGACGGCGACGCGTCCGATCGCGTCGGGTTGCCCCACGGCCTTCTCGAGCACGTCGTTCATCAGGGTGCGGTTCGCGAGCCGCGTCAGCGGGTCGTGCTCGACGGCGTGCGCGAGCTGGTCCGAGTGGACGCGATCCTGGGTCGTGTCCCGCAGCTGGACGACGTAGTGGTCGGGGGCGCCGCCGGGGTGGCGGACGAGGCCGACGTTGAGCACGACGTATGCGACGAGCCCGTCGGACTTCACGAAGCGCTTCTCCACGGCAAAGTGCGACTGGGCGCCGTCGTACAGGCGTTGGAGCTCCTCGCGCTCCTTGGAGACGTCGGCGGGGTGGGACAGCGCGGCGAGCGGAGTGCCGCGCAGAGCGGAGACCGTGGACCCGAGCAACTCCGCGAACGCGCGGTTGACCTCCATGACACGCCACTCGAGGTCGACGAGCGCCATGGCGACGGGGGCGTTCTCCATCGCCTTTCGGAACTGCTGGTCCGTCCTGTTGGTCGCCTCGACCGCCTCCGTCGTCCCCGTCGAATCGACGATGCGGGCGACGCTGACCGGGCCGGAGGGGTCCGCGTCCGGCACCTCCACCGTCGTGACCTGTAGCCACCGGACGTCGTCTGCCCCGCGTCGTCCGGGAACGCCGATGACGCGCGCGTCCGACCCGCGGTTGTACCGGGCCGAGAAGACCTCCTGGAGGTTGAGCGGGTGCATCCCCTCGTCGATCGTCCGGATGCCAAGCCTCGCCACCGGGCGCCCCACGACCTCCGCGACGTGGACGCCGAGGCTCGCGGCCGCGGCGTCGGACATCATGAGGACGTCCCCGCCCGAGGAGACCACCACGACGCCGTCGCGCGAGGAGGCGAGCACGGCCTCGAGTTGACGACGGAGTCCGGACGCCCGCGCGAGCGCCTGGTCGCGCGACTGACGGGCCTTTCCGGCTCGGTAGAAGGACGCGAGGCTGACGATGGACACGAGAAGCAGAAGCGTGCTCGCGGCGATGACGAACGCCGGGTTCTGCACGAACCCTACGAGTCCATCCATCCGACGTCTCCGTTGCGCGTCGCCCGTGTTCCCCCGAGGGGGGTGGGTACCTCACCTCTGAGGATAGCGAGCGTCGCGGCAAGACGTTCAGGCGCGACCAGAACCTCGCGCGCCTTGGAGCCTTGCGAGGGGCCGACGATCTCCCGGCTTTCCAGGAGGTCCATCAGACGACCGGCCTTCGCGAAGCCGACGCGGAGCTTGCGCTGAAGCATCGACGTCGAGCCGAGCTGGGTCGTGATGACGAGCTCCGCCGCGGCGAGGAGTTCCTCAAGGTCGTCGCCGATGTCCTCGGCGGGCTTCGCGGACGCCTGCGCGGAGATCACATCCTCGCGGTAGCGCGGCTGCGCCTGAGTCCTGACGTGGTCGACGACGGCGTGGATCTCGCTTTCGGATATCCACGCCCCTTGGATGCGGGTCGCCTTCGACTCCCCCATCGGCAGGAAGAGGGCGTCTCCCTGCCCGACGAGCTTCTCGGCCCCCGGCATGTCGAGGACGACGCGCGAGTCGGCGAGCGAGGACGTCGCGAACGCGAGGCGCGACGGGACGTTCGCCTTGATGGTCCCGGTGATGATGTCGACCGAGGGACGCTGGGTGGCGAGAACGAGGTGGATCCCGGCGGCTCGCGCGAGCTGGGTGATGCGCTGGACGGCGTCGTCGACATCGCGCGGGGCGACCATCATGAGGTCGGCGAGCTCGTCGACGATGACGAGGAGGTAGGGGTACGTCGTCACCTTGCGGTTCGAACCCGGCAGGGGCTTCACCGCGCCGGTGCGCACCGCCTTATTGAAGTCGTCGATGTGCTTGAACCCGTACTGCGCGAGGTCGTCGTAGCGGACGTCCATCTCCTTGACGACCCATTCGAGCGCCTGGGCGGCCTTCTTCGGGTCCGTGATGATGGGCGTGATGAGGTGCGGGATGCCCTCGTACGCGGTCAACTCGACGCGCTTGGGGTCGACGAGGACCAGCCGGACCTCGGTGGGCGCGGAGCGCATCAGCACCGACATGATGAGCGCGTTGATGAAGCTCGACTTCCCGGAGCCGGTGGCGCCTGCGACCAACAGGTGGGGCATCTTCGCGAGGTTCGCCATCACGAACCCGCCCTCGATGTCCTTGCCCAGCCCGATCGCCATCGGATGGTCCATCTTCTTCGCGACCGCCGAGCGCAGCACGTCGCCGAGCACCACGGTCTCGCGGTCGACGTTGGGGATCTCGATGCCGATCGCGCTCTTGCCGGGGATGGGGCTGAGGATGCGGATGTCCGGGCTCGCCACGGCGTAGGCGATGTTCTTCGCGAGCTGGGTGATCTTCTCGACCTTCACGCCGGAGGAGAGCTCCACCTCGTAGCGCGTGACCGTGGGGCCACGGCTGAAGCCCACGACCTCCGCGTCGACGTCGAACTGCTCGAGCACGCCCTGGAGCGACTCGACGACGCGGTCGTTGGCCTGGGAGCGGGAGCGATGGGGCGCGCCCTTGACGAGCAGGTCGAGCGGGGGAAGGGAGTACAGGCCCGGCTCCTCGGGCTCGCTCGCTCGCCGGGCGTCGCGCCCGGCACGGTCGGGACGGCCTCCGTGCCCTCGAGCTGATACGGGGAGACGCGCGGCCCGCGTTCCCCGGTCCCGAACGCGGGCGTCGGCGTGTCGTCCCCGTGCTCGCCCTCGGCGCGGACGTGCGCCCCGGCGCCGCCGACGATTTCGTCGAACTCGCCCCGGAGCGTCCGCGCGAACGCCTCGTCCGCCTACGTACCAGTCGATCTCCTCCGACGCGTGGGCGGGTTTCGACCCGCCGGCCCCCGTGGTCGCGCCGCGCGTCTTCTCCTTGGAGCCGCGCGAGGGTGCGGTGCTCGGGCATGTCGAGGTCCTCCGTCGCCGCCGCGGTCGACCAAGGCCCGCAGGCGCGGCCACACCTCGCGCACGGGGGTGCGAGTCGCGATGAGGACGCCCGGAGAGGAGGACGAGGACGAGCAGCACGATCGCGAAGGGCGAGGTCACAGAGCTCGCGAGCGACGCCCCGGCGATGTAGCCGAGCACCCCTCCCGCGCGCTGGACGGCCTCGAGGCCGTGATCGGGGACGCGGCTGCCCGGCGCCGATGTGGATGATGCCCGCGACCGCCCAGGCGACCAGGAACACGCCGATGGCGATGCCCGTCGTCTCCTCGGGCGCCTCGGCGGGGTGGCGGAGCATGCGGATGACGAGGAGCAGGAGGAGCACGGGGAGGCCGACGGCGAGCACGCCGAAGGTTCCCGCCACGACCCAGTGCGTGAAGTCCCCGACGGGGCTCGCCCAGCCCCACCACTCCCGCGCCGCGACGACGATCGGCGAGACCGAGCCACATCGAGCGCGGCGACGGTCTGACGGACGCTACGGGTCCACGCCGCGCACGCCGTCGCCGACCTTGCGCGCGCCTCCGCCCATCGCGTGCGAGAGGCCGATGCCGGCGTTGCGGACGGCGCGCAGCGGCCACGGGCGCGCGCTTCTTCCGCGCGGGCATCTTGCGCGTGCGCTGGGTGGTCGTGCGGCGCACGGGTTTGCGCTTCGAGCCATGATCCGCCACGCTACCCCGCGCGGCGACCCGTCGCGTCAGGCACGGCGCGACAGACGCGCGAGCCTTCCCGCGGGCGCTATCCGGTCGGCGCGAACGTCGCCGGGTCGAACCACGTGGTGACCTCGACGGCCGCCGGGTTCGCACGCCCGTCGACCTCCTTCACCACCTCGCCGTCCACCAGGTAGTAGTGAATGCCCCAGCGGGTGTGGTCCGTAATGTCCCCGATAGCGTCCCAGGCGATCGTCGCGTTCTGGCCGTCCGCCGTGTACTCGAAGTTGCAAGGCGCGCACCGGTCGCCCTCGAGCGCGTAGGCGTAGAGGTTGGTCTCGTTGAGCCACGCGGGCATGATCGCCATGTCCCCCGCCGAGGGGTCGCTCGTGAGGTCGAACCCGTCCACTCCCCCGTGGAACGTAAGGACGACGGCGTCGGACGGGGACGTCCGGGATTCCGGGGTACCACAGGCCGCCCCCGGGGAACGAGATCATCTCCTTCGCGCCGAGGGACGAGTAGTAGGCGTACGTGCGGCTCGTCGTTTCGTCGGTCGAGTACTGTTTCTCAAGCGGGACGCGCACGAGCGTCGTCGTGACGGACGCCCCGGGCGCGGGAGCGGGCGTTGCGCTCGCGAGCATCGCCGTGTACTCGACGGCGTCGGGATTGCCCACCGCCTCCGATTCCGGGTAGAGGCGTCCGTCGACGAGGTAGAAGTGAATGCCCCACGGCGAGCCGGACCTCACATCCCCCACCACGGAGTACGAACCCCGGGGTCTTCTCGTCGAAGAGGAACGGCGCCCTGCCGTCACTCGCCGCGGCGTGGATAACCCCGAGGTTGGAGTCGACGGCGCCGGGAGCGGAGAGGACGTATCCGTCGGACGACCCAGTGAACCCGGACCACCATGGCATCCGCTGGGACCTCGGGGCGTTCGGAGGCCTGAATCCGGTCGCCGGGAACTCGGCCATATCGGTCGAGCCGAACGTCACGTAGAAGAAGTAGTAGTTCCCGTCGCTGTCGGAGGTCAACGGGACGAGGTCGACCGTCCGAGATGCGGGCGTAGCCGTGATGGACGGGACCGGCGCCGACGGGTCGGGCGAAGGATGCCCGGCGGGGAAGAGATTCAAGGACGCATGCCGGAGGGCCACGACGCCGAAGCCCGCGCCGACGGCGAAGGCGGCCGCGGCGGTCCCCGCTCCGGCGTAGGTCGCGGCGCGTCGCGCACCTGGATGGCGCGTGTGACACGGGTTATCCGTGCGCGGTCGACGAACGCCGTACCCGCCGTCGATAGTCCCGCGTCAGCGCGATCGGCGGCGGCGACGAGCAGGTCCAGCGTAGTGTTTCGTTCATCCGGTGTCCTCCTTCGGGGGTGACCGCGAACGGTCGTCCGGGGCGTCACTACCCACGACTACGTCGATCGGCAAGAGACGATCGCGAGCTTCGCGTACGCGTTGCTCAGGTAGCGCTTGACCGTCCCCTCGGCCAGGCCGAGCCGACCCGCGATCGAGGCGACGGTCAGGTCGTCGTAGAAGCGCATCGTCACGCACACGCGCTCCCGTCCGGTGAGGCCCCGCGAGCGCGGCCTCGACGTCGAGGGGGGTGTCGGAGTCGAGGAGCACGGGTGCCGGAGGGAGGGGGTCGCGCTCGATCGCGCGACGGAACGCCTCGCGCGTCGCGGTGTCGGTCGATCGCGAGGGTCTGCATCGTCCGGCGCACGTACTGCTCCGCCGCGTTGACGTGGTCGAACCGACGCGGGCGCCCGAACGCCTTGACAATGGCGTCGTGGAGCAGGTCCTCGGCGTCCGGGAGCGATCCCGTGAGCAGCACGCCGTAGCCCAGCAGCCTCGGCGACCGATCGCCGACCAGTTCCTCGACCAGCGGCTTCCACGCGCTCACGAAGCGTCCCCCTTCATTGCCCTGTTGAAAGGAGTACGCGCGAGGCTCGAGCGTTTGGTTGTAGCGGCCCGCGCGACGTTCGCAGCCTAGGCCTCGATGACGATCGGGATGATCATCGGCCGACGGCGCAGCTTGGTGCCGACGAAACGGCCGACCACGCGACGCATCACCTGCTGCAACTGGTGGTTGTCGGTCGAGCCCGTCTTGGCGGCCTCTTCGAGCGCCTTCTTGAGTCGGGCATGATCGCGTCGAACACCGAGTCGTCCTCGGCGATGCCGCGGGCGTGAATCTCGGGCCCGAGATGCACGCGACCGTTCGACGAGTCCATCACCACGAACACGGACACGAAGCCCTCGTCGGCAGGATGCGGCGGTCCTTGAGTTCGGTCTCCGTCACCTCGCCCACGCGACGACCCGTCCACGTACATGTTGTGGAACTCGACGGCGCCCACGACCTTGGCCATGCCGTCCTTCATGTCGATGACGACGCCGTTTTCGGCGAACATCACGCGCTCGGGGGCACGCCCGTCTTGATCGCCAGGGCGCCGTTGGCGAGCAGGTGGCGCACCTCGCCGTGGATGGGCATCACGTTCTTGGGGCGCAGGATGTTGTAGCAGTACAGCAGCTCGCCCGCGCGACGCGTGGCCGGAGACGTGCACGCGCGCGTTGGACTGGTGCACCACGGTGGCGCCGAGGCGCATCAGCCCGTTGATGACGCGGAACACCGCGTTCTCGTTGCCGGGGATCAGGCGACGACGCGAGGATCACCAGGTCGCCCTTGCCCACCTCGACCTTGTGGTCGCCGTTGGCCATGCGGCTGAGCGCGGCCATCGGCTCGCCCTGAGAGCCGGTGGACATGAAGACGACCTTGTTCGGGCGGCAGGTCGTCGGCCTTCTTGGGGTCGACGAGGATGCCGTCGGGCACCTTGAGGAAGCCCAGATCCGCGGCGATGCCCATGTTGCGCACCATCGAGCGGCCCACGAAGGCGACGCGTCGGCCGTGTGCGTGTGGCGGCGTCGATGACCTGCTGGACGCGGTGCACGTGGCTCGCGAAGGACGCGACGATGATGCGGCCCGTGGCGTTGGCGAAGAGCCGGTCGAGCGTCGGCGCGATCTCCATCTCGGACGTGGTGAAGCCGGGGACCTCGGCGTTGGTGGAGTCCACCTGGAAGAGGTCGACGCCCTCCTCGCCGAAGCGGGCGAAGGAGCGCAGGTCCGTGATGCGGCCGTCGAGCGGCAGCTGGTCCATCTTGAAGTCGCCGGTGTTGAGGATCGTGCCCGCGGACGTGCGCACGAACACGGCGAGCGCGTCGGGGATCGAGTGGTTGACCGCCGACGAACTCGAGATCGAAGGCCTTGATCTTCTCGCGCTGGCCCTCCTTGACGGCGAGCGTGATGGGCTTGATGCGGTGCTCCGCGAGCTTGGCCTCGAGGAACGCGAGCGTCAGCTGCGAGCCGAGGATCGGGATGTCCTGGCGCATGCGCAGCAAGTACGGCACGGCGCCGATGTGGTCCTCGTGGCCGTGCGTGAGGACCATGGCCTCGATGTCGTCCAGGCGATCCTCGAGGTAGCTGAGGTCGGGGAGCACCAGGTCGACGCCGGGCTGGTTCTCTTCGGGGAAGAGCACCCCACAGTCGATGATGAGGAGGCGGCCGTTGAGCTCGACCACGTGCATGTTGCGGCCGACCTCGCCGAGGCCGCCGAGCGCGACCATGCGCAGGGTGTCGGGCGCGAGCGGGGGCGGGGTGGGGAGTTCGGGGTGAAAGTTCATCGGGTCATGCGGCCTCCAGGTCGCGGAGGCGAGCGCGGCCGAAGGCGCGCGTATTCGGCGTCGTCGGGTCGAGCGGAAGGCGCATGTGCCGCTCTCGATGATCCCGACCAGCTGCACCGCGGACTTGGCGTAGACGGCCCCAGGCCCGCGCCCGTGATCGCCTGGACGGCGGGTTCCGTCTCCTCGTGGATCGCCTCGGCGGCGTCGTCGCCCGCCTCGGACGCGGCGATCATGGCCGCGATCCCTCGCTGACGATGTGCGACGAGACGCAGACGACGCCGACGGCCCCGGCGCGCATGAAGTCGAAGGTCAGGTGGTCGTCGCCCGAGTACCAGGCGAGCCCCGTACGCTCGATGCGCTCCTTCGCCTGGCGCGACGTTGCCCGTCGCGTCCTTGACGGCGACGATCGAGTCGACGTGCGCGAGGGTGTCGATCGCGTCGTCGCCGATGGCGACGCCCGTGCGGCCGGGAATGTCGTAGAGCATGACGGGCAGCTCGGTGGCGCCCACGATCGGCGCGGAAGTGCGCGACGACTCCCGGCTGGCTGGGCTTCGAGTAGTACGGCGTGACGCGAGCAGAGCGTCGGCGCCGTTCTCGGCGCCCTGCTCCGCCATGCGCACGGCGTGGGCCGTGTCGTTCGAGCCCGCGCCGGTGAGGATCGTGACGTCCGGGCCGACCGCCTCACGCACGGCGCGGAGCAGGTCGACCTTCTCCGGCGGAATGCGTCGTGGGCGCCTCGCCCGTCGTGCCGGAGAGCACCAGGCCGTCGTAGCCGCGCGACCAGGTATCGGGCGAGGCGCTGCCGCGCCGTCGAGGTCGAGCGCCCCATCGGCGTGCATGGGCGTCACCATGGCGGTCAGCACGGTGCCGAAGGGTGGATTCATGGGGCTCAGCCTACCGGTGCGGGAGGCGCCATTCAGGACCGGCGTGCGCGTCCCCGAGAGCTACGCGGGGCAGCGATCGCCAACGATGTCGACGACGAAATCGCCGGTCCCGTTCGTGTCGCCGCTCGCGATGGAGTCCCAGGCGATGGCGCCCGGCTTGGTTTCGGCTCCCTTCCTCCGAACCCACACGTCGATCCGCGACCCCGTTGACCCGATCTCCGTCGAGGCTCCGGAGACGATCACCGTTCCCTCGTATTGCGGCGGGCCGTCGCCCGCGTACCGCGCCCACGTCTCGACGTCGTACGCGCAGTCGTTCACGACCGTGACTTGCGTCCACGAGTCGCAGGGCACGAAGACGCACACTCCGCCGCAGCCCGCCAACGCCCCGACGGCAACCCCCGTGGCCACGACGACGATCCCTCGCGCCACGATCACGGCGAGACGCGGCCGTTCTTGTTGAACGCCTCATAGGTAAGCGGCATGAGACCCGCCCAGATGTCCTCCATCTTCTCCGCGACCATCTCAATCTCACGCTGCGGGAACGACGGGAAGTGGGTCCCCTCGCGGGTGGTGCGGAGGCTGAGGAAGTTCATGAGCGACCGGGCGTTCATCGTGACGTACATCGACGAGTAGATCGTGACCGGGAGGACCGCGCGGGCGACCTCGCGGGCGACGCCCGCCGCGAGCATCCGCCGGTACGACGCGTAGGCGGCCGTGCAGCTCTCGCGGATCTCCTTGTCGACGGTCGCGTGCTGCTCGGCGGTGCCGTCCTCGAAGGTGTACGCGCCGGGCTTGCCCATCTGCACGAGCTTGCGCTCGGGCCCCGGGACGTAGAAGTCGGGGCGGAGCTCGCGGTAGCGGCCGGATTCCTCGTTGTACGACGCCATTCGGTGCCGCATGAACTCGCGGAAGACGAAGATGGGCGCGCGCACGTAGAACGTCATCGAGTTGTGCTCGAACGGCGTGCCGTGGCGGTCCCGCATCAGGAAGTTGATGAGGCCCGCGCCCTTGCCGGTGTCGGCGTCGATGTCGTCGAGCGTTTGCTCGCCCTTGGTGGACACGCGGGCGGAGAAGAGGACGTCGGCGTCGTGCGCGCTCGCACGCACCAACTCCACCTCGACGTCGGAGCGGAACTGGACGGGGGCGGGGTCCGGGGGAAGCTCAGTGTCGGTCACGCGGCCAGCCTAGCCGCGCCCCCCGACGCGCCGCCGATTCGGCGGCAACGACGCGTCGCGCGCGACGGGACGACGCTTCGCGCGCCGTGGCGGTGGATTAGTGCCGGAATCGCCGCGGACTCGGCAGAAATCCACCGCGAGGGCGCGGGGAGGCGCACGACGGGGGCGATGGGGCGCGGCCCGTGTCACCATGTGGGCATGGGCAAGGCCGCGGCGCGCAGGCAGGGAATCGCCATCGGCATCGCGGCGGGGGCCTACGGGCTGAGCTTCGGGGCGCTCGCCGTCCTGTCCGGCCTCGCGGCCTGGCAGGCGTCGCTCCTCAGCCTCCTGATGTTCACGAGCGCGTCCGAGTTCGCGTTCATCGGCGTCATGGCGGGCGGAGGCACTCCCGCGGCCGCCATCGCCACGTCGTCGCTCGTCGGAATTCGGCACGCCTCCTACGGCGCGCTCCTCGCCCCGTTCCTGCGCCCCCTCCGCGGGTGGCGCCTCATCTTCGCCGCGCAGGTGACGCTCGACGAGTCCGCGGCCGCCGGCCTCGCGCGTCACCACCACAAGTCCGGCCGCGCCGGCTTCTGGGCCGCGGGCGTCGCGGTCTACGTCACCTGGAACGTCGCCACGATCGTCGGCGCGCTCGCGGGCGAACGGATCGGCGACCCCGCCGCCTGGGGGCTCGACGCCGCGGCTCCCGCGGCGTTCCTCGGACTGCTGTGGCCGCACCTGAAGACGGGCCGCGCCCGCATCGCCGCGGTCGTCGCCCTCGCCGTGACGCTCGCGCTCACGCCGGTGCTGCCTGCCGGAATCCCCATGCTCGTCGCCGCTCTCGCGGCGGTCCTCATCGGGGAGGTGGTCCGATGACCTGGACGATTGCCCTCCTGATCGCGTCCGCGCTCGCGTTCGCCCTCAAGCTCGTCGGACACCTCGTGCCCGTGGAGTGGCTCCAGCACCGCCTCGTCGTCCGGACCGCGGACCTCGTCACCGTCGGCCTCCTCGCGGGGATGGTGGCCGCCCAAACGTTCACGCGCGGCACAACGATCCAGATCGACGCGCGCGTCGTCGCGCTCGGCGTCGCCGCGGTGCTGCTGTGGCGGAAGCTGCCGTTCCTCGTGGTCGTGATCGCCGCGGCCGCGGTCGCGGCGGGGATTCGCGCGCTCGGCTGGGGCTAGCGGGTCAGGAGTCGACCGACGCGCGCCGCTCGGCGCGGTAGAGGTCGGCCGCGTGACGCATGGCCCGGCGCGCCATCGAGCGATCGCGGTTCGCGTCGTAGGCGTTCGCGATGCCAAACCACGCCGCCCAGTCGTCGGGCGCCTCGTCGACGAGCCGTTGAGCCCTCGCGAACACCGCGGCGGCGGCATCGTCGGTGAGCCTGCCGGAGGGGAGCGTCTCGGAGTCGTCGACCGGCAGGCGCCCCTCGGCGTCGAGCAGGTCCTCCATTCGCTGAACCGTCACGCCGAGGCGCCACTCGTTGACGAGCCACCACGCGCCGAGCGCGGGGAGCACGATGAGGCCGACGCCGAGCGCCTTCGCGATGACGTCCGACGTGCGGAGAAGGATGAGCGCCCGGTCGGCGATGAGCGCGAAGTACAGCAGGAGGATCGCGGTCATCGAGGCGGCCGCGAACACGGCGGGCTTGCGAATGACTCGCACGACGTCCTACACGTCCAGGTACGCGTCGAGCCCGACGGTGAGGCCCGGGTGGGACCCGACCTGGCGGATGCCGAGCAGCACGCCCGGCATGAACGACTCGCGGTCGAGGCTGTCGTGACGGAGCGTGAGGATCTCGCCCGGATTGCCCAGGAGGACCTCCTCGTGGGCGACCGCTCCGCGCAGGCGCACCGCGTGCACCCGGATGCCGTCGACGTCCGCCCCGCGCGCCCCGTCCAGAGCCGTGTCCGTCGCGTCGGGAATCGGGGGCGCGCCGGCGTCGCGGCGCGCGTCCGCGATGCGCGCGGCCGTGTGGCGCGCCGTGCCCGAGGGCGCGTCGACCTTGTCCGCGTGGTGGTACTCGACCACCTCCGCCGACGCGAAGTAGGGCGCCGCCTGCGCGGCGAAGCGCATGGCGAACACGGCCCCGAGCGCGAAGTTCGGGGCGACGATCACGCCGAGACCGGGGGTCTCGAGCAGGTGGTCGCGGACCCGTTCGAGAGCCTCCTCCGTCCAGCCAGAGGTGCCGACGACGACGTGGAGACCCGCGTCGATCAGCGCGTGGACGTTCTGCTCGGTGGAGTCGGGCACCGTGAAGTCGACGACGACCTCCGCCCTCGCGGCGACGGCGACGCTCACGTCGTCGTCGAGGTCGAGCGCCGCGGCGAGTTCGAGATCGGGGGCGCCCTCGACCGCGCGCACCACGGTCGAGCCCATCCGCCCCGCGGCCCCGAGCACGGCGACGCGGATCATGTCGTCTCCCAAGCCATGCGACAACCCTACGCGCCCGCGCGCGGCCCGACGCGAACCACCGCGCGCTCGCGGGAGGCGAGTTCCGCAGCCACCGCCGCGACGTCGTCGGCCGTCACCGCTCGGATTTCGTCGAGCGCCTCCCCGATACTCCATAGGTCCCCGAAGACGAGCTCCGAGCGCGCGAGCCGGGACATCCGCGAATACGAGTCCTCGAGACGCAGCACGGTCGATCCGACGATCTGCCCCTTCGCGCGTTCAAGCTCCGCCTCGGTGACGCCCTCCGTCATGCGAACGAACTCCTGGACCATGAGGTCGGTCACCTGGGCCGCGCGCGCGGGCGCGCACCCGGCGTACATGCCGAACAGCCCCGTCTCGGCGGACGGCTGTGGGAAGGAATACACGTTGTACGCGAGGCCGCGTTTCTCCCGGATCTCCTGGAAGAGTCGCGACGACATCCCCGCGCCGAGGATCGCGTTGTACACGCCGAGCGCGGACCGACGCTCGTCGGTCGCCTTGAACCCCCGCGTGCCGACGATGATGTTCACCTGCTCCTCGTCGCGCACGACGTCGAGGGAGGGCGTAAGCGTCGCGTCGACGGCGGCGCCGGTGTCGCGGCGAGGGAGCGGCGTCGTGGGCGCCGAGAGGTTCCAGCCCCCGGCGGCCAGCGCGGCCGAGACGATGCGGCAGACGTCGTCGTGCTCCACTCCTCCGGCGGCGGCGACGACGAGGCCCTCCGGCACGTAGTGCTCGCGGTAGTGCGCCACAACCGCGTCTCGGGGAACGGCACGGATGATCTCCGGCGTCCCGCCGATGGGCCGGCCGAGCGGGTGCCCCCCGAAGGCGGCCTCGGCGAAACGCTCGTTGACCACATCGCCGGGGTCGTCGTCGTTCATCGCGAGTTCCTCGAGGATCACGGTCCGCTCGAGCTCGAAGTCGTCCTCGGCGATGAGCGACGACGTCACCATGTCGAGCGTGACCTCGATCGCCATGCGGAGGTCGGCGTCGAGGACGCGCCCGTAGTAGGCCGTGTACTCCTTGCCCGTCATCGCGTTGTGTTCGCCGCCCACGCGGTCGAACGACTCCGCGATCTCGAGCGCCGTCCGCGTGGGCGTGCCCTTGAACAGCAGGTGCTCGAGGAAGTGGGTCGAGCCCCCGTGTTCGGGCGTCTCGTCGCGTGAGCCCACCCCGACCCACGCGCCCATCGTCGCGGAACGCATCCCGGGGATCTGCTCCGTCAGCACGCGGACGCCGCCGGGAAGCACGGAGCGCCGGATGAGGGCGCCGTGATCCTGCTCGAAGTGGAGTTCGGAGCCGTCCTCGCCTGAGGCGACCAACGGGAGCGCGTGGGGCATGGGCCCAGACTAGGCGAACCCACCCCGTGTCAACCTCCCACCCCTCCCCGTTCGTCAGGCCGGTAACAACAGGGAGAGGTCGAATCATGAACATCATCACAAGGATCGCCGTGGGCGCCATCGCGCTCGCGGCCTTCTCCGTCCCCGCGGCCGCCGCGAGCGCGGACCCCGCCTCGTGCGGTCAGGTCATCACTACGCCGGGCATTACGATCACGCTCGCCGCCAACCTCTATTGCGACGGCACGGCGATCACGGTTGCGGCGGACAACGTCACGATCGATCTCGCGGGTTACACGATCAAGGGCGGCCCCACGGATCGGTCGGCGCTCTCGGGTGGCGACCCACGCTACGGCGGATACGCCGTCGGAGTGCACGTCATCGGCGCGCGAGCCACGCGGATCACGGGTGGCGCGATCTACGGATTCGACGCCGGAATCGTCGCCGACCACGCCACCGCACTCCTGGTCGACGCGATGACCGTCACGCATCCCCAGTACTGGGGCCTGTGGGCGACCAACACCAACGGCGTTTCGGTGGAAGGCTCCACGGTCTCGGGCACCTGGTCCCCGGGCGACGAAGTGCCCACGGCCGACGGCTACTACCCCCAGGCGGGAATCGAGATCCACGACTCCGGCAGCGTCAACGTCGCCGACTCCACCCTCACCGGCATCGTCGGCAACGGGCTACTCACCATCGGCGTGACCGCGGTGACGGTGAACGGCACCTACGCGATCGACAACGGCGGTGCCGGCATCCAGTCGTGGACAACCGACGGCGCCTTCACGGTGCGCAACTCCACCCTCGAGGGCAACGAGGACGGAATCCAGTACGACCACTCCGGTACCTCCGGAACGGTGACGATCGACACCGTCAACGCCTCCAAGAACCGCGAGCACGGCGTCTGGGTGACCGACCTCCGGCGGGCCAGCCTCACGAAGGTCGAGGCATCGGGCAACGGCGGGAACGGGATCTGGCTGAGTTCCGGGATCGACCCGACCAGCTACACTCCTGTGGCGTTTCGTGCGACGGTTTCCGACTCGAGGGCTGACAGCAACGGCCAGGGCGGAATCGCGTTCGAAAGCGCCGGAACGTGGACGCTCACCAACAACACGGCGTCAGGCAACCACGGCGAGGGCTTCTATGGCTCCGGCGGCACGATCACCTCGTCCGGAAACATCGCCAAGGGAAACGGGACGAACGGGTTTCTCTGGGACACCGGCCTCGCTGGGTCGTCCACGTCGGACGTTGCGTCGGGCAGCCACAGCGCTGGCATGAGGGTGAACGTCGGGACCGGCCACACCATCACCATCGCCGACGGCGTCGCCTCGAGCGGTCAGTCGTACGGTGTGATCGTGAACTCGGGAGCGGCGCACGTGATTCGCGGCCAGTTCAACGCCAACAGCCTCGACGGGATCCGTGTCGCGAACAACGGCACGGGATACCTCCAGTACGTGCGCACGGTGAAGAACAGCACGAATGGAGTGGCGTTCGTCGCGGGGTCGTCGGGATGGGCGTACAAGATCACGTCGTCCTCGAACGGTCGCTACGGGATCTGCACCGACCCAGCTTCGTCGTACAGGAACTACCCGCCGCACACGATGCACTTCAACGGTGCCGGCGCCTACGGACACAACTGCGACGGGTTCATCTTCATCCCCGGCTGGTTCTAGGAGGAGGCGAGGCTTCGTCGGCGGGGAGACCCGCCGGCGAAGCCTCGCCATCAGGGCGCGATCGTCCGACGCTGTGGGGCGTTCTGCCTCGACTTCTGGGCCTAGACAAGGTCGAACGCCCCATAGGCGGGCGAAACGGGGGCCCGGACGCGCGCTACCCTGACCGAGACGAATGTCCCGGCCCCGGACGGTTGCCTTACGGCAAACTCGGGGTAAAGACCCGCGTGGTTTGGCAGCCGCATGCCGCGCTGAAGGAGGCACCGTGTCCACCGCCGCTCAGAAAGCCATTCTTGACCGCATCGCACTCGCCCCCGAGGTGCGTGCCGCGCTCGACGCGAGCCCCCGCCTGGTGATGCCGGAGACGCGCGAGGAGCTCTACCAGCTCTCCCTCGGCCCCGACGGCGGCCCGGTCTTCAGCGTCGACTATGAGGCGAACGGCACGACGGTCACGGAAGCGACCGTCGTCCGTTGCCGCAACGGCATCGCGGTGAACTACCCCGAGGACTACATGCGCCGCCGCGACCCTCAGTGCATGCACATCGCGGACGACCTCCCCACGGACAAGAACCGCTACACCGAGAAGTTCGGCAAGCCCTTCGCGCCGGTGCGCCAGGAGACGCTCGACTGGCTAGGAACGCAGGAACTCGTGGTGGTGCCCTTCAAGGCGGGTGCCCTGAAATTCGGCTCCCCCTCGCTCGCGATCGTGCCCCTGAACGCCGCCTTCTTCGCGCTGACGCTCCGCGACCTGTCCGGCTGGGTGACCTTCGAGGAGCTGGGCGACTTCACGCCGCGCTCCATGATCTACGTGGCCCCGCCGTTCCGTCAGACCCACTTCAACAACAAGCAGATGGTGGTCCACGACCGCACGGAGACGCTCCACGAGGTCTTCGCCTACAACCTGTACCCGGGACCGAGCGCCAAGAAGGGCGTCTTCTCCGTGCTGCTCGACATCGGCGAGAAGGAGGGCGACGGCTGGATCACCGCCCACGCGTCGTCCGTCCGCGTGACCACCCCGTACGACAACGAGACCGTCGTCATGCACGAAGGCGCCTCGGGCGGCGGCAAGTCGGAGATGTACCAGGACCTGCGCCGCGAGGACGACGGGCGCATCCTGCTCGGAACCAACGTCGTCAACGGCGAGCCGTACCACATCACGCTCAGCGAGACCTCGGACCTGTCGCCGTGCACCGACGACATGACCCTGTGCCACCCATCCATCCAGAAGGGCGACGGGCGCATGTATGTGGCCGACGCCGAGGACGGTTGGTTCGTCCGCGTGGACAACCTTCGCGAGTACGGGCAGGACGCGGGCTTCGAGCGCGCGGTCATCCACCCCGACGCGCCCCTGGTGTTCTTCAACATCGAAGGCGTGCCGGACGCCACCGCGCTCCCGTGGGAGCACACGCTCGACTCGACGGGCAAGCCGTGCCCCAACCCCCGCGTCGTGCTGCCGCGCGCGATGGTGCAGGACGTCATCGACGAGCCCGTCGGGGTCGACGTCCGCACGTTCGGCGTGCGTATGCCCGCCTGCACGCGCGACAAGCCCACCTACGGGATCATGGGCATGACGCACTTTGTGCCGCCGTCGATCGCTTGGCTCTGGCGCCTCATCGCCCCGCGAGGCGACAAGAACCCGTCGATCGGCGAGTCGAGCGACGCGGTCAAGAAACTCGAGCACGGCGGCATGGTCGCCGAGGGCGTCGGCTCGTTCTGGCCCTTCTCGACCGGCACCAAGGTGGCCGCGGCAAACCTCCAGCTCCAGCAGATCATGGCCTACCCGCGCACCCGCTACGTCCTCACGCCGAACCAGCACGTCGGGGCGTACTCGGTGGGCTTCTCCGCGGAGTGGCTGACCCGCGAGTGGATCGCCCGCCGCGGAGCCGGCCGCATGCGCGCGGACCAGCTGACCAAGGCTCGCTGCCCGCTGTTCGGGTACGCGCCCAAGGAGATCACGCTGGACGGTCAGCCGGTGCGGCGCACCCTGCTGCACCCCGACACCCAGTCGGGCGTGGGCGAGGAGGCGTACGACGCCGGCGCGGCCATCCTTACGGGCTTCTTCAAGAGCGAGCTCGCGCAGTTCCTCACCGACGACCTCGACCCGTTGGGCCGCCAGATCATCGAGCTGTGCATGCGCGACGCGAGCGTCGAGGAGTACGAGGCGCTCACGCCGATGTACCTGTAGGCGCTCCGAACGCGGCAGGATGAGGCCGAGGAGGCTTCTCGATGACGTCAGCCAGCTGGCAGGAACGCAAGAACGAGCGACCGACCGACGATCCGTCGCGCACCGAGCTGGACAAGCTCCGCGCCGACGATTGGTTCAAGTACCGCCTCGGTCCGGAGCTCGCGGCAATGCAGCGCGAGACGCTCGCGGTGTGCCGGGAGCTCAGCGCCCTGTACCCGGACGATCCGCCGCGCGCGACGGCGATGTTTGCCGAGCTCGTCGCGGAGTGCGGGCCGGGGCTCGACATCCGCCCGCCCATCTCGATCGAGTACGCCGAGCGGGTCTTCATCGGTAGCAACGTCTTCATCAACGCGGACCTGATGGTGATCGGCAGCGGGAAGATCACGATCGGCGACAACGTGCTGATCGGCCCCTGCACGCGGCTCTACACGCCGAACCACTCCGTGGACGTGGACCTCCGACGCGCGGGCTGGGAGCTCGGCCTTCCCATCACGCTCGAGGACGACGCCTGGCTCGGCGGGTCCGTGGTGGTGTGCCCGGGCGTGACGGTGGGCCGCGGCTCGGTGGTGGGCGCCGGGGCCGTGCTCACCAAGGACGTGCCGCCGGGCGTGGTGGTGGGCGGGAATCCCGCGCGCGTTATCCGGGAGGTCTAGGGCAATCCCGGTCTAGACCGCCTTGATCTGGCTGTAGTTGACGACCTGCTCTTCCCACTTCTTGTTCTTCGTCTTGAAGACGACGACGACCTTCGACCCCTCCTCGCGGAAGGTGAAGCCCACGGTGTTCGCGTCGATAGCCCCCCACCGCCCGCACTTCTCGGTCGACATCACCAGCGTGTTCAGCGGAATCTTGTCCATGGACGTCCCTTCGTCGCGCGCCGCCACCCCGAGCGATCGCTCGCCGCTACCCTTCAACCTAGTTCGCTTCCATGGCCCCGGCTAGGGCCTCTGCGCCCCAGCGGCGTCGGATAGGTTGGCGGCATGAGAAGACTCGCCGTCCTCGCCACGATGGGCGCGCTGTGCGTCGTACCGCTCTCGGCTTGTTCGAACGACGCTACGGTCGCCGACTTCTGCGGCGCGTCGACCGAGGTGGAGGCGTTCGGCGGGATGTCGCGAACTTCCCGGGGGCCGACGTGCTGGCGGACGCCCAGGCGGGCGACACGACCGCTTTGCACGAGTGGGGCGACGCCAAGCTGGAGGCGTTCCGGGCGCGCGTCCGGACCCTCGAACGGGCGAGGGACGCCGCACCCACGTCCGAGGCGGCACAGGCGCTAGACGACCTCCTCGCGGCGGTCGGGCCGTTCGCGTCGGTCTACTCGGCCGCGAGCACGGCCGCCGACGTCGATTCCTTCCTCGCGGCCGTCGACGCGATCCCCGCCATTGACGACGCGACCGACCAGAAGGCGAACGCCGCCGTCGCGGTGCTCAGTTCGGCCGAGGCGACGTACTGCCGCTAGCGGATCGCCCCGGGGTCGCGATCTTCCCGGCGCGGGAACGCCGGAGGGGGCGGCGCGGGTTTCCCCGCGCCGCCCCCTCCGGTTCGTTTTAACCGTCTAAAGCGAACGCCTACGCGTCGGCCTTCACGGCGTCGTCCGCGGGAGCGGCTCCGCCCTTGGCGTCGCCGTCCTCGACGACGCCGAGCGACAGCTTGCCGCGCGGGTCGATCTCCTTGACCTCGACCTGCACCTTCTGGCCCACGCTGAGCACGTCCTCGACGTTCTCCACGCGCTTGCCGCCGGCGAGCTTGCGGATCTCCGAGACGTGGAGCAGGCCGTCCTTGCCGGGGCTCAGCGAGATGAACGCGCCGAACGCGACGGTCTTGACGACCGTCCCGACGAAGCGCTCGCCGATCTCCGGCATGTGCGGGTTCGCGATCGCGTTGATCGCGGCGCGCGCGGCCTCAGCCGACTCGCCGTTCGTCGCGCCGATGAACACCGTGCCGTCGTCCTCGATCGAGATCTCTGCGCCCGTGTCGTCCTGGATCTGGTTGATCATCTTGCCCTTGGGGCCGATGACCTCGCCGATCTTGTCGACGGGCACCTGGACCGTGATGATCCGCGGCGCGTTGTCGCTCATCTCGTCGGGCTCGCTGATCGCGGCGTTCATGATCCCGAGGATGTGGAGCCTCGCGTCGTGGGCCTGGGCCAGCGCCTTGCCGAGCACGTCGGCGGGGATGCCGTCGAGCTTGGTGTCCAGCTGGATGGCCGTGACGAACTCCTTGGTCCCGGCGACCTTGAAGTCCATGTCGCCGAACGCGTCCTCCGCGCCCAGGATGTCGGTCAGAGCCGCGTAGCGGGTCTCGCCGTCCACCGTGTCGGACACGAGGCCCATGGCGATGCCCGCGACCGGCGCGCGCAGCGGCACACCGGCGTTGAGCATCGAGAGGGTCGACGCGCACACGGAACCCATCGAGGTCGAACCGTTGGACCCGAGGGCCTCGGAGACCTGACGGATCGCGTACGGGAAGTCCTCGCGCTTGGGCAGGACCGGCATGAGGGCCCGCTCGGCGAGCGCCCCGTGCCCGATCTCGCGGCGCTTGGGGCTACCCACGCGGCCGGTCTCGCCGACCGAGTAGGGCGGGAAGTTGTAGTGGTGCATGTAGCGCTTCTTGTTCTCCGGGGAGAACGAGTCGATCTGCTGCTCCAGCTTGAGCATGTTGAGCGTGGTGACGCCGAGGATCTGCGTCTCGCCGCGCTCGAACAGCGCCGAGCCGTGGACGCGCGGGAGAACCGCGACCTCCGCGGAGACCGGGCGGATGTCCGCGAGGCCACGCCCGTCGATGCGGACGCCGTCCTTGAGGATGCGCTGGCGGATGTTCGTCTTCGTCACCGAGCGAATGGCGGCGGAGATTTCACCCTCGCGACCCTCGAACTGACTCTCGAGCGCGGCGATCGTCGCCGCCTTGATCTCGTCGAGGCGCGTCTCCCGCTCCTGCTTGTCGGCGATCTGAAGCGCCTGGGCGAGGTCGGAGTCGGCGGCCTTGGAGACCGCCTCGAGGACGTCGTCCTGGTAGTCGAGGAAGACGGGGAATTCGCCCGTCGGCTTCGACGTGGTCTCGGCGAGCTTGGCCTGCGCCTCGCACAGGGCGCGGATGAACGGCTTGGCCGCCTCCAGCCCCTCGGCGACGACGGCCTCGGTCGGCGCGGTGGCGCCCTCGGAGACCAGGTCGAACGCGTCGTTGGTGGCCTCGGCCTCCACCATCATGATGGCGACGTCGTCGCCCACCACGCGGCCGGCCACGACCATGTCGAACACGGAACGCGCCTGGTCGGAGTAGCGCGGGAACGCCACCCACTGGCCGTCGATGAGGCCGATGCGCGTCGCGCCGATCGGGCCGCTGAACGGCAGGCCGGCGATCTGCGTGGACATCGAGGCCGCGTTGATCGCGACGACGTCGTACTGGTCGTCGGGGTGGACGGCCATGACGGTCACGACGACCTGGACCTCGTTGCGCAGGCCCTTGACGAACGACGGGCGCAGCGGCCGGTCGATGAGGCGGCACGTGAGGATGGCGTCCGTGGTGGGACGACCCTCGCGGCGGAAGAACGAGCCGGGGATCTTGCCCGCCGCGTACTGACGCTCTTCGACGTCGACGGTCAGCGGGAAGAAGTCGAAGCCCTCGCGGGGCTTCTTGCCTGCCGTCGTGGCGGACAGAACCATCGTCTCGCCGTCAAGGTAGGCGGAGACGGCGCCTGCCGCCTGCTTCGCGAGACGGCCGGTTTCGAACCGGACGGTTCGCTTGCCGAACTTGCCGTTGTCGATCACGGCTTCGGCGAACTGAATTTCGGGACCTTCCATCAGGAAGTCGCTCCTTTTTGTGCGGGAGCAGGCAGGCGAGGGCGCGAAGCCGAAGCCTCGCCGCTGATCGTCAGTCGAAATGCTCAGAGAGGGAGGGGACTCACCGCTCTGCCCATCACCACCGATGACCAGCGCTCAGGAAGCCTGCTCGGGTATGTGTGATGCAGTTGGACGGCGCCCCAGCATGGCTAGGGAGCCGCGTTTATGGTATCAGAGGGGCGCCGAGGCGCCCGGAGGCGGGCCCGCGCCTAGCGGCGAAGGCCGAGCTTCTCGATGATCGCGCGGTAGCGGGTGATGTCGATCTTCTGCAGGTAGCCGAGAAGTCGACGGCGCTTGCCGACGAGCAGCAACAGGCCACGGCGCGAGTGGTGGTCGTGCTTGTGGACCTTGAGGTGCTCGTTGATGTCGTTGATGCGCTGCGTCAACAGGGCGATCTGGACCTCGGGAGAACCCGTGTCGTCCTTGCTGGTCGCGTACTCGGTCATGATGGACTTCTTCACGTCGGGCTCGAGCGGCACGTCGTCTCCTTCTGGTCGTTGCGCGGCGCTCCCGGGCCTGTTCTCCGGGGCACTTCACTCCGCGGCCGTTTCACGGCGGGGAACATCGTATCAGCGTGGCGCGGGGGCGGCCGACGCCGGGGCCGGGCGCGCGGTCCTCTCCCCAGGGGTCAGGGCGCCGCCGCAGGGGCCGGGCGCGCGGTCCTCTCCCCACCCGCAGGCCGTCGCGATGCGTATTCGCCTGCAGGGCGTCCCTGCAGGCATATTCACCCCGAATTCGACCCTGATCGGCGCCGAGAACGCCCCTGCCGTCATATTCACATCGTTTCGGCCCCGAAACGTGTGTCAAATGACTGCAGGGACGCTTGAACCTGGTCCCCGCGACGCCCGGAACCCCGCTCCGCGGGCGGATCTTCCCTCCCCGACTCCCCCAACCCGTCGCCGGCCTAACGCCGCGCGAGCACCGCGCGGCACCACCGCACGTCCTCGGCGAGCGCGGCCGTCAGCGCCTCGACGGACCCGAAGTTCTTCATGTCGCGACGACGCTCCACCAGGTCGAGCGCGACGCGGGCGCCGTAAAGGTCGATCCCCTCATGGTCGATGACGTGCGCCTCGACGCGCAGGTCCGTACCGCCCACCGTGGAGTTCACGCCGACGCTCACGGCCGCGTCGAGCGTCTGTCCGACGAGGGCGGCGGCGTCCGCGCTCGCGCCCGGCTCGACCACCGAGAACACCCCCGCGTACACGCCGTGCGCCGGGATCATTCCCGCGTACACGTCGAGGTTCGCCGTCGGGAACCCGATCTGCCGCCCGAGCGCGTCGCCCGGAACGATCTCCCCCCGCAGGCGATGCGGCCGGCCGAGCACGCGCTCCGCCCCGACGACGTCGCCTGCCAGGATCAACTCGCGTACCCACGTCGACGACCAGCGCCGCTCGTTGCCCTCGGCGATCCCCGCCCACTCCACGATCTCGACCTCGAAACCCAGACTGTCGCCCAGCTCGCGCATCGTGTCCGCGTGCCCCACGTTGCCCCACCCGAACGTCGTGTCGTGGCCGATCACCACGGCCGCGGCGCGCAGCCCGTCGACGAACCAGGCGCGGACGAACTCCTCCGGCGTCTGGTGCGCGAACTCCAGCGTGTAATGCACCACGAGGATCGCGTCGAGACCGATCACGGCGAGCCGCTCGATGCGGTCCTCGATGCCGGTGATGAGCGTCGGAGGATTCTCGGGGCGGTGGATCGCGAGGGGATGCGGGTCGAACGTGACGACGACCGAGCGCCGCCCGGCGAGGTTCGCGTCGACCACGAGCCGTTCGAGGACGGCCTGGTGCCCGCGATGGACGCCGTCGAAGTTGCCGAGAGTCACGACCGTCGGGCCGAAGTCGGCCGGGACGTCATCGAGGGAGCGCCAGATCTCCGTCATGATCGATCACCGGCGAGTGCTTCTCGCGCCCCCGTGTTCATGGTGCGCCCATCCTATCGGCGGCGAACACCGCGATGGGTCGCAAGACTTCTCCGTCCGCGACGACGAGCGCGAGAAGGCTCCCTGCGGCGTCGAGGACCGCGAGCGGCGAGGCCGCGTCGGGGTCGCCGTCGCGCTCGGTGCGCGCGATCCGTCGTCCGAAGCCGAGGTCGCGAGCCTCGTCCACGGACGCCGTGCGCGAGGCGAGCGCGCCCGTCGCGGCTCGAGCGAGGGGGATGACGGGCAGGGCGCGTCCCGCTTCCCCTGCGGCGGTGAGGTCGTCGAGAGGGGTCGCGTCCTCGACGTCGAAGCCTGCGACGCGGGTGCGCCGGAGCGCGGTGAGGTGTCCGCCGACGCCGAGCGCCGCGCCGAGGTCCCGGGCGAGCGCGCGGACGTACGTCCCCGAGGACACCGTCACAGCCACGTCGAGATCAACGTAACGCGCGCCGTCCTCGCTCCCCCGCCGCACGGGTCCGCGTTCGAACCGGCTGACCGTCACGGGCCGGGCCGGAAGGTCGACGTCCTCGCCTGCGCGCACGCGGGCGTACGAGCGCTCGCCGCTACCTTGATCGCGCTCACCGCGCTCGGCACCTGCTCGATGCGGCCCGTGAGGCCGGCGATCGCGCGGTCGATCGCCGCGTCGGCGACGCCCGACGCGTCCGTCCGCGCCGTCACGTCGCCCTCGGCGTCATCCGTCACGGTGGCGACCCCGAGCCGGATCGTCGCGTCGTAGTCCTTGTCCGCGGCCGTCACGTACGAGAGCAGGCGGGTCGCCTGGCCGATGCCGACGACCAGCACGCCCGTCGCCATCGGGTCGAGGGTTCCCGCGTGGCCGACCTTGCGTGTCGCGGCGAGGCGGCGCATACGGGCGACGACGTCGTGCGACGTCCAGCCGGACGGCTTGTCGACGACGACGAAGCCCTCGGGCGCGGGGCTAGGAGTCGGCACCTTCGTCGGCGTCCGGGTGGCGGTACGGGTCGGCCTCGCCCGCGTAGGTGGCGCTCGCACGGCCGGCCGCGACCGCTTCGTCACGGGCCTTCGCCTCGCTCAGCGCCTTCTCGAGGCTCGCGGCGGTCTCGGGGACGGCGTCGAGGACGAACTCCAGCGTCGGCGTGAGCCGGATGCCGAGCTCACCCCCGACCATCGACCGGAGCCTGCCCTTGGCCGACGCGAGCGCGGCGGCGGTCTCCGCCCGGGACTCGTCGTCGCCGTAGACGGTGTAGAACACGGTCGCGTGCTGGACGTCGCCGCTGACTCGGACGTCCGTCACGGTGACGAACCCGAGCCGCGGGTCCTTGATCTCGGACTCGAGGGCGCGGGCGACGACCTTGCGGATCGTGCCCGCGACCCTGAGCGCGCGCGGCGAGTCGGCCATTAGGACCTCGGAACCTCGACGACCTCGTACGTCTCGATGATGTCGCCGACCTGGATGTCGTTGAACTTGCCGAGCCCGATGCCGCACTCGAATCCCTCGCGGACCTCGGTGGCGTCGTCCTTGAAGCGGCGGAGGGTGTCGATCTCGACTTCCCCGACCACGACGCCGTCGCGGGCGACCCGGCCCTTGGAGCCACGCCGGATGGTTCCGTCGCGGACCATGCAGCCGGCGATGTTGCCGAACTTGGACGAGCGGAACAGTTCGACGATCTCCGCAGACCCGGTCGCGTTCTCGACGAACTCGGGCTTGAGCATGCCCTTGAGGGCCGCCTCGATGTCCTCGATCGCGCGGTAGATCACCGAGTAGAAGCGCATGTCCACGCCCTCGCGGTCCGCCAGGTCCTGGACCCGTTCGGCCGGGCGAACGTTGAATCCGATGATGATCGCGTTGTCGACCGTGGCGAGGTTGACGTCGTTCTGGGTGACGGCGCCGACCCCGCGGTGGATGACGCGGAGCTCGACCTCGTCGCCCACGTCGATCGCGAGCAGGGCGTCCTCCAGGGCCTCGACGGCGCCGGAGACGTCGCCCTTGATGATGAGGTTGAGGGTGTCGACCTTGCCCGCCGCGAGGGCCTCCGTGAAGTCCTCGAGGCTGATGCGCTTGCGGCGCTTCGCGAGCTGCGCGGCCCGCTCGGCGGCCTCGCGCTTCTCCGCGATCTGACGCGCCGTGCGCTCGTCGTCAGCGACGAGGAACGAGTCCCCGGCGCCCGGCACCGACGTGAGACCGAGCACCATGACCGGTCGCGCGGGGAGCGCCTCCTCGACGGGCTGGTCGTGCTCGTCGAACATGGCGCGCACGCGCCCGTGGGCCGTGCCCGCCACGATCGCGTCGCCGACCCGGAGCGTGCCGGATTGGACGAGGACGGTCGCGACGGCGCCGCGGCCCTTGTCGAGGTGGGCCTCGACGGCCACGCCTCGTGCGTCCTTGTCGGGGTTCGCACGGAGGTCGAGCCCGGCGTCGGCCGTCAAGAGGACGGCCTCGAGCAGGCTGTCGACGCCCGTGCCCTGGGTCGCGGACACGTTGACGAACATCGTCTCGCCGCCGTACTCCTCGGCCACGAGGTTGTACTCGGTGAGCTGCTGGCGGACCTTGTCCGGGTTCGCGCCGTCCTTGTCGATCTTGTTGACGGCGACCACGATCGGCACGTTCGGCCGCCTGGGCGTGGTTGAGAGCCTCGATGGTCTGGGGCATGACGCCGTCGTCGGCCGCGACCACGAGGATCGCGATGTCGGTGACGCGCGCGCCACGGGCACGCATGGCCGTGAACGCCTCGTGACCCGGGGTGTCGATGAAGGTGATCGCCCGCGTGACGCCCTCGTGCTCGTGGTGCACCTGGTAGGCGCCGATGTGCTGGGTGATACCGCCGGCTTCGCCGGAGATGACGTCCGACTTGCGGATGGCGTCGAGGAGGCGCGTCTTTCCGTGGTCGACGTGGCCCATGACGGTGACGACCGGGGGTCGCGCCTCGAGGTCCTCGTCGGTCTCGGCCGCCAGCTCGGCGTCGAGGTCGATGTTGAAGTCCTCGAGGAGCTCGCGGTCCTCCTCTTCGGGCGAGACGATCTGGATGACGTAGCCGAGCTCGGCGCCGAGGGTCTCGAACGTGCCCTCGTCGAGCGACTGCGTCGCGGTGGCCATCTCCCCCAGGTGGAAGAGGACGGTCACGAGCGACGCGGGGTTGACGTCGATCTTCTCCGCGAAGTCGCTGAGCGTCGCGCCGCGGCGCAGCCGAATCGGGGTCTTGCCGTCGCCGCGCGGGATCTGCACGCCGCCGATCGTCGGGGCCTGCTGCTGCTCGTATTCCTGGCGCTTCGCGCGCTTGCTCTTGCGCCCGCGTACGGGCCTGCCTCCGGCACGACCGAACGCTCCCGCGGTGCCTCCGCCGCGTCCGCGTCCGCCGGGCGCGGGTCGGCTGCCGGGGGCGAATCCGGGACCGCCGCCGGGTCCGCGACCGCGCCCAGGCGCGCCGCCTCCGGCGGGTCCGCGCGCGCCGGGTGCTCCGGCGGCTGCCGGACGGGGTCCCCGCGAGGGGCCGCCGGCGGGTGCGCCGCGGTCGCCCGAGGACGCCGGGCGCGAGGATCGGGGCGCTTGGAACGGGTTGTTGCCGCCGGGGCGCGGGCGGGGGCGCGGCGCGGCGAAGGGGTTGTTGCCGCCGGGGCGCGGGCGGGGGCGCGGCGCGGCGTCGGCCGGCGTCACGGTCGGACGCTCCTTGGCCTCGGGCTCGGGCTCCTTCGCGGCCGGAGCCGGCTCGGGGGCCGGGGCGGCGGGCGGTTCGGCCTCGGCGGCAGGCGCGGCGGGCTTTTTCGCCTCGGACGCCTTCTCGGGCGCCTTGTCGGGCGCCGACGCGGCGGCCTTCTTGGGCGCGGGCTTGGCGGCTTCTTCTTTCGCCGGCGCCTTCTTGGGCGCGGGGAACGCTTCGCGGACCTTACGGATGACCGGGGCTTCGAGCGTCGAGGAGGGACCCTTGACGTACTCGCCCATCTCGATCAGTTTGGCGATGAGGTCTTTGCTCGGAATGCCGAGCTCTTTCGCGATCTCGTGAACGCGGGGCTTTGCCACAACTCTCCTGTCTCGGTTCGACCGAGGCAGGGCCGAACCATCTCTAGTGAGCGAAACTCATTTCGCGGTACTCATCGTGCGCTCATGGGAGTGATCCCGTTCTTTCGACGGTCGATGGTGGGGCGGCCGGATCCCAGGCGCCCGGGTCCGCCTCGGGTTGGCGTAGCGCCCGCCCGACGGCTCGCCGTTGGCGCGCCCGTTCCCCGCATTCCGCGTTGGGGTGCACGTAGGCTCCCCGACCCGGCATGCTCTGCTTCCGGTCGATCACGACGCTTCCGTCCTTCACGACCAGTCGCACGAGGTCCGACCGAGGCGCCCGTTCCCGGCATCCGATGCACGTTCGCACGGGACCGCGAGGGTCCGACGGCGGTGCGTCCTGGACGCGAGGCGGGTTTCTCGGCGTCACCAGTGTACCGGGAAGTCGGGCGGCGGGGGCGCAGCCCTAGCCGTTCGTCCGTTGCGCGCCGGGGGTCTCGGGCGCCTCGTCGGAACGGATGTCGATGCGCCATCCGGTGAGGCGCGCGGCGAGTCGGGCGTTCTGCCCCTCCTTGCCGATCGCGAGGGAGAGGTGGTAGTCGGGGACGACGACGCGGGCGGCGCGGGCGGCCTCGTCGACGACGGTGACGCCCACGACGCGGGCCGGGGATAGCGCGTTGCCGACGAAGGTGGCGGGGTCCGCGTCCCAGTCGACGATGTCGATCTTCTCGTCGCGAAGTTCCGCCATGACGGCTCGGACGCGGGCGCCCATGGGGCCGATGCACGCGCCCTTCGCGTTGACCCCCGAGACGGTCGAGCGCACGGCGACCTTGGATCGGTGCCCGGCCTCGCGGGCGAGGGCCATGATCTCGACCGTGCCGTCGGCGATCTCCGGGACCTCGAGCTCGAAGAGCCGCCGCACCAGGCCCGGGTGGGTGCGGGAGAGCGTGATCGACGGACCCTTGAGGCCGCGGGTGACCTCGAGGACGTACCCGCGGATGCGCTCGCCGTGGGCGTACGTCTCGGTGGGGACCTGCTCGTGAGCGGGCAGGAGCGCCTCGACGTCGCCCAGCTGGACGTGGACGTTGCGCGGGTCGGACGACTGCTGGATGACTCCCGAGACGAGGTGGCCCTCGCGCCCGGCAAACTCCCCGAGGACGTGATCGTCGCCCGCCTGGCGGAGGCGTTGGATGATGACCTGACGCGCCGTCGCCGTGGCGATCCGCCCGAAGTCGCTCGGGGTGTGGTCGAATTCCGGCATCTCCTCGACGGGGGTCTCGGCGCCCGGTTCCGGCTCGTCGCGCGCGAGGATGCGCACCTTGCCCGTGGTCCGGTCGATCTCCGCGCGGGCGTGCCGGTGAGCGTCGGGGGTCTTGTGGTACGCGGAGACGAGGGCCTGTTCGATGGCGTCGACGAGGACGTCGAAGGAGATGTCGCGCTCCTTCTCCAGTCCACGGAGCGCGGCGAGATCGATGTCCATTGGACCCGCCTCCCCTTGCACAAGGTGCACACCGCGTCTGTAGTTGCCCGACAGTCTACGGCGACGCGCGCGATCGTGTAATGATGGCGCGCATGGGGACATCGCGAAATCGTGCTTCCGCGCTCCTGCTCGGTGCGCTTCTCCTCGCGTCCGCGGCGGGGTGCGACATCCGCCGGGAGACGTCGCCGTCGCCCACTCCGACGGCCGGACAGTACGAGCAGCTGCGCAACGAGGCCGCTCAGGAAGAGGCGGGCATCCTCAACGCCCTCGACCGCGTTCCTGCGGGCGACGAGCGGTGGAACGCGTACCTGGTCGACGAGGAGACGCGTTTCGCGAACGCCCACCTGAACGCGCTTGGCGGCGTCTACGTACCGTTCCCGACGGCGAGCCCCACGGCGAGCCCGACGGCGACCGTCGCTCCCCCGACGCCCGCGGACCTCGTGATCGCCGCCGCCCACGCGCGCGACGCGGATCTCTCCGACGCCCTGGTCGCGGACGACCCCGAACTCGCGCTGGTCCTCGCGTCGATCGGCCTGAGCCACGCGGAGGTGCTGGCGGTCAGCGCGTACCGGGGCCTCATTGACTCCGGAAACGCGCCCCTCGCGGCCGAGCGTCCCGCGCCGGGCGACGCCTTCGCCACCCTCGTGCCCTCCTCGACGGCCCTCGACGAGACGACGCTCGAGGGGATCATCGTCTCCCACGACTACGCGTCCTACCTGTACGAGGTGATCGCCGCCCGGACGTCCGGGGACGCCCGCACGCAGGCGCTCGCACGGTCCCGCATCCACGCGAAACGGGCCGACGACCTCGTGGCGCTCGCGTCCGCGGATCCCCGCAACGCCGCGTACGTGATCGATCACGACCGACTCGCCAGCGTCGACGACATGAACACCCTCGCCCGCGAGACGGAGGCGGGCATCGCGGACCGCTACATCACGGCGTTCTCCGCGGTCGCGAGCCTCGGCGACGCCGGGCGGGCGGACCGCGCGTGGCTGATCTCGGCGGCGTTCGACGCCCTCGTGCAGGGGGCGCTCTGGCCGGGCGCCACGCCCGCGGACGCGGACCCGCTGCCCGGCGTCGTGTTGCCCGGCGAGGCCGCCGCGACGCCTACGCCCACGCCGTCGGCGAGTTAGGCGCCCAGCGCCTCCCGGACGCGGGCCTGGACCTGGGCCACGGCGTCGGCGACCGGCACGTCGTCCGTCGTCCCGGCGCGCCGATCGCGAATCTCGACCGTTCCCGCCTCAAGCCCCCGGCCCACCACCACGATGAACGGCGCGCCGATCAGCTCGGCGTCCTTGAACTTCACGCCCGGTGAGGCCTGGCGGCGGTCGTCGTAGCACACCTCGACGGACAGCTGCTCGAGCGCGTCGGCGATACCCTCCGCCGCGACGAACACGGCGTCGTCCTTGCCGGTCGCCACCACGTGCACCTGGTACGGCGCGACGTGCGCGGGCCACGTCAGGCCCAGCTCGTCGTTGTTGAGCTCGGCGAGGACGGCGAGGACGCGGGTGACGCCGAGCCCGTAGGAGCCCATGGTGACGACGCGCGCCTTGCCGTTCTCGTCGAGCACGTCGAGCCCGAGCGCCTTCGCGTACTTGGTGCCGAGCTGGAAGATGTGACCGATCTCGACGCCACGCGCGAGCTCAAGCGGGCCGGAGCCGTCCGGGGCGGGGTCGCCCGCGCGCACCTCGGCGGCCTCGATGGTGTCGGCGACCTCGAAGTCGCGTCCGGCGACCAGGTCGAACACGTGCCGGTCCTTCGCGTTCGCGCCGGTGATCCAGCGCGTGCCCTCGACGACGCGGGGGTCGAAGGCGTGCCGCACGTCGTCGTCGCCGAAGCCCGGTCCGATGTACCCGGCGACGAGCTTCTTGTGCTTCGCGAAGTCCGCCTCCGTCGCGGGTTCGACGGACGCGGGGTTGAGTGCCGCCTCCGTCCGCTTGAGGTCCACCTCGCGGTCGCCGGGGACGCCGACGACGAGGAGGCTCCGCTCCCCCGTGGGCTGCGTGACGGCGAGGACGACGTTCTTGAGGGTGTCCGCGGCGGTCCAGGGTCGGTCGTCCCTGGGGTAGCGCTCGTTGGCGAGGGCGACGAGGGACTCGATCGTCGGCGTCCCGGGCGTGTCCTCGACGTGCGCGGCGGGCGCGTCGTCGTACGGCACGGCGGGGGGCGCGACGGTCGTCACCGCCTCGACGTTCGCCGCGTACCCTCCGGCCGAGCGCACGTAGGTGTCCTCCCCCACCTCGACGGGGCAGAGGAACTCCTCCGATACGGAGCCTCCCATGGCGCCGGACATCGCGGAGACGGCCACGTACGGGAGCCCGAGGCGCTCGTAGATGCGGATGTACGCGGCGCGCTGGGCGGCGTACGAGGCCTCGAGTCCCTCGTGCGTCAGGTCGAAGGTGTACGCGTCCTTCATGATGAACTCGCGCCCGCGGATCAGCCCCGCGCGGGGACGCGCCTCGTCGCGATACTTCGTCTGGATCTGGTACAGCGACAGCGGAAGGTCCTTGTACGAGGAGTACAGGTCCTTCACCAGGAGCGTGAACATCTCCTCGTGCGTCGGGGCCAGGAGGTAGTCGACGTCCTTGCGGTCCTTCAGGCGGAACAGGTTCGGGCCGTAGTCCGTCCACCGGCCGGATGCCTGGTACGGCTCGCTGGGAAGGAGGGCCGGGAAGCGGACCTCCTGGCTTCCGGAGGCGTCCATCTCCTCGCGGACGATCGCCTCGATCTTCGCCAGAACCCGGAGCCCGAGCGGGAGCCAGCTGTAGATGCCGGGCGCGGCGCGGCGGATGTAGCCCGCGCGGACCAGGAGCCGGTGCGAGGCGACCTCGGCGTCGGAGGGGTCTTCGCGGAGGGTACGGAGGAAGAGGGTGGACATCCGGAGCATGGGGACAGCCTAGTGGGACGGTGCGGGCGCCGCCCTCATGCGCCGCGAGAGGCGGTGCGCGGGCCGTTCGACGGCCAGGAAGAACGCCTGGGCGACGATGAGGGCGACCACGACGGCGAGCGCCACGGCGACGCGCGAGTCGGGGAACGCGAATCCCGCGGCCTTGATGATCGGCTCGTGGACGAGGTAGAGGCTGAACGACACGGCGCCCGCCCAGCGGAAGAACCGCGACGAGAGGAGGGCGCCGAGGGGCCGCCAGGCGAGCACGCCGACGACGAGCAGCCCGGCGCCGGCGACCTGCGCGGCGCGGACCGCCGCGAACTGGTACTCGGAGAACGAGAGGTACCCGGGGAAGAGCCACCTCGACGTGAGGAGACCCACGCCCGCGAGCGTCACCAGACCCCACGCGGCCTGCGCGCGGGCACTCTGCGCGCGAAGACGCCCGCCCCACTCGTCCCAGTGCGCGGCCAGGACGGCGCCCACGGCGAACATGGGAAGGAACTGGATCGCGTCGTCCTGCGCCACCACCCCGAAGGCCGCGGTCGCGACCGCGAGGACGAGCCCCCAGGCGAGCGAGAGGCGCCGCGCGAGCACGACGTATACGGGGAGCAGGAGCGAGAACAGCACCTCCCAGCGGAGCGACCACAGGGTGGTGACGGACGTCGTCGTCCCCTGGAGGAGCACGGCGTCGCGGATCATCGCGCGGAATCCGTAGCCGCGGGGCGCGACGGCGAGCCAGGTCGACGCCGGGTCGGTGATCCGGGGCCAGAGGAGGTAGGTGGCCTTGGCGAGGAGGATCGCGGCGACGACGGGCACGTAGAGGCGGACGAGGCGGCTGGGGAAGTAGCGCCCCCAGTCGTGGCCGGGCGCCCGCGCGGCCCAGACGAGGGCGAAGCCCGAGAGCACGAAGAATACGTACACGGCCTCTCTCCCCGCCCACGCGGCGTGCAGCGGCCACTGGACGAGAGCGCGCGCCACGGGATTCTCGGGGGTCACGGGGCTGAAGTACGGCGCGGCGAGCGACGGAACGGTGAGGAGCGCGTGGTGCGCGAGGACCACGAGCGCGGCGGCCCCGCGGGCGCCGTCGATCGGGCCGAGGCGACCCGCGCGTTCCGCCACCGCTAGGCCATCACGGTCGCGAAGGTGCCGACGCGCTCGAAGCCGACGGCCTCGTACGCCTGAATCGCGCGGTCGTTGTAGTCGTTGACGTACAGGGAGACGGTGGGCGCGAGCGACTCGCGCACGAGGTCCACGACGTCGGCGACGCCGGATCGTCCGAAGCCGCGGCCGCGGACGCTCGGGTGTACCCACACCCCCTGGATCTCCGCCACTCCCCCGCCGACCACACCCGCCTCGGCCTTGAATACCACCTGCCGCACGCCGGAGATCGCGCCGTATTGCACGAACGAGCGGCCCATGCGGATGAGTCGCCGGAGGCGTTCCTCGTATCCGGCGCGCCCGTGTTCGAGCGGGTCGTAGCCGACCTCGCCGATGAACATGTGGACGGCCGCGGGGAGCAGGTCGTCGAAGTCCGCGAGCTCCGCGAGGCGGACCGGTTCGAGGCGGAGAGAGTCGAGCGTGCGGTCGCCGGGTTCGGGCGGCTCGGGGTGGCGGGGTTCGCGCCGGATCGCCATGAGCCACTGCTCGGGGCGCCGGTCGCGCGCGGGCCCCCACTTGCGGGCGACGGTTTCCCACATGCGGAGCACGACGGCGGCCTCGCCGACGAGCGCGCTGGGGCGCGGGAGGCGGCCGAGCATGGCCTCGGCGGCGGCGTCGATGGTGTCGTCGGAGGCGTCGGGGAGGGCGGGGACGAGGTTGGCGCCGGACCAGATGACGCCGACGAGCGGGACGGTACGGTCGCGCCCGCGGCCGAGGAAGCCCTGCTTACCGACGCGGTCACGGACGCCCCAGAGTTGGCCGGAGACCAGTCGGCCGGTGGTGGCGGCGTGTTCGAGGTGCATGGCGGGCATGACGTAGGCGATCGGGTCGCGGGCGCAGATGGCGAGGGCCTCGGGAATCTCGTCGACACGCAGGGGCGCGAGCGCGACTTTGCTGCGTGACCGCCGCACCATTGCGTCGGTCATCGGTCGCCCTCGGCCCGGACGTTCATCCCGGCGGCATCCTCACCGAACGGTCACCTCCGGGGACGCGCCCTCCTCGGCTTCCATGGTCTCCGCGATCTTCATCGCCTCCGCGATGAGGGTCTCGACGATGTCGCGTTCGGGCACGGTCGCGATGACCTCGCCCTTGACGAAGATCTGGCCCTTGCCGTTGCCGGAGGCGACCCCGAGGTCGGCCTCGCGCGCCTCGCCGGGGCCGTTGACGACGCAGCCCATGACGGCGACCCGGAGCGGCACCTCCATGCCGTCGAGCCCGGCGGTGACCTTCTCCGCGAGCTCGTAGACGTCCACCTGGGCGCGGCCGCAGCTGGGGCACGAGACGATCTCGAGCTTGCGCTCCCGGAGGCCGAGGGACTGGAGGATCTGGATGCCGACCTTGACCTCCTCGACGGGCGGGGCGCTGAGCGAGACGCGGATGGTGTCGCCGATGCCCTCCGCGAGCAGCGCGCCGAAGGCGGTCGCGGACTTGATGGTGCCTTGGAAGGTGGGTCCGGCCTCGGTGACGCCGAGGTGGAGCGGCCAGTCGCCGCGCTCGGCGAGCTGGCGGTAGGCGTGGATCATGACGACGGGGTCGTGGTGCTTGACGGAGATCTTGAAGTCGTGGAAGTCGTGCTCCTCGAAGAGGCTCGCCTCCCAGACGGCGGACTCGACGAGCGCCTCCGGCGTGGCCTTGCCGTATTTCTCCATGAGGCGCGGGTCGAGCGAGCCGGCGTTGACGCCGATGCGGAGCGAGACGCCCGCGTCCTTCGCGGCCTTGGCGATCTCCGCGATCTTGTCGTCGAACTTGATGATGTTGCCGGGGTTGACGCGGACGGCGGCGCAGCCGGCGTCGATCGCGTCGAAGACGTATCGCGGCTGGAAGTGGATGTCCGCGATGACGGGGAGCTGGGACTTCTTCGCGATGGCGGGCAGCGCGTCGGCGTCGTCCTGGCTGGGGACGGCGACGCGGACGATGTCGCACCCGGCGGCGGTGAGTTCGGCGATCTGCTGGAGGGTCGCGTCGATGTTCGCCGTGAGGGTGGTGGTCATGGACTGGACGCTGATGGGCGCGTCGCCGCCGACCTCCACCGAGCCGACGCGGATCTTGCGGGAGGCGCGACGCGGGGCGAGGGGCGTCGCGGGGAGGGCGGGCATGCCGAGGGAAACTGAGGTCACCCTTCTAGTATCGCGCACGCGGGGCGGGCATTCGCGACGGCCGCCTGCCGCTGCGGCGCTCCTTGCTCGCCGCCGTGGGATTCGATGCCATACCATGATGGGATGAGCACCCAGATCACCGTGCGCCTGCCCGACGAGGCCGTCGCCTTCCTCGACGCCCAGGTCGCCTCCGGCGCGAGCGCCAGCCGAGCCTCCCTCGTCGCGCGCGCGATCGAGCGCGAACGCCGCGCCGCAATCGCGGAGCGGGACGCCGCCATCTACGCCGCGACCGCGGACGATCCGGACCTCGCCGCGTTCACCGAGGCGGCAGCGTCCGCGACCCCCAAACTCGACTAGCGCCATGCGAGCCATCCACGCCGCCCGGCTCGACAAGCCCCGTCCGGTGGTCCTCCTCACGCGCGAGGCCGTCGTCCCCTACCTCGCGCGCGTGACCGTCGCCCCCATCACCTCGACGTTCCGCGGCCTCTCCACCGAGGTCGCCGTCGGCGCCCGCAACGGGCTCGCGGACGCGTCGGTCATCTCGCTGGACAACGTCGCCACGATCGACCGCGCGGCCCTCGGCCCCGTGGTCGGCTACCTCACGCCCGAGCAGGAGGACGAGCTCGCCCGCGCGATCACGGTCGCGTTCGACCTGAACGTCGCGAACGCGTAACGCCTGCTCAGGGGAAGGTCGCCCCGTCCCTCCGGAACGCGACGCACGTGATCTCGCGGTTGCCCCGGTTCCACTTGTCGACGCTTGCCGTCAAACCAACGAAGTCGTAGTCATAGACCGAGGTGTAGGACCCGCCGTAGCCGTTGTCGTTGCCGGCGTCATAGCGAGAAGAGAGGCGAGGCAGGCAGTATGCGGTCGAAGCATCGAAGATGTCGTCGCTGTTGTAGTCCTCGAACGGCGCGGTGAACTGGAAGAACCTCTCGGCCGTGTGGTCGGCGTCGCAGGAACTCCGAATGAAGACCTGGGAACCGTCGCGGCTCTCGAGGTCACCGCAGACGAACTCGTCCGAAAAGGTTGCCCGGTTCCCGCACGCGGCAATACCGACGATCCCGACGGCGACGCCGACGGCCACCGCGACCGCTCGGCCGAGGGGACGCACCCGGGTCTTCACCATGCCTCGCTTGGTGGGTACGACGTCGTGGATCGCGCAATCACGATCGTCACCGGCGAGCCGGGCGGGAAGTGGCCGGTCGCCGCAAGGGCGTCCCGTTCCGTCGAATAGAGGTCGCGGACCACCTCGACCGTGAACCACGAATCATCGGTATACAGATCGATGGCGCAGGAAACGTAAGCGTCGCCTCCCCACGAGATGCATTTCGATCGATCTGGATCGGGAGCAACTCCGCCATTGACGGCCGCGGCGACTTCGTGCGTGAACGCCTCGATGTCGTCGACACCCGTTACGCGCCAACACTCGAAGTCCGCGACGTTAATGGCCGGGCCGAAGACGGGCCCTAGGCAGGGGCCCGTTTCGGCGCCGTTCTCGGCTAGCAGGTGATCCAGCGGTGTTGACGCCGCACAGGCCGACAGCCCCAGCGCGACGGCCGACATGACGAGCACGACGCGCACGAACGAGCGCCCTCGCGCCCGAGTCCTTCCGCCGCGTCGATGCGCCATCGCGCCTCCTGGTCGCCTCGTCCGACCGCCTCACACCTCGAACGGCGATCCTAGCCGAATTCGTTCTCGCGGGCCCGGTCAGGAGCCTTCCGCGAGCAGTGCGTTGACCTTCTCCATAACCTCGAAGGCGTCGGCGACGTAGAGCACGTCCGCCTTGCCCTGGGCCCAGCCGCAGCTGGCGTCGAGGTTGATCGCCCGGCGCTCGGTGATGAAGCGCCAGCCGACCACGTGCGGTTCCTCGCCGTGGCAGCACGTCGCGAGCCCCTTGCGGTGGCGCGGCGTCGAGCCGGTCTGGCCCACCTGGTTGAGGTGGCTCATGAACGACATGACCTCGGCGCCCTCGGCGCCCTGGTCGACGAGCGACTTCGAGCTTCCGAGCGACGCCTTGGCCCCGTCGAGGAAGCCGAGGACCAGGCGGCTGGCGTCCGCGACGTGCGTCGCGCCGTCCTTCTGCTTCTTGGTCCAGCCGGCGCCGGCGACGAGCAGGGTCTCGGCGTCGGGGCGGATGGTCTGCGCCTCCGCGGCGGCGGCCTCGATGCCGGTCACCTTGGTGCGCAACTCGGCGGCGGACAGGTCGACGGCGACCGCTTCGACGCCGGCGGCACCGGAGGCCGCGGGGGCGGGCTCGAACGCCCCGGGGCTCGTGAGCAGTAACCACGGGCGCTGGGTGCGGCTCAGCCGCGCCACCATGCGCTGCCGGTAGAACCACCGCTCGCACCGGACGGCGTCACCCTCGGCCGAGAGGCCGGTCACCTGGGTCTCGATCCGTCCGTCAAGGCGCGCCGCCGCGCCGGGGAGCGCCCGGCTGAACCGCGGCGTCGCGGGGGCGACGACGACCGTCGCGGACGACGCCGAGAGGAGGGCAACCGCCGCGGCGACGTCGGACGCGTAGCGGGAGACGCCGAACTCGGCGCCGCTCACGCCGAGGACCCTTGCGATCCCGAGGGTTCCGGCAGCAGCGGAGACGTCCCCGCCGATGAGGCCGGCGACCATCGCCCCGCCGAGGTCCTTCGCGAGCGCCGTCGCGGCGGTCAGCGCCTCACGCGCGGCCTTGCCGAGCGTGCCGTCCGCCTCCGTGTGGGCCAGGTAGAGAATCGTGTCCATGGTCAGCCTCCTCAGCCCTTGATCCACTCGACGATCTCCTGCGCGATCTCGTCCGCGGAGGAGTCCTTGACGACGCGCGTCTCGCGCCGCTGCTGCGGCACCTCGACCGAAGCGTACGTGGTGCCGTCCCCGCCGAGCGCGGCGGGCTTGGCCTGCGCCAGCGCCGGCATGATCGTCCGCATGTTCTGCATGCCGACCTGCGGGCTGTTGGGCGGCTCGGGTAGCGAGCCGGTCGCCCAGGCGGCGACGAGCGGCGGCCCGTCGCAGACCGAGGCGAGGTAGCGGCCGCCCTCGACGCGCTCGAGCACCCGGATCGAACCGCCGTCGGCCTCCAGCTTGTCGACGGCGAGGAACTGGTCGCGGATGCCGAGCCGCTCGCCCACCATCTGGATCGTGACGCCGGCGTCGCGGGAGGCGGAGGCGCAGCCGCCGAAGAGCAGGAGGCGGGACCGGTCGAGGCCGTCGATGCCCTCGATCGCGGCGGCGAGGGCGGCGGCCACCTCGAAGGAGTCGGTGAAGCCGCTGGCCGAGCCGTCGATCGCGACGAGCTCGAACGGCACCTTCTGCGCCACCTGCATCATGAGCTGCTGCAGCTTGGCCTTGGGCCCGAGGCTGACCATCCAGACCTTGCTCCCCGGCGTGGCGGCCGCGAGGTTCGCGGCCTCGTAGAGCGCGCACGCGGCCCACGGGTCGAGCACCGAGGGCAGCATCGCCTCGTTCTTCAGCGCGGGCTGGGCGCCGCCGAGCGCCGGCTCCAGGGTCTGGATCGGGTCGGGCACGAGGCTCGCGCACACGACGATGTGGAATCCGTCAGTCATCGGTCATCTCCAAGGTCGGTAGCTTCCAAGGTCCGTGGCTCAGTTCTCCGCCGAGTGCAGGCCGCCGGCGCCCGCCTCGAGGGCGATGGCGGCGGCGTCGTGACCCGGCTGGCGCGGGGCGGGGCAGCTCCACTGGCAGGCCCCGCAGTGGACGCACTTCTCGCGCTCGAAGACGACGCGGTCGCCGTCCCAGGTGAGCGCCTGCCCTGAGCAGACGTTGACGCACAGGTGCGTCGCGCAGGTCTCGCACGCCGCCGGGTCGAGGAGCACGACGTGGTCGGCGTAGCCGGGGGGCGCCTGGACCTTGCCGCCGAGCAGCAACGCGTCCTGGTGGGAGATGAGGAGCTCGCCGTCGTACGGGATGGCCGGCCAGCCGGCGCGGTCCATGTACACGTCCTGAAGCGGCCGCTGCGACGCGCCCGCCTCCGCCTCGATGCGGGCGATATCGTCGGCCGGGATCCTGCCCCGGTAGAACTCCGCGAGGCTCGGGATCTCGCGCGCCTTGCCGCCACCCCGCGGGCCGAGTTTGCCGCGCGTCATGCCGGTGATGCCCATGCCGACCACGCCCCGGACGAACCCGCGCCGGAACCCGACCCGGGCCTTGGCCGCGACGCGACTCTCCTTGTCGAGGGCGCTCTCCCGGCGTCGTCTCTCGTACGTCCGCTCGAGGTTCTCCCGCGTGAACGGCTGCCCGTCCCGGAGCAGCTCGAGCACGGCCTCGGCGAGCTGCACGCCCGTGGTCCAGGCCTCGTCGACGCCGGAGTTGGTCAGCATGTTCGTGCTGCCGCTTCCCTCGCCGATCCGGCCGAAGCCGTCTCCGCACAGGTGCGGCTCGCCGTGGCGGCCGGACTCCTGCAGCGACTTCGCCCCCCACGAGCGCAGCCGGCCGCCCTGAAGGTGCTTCCAGAGGTACGGGTGCTGCATCCAGTGCTGCAGGTAGCGGTAGCTGGCGCGGACGGCGCTGTCGAGGGTGGACGGCACGAAGATCCCGAGCGAGGCGAGGCCCGGCGAATGCACGTAGAGGAACCCGAAGATCTCGGGCTCGGGGTAGCCCATCGTGTGGATGACGGTGCCGGGTTCGAGCGCGCAGTCCGGCGGCAGGTCGACGACGGCCTTCATGCCGACCGCCCAGTCGCTCCGCTCGTTCCCGACCGGTAGTCCGAAGTGCTCGTCGAGCTTCCGGCCGACGGGGCCGACGGGGCCGTCGGCGACGACGGTCAGCGCCGCCTTGATATCCATGCCGGGCAGGTAGCCGGCCTCGGGCTCGCCCTTCAGGTTCGTGCCCTGGTCGACGAGCCGCACCCCGACCACGACGTCGTCCTCGATCAGGGGCTCGGCGACCGGGGTGCCCGGCCAGAGCTGGACCTGCGCCTCCGCCATGAGGTTCCCCGCGACCCACTGCGCGAACTGGCCCATGCCGAGGATCAGCCCGTCGTCCTTGCGCAGGAAGCCGGGGATGAACGGGAGCGTGAAGGCGTGGTCGCGCACCGGGAGCATGAAGCGGAGCCCGCGCAACACGGCGTCCGCGGCGCGGACGGCGAGGCCGCGGCGGCTCGCGCCGATCGGGTCGAGCAGATAGACGACCTTCTCCTTCGCGACCGGCGCGGCCATGGGGATCGCGGCGGGGTCGAGCTCGGGGAACGTCTCGCGGATCGAATCCGCCTTGGTGACGACGCCGGAGACGCCGAAGCCGAGGTCGTCGGCCCGCTCGTAGCAGACGACCTGCGGCGGCATGCCGGGCATCGCGCGGCTCTCGAACTCGCCCGGGGACGCGGTGAGGCCGCGGGAGAGGGTGGTGAGGAAGCCGCCGCTCGCCGGGCCGAACCCGACGCACGCGATGTCGATGTCGAGGCTTTGCCGCCCGGCCGCGTCGTCGTGCATCAACTCACGCCGGATAGTCGAGCGCTTCGGGGATCATGACGTCGAGGAGCGAGCGCGCGGCGCGGTCCTTGGCCAGGCGGGCCTCGACCATGCATCCGTCGAGCCGGCGGCGCTGCGCCGTGAACCGGTGGAGTCCCTCGAAGTCCACGCACGGCCCGGCCTTGGCGTGAGACGCACTCTCCTCCGCGGTGTGGTCGCACGCGTCGCAGTCGTCCCAGCTCGGGTGGCGCTGGTAGCCGAAGACGAGCTCGGCGCAGATCCGCCCGACCTCGCCCGCCGCCCGCGCCGCCTGAACGCGGCACAGGTCGGTGAGGAACTGGACGGTTCCCGGCAGGGTCTCCGCGAGCTCGGGGCGCTCGGCACCCTTGGCCTCGAGCTCGATCACGTCGAGCATCTGGTAGCGGGAGGCGACAAGCCAGCTCAGCGCGTCGGCCAGCGAGAAGGCCACCGCCTGACGCTTGTCGCGGAAGAGCGGTCGACCGTCGGCGTCCTCGGCCTCGCGCACGTAGTCGAGCGTCCACCGCCAGAGCTTCATCGCGGTGCTGAGGGTGCAGGCGCCGAGGTCCGGCGTGCGGCCGGCGAAGTGGCGCTGCTCGTCGATCCAGAGGTCGAATTGGCGCAGGAACACGGGGTTCGTCATCGTGACGGTCAGCTGCCTGCGCTGCACCGCCTCGGGGCCCTCGTACGTCGCCTCCAGCTGGGCGTCCATCCACTTCTGGCCGAGGAAGCCGGGGCAGTCCTCGGTGATGCCGTAGCCGCCGACCAGGGAGACCGCCTCGCGCATCGTGTTCGCGCCGTGGCCGGTGTTCCAGAGCTTGGTCGCCGGGACGAGCACGCCCCCGAGCGAGTCGTTGATGACGTAGCGGATCAGCGGGTCCTCACTCGGGGTCTCGCCGCCGGCGTCAAGGAACTCGATCGCCGCGGTCTCGATCACCTTCATCTCGCGCAGCTGGTCGCGGAGGCCGGTGATGCCGCGCTCGGCGAAGATCCGGTCCTTCTCCTTCCGGAGGGGATCGTGCTCGTCGGCCAGCCGCGCCGTCGCGAGGCCGAGCGACACCCCGGCCTCCCCCGTCGCCCAGACGTCGACCAGCCGGTGCAGCGAGTCCTCCTTCTGCTGCAGACCCAGGTCGTGCCGCGGAGTGCCGGGCTTGCCGTCGCCGCCGCGGAAGCGCCCGCGCTGGTACCGGAGCACCGGCTCGACGGCGGAGAGGAGCTTGGCGGAGGTCATGACGCCGACGGGCACGCGGGTGTGCCGGAACACGTCGTTGAGGACCTCCGTGTGGCTGACGTTCGGAGTGAGGACGCCGTCCTTGACGGTGTAGCCGCCGATGATGCGGCTCGCGGGGACCTTGAGGTTGAAGATCGGGTCGCGGGTCGAGGAGAGCTGGTGCACGAGCTTGAGGGTGGGCGCGCCGCGGTCGAACACGCCCTCGTCGCCCTCCTCCAGGATGACGAAGAAGCTGCCGTCGATGCGCTCGTCGGCGCTCGCGACCGCCGCCGTGACCACGTTCGCGAAGTCCATGTTCGTGATGAAGCGTCCGCGCTTGTCGATCTGCAGGATCGGCTCCTCGCCGTCCTCCCATTCCGCGATGCGGGCCTTGCCCGACAGCACCCCGGTGTCGACGCCGACGTACGGCAGCGGCTCGGTGAGCGCGAACGCCGCGCGGCAGATCTCGCCTCCGTCGCCGGGCACGGCGCGCGATAGGTACGTCTGCTTCTGCTCGGCGGTGCCGTGTTCGTGAATCGGCGACAGCCCGAGGTGGCCGGCAAGGCTCGACGTCGCCGCGCCGCCGTCGACCCACGCGAGCTCGAGCGCGGCGAGCGCCATGGCGAGGTTGTGAGGACCCTCGAGGTAGCCGCCGTACTCCGGGTCGGCCGTCAGCGAGGTGATCCCGGCGTCGTCGAACGCCGCGAGGAGGGCGTTCTTCCCGTCGGTCCAGTCGTGGGTGTTGCGCCCGCCGCTGGCGACCAGGCGGGCCACGGGCCCGCGGGCGACCGCGCGGACCGACTGGACGACCATCTGGAGGTCGTAGCGGTCGGCGAAGCGCCACATGATCTGACGCACGTCGTCCCCGGGGAGCGTGCGAAGGGTTTCGGTGGTCCGGTCTTCCGTCGTCGCACTCATCGTCGGGATTTCTCCGTTCTCAGGTCGTCACAGCGCCATTGCCCGTTTGCGAGCCGATACCCAGAGTCGCGACCGAGCATAGGTCGCGTAAGTGGGTCCTAAGCGGGCCAAACGTCCCTGTACGTGGCGTGGGGGCGGGAGTCGCACGCACGATTCGCTCGGACACCTCGTCCAAGACACCGTCCCAACGCTGGCGTCCGGTAAACCGGGGGTCACGCTCCCTCGGGAGTGAACGTGTACTCCGGGCCAAGATCGCGATTCAACTGGTCACACCAAGCTTGGATCGAAGACGGCGTGGGATCGATGTACAGGTCAAGCGACACCCGAGCGGAGCCGCCTGCAAAGACAAGTTCACGGGAAAGCGGCATGCGATCGATGGGTGCCCTGGAAATGGCGCCCGCGCCCACAGTCAACGCGTCGGGTTTGGAGATGGCCACCGTACGTGCTCCCGCGTCGACGAACCGCCGTGCACGCACCTCGGCCCGTCCGTCGCGGAGCGACCCGATCAGCGCTGGGGACAGTCCACGGCTAATCCGCCAACGAGTAGCGACCCCCACCGCCACGTACGTACCGTGCAACACGGCGCCGATTGCACCCGCCCACCCAAGATGACCCACGGATCGGGGTCCATCCCACACCACTCTCAGGGCGACCGCGCCAACGATGACGATGTACAAGATGAGTAGCAGCGAGTCGAAGCGAACCTTCCCCGGAAAGGTACTCCCTCGATCCTCGCTCACGTGTCCTCCTCGGCAATCGGGCTGATCACACTCATGGGACCTCTGCCGCTAACCCCAATCGTGCGGCAGACCCTTCTCCATTTCCACCTGGATCCTCTGCTGCTCGATGGCCCAGAGCTTGGCCCTCCGCTTGGAGCCCACGACCCAGGTGGTGTGGTTGGTGCCCTCCGGTTGGAAGATCCTGTTGCACATCGCGATGCAGGCGTCGTAGCCCGGCCCCGACGGGCACACCCACAACCCGTTCGCGTCCGAGTAGCTGATGGGGTTGTTGTCCGCGTACCGGTACGGGTCCAGGGCCCTCGGGTCGTGTCGCCTTGATCACCGGGTCCGGGGAGAGAAACCGCGACAGGAGAGGGTCGTAGTAGCGGGCATTCAGATACACCGAGCCCGGTGGACGCCTCGTCGGTCACCTGGTTCAGCCACCCGTGGTCGGTGCCGGCGAGGTTGTCTCCCTCCGCGGGTGGCGCCGTAGGAGGTGTAGGCGTTGCGGGAGGAGGCGGCGAGCTCGGTGGCGGTCGCCGCCTGCACGGCACCCGAACCGTCCACGACGAGGGGCATCATGACCGTCGCACTGCCCTGTTGGTCGCCGAACATGAGCGACCAGGCGGACGACGAGCCGTCCGACACCTGGATGGCGACGGTCGCACCCCCGAACGTGTACGACCGGGTCCCGGTCAGGTCGCCCGTTGCAGTCGTAGACGTGTCGGGATCCGTGGCCTCCGTCGACCCGAGGTAGACGGTCGCCGTGCCCTCACGACGCCGGGGCTCGAATGTCGGAACAGTACCGGTGGATCTCCGCGAGGCCGGATGCGGTGTTGGTTCGCTCGCGGTCAACCGGATTGCCGTGATATCCGTCGTCTCGCACGATCCAGACCCCCGGTCCGCTGTAATCGGTAAGCACGATGCTCGAACTTCGCAGACCGACTTCGATCACCACGAGCGCGCCCGTAGTGTCGAAGGCTGCGCCCTGAGGATCGGAGATGCCATGCACGATCGGGAGACCCGGGATCAGGTTCGCCGTACGTACGGTGCCGGGATTGACGGTCGCCGTATACACGACGTCCTCGGGGTGGCCTCCCCCCGCCGCGGCGAATCTCGACTCATCCGTCTGGACCGCATTCTCGGGTTTTCCCGACACGTATACGAGCGCATCGATCGAGTCCAGACTCGATCCTTGGCACACAGGAATGGAAATCGTCGCCCAACCAGTCTCATTGACGGAGACGAGCACGGGAAGCGCCCCGAACTTCTGCGTGCATCCCCCGAGAACGGCGAGGGCAACGACGATACCGAGCGCGGCAAAATGGCGGGCGGTCACCAAACGCATCTCGAATACCCTGGGTTCTTGTCGTAATGTCCGCCCTCGTATCCCGCGGACGCCTCATACTGGTTGCACCAACTCGGCCGATGTTGGAACAGGGCAGCCCACGCGGGAGCCACGACCTTCACCGAGGCGTTGCCCCCCTCGCCCATCACGGAGACCCGGGCCATACCTCACCCCCGATCAAGGATACGTCGCCCGTGCGCCGCAACGCCCGCACCGGCGCCTATCCGCGCCGGAGTTGCTCCGCGTCGCCGTGCGTCGCGATCGTCACGCCCAACTCCTTCGCGCGCGCGACGAGCGGCGCCAGGCTGAGGCGCTCGATGTAACCCGCACGCCGGAAGACCAACTCGCCGGAGGCGCTAGAAATCCGGTACTCGTACTCGCGGGTCGAGCTCTTCGGGGTGCCCTTGACGAGCTTGGCGTCGATGTCGATCGTCTCACCCCGGCCGGCCACAACACCCGGGTTCTTGGAATCACCGTGCCGCGACACCACGCGCAGGCGGTCGCCCTCGACGACGTACTCGGCCAGCGACCACCACGGCGTCCGCTGCGAGCCGCGACCGAACCGGAGCAGGTACGCCGCCGCGCCCATGAGCGCCGCCGCGCCCCACACCCACGCGATGGGGAAGTGGATGCCGTTCCACCACGCCCACTCGACCTCCGTGGGCCATCCGCTCACGGCCTCGTAGACGACGCCCGCGACGCCGCCGACGGCGACGAGCAGGTACAGCGCCGTCACGCACCCCGGTCCGGACGCCGCCTTGATGGCGCCGCTGACCGGCACGACGAGTGCCGGAGTCGGGGTTGAGGGGTCCTCGTCTCGGACGGAACCGGTGTTTGCCGTGGATGCCACTTCTGTCTCCCTTCGTTCGAATCGTGACCGTCGTTGGTCACAGGTCACCGATCGACTTCGGGGCTACGCAGGGCCTCCCTCACGGCTGGCATCAGTGTGCACAGACGCGCCGGACGATGCAAATCGAACGCGATATTTCCAACGAGGCGCGCGCTAGATCTTGATGGGGTCGACGATGTCCACGTACATCAGCAGCAGCCCCATCCCGAGCAGCAGCGCGAACACCCCGTAGGCGATCGGCATCATACGCGCGACGTCCACGGGCGCCGGGCGCGGCAACGCCCGCACGCGCGCCCACCCGTTCTTGACCGCCTGCCAGAGGGCGCTCACGACGTGGCCGCCGTCGAGCGGGAGCAACGGGATCATGTTGAAGACGAACAGGGCGAGGTTGAGCGCCGCGACCAGGCCGAGCAGGTCGGAGATCCGGTCGCCGAAGGTGTAGCCGTTGAGGTCGACGGACGCGATGTCGCCCGCGATCTGCCCGACGCCCACCACGCTCATCAGGCCCTGGGGGTCGCGCTGCTCGAGCCCGAACGCGGTGCGCCCGGCGTGGTACACGTACTCGGGTAGGTGCCACATCATCGACGCGGTCTTGCCGAGGTACCCGAACGTCTGCGACGGATCCGTAACCGATGCCCTGCCGGATCGTCTCCGTCGCGCGGCGCCATGCCGAGGAATCCGACGCGCTGCGTCTCGATCGTGCCGTCGGCGTTGCGGACGGCACGGCCAAGGTCGTCGTAGACGGCGACGTCCGCCGGCGTCGGCGTCGCCGTAAGCGTCAGGCGCTGGCCGCCGCGGTCCACCACCAGCGTCATCGGCGTGCCCGCGTGCGAGCGGATCGCGTCGCTCAGCGCGGCCCAGTCGGTGATCGCCTGTCCGTCGGCGGACACGATGACGTCGCCCTTCTGCAGTCCCGCCTCGACGGCGGCGCTCACAGGGTCGCCCGGCGCGCACGTGCCGCCCGCGTCCGCCTGGGGCACGCAGTCGACCACCGTGCCGACGGTCGGGACGGCCGTAGGAACCCCGTGGATGAACGAGATCCCCGTGAAGATGACGATCGCGATGACGAGGTTCATCGCGGGGCCGCCCGCCATGACGATGACCTTCCTCCACCACGGGAGCCGGTAGAAGGCGCGGCGATCGTCGCCGGGCTCCATCTCCTCGACGGACGCTTGACGCGTGTCCGTGATGACGCGCGACGCCCAACCCGTCCCCGTGACGGGCTTCACCTCGTTCTCCGGCGGGATCATCCCGATCATCCGGACGTACCCGCCCGCGGGGATCGCCTTGATGCCGTACTCCGTCTCGCCCTTCTTCCGCGACCAGACCGTCGGCCCGAAGCCGACCATGTACTGGCTCACGCGGACGCCGAAGAGCTTGGCGGGCACCATGTGGCCGATCTCGTGAAGGCCGATCGACGCGAGGATGCCCACCACGACGACGACCACTCCGACGATGTACGCGATCGTTTGCGAACTCACGATGCCACCCTATGTCCCTTTCGTCGCCAGCCGACCCGCGGTGTGACGAGCCCAACGCTCGGCGTCGAGCACCGAGTCGAGCGTGACCTCGGCGGCCGGCTCGAACGCGTCGAGAGTAGCCGCCACCGTGTCAACGATCCCGAGGAACGGAAGTTGTTCCCGCGAGGAAGGCGCCGACGGCGGCCTCGTTCGCGGCGTTGAAGACGGCCGGGTGCAGGGGCGAGGCCGCGACGGCCTGCCGCGCGAGGCGGACGGCCGGGAACGCGGACTCGTCGAGCGGCTCGAACGTCCACGTCGTGCGGCACGGTCCAGTCGTAGGCGGGCGTGACGTCCGTGAGGCGGTCGGGCCACGAGAGGGCGAGCGCGATGGGCAGGCGCATGTCCGGCGGGCTCGCCTGCGCGAGCGTGCTGCCGTCGACGAACTCCACCATCGAGTGGATCTGGCTCTGCGGGTGGACCACCACGTCGATCGCGTCCATCTCCACGCCGAAGAGCAGGTGCGCCTCGATCACCTCGAGCGCCTTGTTCACGAGCGTCGCCGAGTTGATGGTGACGACCGGCCCCATGTCCCACGTCGGGTGCCGGAGCGCCTGCTCCGGCGTCACGCCCGCGAGATCCGCCCGCGCCCTCCCGCGGAACGGTCCGCCCGACGCCGTCAGGACGAGCCGCCGCACCTCGCCGCGCGCGCCGCCGCGCAGGGCCTGGGCGAGCGCGCTGTGCTCCGAGTCGACGGGGACGATCTGGTCCGGGCGGCGCATCGCCTCCAGAACGAGCGCCCCACCGGCGACCAGGGACTCCTTGTTCGCGAGCGCGAGCGTCGAGCCCGCACGGAGCGCCGCGAGGGTCGGCGCGAGGCCGACCGACCCCGTCATGCCGTTGAGGACCACGTCCGCGCCCACCGCGGCCGCCTCCGCGGCCGCCCGCTCCCCCGCCTCGACCCGAACGCCGGGAAGCGCGTCGGCGATGGGCCCGGCCGCGGCGTCGTCCGCCACCGCGACGAACGCGACGCCGAACTCGCGCGCCTGCTCGATCACCAGCTCCGGCCGCCCGCCGCCCGCCGCGAGGGCGACCACCCGGAAGGCGTCGCGTCGCGGCCGGATGACCTCGAGGGCCTGCGTACCGATCGATCCCGTCGAGCCGAGCACCGCGACGGTGCGGGCGGGCATCGTTACTGGACGCCCTGGAGGATGTCGACGGCCTGGGCGAGGTACGCGTCGACCTCCTGCTCGTCGTACGCGCGCGGCTTGATGCGGCGCGCGAACGCGGCGGTTCGGATGTCGTCGGGCGTGATGGGCTCGCCCGTGTCGAAGAACGCGGTGAGTCGGTCGAGCAGCTCGTCGACCTTCTTCGTGTCGTAGCCGCGTCCGAGCCCGCCGGGCCGGGAGAAGCGCTTGCCCTTCTCGCGGCGGAGGTTCTCGTACAGCGTCTGGGCGCGCCCGGCGAGATCCTGCTGCCACGCCTCGTTGCCGTGCGCCTGCACGAACTGGTCGCGCAGCCGCTTGGCGAACGCATCCTCGAGGCGGTCGAGCGCCGTGTCCACGGCGTCGGTGTGATAGCCGCGGTAACGCAGGTCGAACGTCGACTGGCGGATGGTCAGCGGGTTGAGCGCCTCCGGGTCGATCGTCGCCTGCTCATACGTCTGGCGCACCTGGTCGAAGAACGCGTCCACCTGCTTGACGCTGTAGCCCGAGCGCAACAGGCCCGCCCGAGGGAACAGCTTGCTCATGATGACTCCTTGATCGCGAGTTGGCCACAGGCCCCGTCGATGTCACTGCCACGAGTATCCCGGATTGTGGCGGGAATGGCATGCATTGTCAGCCGTCGGACGAATTCTCTTTCCACCGCGGGGTCGCTTGCCGTCCACCGGCTGCCCGGCGTCGGGTTGAGGGGAATGGGGTTGACGTGCACCCAGGACGGCCCGCGCGCGGCGAGTTTCTCCGCGAGCAGGTCCGCCCGCCAGGCGTGGTCGTTGACGTCCCGGATAAGGGCGTACTCGATGCTGACGCGGCGGCCGGTCGCGTCGAAGTATCGCTTCGCCGCGTCGAGCGCCTCGTCCACCGACCACCGGGTATTCACGGGGACGAGCTCGCTCCGCAGCTCGTCGTCCGGCGCATGGAGCGACAGGGCAAGCGTCACCTGGAGCCCCTCCGCGGCGAGGCGGTCGATCGCCGGCACCAGGCCGACGGTCGAGACCGTCACGTGGCGCGCGGCCAGGCCGAAGCCCTCGGGCGGCTCGGCGATGAGCGTCCGGACGGCGCGGAGCACCGCCGAGTAGTTGGCGAGCGGCTCCCCCATGCCCATGAAGACGACGTTGGAGAGACGACGCGGGGAGCCGCCCAGGGCGCCGTCGCGGCAGGCGCGGGCGGCGAGGCGCGCCTGTTCGAGGATCTCGGCGGCGCTGAGGTTGCGCGTCAGCCCCATCTGCCCCGTCGCGCAGAACGGGCACGCCATGCCGCACCCCGCCTGGCTCGTCACGCAGAGCGTGGCGCGGTCGGGATACCCCATGAGCACCGACTCGACCTTGACCCCGTCGTGAAGGCTCCACAGCGTCTTGATCGTCTCACCGTCGTCCGTCGCGATCTCGAGCGACGGGGTGAGGAGCGTCGGCAGGAGGGAGGCCGCGAGGGCGTCCCGCTCGGACGCGGGAAGGTCCGTCATCTCGGCGGGGTCCGCGGTCAGATGGGCGAAGTAGTGCGTCGCGAGTTGGCGGGCCCGGAAGGCGTGGTGCCCCAGGTCCGCGGCCGCCTCCTTGCGCTCCTCCGGCGACATGTCCGCCAGGTGGCGCGGGGGCTTGCCGCGTCGCGGGGCCGCCATCTGGAGGGTCGGTCGCTGCGCGCCCGTCACTGGGAACCCAGGAACAACGCGAACACGACGAAGGCGAGCGGCGCCGCGACCAGGACGGAGTCCAGGCGGTCGAGCAGACCGCCGTGTCCCGGAAGCATTCCGCTCATGTCCTTAATGTCGATGTCCCTCTTCAACGCGCTCTCCGCGAGGTCGCCGAACACCGCGCCGACGACGCACGCCACGCCGACCGCCGTGCCGATCCACCAGCGCTGGTCGAGCCCGAACCACGCGGCGCCGGTCGCGAGCCCGACGCCGACGACCAGGCCGCCGACGGCGCCCTCCCAGGTCTTCTTCGGGCTGATCTTCGGCGCCATCTTGTGTTGCCCGAACAGCATCCCAACGAACAGTCCGCCGGTGTCGTTTCCCACCACCGCGACGATGAAGATGAACACCCGCTTCCACCCGTTGTCGGCCACCTCCATCAGGACCCCGAAGGAGGCGAGGAACGGGATCCACACGAGGGTGAGGATGCCCGCGAGGACGTCGTGGAGCGTGTTCTCCAGCCAGTCGTCGACCAGCCGCCAGGCGATGACGCCGCCGCACCCGACGAGCACGGCGACGATGAGGCCCTCGCGGCGGTCGTACCACGTGGAGACGCCGATGCCGATGGTCGCCGCGATGATCGGGGTGAGAGGGATGACCCGGCCCTGGCGCGCGAGGGCGCGCTTCCACTCCGGGTAGGCGGCGATGCACAGGACGTACACGAGAGCCGTGAAGCCGAGCGCGCTGTACTTCGCGGCGGCGACCGCGCCCCCGAGCATGACGATGCCGACGAGCGTCGCGAGCCAGAGGTTGCGGCCGCCCCGACGCGCCTTCGGCGTCGTCTCGTGCTCGTCGGTGCCGAAGAGGTCGGCCTCGTTCCAGGTCGACATCAGACTTCGAGCAATTCCTCTTCCTTGTGCGCGAGAAGCGCATCGATCGCGTCGACGTGCTTCTTGGTCAGGGCGTCGAGTTCCTTCTCCGCGCGGGTCCCGTCGTCCTCACCGACGTCGCCGTCCTTGACGAGGTCGTCGATCTCGTCCTTCGCCTTGCGGCGAAGGTTGCGGATGACGACGCGGGCCTCCTCGGCCTTGTGCTTCGCGAGCTTGACGTACTCGCGTCGCCGCTCCTCCGTCAGCTGGGGCATGTTGATGCGCAGGACGTTGCCGTCGTTGCTCGGGTTGAAGCCCATCTCGCCGGCTCGAAGCGCGTCCTCGATGTTCTTCATCGCGCCCATGTCGTAGGGCGCGATCAGGACGGTGCGCGGTTCCGGCGTGGTGATCGAGGCGAGTTGCTGGAGCGGCGTGGCGGCGCCGTAGTAGTCCACCGTGACCTTGGCGAACATCGACGACGACGCCTGCCCGGTCCGGATGGAGGCGAATTCGTCTTTGGCGACCTCGACGGCCTTGTCCATCTTGTCCTCGACGTCGAGGAGGGTGTCGTCAATCACGGGTCGGCTCCTTGCGTTGTGTTGTCACGTCGCGTTGTGTTGTCGCGTCGGCCCGCGTCACGCGGTCACCAGCGTCCCGATTCTCTCACCGACGAGCGCCCGGGTCACATTGCCCGGTTCCTCGAGGCCGAAGACGACCATGGGCAGGCCGTTCTCCATGCAGAGGCTGAAGGCGGACGCGTCGAGGACCTCGAGGCGGCGCTGGAGGGCCTCCGTGTAGGTCACCTTCTCAAGGCGTTCCGCGGCCGGGTCCGTGCGCGGGTCGGCCGTGTACACGGCGTCGACGCCGTTCTTGCCGAAGATCACCTCGGAGCATCGGGTCTCGAGGGCGCGCTGAACCGAGACCGTGTCCGTCGAGAAGTACGGCATGCCGGCGCCCGCGGCGAAGATGACGACGCGGCCCTTCTCCATGTGACGCATCGCGCGACGCGGGATGTAGGGCTCCGCGACCTGGCCCATGGCGATCGCGGTCTGCACGCGCGTGTCGACGCCCGCCTGCTCCAGGAAGTCCTGCAGGGCGAGGGCGTTCATCACGGTGCCGAGCATGCCCATGTAGTCCGCGCGGGCGCGTTCCATGCCGCGCTCGGACAGCTCGGGGCCGCGGAAGAAGTTGCCGCCGCCGACGACGATCGCCACCTCGACTCCGCGCGCGACCGCGTCGGCGATCTCGTGGGCGATCCGCTGGACGGTGTCGGGGTCGAGGCCGACCCCACCGCCGCCGAAGGTCTCTCCGGAGACCTTCAGGAGAACGCGACGTGCCGCGGGGGCGTCGACGCCCCCGACCTCATCCGTGGTCTGGGGCATCGATCCTCCTCCGCAGCAGGTACGTTCCTCTAGGCTCCCACGCGGAACCGCGCGAAGGCGGTAACCGCGCCGCCCGCACCGTCCACGACGGCGCCGACGGTCGTCTTGGGGTCCTTGGCGAACGCCTGCTCGAGCAGGACGTTCTCCTTGAAGAACCCGTTCATGCGGCCGTCGACGATCTTCGGCAACGCGGCCTCGGGCTTGCCCTCGGCGCGCGACACCTCCTCGGCGACCCGGCGCTCGTTGGCGACGACGTCCTCGGGGACGTCCTCACGCGTGAGGTAGAGGGGCGAGTACGCGGCGGTGTGCATCGCGACGTCGCGGGCGACGTCCTTCGCCGCGGCGTCCGAGCCGACGAGGACGCCCACCTGGGCGGGGAGGTCCTTGTTGGTCTTGTGGAGGTACACGGCGACGTGGGGCGCCTCGACGCGGGCGACGCGGCGCAGGACGATCTTCTCGCCAAGCACGCCGGCCGTCTCGTCGATGAGCGTCGAGACGGGGGTGCCGTCCGCGTCCGCCGCGAGGGCGGCCTCCACGGAGCCGGCGCCCGCCGCGACCACGGCCGCGAGGACCTGGTCCGCCAGGGCGACGAACTTCGGGCTCTTCGCCACGAAGTCGGTCTCCGAGTTGATCTCGATCATCGTGCCGACCTCGCCCGAGCCCGCGTTCGTGACGCTCGCGGCGACGAGGCCCTCGGACGCGGAGCGTCCCTCGCGCTTCGTGACGCCCTTGAGCCCCTTGACGCGCAGCACCTCGACGGCCTTCTCGATGTCTCCATCGGTCTCGTCGAGCGCCTTCTTCACGTCCATCATTCCGGCGCCGGTGCGGTCCCGGAGCGCCTGGATGTCGGCTACGCCGTAGTTGGCCATGGTCGTCACTCCTTCTCTGCGGTCTTCTTGGCCGCGGGCTTCTTCTTCGCGGCCTTCGCGTCGTCCTTCTTCGCGGCGGGCTTCTTCTCGGCCGACTTCTTTTCGTCGTCCTTCTTCGCGGCGGGCTTCTTCTCGGCCTTGGCGTCGTCAGCCTTCTCGTCAGCCTTCTCGTCGGCCTTGGCGTCGTCAGCCTTCTCGTCGGCCTTGGCGGCCGACTTCTTGGCCGCGGACTTCTTCTCCTTCGCCGCGTCGCCCGCCTTCGCGTCGTCGCCCGCCTTCGCGTCGTCGCCCGCCTTCGCGTCGTCGCCCGCCTTCGCGTCGTCGCCGCCCAGGAGCTCCTGCTCCCACTCGGCGAGCGGCTCCGCCTCCGCACCCTCTTCGGCCTCGTCGCCCGCCTTCGGCGCGTGGCGCACCTTGAGGCCCTCGGCGACGGCGTCGGCGATCACGCGCGTGAGCAAGCCGACGGCGCGGATCGCGTCGTCGTTGCCGGGGATGCCGTAGGCGACCTTGTCGGGGTCGCAGTTCGAGTCGAGGATCCCGACGACGGGGATGCCGAGCTTGGCGGCCTCCTCGACGGCGAGGTGCTCCTTGTTCGTGTCGACGACCCAGAGCACGGACGGCGTACGCGCCATCCCGCGGATGCCGCCGAGCACCTTCGCCAGCTTGTCCTTCTCGCGGCGCAGCCCGAGCAGCTCCTTCTTGGTCCGGCCGGAGCCCGCGACGTCGTCGAAGTCGATCTCCTCGAGCTCCTTGAGACGCGCGACGCGCTTCGACACGGTCTGGAAGTTCGTCAGCATGCCGCCGAGCCAACGCTCGTTGACGTAGGGCATGCCGACGCGCTGCGCCTGCTCGGCGATCGGCTCCTGCGCCTGGCGCTTGGTCCCGACGAAGAGGACCGTGCCGCCGTGGGCGACCGTCTCCTTGACGAACTCGAACGCGTCGTCGATCTTCGCGAGCGACTGCTGGATGTCGATGATGTAGATGCCGTTGCGCTCGCCGAAGATGAAACGCTTCATCTTGGGGTTCCATCGGCTCGTCTGGTGCCCGAAGTGGACACCGGAGTCGAGGAGCTGGCGCATGGTGACGACGGCCATGGCACGTCCTTTCGGCGCCCGAGGGCGCCCCATCAGTGGGCGGCCCGGGGGCGGCCCGATATCGGTTGTCGGCGAGACCGGATGGCCACGCCCCTAGCGTCCACGCGGGTTGGCGCCGGGCGAACCCGGACCGTGCCTTCCCGGCGCCTCCCGGATACCCGAGGCGGCGATTGGGCGCGCGATGTCAGTCGGCTCGCGCCGACCGCGGGACCATGCTACCGGACGGGAGGGGCGAGGGCGCGCGTGGGGACCCCGATGAACGCGGGGAACTCAGGCGCTCTCGCGCCGCACGAGCCGCGTCCCCATGATGTGCACGCGTTCGGTCGGCTCTCCGCTGAGGCGGGCGATGAGGACGCCCGCCATCTTCTCCCCCATCTCCCGCGACGGCTGGCGCACCGTCGTCAGTCCGATATCCCCGTTGACCGCCGCCGGGCTGTCGTCGAAGCCGACGATCGCGACGTCGTCCGGAATCGCCTTGCCTCGTTGGCGCAGCACGCTGACCGCCCCCGTCGCCATGAGGTCGGAGGCGACGAAGACCGCGTCGATGTCGGGCGCGCGGTCGAGCAGGTCGCGCATCGCGCGGGCCCCGCCCGCGACGGAGAAGTCGCCGTGCTCGATGAGGTCGTGCTCCATCCCCGCCTCCGCGAGGGCGCGGTGCCACCCCGCCGTGCGGTCGACGCCGGCGGGCATGTCCGCGGGGCCGGCGATCGTGGCGATCCGCTTCCTGCCGAGTTCGATCAGGTGCCGCGTGCCGGTCTCGGCCGCGGCCGCGTTGTCGACGTCGACGTAATACACGTACGGCTGATCCGAATTCACCGGCCGCCCGCCGAAGACCACGGGAAGCGACTCGCCGAGCCCGCTGAGGAACACGTCGCCCAGGTGGTGCGACACGATGAGCGCGCCGTCGACGTTGCCGTCGCGGAGATACTTGCTCGTCTTCGAGCTCGGGGCGAACCGGCTCGCGACGTGGAGGTTGAGGACGTAGTCGCTCGACTCCATCGCGTGGGTGATGCCGTGAACGACCTCCGCGAAGAAGGGGTCGCCGAAGAACCTCGACGTCTCCTCGGGAACCACCAACGCGATCGCCATCGTCTGCCGGTTCACGAGGGAGCGGGCGGCGCGGTTCGGAACGTAGTTGAGGGTTTCGATCGCCGTCTTGACGCGTTCCAACGCGTCGGGGCTGACCTTGGGCGAGCCGTTGATGACGCGGGAAACCGTCGAGCGGGACACGCCGGCGACGGCCGCGACCTCCTCAAGGGTGGGAGGCAGGTCCCTGCTCAGTTCCCCAGTGCTCACACTCACCACCGTTCTCCGGCCTCGCCGCGAATCACGCGACGCGGCCGACAGTATCGTCGCACGCGTCGGGTCTCGCCGCCAGGCTGTTCCCACGCCCGACGCCCGACGGCCCGCGCGTCGGCGACGTGCCGGGTCCGTCGGGGAAGCGAGGCGCGGTCGCGATATTCGAACGACGGCTCCCGATATTCACCGTTCACGACGTTTGACGGCCCCCTCAGGGCCGGAATGAATTACTTTTCGGTAACGGTTGGCTTCACTTTCGGCACACCGGCCACGATCCTGTTGACAACACTGAGCCGTGCTCTTACTGTCAAGCATGTCGTGGGAGCGCTCTCAGGACTTCTGAATGGGTTCTCAAGGCAGCAACATAACCACGTACACGAAGGAGTGACCGTGAGGTATTCACTACGCACGAAGGCGTTCGCAACGTTCGCCGGTGTTGCGGGTGTCGCCCTTGTCGCCACGGGTTGCAGTAGCAACGCCGCGACGACGAGCGGTACGACGCCGACGCAGGACAACACCACGCCGATCACGTTGACGATCACCACGTTCGGCACCATGGGGCTGGACGGCCTGTACGACGAGTACATGCAGATGCACCCGAACATCACCATCAAGGCCACCAACATTGACACCGGTGGCAACGCGCTGACGGACTGGCAGACCAAGCAGGCCGCCGGTGCGGGACTGCCTGACATTCAGGCCGTCGAAGAGGGCTGGCTCTCCAAGGTCATGCAGGTGTCGGACTCGTTCACGGACCTCCGTGACTACGGTGCCAACGACATCAAGGACCGGTGGGTGCCCTGGAAGGTTGCTCAGGCGACTGACTCCAACGGCCGCATCATCGGTTACGGAACGGACATCGGCCCGGAGGGTCTGTGCTACAACGGCAAGCTCTTCGAGGCTGCCGGCCTTCCGTCCGACCGTGACAAGGTCGCCGAGCTCTTCGGCGGCAAGAACGCCACGTGGGAGAAGTACTTCGACATCGGCCGCCAGTACCACGCGGCCACGGGCAAGGCTTGGTATGACCAGTCCGGATTCGTCTGGGCCGCTATGGTCAACGAGCAGAAAGAGGGCTACTACAAGAAGGACGGCTCGCTCAACGTCGAAGGCAACGACACGCTGAAGGGCCTCTTCATGCAGCTCGCTCAGGGTGACGCTGACGGCCTCTCCTCGAACCAGGCCCAGTGGGACTGGGGAGGCGGCAAGGCGTTCGTTGACGGCTCGTTCGCGACGTTCGTCTGCCCGGGCTGGATGCTCGGTGTCGTCAAGGGTCAGGTTGAGCAGGCTGGTGGGGACTCCTCCACCGGCTGGGACTTCGCTGACGTCTTCCCCGGCGGCGCTGCCAACTGGGGCGGTTCGTTCCTGACGGTTCCGACCACGTCGAAGCACCCGGCTGAGGCCGCGGCGCTTGCCGCGTGGCTGACCGCTCCGGAGCAGGAAGTGAAGTCCTTCCAGGCCGCTGGAACGTTCCCGAGTGAGCCTCAGGCTCAGCAGGACCCGGGCGTTCAGGGCGAGTCTGAACTGACGAAGTTCTTCAACAACGCCCCGATCGGCAAGATCCTGGCCTCGCGCGCCGAAGGCGTCGTGGCTCAGTACAAGGGTCCGGACGACTCGGTGATCCAGGAGCAGGTCTTCGGGCCTTCGGTCCAGGAGATCGACTCCGGCAAGGCAAACGGCGAGAAGGCGTGGAACGACGCCATCACGCTGCTGAACCAGCTGGTTGTTAACAACTAGCGAGTAGCCTCAGCAAGGAGGGGGCTCCCCGGAGAGCCGTTCAGGTTTTTCGGGGAGCCCCGTTCCTTGGCCCTTCGACCCCCCCCTTGGACCCATGAATATTCCGCTCACCGGGCGCCAGCGTCGGCGCCAGAACCCCCGGGACAGTTACCAGAACGAACCCTCGTCACTGCGGCAGAGGCTCAACCGGTGGGACGTCAAGTTCTCCCCGTACCTCTATATCTCCCCGTTCTTCATCCTCTTCCTCCTGGTGGGACTCTTCCCGCTGGCCTATACCTTCGTCGTCTCGATCCACGACTGGAACCTTCTGACAGGCGCGGGCGGCTGGGTGGGATTCAAGAACTACGCCGCGGAGCTCACGGATCCGCTCTTCTGGAACTCCGTCAAGAACACCTTCTCGATCTTCCTCCTGTCGGCGATTCCCCAGCTGGTCGCGGCCACCGCCATCGCCGCCATCCTGGACCGCAACCTCCGCGCCAAGACCTTCTGGCGCCTGAGCGTCCTCCTCCCCTACGTCGTGACCCCGGTCGCCGTCGCGCTGATCTTCTCCCGGGTCTTCTCCGAGCAGTACGGGCTCGCGAACAACCTCCTGGAGCACATGGGTTTCAACCCCATCATGTGGAAGACGGAGATCCTCCCGGCGCACCTCGCCATCGCGACCATGGTCAACTGGCGCTGGACCGGCTACAACGCCCTCATTCTTCTTGCGGCGATGCAGGCGGTGCCGCGTGACATCTACGAGTCCGCCGCGATCGACGGCGCCGGCGCCTTCCGCCGCTTCTTCTCGATCACGATTCCGATGATCCGCCCGACGATGATCTTCGTGATCGTGACGGCGACGATCGGGGGCCTGCAGATCTTCACCGAGCCCAAGTTGCTCAATCCCTCGAGTTCCGTACTCGGCGGACCACAACGACAATACGAGACCGCGGTGTTGTACATGTGGGACCTCGCGTTCAACCGGCAGAACTTCGGGAAGGCCGCGACGGTGGCCTGGCTGTTGTTCATCATCATCGTCGCGATCGGAACGCTGAACTTCTACCTGTCGCGCCGCATCGCGTCCGCGGAGACCGAACGCGCCGATAGGCGAACGCGGCGACGGCAGGCGCGGCTACTCGCGCAACGCCGTGACGCCGAAGCGGCCACCGCCGCGCTCGTCGCGCGGAGCAACGCCACGACAGATACGAACCGACCGACGATGGGAGGCGAACGATGACCGCCAGCGCCACCCGACGCCGACGCCGACGCAACGAGCGCCACTTCATATCGGGCATCGAACGACGTCCCCGCTGGATCGTGTACGCCCTACTCGCCACGCTCCTCGTCGCGTCCGCCTACCCGCTGTGGTGGTCCTTCGTCGTCGGCGCGAGCGACAGCACGGCTCTCACCGCCGACTGGCCGCCGCTCCTTCCCGGAAGCCAGTTCTGGCACAACGTGGGCCAGGTGCTCGACACGGTGCCGTTCTGGAAGGCCTTGCTGAACTCGGTCATCGTGTCGTCCGTGATCACGTTCTCGGTCGTCATGTTCTCGACGCTCGCCGGGTTCTCGTTCGCGAAGCTCCGCTTCAAGGGCCGCAACGGGCTGATGGTGTTCGTGATCGCTACCACGGCGGTGCCGGTCCAACTCGGCATCATCCCGCTGTTCATCCTCATGAAGCAGTTCGGCTGGACCGGTCACCTCGGCGCGATCATCATCCCGACGCTCGTGACCGCCTTCGGCGTGTTCTTCATGCGGCAGTACCTGGTGGACGTGATCCCCGACGAACTGATCGAGGCCGCGCGCGTGGACGGCGCGAGCATGATCCGCGTCTTCCTGAACATCGCGGTGCCGGCCGCCCGGCCTGCGATGGCGATCCTCGGATTGTTCACGTTCATGACCGCGTGGACCGACTTCATCTGGCCGCTGCTCGTGGCTCCCCAGAACCCCACGCTCCAGGTCGCGCTGGCGCAACTCCAGAGCGCGAGATACGTCGACTACTCGATCGTGCTCGCCGGAGCGGTTCTCGCGACCTTGCCGCTTCTCATCCTGTTCATCATCGCCGGCCGCCAGCTCATCTCGGGCATCATGGCCGGAGCCGTTAAGGGATGACGGGTTCGCGCGCGACCGGAGCCCTCCGAAAACGAGGCTCCGGCGCGCGGAACGCGCCCTTGAGATGTCTAAGATGACGCCGACCCAGGCACGTTCGCAGGGACGCCCGACCCTGGAGGCGGTCGCCGCCGCCGCCGGCGTATCGCGATCGACGGTGTCGCGCGTCGTCAACGGTTCACCCAACGTCACCGACGAGGCGATCGCGGCCGTGCAATCGGCGATCGAGGCGCTCGGGTACGTCCCGAACCGCGCGGCGCGCATGCTCGCGGGACGACGGGCGCACGCCATCGCCCTGGTGATCCCGGAGAACACCGCCAAGTTCTTCGCCGACCCATTCTTCGCGGCCGTCATCCAGGGCGTGGCCCAATACCTGTCAATGACGGAGTACTCGCTGACGCTTCTCATCGCGGCCGACGCCGACGCGAAGAAGACCCGGTACTACCTCCAGTCCGGCAACGTCGACGGCGCCCTCGTCCTCTCGCATCACATCGACGACCACTCGTACAGCAACCTGTCGCTCGAGATCCCGCTGGTGTTCGGCGGACGCCCCGTGGGCCAGGGCGGCACGATGCCGCACTACGTCGACGTCGACAACGTGATGGCGGCGCGCACCGCCACCGAACGCCTGGTGGCCTCGGGTCGCACCCGCATCGCCACGATCGCCGGCCCTCAGAATATGGCGGTGGGAATCGACCGCCTCGAGGGGTGGCACCAGGCGCTCAAGGCGCACGGCCTCGCCGACGACGCGGTCGAGATCGGCGACTTCTCGCCGGGAAGCGGCGAGGCCGCCGTGCAACGCCTTTTCGCTCGCGAGGGCGCGGCGTTCGACGGCCTGTTCATCGCGAACGCCCAGATGGCGTCGGGTGCCCTGTCGGTGCTTCGCGAACGCGGCGTCACGGTCCCGCACGACGTCGGGATCATCACGGTCGACGACGACTACTTCGCCTCCTCCGCCAAGCCTCCGCTCACCACGGTCGCCCAGCCGACGACGGAGGTCGGCGAGAAGATGGCCGAGGTGCTACTCGACCTCATGTCCGGCAAGGACGTGCCTCGGGTCACCGAGCTCCCCACGCGGATCGTCGAGCGCTCCTCCCTCTAGACCCCCGCTCGCTACCCCCGGGTCCTCCGATGTCCCGAGGGTCGGAGGCCCCTGACCGTCACACCGCGGCCTCTCCCCGTCCCCCCGTCGCCCGGCGTTCGCAGGGAGGCTCCCCCCATGACTCCGAAAGCCCGCGCGGCCGCCCGTGGGGCGGCGCTCCTCGCGCTTCTCGGCGCGGTCGTATTCGGCGCGGTCGTGCTCGCCTCGGCGGGGGCTGCGGCGTCGGCACCCACGGCGCCCCTCCCCGCGCCCTTCCTGCACTCTCCGACGACGCCGTTCGTCGCCGTGCGCCTCTTCGATCCCCCCGCGGCGGCGTGGAGTCCCGGGCATCGCGGGATCGACCTCGACGCGAGCGTCGGCGACGTCGTTCTCGCTCCGGCGGACGGAACCGTGACCTTCGCCGGCGTCGTGGTCGACCGCGGCGTCGTGACGGTCGACCATGGAGGGGCGCTTCGATCGAGCGTCGAACCGATCGCGCCGTCGGTCCAGGTGGGAGACCGCGTGCGTGAGGGAGAGGCGCTGGGTTCGGTGTCCGACGAGCCGGGGCATTGCGCCCCGGACACCTGCGTTCACTGGGGGGTCCGCCTGGGGAACGCGTACCTCAATCCCCTCGACGTGCTGGACGGCTACGGCCCCGTGGTGCTGCTGCCCCTAGTCGAAGGCGCCCGTACGGACGAGCGCCTCCCGTAGTTTCGCCACGGCCCCGGTGTGGATCTGCGACACGCGCGACTCGGTGACCCCGAGGATCTTCCCGATCTGCCCGAGCGTGAGGTTCTCGAAGTAGTACAGGCGGAGCACCTCCTGCTCGCGTTCCTTCACGCCGCGGATCGCCTGGCCGAGCAGATGAAAGGTCTCGCGGTCGTCGACGGCGGAGCCGGCCCCGGGGACCCGGAGCGACATCGCCGTGACCTCACGCTCGGCGTCCTGTCCGTCCCGCGGGAGAGCATCGAGCGGCGCGATGTACGACAGCGCTACCTGCGCGCGCACGCTCCGCACGTCGGCCACCGACCACTTGAGATGCCGGGCGATCGCCCGGTCGGTCGCCGTCTTCTGGCTTCGTTGCTCGATGGCGCGCGCCGCCGCCTCCATCTGGCGAGCCTTGCTGCGCACCGAGCGGGGCACCCAGTCGGCCGCGCGCAACTCGTCGAGGATCGCCCCCCGCACCCGCGTAGCCGCGTACGTCTCGAACTTGTATCCCCGCTCCGGTTGAAACTTCTCCACGGCGTCGATCAGGCCGAACATGCCGTACGAGACGAGATCCCCGAGCTCGACGGTGTCCGGGAGCCGCACGACCATCCGTAGCGCGACGTGATTGACCAGCGGGGCGTAGTGGGCGATCAGCCGCCGTCGCGCCTCCGCGGCGTCTTCCGCGCGCGCCGACCGCAATTGCTCCCACCATCGCGTGGTATCCGGGGCCTTCTCCAGGCGTGCGTGGGGTGCGTCGTCGGCCTCGCCTTCGAGGCGGTCGAGAATCGCGTTCAGTTCGGACATGGCCTTCCCTCAGGCGCGCGGGTGCGCGAGTTCGTACGACGCGCGGAGCCGTTCCGCGGTCACGTGGGTGTATCGCTGCGTGGTGGCGAGGCTCGCGTGGCCGAGAACCTCCTGGACGGAGCGGAGGTCGGAGCCTCCGGTGACGAGATGCGTGGCCGCCGTGTGGCGGAGGGCGTGGGGGGCGACGTCTCCCACGCCGGCGGTGGCGGCGAGCCGGTGGACGGCTTCGCGGATCTGACGCTGGTCGGCACGCTTGCCCTTGCGCCCGACGAGGAAGGCCGTGGACGGGGGTTCCGGCGTCGCGAGCAACGGGCGTCCCCGTTCGAGCCACGCCTTCGCGGCACGGGCGGCGGGGATTCCGAAGGGGACGACGCGCTCCTTCGACCCCTTCCCCATCACGCGAACGAGGCGGCCGTCGAGGTCGACGTCCGCCACGTCGGTGCCCGCGAGTTCGCCGACGCGCATGCCCGTCGCGTAGAGCATCTCGGCGGCGGCCCAGTCACGCAGGGCGATGGGGTCTCCTCCGTCGCAGAGCGCCTCGGCGGCTCCGAGCAGCGCCACCATGTCCGACGGGGAGAGCACCGCCGGCAGCGACTGTGCGGGACGCGCGGAGGCGAGCCTCGCCGCGGGGTTGGACCCGTGCCTTCCCGTGTCGGTCGCCCACGAATAGAACGTGCGCGCGGCGGCGCCACGACGGGCGAGGGTCGTCCGGCTGAGGCCCCGCTCGGCCATCGCGGCGAGCCAGGAACGGAGATCGGCGAGCGTCACGCGCGCGAGGACGCCGTCGATGTCGAGATCCTCCTCGCGCGTCGCTTCGGTCGCCTCCGGGTCATGCACGTAGCGGGCGAGGTGGAGAAGGTCCGACGCGTAGGCGCGCACGGTGTTCTCCGAGTATCCCCGCTCGTGACGGAGCGTGTCCTCGAACGCGGCGATCGTGGTGCCGCGACCCGTGACGGTGGTCGCCATGTCGACACTCTGGCATCGTCACATGTGTCAAATCAACCCCTTTTGTCACATCAGCCACTCAGTGTGGGGTATTTCACCCTGTTTGTCCTGGTATTCCGGAGAATTCGCCGATAATCGCGCCGCGAAGATTAGCCGCGCGCGGCTCGCCCTCCTCCACAGGCCCGCCTCCCGGACCACCGTTCCGGCGACCTCCAGCGCCGCGAGGGCGGCGCGCGCCTCCGCCGGCGTCATCCCCGCGTCGCGCGCGACGACCGCGCCGACCGAGCCTCGCCGACCGATCGCGTCGTACGCCCGCCGCTCGGACTCCGAGGCGAATCGCGGGCCGCGCGACCGCGCCGCCCGTCGCCCGTCGCCGTCGTCGCGCGCGGCGTCGAGGGGAAGGACGATCTCGAGGACGTCGCCGGACGCGGGTCACGCACGTCGCCCCTTCGCGGATGCAGGCGATGGCATCCCGCCGACGACGCGTTGGTGACGGGACCGGGCACGGCGCCGACGGGACGACCGAGCGTCGCCGCGTGGCCGGCGGTGTTGAGCGCCCCCGAGCGGTAAGCCGCCTCGACGACGACCGTGGCGCCCGCCGTCGCGATGAGGCGGTTCCGGGTGAGGAAGCGCGAGCGATGCGGAGGGAATCCCGGGCGGCTGCTCGGCGATCACCACGCCCGCGTCGATCACCGCCTCCAGGAGCGCCGCGTTCCCCTGCGGGTAGAGCCGGTCGACGCCTCCGGCGAGGACCGCGACGGTCACGCCCCCCGAGGCGAGCAGCCGCGCGATGCGCCCGCGCGTCGATCCCGTAGGCGCCGCCCGGAGACGACGCACCACCCCTCGTCCGCCGAGTCCCGCCGCGAGTGTCGCCGTGACGTGCTCCCCGTACGCGGTGCTCGATCGGGATCCGACCAGCGCGACGGATCGCGCGAACGCGCGCTCCAGCGACACGGCGCCCTCGAACCCAGAGGCAATACGGTGCCGCGGGCCCGAGGGCGTCGAACGCCGTCGGGCCACCCGCGCGCGCCCCGCGGAATGGCGACGGCCCCGACGCGCGCCGCGCGTTCCAGGTGGCGGTCGGGATCCGCCTGACGCGAGCCTCGCCCCCCACCGGGCGCGCCGCGGCGACGGCGCGCTCGACGAGCGGCGGCTCCGCCGCGCGGGGCGAGTTCCATGGTCGCCGCCACCGCGTCGCGCGGACGCGAGCGCGCGCCCACGCGAGCGCCTCGACGGGCCCGAGGACGTCGACGAGGGCGTGGGCGAGGGGGTCGCCGGGTTCTGCGATCACGCTCCACGAGACGAGCGCCCGAGCCTCCTCGTCGAGGTCCGTCGGCCGGCGCCGGACGCGGACTGACGCCCGGATCGGCGCTCACGGAACCGCCCCGCCCGGCGCGCGACCGCAGCACGAGCGCCTGGTTCGCGTGCGAGGGCCGGGCGATCCGGCACCGTCGAGGTCGGCGAGCGTCCAGGCGACGCGAAGCGATCGGTCGAAACCGCGCGCCGTGAGCATGCCCCGGTCGAGTGCTCGCAGCCCGACGGCGAGCGTCGCGCGGGGCGTCCGCGCGCGGAGCCACGTTCCCGGCACCTCCCCGTTGACCCGCCATCCGGTTCCCGTCGAGCCGTTCGCGGGCGGCGCTCCCGCGCCGTCCGCGACGCGAGCCGCGACCGTCGACGCTCGCCTCGCCCTCGTCGTCCATGCCCCGGCGCACGGGACGGACCTCGATATGGAGGTCCACGCGGTCGAGGAGCGGGCCGGAGAGTCGCCCGAAGTAGCGGCGGCGCGCCATCGGGGTGCACGAGCACCCCTCCCCCGTCCCCGTGAAGCTGCCCGCACGGGCACGGATTCGCGGCGAGGACGAGCTGGAAGCGCGCGGGATAACGCGCCGCCCCGGCGGCCCGGTGGAGCACGACCTCTCCCGACTCCAGCGGCTGCCGGAGCGTCTGAAGGACGCTCGCCGGGAACTCGGGAGCCTCGTCGAGGAACAGCACGCCCGCGTGGGCACGGGAGATCGCCCCCGGCCTCGCGAGGTGACTGCCGCCGCCAACGATCGCCGCCGCCGAGGCCGAGTGATGCGGAGCCTCGAACGGGGGCCTCACCAGAAGCCCCGCGCCGGCGTCGAGGGTCCCCGCGATCGAATGAACGGAGGTCGCGACGACGGCGTCGTCCGGCCCGAGGTCGGGAAGTATCCCGGGCAGCCGGGCCGCGAGCATCGACTTGCCCGCGCCGGGCGGCCCCACCATGAGCATGTGGTGGCCCCCGGCGGCCGCGACCTCGAGCGCCCAACGCGCCTCCTCCTGGCCCCGGACGTCGGCCAGGTCGAGGTCCGCGACCTCCGGACGCGCCCGCGCGACGGGCCGAACGACGTCGGAGCTTGTCGGCCGCGCCTTCTCGTTTCCGTATCGAGCCGCGACCTCCGCGAGGCTCGCGACGCCCACGACCTCCGCCCCGGGCACGAGCGCGGCCTCGGCGGCGTTTCCCGCCGGGACGACGACGGTGCTCGCCCCGGCGCGTACGGCCGCGGCGACGGCCGGAAGGACGCCCCTGACGGGTCGCACGCGACCGTCGAGGCCGAGTTCCCCGATGTGCGTCGCGCCGCGCGCGGCGGCGCGGTCGACGAGGCCGGAGGCCGCGAGCACGGCGACCGCGATCGCGAGATCGGTGACGGATCCCGTCTTGGGCAGCGACGCGGGAGAGAGGTTGACGGTCACGCGGCGGTTGGGCCACGCGAGGCCGCTCGAGGCGACGGCGGCGCGCACCCGGTCGCGGGCCTCGTTGAGGGAGGCGTCCGGCAGCCCGACGATGGTGAAGGCCGGCAGCGAGGCGCGCCAGGTGCGCCTCGACGTCGATGAGGTGACCGTCGAGGCCCGGCGAGCGCGACCGAGCGGGTACGCCCGATCACACGACGCCCCTCAGGTGCTCGATGACCGGCCGGCGCCGCCGCGCGGACCTCCACGGCGACGACGTCGATCCTCACGCCCGCGAAGGCGCGGTCCTGCGCGGCGAGCCACGCCGCGGCGAGCCGCCTGAGCCGGGCGAGCTTCGCGCGCGTCACGGCCTCCGAGGCGCTGCCGAAGGCAGCGGCTCCGCCGCGTCTTGACCTCGACCGACCACGAGCTCGTCGCCGTCGCGGGCGACGATGTCGATTTCTCCGCGCAGGCCCGTCGCCCGCGCGGGACGCCAGTTGCGCGCGAGCACCGACCACCCGAGCTCGATGAGACCGCGCGCCGCGAGATCCTCGCCGTACCGCCCCAGTTCGTCCTTGGCCGCCACGTCCACCTCCCACGGTCACGCTCGCGGACGCGCGGCCCCTTCGCGCGGCGCGTCGTCGAGGACGCGGGGAAGACCGGGAAATTCGGCGGCCCGGGGACATCGGTCCGTCGCGGCGCGCCGCGACCCGACGCGCAGGCGCTAGCGGCGGCGCGGACCCCGCAGCGCCCGGATGTCGGGCATGTCGTCGCCGTGCGCGAGCTCCTCGACGTTCACGTCCCGGAACGTCACCACGCGCACGCTCCGCACGAGCCGCGCGGACCGGTACACGTCCCACACCCAGGCGTCCGTGAGCGTCACGTCGAAGTAGACGTCGCCGCCGGACTCCTTGACCTCGAGGTCCACCTTGTTCGCGAGGTAGAAGCGCCGCTCGGTCTCGACCACGTAGGAGAACAGGCCCACCACGTCGCGATATTCGCGGTAGAGGGCGAGCTCGGCCTCGGTCTCGTAGTTCTCCAGGTCGTCGTGGCTCACGGGACCATCATGCCCTGGGCCGGCCCGCCCCGCGAACCGCGGCGGCGCCTCCTCGACGGACGGAAGCTTCCACGTGACCCGGTGCAGCGGCGTCGGCCCGAGGCGTCGCAGAGCGTCGAGGTGCCCGGGGGCGCCGTAGCCCTTGTTCCCCTCCCATCCGTACTCCGGATGGTCGGCGTGGGCGGCCCGCATCGCGGCGTCTCGCGCGACCTTCGCCAGGACGCTCCCCGCAGCGATCGACGCGCACCGCGCGTCGCCGCGCACCACCGTCGTCACGGGCGGGACGACGACGTCGTCCCCACCCCCGGCGAAGAGGTCGGCGGGGCGGGGGCTCAGGTAGTCGTGGCGGCCGTCGAGGAGCACGGCGTCGACCGCCACGCCCGGCCCGGGCGATCTCCGCGAGCGCCCGGAGCGCCGCGACCGGAGCGCGCCGACGATGCCGAGGTCGTCGACCTCCCGGTTCGACGCCTCCCCCACCGCTCGGGCGACGCCGAAGACGCGCACGTCGGCCGCGATCGCCTCGCGCCGCGACGGGCTGAGCTGCTTGGAGTCCGCGAGGCCCTTGGGCCACGTCTCGCACCGCGCGAGCGCGACGACGCCCACGGCGACGGGGCCGGCGAGCGCGCCGCGCCCCACCTCGTCGATCCCGGCGACGACCGCGGCCCCGTCGTCCCACAGGGCCCGCTCGTGGTCGAGGGTGACCGTCATCCCGACGGCGGTGGGATCCACGGCGTTCGCGATATCCGGCGGGAAGGGGTTGCCGAGACCCTTCCAGTGGTCGAGCGGCCAGACCGTCGCGAACGCCGTCCCCACGATGTGGTCCATCGGGATCGCCCCGCCGCCGGGCTCCCCCATATGGGAACGCGAGTCGGCGCTGTTGACGCGGTTGTCACCCATCACCCAGACGTAATCCGCGGGGACCTCGACCTTCCACGGCGTGGAGTGTCCCGCGCAGGGGGCGAGGCCCGGGTAGACGTAGGGCTCGGTCAGGGCGACGCCGTTCACGTACACGGGACCGTCGGACGTCTTGCACTCGACCGTGTCGCCGGGAAGGCCGATCGCCCGCTTGACGAGGTGCTCGCCCGCGTCCTCAGGCAACAGCCCGGTGAAGCGCAGCACGTCCCCGAGGAATCCCTTAGGCCCCGAGCCCGCCTTCACCTCCTCGGCGGAGAGCCAGTTGTTCGGGTCGCGGAAGACGACGATGTCGCCGCGACGGAGGTCGAACGGTCCGGGCCGCCACTTGCTCACGAGAATGCGGTCGCCGATGTCGAGCGTGTTCTCCATCGACGCGGAGGGTATCCAGAACGACTGGAAGAAGAATGTCTTGAGGAGGAACGACAGCACGAGCGCGCTGACGACGATGATCAGGATCTCCTTGACCCACGTCCAGACCTTGCGGCCGAACGACACCGGAGCGTCCTCCCGCTCGTCGTCCTCGCGGGTGGCCTCGGTCGTCACCGCGCCGCCGTCGTCGGACACGTCGTCGCTCGCTCGCCGCAGGGCGGCTAGCCTTCCCGCTTCTCGCGGATGCGGGCGGCCTTGCCGCGGAGGTTGCGCAGGTAGTACAGCTTCGCGCGGCGCACGTCTCCGCGGCGGGCCAGCTCGATCTTCTGGATCGACGGCGAGTGCAGCGGGAAGGTGCGCTCGACGCCGGTGCCGAACGACACCTTGCGGACCGTGAAGGTCTCGCCGATGCCCGCGCCCTTGCGCGCGATCACGATGCCCTCGAACACCTGGATGCGGGACCGGTTGCCCTCGACGACGTTGACGTGCACCTTGACGGTGTCGCCCGGTCGGAAGTCCGGGGCGCCGTCCTTGAGCTGGGCGGCGGTGATGGCCTCAAGCTTGTCCATCGTGTCTCTCCTCGCGCCCGCCACAGGTCGCACGCGGTATCTGCCTCGCGGCAACGTTTCGCGGATGCGTGCCGCGCGCTGTGCGGGCTCCCCTGTGGCGGATGCTCGCGGCGCGGACGCCGACGCACCATTCTGCCACACCCGGACGCCGCACCGGCCATGGGGCGAGGAGCGCTCCGGTTGCGGCGTCCTCGGGGCGCTGAGACACTCGACGAGGGGTCGCCGCGCCGGTCGGCGACCGCGCCATGTGAGGGGGTGCCGCGTTGGACAGCGACAACGCGCGATCCCGTCTCGCGCGGAGCGGGCGCGGCCGGACGGCGACGATCATCGCGGCCGTCGCGATCGTCTCGGGCGCCGCGACGCTCTCCCTCCTCCCCCGCGACAGCGCGCCCGGAGGCGGCGGCCCGGCGCCTCTCGCCACGCCGTCGGCCACCCCCGTCGATCCCCTCGACCACCGCCTGCGTCGCGACTGGGCCGAGGTCGACTGGACCGCGACGATCGACCCCGCCGCGTCCGTCACGCCGCTTCTGTCGTCCGACGCCCCGCCCGCCTTCGACGACGGGCTCGCCGCGTCCTCTCTTCCGCCGCTCGCGGAACGTCCGTCGCCCCGCTACCCGCCCGCGCGCATCGCCACGGACGCGGTCTGGGACCAGGTAGGACCCGGCTGGGGTGTCGCGGTCTTCAGCGCGAGCCTCGACAGGTTGACCTGGGACGCCAAGCGGAGCGACGACCTCGCGAACGTTCCTCCCACCCTCTACCTCGTCAGCCCGAGCGGGACCTACTTCCGCATGTGGCAGGCGGGGGACGCGAGCGGGTGGTACGCGAAGCAGGTCGAGTGGGTCGACGACATCGTCCCGGAACTCAACTGGATCGTGCTCTCCGGATTCGGGCCGGGCGAGGGCAGTTCGTCGTGGGTCGAGGTCCGCGACCTGAGAACCGGCGCGATCATCACCTCGGAGACGTCCGGAGAGGGCGGCGGGGTCGGGACGGAACGCGTCGTCCTCCGACACCTCGCGGGCGATCGCGTCGTGTTCTTCGACCGCATCGACCAGTGGGACCAGAGCACCGACACCGTGCCCGAGGCGACCGTCGTCGCGGCCGACGGATCGCGCAGCACGCTCGCCCTTCCGGACATCGACTACACCGGGATGAAGATGTACGCGGCCGACGAGGGATCGCGCATGGTGATCCTCGCGCCCGAGTGGAGCGGGACGTCGCTCTTCACGGTCGACATCGTCGATGGGACCATCACGGATCGGACGGAAGCCCTGAGGAACGCCGGGAGCGACTGCATCTTCGCGCATCCCGTCGACGACAACTCGTTCGCGGCGCAGTGCGACGCGTACTCGACCATCCGCATCGTCTCGTGGGACGGCACGGTGCTCGCGTCGTCCCCGGTCGCCGACGACGACGCGGCGACGCTCGCCTCGCGCTGGGGAGCCCAAGGCTTCTCCGCCACGACCGGTAACCGCGCTGGCGAGAGCCACTCCGCGTGGGTGTCGTCGTTCACCGACGCCGCCGTCGGGACGCCCCGCCAGGTCCTCACCGCGGATCAGTGCTCGGGCAACGAGCACGGCACCATCGACGGACCCTTCTCCCTGGGCGCCGACCGTTTCGCGTTCCTGTGCGGGCAGCAGGGCCTCCTCGCTGGGTACGACCGCTCGAGCGGAGACGTCTTCGCGATCGCGCCCCAGTTCTGGCCCGACACCGGCGCGCGCTCGGCGCTCAACGACTACCTTCCGTTCGACAAGGAGCCGACGACGTGAGCACCATCGAGGGCGCGGCGACGGCCAGCTGGTGGCAACGGTGGGGCGCCGGCGCGGCGGTCGCATCCGTCGTGGGGCTCGTGATCGGGGTCGGCGGCGGACTCGGCGCGCACGCCCTCGGGGCCTTCGGCGGGAAGGCTGCGGCCTCGGCGTCCCTGTCCCCCTCCCCCGCAGCCTCGACGGCGGCTTCCGCATCCCCCCGCCCGTCCGGCGGAACCTCCGCGCCGGACGACGCGTCCGTCGGCGCGCACTGGCCGACGGTCGCCGACCCGACGGCAGGGGTGACGGACGCCGTCCCCATGACCCGCGACGCCCTTGCCAACATCGGCGACCTCTGGCAGCTCGAGGAGTTCGGCGTCAGCGACTTCGACAAGGAGGCCGCGACGTTCTACCTCCGCGCCCCCGACGGGACGCGCTACCAGGTCTCGGACACCGTCGCCGCCTGGTACGACCCGGAGTACTGGGACGTCCGGGGCGACTCCGTCCTCCTCCGGCGCAGGTACCACTCCCCCGACCAGTTCGCGACCCTGGACCTCGCGACCGGCGCGATCACGCCCAGCAACCCACCGGGGTGGCGCGACGACTGGCAATGGGTGCTGGTTCCGCTCGCGGGCGGACAGGCGAGCCGCCCGTACTGGGCGAACAACGACGCCACGCCGATCGTCTTCACCTGGTCTCGCGACGGTTGGTCGCAGGTCGCCGTGCTCGGCGGAGTCACCTACGGGCAGGTGTACAACGCTCGGATCTCGCCGGACGGCGAGTGGATCGCGATTCCCGGAGGGCCCGACGACGGAGGGATCGCGGTGACGCGCCTCGGCGACACCCTCACCTCGTTGAGGCGCCTTCCCGTCACGAGCGGCGACTGCCAGATCAACGGCTGGGACGACGCGTCGACGTTCACCTACAGCTGTTGGAACTACGCAGACAGCGTGCAGGCGACCTTTCAGGTGGAGGTCGCGGCCGACGGGTCACTGACCGCGACGAGCGTCGCCAACCCGCAGGGGGAGACGACGCCCCAAGGCCCCGGGATCGAACCCGGCAGCTATGTTGACTACCAGGTCCCCGGAACGCCCCTGGTGCTCCACTCGTCGGCCAGCGACGGAACCCTCCAGGGGCTGTCGGCGCTCACCTCGACGGGCGAGGCCGAGATCCCGCTACCGCCGGTCGACGCGGGGCTCCACGTCGCCGACGTTCGCGAGATGCGCGAGGGAACGTATGCGATCTCCTTCGACGATCGCGATTGGGACGGGCTCGTCCTCGTCGTCGACGTCGAGGCGGGTGTCGCCATCGAGGCCGCGACGACGCCCCCGGCAGGGAACCCGTCGCCGCAGGGCGGCAACGTCGTCGCGATGCTGGTGCTCTCCGACGACGCCGGCGGATACTGGACCGAGAAGGCCGGCTACTAGTCCGCGCCCTCGGGGCGCTCCGAGCCGCCGAGCAGGTCGGGCCGGCGCAGGCGGGTGAGCCGCTCCGCCTCCTCGCGGCGCCAGGCCGCGATCGCCGCGTGGTTGCCGCCGCGCAGCACCTCGGGGACCTCCAACCCTCGCCACGACGCCGGACGCGTGTAGCTCGGGTACTCGAGCAGCCCGTCGGCGTGGGACTCCTCCACGAGGCTCTCGGCGTTGCCCACGAAGCCCGGGAGGAGCCGCGTCACCGCCTCGACGATCGCCAGCGCGGCGACCTCGCCTCCGTTGAGGACGTAGTCGCCGAGCGACACCTCCGTCACCCGATGCGTCGCGGCGTAGTGCTCCGCCACGCGCGCGTCGATGCCCTCGTAGCGGCCGCACGCGAACACGAGCTGCTCCTCGCGCGCCAGCTCCTCGGCCATCGCCTGCGTGAACGGGACGCCCGCCGGCGTCGGGACGACGAGGCGGCCCTCCGGCGTCAGGACGTCGTCGAGCGCCGCGCCCCAGACGTCGGCCTTCATCACCATGCCCGCTCCCCCGCCGAAGGGCGCGTCGTCGACCGTGTGGTGGACGTCCGTCGTCCAGTCGCGGAGGTCGTGGACGTGGGTCTCGACGAGCGCGGCGTCGCGCGCCTTGCCCAGAAGGGACACGCCGAGCACGTCGAAGTACTCGGGGAAGATCGTGACGAGGTCAATCCGCATTCAGGGCCTCCTCTCCCGCGAGCAGCCCGTACGGCGGGTCGACGACGACGCGGCCGCCCGCGACGTCGACGACGGGCACGAGCGCGGAGACGAAGGGGATGCGGGCGGTCGTCCCGCCCCCCTCGCGGACGAGGAGCAGGTCCTGGGCGGGGAGGTGCTCGACCCCGGCGACGACGCCCACGCGGGTGCCGTCGGGCCGCTCGGCGACGAGGCCCTCCAGTTCATGGGGGTACCAGGCGTCTTCCTCGTCGGAGGCGTCCTCCTCGACCGTGAGGAGCACGCCGCGAAGGCCCTCCGCGGCGGTCCGGTCCGACGCCTCCTCGAAGCGCACGTACCACCGGCCGGAGTCGACCCGGGTGGACGCGACGGTGAGCGGTCCCGCGGAGGCGGGATCGGTCGCGAGGACCGCGCCGTCGGCGAGACGCTGCTCCGGGATGTCGGTGCGGAGCTCGACGGAGACCTCGCCCTTCAGGCCGTGGGCGCGGCCGACGCGGGCGACGGTGAGGTCCACGGCGGCCCCTTCCGTTACGCGGCGATTAGCGCGGCGCCACGTCCACGAAGTTCACGTGGACGTCGTCGCGGGCGATGGCGTCGATCACGGTGCGAATCGCCTCGGCCGTGCGACCGCGGCGGCCGATCACGCGGGGCAGGTCGTCCGGGTGGACGACGACGTTGAGCGTCGGGCCGCGGCGCCCCGAGCGTTCGGTGACCCGGACGTCGTCGGGGTTGCGCACGATCGACTTGACGAGGAACTCGAGCGCCTCGACGATCACGGCCTACTTCTCCTCGTCGATGACGCCCTCGACCTTGTCGTCGGCGTCGGACGGGTCACCCTCGGCGATCTCGACCTCGACCTCGGTGCCCTCGTCGGAGGGAACCTCGGAAGACTCGTCGGCGACGGCGTCGGGCTCCGCGGGGGCTTCGGCGGCCTTCTCGGCTTCGGCGGCCTTCTCGGCTTCGGCGGCCTTGGCGGCCTCGGCGGCCTTCTTCGCCGCGTCCTCGGCCTCCTTGGCCTTCGCGGCCTTCGCCTTCTCGGCGGCGCCGGCGGCGGCCTTGATCTTCTCGTCGGCCGACGGCTTCGCGACCTGCGGCTTGACGGTGCTCGTCGCACCCTTCTCGCCCTTGAACGTCCCCCAGATGCCCGTGAGCTTGAGGAGGACCTCGGCCTGCTCCGTAGGCTGGGCGCCCACGCCGAGCCAGTAGAGGGCGCGCTCCGAGTCGATCTCGATGAGCGAGGGCTCCTCGGTCGGGTGGTACTTGCCGATCTCCTCGATCGCGCGGCCGTCGCGGCGCGTGCGCGAGTCCATGACGACGACGCGGTAGTACGGGGCGCGCTTCTTGCCGAAGCGCTTGAGGCGGATCTTGACAGCCATGGGTAATCTCCCGGAATTCGGTATGAGTCAGGTCCGCCCGAGGGCGTCCCGACAAGACGAATAGCGACGCGGACGCGCGTACGCCAGGTGCAAGTGTGCCAGACGCCCGGGGGTGCGGCAAACGCCTACGGGATGTACTGCACCGCGAGCTCGGTGACCCTGCCGCCGTTGACGTAGATCCAGACGGGGTATGGCGCGTTCGTGGGCAGGCTGCCGCCGGGATCCGCGATCACCTGGCTCAGCTTGAAGACCCCGTCTTCCCAGCCCGCCTTCTTCGCGGGAATGTCGCCCGCGACCGTGACGAGCCGGACCGTCGTGTTGTTGTTGGTGACGTAGTAGTCGTACGCGTCATTGAACCCGTTGGCCACGCCGACGGCGTGGGCCTTCGCCCCCGTCCACCAGCACGCCAGGTCGAACGCGATCTGGCTCGTCGACCAGGACTTCGCGTAACCGAACCACACGCCGTCGGGCAGATTGCCCGCGCCGGGCGTGCACCCCGAGCCTTGCGCCTCGCTCGGCGGGTTCGTCGTCCACTCGTCGCCGAACTGCCAGACGTGCGCCGGAGGCGCGGGTGCGGAGGTTGGCGCCGAGGTCGGCGCCGCGGTGGGCGTCATCGCGGCGCTCGTCGGGGCCGCCGGCGTCGGTCCGGACGTCACGGTGGACGTCACCGTTCCCCCCGGCGTGCACCCGGCCGTCGTCGCGGCGAGGAGACCCGCGATCCCCGCCGCCCACGCCTTCGCGAACCTCATGTCCCGCCCTCCGTCCCGGGCTGGTGGCCCGATCCACCGTCTTCCACCACGACGCTAGCACCGCGTCGGCGGAGGCGGCAGGGATCGTGGAAGGAGCTAGGCGAGGCCCGCCTTCCGCATCGCGCCCCGGACCGACGCGAGGAAGCCCTGGCTCGTATAGGACGCGCCGGACACGTAGCTGACCTTGTACGACTGCGCCGAGAGGACGCGGCTCTCGAGTTGGGGAACGGCGTAGGAGTTGATGCGGCGGGACGTGCCGTCGCCGTAGCCGATGACGAGCGGCTGTACCGCCGTGATCTTGCCACCCTTGATGACGAGCTGGACCTGCATGTTGCCGTACGCCGTGGCCACCGAGGGGCCCTTGTACGTGCCGGTGGGACCCTTCGGGGCGGGAGCCGGCTTCTTGACCGGGGGCGCCGTCGTGGTCGTCGTGGTGGTCGTCGTCGTCGTGGTCGTCGTGCCCGCAGGCGTCGCCGACGGCGCGGGCGCCGGCGTGTCCGCGGGCGTCGGCGTCGGGGTCGGCGCGCCGACGTTCCCGGCCGCGGGGTCGGCGAGCGCGAGGTCCGGGATCGGGATGCTGCCGACCCTCCACCCCACCGCGAGCATGGCCGCCGAGGCTCCCGCGACGAATACCGCGCGTGTTCCCTTCATCGCCTACCTCCTACCACGCGAATTCTTCGATATGGATGGCCTCGTCGGAGACGCCGTGGTGACGGGCGTCCGCCCGCACGCGGGCGGCCCACCGCTCGGGCCCACACACGAACACGTCGCACGAGGCGAGCTTCGGCACGATCTGCGAGAGCGACTGCGGGCCGTCGGGCGTCGACCAGCCGCGACCGCGCGGCCCGATCACCTCGTACAGCGCGGCGCCCTGCTCCGCGGCGAGAATCCGGAACTCCTCCAGGAGAGGAGCGTCCAGGTGACTCGAGGCCCGCAGCACAACCGTGCACGGCCCGTGCGTCGCCTTGTCGTCCTCGAGCATCGCCCGGATCGGGGTGATGCCGACGCCCGCGCCCACGAGGACGAGGCCCCGCCCCACGCGCGCGTCGTGGTGGAAGCGGCCGAGCGGTCCCTCCGCGATCACGCGGGTGCCCGGCCGGAGGGAGGCCACCGCCGCCGAGTCGTCGCCGAGCGGCTTCACCGTGATCCGCAGCGACCTCCCGTCCGGCGCGCGGGAGAGCGAGTACGGGTGGGCCGTCGCCCACAGGTCCGGCGTGAGGAAGCGCCAGATGAAGAACTGCCCGCCGCGCGCGTACCAGTACTGAAGGTCGCGCCCGCCCACGGTCACCGAGACGGTGCCGTCGTAGTGGCGTTCGACGTGGACCACCCGCAGCCGGTGGTGGAGCGACCGGTAGAGCGGAAGCCACATACGCCAGATCACGAGCGAGCCGACCGCGACCACGTAGAGGCCGGCCCAGAACGCCTTCGCGAGCGTGCTCGACGCGAACGTCGAGCCGGGGCCGAACTCGTGGGGCAGCGCGATCGCCACCGCGACGTACGTGAACAGGTGGATGGCGTGCCAGGTCTCGTACGGCCACTTCCGCCGAACCGCGGCGAGAGACGTGAGGCCGACGATGAGCAGGAGCGCGAGCGAGAGGATCGCGAGAGCGACGTCGCGGCTATGGGCGAGGTACCACGCCGTCTGGTCGAGGGGCCCGCGACTCGCGATCGCGCCCTGCGCGACGATGATGAGCCCGGCGTGCGTCACGAGCAGGTAGAAGACGGGCTCGCCGAGCGACCCGTGGAGCCGCATCGCCTTGTCGTGTCCGATCGCCCGCTCCACCCACGGCGCGCGGGACGCGAGGGTCATCTGGAAGAGGATCAGGGCCGTGCCGACGAGGCCGGCGAAGCGTCCGACGGCGTTGACGGCGTCGGCCGGCGCGGTCCACATCATCGCGCCGCTCGCGAGGAACAACGCGACGCCGGCGACGGTGACGAGCCATGCCGCCGCGAGGAGGGAGTCGCGCCAGAGAGACAGGCGTCGCGCGCGATGCCCACGCTCGATGTACTCCGCGAAGCTGAGCCTGCGCTCGCCGAAACTTGTTCCCACCGAAGGCGATGTCATGGTCCCAGTTTCCCGGGGCGTTTCTGAGAGCCTTCTCAGGCTCCACCCGGCCATCCGGGGCTGACGAGCGCCCGGAGCGCACCCTCGTCGCCGGCGTCGGTCGCGACGCACAACACCTCAAGGCCGTGGCGCTGGGCCTCGGCCGCGACGGCCTCGCCTCCGGCCACGATCGCGGTCGCCCACGCGTCGCACTCGACGAGGTCCCCGCCGACCACGCTCGCCTGAAGGAACGCCGCCTCCCTGCGCCCCGTCGTCGGGTTCCAGATGTGCTCGCCGTGCTGGGCGGTACCGGAGCTGGCCACCGCGCGATACGGTGCGTCGACCCCGGCACCGAGCCGGACGACGTCGAGGCCCTCGGCCGCCTGGGGATCCCCGGCGCGGCGAGGGTCGGCTATCCCGACGCGCCACGGGCCGAGGTCGGGTCCCACGCCGTACGCGAGCGCGTCGCCGGACGCTCCGATCAACCACCCGGCCGCGCCGAGCGCCTCGATCCTCCAGGCGGCACGCGCGACCGCCCACGTCTTGACGATTCCCGTCGGGTCGAGGACCCCGTCCGGCCGGCGGGCGTCGAAGGCGCCCCCGGTGAGCTCGCGGTAGCGCTCGCACTCGGCGAGGACCTCGCCGACCGCGGGCGGGCAGTCGTCGACGGATATCTCGCCCCGCGCGAGGCGGGAGAGCGGCGTCTCGGGACGCCACAGCGAGAAGACGTCGTCCGCCCAATCGAGGTCACGGTGAAAGGCCTCGACGGCGCGGGCGCACGCCTCGTCGTCGGGACCGGGGGCACCGACGATCGACGGGTCGCGAACGATCTCGACGACGAAGGGCATCGCCATCGACTCGACGACGGCGGAGTAGGAGTCTGCGACGCCCGGGTCGTCCGCCACCGCTACCCGAGTCCCGCCTGCGCGAACGCCTTCTTCGCGGAGTCGATGATCCCCTGCGAGGTGAAGGACGCCCCGCTCACGTAGCGCACGTTCCACGTCTGCGCGGCGATCATGCGCTTCTCCAGCTCGGGCAGCGCGGCCTGGTTGATCAAGCGCGAGGTGATGTCACCCGTCCCGGCGCGGAGGGGGCGCACGTCGGTGACCGCCCCTCCCGAGACGACGAGTTCGACCTGGAAGGCTCCCCGGGCGTTCGTGACGACCGGGCCGTCGACCACGGTGCCGCCCGAGGCGTTCCCGCCCGTCGTCGTGACGACCGGGATGGAGCGGGGAGCGAGCGCCGCCCCCGTGCCGATGATGACCGCGCAGCCTCCCGCGACCATCCATACCCTGGTCGACCGCATCCGCTACCACCCGAACCTTTCGCGATGGATCGCGTCGGGCGCGACGCCGGCCGCGAGCGCGTCCTTCTCGACCCGTGCCGCCCACGCCGACGGACCGCAGACGAAGACGTCGACGTCGCCCGGATCCGCGACGAGGTCGGCGATCGACGCCGGCGCGTCCGCCGTTCCCCACGTGTCGCCGCGCGGCCCCACGACGACGTGAAGGTCGGCGTCGACGCGCTTGGACAGGGCCGTCACCTCGTCGAGCAGGGGCGCGTCGTCGAGCGAACGGACGCGGAGGACGACGGTGCAGGGCTCGCCGGGGATCACGTGTTCCAGCATCGCCCGGATGGGCGTGACGCCGATCCCGGCCGCGACGAGCACGAGCCCGTTGCGGGTCCTCGCGTCGTGGGTGAACACGCCGAGGGGGCCTTCGAACGTCACGGCGACGCCCGGACGCACGTGGGCGACCGCGCGCGACCCCCTCCCCGAGGGTTTGACGGTGATGCGCACCTCGTCGCCGCGCGGCGCGCTCGACAGGGAGTACGGATGCTTCTGCCAGAACAGTCGCGGCGTGTAGAAGCGCCAGAGGAGGAACTGGCCCGGGACGGCGCCGAGCCCCCGAAGGTTCCTGCCGCGGACGGTGACGGTCACCGATCCGTCCCGCTCGTGCGTGACGGCGGAGACGCGCGCGCGGTGATTCGCGGCGAGGACGAGGGGCCGGACCATGCGGAACACGACGAACGAACCGAGGGCGAAGACGTAGAACGCGCACCACACGAGCCACGGAAGGCCGCCGAGGCGAAACGTCTGCCCCTCGAGGAACTGGTGCGGCACGGCAAGCGCGATCGCGACGTACACGACCCGGTGGACGGTATGCCACGACTCGTAGTGCCAGCGACGGAACGCGGCGACAAGGGAGGTGGCGAGCACGAGCAGGAAGCCCGCGCCGGCGATCTCCGCCGCCAAGAGCGCCCCGCTGCCCCGCGCGAGGCCCAGGAAGGCCTCGACGAAGCCCTGGGAGAGCTCCTTGGACGTCGCGAGCGTCACCAGGCCGACGTGCGGTATCAGGAGCAGGAGCGCGTACTTCCCGAGCGTGGCGTGGCGCGCGATCGCGCGGTCGTGCCCGATGACCCGGTCGATCCACGGGGCGCGGGAGGCGAGGAGCACCTGGGACATCATGAGGACGGCGACGACGATACCGAGCATGCGCGCGGCCTCGCGGATGACGCTCGCGCCGCCCGTGATGAGGAGTCCGCCGGTCGCGATGTTGAGGGCGATTCCGATCGCGGCGGCGAACCACACCGCGGCGACGAGGGCGTCGGCCCGGAGGGAGCGCGCCGCCGCGCGGCGCTGCCGTTCGGCAACCTTCAGTTGCGTTCGCGTCGCCACGGGATCACTCTAGGCCGGGTTGCGTATGGGACGGGTAAGGAACGCCCCTCAGCACGACGGCGCGCGGACGGGCGAGGACGCGGACATCCTCGCGCGGGTCGTCGTCGTACACGACGACGTCGGCGTTCGCCCCCTCCTCGATGCCGTGGACGCCGAGGAACCGTCGCGCGATCCACGTCGCCGACGCGACGACCTCGCGCGCCGGAATCCCCGCCTCCACCCATTCGGCGCATTCCTCCGCAAACGAACCGTGGCCGATCGTCCCGCCGGCGTCCGTGCCGACCAGGAGCGTCACCCCGGCGTCGCGGAGGTTCCGGACGTGCTCGTGCCGCCTCGCGTGCATGCGCTCCATGCGCGCGGCGAAGGCCGGGTACTTGGCGCGACCCTGCTCGGCGATCGACGCGAACTGCCCCACCTGCAGGAGCGTCGGCACCACGGGGATTCCGCGGCGCGCGGCCTCCTCGATGTGCCGATCCGTCATCCCGGTACCGTGCTCGATGCAGTCCAGCCCCGCGGCGAGCAGCCCGTCGAAGGACTCGGTCGCGAAGGTGTGCGCGGTGACGCGGGCGCCCTCGCGGTGGGCCGCCGCGACGCCCTCGGCCAGAGCGTCGTCGGGCCACAGCGGCGCGAGGTCGCCGCCGCCGGGGAGGTCGCGGTCGATCCAGTCGGCGATGAGCTTGACCCAGCCGTCGCCCCGGCGCGCCTCCTCCGCCGCGGCCGTGGGCAGCTCGTCGACGGACGCGAGTTCGCGCGCGAATCCCCGCAGGTAGCGCTTGGGGCGGGCGATGAAGCGTCCGGCCCTCCGGAGGCGCGGCAGGTCGTCCCGCGCGTGAACCCATGCCGTGTCGGTCGCGCTCCCGGCGTCGCGGATGAGCAGCACGCCCGTGTCGCGGTCGGCGATCGCCTGCTTCTCGGCGAGCGCCTCGTCTGCCGGTCCCCCGACGGTCACCCCGACGTGGCAGTGGACGTCGACGAGCCCGGGAAGGACGACGCCCTCGATCGTCTCGGAGACCTCCGCGTGACGGGGGCGCTCGAAGGCGAGCCTCCCGCCGACGATCCACGCCTCGTCCCGCTCGGTCGCCTCGTCGACGAGGACCCTCCCCGCGAGGCGGATCGCACCGGTCATTGTCGCTTGAGGAAGCCCGGAAGTTCCGGCAACTCGGGGGCGTCGGCCGCCTCGGGGGCGCCGACGCCGAACGCGCTGCCCGGGGCGGGTGCCGCGCCGGCGCGTTCCTCGAGCCGGCGGCGGGCCTCCGCCTCCTGCTGGGCGCGCTTGGCCGGGTTGCCGCTCTTTCCCTTGACCTTCTTCGACGGCTTGGCGCGCTTCGGTCCGTATCCGCCGCCCCCTCCGGCCATCCCGGGCGGCATCCCCGGGATCGCGGGGGTTCCTCCCCGCGCCATGGACTTCATCATCTTCTGCGCCTCGAGGAAGCGCTTGACGAGCGCGTTGACGGCCGTGACCGTGGTGCCCGAACCCCGGGCGATGCGCGCGCGCCGTGAGCCGTTGAGGAGCCCGACGTCGTCGCGTTCGGCGGGCGTCATCGAGTAGATGATCGCCTCCGTCCGGGAGATCTCCTTCTCGTCGACGTTCGCGATCGCGTCGCGCATTTGCCCCATGCCGGGCAGCATCGCGAGCATCTTCTGCATCGACCCGGCGTTCTTCAGCTGCTGCATCTGGCCCAGGAAGTCCGTGAGGGTGAACGCCTCGCCCTTGGTGACCTTCGCGGCGATCTTCTCGGTCTCCTGCTGGTCGAACGTCTTCTGCGCCTGTTCGATCAGGGTGAGGACGTCGCCCATGTCGAGGATGCGCGACGCCATTCGATCGGGGTGGAAGACCTCGAAGTCGGTGACCTTCTCGCCCGTCGAGGCGAAGAGGATCGGCAGGCCGGTGACGTGGCGCACGGACAGCGCGGCGCCGCCGCGGGCGTCGCCGTCGAGCTTGGTGAGCACGATTCCCGTGACGTCGACGCCCTCCTGGAAGGCGTGCGCGGTCGCGACGGCGTCCTGGCCGATCATCGCGTCGACGACGAACAGGACCTCGTCGGGGTCGACGGCGGAGCGGATCGCCGCCGCCTGCTTCATCATGTCCGCGTCGACGCCGAGGCGTCCCGCGGTGTCGATGATGACCGTCGAGTAGAGCTTGGACTTCGCCTCCTTGAGGGACGCCTTCGCGACCTTGACCGGGTCGCCCTTGGGCTTCTCGTCCTCGCTCGTCACCCCCGGCTCGGGCGCGAACACCGGGATGCCGGCGCGCTCGCCGACGACCTGGAGCTGCGTGACGGCGTTCGGGCGCTGGAGGTCGGCGGCGACCAGCACGGGCGTCTCTCCTGCGTCCTTGAGGTGGCGCGCCAGCTTGCCCGCCAGCGTCGTCTTCCCGGCGCCCTGGAGCCCCGCGAGCATGATGACGGTGGGCGCCGTCTTCGCGCGGCGAAGCGGGCGGGAGGCACCTCCGAGGATCTCGACGAGCTCCTCGTTGACGATGGTGACGACCTGCTGCGCGGGGTTGAGGGCCGCGGAGACCTCCGCGCCTAGGGCGCGCTCGCGGATCGCCCCGGTGAAAGCCTTGACGGCGGGGAGAGCGACGTCGGCGTCGAGCAGCGCGCGGCGGATCTCGCGGATCGTGCCGTCGATGTCCGCCTCGCTCAGCCGGCCCTTGCCGCGGAGGTTGCGGAACGTCTCGGCGAGGCGTTCCGAGAGGGTGGCGAACACGAGGGGTCCTTCCGTGGGTCACGACGCGTTGCGCGCCGACGTCCAGGTTACCCGGCGGACCGGCGGCCGACGGAGCGCTCTAGGCGCGGGTCGCGGCCGCCTTCGCGTCGAGCTGGACGTGGGCGTTGCGCGTGAGGGCGTCGCACAGCTTCTCTCGCCAGGGGGTCCACGCCTTGGGTCCCGCCGCCGTGGCGTCGGCCTCGGTCAGGGCTCGGAGGGTGTTGAGGAGGTCGCGGCGGTAGCCGAGCGGTTCGAGGAGGGCGTGGGCGGTCTCGGCGGCCTCGGGATCGCGGCGGGTCGCGAGCTCCGCGAGGAGGAGGTGATGGCGAACCAGCGTCTCCAGGTCGCGGGCGAGGTCCTCGTCGAGGCCCATGCGCTCCGCGAGCTCCGGGATGAGCTCGGCCCCCGTGATGGAGTGATCCTTGGTCCCCGAGCGCTTGCCGATGTCGTGGAAGAGCGACGCGAGGAGGAGCAGCGCCGGGTTGTCGACCTTGCGCTTGAGCTTGCCCGCGCGGACGACGGCCTCGACGGAGTGGCGGTCGACGGTGAAGCGATGGATCGGCGAGCGTTGGGGGCGGTTGCGCACCCCCTCCCAGATCGGGAACCAGCGCACCACCGCCCCCTCGAGGTCGAGCGCCTCCCACACCGCGACGAGGTTCGCGCTCGCCTTGAGCATCTCGATCAGGTGGGCGCGCGCCTCGGCGGGCCACGGGGTGGGCAGATCGGGGCACCGCCGAAGAGACTCGAGAAGGCCCGGGGTCATCCGGAGGCCGGTCGCCGCCGCGACCGCGCCGGCGCGCAGCGGGAAGAGGGCGTCCGCCTCAGGGGCGGCGTCGGCCGCGAGGGCGAGGTCCCCGTCGACGTCGATGAGCCCCTCCCCGACCGACAGGTGGCGGGGGGCGACGTTGCGGCGTCGCGCCAGGAATGCGCGCGAGCCGTGGCCGGACTTCTCGAGGGACCGACGGGCGTTGCGCTCGGTCGAGTCGAGCGCGAAGGCGATGGTTCTCCCGGACTCGGCGAGCGAGGCGAGGAGGTCATCGGGACTCGCGGCGCCGACCCGCGCGGCGACCCGGCGGGCGATGTGGCGCCCGAGGATCACCTGCGACCGCCCGGACTCCAGGTGCAGGGCGTCGCGCACGTCGAGCAGGTGTTCGCCCTCGAGGTCCACCGTCCCGTGCGGGCGGTCGGTGAGCCACGTCGCCGCGAGCGCGCTGAGGCTCAGGAGGTCGCGGAGGCCGCCGCGCGACTCCTTGAGGTTGGGTTCGATCAGGTACGCGAGCTCTCCGAAGCGCTCGGCGCGGACGTGCGAGGCCGCGAGCAGGTCGGCAAGGCGGTGGCGGGCCGCCGTGCGCCAGTCGGCGAGGATCGCGGCCCGGGCCTGTTGGACCAGAGCGGGGTCGCCGCCGACGACGCGGATGTCGAGCAGGCCCGACGCGGCGGGAAGGTCGCGCGAGGCCACCTGCCGGCATTCCGTGAGCGAGCGGACGGAGTGGTCGAGCTCGAGGCCGGCGTCCCAGATCGGGTACCACAGCCGCTGGGCGAGCGCGGCGAGCTCCTCCTTCTTCACCGTGGAGCCGTCGTGAATGAGGAGCAGGTCGAGGTCGCTCGCGGGGCCCGCGTCGCGTCGGGCGATGCTCCCGACGGCCGCCAGGGCGACGCCCTCCGCCCGCCCGTCCGACACGGCCGCCCAGTGCTCGGCGAGGCGTTCGAGCACGAGGTCGCCCACGGCCTCCCTGCGCTCCTGCCCGGGCGTGCCGTCCTGGAAGAGGCGTTCGGCGAGCGCGAGCCTCTCACGCTTGAGGTCCCGCACCCCGGGGGGGTGCGGGACCTCAGCGTGTGAGTCGGGCCGGCCGGAGCCAGCGTGACTCGGCATGTCTTCCTAGAGGGCCTCGGAGCCGCGCTCGCCCGTACGGACGCGCACGACGTCATCGACCTTCACGGTCCAGACCTTGCCGTCGCCGATCTCGCCCGACTGCGCGGCGCCGACGATGGCCTCGGTCACGGCCTTCGCGTCCGAGTCGTCGAGGAGAACCTCGATGCGAATCTTCGGCAGAAGGTCGACGGTGTATTCAGCACCGCGGTAGACCTCCGTGTGTCCCTTCTGGCGACCGTAGCCGGACGCCTCCGAGACCGTGACGCCCTTGACGCCGGCGCCCTCCAGGGCGGTCCGGACCTCTTCCAGGCGGTGGGGCTGGATGATGGCAGTAACGAGCTTCATGGTTACTTAGCCTCCTCGTAGGCAGTCTCGCCGTGTTCGGCGAGGTCGATGCCCTCGATCTCGACAGACTCCTTGACGCGGAGACCCATCGTGTACTTGAGCGCGAGTCCGATCACCAGCGTAGCGATAAACGAGTAGAGCACGGCAACACCCGCCGCGATCGCCTGGCTACCGAGCTGGGTCCAGCCCCCGTGGTAGAAGACACCGTTGAGGGCGCCGTCGGGTGCCCAGGTCGTGCCCTCGTCCAGGTGCGAGAAGAACCCGATCAGGAGCGTGCCCAAGATACCGCCGACGAGGTGGACGCCCACGACGTCGAGCGAGTCGTCGTAGCCGAACTTGTACTTGAGCCCGATCGCGAGCGCGCAGACCACACCGGCGAGGAAGCCGATGGCCAGAGCGCCCCACGTGTCGACCGACGCGGCGGCCGGCGTGATGGCGACGAGGCCCGCGACGATGCCGGAGGCCGCACCCAGGGAGGTGGGCTTCCCGTCACGGATCTTCTCGGTGAGGATCCAGCCGAGGAGGGCGAACGCCGGGGCGATCGTCGTGTTGAGGAACGCGCGACCGGCGGTCGCGTCGGCCGCGAACTCCGATCCGGCGTTGAAGCCGAACCAGCCGAACCACAGCAGGGCGGCGCCGAGCATGACGAACGGCAGGTTGTGCGGACGCATCGGCTCCTTGCCGAACCCGATGCGCTTGCCGAGCAGGATGGCGAGCGCGAGGCCCGCGGCACCGGCGTTGATGTGGACGACGGTTCCACCGGCGAAGTCGATCGGCTGGGACGGCGCGATCGACGTGATGATCGAGCCGCCGCTCCAGACGTTGTGCGCGATGGGGGTGTACACCAGCGTGATCCATACGACCGTGAAGACGACCCACGTCGCGAACTTCATGCGGTCCGCGATCGAGCCGCTGATGAGTGCGACGGTGATGATCGCGAAGGTCGCCTGGAAGGCCACCATCACGAGGAACGGCACCGTGCCCGCGAGACTGTTCTCGTCGGAGACGCCGTTCAGACCGATAAGGCCGCGAGCGCTGCCCCAGAAGCCCGAACCGTCACCGAAGGCGAGGCCGTACGCGTAGATAACCCAGATGACCGCGACCGTGCCGACACTGACGAAGGACATCATCATCATGTTGAGCACGGACTTGGTCCGCACCATGCCGCCATAGAAGAACGCCAGGGCCGGCGTCATAAGCAGCACGAGAGCGGTCGCAGTGATCATCCACGCGGTATCACCCGAATTCAGCGTGAATTCCATTGTCTGTTTCTCCTCTCGCCAGCCGGTCGGCTGACGGAGCAAGAGTCCCGCGCGCAGGTTTCCCCCGGGGCACCGCGGTGTTTCGCCCGCGTTACATGTGGCTCCCCCGTGTAAAAGGTGTGTTGCCGCAACGGCGCGGCGGGCCTCAGGCGAGCAGCGCCTCGACGAACTCCTCGGCATCGAAGGGCGCGAGATCGTCGGCGCCCTCCCCCACTCCGACGTACTTCACGGGGATCCCGAGCTCCCGTTCGATCGCGACCACGATGCCTCCGCGCGCCGAGCCGTCGAGCTTGGTGAGGATCACGCCCGTGACGCCGACGACCTCCGAGAACACGCGCGCCTGGGCGAGGCCGTTCTGGCCGGTCGTCGCGTCGAGGACGAGGAGGATCTCGGCGACGTCCCGGTCCCGCCCCACGACCCGGACGATCTTGCCGAGCTGGTCCATGAGGTCCTTCTTGTTCTGCAGGCGTCCGGCGGTGTCGACGAGCACGACGTCCGCGCCGCGCTCCTTGGCGAGCTCGCCCGCCTCGAACGCGACGGCGCCGGGGTCGCCCCCCTCGCGGTCGGAGCGAACCACGTCGACTCCCGCGCGGACGCCCCAGGTGGCGAGCTGCTCGGACGCGGCCGCGCGGAACGTGTCCGCTGCGGCCAGGACGACGCCGTACCCGTCGGAGACCAGGAGCCGGGCGAGCTTGCCGACGGAGGTCGTCTTGCCGACGCCGTTCACGCCGACGACGATGATGGGGACGGCGACGGACGAGCCGGGGGGCTCCAAGGCGACGGCCCGGTCCGCGGTCGACAGCGTCGAGAGGAGCGCCTCCGCGAGGACCTGGTGCGGATCGGCGTCCTTGTGCTTCTTCAGGGAGGCCCGGACCGAGTCGAGGACGTGTTCGGCGGCGTCGACGCCGAGGTCCGCCCCGATCAGGGTCGCCTCGAGCTCCTCCCAATCCACCTCCGCGCTCCCGCGCGAGAACGCGGAGCGCAACTTGCCTCCCAGCCCGCCGAAGGTCAGGGCGCCGCGCAACCGGCCGCCACGCGAGTCAGAGTTCACCCGCCTAGTGTCGCATCAGGACGGCGGCGCTTCCTCGTCCCTCGGGGCGTCGTACGAGAGTTGCCCGACGAGCGACCAGTGCGCGTGCCCGCGCGGAATGGTCGCGGTGAGCGACGGCTTCTCGCGCGGAACCGCGCCGAGCAGCCAGAGAATCGCGTGCCGCAACCTCCCCTGCGCGCACGAGCCCACCACAATGACGGCGACGGCGAGCGCCACCACCAGCTTGACCAATACGTCCCCACCCATCGCGTCCACCCCCAGCGGATCGACGTACGCCTCTACCATCGTGCACCTACTAGAACGGCGGCGCGACTCGAAACGTTGGGGGAAATCTGTGTCATCCGCTTCAAACCGGACGAACGCCGCGCGACTAGAGTCGGAACATGGCCTCCTCGACGACCGGGAGCTTCCGGACCTGCCCGCACGGCCACCCCGTGCTTGCCGTCGACCTGTTCTGCTCGACCTGCGGCGTGCCCCTGAAGGGAAAGCGCTCCAAGGCGGCCGCGGCGGCGGTGCTCCCCGACGAGAACGACGACGCGACGGACACCGAGGAGGCCGACGCGGACGACGACGCACCCGGGCGACCCCCCGGCCTGCGCGGCCTGGGAACGGCGATCGCCGGGGCGGGGCGGACGACCTGGATCGCGGCGGCCATGGTGCTCGCGACGGCGATCGTCACCGTCATCGTCGCCGCGACCGTGCACACGGCATCGCCGGGCGCGGGCGAGGGCCCGGGGACCGGTCCGGGCCTCACGGGGGCGTGCGGCGGGGCGGCCCAGGAGGAAATCGGCCCCAACGCCACGATCACGACCACGAACGACCGCCTGTGCGTCGAGGTGGGCGAGACCTCGTCCGTCACGCTCGGCGCGATCGCCTCCTCGAAGGACGTGGACCTGCTGATCGAGGTGGCGCGGCCGAACGGCGAACAGGTCGCCTCGAACGACGACGCCTACGGGGACGACCCCGAGGTGAATTTCGACGCCGACCCCGGCATGTACCTCATCTCCATCTCGCGGTACGGCGGGGGCAGCATCGGCGTCGTCACCGTCTACGCGGCGACCGTGCCCGTGGCCGACGCCGCCGCGAACGCTCTGCCGACGCTCGACGATTGCGCGAGCCTCAGCGCCCCCACGATCGAGGACTCCGGCACCGGCGACCGCGCGGCGGGAGAGCCGTTCACCTGCCTAACGCTCGACTCGCCCGCGTTCACCAAGATCGGGGCGGAGGCCGACGCGAACGCGCCCACCGACCTCGCTCTCGCCGTGTACGCCTTCGACGACACGGGGACCCCGCAGTTCGTTCGCAGCAACGACGACACCTTCGGAACGGACCCCGAGGTGAACGTGGACCTCGCGGCCGGGCACTACCTCATCCAGGTGTCGGCGCACGACGACGGCGCCCTCGGCCCGTATTCGGTCTACGTCGACACCACCGGCACGTTCACCCGTACGAGCGACGTCTCGAGCGGGCTTGCGACGCTCACGCCCTCGTCGTGCGCCGCCCTCCCCAAGGTCGTGATCGGAACGGCCCTCCCGTTCGGCTCGGGCACACCGCAAGGCTGCCTCACGCTCGAGAAGCCCACGCGCGTCGTCATCATGGCGGCGACCACGGTCGCCCAGGACCTCACCCTCGAGGTGGTCGGATTCGACTCGATCGGCGCGCCGAGGCGCTACGTCTGGGCGGACGAGGACGTCTTCGGCGAGGACTACTCGAGTCAGGATCCCCGCGTCGACCTGGTCCTTCCGGCGGGCTCGTACGTGATCGCGGTAGACGACTACTGGGGCGAGGCGCCCGCGCACGACTTCGTGCTGACGGTCGACCCCGGCGGGACGTCGTAGCGGCCCCGCGCCGCCCTACGCGACCTCGGACTCCCGGAGACGCTGGCTGATCACGGTCGTCACGCCGTCGCCGCGCATCGTGGCGCCGTAAAGCGCGTCCGCGATCTCCATCGTGCGCTTCTGGTGCGTGATGATGATGAGCTGCGAGTCCGACTGCAGCTCGTGAAGGATGTCGAGCAGGCGGCCGAGGTTCACGTCGTCGAGCGCGGCCTCGACCTCGTCCATGACGTAGAACGGGCTGGGCCGGGCCTTGAAGATCGCGATGAGCAGCGCGATCGCCGCGAGCGACCGCTCCCCGCCGCTGAGCAGCGACAGGCGCTTGACCTTCTTGCCCGCCGGCCGCGCCTCGAGGTCGATACCGGTGACGAGCATGTCCTTCGGGTCGGTGAGCACGAGCTTGCCCTCGCCGCCGGGGAACAGCCGGGGGAAGACCTGCTCGAACTCGCGGGCCGTGTCGGCGAACGCCTCGGCGAAGACGGTCTCGACGCGCTCGTCGATCTCGCCGACGATCTGGAGGAGGTCCGCGCGCGACTTCTTGAGGTCCGCGAGCTGCTCGGTGAGGAACGTGTGCCGCTCCTCGAGCGCGGCGAATTCCTCGAGAGCGAGCGGGTTGACACGGCCCAGCTGGACGAGCGCGCGCTCCGCCGCGCGCAGGCGCTTCTCCTGCTCCTCGCGCACGTAGGGGAACGTGCGCGGCGCCGCGGGGGCCTCTCCGTCCCCGTCGCCGTCCCGCTGCTCGTCGTCGAGCGCGGGCACCCCGAGGTGCGGTCCGTACTCGGCCACGAGCACGTCCGGATCGGTCCCGAGCTCCTCGATCGCCCGCCCGCGGAGCTGCTCGAGCCGCACCTTCTGCTCGGCGCGCGAGACCTCGTCCTTGTGGGCGTCGTCGGTCAGGCGCGCGTACTCGGCCGCGTACTCCTCGACCCCGCGGCGGATCTCGACCAGCTGCGTCGACCGCTCGGTCCGCGCGGCGTCCACGGCGGCGCGCGCGTCGTCGGCCGCCTGAACCGAAGCGTCGATCCGTTCAAGGGCGAAGCGGGATCCCGCGAGGACCTCTCGCGCCGCCTGTGCCTGCCGCTCGCGGCGCTCCGCGGCCTCGTCCGCGCGGGCCCGCGCGTCGCGCTCGGCCTCGACGGCGAGCCTCAGGCTCTCGGCCCGGGCGGCGAGCGCGCGGGCGCGCTCCTCCGCGGTTCGCAGCGCGAGTCGGGCCTCCGTCTCGGCGGCGCGGGCGGCGACGGCGGCCTCCCCGTCGGCGTCGCGCTGGTGCTGCGCCGTCCGGGTGTCCGCCTCCGTCTGCTCGGGCTCGGCCTCGGCGGCCGCGAGGCGTTGAGCCAGGCCGGACAGGTCCGCCTGCTCGACCGCGATGCGCTCGCGCGCCGCCTCCAGGCGTTCGCCCAACCGCTCGGCCTCGTCGCGCGCGGCCCGCGCGGCCGCGCTGAGCTGCCCGAGGTGCTCGGCGACCGCCGCGAGCTGGGCGTCGGACTCGTGGAGCCGTTCCAGCGCCGCGTCGTGCGCCTCCTTGGCCGACGCCTCGCGCGTCTCGGCGGCGCGGATCTCGAACGTCGCCTCCTCGACGGCGCGCGCGGCCGCGTCCCGGCGGTCGCACGCCTCGTCGTACGCGGCCTGAACATGAAGGATGCTCGGGGCGTCCCCTCCGCCGCCCGACGCGCGGCGGGTCGACAGCACGTCGCCGCGGCGCGTGACCGCGGTGACGGCCGGGTGCGCGACGACGAGGGCGCGCGCGGCCGCGAGGTCGTCGACGACCACGACGCCGGAGAGCGACGCGCGCACGGTGTCGACGATGCCGCGCGGGCCGGAGACGAGGTCCGAGGCCCACCGGGCGCCACCGGGCAGCGTGGCCTCGGGGTTGTCGGGCGCGGCGGACGCGTCGCCGACGACGAAACGCGCCCGGCCCTCGTCCTCGTCGCGCAGCCAGCGGATGGCGTCGACGGCGTCCTCGACACCGTCGACGGCGAGCGCGTCGGCGAGCGGACCGAGCGCGGCGGCGATCGCGTCCTCGGCCTTGTCCGCGACGTCGATGAGCGAGGCCACGGTGCCCCGGACGCCGCGGGCGCCGCTCGCGAGGAGGGCGCCGGCTCCGTCCCGGCGTTCGAGGCCGAGCTCGTGCGCTTCGGCCTTCGCGGCCCACGTGTCGCGTTCCAGGATCGCCTCGGTCAGGCGTTCGCGCGCCGCCGCCAACGTCGACTTGGCGAGCTCCCATTCCTCGGAGGCCCTCTCGTGGGCGGCGTCGAGGTCCTCCTCCCCCACCTCCACCGAGGTGACGGTCGACTCGAGGGCCGCGAATTCGCGGTTCGACTCCACGCCGCGGGCGTTCGCCTCCGCGATGGCCTGCTGGAGCCGCCCGATCTCCTCCTCGGACGCCTCGACGCGGGACCTCCTCGCCGCCACGTCCCCGGCGAGCCGCGCGACGCCCTCCCGCCGGTCCGCGACCGACCTGAGGAGGTTCGCGAGCGTCGTCTCGGACGCGAGCGCGACGGACTCCGCCTCGGCCCGCGCCTCCTCCGCGGCCACGAGCGCGACCCGAGCGGCCTCCACCTCCGCGTCGAGTTCCGCCTGCGCGGCATGGGCGCGCTCGAGCTGCACCTCGAGGTCGACGATGTCCGTGGGGGCCACCGTGTCGAGGTGGGTGCCGATCATGCGGAGCCGCTCCTCGGCGAGCGTCGCGAGGTTGCGCAGCCGCTCGCGGATCGCGCTGAGACGGTAGTAGACGTCGTTGGCCTTCGTGAGCGCCGGGGTCGCCTCGGCCGACGCCCGTTCGAGTTCGATCATCCGGGCGCGGGCCTCGGCGAGCGCCTTCTCGACCGTCGCCCGCCGCTCCATGAGGGCGCTCTCGTCGGCCTCGTCCCGTTCGAGATGCGACGCGACCTGGCTCAGGTCGTCGGCGAGGAGGCGGGCTCGCGCGTCCCGGGCCGTCGCCTGAATGGTCTGCGCCTGGCGCGCGACCTCGGCCTGTTTGCCGAGCGGCCCGAGTTGCCTCCGGATCTCCGCGGTGAGGTCCTGGATGCGGGTGAGGTTGCCCTGCATCGCGTCGAGCTTGCGGAGGGCCTTCTCCTTGCGCTTGCGGTGCTTGAGGATGCCCGCCGCCTCCTCGATGAAGTGGCGCCGATCCTCGGGCGTGCCGCGAAGGATGTCGTCGAGGTGCCCCTGGGAGACGATGACGTGCATCTCCCGGCCGAGGCCCGAGTCGCTGAGGAGCTCCTGGATGTCGAGCAGCCGGCACGGGTCGCCGTTGATCGCGTACTCGGAGCCGCCGTTGCGGAACAGCGTGCGGGAGATCGTGACCTCGGCGTACTCGATGGGAAGCACGCCGTCGTGGTTGTCGATGGTGAGAGCGACCTCGGCCCTCCCGAGCGGCGGGCGGCCGGGCGTGCCGGCGAAGATGACGTCGTCCATCGACCCGCCGCGCAGCGTCTTCGCGCCCTGCTCGCCCATCACCCAGGCGAGCGCGTCGACGATGTTGGACTTGCCCGAACCGTTGGGACCGACGACGCACGTGATCCCCGGCTCGAACTCCAGGGTGGTCGCCGACGCGAAGGACTTGAATCCCCGGAGCGTCAGCGTCTTGAGGTGCACGGAGGCAAGCCTAGGCGATACCCGGACCGGTCGAGGAGGGGGGTGGCGGCGATGGGAAGCAAACCTGGGGTTCCCCTAGAGTTCGGGGAACCAGATCGCGATCTCGCGCTCCGCGGACGTCTCCGAGTCCGAACCGTGGACCAGGTTGCGGAGCACCGGCGCGTCCCACTGACGCGCCATGTCGCCCCGGATGGTGCCCGGGGCCGCGGCGGTCGGGTCCGTGGCGCCCGCGAGCGAACGGAATCCCTCGATCACGCGGTCGCCCTCCACGGCGGCGACGAACACGGGGCCCGAGCTCATGAACTCGACGAGCGGCTCGTAGAACGGCTTGCCGACGTGCTCCTCGTAGTGGCGTTCGAGAATCGCGCGATCCGGGGTGCGCAGGTCGACGGCGACGAGCCGATACGCCTTGGACTCGATGCGCCGGACGATTTCGCCGATCAACCCGCGCTCGACGCCGTCCGGCTTGACGATGACGAGGGTGCGCTCGGTCATCCGAGCACCTGCGGGGGAGATCCGGGCGCGTCGAACGTGCGGACGTGGCGCATCGGGGGAAGGTTCGGGAACCACAGTTCGATCTCCGCGTTCGCCGCGAGGGGGTTGTCCGAGCCGTGGACGAGCGTGTGGAAGACGGGCGTGTCCCAGTCGCGCGCGAGGTCGCCCCGGATCGATCCCGGCGCCGCCGTGGTCGGATCGGTCGATCCGCAGAGCGAGCGCAGACCCTCGATGACCCGGTCCCCCTGGAGGACGGCCGCGATCGTCGGGCCGGACAGCATGAAGTCGATGAGGGACCGGAAGAACTCCTTGCCCGCGTGCTGCGCGTACTGGCGTTCGAACATGCCGCGGCTCGGGCGCGTCATCTCCAGGGCGACCACGTCGTAGCCTTTCGCCTCGGCTCGCCCAAGGATCTCTCCCACGAGGCGACGCTGCACCGCGTCCGGTTTGATGAGAAGAAGGGTTCTTTCGATCACCTTTCGAACACTACTATGGCGTCCCGCGACGAGGGAGCAGCGCGGGAACCTGGCAGGATGACAGTGTGCTGACGATCGAAGACTTCGACACCTACCCGGACTTCCCGCTCCCCGGCATCCTCTTCTACGACATCGGCCCGATTCTCCGCGACCCCGATCTGTTCGCGACGGCCTGCCGCGACCTGACCCCGGCGGCAGGGAACGCGGTCGACATGATCGCGGGCGTCGACGCGCGGGGCTTCATCTTCGCCCCGGTGGTGGCGCAGACGCTCCACGTGGGTCTCACGATGGTGCGCAAGGAGGGCAAGATGCCCGGCGAGCTCCTCTCGGCGAGCGCGAGCATCGAGTACGGGGCGTCGACGCTCACGCTGAACCCGAAGGGGCTCAGGGGGAAGAACGTCCTGGTGGTCGACGACGTGCTCGCCACGGGGGGAACGGCGGGGGCCGTCGCGCGGATGCTCGAGGAGGCGGGAGCGGCGAGCGTCGACTTCTCGTTCCTGCTCGAACTGACGGCGCTCGGGGGCCGCGCCGCCCTGAGCGACTACGCCGTCTCGTCCGTCGTCGTCGTGTGACCGAGCCGATCGCGTAGCGACACGGGCCGGTAGCCCGGCGCCCACCGCACGCCCATGACGATCAGGCAGATGACGACCGCGGCGGCCATGACCACCTCGTAGGCGATGTACCCCTGGTTGACGGTCTGCGGGACCGCGGCGAGGGAACGGACGTACGCGGCGTGCTGGGCGAACCCCACCAGTTCCGCCCCGCCTGCGATGACCATGACGATCGCCAGAACCCAGACGGGAACCTGGCGGGTGGTCGGATTCTCCTTGAGATACCCGCCCCACACGGTGAGGGCGACGAATCCCGTCAGGCTGAGGAGGACGAGGCCCGCGAAGACCAGCACGTAGACCCGCGTCGGGATGGACACGTCCCGTCCGTTAATGCGAATGGCGGCGTCCACGAGCGACGTGCGTTCAAGCCCCCAGAACAGCATCGCGAGCGCGAGCGTCCCCACGGCCGCGCATCCGCCCAACTTCCACAGCGTCCGACTCATGCCCCGCCTCCGTCGTCCCCCATCGCCGCACGGTACTCCGCACGCTCGCGGTCGATGCGACCGCCGATGCGCAACGCGAAATACCACAGCACCACGAACATAGCCCCGACGACGCCGATCGCGGGAGAGGCGAACCACGCCGCGAGCATCGGCAGTTGCAGGATCCACCCCAGCGTCGTGCCTCCGCGACGGGCCTGGACGCCGGTCGCGGCGATGAAGGCGAGCGCCGTCGCGGCGCCGGTCGCCCAGATCGCGCCGGGGTGGGCGCCGACCTTCCCGGTCGCGGCAAGCCCGGCGAGGAACGCCGACGCGAAGAGCGCGGCGAACGCCTCGAGCGCGAGGATCGACTGCGCGAGGGTGAGGCGCGCGGAGCGCGGTTCGCGGACTCTGGGGGGCGGGTCCGTCACGTTCGCGTTCCCTTCGGTTTCGTCGGTCGATCGAGGCCGAGGAGCGTGCGCGCCTCCGCCACGAGGAGGACCGAGCCGGTGACGACCACGCCGCCGTCCCGACCGGACGCGGACTCGGCCGCCGCGACGGCCGCGTCGATGGCGTCGGGAAGGCGCGGCTCCACGCTCACGCGATCCTCGCCGAAGACCGTTCGCGCCACGCGGGCGAGATCGTCCGCGGGCGTGGCGCGCACGGACGAGGCGACCTCGGTGACGACGACGCGGGCGAGTACGGGTTCCAGGGCGGAGAGAATGCCCTCCGCGTCCTTGTCCGCGAGGACGCCGACGACGCCGACGAGCTCCTCGAACCGGAAGTTCTCCTCGATCGCGTCCGCGAGCGCCGCGACGCCGTGCGGGTTGTGGGCGGCGTCGAGCACGATCACGGGGGACGTGCGGGCGACCTCGAGGCGGCCGGGGGACCGAGTGGCGGCGAAGCCCTCCGCGACGATCTCCGCGGGGATGGCCTGCGGCGGGCCGCCTGCTCCCATGAGCGCCTCGGTCGCCGCGAGCGCCGCGAGCGCGTTGTGCGCCTGATGCGCGCCCAGGAGCGGGACGAAGACGTCGTCGTAGGTGGCGGCCGACGTCCGCAGGGTGACGACCTGCCCGCCCACCGCGGGCACCCGCGAAGCCACCTCGATGTCGTCGTCCTCCCACACGGCGCGCGCCCCCGCGGCGGCGACGGCCTCCGCGAGCACGGGGACGACCACCTCCGTCTGCTCCGCGATCACCACGGCCGCCGCTGGTTTGATGATGCCGCCCTTCTCGCGCGCGATCGCCTCGAGCGAGTCGCCGAGGTACTGCTGGTGGTCGAGCGAGACCGGGCCGATCACGGCGACCTCGCCGTCGGCGACGTTGGTCGCGTCCCAGGAGCCTCCGAGCCCCACCTCGATCACGGCCACGTCCACGGGGGCGTCGGCGAACGCGGCGAAGGCGAGCACCGCGAACACCTCGAAGAAGCTGAGCCGCGGCCCCCCGCGCTCCGCCGAGCGGGCGTCGGCGAGGTGGATCAGCGGCGCGACCTCCATCCAGAGGTCGACGAACGCCTGCTGCGCGATGGGCTCGCCGTCGATCTGGATGCGTTCCCGGACGGTGGAGAGGTGCGGGGACGTGAAGAGTCCCGTCCGGAGGCCGTGGGCGCGGAGAAGCGCCTCGGTCATACGAGCCGTGGAGGTCTTCCCGTTCGTTCCCGTCAGGTGGACGACGCGGTAGGCGCGCTGGGGGTCGCCGAGCAGGTCGCACACCTCGCGCATCCGGTCGAGCGTCGGCTCGAAGTCGTGCTCCGGCGAGCGGGACAGGATGTGCGCGTAGATCTCGCGCTCGGCCTCGGCGGGATCGAGGCCGCCGACGCTGGGGTCCGTCATGGGGCTACTCTGCCACGACGCGCGGCGTTCCGATCCCCGGCGGGTGGGCGACGGTCGGTTCGACGCCGACGTCCCCGCCGCGTCGTCCTGCCGCTCCCCTCACGGGCCGGGGGGCGGCGGTACCCTGGAAATACGTCGGGACGACCTACGCCCCGCCGAGAGGGAATGCCGCCGTCGTCCGTACGGGCGACTGCGGATGAGTGTGCCCGCCATGCGCGTGCGAAACGAGGGACAGGCGCAGGCGTCGCTACCGCACCCGCGCAGCCTGCGGGCGCGTCGTCCGCGACGTCCAGGTCGTCGCGTCGTCATGGCCCTGTCCTCGCTCGTCACGCTGGCCCTCACGGGACTCGGGATCGCGGCGGCGGCGCACCTCACCGTGACGAGCTCCGGGATTCACGTGACCACGGTGCAGCGGTGCTCGGACGCGACTCTCTCCGTACACGTGAACCCGACGGGATTCAGCCTCGGGACGGGCAAGGCGGCGGTCCGGGTCACGAACTTCCCGGCGGCCTGCGACGGCCTGACGGTCGAGGTGGTGGTCGCGAACGGGGCGGGAACCCAGCTGGCGACCGGATCCGCCACGTGTAGCGGTTCGCCGTGCGTGATCCCGACGGGGACGTACACCGCCACGAGCGCCACTGGCGCGAGCGTCCTGGTCGGATCGTGGGGCCTCCCCGCGTCGTGGGACAGCGCGTGCAACACGGTCTGGATCTTCATGAACTGCTCGTAGCGTCCGCGGATCTCGCCGCGCGTCGACCCCTCCCACGCGCTAGCGTGAGATACAGCCGCGCGCGAGCGCCGGGCGCGAAGGAGCGACGATGACGAGTCAAGGCGGGGCGTCGGCGAAGGCCGATTGGTATCCCGACCCGAGCAATCCGGGCCTGCTTCGCTACTGGGACGGCACCCAGTGGACGAGCCATACGGCCCCGGCCCAGGGTCACGTGGGGGGACCGACCGCGCCTAAGAAGAAGCTGAGCGGCGGATGGATCGCGGCGATCGTGGTCGGCGCCGTCCTCGTCGTCGGGATTCCCGTCATCCTCATCCTGACCGCCGTCGCCGTGCCCGTGTACGAATCGCAGCAGGCGAAGGCGTCCGATACGGCGGCGCGGGCCGACGTCGCGACGCTCGGCATCGAGGTGAACGTGTGGTACGTCGACCACACGGGGGCTCCGCCGACGATCGAAGAGAGCGGCGGACACTACTTCATGGACGGCGTGGACGTCGGGCCCGTGTCCGAAGGGGTCTCCCTCGGCGGCATCTCGGGGACGAGCGAGGCGGACTGGTGCGTCTGGGTCGAGAACCCCGACGGCGATCTTCGGTACTTCCAATACTCGCCGGCAGGCATGAATACGGGCCGTTGCGACTAGCGCGCCAACGACGCGAAAGGACGACGAAATGCTCGCTCACAGTTCATACCTCATCGGGTACGCGACCGCACCGGTCATCCTGTTGCTCGTCGTCCTCCTGATCCTCAAAGCCGTGAGGAAGAAGCCCGACGCCGCGGGCGGGGACGCCGCCGCAGGCGGGGACGCCGCCGCGTCACCCGGCCAACCCGCCGCGGGATGGTACGCGGACCCGTCGACTCCCGGCATGCAGCGGTACTGGGACGGCGCGGCGTGGACCGAGCACACCGCCCCGCTCGGTCCCAGCTGAGCCGGGCGCTATGGTGTCGGGGCGAGCGTGCCCGCGAACACCTGCCACGCGAGCAACGACTTCGCGACGAGGCTGAGCAGCACGTACGTGGACTCGCCGTAGACGTAGTCCTTCCACTTCCCGATCTTCTTGTACTGCAGCACCATGACGATCGCGAAGCAGTTGAAGAAGACGAAGAGCGAGAAGAAGATCCCGTAGACGAAGGCCGGGGGCTCGGCGGCCACGCCTGGCGAGACGAGGTAGATCGCGATCGCGATCCACGGGATCGCGCCGGCGATCACGCCGAACCAGTACGACGTGAGCTTGACTCCCTTGCCGGGCGTCTCGTACTTCTCCTGAAGGAGCCCGAACAGGATCATCGACGCGTTCACGCCCGCGAGCGCGAGCAGGGCCGCGATGTCCGCGATCCCCACGAGCATCGCGATCAGGACGATCATGATGGACGACGAGACGGAGTACTCGACCCAGCGCGCGTAGTTGCGGCCCTTCTCCAGCCCGGCGATGTAGCGCGGGAAGTAGCCGGGAGAGGCGATGACGAAGTGCGCAACCGCGGACACGAGGAGGAACGCGGCGACCCCCCACGCGTAGCGGAGGTCGAAGAGGTGCGTGACGCTCGGCGGCTCCGCGCCCGGCTGGGCCGTCATGAAGGTCGCGACGACGGGCAGCGTGAAGGAGTTCGCGAGGGCGAGGACGGCGATCGCCTGGGCGGCGTGTAGCGCGCCCATGACGACGTTGTAGCGGCGGAGCTTGGTCGCGGTCGCGGCTGGTACGGCGACGGTGGTGGTAACGGGGGCGGGGCTCATGGCGGGCTCCTGAGTTGGCCGGATACGGCGGTGGTGCCGTGCGCCTTTCAACGAGGCGCGGGCGGCGCGCATTCCCGCGCTCGCCGCGCGCAACGACGATCGAGTGGCTAGCCTAAGTCGTGATACGTCCGCCGACCGGACTGGGCGACGTGCCCGCAACGACGCGCGAAGGGGATTCGCATGGAAAACGTATCGCAACTCATCGGCTACATCTCGGCGCCGCTCATCATTCTTCTCGTGGTCCTTCTGATCGTGAAGGCGTCCAAGAAGAAGAAGGACGGGGCGGAGTAGCGGGCCGACGGCACCGGGAACGCGTGTGGTCTTCGCAAGCGATTACGAGGCTCTGGGGGAGGCCACGGGTCGACTCCTGACCTCACTCGCCATACTCGCGTTGATCATCTGGGGCGTCATCGCGATCATTCGCAACAACGCCGCCGCTCGCCGCCACCAGCGAATCGGAGAGACGCAGTCCGCGTCGCCGAATTGGTATCCCGACCCCGAGGTCCCTGGTCAGATGCGCTATTGGGACGGGGCGCAGTGGACGGAGCACCGCGCGTCGAGACCGCCCGGCTAGACCTTCGCGACGGCCACCGCGACGTCCGCGCCCGGCGACACCTCGATGAGCGGCACGTCCGGCACGGCCGGGTCGTAGGCGAGCGTCTCGCGCGAGATGAGTGCGGCGTGCGCCTCGACGGACGCGACCTTGTCCCCCGGCACCGTGAGCGTGAGCCGGATCCGGTCGCTCACGTCGAGCCCCGCGTTCTTCCGCTCGTCCTGGACGAGGCGAATCACGTCGCGCGCGTACCCCTCGGCCTCGAGCTCGGGGGTGAGCGTCGTGTCGAGCAGGACGAAGCCGCCGCCGGGAAGCACGGCGGCGGCCGAGCCGTCCTCGCCTCCCCCGCCGATGACCGTCGCCAGCTCGTACTCGCCCTCCTCAAGCGCGAGTCCTCCCGCGATCACCGCGCCATCCACCTCCGACCAGTCCCCCGCCTTCGCGGCCTGGATCGCCTTCTGGACGTCCTTCCCGAGGCGCGGACCGGCGGCGCGGGCGTTCACGGTGAGGACCCGTTCCACGGGGTGGCTCGCCTCGAACTGCGCGACGGACTCCCACACCATGCGCTTGACGTTGAGCTCCCCCTCGACGAGCGCCGCGTAGCCCGCGAGCGCCGTCGGGTCCGCGACCGCCGCGGTGAGCGACGCGAGGGGCTGGCGCACGCGGATCTGCTCCGCCTTGCGGAGCGCGTGGGCGGCGCTCACCACCTCGCGCACCTGGTCCATCACGGCGCCGAGGGACGCGTCCCGCCAGGAGGCGGGCGCGACGGGCCAGTCGGTCAGGTGCACCGAGCGCCCGCCGGTGAGACCGCGCCACACCTCCTCCGACACGAGCGGCGCGAGCGGCGCCATGACGCGCGTGAGCGTCTCGAGCACGGTGAAGAGCGTGTCGAACGCGTCCTTGTCCTCCTCCCAGAACCGGTCGCGCTGAGTGCGCACGTACCAGTTGGTGAGCAGGTCGAGGTAGCGCTCGACCGCGAGGCACGCGTCCGGGACGTCGAACGTGTCCATGAGGCCGGTGACCTCGTCGACCAGCTCGGCCGTCTTGGCGAGGACGTACCGGTCCATCTCCGGCAGCGACGCGACCCGGGCGTCGTCCACCGGGACCGCCGCGTACCCCGCCCCGCCGTCGGCGGCGCCCGCGTAGAGCGCGAAGAAGTAGTACGTGGACCACAGCGGTAGGAGGACGCTCCGGACGCGCTCGCGGATGCCCTCCTCGGTGACGATGAGGTTGCCGCCGCGGAGGATCGGCGAGGACATGAGGAACCAGCGCATGGCGTCGGAGCCGTCGCGGTCGAAGACCTCGTTGACGTCCGGGTAGTTGCGGAGGCTCTTGGACATCTTGCGGCCGTCCGAGCCGAGGACGATGCCGTGACTCACGCAGGTGCGGAACGCGGGCTTGTCGAAGATCGCGGTCGCGAGGACGTGGAGCAGGTAGAACCAGCCGCGCGTCTGCCCGATGTACTCGACGATGAAGTCGCCCGGGTAGTGGGAGTCGAACCAGTCCTGATTCTCGAACGGGTAGTGGACCTGGGCGAACGGCATGGAGCCGGAGTCGAACCAGACGTCGAGCACGTCGGGGATGCGGCGCATGGTGGCCTTGCCGGACGGGTCGTCGGGGTTGGGGCGCGTGAGGTCGTCGACGTAGGGCCGGTGGAGGTCGGGCTCCCCCGCCTCGTTCAGCGGCAGGCGGCCGAAGTCGCGCTCGATCTCCGCGAGCGACCCGTACACGTCGACGCGGGGGTGCGTCGGGTCGTCGCTCACCCACACCGGGATGGGCGTGCCGAAGTAGCGGTTGCGGCTGATCGACCAGTCGCGCGCGCCCTCGAGCCACTTGCCGAACTGGCCCTCCTTGATGTGCTCCGGCACCCAGGTGATCTGCTCGTTGAGCTCGACCATCCGGTCGCGGAAGTCCGTGACGCGCACGAACCACGAGCCGATCGCCCGGTAGATGAGCGGGGTGCGGCAGCGCCAGCAGTGCGGGTAGCTGTGCTCGTAAGTCTCGTGGCGGACGACGACGTCGGCCTCCTTGAGGTCGGAGATGATCGCCTTGTTGGCGTCGAAGACCTGCTGCCCCGCGTACGGCGTCACCTCGGCGGTGAATCGCGCCTGGGAGTCGATGGGGATGACGGGCTCGATTCCGGCCGCCTCGCACGCGATCATGTCGTCCTCGCCGAACGCCGGGGCGAGGTGTACGAGACCCGTGCCGTCCTCGGTGCTCACGAAGTCCGCGGCGAGCACGCGGAAGGCGTCCGCGTGGTCCGCGAAGAACGGAAACAGCGGCTCGTAGCGGAGGCCGGCGAGGTCGTCGCCCGTCAGCGTCGCGACGACCTCCGGCTCGCCGAGCTCGCGCGAGTAGGCGGCGAGTCGCGCGGTTGCGAGCACGAGCGCCCGCCCCGCGAACTCGCCCTCGGTAGGTCGAACCACGGAATAGTCAATGTGTGGACCAACGGCGATAGCGAGGTTCGAGGGAAGCGTCCACGGCGTCGTCGTCCAGATCAGCAGGCTCGCGTCGGCGAGGTCGCCCGGCGCGTCGTCGAGCCGCAGCGCGACCGTCAGCGCGGGGTCCTGGCGCGACTGGTACACGTCGTCGTCCATGCGCAGCTCGTGGTTCGACAGCGGTGTCTCGTCCTTCCAGCAGTACGGGAGCACGCGGTAGCCCTCGTACGCGAGGCCCTTGTCGTAGAGCTGCTTGAAGCCCCAGATGACGGACTCCATGTAGGTGACGTCGAGCGTCTTGTAGTCGTTCTCGAAGTCCACCCAGCGGGCCTGCCGGGTGACGTACTCCTCCCACTCCTGGGTGTACTTCAGCACCGAGTCGCGGCACGCCTTGTTGAACGCGGCGATCCCCATCTCCTCGATCTGGCTCTTGTCGCTGATCCCGAGGATGCGCTCCGCCTCGAGCTCGGCGGGCAGGCCGTGGGTGTCCCAGCCGAAGCGCCGCTCCACCTTCTTCCCGCGCATCGTCTCGAAGCGCGGCACGACGTCCTTGGCGTACCCCGTGAGGAGGTGCCCGTAGTGCGGGAGGCCGTTGGCGAAGGGCGGGCCGTCGTAGAAGACGAACTCCGGGGCGTCGGCGCGGTGGTCGATCGAGGCCTGGAACGTGCCGTCGCCCGCCCAGTAGGCGAGCACGTCCTTCTCGATCGACGGAAAGCTCGGGGACGCGACGACGTCAGCGTCGCGGTGGAGGGGGTACTTCTTCACTCGGGGCACCTCGCGGCTCGAACGGTCAGGGCTGCGAGGACGCCGCCGCCCGGAGGCCGCCGACGCGGTACCACCCCGCTTGCCGCGCGCCTCCCCTTGCGGGGCGGTCGCGACCGCTCAAGACGCTGTGACGGGCTGCCCGTCCGGTTCTAGTGGGCCGCGCCGCGAGGCGAGGCCGTTCTTCCGGAAGCTCCCCGGTGATGGCCGGATCGACGCTGGTCCGCCCAGTGTACGCGAGCGCGTTCCGCGACGCCGCACCCGCGCGAGGCGTGGCTGCGGAGACTAGCGTGAACCCATGGACGCGCTCACCCGCCTCGCGGACGACTACTACGCCTTCGCCACGAGCGACAGCCCCCTCGGCCTGATGTGGGACGGAAAGCTCGACCACCTGGCCGAATGGGACGACTTCTCCCCCGAGGCGGTCGCAACCCGTCAGGCGCGGTACGTCGCCTTCGCCGCGCGCGCCGACGCGATCGAACCCGGCGACGACCCGGCCGCGATCGCCCTGCGCGACGCCATCGCGGCGAGCGCGCGCTCCGAGGCCATCCAGCTGACGTGGAACGCCGAGCTGTTCCAGGTCTCGCCGAAGATGGGCGTGTTCGAGATGTGCCTGTCGTTCATCGGGTCGTACCCTCTCTCGACCGCCGAGCACGGGCGGCAGTACCTCGAGAAGCTCCGGACCATGCCGGACGCGCTCGCGGTCCTGGCCGACGCGGCGCGTCGGGCCGCCGACGAGGGACGGATCGCGCTCGCGCGCCACCTGGGCGCCACCGCGGACTCGATCGACGCCTACCTCGCGACCCCCGCCGGGCCGGAGGAGCGCCTCTGCTGCCAGGAGGCGCCGACGAAAGTCTCCCCCGAGGAGGCCAACGAGTGGCGCCGCGCCCGCGACGAGGTGGTCGCGACCGTCGTCCGTCCGGGCCTCGCCGCCTACGGCGCCGCCCTCCGCGAGCTCGCGGAACGCGGCCGCCCCGACGACGAGCCGGGCTTGTGCCACGTGCCCGGCGGCCTCGAGGTGTACCGCCAGATGATGTGGGCGAACCTCCTCACCGAGCACACGGCCCAGGAGGTGCATCAGATCGGCCTCGCGAAGGTTGCCGAGCTCGAGGACGAGTACCGCTCCATCGCCGGCCCCCTGTTCGACACGACGGACGTCGCCCAGATCTACGCGCGGCTGCGCGACGATAAGGACCTTGTGTACACGAGCCCGGAGGCGATCGTCGCCGACGCCGAGGCCGCCCTTGCGCGGGCGACGGTCGCGGCGGCCGAGTGGTTCGGGACGACGCCCCTGTCGAAGTGCCCCGCGTACGCGACGAACTACGGCGCGATGGCGTACTACTCGACCCCGGACCTCGAGACGGGCAAGGAGGCGGCGTTCTACTTCAACACGTCCGACCCGTCGTCCTGGTCGACGTACGAGCTCGAGGCGATCACGTTCCACGAGGCGATTCCGGGCCACCACCTCCAGTTCGCCCTTCACGCGGAGAATCCGGCTATCCACAAGGTCCAGAAGGAGTTCTTCAACACCGCGTACGCGGAGGGGTGGGCCCTCTACACGGAGCGCCTCGCGGACGAGATGGGCCTCTACTCGAGCGACCTCGATCGGCTCGGGATGCTGAGCGCGGACTCGCTGCGCGCGTGCCGGCTCGTGGTCGACACCGGGATGCACGCGCTCGGGTGGGGACGCGAGCAGTCCATCCAGTACATGCTCGACCACTCGCCCATGCACCGGAGCCACGTCGAGCAGGAGGTCGACCGGTACATCGCGCTGCCCGGCCAGGCGCTCGCGTACATGATCGGCCGCATCGAGATCAACGCCATCCGCGCGGAGGCGGAATCGCGCCCGGGCTTCGACATCCGCGCGTTCCACGATCAGATGCTCCGCTACGGGCCCGTTCCGCTTCCGACCCTGCGTCGGCTGGTCCTCGGCGACCCCGCGTCGGCGACGGCCTAGGCGGCGCCCGCGATCCCCCGTCGTCCGGGGCCTACCGCGCCTCGCGGAAGCACTCCCGGACGAACTTCGCGACCTCCGGGTGGTCCGGCACCGCGACCACCCACGGGTCCCGCTCCGCCCACTGGACCGTGAGGATCCTCACGGGCTGGCGCGCGCCGAGACCGGGCGCGACGGTCGCTCCCCACGACTTCGCGCGCGGGACGACGTCGACGTGGGGCTCCACGCGGTAGATCCCGGTGGCCCACGCGAGGATCGCGCGGTCGTCGAGCACGATGGCGAGCGCGCCCTTCCTCCCCTTGACCCGGACGCAGGGGAACGCGATGGACGCGCGGTCGGTCGCCCGAATCTCCGATTCGAGGGCGCCCGCCACGGAATCGAAGACCGTCATCCCGCCCACGGCGAGGCTCGGGTCGGAGGCGAGCCCGACGACGACCGCGAGCCCGTCCGCGACCACCGTCGCGGCGTGCGTCGACGCCTCGCGCATCCTGCCTCCTCGACTTCGATTCCCGCCGCCTCCAGCGTATTCCCGGCGCGCGCGGCGCGGCACCGGACGCGGCGCGGAACGCGGCCCCGTCGCCAACCGTTCTACGATGTGCTCACGCCCGAGTTCGGGGGACGACACTCGATCGGCGGACCACCGCCGAGGACGGACCACTATGCGCACCCTCACGGCCCTCGGCACCGCCGTCGCCTGCGCGTCGATGCTCGCGGGGTGCGGGGCGCTCGTGGTCGCCACCCCCACCGAGGCGAGCCCCACGCCCACCTACACGGCCCCGTCGACCTTCGCGTGGAGCTCGGCGTGCGACCTGCTCGACGGGGTGGACGTCGCGGGCCTCCTGGGCGAGGAACCCGCCGCGCCAACCGAGAGCAAGGGCACGCGTTGCCAGATGGCCGGCTCCACCAAGTCCTCGATCGCCGTGTTCGGGCTGTACATCACCTCCCCCGGGGGCGCGGACGACTTCGCGTACCAGAAGCAACTCCAGGGGGTCGACAACGAGATTCCCGGCCTGGGGGACGCGGCGTTCCAGAGCGGCGGCTACCTCAACGTGCTCGTGGGCGACAACGAGATCTCCCTGGTGGTGTTCCGCGGCTCGAAGGCGTCGACGGCGCCGACCCTCGCGGAACTCACCGCGGCCGCCCGCACCATCCTCGCGAACGCCGGCTGGGGCGACGCGGCCGCGCCGAGCCCTACTCTGAGTCCCACGGCGAGTTAGGCGTCCGCGGCGTTCCGGTAGCGAACGGTCTTGGTGGCGCTCGCCTGCTCGCGCGGGCGGAGGATCATGAGGTCCACGTTGACGTGGTGGGGCCGGTGAACCGCCCACGCGATCGCGTCCGCGACGTCTTCCGCGGTCAGGGCGTCGATGCCCTTGTACACCTCGTCGGCCGCCGCCTGGTCGCCGCGGAACCGGTTGAGGCTGAACTCCTCGGTGTGGACCATCCCCGGCGCGATCTCGATCACGCGCACGCCTGAGCCCGTCAGCTCGAGCCGCAGCGTGCGGGCCATCGCGTGCTCGGCGGCCTTCGCCGCGACGTAGCCGGCGCCGCCCTCGTACGGCTCGTGCCCGGCCGTCGAGGTGACGATCACGATGTCGCCGCGTCCGGATTCGCGGAGCGCGGGCAGGAAGGCCTGCGTCGCGCGCACCGTGCCGACGACGTTGAGCTCGTACTGGGACGTCCATTCGCCCGACGCGGCCTCCGCGACCGCCTCCATGCCGACGGCGCCGCCCGCGCAGTTGACGAGAGCGTGGACGGGTCCCCCCGCAGTGGCCTTCTTGACGAGCGCGGCGACGTCCTTGTCCTTGGTGACGTCGGCGACGACGGTCGCGCATCCGGTCTCCGTGGCGAGGTCCGCGAGGCGGTCCGCGCGACGCGCGGTCGCGGTGACACGGACGCCCTCGGCCGCGAGCGCGCGAACGGTCGCGGCTCCGATCCCGGACGAGGCGCCCGTCACGACGACGTGAAGGGGTTCGGTCATGGCCTCAGGTTACGCCCCGGCCCCGACCCCGCCGGGCGGCGCTCCGGCGGCGTTTGCCGATGCCGGGGAGAAACTTGCCGGTGCGTTCCGCGTAGTTCACGTACCCGTCGTACGCCCCGACGAGCCACCGCTCCTCGAGGCGCGTCTTGCCCTCGAAGAAGACGGCGACGGCGACGACGGCCGCGTAGGCGAGGACGGTTCCCGAGCCCGCCGCCACCCCGAGGCAGGCGAGGACGACGCCCGTGTAGATGGGGTGGCGGACGAACCGGTAGACGCCGTGGGCGGTGAGGCCCGCCCCATTCGGGAGGGGAAGCGGGGTGAGGGCGGCGCCCAGGTCGCGCGCCGCCCAGACGAGCACGACAGAGCCGAGCACGACGATCGCGGCCCCGGCGACGAGGCTCGACGGGATACGCGGGCCGACGCCGGTGGCGAAGGCGCCGGCGACGACGAGAAGGAAGAGGATCGCCTGGACCGCGACGAGTCCCCACGAGATCGCGACGCGGCGCTGGTCGGCCATGCCCTCAGGCTACGCGGACGCGGGCCGCGCGCGGCGGGATTACGACCCGTTCGCCGGCCATGCGAGCCCCGCCCAGACGTCGTAGACGGGGCGCTTGGATCCGGCCTCGTCGCGGAGCGAGATCGAGCCGAAGATGTCGTAGGCCTGCCCGCCGAGCCCGCCCCGCGAGGCCGGGACCGGCGGGAAGAGGTAGAGCCAGGTGACGGCGCGGACGTCGGCCCCCGCGGCGCCGCGCACCAACCCGGGTAGCGCGGCCGCGTAGGCCGCCTGGGATTCCGGCGACGCGACCCAGGGCGCCTCGAAGCCGTCGGGCTTCGAGGCCGGCCAGCCGGTTTCCGTGATGACGATCGGCGTGTTCGGCAGCAGGTCCACGATGGGCGAGAGGTAGTCCGTCGGCACCTCGCCGGGCGACGTGTAGGAGAAGAACGGGTAGAGGGAGAGGCCGACGACATCGACCTTCCCGAGGTCGTGCGCCGAGAGCGCGCCCCAGTTCGGGCTCGTCATCCCCGCCAACTTTCCGAGGCCCGACAGGTGCTCGTACTGGAACACCGGACCGACGAGCGTCGAGGGCGAGGCCGCGTGGACGGCGTCGTATGCGACGTTGTAGGCGGCGATCCAGCGGGCGTAGTCGTCCGGGTTCTGCGCGTAGTAGTAGTCGTTCTCGTTGCCGAGGAAGAGGTAGGTCGGGTGGTACGTCGCGGCGAACGACGCGACGGCCTTCGCGTAGAGCTCGGAGGCCGCCGTATTCGACCAGTCGTTCGTCGCGTCGGACGGCACGTTGAGGTCGGGGCGATCGCCGCTGCGCCACCCGAAGACGAAGATGCCCGTCATCCCGCCGGCCGCGGACTGCGCGGCGACGGCCTCGGCGCCCGCGGGGATCGCGCCGGCGTTCGCGGGCGCGTCGCGCCAGGCGCCGTTCCACACGACGCCCGGGGTCGGGAACGTCGCGGCCTCGGCGAAGAATGCGGCGGAGGCGGAGTAGTCGGCGGGGAAGCCCTCCGGCGAGAGGGCGAGGGCGGAGACGGTTCCGCCGGACGGCACGGGCGAGGCTACCGTGGGCGAGCCGGAGTCGGTCACGGCGACGTTCGACTGGCATCCCGCGAGGGCGGCGAGCGCGGCCGCGACGAGCGCCGTGGCGACGCGGCGGGCGGGCGCGAGGTTTCCGTCCATCTCGCCCATCGTCGCACGGGGCCGCGTCACAGTGGAACGCGTCACACTGATCGGGACATTTCGGTACGCGCGGGGGTTAATGGAAGGTGTCCGTTTCGTACGGTTGGGACGACGGCGGGGTCGCGGCGCGCGCGGCGACACGCCGTCGTGCAATCGGCACCGGATTCGGGGATACGCGTGTGACGCGTGTGACAATTGAGCCACGATGCCACTCGGCGGGCCGGGCCTGCCGTGACGGGAGTTGGTGAGATGCCCATGGGCCTGAGCCGAGTCGTTGCCCTGCGCGCCTGCGCGCTCTCCCTCGCCTGCGCGATGCCGCTTGCGGGGTGCTCGCTCCTCAACCCGGCGGAGCCGACCGCCACCACCGCCGCGCCCCCGTCCCCGACGGCGACAGCGTCGCCGTCGCCCACCGCGTCGCCTTCCCCCACGGCCTCCCCCTCGCCGTCCCCGTCACCGTCCCCGTCGCCGTCCCCGACCCCCGAGCCGACCGGCCCGATCACGGGCGTTCCCGCCGGGACCCCGGTGAAGCCCGAGGTCTTCCTCGCCACCGTCGACACGGCGAATGGCGTGCTCCGGGTCGTCACCGACGTTCCCGACATCTTCGAGAACGGGGGCGTGTGCACCGTCACCGTGACGGACGGCTCCGCGAACATCCAGAAGCACAACACCGGCGCCGCGAACGTGACGAACACCGCGTGCGGCCAGTTCGTGTTCTCGCTCACCGACCTGCCCTCCGGGACCGCGAGCATCGTCGCGTCGTACAAGTCGGCGAAGTACCAGGGCAAGTCCGACCCGACGAAGGTGACGATCCCGTGACGCGTACGAATCGCCTCCGCGCACCCCTCCTCCTGGGGCTGGTCCTCGCCGTCCTCGCCACGCTGATCAGCGTGGCCGGCCCGTCGACCAGGGCGAGCGCCGCGCCGGCCGGGAACACGTTCCAGCCGGGCTACATCGTGAGCGACGCGAACTTCTTCAACTACAACTCGATGACGGTCGACCAGATCCAGTCGTTCCTCGACGCCAAGGGGCCGACCTCCTGCAGCGGCTGCCTGCGCACCTACAAGGCGAGCACGTACGACCGCGCGGCCGACCCGCTGCGCTGCCCGGCCGCGCTCGAGGGCAAGTCGAACATCTCCTCCGCGCAGATGATCTACGACGTCGCGCAGGCGTGCCACATCAATCCGATGACGCTGCTCGTCACCCTGCAGAAGGAGACGAGCCTCGTGACGCTCTCTGCGCCGGAGTCGTGGCGATATCAACGTGCCATGGGATACGGCTGTCCGGATTCGGCGCCCTGCAGCACCTCGTACTACGGGCTGTTCATCCAGTTGTATTCCGCGGCGAGCCAGCTCAACTACTACGGCAAGGGCTCGTTCACTTGGTACCCCGTGGGCGCGTGGACGGCCGTCCGGTACAGCCCGAACTCGTCGTGCGGCGCCAAGGCGGTGTACATCCAGAACCGCGCGACGGCCGCGCTGTACTACTACACGCCGTACCAGCCCAACGTGGCGGCGCTGTCGAACCTCTACGGCACCGGCGACTCCTGCAGCGCGTACGGCAACCGCAACTTCTGGCGGACGTGGTGGGACTGGTTCGGCGACCCGACCGCGACGGTCACGACGGTCAGCGCGACGGTGTCGCCCTCCGCATCGCCGTCGCCGTCGGTCAGCGCGTCGCCGTCGCCCAGCGCGTCGCCGTCGGCCTCGCCCAGCGCCTCGCCGTCGCCGTCACCCTCGCCCAGCGCGTCGCCGTCGCCCAGCGCGTCGCCGTCGCCGTCGCCGAGCGTCACGCCGTCGCCGTCGCCGAGCGCGACGGCCGATCCGCCGCCGTCCGTCGTCGTCTACACCGTGGTCCCGGGCGACACCCTGAGCAAGATCGCGGCCCGGTACCACACGACGGTCACGGCGATCGCGAAGGCTAACACGATCAAGAACGTCAACCTGATCTACGTCGGCCAGAAGCTGACGATCACCGTCGGCGGCTCGTCCTCCACCACGACGACCACCACGACCACCACCACCCCGCCGCCGACGACGTCGACCACCACGACGTCGACCACCACAACCTCGACCACCACAACCTCGACCACGACAACCTCGACGACGACGACCGCCCCTCCCACGTCGTCGACGATCACGTACACGGTGGTCCCGGGCGACACCCTGGGCAAGATCGCGGCCCGGTACCACACGACGGTCGCGACGATCGCGGGCGACAACTCGATCAAGAACGTCAACCTGATCTACGTCCGCCAGAAGCTCACGATCCGGGTGAGCGGCGGCTCGAGCACGACGACCACCACGGCCCCGGCGGCGTCGGCGACCACGTACACGGTGGTCGCGGGCGACACGCTCTACCGGATCGCCGCCAAGTACCACACCACGGTCACCGCCATCGCGACGGCCAACAAGATCAAGAACCCGAACCTCATCTACGTCGGCCAGAAGCTCACGATCCCGGCGTCCTGAGAGGCGAAGAGCGCTTCCGGGAAGGCTCGAACGCCGTTCTCGCCCATCTCCTCGCACCCCTGTAGGCCGCCGATAACCCTCGCCCCATGGCGTGGGAGGGGGAGGTCGCACGACGCTCGTCGCGTCGTAGAGTCGGGGACGACCCCCGGGACGTGAGAGGCTTGGAGCAGTTCGAGACCGGAGTCCACCGCCCATGCCCAAGGCGTCGTTCCGCCGCCGCCCGCGCGATCACGCGATCGTGGGCGTGCCCTCGCTCGGGACGCCCCTGTCGCCGGCGACGCCCACCGGTCGCGCGCCCGTCGTCTCGCTCGGTCGGGCGTGGGCGACGGTCACGGTCCTCGCGTTCGCGGCGTTCATCATCGTCACGGGCGAGTCCATTCCGATCGGGCTCATCTCGCACATCGCGGCCGACCTGCACACCACCGTCGGCGACGTCGGGCGGGTCGCCACGGCCTACGCCCTGGTGGTCGCCGCGGCGTCCGTGCCGCTCGCGCACCTCACCCGCTCGATCCCGCGCCGCTACCTGCTGACGGCGGCGATGCTCGTGCACACGGCCGGCCTCCTCGTGACCGTGACGTTCGCCGGGCCGTGGGGCTTCCTCGTCGGCCGCACCATCACGGCGGCGGCGCAAGGCCTCTTCTGGGCGATCGTCTCCGCCACCGCGGCGGGACTGTTCCCCTCCGCGATGCGCGGCAAGGTCGTCGCGCGGCTGTTCATCGGACCGTCGGCGGCCGGCGTCATCGGGATGCCCGCGACCACGTGGCTCGGGCAGCACGCCGGTTGGCACACGCCGTTCATCGTGCTCGCCTGCCTCGCCGCGGCCGTCGCCACGACCCTCGCACTGCTCATCCCCCACTACCAGCCCGCGGACGGGGCGGCCGCGCGCGGGAGCCGTCCGGACGGGCGCCGCTTCGGGGTCGTCCTCGCCACGACCCTCCTCGCCGTGTTCGGCGTGACCACGTCGTTCGTCTACGTCGAGCCGTACCTGCGCGACATCGCGGGCTTCGCGGACACGACGCTTCCGGTCCTCTTCACCGCGTCCGGCATCGCCGGCATCGTCGCGAGCTTCATCCTCGCCCGGACGCTCGACCGCGCGCCGAGGCTCATGGTCGCCGTGGGCGTCGCGACGGTGGGGATCGGTTGGCTGGGCCTCGGGGTGTTCTCCTCGGTCAAGCCGGTGACGGCGACCTTCTACTGCGCGATCGGGCTCGGCATGGGCCTCATGGTCGGGAGCTTCGCGAACCGGGTTCTTCAGGTCTCGCCGGGGGCGACGGACATCGGCGTCGCGACCCACGGGAGCGTGTACAACCTCGGCACGGCGTTCGGATCGTTCCTCGGGGCCTGGCTCATCGCCGGGGCGGGGCTGCGCCACCTGCCGTTCGTCGGGGCGGGGTTCATCGGGGCGGCGCTCGTGGTGTGGCTCCTGGAGCCCGTGATCGCGCGGCGTCGGCCTACTTCGTGAGGTAGGCGCCGGGCTGCTCGTCGGCGCCGCCGGGGCCGTGCATCGCGACCCGGCTGATCGCGCGGATCGCGGCGACCATCCACTCGCAGATCATGACGTCGAACTCGCCCTGGACGCCGCTGAACGCCACGACGAGCCCGTCGCGCTTGATCGCGCCCGGGTACTTGATGTCGCCCTCCTGGTACAGGTGGGGGAGGTCGATGCGGACCTTCTCGCTGTCGAATCCCGTGCGGAGCGTGACGGCGACCTTGCCCTTCACGTTCATGAGGAACTCGGGGTCCGGCGTGCCGACGTGGCCCGTGAAGAGGATCTCGTGCCCCGGCGAGTTCGGGTCGAGGACGATGAGCGTTCCGCGCCTGCCGTTGATGACGCCCAGCTCGGCGGCCTTCTCGATCGCCGGGAGGATGACGGCCCACGCCTGGGCGCAGATCTCTTCGCTGATTCCGGTGAACATGGCGCTCCTTCGCTACCCGACGCCCCGGTGGGCGTCCGGATTCAGCCTAGTCGCGTCCCAGCCGTCGGCCACGGGGCCGGCGGGGCACCCGTACGTCGGCGCGAGCACCTCGGCGAGGCCGACGAAGGCTCCGCGGTCCACGACGGGAATCGACGACAACTCGTACGACGGATGGCCGTTGTACCCCCGGAACGCGTCGAACGCGTAGCAGGCCTCCTGGGGATCGTCGGACGCGAGCGACTCCTCGAGGTAGCCGATCGAGCTCATGACCGAGTAAGCCTCGTCGAGGTTGGGGATCCTCTCCTCGGCGAGGGCGCGGAAGAGGCCGACGACCTCCTTGTCCGTGAGCGCGGGCGCTTCGGCGACCGGGCCGTCGACCACGCGGAGGACACCGGACCGCGAACGGGCCAGGCCGTTCTGGTCGGTCGCGACGGCCGTGATGACGTGCAGTCCCGTCGAGAGCGACGAGGCGGGCACGTCGAGTTCCCGACCCGTCCCGATCACGCCGTCGAGGCTCGACCGCCACGTGACGGTGGGCGCGTCGCTGATCGTTCCGGCCACGGCGATCGTCGCCTGGCCGGTCACGCGATCTCCGGGCCCGGCGACGGTGTCCGCCCCGAACCCGCCGAGCGAACGGATCTCGGGCACGCGGTCGACCACCTCGAACGGCCCGCCGACGGCGGACGTCGACAGGACGCCGTCGGAGACGGCGACCCGGAATTCGAGGGCCGACGTGGTGGCGAACTCCCCGGGTTCGAAGGCGTACGAGTCCCCCTCCCGGAGCGTCGTGACGTAGTCCCACGTGTCGCCGCCGTCGAGGCTCGCGTCGAGCTGCGTCTGGAGAGCGTCCGCGTCGCCGTCGAAGGCGGTCCAGGAGACCGCGACGGCGCCGTTCTGGTCCGTCGTCACGGTCACTCCCGAGACGTCGGGCGCGTGGGCGGAGGCGTCGACCGCGCCGAGCACGGTGCCCTTGTGACGGAGTTCGAGGCGCGTGTAGGCCGCGTCGCCGATGGGGATGCTCGCGTGGAACGCGTCCTCGACGAGCGAGCACGGACGGTCGTCTCCGCCGCACATGCCCGGGTCGATCCACACGGCGGCGGGGGCCTCGACCACCTTGGTGTCGCCGTTGAGCACCAGCACCGAGTAGTCGCTGGACTCGTCGGCGTACGCCCACGTCTCGCTCGCGAAGACCGGCTTGAACTCCACGGTCCGCTGGTCGTCGTGCGAGATGGTGCCGTAGATCCAGAGGTGGAGCGTGTAGGTCCCGTCGTCGAGCGGAGCGGGTCCGCGGTCGTACGACGTGCACCCGGCGAGGGCGAGCACGAGGGCGAGGAGGGCGGCGTACCGGGCCCGACGTTTCGGCATGGCCACCACAGTGGCCCGAACTGCGGTCCGGCGCAAACGGAGGGAGGTTCGCGCGCGCCCGGACGGCTTTGCGCGCTCCGCGAAACGACCGGGCCCCGACCGGGGGCCATGGAAGGCTAGGCGCATGGCGAACACGACCGGACCCTTTGAGCCCCGCAACGCGCTCGAGCACGCGCTCGTCGCGGCCGCCGCCGATCCCGCCCAGCGCGGCCCGTTCCTCCGGGAGCTGCTCGACGCAACGGTGCTCGTGGTGGGCGACCCGTCGAACCCCGGGCCCGGCGGCTCCCCCGCCCTCCGGTGGGCGAACCTGCCCGACGGCCGCGCCTGCCTCCCGTTCTATTCGTCGGCGGAATGGCTCGGCGGCGTCGTCCGGGGCGACGTGCCGGTGCTGAGCCTTCCCGCGCGCGCGCTGTTCGAGGGCACGCGCGGCTCGACGCTCGCGCTCAACCTCGGCGCCCCGGTGGCGAAGGAGTTCACGCCCGCGGAGATCTCCGGCCTGCTCAGCACGGGCGGCGCGGACGTGGCGTCGGAGCTCGGCCACCCGGACGCGATGGCGCTCGACCTGCCGGAGGAGGACCCGCTCGCGTTCATCGCCTCCGCGACCTCGGTGTTCGCGCGCCACCCGGAGGTGCGCGCCGCGTACCTCGGCCGGATCCACATCCCCACCGCCGGCACTCCCCCGCACCTCATCGTCGGGGTCGAGGGCGAGGGCGACCTCCGCGACGCGATGCAGGACGCGAACGCCGCACGCGAGAGCGGCGACGACCCGGACGGCCTCGTCGACTTCGTGGCGATCACCCTCGGGGCCGACGGCGTGGCCGGGTGGCTACGCGACAATGGCCGCCGCTTCTACGAGGCGTAACCCGCCTGGGCGGTCGTCGCCCGCCTATGCCAGAGTGAGGGCATGGATTCGCGTCGCATATCGGGCATTCTCCGCACCCTCCTGACCCTTCTGGGCGTCGGCCTCGCCGGCGTCGGCGTCTACGCGACCCTCGCCACCGCGAACGGGGCGGGCGCGGCCGCGCTCACAGGCGTCGGCGTCGCGCTGCTCGTCCTCGCGATGATCGGCCGGTGGCCGTCGCGCATCTCCGTGGGCGGCAACGAGCTGTCGTGGGAGAAGGTGCGCGCGACCGTCCAGTCGCAGATCGAGCGCGCGCGGGAGGCGGACGAGCCGGCCGCGGTCGTGGCGGAGTTGCAGGCGCTCGAGCGCCGGATCGACGAGCTACGCCTCACGGGCGCCGTCGCCGAGCACCCGGCGGAGACGTACGACCGCGCCGTCGAGGCGGCCCTCCGCCGCATCGTGCCGGACGCGGAGATCACGCGGTCCCGCTCGCCCCGCTACGAGATTCCGGACTTCACCGTCCGCGGCGACGGCTGGACGCTCGCGCTCGAGACCAAGTGGCGCTCGGACCCCGCCGCCTCGTACCGCGGCACCACCCTCGCGCCGCTCGTCGAGGCGCTCCCCGACGGCGCGCCCGTCGTGGTGGTGGTGCGGGGGACGGAGGCGGCGGTCCGACCGGCCCGATCGGCGAAGAGCGTCGTCGGCGCGAAGGCGCGGGTCGTGGCGTGGCGGGACCAGGCGGACGACGCCCGGCTCGCCGAGGCGATCGCAGCGCTCGTGGGAACGGCGCCGGCCGGGGGCTAGGGCTTCCAGACGATCGGGTCGAGCTCCGTAGGCGTGCGGTAGACGAACTGCTCGATGCTGGGCGTCGTCGTGTCGGCCTGGTACACGACCAGGAAGCACCCGGAGACCGTCTCTCCCTTGTCGAACGCGGAGCCGAGCGCCGCGCGCCCCGGGCATCCGGACAGCGTCGGCTCGGAGACGATGTACGCGCCCGCGCCGTCCGCGCGGAACTCCAGGCCGTTCTTCGCCATGGAGATCACGGACGGCCCCTCGATCTTCGCCGTCCAGATCACCTTCTTCACGTCCCAGGAGATGCCGCCGGCGTCCGCGCCTTTGAGCCGGTCCTTCGAGGGGACGGCGCTGATGCTCGACGCCTCGACCTTCGCGACCGTCACCGTGATCAGCTGCTCGTCCTTCCCCGCGACCGTGTCGCCGGAGTCGCTCGGCACGAGCGTGTGGTACCCGATCACCGCGCTCTGGCCCACGCGGAGGACGGTGCCCGGCTTGGTGAGCAGGGGGTTCGGCGGCACGGCCGTCGGGGACGCCGTGAACGTCGGGTAGGTGCCCGCCGTGTCGTCCGCGGCGAGCGCGCCGTCGATCCCGCAGCCGGAGAGGCTGACGACGGCGGCGGCGGCGATCGCGCCCAGGGCAAGGGAGGTCCGGAACGTCACAGGTGCTCCTCGTGGCAACGCGCGGGACGGCCCCGCGTCGACAAGGGATACTACCGGCGGTTGACGGGAGCGCCGAATCGGGTCGGCGCCGGCGGACGTCGGCGGGGCCAGCCCGCACGAAGGCTCCCGGACAACTACGCTCAAGGGGTGACTCGCCTCATCGCGATGCGATGGCAGAAGTTCAGCATGGATCGCCTCTTCGTCAACGACGAGGCGGGTACCCGCATCGGCTGGGTGGATATCGAGACCGGCGTGGAGACCATCGAGAAAGAGGGCCGCGAGGACGCGTTTCGCGCGGCGGTCGCGGCCTGGCGCCGGGAGAACCCGGCGGTCGCGATGCCGGAGGACGCGCTTCCGGAGGGAGCGGAGCCCGAACGGCGGCCCGCGCCGGAGCCCGCACCGAAGGCCGAACCACAGCCCACACCCGTACCCGCGCCTGCGTCGTCCCGGCGACCCGCGGCCCGGCCCGGCCGGGATCTCGCGCTCAACCGCCCCGGCGAGGCTGTGCGGGCGAGGGCCGACGAGGAGTGGCAGGCCCGCAAGGACCGTTCGAAGTTTCGGGCGTACGCCGCCCGCGTGCTGGACGCCCACACGGACGAGCGCGCGTGGCGCGTCGGCGCGCAGGGCGAGGAGAAGGTCGGCCCGAAGCTCGAGAAGCTGATCCCCCTCGGCTGGCGGGTCCTGCATTCGATCCCGGTGGGTCGGAGGGGCGCGGACATCGACCATCTGCTTGTCGGCCCCGGCGGCGTCTTCACCGTCAACACGAAGATGCACCCGGGGGCCAAGGTGTGGGTGGCGGCCCGCCAGATCCGCATCAACGGCCAGCCCGCGCCCTACCTTCGCGACTCGCGTTTCGAGGGAGAGCGGGCGTCGCGGACGCTCACGGCGGCGCTCGGGTGGGCGGTGACGGTCACGCCGGTGCTGGTGATCCTCACGGGCGACCTCCGACCCGACATCACGTACAAGGGGCGGCCGGACGACGTCCTGGTCCTCGACTCCGGGCAGGTGCCGCGCGCGTTCAAGAAGAAAACGGGCGTGTTGGACGCCGACGCCGTCGCGGAGGTGTTCGAGGTCGCCCGGTGGGAGGGGACGTGGCGGGGTTGAGGGCGGCGACGCGCGATTCCTCCCCTAGTTCCACCCCTCCCACTTGATGACGTCGTCGGCCGTGTCCGTCATGTACTCCGACCAACCGAAGTACGGCGGCGGACCCCAATCCGGCGAGTAGGCGACCAGCACGCAACTCGTGACGACCTCGCCCTGGTCGAAGGCGTCTCCCATAGGGGCCACTTGAACACAGTCGGGCATGTCGCGAGGGGCGAAGGCGTATGCCGCGTAACCAAGATTGTTGTAGATGTTGAAGTAGGCGTCGAAGCTGCGTTCCGCCATCGGGATGACCGACGGACCCGCGAGCTGCGTCTCCCACATCACCTTGAGGAACCCGAGGGAATCCGCAACACCGTCCTCGTCCAACGACGCAGGGATGTCCGCGCTGTCGATAGGAGAGATGCTTGTGACGGCGATGCGGATCAGCTGCGGGTCGGCGAAGCCGTCCACGTGGAATTCGACGACTGCGCTGTCGCCCAGGGCAAGCACGGTCCCGGCGGGGGTCACGTCCTGCGCGGGGATGTCCGTGTTGCCGATCGTGCCCGCGGGCGTCGCGTCGGTGTCGCCGCCGGGCGTTGCTTCCGTCGTGGCTGTGCTCGAAGCCGGAAGGGTGGCGACCGGATCCGTTCCGCCGCTACAGGCGGCGAGTAGGACCAGGGCGGCGAGCGTGCCGCCCGCGGCGATCGAAGTTCGGATGTTCACGAGAATGCCCCCAGACACTCGGGCGCGAGACCGTCTCGCGCTCCTCTTCGACGCTAGCAGCGGCGCCCATCGCCGTCCCGTCGGTTGGGGATAGGCGAGCGCCGGATGGTGCCGTTCGACGAGCACCACCGCAGGGGCGGGTCGATTCGGTGCGCGACGATCGGGCGTTCGGCTAGAGCCTTCGGCGGGCCAGCGTCCATCCGAGGAACCCGGCGGCGGCGACCAAGACCGCGAAGCCCGCACCGACGTACAGCCCGACGTTCCCACCCGACGCGTCACCCGACGCGTCGCCGGATGCCTCCGCCTCCACGTCGCTGGGTGCCTCCCCCGACGATGGCCCCGCGGTGGCGTCGGGACTCGGGGTGGACGTGGGGACGGGCGCAGAGCCGTCGGGGGTGGATGGCACCGCGGACTGCGATCGTGGCGACGCGGAAGGCGGGGGTGGCGGAGCCGAGGCCGAATAGGTCCATAGCGCGGCGTCGTAGTCGTAGTTGGCCCACTGCGTTCCGGCGGCGACGCCGAACCCCGCCGCGTTGACGGCGATGCCACGCATGGTCTCGATCTCCGGGCCACCGAAGGTCGCCTCGTCGTGCGGGACCCGGGTCCACGTGAGCCCGTCGACCGAGGTCCAGACCGCCGCATCGCGGTCCGTGCCGTCGTTGTCATACCCGACGGCGATCAACCCGGGCCCTCCGACGGTCACGTCCAGCATGCTCTGGTTCGAGGGGCCGCCGAAGATCGCCTCGTCGTGCCGGACCCGGCTCCAGGTGAGCCCATCGACCGAGGTCCAGACCGCCGCGTCGGACTCGTTGTTGGTGATCTCGTGGCCGACCGCGACGAGTCCCGGCCCGCCCGCCGTGACCCCGTACATGCTGAGGTTCCCGGGCCCTCCGAAGATCGCCTCGTTGTGGGGGACCTGCGTCCACGTGGTGCCGTCCACCGAGGTCCATACTGCGGCGTCCGAACTCCCGTCGACGGATTCGTCCATACCGACGGCGACAACCCCCGGCCCTCCGGCCGTCACGCCCTTCATCCACTGGCGGTGGGGGCCTCCGAAGATGGCCTCGACGTGCGGGACCCGTGTCCAGACCGTTCCCCACTCGGACGTCCATACCGCGGCGTCCAGGTCCCCTCCGGGGTCCTCGGTGCCGACCGCGACGAGCCCGGGCCCGGCTGCTGCGACGGAATACATGACCTGGCTGCCGGTGCCGCCGAGGGTGGATTCGTCGTGCTTCGCCCGCTTCCAGACGGTTCCCCCACCGGTCCAGGCCGCCGCGTCTTGATCTCCGGTCGGGCCGCTCGACCCGACGATGACCGTATTGCCCGGGCCGTTGGCATTTCCCAGCCCTGGCGACACGTCGTACATGTACTGCAAGTCGGGTCCACCGAAGATGCCCTCCTGATGAACGGCCCGTGTCCAGTTCGTCCCGTCGGGCGAAAACCACACGGCTCCCGCGGTCAGCGCGCTATCCGTACCGACCGCCACGAATCCGGATGGCGTGGACGACACCGACGCCATCTCTAGATTTCCGGTTCCTCCGAGAAGGGGATCGGCGTGCGGGATGCGGGACCAGCCGCTGGTGGCGGCGCTCGGGGTGGCGACGACGACCCCGAGGGCAAGGGCCAGGCCGAGTATCCCGGCGAGGGCGACGGCCGAGCGCGCCCTCGCACGTGGTGATGTGGTTGCGCGGCGCATGGCCACCCCCTCGTCGGCGGACGACGCTGCGGCCGTGGGGAGTCGCGGCGCTCAGGCAGGTGCCGACCCGGTTCGATCGTTCCATATCGGGCGTGTGCTCGCAGGGGTCGGTGGATGGCCGCACCGAACGCCGCTAGGGTCGGGACAACGGGTCGTGGCGGACTCACGGAGGCGCCCATGGACATCGTCATTCCTGCGTGGCTCACGTCTCGGTACGCGCAGGTCCGATCAGGATCGCGCGGTGCCCTGCGCCGCCTCCGTGCCGTTGTTCTCATCCCGTTCGCGATTGTTGCCATCGGCGCGAGTTCTGCGCCCTTACCGACATACGTCGCGGGAGTCGCCGTTGAGGACGGCACGCTGTTCGTGGCATGGAGCTCCGAGAACTCCGGCCCGCGATGGGCCGCGTCGAACGATGGGAGCCACTTCGCCTGGATTCAACTCGAGGAGGAGCCAAAGCTCGTCTCGGAGGCCTGCGTTCCGTCCACCCCGTCCGTCTGCTTTCGCATCTCCCCCGATGCCGGGCAGATGCGTATGAGCGCCGATGGCGGCGTGACGTGGACCATTGACCGACGCTGGGTGACCAATCAGGGGTACGACCCTTCATTTCGGCCCGGTGTCGTGGCGTCGCTCGCGGTGGTCGAGGACGGCGAGGGCTACCGCGTGTACGCGACGGCCTTCGAAGACGGCGTCGGGGTTCGCGGCAGCGACGGAGCGTGGTCCTTCATCGGCACGGAAGGAGGCGCGGATGGGTTGCTCACGCCTCCGCGATACGCCTCCACGTCGTTGATCACCATCGCCTACTCGCTGGCCGTGGGGGTGTGCGCCGCCCTCGTTGCGGCCCTGATTCTTTCGCTCGTGGCGCGCGTCCGCGGCGATTGGGACTTCGGGCGAGTGGCGGCGATCCTCTCCGTCGCGATCGGGGTATTCCTGGTATGCGTCCTGGCGGCATTCGCCGTCCCCGAGGAGAGCGCCAGCTGGAATTGGAGGGCCGACACAACGACCCTGAATGCCGCGGACGCAATCATCGGCGCCTTCGCGGCAGTCATGTTCACGGCGATCGCGGGGCGGAGGGCCATCCCGGTGGACCGCCGAGACCGGCGGACGATCCTGGGCTTGTCCGTGCTGGTCGGACTCGTGGCGGGCGTCGCGCGGTGTGTCCCGTTGCCCGTTGACGTGTCGTCGTCCGCCCGCATCACCGTTGTCGCCGCCGCCACAGTGGTCACGCTCGCGGCCGCGATCACGCTCGGCCTGAGGCGAGAGATGCGTCGTCGCGCGGAGGAGACGGCGGAGGCCGCCGGTTAGTCCGGAGGGATGGCAGCCGGGCTCGGGCACCGAACGACCGGTATCGCGTCGCCTCCGGGCGCGCGCCGCGCCGCTTCCGATCGGCTCGACCACGGGCCTTCGGCTCGCGCACGCACCCCGGGGGCGACGCCGAACCGGAGCGGCCGCCTGACCCGGCGTGACCGTCACGGTGCCGTCGTCCTTAATGGGCTGGCCGGGATTGCGGGCAGACTCCCCGAGATGCCCGTCCGGTTACGCGGCGTCAACCCCGGCTTCGCCCCGTGGACGTCCACCAGGCGAAACCTCCCCCAAGGAGGATGAGCGCTAGTAGCAGGAGCCACCCCCAGGCCGCCGTGCCCCTCGAGTCGTCGTCGGTCGGACCGCTCGCGGACGCCGGAGTGTCGGAAGGACCATCGTCAGGCGCGACGGTCGGCTCGCTCGCGTCGGCCGTCGGCGAAATCGAAGGCACGGGGGAAGGAGATGCGGTCGGCGTCGGCGTGGGCGATGACCCCGGGGATCCCGTCCCGGGAGCCGACGCTGACGTCGTATCGCCCGACGCCGGCGGATTCGCGAGGGCCGCCATGGTGGACTCGTCGTACACGCGGGAGTTCTGCACCAGCAGATAGTCGGTTTCGACGGTGGAATTGCCCGCGCTGTCGGTCGCCGTGACGCTGATCCGGTGCCATCCCTCCGTGGCGACCGACGCGTCGAAGATCAACTGCGTCCCCGTGCCCATGGCTCCATCGAGGTCGGATCGCCAGGCGATCGACTCCCCGTCGAGACGCCCGTCCTCGACGTCCTGGGCCTCGACGGATGCCCACACGGCGTTCCCGCCGCTCGCGAGGGCATCGGTGCCGAGCCCGGTGAGCGACAGGATCTCCGGCGAGTTGTCCGCGAGCTCCACGACCGCCGACGTCACCGCATCCGAGTTGAGCACGCCGTCGGAGACGCGCACCTCGAACACCCCGTGCTCGGATCCGGGAAGCTCGCTGCTCGGCCTCGTCAGGGACGACCCCGTTCCGTGGTCCGCGACGACGATCCACGTCGAACCCCCGTCGCGCGAATACCGGACCGTCGCGAAGAGCCGGTCGCCGTCCGCGTCCTGGGCGTCCCACGTGACGCGGATGGCTGGCACGCCTCCCGAGGTGACCGCCTTGGCCGCGACCGAAATCACCGCGGGAGCGTGCGCGGACGCGTCGAGCGCGCCGAGCACGACGCCCTCGCGCGCCACCTCGAGGCGCGTGTAGGAAGAGTCCCCGACGGGTACCTGAACCAGGAAGGGCGACGCGAGATTGACGTCGCCCGGCGCGATGGAATCCGCGACGGGCGCGTCGATAGCGAACGGGGTGTCGGAGACCAACGAGTCACCATTCCAGGCGAGCAGGTGATAGTCGCCCGGCGGTTCGGGTGTGCGTTCGTCCTCGACCATTCCCACCGGAATGAACGACACCGACGCATCGTCCGCGCCCGGTTCGCTCATCACACCCGCGACGATCGCATACCGGTCGTATGAGGGTGGGCCGATCACGGGATAGGGCAGCGTCCATCCGAGAGACTCGATAAGTTCCTTGATCTTGCCGTATGCCCAACTCGACATCCATCGGCGCTGGGCGGATTGCCCCTCGCAATACGACATGAGCGCCCCCGTCGAATGGGGATCGCTCAACAGGAGCGGTGATGCGGGCTCGTCTTTGAATCGCGTGTCGAGTCCCCACACCTCGGTGTCCGCATCCCCCAGCGGACCGATCACCGCGGAGTATTTATCCGCGACCTTCACGCGTTGGTGGTCGACCCAGTCGTATCCTGCGATGTACCCGAAGTCCGGGTGGTCGATATGCCCGTAACTCGGAGCGGTGCATCCCCCCAATCCGTCCGCTCGGACGGCATGATCACGACCGAGATCGTGGCCCAATTCGTGGGGGACGGAGTTACGGCTGTATCCCTGAGCGTCCCTGCTCGCCAGGCCGTTCGTGTAGGCGGTGCCGACGTGTTGAGAAGGGTACGAAGCCCCGACCGTCGTGTCAGGCGGACTTCCGTCGACAAGACCGAAGAAGTACGCACTGCAACTTCTTCCGCACTCCAACTCCTGGACGCGCAGGACATCCCGCAAGACCTCGTCTAGTTTGGGCGGACCTTCGACGAACGTCCCCGGCTCCAGCGCCGTGCTGGAGCTGTTGCTGTGGCCGATCGGGAACTGGGTGTCGACGCGCGACGCCTCTTCCTCGGCTTCGCTCGCGGTGGGGGTGTGGGTCTCCACCCCGTCCGGCGTGGTCTCCGACCACGGAATCCTCAGATACCTGATGGAGGGAATCGGCACGGAGTCGAAGTGAGCCGTCACGGAGCATTCCGTGTCGGTGACTCCCGCCGTCAGACCACACGCAACGTCCTGATCGGCCTCGAACCTCAGGACGGTGTCGCCACTTTTCGTCCACGCCACCGGGAGCACGAAGTTGAGGCTCGATCCGTAGTCGCCGCGAGTCGCCTCGGCGTCGACCGCGGGGTACACGGAACGTTCCGGGAGGCGAGGACTGATGGGGCTGTCCGGCAGCGGAATTCCGCCCCTCGTCCCGTACAGACGCCCGTATACGGGCTCGGCGAGCGACGCGTCTCCGATCTCGACGAAGGCCCGGACGACGGTCGTCTTCCCTGCGACGAGCGGGACTCCGTTGGTCCAGTCCTGGACGGCCTGGTTCACCTCGAGGGCCCGTAGGCGGACGTCTCCCGCATCCCAGTTGACGCGCGTATGTAAGGTGTCCAGCGTCTCCGGGACGCCGTAACTCGACTCCCCGCGGATCGTCGCCCACACCTCGGTATAGGCCCGATCGGGCAAAGGTACTCCCGCGACGTTGCCGACCGTGGTCGACCAGTCACCGCGTCGTTGCAGCACGGGAATGCCGCCCATAACCGTGTAGATGGTCCCGTCGTCGGTCATGGCGTAGACGGTCGCTTTGCACGAGGAGTAGGAGAAGTCGCACACCTCGCCCGGGGCGCCCGCGAGTGAGCGGGTGGTGAGGGTCGCAAGCCAGTACACATCGGGGCCGTACTGGTACCAGTCGTCGAGGTTGAGGGTCGCGCCAGCAGGGGTGTTGACGTAGGGCAGGTCGAGCATCTCCTGGTGCAAACCGTAGATGTAGCCGCCGTAACGGTCGACCGCGTACACCGAGACCGTGAGTGCTGCCGTCTGCTCGGAGATACCGTCGATCTCACCGTCGATCACAACGGACCCTCCCGCGTCACCGAGAGTGACACGCTCGGAAAGTCCGCCGATCCGGAATCGCGCGCCGTCGATCGCGTCGACGACGCCCGCGTCCACGGTAACCCGGAGGGAATACCCGAGCGTCTGGTCGTACACCGTCTCCTCGGCGCTCAACAGTTCGATGGTGATGCCCGTCGGACCGTCGGGCACGGGTGGGGCGACCGCGCCCGTCGGAGGTGCCCGCCAGGTCCCCACCTCGGAGACGGTGACCTGCCGGTCCCAGTCCGCGCCGACCTCCATCTTCATCCACCCGGAGTCGCGGTCCTCGCGGAGTTCCGTGTGACTCCTGAGGGGATCCACATAGGAGTAGAGGTGCTGGGCGGGAATCAGGTTGGCCCCGCCGCCGCGCGTCGCGGTCGCCTGGGTGAACACAGTGAATCGGCCTTGCTGCGCCGCGTGGAACATCGCCACTTCATATTGAGGCTCGACGCTGATGTCGAAGGAAGCCACGACGGTGACGGTGCCCGCCTCGCCTACCGCCGGATACCCGACGACCTCGAACGTCCCAGTCGCGGTCGCGATCGTGTTGCGATTTGCGTCATAGTACGAGATCTCGCCGACGTTCTTGCCGTCGTCCCAGTACGTCAGGGGGTCGACGTCGCCCGCGACGAGTGCGTGGACGGACGCGGCGGACGCCGGAAGGCTCGCGCCGGCGACGATGGCCAGCGCGGCCGCGACCGCGGTGAGAGCACCGATTCGTCGTTGTAGCGACGACCGCGAGCTCGCGACGCGGGGCCATTGGGAGCCGGACGCGTGAAGGGACGGACTCATGGCGTGATCCTCATCTGGGCAGGCGCCGTGCGCTCGCCCGCGCCGAACCTATCGGTGCCCGGAACCGCTGTCGACTCGAAACTGAAGAGATGGTCGAAATGCTCCCGATTACGTCGTTTTCGGCGTCGCTGCATGGAGGCGGCCGGGGGAACGCGTGGCGTGCTCGTGGGGCCTTCGGGGCGGGCCAGCGTCGGGCGCCGACAGTTACCCTGGAGGGACAGACGAAACGGGAGCGCGGACGATGCCGGAGTTGGCGGGAGCGGTGTCCGTCCTCACCGAGTACGACGCGCTTGAGAGCGTGGCCGTGTGCGCCCCCACGCACTTCGCTCCGACGCGCCCCATCAACGCGCGCCAGGAGGACGAGTTGGCGAGCGGCCCGCCCATCAGCGGGGAACGCCTCGCCGTGGAGCATCGGGGCATGGTGGACGCGCTCGCCTCGCGCGGGATGACGCCGATCGAGCTGGCGCCCGAGCCCACCGCGCCGTACATGCTCAACGCCCGGGATCCGGCGTTCGTGGTCGGGACGCGGTTGTTCGTGTCGCGCATGCGGGTGGACGTGAGGCAGATGGAGCCCGCGTCGGTCGCGGCGCAGCTCGGCGGGTCGAGTCGTGGACGACGCGTCGGTGGTCCGGCTGGGCGAGGGGTTCGTCGAGGGCGGCGACGTGCTCGTCGACGGGGCGACGGTGCTGTGCGGCGTCGGCGAAAGGACCGACCGCGCCGGGGCAGCCGCGCTGGAGCGCGCGCTACCGGACGGCTTCGCGCTCCGGGCCGTGCCCCTAGCCGACGGGGTTCTCCACCTCGACACCGCCGTCGGCCTCGCGCCCGGTCTGGCGTTGGTGTGGCGCGACGGCCTCGCCGAGCCCGACGCCGCGGTGCGATACCTGGAGTCCCGCGGCGAGGTGGTTTCTCTCGACGCCGAGGAGGCGCGCGGCTTCGCGACGAACTTCCTGATGCTCGGCCCGTCCGCCGCGCTCCTCCCCGCGGGCGTGCCCCGGATCGCGGAGCTGTTCGCGGCGCGCGGGATCGAGCCGGTGGAGGTGCCGTTCGACGAGCACCACCGCAGCGGCGGGTCGATTCGGTGCGCGACGATGCCGCTGAGGCGCGTCGATCCGGGCTAGCGTCGTCCCGCGTGGCGCCCGGCGGGTCCTAGTTCGAGCAGTTCCCCGGCTCGAAGCTGTTGTCCGGCGTGTACTGGACGTCCTTGACGCTGCCGGAGGGATTCGTGACCCACAGGCACCAGTCGTCGGCACCCGTGCCCGTGATTCCCTGGAACGTCACGCCCGGCATCACCGGGCCGACGCTCCCGCCGTCGAGCAGGTACCGCCCGTCCTCGACCGTGATCTCCGGGGGCGGGCCGTCGTTGTCGACGTACCACACCATGACGGCGATGCCGAGTTGGGAGGCCTGCCAGGCCGACGCCTGGTCGCCCGTGTAGTCGGGCAGCTCGTAGTACTGGCCCAGCGGCGGCGACGCGGTGGGCGCCGCCGCGGGCGCGGTGGGCGTCGGCGAGCCGCCGTCGCACGCGGACAGGCCGAGCGCGCCGGCGAATACCGCGGCCGCCGCCCAGGGCTTTCGAATGATCATGTCGCTCCCCCACTATTCGCGCGCGGGACGATCCCGCGGACGTTGCGAGGCTAGCAGCGGCGCACGCGAGGCGCGCGGCGATTCGACGCCGCGGGCGCTAGAGGGCGACGGCGAACTCTGCGGCGGTCAGGTCGGGGCGGTGGGTGAGGGCCGTCCGTCGGCGGGTAGGCGCGAACCCGTGGCGCGCGTACAGGGCGATGGCGGCGGCGTTGCCCTCGACCGCCCATAGGGTGGCGCGGCGCGCCCCGTCCCCGCGCGCCCAGTCGAGGCACGCGCGTACCAGGGCGTCGCCCACGCCCGCGCCCCGGTGCGCGGGCGCCACCCACATGCCCACGACCTCGCGGGCGGCCGGGTCGTTGCGGTCCTGGATCACCGAGGCGATACCGGCGGGTTGCGCGTCCTGCGGCGCGGCGCCGGGCGGGACCGCGGTCGCCGCGAACCACGCGCCGGCGAGCCGCTCGCGCCACGCCTGTTCGGGCAACGCGGCCTCCCGCTCGAGCGTCGAGTCGAACGCCGTCGAGCGACTCGGCGAGCGCCTGGAGCCGGATGGCGCGGGCGAGCTCCCAGTCGTCGACCGCGAGGAGTCGGACGTGGACGCGGGTCACGGGGCGACCGCCGCGACGGTTTGGGTGAAGTGCGAGGGCCTCACCGTCACGATGGTGCCACACGGGCGACGCGCGGGGCTACGCGGGCGTACGGACGTGGAGTCCGGCGGCGCGGGCCGCGTCGGCTTGGCGCGCGCCGTAGGTGACGAAGGCGCGGAGCGACGGCCCGAGGGCCTCCGCGGTGGCGACGTGGATGGCACCGAGGCTGCGCATGCTGGGCGGGGCGAGCGTGCCGGCGGCGGCGAGGACGGCGGGGGTGACCGGGAGCGCGGGCACGACGCGGCGACCGGCCCGAATCGCGAGGCCGTCGAGCACCGCGACGGCGTGGGCGGCGTTCGGGTCCACCGCGCGCGCGAGCGCCCGCGCGACCTCCGTGAGCGAGAGCTGGCTCGTGACGGGGTCGGCGCCGCCCGCGTCGAGCCACGCGTCGAGGGCTGCGGACTCGGGTTCGGGCGCGATGAGTTTCACGAGCGCGCTCGCATCGAGGTAGATCACGGCGGTCCCGGGAGCCGGCCGTCAGCGCTCGTCGGCGCGCTGCTCGGCGAGGGCCGCGGAAAGCCCCGCGTCCTCGACGCGGAGCGGGTCGTCGGCGATCCCGGCGAACGCGTCGGGGTTGTGCCCGGCGGCGCGCATCGCGTCGCGCCACGCGCGCTCGACGGGGCTGAGCGGCGTGAGGCGCGCGATCTCCACGCCGTCGCGGGTGACGATGAGGCCGCGAGGCGCGTCCGCGAGCTGCTCCATCACGGCGGCGGGCTCGCGCGAGAGGCGCCGCATGGTGACGTTGTCCGTCATGTCAGACAGTTTACCGCGAATGTCTGACGTCGTACGGCCCGGCCGAGGAGCGACCCCCGGCGCCCGGGGTCTTACGGTTGCGCCCCGGCCCCGTCCCGCTCGGGCGGCCGTTGCGCCCCGCCCTCGGCGTCCCCGCCCCCGGCGACGCCGCCGGGCTAGCCGAGTCGCAGACCCCGCCTACCTCACTTCGCTGCGCCCGCGCCCACCTTCGCCTTGCTCGCGCTGGACTTCTCGGCGCCCGACTTCCCGCCCGTCGTGCGTATCGCGATGGCGCCGTCGCGCGTGGGCGCGATGTACGTCATCAGGTCCCCGCCGATGGACGACATGAGCGAGAGCACGATGCCGACGACGAGGAAGACCAGCTTCACCGTGAGGTCGAGCGTCCCGGCGCGCAGCAGGTCGATGACCGCGACGAGTCCGAGGGTGGTGGCCGCGACCGCGGAGTAGGCGGCCATGGTGCGGCGGCCCAACCGGGCGAACACCATGACGCCGACGCCCGCGATCAGGAGCAGGAGGCTCTGCGTGTCGTTGAGGGCCTTCGTGTCGAAGTTGAGCGCGTCCCCCGTGAGGAAGACCGCGATCACGATGAGTGCACCGCCGAAGAGCCCCAGGTACGTTCTGCGTGTCAAGTACATTCGCTATCCCTTGCGTTCGATATCCGCGCCGAACCGAGCCCTCATCCCATTTGCGGCTTGTGTCCCCTCAGACTATGGGGAGGTTCCGGCCTGTGGGAAGGGGTGGGGTGGCTGGGCGCGCGGTGGGATGGTACGTGGGTTCGTCGACGCGCGCGTTCCGCGCGACCGTGCCACGATCAGGAGATGGCGAAGAACGACGCTAGCGAAGCGAAGCCGCTGAAGTACCCGCAGATCCACGTGACGCGCCTTCGGGGCGACGAACAGATCATGGACCACGAACGAAAGCCCATCTCGACGGTCCTCAAGTTCTGGCAGTGGGCATACTCGGGCCTGAGCGACAACATCACGCGCGGCGTTCTCGCCGAGTTCCTGGTCGCTAATGCCGTTGGCGCCGCGCGGGGGTGCGGGACCCGTGGGCGACCTACGACGTCGAGGACCCTCGCGGATTCGGCATCGAGGTCAAGTCGTCGGCGTACCTGCAACGTGGGCGCACGACGCCCCTCGCGAATCTCCTTCGCGTGCCCGACCACGCGCGCGTACGATCCCTCGACCAACCTTCTGGCAGACCCGAGCCGCCACGCACAGATCTACGTGTTCGCACTCCAAGCGGTCCAGGTCCAGGAGGACCTCGACATGCTCGACGCGAGCCAGTGGGAGTTCTACGTCGTGCCAACCTGGTGGCTCGACGCCTCCGGCCCAGACGGAAGTCGATCTCTCTGGCACGCTGCGCGCATCGAAGGACTTCGGCAAGCCCGTCTCGTACCGCACGCTGGCGGCACGCATCGGCAAGGTGGCCGGGTTGGCCGAGGCGTAGCCCGGCGGTACAGGCACGGCGCCCGGGGACCCATCATCGTCTCAGCGGCCCACGAAGCACGTCCCTCTACCCCACCACCCTGCACGCCTCCCGCACCATCTCGTCCAGCAGCCGCGCCGAGCGCCGCGGCACGTACGCCGACACCGACGCCTCCAGCAGGATCGCGTCCATCAGGGCCCCGATCGCCATGTAGATCTCCCCAAGCGCGTCGCTCGCTTCGAAGACGTCGAGCGCGAGGGTTGCGCCTGTCCGGGGCGTCGGAACACCGAATAATCGCTAGTCGTCCTTCTGCATCGATCTGGCGAAGTAGCTTCTGTGCCGAAACCTCCGTCATCATCCTCGGTCACCGGCCCGAGATCAGCCTCCCGGTCCTCGGCCTCCCACTCGTCCCACGCTTGCGTCCAGTTCTTCACTCGCAGGTCCGCGTCGGCGAGCCCGAATCGCTGCTGCGTAAATACCTTTAGGCGTGCTCGTCTCTCGGCCTTAAGGTGCCGCCACTCGACCTGCCATCGCACCTCGTCGTCGGCGAGCGAAATCGCCTCGTCTGGTAGGACCCGCAATATCTTGATCGCCGCAACCCACGCCTGCTCCTCCGGAGTCGCAGGAACCATGGATGCGGCCGTTTCCGGTGATGGCAGTCACGACATAGCAACTGCAGATTCGACGGGTCCGCGGAGTCCCCATTGATGTGGTCGATCTCCGCCCCTGGAGCCCCGCACTCGACGCAGAGCCCGGCGTCGCGCTTCCAGATCGCCGCGCGCTGTGGCTTCGTAAGCGCCCGTTCGCGTTGTGGATACCCGCCTGCAATCATGAACGCGATTCGCGTTTCAGCGCGAGGGCGATGTCAGGTCGTGCGATTCTCCTATCGCGGGTGACGGCACGCCAGTATCGAATGGTGTCGGCGGTCTGTCTGCATCCCTCGTTACAGAAGAGCGTCTCATTTCTGGGCTCGAGGTCCTCGAAACAGTTCGCGCACTTGTCCGCCTCGAAGCGCAAAGCCTGGGGCATCGAACCATCCATGTATTAACCGTACGCTCGCCCCCATACTCCTGAGGGGTCCCGGCTCGGCTTGCACGACTCTTCCCGACCCATACGTCATCTCGACTACCTAGGATGGCGAATAGTTGACAGAACTGATGTCCCCACAAGGGCGATCCCGAAATGGGGCGATTGGAGCCCAAGTTGAATCAGAGCCACCAACGCTCAGTTGGCGTCCTTCATCTGGGGCATCGCCGACGACGTCCTCCGCGACCTCTACGTCCGCGGAAAGTACCGCGACGTCATCCTCCCGATGACGGTGCTCCGCCGCCTCGACTCCGTCCTCGACCCCACCACGCGCCGCCGTCCAAGAGATGAACGCCAAGCTCGAGGCGCAGGGCATCATCGACCGCGACGGCCCCGCTCCGCGCCGCCGCGAAGCAGGACTTCTACAACACCTCCACCATCACCCTCCAGGACCTCCGCGCGCAGTCCAACCGCGCCGCGCCTCACCTCAGGACTTCGAGGCATACCTCGACGGCTTCTCCCCCAACGTCCAGGAGATCCTCGAGAACTTCGAGTTCCGCAACCAGATCCCGCGCCTGACCAAGGCGGACGCGCTCGGCGCGCTCATCGAGAAGTTCCTCGACCCGCGCCTCGACCTCTCCCCCACGGGCCTCGACAACCACGGCATGGGCAGCGTGTTCGAGGAACTGGTCCGCCGCTTCAACGAGGAGAACAACGAGGAAGCCGGCGAGCACTGGACGCCGCGCGACGTGGTCAAGCTCATGACCCGCCTCATGTTCGAGCCCATCGCGGACCGCATCAAGGACGGCACCTACCTCCTGTACGACGGCGCCATGGGCACCGGCGGCATGCTCACCGTCGCGGAGGACACCCTCAACGAACTCACCGACAGGCAAGAAGGTCTCCACCCACCTCTACGGCCAAGAGATCAACGCGGAGACCTACGCCATCGCCAAGGCGGACCTGATCCTCAAGGGCGACGGCCGCGCCGCAGACAACATCAAGGGCGGCCCCGAGTACTCCACCCTCTCCAACGACGCGTTCGCGGGCAAAGAGTTCGACTTCATGCTCTCCAACCCGCCGTACGGCAAGTCGTGGAAGACCGACATGGAGCGCATGGGCGGCAAGGCCGGCCTCAACGACCCGCGCTTCAAGGTCACCCACGACGGCGACTCGGACTTCTCGCTCGTCACCCGCTCCAGCGACGGCCAGATGCTCTTCCTCGCCAACCTGGTCGCCAAGATGAAGCAGGACACCGAGCTCGGCAGCCGCATCGCGGAGATCCACAACGGCAGCAGCCTCTTCACGGGCGACGCGGGCCAGGGCGAGTCCAACATCCGCCGCTACGTGATCGAGAACGACTGGCTCGAGGCCATCGTCGCGCTCCCCCTCAACCTCTTCTACAACACGGGCATCGCCACCTACGTGTGGGTGCTCAGCAACCGCAAGGAGGAGCGCCGCAAGGGCAAGGTGCAGCTCATCGACGCCACCAAGTGGTTCACGCCGCTGCGCAAGAACCTCGGCAGCAAGAACTGCGAGCTCTCCCCTGCGAACATCGACCGCATCCTGGAGACCTTCCACGCCTTCGAGGGCGCCGATGCCGAGGTCTCCAAGGTCTTCGCCAACGCCGACTTCGGCTACTACAAGGTCGCGGTCGACCGCCCCCTGCGCCTGGCCGACGCCGAGCCCGGCCGCATCTACAAGGCCGCCGAGCTCAAGGCACTCAAGGAATCGAGCGAGCGCGCCGACGACGCGCCCGCCGTCCTCAAGAAGGTCCACCAGGCGGGCACCGCCCCGGACCCGATGCGCGGGCTCTTCGAAGTCGAACTCGATGGCAAGCAACGCGTGGTCGAATACGAGCGCGACCCCGACCTGAGCGACACCGAACAGATCCCGCTCACCGAGCCCGCGGACGAGCACGCGAGCGGCATCGAGGCGTTCATCGCGCGCGAGGTGCTCCCCTACGCGCCCGACGCATGGATCGACGAGTCGAAGACCAAGATCGGCTACGAGGTTAGCTTCACCCGCCACTTCTACAAGCCGACGCCGCATGAGCACCCTCGAAGAGATCCGCGCCGACATCCGCGCCCTCGAAGAAGAGAATGAAGACCTGCTGAGAGACATCACTGACGGGAGAGTGCTGTGACGGTCAATGACAGGGAGCAAACGTGGGGTAACAAGAATCAGGTACTCAAGACGCGCGACGACAAATCGCCGGTGATCCTCAACGAGCTCGAGGAGCCGGACGATGTCACCAAGCCTTTCGTCGTTCTCGACCCGCCGGGCTGTTCTTGGGCGACCGCTGCAACTCCCATCGGTGCGCAAACCCTTCGCGAACGCATCGAGCCTTGGCTCACCGCGTTGCTCCAGTCAGAGCACCTGTCGCTCCTCATAGGCTCCGGTTTGACGCATGCTGTTCACGGCGCGGCCACAGGCAAAGCGGCTCCCGGCATGGGTTCAACTGAGTTCGGCGTGCGCGGAGATGCGATAGCGCTCGCAGCGAAAGAGTCTGCCTTAAGGGCCGGGCGCGCGGAAGGCAATTTCGAGGACGACATCCGCGCGGCGACAGAACTGGCCCGTGGCTTGGAGATCGCCGCTGGAGTCAAGGCGCCTGAAGACAAGTCCCACGCGTCCGTCCAGGCTCTTCGAACGAAATCGACGAACGCCTAAGTGGGCTCGCAGAGTCAATTCTTGCGGCCGAGCGGGACATCGCAACGGCTCCGGAATCTGATCGCGACGAGGCTCTCAACCAACTCGTGAGCTTCCTGATGAGCTTCGCGAGCCGCACCGGAACGCGAGAGAGGCTTCAGGTCTTCACCACCAACTACGACCGACTCCTCGAGGCCGCAGCAGATATTGCAGGGCTCCGGCTGATCGACCGATTTGTTGGGACCCTCGCACCGATCTTCCGCTCTTCACGACTTGATGTCGATATGCACTACAACCCCCCTGGAATTCGCGGGGAACCTCGATACCTGGAAGGAGTCGCCCGGTTCACGAAGCTCCACGGCTCCGTCGACTGGTACGACACAGGGAACGAAATCCACAGGATTGGCGTGCCTTTTGGCGCGACGAGCATCGAGCCGTACCTAGACATCCCCGGAGTGCCGGCCGCCGAGCCAAGTCGCCTCATGATCTACCCCAATGCATCGAAAGATCGAGAGACTGCCGCTTACCCGTACGTCGAGTTGTTCCGGGACTTCGCAGCGGCCGCTTGCCGGCCGAACAGCACCTTGGTGACCTATGGCTATAGTTTTGGCGACGAACACATCAACCGGGTGATCGTGGACATGCTCACTGTCCCGTCGGCGCACCTCGTCATCATCGCCTTCGGCGATCCGCTGGGACGTATTCAGGCCACGTACGAGCGGCTTGGGCGCCCCAGTCAGGTAACACTCCTGGTCGGCGATCACCTCGGTGACCTTGATTCCCTCGTAAACAATTACCTGCCGAAGGCAGCCATAGACCGCACAACGCTGAAGATGGATGAGTTGCTACAAGCGCGCTGGGGGACGCCTCCGAGCAGTCCCAAGGTGAGGACATCGACGGCAAGCACGGATGACGGACCAGACCCCTCATGAGCCAATCACCGTTTGAGCAGGCCGAGCAACTCCACGTCGGCACGGTTGACTTCGTGTCGCCTGAAGAGATCAAAGTCTTGCTCGACGTCGATGCGCCGGAATCGACGGCCCTGAATGCAGGCAGCCCACGTCCGTTCCCAAAGGTTCACGGCTATGTGCTCGTACCAGTGGACGAGGGCCACCTAGTCGGCCAGGTCGCCTGGATTACGGTCGAGAGGTCAAGCTTCCCCAAGCGACGTGGTCTCCAAGACTTCGGATTGATCGACCTTCCGTATCCCCTCCGCAAATTGAGCCTGAGCCCCGTAGGACTACTGCGAGCGCAGCCCGGCACGCGCAGCGCGACCTTCGCCCGGGGGACCACTTCGTTGCCAAGTATCGGCGCGGCTGTCGTTCTCCCATCATCCGGCCAACTCAAGTCAATTGTGGAGTCGGGAGTCAATCGACGAGTCAAGATCGGAGTCAGCCCCCTCGCCGAAGACGCCGTTGTGATGGTCGACCCCAACCGGATTTTCGGGCGTCACCTTGCTGTGCTTGGCAATACCGGAAGTGGCAAGTCGTGCTCGACCGCGGGCCTGATCAGATGGAGCCTGGAGGATGCAGGCAAAGCGAGGACGGCCGGCACTCCAAATGCTCGGTTCATTATCCTCGATCCGAACGGCGAGTATGCCTCCGCCTTTCCGAAGGACGACAAGACGGCAGCGGCACGCGTATTCAAGGTCGAGCCAGGCACAGGGGACCTGCCCCTGCGAGTCCCGTTGTGGCTCTGGAACATCGACGAGTGGAGCGCAATTACGCAGGCAACGGTCCGAACGCAGCGGCCCGCATTGCTCTACGCGCTCAGATTCGCACGTGACGGGCAACAGACCGGCACGGGTGGGTCTTCGGACGCGATGCGGCGCTACCTTCGGAACGTACTGACTGCCACGTCACTCGAGATCTCAGACGGGGTCCCGTGGGAGAAGTTCCCCAAGAACAAGGCATTCCTGGAAAAACTAACGAGCATTGAGACAAGCGTCACGGGCAAAGTCGGCGTGTTTAGTGAGGAACTCGACACGGCGCTCAAAGATCTGGTCGAGTCCTTCGAACCTCTCCTCGGTTCGCGGCGTGGGCAATACCCGAATCTGAACTTCACGGTACAAGAGCTCGAAGACATAAGTTCCGCGCTCTCGAGGGCCCACGTGGCCTTCGGCGGCCAAGTTGGCGGCAACGTTCCACCCGAGCCTGATATCCCTAAGCCATTCCGTGGCAGGGCGCTCGTCGAGGGTATCGAGGCCGCCGCCGACATGCTCAACATCTCTGAGTATGTGGAGACACTTCTCGTGAGGGTCAGAGGCCTGTTGGCGGACGCGCGCATTGCTCCGATCATCGATGATGAGCACGACAATTCGCTGGAGGATTGGCTGAATGGTTACGTCGGCGGCACAGGAGAGCAGGCCGACAGGATTGCCGTCATCGATTTGTCATTGGTCCCAACGGACGTCACGCACCTTCTCACGGCTGTCATCGCACGACTCACCCTGGAGGCCTCACAGCGATACGTTCGCGAACATGGCCACGCACTTCCCACTGTGATAGTCATGGAAGAAGCACACACGTTCATCAAGCGATATCGGGAGGACGGAGACGTTCAAGATGCCGCCAGACTCTGTAGTCAGGCTTTCGAGCGCATCGCCCGCGAAGGGAGAAAGTTCGGTCTCGGCCTAGTGCTCTCTTCGCAGCGTCCGTCGGAACTGTCGCAAACGGTCCTCGCGCAATGCAATACATTTCTCCTGCATCGGCTTAGCAACGACCGTGATCAGGACCTCGTGCAAAGGCTGCTCCCCGATACATTGCGGAACGTGCTTGGCGAACTTCCGTCCCTCCCTTCCCAACGGGCGATCCTCCTTGGCTGGGCAAGCGAACTCCCAACGATGGTTTCGATGCGGGATCTACCCGAGGGTCAACGTCCGCGATCGCACGATCCCGACTACTGGGGCGCATGGACCGGCACCAGAGCGGACGGCACTGCGGCCCTCCCCCTCGAAGGCTGGAGCCAAGTGTCGGCGCGTTGGTCGAGCGGCGGTTCAGATACACCTGAACCCGCTCCAAGCGGTCGGAGTGCCCCGTGACATCACGGCGCCTCCTCGGAGCGGAAACTGACGAGCTTCACATCGAGGTGGCCTATTGATGTTCGCGACACTCCGAAAGCACGCGGATCTCGAACACACGGGTTCCCGACACATTCCCGACGTGCCCGCGACTTGGAGGATCACGCGCCTTGGCAGCCTTGGCGCATTCGCCAAGGGGCGCGGCGGTTCCCGAATAGACGACGAAGCCGACGGGGTCGCCTGCATTCGCTATGGCGACTTGTACAAGCTTGATCAGCCAATCATTCGCAGAACAGTCACGCGCATCAACGCTGAAGTTGCGTCCGCGTACACCGGTATTCGACGCGGAGACGCGCTGTTTGCACTGTCGGGCGAGTCCCAGGAAGACATCGGGAAGTCGTCTGTATGCCTCACCGACGAGCCCACCGTCTGTGGCGGAGACACCGCCGTGTTCACCCCTTCAAGCGACATCGCGCCGGCGTTTCTCGGATACGCCTTGACGGCGCCCTATTCGTCGAACCAGAAGAGCCAATTCGGTCGGGGTGACATCATCGTCCACCTGACTGTCGGCTCGCTGAAGCAGGTGGAACTGGCGGTCCCACCCGCCGACGAGCAGGCCGCCATCGTCAAGTACCTCGGGCACGCGCACGCGCGGATCGACCGGGCGATCGCCGCCAAGCGCAAGCTGATCGCGCTGCTCGAGGAGCAGAAGCAGGCCATCATCCACCAGGCCGTCACCCGCGGCCTCGACCCGACCGTGCCGCTCAAGGACTCGGGCATCCCCTGGCTCGGCGAGATCCCCGCGCACTGGGCAACCGCGCGAGCTCGATATTCCGCGATAGTGATCGAAAAGTCAGCGGAGCGGCTTGAGCGACCCTGTCGATGAGCCAGAGACTTGGCCTCGTACCTTCGCTCAGGTCGACGGTCCGCTGGGCGCAGTCTATCGGCAGGAGGCACGAAGCTTCTGCGAGCGAGGCGACCGGTCCTGAACCGACTCAATGGCGCACCTCGGCGTGGTTTGGCGCCCAGGCTCGGCAATCTGCGGATCGTTAGCCCGGACTACACACGTTCTGAGGCCAATAGCAGCACGCTCATCGTGCCTACTTCGATACGTCTGCTCAGAGTCGCCTGCGATGCGCGGCGAGCTGCGCATCCGCGCCAAGGGCATCGTCGAGGGCTTCATGGCGCTTGTACACCGACGACTTGTTACGAGCGCTTAGATCTCCCCATCCCTCCGCTCCAGGAACAGGAAGAGATCGTTGCGTTCATTGCGTCAAGAGTGCGGCGGCATGGACGCAGCCGTTCTCCGCGCACTTCGAGAGATCGAACTGCTCCGCGAGTTTCGCACGCGCCTCACCTCAGACGTCGTTACGGGACAGGTCGACGTGCGCGAGATCGCCGCGTCGCTCCCCGATTTCATCGAGCCAAGCGAGCCGGATGCGGATAGCGTGGACGACGACTCGCTCGACGATGTCGAGCCGATGCTGGAGGAGGCCGACGCCTGATGCCGTCCGATCTGAACGAGGCGAGCCTTGAGTCGTTGATCGTCGCGCAGATGTGCGCGCCCGGCGGGGACGGCCCGTCCTGGGTCGAGGGCCAGCCTGCGACGTTCGACGCCAACTACTGCGTGGACGTCCCCGCGCTGAGCGCGTTCATCGCCGCGACTCAGCCGGAACTCGTGGACGCGCTCGACCTCGACGGCGACTCGTCCACCAAGCACAAGTTCCTGTCGCGGCTCCAGGGCGAGATCACTAAGTCGGGCATCGTCGCCGTGCTGCGCGACGGCATCGGCCACGGGCCCCACACGGTGCGCCTGTACTACCCCACGCCGTCGGCGGCGAACGCGACCGCCGTGCAGCAGTTCGCCGCGAACCGCTTCACCATCACGCGCCAGGTCCACTACAGCCCCACCGACAAGGGCAAGTCGCTCGACCTCGTCGCGTTCGTCAACGGGCTGCCCATCGCGACGTTCGAACTCAAGAACAACATCACCAAGCAGACCGTCGAGGACGCCGTGCAGCAGTACAAGCGCGACCGCGACCCGCGCGAGCTGATGTTCAAGTTCGGGCGGTGCATGGCGCACTTCGCGGTGGACGACAAGAACGTGCGCTTCTGCACCGAGCTCAAGGGCGCCAAGTCGTGGTTCCTGCCGTTCGACCAGGGATGGAACCACGGCGCGGGCAACCCGCCCAACCCCGAGGGCTTGCGCACCGACTACCTGTGGAAGCGCATCCTCGCGCCGGCGAGCCTCGCGAACATCGTCGAAAACTACGCGCAGATCGTGACGGAGAAGCACCCCAAGACCCAGAAGAAGACGTCCGTCTCGATCTTCCCGCGCTTCCACCAGCTGGACGTGGTGCGGCGGCTGCTCGCGGACATCGAGGGGCGCGGCGCCGGGCACCGCTACCTGATCCAGCACTCGGCGGGCTCGGGCAAGTCCAACTCCATCGCGTGGCTCGCGCACCAACTCACGGGCGTCGAGCACGAGGGCAAGCGGGCGTTCGACTCGATCCTGGTGGTCACCGACCGCGTGATCCTCGACGGGCAGATCCGCGACACCATCAAGAACTTCGTCCAAGTGGGGTCCACCGTGGTGCACGCCGAGTCCTCCAAGGATCTGCGCGAGGCCATCGAGGCCGGCAAGAAGATCATCATCACCACGGTCCAGAAGTTCCCGTTCATCGTGAAGGACATCGGGACGGACGCACCGCGACCGGACGTTCGCGATCATCATCGACGAGGCGCACTCGAGCCAGGGCGGCAAATCGTCGGCGGCGATGGCGCAGGCGCTGTCCGAGGCTCGGCGTCGTCGAGCGAGATCGAGGACACCGAGGACGCACTCAACCGGCTCATGGAGGCCAAGAAGATGCTGCCGAACGCGTCGCTACTTCGCTTTCACCGCGACGCCCAAGAACAAGACCCTCGAGACGTTCGGGGAGCCGTTCGACGAAGACGGCGTCGGTGAAGCACCGACCGTTCCACTCGTACACGATGAAGCAGGCGATCGAGGAGAAGTTCATCCTCGACGTGCTCGCGAACTACGTGCCGGTGAAGTCGTATTACCGGCTGCTCAAGACCGTCGCCGACGATCCGGAGTTTGACGAGAAGCCGCGCGCGGCAGAAGCTGCGCCGCTACGTCGAGGGCGAGAAGGTGCCGGTACGCGAGAAGTCCGCAATCATCGTCGACCATTTCCTCGACCAGGTGATCGCGCGGCGCGCAATCGGCGGCGAGGCGCGCGCGATGGTTGTGACGTCGGGCATCGACCGGGCCATTGACTTCTACGAGGCGATCACTGCGGAGCTCAAGGCCCGGAAGAGCTCCGTACGAGGCGATCGTGGCGTTCTCGGACTTCGATCGCGGCGGAGTGAAGGTCACCGAAAAGGACTACAACGGCTGGCCGGGTTCCGAGATCGCGCACCGCATCCAGGAGGACCCGTACCGAATCCTGGTGTGCGCGGAGAAGTTCCAGACCGGCTACGACGAGCCGCTTCTGCACACGATGTACGTCGACAAAATCCTGTCCGGCGTGAAAGCCGTCCAGACGCTATCGCGACTCAACCGGGCGCATCCGCAGAAGTCCTACGTGTGCGTGCTGGATTTCGCGAACGACACCGACATGATTGTGGACGCGTTCTCGGACTACTACCGGACGACGATCCTCTCCGACGAAACGGACCCGAACAAGCTCCACGACCTCGCGGACGGACTTGAGCGCGACGGGATCTTCACGCGCGAAGGCGTGGATACCTTCGTCGAAAAGTACCTGGCTGGCGCCGGCATCGAGGAACTACACCCTCTACTCGATGGGTGCGTCGCCGAGTACGTCGAGACCATGGACGAAGCCGAGCAGGTGCGCTTCAAAGGCAACGCCAAGGGCTTCGTCCGGACGTACGGGTTCCTCAGCGCGATCCTCCCCTACAGCAGCGTCTGGTGGGAGAAACTCGCCATTTTCCTGGGGTTCCTGGTACCTAAGCTCCCCACACCCGAGTCGCAGGACTTCGCGCAAGGCATCCTCGAATCCATTGACTTGGAGTCCTATCGCGTCGAGAAGCAGGCAGCGATGAGACTCGCGCTCGCCGACGAGGATGGCGAGGTTGATCCGGTGCCGATGGCCGAGAGCAGCGGACCGCGCGATCCGGAGCTTGAGCGCCTGTCGGAGATCGTCGCTTCGTTCAATTCACAGTTTGGGAATATCGACTGGGCGGATGCCGATCGCGTGCTTGAGCGAATCACGGTGGAGATCCCGGCCCGTGTTGCGGACGACGAGGCCTATAAGCTCGCAATCGCGAACAACGACGCGGACAACGCGCGAGTCGAGATGGTCCGGGCGCTCGGTGCGGTCATGGTGAGTCTACTCGGCGACGACACGCAACTGTTCGGCCAGTATCAGGACAACAAGGACTTCAAGCGCTGGATGGAAGATTCGGTGTTCCGACAGACGTATAAGCGGGCGTCGTGACAGCGGTTCAGAATCGTGGGAGGGTTGCGACGACGTCTGGCTCGAACCCACGCGCGTTTACCGATACGGAGGACCTGGGTGAAATTCAAGGTAGTTGGTGAACTCCCTTCGGCAGACGACGCCGAGGTCGATATCGTCTACATACGCAAGATTGACTGGGATGACTGGTTCAAGTTCGAGACACTCCATACCGCAACCTACGTTGACGCTCACGGAAAACGCCATGATCTCGGAACCGTCAAGATCGGGGAGTTCAACCTCCGGGCAGCCAAGCGGGGCGAGACGAACGAAGTTGGCTACCGCACACCTCGGGTTCCCCGAGGGTTCACGGCCCTAGGTAGTTCGTTCTTCTCGCTTGGACAGGATCTCTCCTATTACGAGGCACTCAACGATCTCGGCGGGACGGTTCGCAACGAGTACCTGTCCGCGATGCGTGACATCGCTGCCGACCCAGCGCTTCGCGAGCACGCCCTAAAGGAGCCCGTCACGGGCGTATCCCTTCTCCGAGACGTCTCATTGACCACGGTTGAGCAGCAGTTCGCTCGGATCGCCCGTGGAGGTGCAGCGTTGACTGCGTATGAGATCGCCTACCGCTCGCCGAGCACCGGCATTGAAGTCGACTTCGAAGTCACACCGGACTCCCTGCCCCCAACGAATATTCATGTATTCATCGGGCGAAACGGGGTTGGTAAAAGCACTCTTCTCAATGCGATTGCGTCCGCAGCTCTAGCTCAACCCGAGAAATCGTCCAAGGGGCCCGATGTGCTGGACGGGGCTGGTGCAGGAACTGGTGACAGTTCGGGTTTAGGCCGCGAGGGCCAGTGGTGTGTTCATGATCGTCTCGTACTCGATGGGGGTCAAGCGTCCGAGTCGGTCTTGTCGGCGGCGCCGGTGGTAGGTGCGTTCGATCCAGGTGATGATCGCGATGCGCAGCTCCTGGCGGGTATCCCATCGTTGCCGGTTCAGGACGTTCTTCTGAACCAGGCTGAAGAACGACTCCATGGCTGCGTTATCGCCGGCGGCGCCGACTCGGCCCATGGAGCCGACCATGCGGTGACGGTTCAGTGCGTGGCCCATCTTGCGGGATCGGAATTGAGATCCGCGGTCGGCATGGAGCACGCATCCGGTGACGTCACCGCGGGAGGCGACGGCGTTGGTGAGGGCGTTCACGGCCAACTGGGCTTGCATGCGGTCGCTGATGGAGTAGCCGACGATGCGGTTGGAGTACACGTCCTTGATGGCGCACAGGTAGAGCTTGCCTTCCCCGGTGGGGTGCTCCGTGATGTCCGTCAACCACACTTGGTTGGGCGCGGAAGCGGAGAAATCCCGTTGCACGAGGTCGTCAAACACGGGCGGGCCCGGCCTGCCCGCCTTGCCGCGCCCTCGCCGCTGCGTCGTGGACACCAGGCCCGCTTGGGACGCCAGCGACCAAGCGGTCCTGCGCGCCATCGGCCACCCAGCAACGACGGCCTCATCCGCGAGAAACCGATACCCGAATTCAGGGTCGTCACGGTGAGCGTCGACCAACGCGTTCATGCGCTGCGCCTGCACCCACTGCGACGCCGTGACAGGCGCACTTCGCCACCGGTAGTACGGCTGGCGAGCAATCTTCAGCACCCGACACGTCACCGTGACGGGCACCCCGTCAACGGCCAGCTCACGGACGAGCGGGTAGATCATTTTGGGTGGCCACCGAGTTTGAGGTTGGCCTGGGACAAGTACGCGGCCGCACGCCGCAGCACCTCGTTCTCTTGCTCGAGCAGACGATTGCGGCGACGCAACTCCCGCACCTCCTGGGCCTGCTCCCGCGTCTCACCGGGCTTATCGCCATCCTCGACATCGGCTTGACGCAGCCAGTTCGACAACGTCGCATGCGAGATCCCGAAGTCCTCGGCGATCTGTCTTTGAGGCGCCACACGGCGCCGGGCAACCGCGACCACGTCACGGCGGAACTCCTCAGGAAACGCTCTAGACATGACAACATCCTTCCACCGGGACCCTCCCGGATCCCAGAAGTCAGTTGTCACCTATCCCTGCACCAGCCCCGACGGCTCGGGCCAAATATCCAATCTCGTTTCAGTGTCGTTCAGCGCGTTCGATGCATTTGAACCGATTACGGTGCCTCACGATCGAGCAGACGGTCTTACCTATCACTACATCGGCCTCAAGATTCGAACCCGAGCGAACGACGCGCACGGCGGGAGACTCAAGGACTCAACCGCGCTTTCGCGTGAGATGAGCCAAGCTGCCCGAACGTGTGTCATCGGCGCGCGCCTGCCGAGGCTCAAACGCGCGCTGACTCTGCTCGAGAGTGATCCCATCTTCGCAAGCCTTGGGCTCGTGAGCATGCTTGACGACGAAGCTCCCGAGGAGTTTCTTGATTGCCTGCCGGACGTGTTCAGGCGCCTAAGCTCGGGCCACAAGATCGTCCTGCTTACAATTACGCGGCTCGTCGAAACTGTCGCGGAGAAGTCGCTCGTGTTGCTTGACGAGCCAGAGGCACATCTGCATCCCCCGCTCCTGTCCGCCTTCATCCGCTCACTGAGTGACTTGCTCACGAATCGCAACGGCATGGCCATCGTTGCCACCCACTCACCTGTTGTCCTGCAGGAGGTGCCAAGTTCGTGTGTATGGGAACTCCGCCGCCACGGCACGAATGCTTCGGCAGAGCGACCATTACGAGAGACCTTCGGAGAAAATGTTGGGCGCCTGACTGACGACGTGTTCGGGCTTGAGATATCGGCTACCGGCTTCCATCGAATCCTCGGCGATTTGGCCGCCATGGATCTGAGCTACGACGAGGCCCTCGTGAAATTGGGCGGTCAGATCGGCGCCGAGGGTCGGGCCCTGTTGCGAGCAATGATTGCGGCTCGCGCTGGCAAGAACCATGTGCGCCAGTAAACCCCCCGTTGCGACGGCCACCGAAGTTGCCGCCGCCTGCGGACAGGGCCTGCGCAACCCGGATCTTCGGGAGCGCATTCGGGCGGACATTGGAACAATCCAAGAGAACAGCGTGGCCTACCAGGGATTCGTGAAGGCCGGCACTCTGAACCGAATCACCCCGGACGATTTCTCGCTCGCACATCTCTCGACTGACGAAGTGAAGTACCTCTACAAGACCAGGCTGGCGAAGCCCGGCAGCTCAGCAAGACGTCATTACGACGCCCTGTTGGCCAGCGCTCCGCACGGGCGGTGCGTCTACTGCATGGATGGAATAGCCGCGACTCTCGACCACTTCGCTCCACAGACCCACTTCGGGACCCTCGCGATTGAACCATGGAATCTCGTGCCCTGCTGTTATGACTGCAACGTCCAGTGGGGCTCAAATTGGGCGGAGCGCGCGCGAGGGGCAGCCCTACATCCATACGCGATGCCCGACGTTGGTCGCTGGCTCCATGCGCGGATTGAATGGTCCACGGGACCTGTCGTGAAGTTCTACACCGAGCCCCCCGACGACGTCGACCAGGCACTCTCGGAACACATCGCCTCTCGATTCGCCGCACTCGCGCTCGATCGGCGGTACTCAGGAAACTCTGCGGTGGAGCTAGCCTTCCTACGCGCCATTCTTGAGAATTTCAACAACGATGTGCCCGAAACTGCGAAGTACCTTGCGGAACTTGCCGAGTTTGAACTCCGAGCGAATCAGAACGGCTGGCGAGGGGCGATGTTCGAGTCGATCGCATCCGAGCCAAAGTATCTCGACTATGTGATCCACGCTTGACGACGCGGCACCCGACATCGCCGCCGTCGAGGCCGAGGCAACCAAGCGCTGGGGCGTCGAGGTGATCGTCGTCGACGTCCCGATCGGCATCCCCGACGTTGGCCCGCGCCAGGCCGACCTCCTCGCCCGCGCCTTCGTCGGACCCCGCGCGTCGAGCGTCTTCGCCACCCCCAACCGCGCCGCCCTCGCCGAGCCCGACCGCGCGTCGGCCGATGCCACCTCCCGCAGCGTCGGCGGCCAGGGCGTGTCCGCGCAGGCGTTCGCGATCCGCGACCGGATCCTCGAGGTGAACGACTACCTCCCGCGAGCGGGGGCCCTCCTCCTGGAGGGACACCCGGAGGTCTCGTTCCGTGCGCATGGCCGCGGCCGTGGGCGACGACGCCCCGCTCGCGCACGGCAAGGCGTCGGCGGCGGGGCTCATGCTCCGCGCGGACCTGCTCGCGGCGGCGGGCATCGCGATCCCCGCGAGGCGTACGACGCGCTGGACACGGCCGCGCTCGACGACGTCTACGACGCGGCGGCCATGGCGTGGACGGCGCGGCGGTTTGCGCGGGGCGAGGCGGCCTCGCTTCCCGATCCACCCGAGGTTTTCGGCGACGAGGTCGCGAGCGCAATCTTGTACTGACGCTTGCCGCGCGGTCGAGCGAGTCCTCTGCGACGATGTCGACATGGCCGAAATACGCATCAAGGCGTACCCGCCAGATAGGACGCCCCACCACCTCTACGCCAACCTGGCATACCCCGACACCGCCGGGGAGATGGATCTACGCACTGGCAAGATCATCATTCACATGCCGGAGTACGCGAGCGAGACTGCCACGAAGTTCGCCGACTGGTGCATACGGAACCCGCACCTCGTCGCGGCGGCCAGGGCGCGACCGAAACGCGTGCCGGTCATTCCCGGCGGCGACTACGCCGAGAACAGGCCGGGCCAGAACCTCGCCGCGCTCGAAAGAGCCGCGCGTGAAGCGGACCGTCGGCGATCGCGATCCTGGACGTTCTTCATGGAGTTGTTGCGCGTTGATTCGGGCCTTCGTTATAGACAGGGAATGAAGGGCGAGAGAAGGGTCGGCAGGGTTCTCGATCGCCTCGCTCGACATTCACCGTGGCGCGTCCTACATTCGATCCCCCTACCGCGCGGCGGCGACATCGATCATCTACTGATCGGACCCGACGGGGTTGTCGCGATCAACACGAAGTACCACCACAAGGCGAAGCTCAGCGTGAGCGACAAAGGCATCTGGGTCGACCATGCGCGAACGAGTCACGTGGAGCAGGTGCGCAAACAAGCGGCGGAGGTGTCGGCGATCCTCAGCGCTGCTTGCGGAACGGACGTTCGCGTCTGGCCCTGCGTCGCCCTGGTCAACGGAGGCATCAACGCACCCGAACTCAAGAAGAGCGGGAACCCATCGGGGGTATTCGTCGCGACCAACTGGAACCTCCCGCGCGTCCTCTGGGACGTCGAGGACGGCCTTCTCGACGATCAGGTCGAGGCGATCTACGAGGCGGCTCGACGACCGGAGACCTGGACCAAACCGCGCAACGCCCCCACCCCGAAGGGCTAGCCCTTCTCGAAAAGCGCGAAGCCCGGCAAGGCGTCGTCCGAACCGTCAGTCCGACGACGCGTCCTCTTCCGTCGCCTTCCTCGCAGCCTTCGCGTCGCGCACCCGCTTCACCCGAGCCCCCACCGCCCCGGCGCCACCGATCGCGGCCCCCTTCACCGCAGACCCAGCCCGCTTCCCCGCCGCCCCAGCGGACTTCGCCGCCGTGAGCGCCCGGGCCTCGACCCGCACGCCGTCGGCGTCCGCCTCGCCTGGACGGAACAGATCGACCACTTCGGTCGCCTTGCCCCACGCCGCCTCCCCGAAGTCCGATGCGCGACCCGCCGCCGCCTGCATCGCCTTCACCGCGCGCGACTGCGCCACCACGGACAGGTCCGGCTTCGAGAAGTCCAGGAGGACCTCCGGGAACTCCGTGGGCGCCACAGCGAACGCGAGGCGCGCCGACTTGACCACCGAGCGCCCGAACGAGAAACTCCCCACCCCGCCGACCACCGCGCCAATCCCGAACGGGATCACCTTGCCGAGCGTCCCGGCGCCGAACTTCGCGCTCTCCTTGAGCGCCTGCTTCGCGATGACCGTCGCCACGGGCGCGATCGCCGAGTCCGGAAGCTGCTGGGCGAGCACCTCCCCCCAGCCCTTGGGAAGCGCCCGCTTGGCGACCACGTTCGCGGCCTTCCGCGCGTGGGTGACGCTTCCCGCCCCCGCGGCCTTGAGCACAACCGCGGCCACCTTGCTCTGCGACTTCTCGCCGAGCAGCATCCCGAAGACCAGGGGCCGGGCCCTCTCGGCGTCGTGCACCGCGATCCCGTGAAGCTCGGTGGCGGCGAGGACGTAGAGGGCGCTGATCTCGTAGAAGAACAGCAGGTCCGTCACGCCCAGGGTGAGGGCAATTCCCGTACCGACGACGGGGATGGCGGCCGAGGCGCCGACCCCGGCACTCGTGAGGGTCACGGCGGCGACGTAGCGCTTGTCGAGCTCCTTCAAGATCTCTGCGGCCGTGGCATCCGGCTTGTCCCGGCGGAGCGACTTCAGAAACTCCAGCACGACGGGTCGCTGCACCGAGATGGCCTGATAGATCCTCGCCTGGGCGTCGTCGGACCGGGCGGTTTCCCGCGCCTTCGCCACCACCAGGTCGGCCACCTGCTCCTGACCACTCTGGTCGTTCGTCGGCTGATCCGAGGCCATGGGCTCTCCTATCCACGTCGCGAGTCAGGGAGGAGCGCCATGAGATCGCTTCTCACGACACTATCGGTAGACCTCGACCGACCCGATGTCACCAGGCTTCAACACGATCTCGGCGACGCCTTTGTAGATCCCCACCCGACCGGTGACGCACACCGTCGCGCAGATCGGGATCGGATCCACGGAACCGATGTCCCAGATCAGGATCCGGAATCGCGCGGAGTCCGGGTAGTCGCGCCCCAGGTTCAGGAAGACGTCGTCGTCCGAGTTGCCGATGCCGGCGAGCGGCCCGCACACCCGCTGCGTCGTCCCGGCGTAGCTGGCCACCTCGCCGTCGCGCCATGGTCGCAAGCGTCGCAGACCGAGCGGTCCACGGTCAACGCGGCCTGGCCCTTCGCGCCCGCCGCCTCAGCGAAGCCCGCGACGTCCTACCTCTCGTCGTCGAACCGCACCGTCTGAAGCGCCGCCTCGACTCCGGGCGCCCGGGAATCCAGGTCGCCCGGGAGCGTCTCGAGACACGCGGTGAGCTCCCTCAGATTCGACACCATCAGGTAGCACCGGCGCTCCGTGACGAGCGGACCGCGGCCCGTGGCCACATCGGCCGGGTACTCCGCCCGCACCTGGGCCCACCCGGCGGAATCGTCGCCCGGCGCCGACCACTCCCCGAAGGCGAGCGTCGTGTACGTGACGCCCGCGTCATCCACCCTCGAAGCCCCCACCTTCGGGAACCGCGTCATCATCTCCGTCACCGAGCTCGGAGTCGGGTAGGTCTTGTCCGTGGCGCTGAACGACACCGTCGGCGAGAACGTGCCATCCCCGTCGGCGATACTCCAGGTCCCGAGCGAGTCGACGTGCGAATCGCTGAGGAAGGCGTCCCGGTCCGCCGCGACAGCGACATGCGCCCACGCCGTCGGGACGACGATCGAGGCCCGCCCTTGGGACGAGTACGTGCGGCCGTCGCCCGACGGCGCGAAGATGTACGCCTTCGCGCCCGGCGCGGGATGAGGAGAGAACGCGAGGGTCGCGAGAGCCCGGCGCAGGTCGTCGCGGGCGGCGGCGTGCTCGCCGTCGAGGCGAAGCGTGAAGGTCGCGCTCCCTTGGTCGCCCAGCGCCGTAGCGACGACGATCTCCCCCGCCTGGCCGTCGATGGTGCCCGCGAGGCCGCCCATCCAGACCGTGTCCCCGTCGTCGGTCGTGAACGTCTCCTCCGGCAGGAGCGTGGAGCCGTCGACCGTCGACTGCCACCGCCGGACCTCCCCCGTGCCGATGTCGGTCGCGCTGACCCCGGCGACCATCTCGGCGCGGGAGATCGCCGACGTCGTCAGGTAGTTCGCGCTGGACGACGGCGGGAGGTCGTCGAGCGTGATCATGCCGTCGAGGGCGCTGACCTGGCGATTCTCGTTGAGGTAGTCGCCGCGATAGTCCGCCGTGCGGTCCTCCCACGCGCTCGGGATGGTCAGGGAGAACGCCCCGTCCGACGACTCGAACGACGCCCCCGGGTCTTCCGTCGCGGGCGTGGCCGTGGAGGTCGGCGACGCTCCGGCGTTGGTCCCGCCCCCGAAGGGGCGGACGGCCACCACGACCGCGACGACGACCACAGCGACGACGGCGGCGAGGACCACCCCGCGTCGGCGGCGGGGGGAGGCGGTGGGGCGAGCCTCCGCGGGCTCCGAGGGAGGCGTCATGCCGCCACTGTATCGTCGGGCACCGCCGCGGGCGCGGCGAGCGGAGCCCCGCCTACTCCCTCACCGCCGCAGCCTCCGCGGCCGTGAGCCCGGCCTCCCAGCCGTCGAACTCGCCGCCGTGCCTCGCGGCGAGATCCTCGCACACGTCCACGGTGGTGCGGAGGAAGTCCGGGATGAGCGCAAGGTCGTCACGCCGCGCGACCACGCCCCAGGGGTCGCCCGAATCGAGCGGCTCCCGCACCTCGACCGAGAACCCCAGCCCCTGGAGCACCTCCGCGGCGGGCGCCGCGGCCTCCTCCGCCGGGAAGTAGAGGTAGAAGATCGCGTCCCGCGGCGCCCGAAGGTCCGCCCCCATCCGCGACAGCTGCGCCACCACCTGGAGCTCCTTGAAACGGATCCCGTCCACCTTCGAGCGCTCGTTCAACTCGTCGGGCGTCATCGGGCGGTCGTCCTTGTCCTTCTGCGAGAACAGTCCCATGCAACGAGGGTAGACCGGGACGGTCACGTTTCGGCCACTCCGGTCACGATCCGGTTTCCCACCCGGCGCGACCCCCGCCCCCTCGCTAGCATCGGGCCAGGAGGCCGCGATGGGGCGCACCACGGAAACGCCGCGGGACGAGGCGCCCACCCACGCTCGCGCCGCCGCCCTCGCCTGGCTCCGCCACCCCGCGAGCATCGCCGCGATCGCCCTCCTGCTCCTCAACGACCACGTCCTCAAAGCCGCGTACGGCACCTGGTGGACCGGCAAGCTCTCGGACGTGGCCGGGCTCGCGTTCGCGCCCGCACTCCTCGCCGTCGTCCTCGCGCTCGTCGTCCCGCGCGCCCGCCCCCGCGCCGTGGCCGCCGCGAGCATCGCGACCACCGGGGCCGCCTTCACCCTCGTCAAGGCCACGACCGCCGGCGCCGCCGCCGCGTCGGCCGCGTGGACCGCCGTCGTCGGCCCCAGCGTCGTCCGCCCCGACCTCACCGACCTCCTCGCCCTTCCCGCCCTCGCCCTCGCGTGGCTGACGTTCCGGGCGACGCGCCCCGCCGGCCCGCCCCTCCCCGCGCCACGGCGCGTCGCCTCCCGACTCGCGACCGTCGCCACGCTCGCCGTCGCCACGGGCGCCGTCCTCGCGACGTCGTCCCCGCCTCCGGCGCCGCGCGTCGCCGCGACGGTCCACGGCACGGACGGCGTCATCACGGTGACGTACACCGACTTCTTCTACGGGTCGGACCCGAGCATCGTCGAGACGACCGACGGCGTCTCGTGGAGCCCGCGTTGCGGCGCGCCGGGGAGGGGGCGTTGCGCCGAGTACTACGCGGACTATGAGGCCGATCTCACGCCGGTCTGCGTGCCGTCCCGGCCCGACATATGCTTCCGTCCCCACGAGGACGCCATCGCCGTCGATCGCAGCGACGACGGCGGGGTCACCTGGCACCGCGAGTGGGGACTCACGGAGGCGGAACGCGAACGCCTCGGCCACGTTCTGGGAATGCCGAGCTTCGACGACCGCGTACGCACGCAGGGCGTTCGCATCCTCGACCTCCCGGACGGCTTCGTCGTCGTGGCCGCGGACGGCGTGGACGGGCTGGCCGTTCGCCATCCCGACGGCACCTGGGAGCGGCGAGGCCAACTCGATTTAGGCTGCTGCTCGAGCTACGCGTACCCGCCCATCGACGTGTCCGGGGAGTCCGGGGTCGACCTGGGGACGTCGGCCGGCGCGGCGAGCGCTCTCGCCGCGTGGTGCCTCGCCTTCGCGATCTCCGTCTTCGGGATGCGCTCCGCCCAGGAGATCCCCTTGGGCGCGGCCGACCGGATCGTCTACTGGGTTCGCGAGGCGACGGGCGCGCTGCTCGCGGCCGCCGGGGCGGTGGCCGTCGCGGCCGCGACCGTGGCGTTCTCGGGGCTCGCGTACGACGGCGCGCATCTTCCCCCCTTCAACCCCCACGGCATGTTCGGCGAGGGACTCGCCGGGATCGTGCTGATCGCGTTCTACGTCGGCGCGATCGGCCTCGCGGGCCTCGCCGCGATCCTGATCTCGAGCCTCGTCTTCCCCACCTACGTGAAACGGAACGCGAGGCTCGTCGGCGCGAACGCCATCGCCGCGGCCGTCGCGACGCCCGTCGCCCTCGCCGTCGGCTGGACCGCGCCCCGCGTGTGGATGGTGGTCGCCGCGACCGCGGCAGCCTTCGCCGTCGGCCTCACCGTCGCCCTGCTCACCGCGCGCCGTCGCGGCGGACGACGCGCGTCGCCGCGCCCGACCGACGACGCGCCACCGCCGACGACGACCTTCGTTCCCGACGAGTAGCGCTCAGGCGTGCTGGTCCGGCGCGGACCCCGGCTGCATCGACCAGTCGGCCGGCTCGTCGTCCGTATCGGCCTCGGCGATCTCCTGGGTCGCCTGCACCTTGCCCGGCTGGTGGTGCTGCGGCGCGTAGACCGTGTACAGCTGCATCGGCCCGTCGCCCGTGTTCGTGATGTTGTGCCAGGTGCCGGCCGGGACCAGGACGCACCAGCCGTCGGACACCTCCTGGTCGAACGTCAGCTCGTCCGCGCGGGGACCCATCTGGACGCGGCCCCGCCCGCCGTCGAGCCGGATGAACTGGTCGGTGTCCGGATGCTCCTCGAGCCCGATGTCGCCGCCGACCGGGATCGACATCAGCGTGACCTGCAGGTAGACGCCGCTCCAGGCGACGGTGCGGTAATTCGCGTTGTCCAGCGTCTCGGTCTCCAGGTCGAACGCCTGGGGACGGGGACCGATGTCGGTGATGGCCATATCTCGACCCTAGACCTGCGTCCTACCGACGGGCGCGGCGCCTCCGCGCCAGCCAACGGGAGATCCACGGCAGATCGTGATCCGGGTCCATCTGGTTGAGCGCGTGCGGAAGCGTGTTATGGCAGTTGATCTGGTGAAACACGGGATCGACGTTGTACAGGACGTCGACGGTGGTCCAGAACTCGTCCACGCGTGGGTGCTCAAGCGCCGCTTCGCGATCGAGCATCGGGCCGACATCCGGAAGGCCCATCGCCGCGCCTGGCGCGAGGGACAAACGCCAGTCTTCCTCGCCTTCGATGTAGCCGTATCGGGCGTTCATCTGCACGCCGTCGTCTGGCCCCGCCCCGTCGCGCGGCTCGAGGGCCACCGCGACCCGGATGTCGCCCGCCGGCACGTTGGACATCGTCCGGTAGTGCGCGTACGGCCTTCCGTCGCGAGTGAACACCCCCGTCGAGGTGGGATGATCCTCTCCGCAACCGGGGCACGGGAACCACTCGACGGTCGACGGATCGGGAGGCCAGTCGAAGGGTGCGTCGCCGCTCATACGCTCAGTCTATCCGGCGGCTCCAAGTACGTCGCGTCGCCCGAGACGCCCGCCCCGACCCAACGCTTCGGCGCCCCCGCGCGTTCACCCTTGTGAACCCGTCCCCGGCAGGAGGGCCGCCGTGAAGCGACTTCCAATCGTCGTCGCCGCGATCGCGGCGTTCGTCGCGGGCGCAGCGTTGTTCGACTTGCTCCACACCCGCCCCGGCGCCCCCGGCGCGGAACCGACCCCCTCGGAACCGGTCGGCTGGGTCGAGCCCGCGAACTACACCTACCGCGTCTCCCACATGGTCTTCGGCCCCGTCGCGGGAACGTACGACATCACGGTCCGCGACCACCGCGTCGTCTCGATCGGCCCGGTCGACGGGAACCAACGGGCCATCGACGAGGGATGGATCGGCGCCGAGGACGGGTGGACCATCGCGGACCTGCTCGCCGAGGCCGACAAGGCGCGGTCGGACCCCGAGGCCCGGGCGACCGTCACCTTCGACCCGACGACGGGCGTTCCGGACGCGATCTACCTCGACTGGATCGTCGAGGCCGTCGACGACGAGCAGGGCTTCCAGATCCTCGCCTTCGACCCGACCGGCTAGACCCCCGCTCCTCGCGCGCGAGCGACCTGCGGTCGCGGCACGACGACAAGCGACCGGGGCCACGGGGGCATCTCGCGCGCGTGGACCCGGTCGCCTGCGCCGAGGATCTAGGCGCTCGCCCCCACGGGCAGGGCGTTGTCGGAGGAGGTCCTTCCTCGGATGCCCTCCTCGTCCTCGTCCGCCGCGTCACCGGCGGCGATCAGAGGAGTCGGGACGCGTCTCGATGACCTCGGTCGCCGGCTTGGCGGCGGGCGCGACGGTCACCTCGTCTGCGTCGATCGCGACGGTGGCGCGGCGGCGGCCGATCGTGGCCGCGAGCGTCGCGAGGACGCCGACCACGAGCACCACGAGCGAGGCCGTCGGCCGGAACGACCCCGACCGGACGGCGTCGACGATCTGCATCGACGCGACGGCCGTGGCCGCGCCGGAACCGAACGCGATGAGCGTCCTGACGCCGACGATCGCGAAGACCGCCGCGACCACGCCCGCCCCGAGGACCGTCCACGACACCCCGTTGTCCGGGACGCCGTCGCCGAAGGCCACGGTGTCGCCGTCGATGAACACGGACAGGACGACGAGCGCCCCGCCGATCACTCCCAGAACCATTCGCTGAATCATCATGTACTCCTTCCGTCCGACGTGGACGTCAGTTGCGAACCTGCGTGCCCGTCGCGTCGAGCACCCACCACACGCCTCCCGAGGCCTGGCCGCCCGCCGTTCCGTCGGTGTCGTCGCTCGCGTAGTGGTAGAGGGGCCAGCCCGCGTACGTCACCTGCAGCGTGCCGTCCCCGCGCGCCGTCGTGCCGAGGAGCGACGGGTCGATCCCCGTCCCCGCCGTCGGCGCGTCGTTCGTCAGCAACGGGGGCCACGCCCCCGCGCAGTCGCCGACGCACGAGCTCATGCCGGAGGCGTCGTCCGGATCGTAGGTGTAGAGGGCGTGTCCGTCCCCGTCGACGAGGATGTCGCCGAGGCCGTCCACGGAGGCGACGCTCACGAGCGCCTCGGGCACGACGGGCATGGTCCGCGTCACCTGGGCCACGCTCGTCGTCATCTCGTCGCTCGGCGTTGTGAGGGGCGTCGCGTCGACGGAACATCCGGCGAGCGCGAGAATCGCCAACCCGGCAAGGGTTGGGGCGATCGTCGTACGAGCATGCATAGTGGTGCCTCCCGGTATCCCCCAGCGCCGCTTTTGTCTCGTTATGGGGCTAACGTCCGGAATACGTCGGACGGTTCCCGCGGGTCTTCACCGACGCGCGGCACCTGTCCCCCCGACGCCCGTCGTGCCACAGTGTTTCCATGAACGATCCTCACCCCGCCCCTATGCGCCCGGGCGAGCTGTCGCACCTCGCGGACGCCGTCCGCGCCTTCAGCGAGGAACGCGAATGGGCCAAGTTCCACGACCCCAAGTCGCTCGCACTCGCCGTCGTGAGCGAGGCGGGTCAGCTCGCCGAACTCTTCCGATGGATCCCCGAAAGCGAGGCGGCGGCCTCCTTCGCCCACGGCGAGCGGCACCTGCGCGCCGCGGAAGAGATCGCGGACGTGCTGGTCTTCCTCGTGCGCCTCGCGGACGTCCTCGGCATCGACCTCCCGCACGCCGTCAACACGGGCTTCGCGGCCACCACCGCGAGGTTCCCCGCCACCCGCGTGCGCGGCAAGGCCCCCAACACCGCCTAGCGCGGCCTACGGCCAGTCGGCGTGCTCGGACTCGATCGTCCCGTCGATGACGACCCAGACGTGCGACCCCGGGTAGCCGAGGAAGCACCCCAGGTCCCGTTCGCCGTCGGCCGTGGGGTAGTTGTACGTGCTTCGCGACCACGTCGCGAGACCCGCGGCGTCCGTCACGCACTGCGTGTCATGCGGGCCGGGATCGAGGCCCTGCCACGCGACGTGCACGTGGTGGCACACGGAGTGGGTGCATTCGGTCGCGACCGCGCCCTGCGAGACGACGACGACGGGCGAACCGGCGGCGGGCGGCGGGTTACCGGAGTCGCCGGGATTCGCGGGGGCGTTGGGCGTCGAGGACGGCGAGGCCGTGGCGGACGGGGGCGGGGGCGCGACGGTTACCGTGACGTGCGCGGACGAGCCGGAGCACCCGGCGAGGGAGGCCGCCGCGACGATCGCGACGGCGGCGACAACCCCGCGAACGCGGGGCGCCGCACGGTGAGCGGCAGAGGTTTCGGGGAAAGTCATGCCTCCAGCATGGCCCCGACCGCCCGCGAGCGCGAGGCGACGCGATCCGCTATCTTCCCTACAAGGACCGGATGGGACCGGCTCCCGCCGAGCTGAGGGGGTACGCGATGAACATGATCGACGCGGTCGCGAGCGTGTTCCGCCAGTACGCGACGTTCTCCGGGCGCGCCCGCCGCGCCGAATACTGGTGGTTCGCGCTCTTCGACGGGCTCATCATCACCGTGATGGCGATCGCCGGCGGCCTGCTCAGCGCCGTCTTCGATCCGTACGCGACCGAGCCGAGCCCGTCGTTCTACGCGTTCATCATCGCGATCGTCGTGTACAGCCTCGCCGTCCTGATCCCCCGGCTCGCCGTGACCGTGCGACGCCTTCACGACTCCAACCACTCGGGCGCGTACTACTTCCTCTCGTTCATCCCGTGGGTAGGAGGCCTGATCCTGCTCATCTTCCTCGTCATGCCGGGCACGCGCGGATCGAACATGTACGGGCTGGACCCGCGCCAACCCGACTTCGTCCCGTGGTCGCCCGACGGCGCGACGCCGTACGCGGGCAGCGCGCAATTCGGCACCCTGACGCCGCCCAGCACCATCACGCCGCCCACGCCGCCCGTGCCCCCCACGTACGCGCCGCCCCCGCCGTCGTCGTACCCGCCCCCGTCGTACCCGCCGCCGCAGCCTCCCCAGCCGCCGCAGTCGCCGGAGTGGCCCACGTAGCGCGTCGTCCGCTCAACCGCGCGCCCGGGTTGTCGGGCACCCGACGGGCCCAGTACCCTCGATGCAGCACCACGGGCCTTAACCGCCACGGGCGCTCGCGCTGCGTAGCACCCGACAGACGTAACTGAGGTACGGATGTCTCTCACCATCACTCGCGGGCGCGCGACCGTCGGGATCGCCGCCCTCGCCGCCGCCCTGGTCGTCGGCCCCCTCTCGCTCGACGCGCACGCGAGCCCCGCGACCGCCGAGGCGGACTTCCGCACCGCGCTCGCCGCCCTCACGTGCGACGGCTCCCCAGACGTGCTCGAGATTCCCGAGGACGTCACCTTCTCCACCGGAGGCGACCCCGTCTACGCGTGCGACGACGATCTCACCATCCAGTCGACGGCCGGCAACCACTTCACCGTCGACGGCTCCGGCGTGGCCGGCACCCGCTTCCTCGACGCGTCGGCGTCCTCCGGCACCCTCACCGTCCGGGACCTCACGGTCACCGGCTTCTCCGTTTCGGCGACCGCGGACAGCACGACCGTCGCCGGCGGAGCCATCACCGCGGGCGGGCCGGTCACCGTGGAGGATTCCACGTTCACCGGAAACGCGGTGTCCACCACCGGCGACGACGACGTGGCGCGTGGCGGCGCGATCTACGCGGCGGGCGCGCTCACGGTGTCGGGCAGCATCGTCAGCAACAACAGCGCAACCGTCAACGGCGGCGACAGCAACCTCGCGGAGGGAGGCGCGTTCTTCTCCGACTACTCGGTCACCGACACGAGCTCCAGCTTCACGTCGAACTCCGTGAGCGCCGTCGGTTGCACGACCAGTTCGGCCGTGGGCGGCGCGATCGCGTCCGTCGCGGGCGGACCCACTGCGGTCGACCTGACCGAAAGTTCGTTCGACGGCAATTATGGCAACGCGGACACCGAGTCGCACGGCGGTGCCGTCTATGCGCACGGCGAGTCGTATGCCACGGGCGCGACGTTCACGAACAACACGACAACGGTGACGGGACCGACCGGCCTCGCGACCGGCGGGGCGATCGCCATTCCCAACGCGAGGGGGGAAATCCGAGAATCGGCATTCACGGGGAACTCGGCGACGGCGACGGGTAGCGCCTTCGCCGAGGCGCACGGTGGCGCAATCAGCGCCTATGGCGACTCATACGTCGTCGACTCCGCGTTTACGAACAACTCCGTCGCAGGGTCGGCGGGCGGCTTTGGAGCGACGGTGAGCGGCGGTGCGATCTACGGCGTGCAGTCCCTCAGCATCTTCCGTAGCCTGCTTCAGGGCAATAGTGCGAACAGCAGCGGGTCGGCCGTGAACAGCGTCGAGGGTGGGGCGATCGCAGCGCACGACACACTGACGGCGTACAACGTGACCGCCACCGGGAACGTCGCCTCCTCGAGCGTGGCCGACACCACCACCGGCGGTGCCTTCTCAGCTCACCGTGCGAATATCGCCTTCTCCGTCCTGACGGACAACTCTGCGGAGTTGGGATCTCAGGCCGAAGGGTTCGACGGCCTCGTGTTGGCCTCCGTCTTCACCCACGCGACTGCCGGCGCGGACAACTGTTACTTCTCCAACAGCACGGTCTCGTCCGGGTACAACTTCGACGACGACGAGTCGTGCGCTGCCACGAGCGGGACGGACATCGGCAATGGTGCCGACCCCATGCTGGGCGCGCTCGCCGACAACGGCGGCCCCACTCTGACGATGCAGCCCCAGGCGGGAAGCCCGCTGATCGACACGGTCCCGTCCGGGATCTGTCCCTTCCTGCTTCTCAACTACACCGAGCACCAAACCGACGCGCGCGGAGTCTCGCGGTCCGCGGCGGACTGCGACACGGGCGCGGTGGAGACGCTCCCCGACCAGACCTTCGACATCGTCACGCCCGGCGGGACCATCCACGGCACCGTCACCAACTCCTCCGGCGTGAGCGGGGCGGCCTACGTCGACCCCACGACCCTCACCCCCGCCGCCCCCGCCGGGGTCTCGCTCCCGTTCGGCGCGTTCACCTTCACCGTCGCCGTCCCCGTGGACGGGTGGACCGTCGGCGTCGTGCTCGACTTCCCCAGCCCCGTCAACCAGTTCTGGAAACACCAGAACGGCGCGTGGACGGAGGTCACCGGGGCGACCATCTCCGGCACCCAGGTCACGTACGACCTGACCGACGGCGCCACGGGCGACGCGGACCTCACCGAGAACTCGACGATCGTCGATCCGGCCGCGGGCGGCATCGGGGCGTCCTTCACCGGGTAGCGCCGCGCGCCGTCCGTCCTCCGCGATCAGAGCCGGTCGCGTCCCTCGATTTCTCGCCGAGTAGCCTGAGCGCATGGCTCCCGCCCCGCCCCGCAGCAGGGAGCAGCGCCTCGTCCTCCTCATCGCGATCATCGCGTCCTTCGTGCCGTTCCTCGACGGCACCGTCGTCAACGTCGCGCTACCGGCGATCCTTCGCGACTTCGGCGGCGGCATCGCGCTCCAGCAGTGGGTCGCGGACTCGTACCTCATCACGCTCGGGGCGTTCATCCTCATCGCCGGCTCGCTCACCGACCTCCTGGGCCGCATCCGCATCACGCGCGTGGGGATCGTCGGCTTCGGCGTGACGAGCCTCGCGGTCGCCCTCGCGCCGACGGGCGCGTTCCTCGTCGCCGCGCGCCTCCTCCAGGGCGCCGCAGGGGCACTTCTCGTCCCCGCGTCGCTCGCCCTCATCATGTCGAACTTCGACGGCCCGGCCCGCGCCCGCGCGATCGGCGTGTGGACGGGCGCGACGATGCCCGCGATGATCGTGGGCCCGCTGCTCGGCGGCGCCGCCGTCGATTTCGCGTCCTGGCGGTGGGCGTTCCTCATCAACGTCGTCCCCGTGGGCGTAGTCGTCTGGCTCCTGGCGCGGCTCAACCAGCGGGACACGCGGATCGCGGGCACCCCCGTGGACTACCTCGGAGCCGGGCTGTGCGCGGTCGCGCTCGCGGGCGTCGCGTACGTGCTGATCGAGGAGCCGACGCGCGGGATGGGCGACCCCGTGATGGTGACGACGCTCGCGGCCTCCGTTCTCGCCCTCGCGGGCTTCCTCGCGCGGCAGGCCACGGCGCGTCACCCGATGATGCCGCTTCGCCTCTTCCGGGTGCGGAACTTCGCGTGGGGCAACGCCGCGACGGTGTTCGTGTACGCGGCGATCGCGGGCATCTCCTTCGCGGTGAGCGTGTACCTGCAGGAACGGGCCGGGTATAGCGCCATCGCGTCGGGGCTCGCCCCCCTGCCGGTCGTGGTAATCATGCTGCTGCTCAGTCCCGCGATCGGCTCGCTCGCGCACACGCACGGGCCGCGTCTGTTCATGACGCTCGGCCCTCTCGTCACGGCGGCGGGGACGGCCGTGCTGCTCTCGGTCGCCCCGGACCTCAACTACTGGACGCAGATCTTCCCGGGCGTCATGCTCCAGGGCGTCGGGTTGGCGCTCACCGTCTCGCCCCTCACCCAGGCCGTGCTCGGCGCCGTCGAGACGTCCCGCGCCGGCATCGCCTCGGCGATCAACAACGCGGTCTCCCGCGTCTCCCAGCTGGTGCTCCTCGCGACGATCGGCGTGATCGCCGGCGGCGCGCTCGACCTCCACGGATTTCACCGCGTGATCCTGGCGCTCGTCGTGCTCTTCGCCCTCGGCGGGCTCGCGTCGCTCGCGGGGATCCGGACTCCGCGGACCGCGAGCGACGCGAACGTCACCTGAACTCCTCCCCGTTTCGCCGCGCCGATCGCCCCACCTTCCCCTACTCTGTCGGTGGGGCCGAACGGCCCCTCTCAACGTCGAGAAGGGAAATCCATGTCTTTCGGTGAATCGATCAAGACCGTCCTCTCCAAGTACGCCGACTTCTCCGGGCGCGCGCGCCGGAGTGAGTATTGGTGGTTCTACCTCGCCAACCTCATCGTCGGCAACGTCCTGTACTTCGCGACGATCGGTCCCGCCTACATTTCCGCGATCAGCAACAACGACGTCAGCAACTTCTCCTTCGGCATCGGGGGCGTGATCTACGTTCTCTACGCCCTCGCGGTGCTCTTGCCGTCCCTCGCGGTCTCCGTGCGACGCCTGCACGACACCAACCACTCGGGTTGGTACCTCTTCATGTCCCTCATCCCGTTCGTCGGGTGGATCTTCGTGCTCGTCGCCCTCATCCAGGAGGGCACGCAGGGCCCCAACAACTACGGGGCGGACCCCCGGGCGTAATCCCTCGCCCAAACGCCGGACGCGTCCCGTCCCCCGCTGGGGGGTCGGGGCGCGTCTCCCGTTACGCGCCTACACGTCCCCGCCGAAGACCTCCTGGTAGAGGTCGGTGCCGTAGCTCGTCGCGAGCGGCTCGCCCTGGGCGAAGCGGAACGGGCGCGCTCCGTCGTCTCCGCGCTCCGCGCGAAGGAACACCGCCGCGTCCGCCTCCTCCCGGAACCAGCCCCTCGCCAGGTCGTACAGGTGCGTCACGTACGCGACGCGCACGCCGCTCTCCCGCAACGCGCGGACGATCTGCCGGGCGATCTCCGACCCCTCCCGCTCGTTCGTGGAGGAGAACGACTCGTTGCACAGCAGGAGCGAGCCGGGTCGGAGCGCGTCGACGCGCGCGCTCATCCGGTGCAGTTCGTCCTCGAGCCGGCCCCGCTCGAGGGTCGCGTCCTCGGCGCGCGGGAAGTGCGTCGCGATCACCGGCGCCACGCGCGACGCGAACGACCGAGCCCCGACGATCGTCCCCGCCTGCATCATCACCTGCGCCTGGCCGATGCTGCGCAGCAGCGTCGACTTCCCGCCCCCGTTCGCCCCCGTGATCGCGACAAGCGACGCGGACGAGCCGTCGACATCGTGCCCGGCGACGTCGCCGCCGGACGCCAGCGCGAGCGCCACGTCCCTCAGGTCGACGAACGCGGGTCCGCCGACGCCCCGCCGCGGGCGCGCGGGGACATCGGGAACGCAGAACGGGTGCCCGCCGGCCTCGAGGTCCTCGGCCAGGTTGATCGAGGCGACATAGAACGCGAGCTCGCGCGCCAGGGCGTCGAGGTACCGGGCGACCTGGTTGGAGGCGCTCGTCGCGGCCTCCACGATGGGCGTGAGGCCGTGGACCCGGAGCTCGGCCAGGGCGCGGCGCGACTGCTCGTCCGTCTCCGGAATCCGGTAGGTCTGCGCGCGCCGCCGGCCGCCGAACGCGCCACGCGGGCCCGGGTCCTCCCGCGCCCCCTTCGCGAGCGGCACGTAGTCGGTGCCGCGCGCCTCCGGGCCGACGCGGGCGGTGAGGCTCGCGACGCGACGGTGCCGCAGCTCCCGCACGTGACCTTCGGCGGCGCGGAAGAACGCGTCGTCGAGGCTCTCTTCGATGTCGTCGAAGAACGACCCGAACCCCTCGGAGGAGAACCGGTCCCGGGAGCGGGCGGCGACGTCGCGGAGCCATCGCAGCACGGGCAGGGAGATGGCGAGCGCCTCGATCGCGCCGCTCAGGACGGACTCGGGTCCGACGCGCAGCCCGCCGACGGCGGCGCGGATCCCGTCGATCGCCTCGCCGGCGCGGGCGTACATCTCGCGGACGACGCCGCGGTGGGCGAGGCAGTCCGTGAGGACGGCCTGGCGGTAGCGGATCGCGCGCCCGTCGATCAGCGGCGCGGCGAGGGCGGACCGGGCCGCCCGGGCGAGCAACGGGTCCTCGCGCGCCATCGCGAGGACGACGAGCCCCAGCCCGAGGTCGCGGATGGTGTCGCGAGCGAGCGCGGGTTCCGGGGCGTTCGGGTCGAACGCCCCGTCGGGACCCATCAGTGCGACCCTCATGGCCCGACCTTTCCCCGCACCGCGTCGTACGTCAGCCCGTAGCGCCCCGCGAGGGCCGCCGCGTAGGCGAGCCCCTCGGCGGGTCGACGCTCGATGCGGAAGGTTCGGCGCGTCGGATCGTCCTTCTCGACGCCGCACACGAGGCTGACGATCGCCGGGTCGAGCGTCGACAGCTCGTCGACGAAGGTGACGAACACGCACCGGGGGCCGGCGGCGATGACGCGCCGGAGGATCCTCTCCCCCATCTCCCGCGCGTCGTCGAGCGTCGTCGACGTCAGTACCTCGTTGAAGATCACGAGGCTCGCCGGGCCGCACTCGTCGAGCATCGCCCGGGCGCGCCGGAGGTCGTCCTCGAGTTTGCCCCGCAGGTCGCTTACGCTCTCCTCGCGCTCGAAGTGGGTGAGGACGCGGTCGGGCAGCGCGATCTCGGCGGACGTCCCTGGGACGTGGAGGCCGAGGGCGCCGAGCACGTGCGCCTGGCCGATCATCCGGGCGAACGTCGTCTTGCCCCCCTGGTTCGGACCCGTGACCACGGCGACGCGCTCCTTGCCCGCAAGGTCGACGTCGTTCGGCACCACGGGGCGCCCCTCGTCGACGAGCCGGTCGGCGACCGCCAGGTCGAAGGACGCGCGGAGGCGCAGGTCGCCGCCGTCGGCGACGGACGGCGCGCAGAAGGCCAGTCCGGCCGCGCGGAGGGGCCGAATGAACGCGAGGTACTCGGTGTAGAACCGCGCCTCACGATCGAATCGGGCGACGACGTCCGGGATGAAATGTGCGAACTCGACCGCGAAGTCGTCGAGCGCCGCGAACGGGCCTGGGTGGACGCGTTCGACGCGCTCGATGATCTCTTGGTCGAGCCTCGTCGCCCCGTCGGACGGCTCTCCCGCGACGAACGGCGAGGGCTCCACGCCGTCGTTGAAGCGGGCGAACGTCTCGCCGATCGCCTCGGCGAGCGTCGGCCCCTCGAGGGCCGCGAACACCGTGAGCGTCGGGCCGTCGATCCGGAGGCCGTAGCGGACGGCCGCGATCGCCTCGATCACCTCCGCGGCGGCGTCGCGGAACCTGACGAAATCGTCGGAGCCCGTGTACTCGGTCACGTACGCGAGCAACGACCTCAGCCCTTCCGAGTCGGGGCTCGCCGCGTCGAGGTCGTCCCGGAGGCGTTCGATCGCGGCGCCGTACCTGCGGGCGGCCGACGCGAGGCGGGCGTTCTGCGCGTGACGGAACGGGAGGGCGTGGCGCGACGCGAGCTCGTCGCGGACCTCGCGCATCGCGTCGGCGAAGGCCTCGATCGCCTCGCGCGCCGGGCCGCGGTCGAGGTCGGCGAGGACTCCTTGGCGGTACGCGACGGTCGCGACGTCCCGCGGCAGGCGTCGGAAGAGCTCGGCGACGCCGGGGGCGATGGTCGGGCGCGCGATCCGGTCGATGACGCCGTCGAGCGCGAGGTCGGCGAGGACGTCCGGGGCGCATTCGCGGCCCTGCTCGTCACCCGAGGGCCAGACGATGCTCGCGAACGGGCGCGGGCGCGCGTCGCGGGCGTCGTTCAACGGTCGGACCTCCTCAGCAGGTCGTCGGGTCAGGCGCGTCGACGGCCGACGGACGCGACGAGCCCCATGATCACGCCGACGACGAGGACGACGAGCTGCACCTTGATCGATCCGGGATCGTTGCGCAGAAGCTCGATGACGTCCCGGAGGGCGAAGGCGCCGGCCACCGTGGCGGCGTAGCTCGCGGCGAGGCGGTTGCCGCCCACGGAGAACGCGGCGACCGCGATGCCGGCGACCAGGATGATGAGGGCGGTGGTGTCCTTGAGGGCGTCGCCCGAGAACGTGATCGTGTTCCCGCTGAGGAACACCGTAACGGCGATGAGTATCCCGCCGATGAGACCAAGCGTCGCGTTGCGTGACATGTCGTCCTCCCCGGGCCGCGTCGTCGCGGCGCCATCACCGAGCCTACGGCGCTGCCGGACGCGGTGACCACCCCGGAGGCGGGTCGACCTCGACTTGCGTCATACCCCTAGGGGTATGCTAGCGTCGTCGCCGGCGCCTTGTGAGCGCCCACTCGTGAACGGAGAATCGACCATGTGCAGCCCCGCCACCTGCCGCACCTGCGGCAAGCCCAGCTACACCGGATGCGGCCAGCACGTCGAGCGCGTCCTCGGGCACGTCCCGGTGGACCAGCGCTGCTCGTGCGCGACCGCCCAGCAGGCCCCGCTCCCCCCGTCGTTGCTCGCGACGCTCTTCCGCCGCTAGCCGGCCTCGGCGCGCGCGTTCGGGCCTCGCCCGCGGCCGTGGCCCGAACCGCGTCCGCGCCCCTGACCGCCGCCAGGACCGAAGCCGCTGCGCATCCCGTGCCCGCCGCCCCGTCCGTCGGGATCGGTGCCGAGCGCGCGGAGGTTCGCGCGGATCGTCGCGACCATGCGGTCGAACGCCGCGAGGTCGTCCTCCGATACCCCGGCGATCAGTCGATCCACCTCGGCCTCGGCGTGTTCGCGTCGCTGACCGCGCGTCGCCTCGCCCGCCTCGCTCAGTTCGACGATGACGCGGCGCGCGTCGTCCGGGTCCTGCGAACGCGTGATGAGGCCGTCCGCCTCCATCTGTTCGAGTCGGCGGGTGAGCGTCGACCCGGCGACGCCGACGCTGCGGGCCATGTCGGCCTGGGTCGTCGGCCCGGAGCGATGGAGTTCGCGGAGCACCCACCAGGCGCTCATCCCTCCCGGGACGTCGCCGATGCTCTTCTCCAGGTGGCGCCGCATGGCCTGCGCCGTGCGCGCCATCGTGCGAACGAGGTTCTCCTCGCCCGCGTGGGGGCCGTGGCCCCCGGTCGTTTCCTCGGTCCTCATGGGACCTCCTTGCTTGCGTACCGGCTAATCATTCGTTAGCCACCTAACATATTAGCACGCGCGCGGGAACGACGCGGGAGAAACGGGATCGGCGAGCGCGCGGCCCCGGCTAGGCCTTCGCGCCGTCACGCTCGGCGACGACGACGACGGACGTGGTGGCGAAGGCGGCCAGGCCGACGGCGGCAACGGCGGCCAGCAACGCGAAGACGGTGCCTTTCATGGCGCTCCCTCCAAGGGGTAACACCAGTACAACGCGCGAGGAGCCCGCCGCGTCGTGCCACGCCGCGCGATTCGCCCAATCGTTACGGCGTCGCAACCGTTTCGCAACCAAGGAGGCCCTCAGCCCCGGCCCCGAGCGCGCCCAAGGGCTGCCCGAAGTACCTCACCGCCCGCCCGGCGAGCGGCTCCGCGAGTCCGATCGTCGCCGACGTCACCACGGCGACCGACCCGCGGTCGCGCCAGGGCCACCCGCCGTCGATCCACACGCCGACGTCCACGTTCGACGCGTTGGCGCTGATGACGCCCGCGCGGGCGACCCGCGACCCCTCGGAATAAGACACGAGGACGGACACGCTCCTCCCGTCGTCGCTCACGCAGTACCCGAACGCGCGCGCCGGCTCCGGACGGAAGACGAGGTAGGCCGCCCACGCGCAGACGGCGAGGACGAGCGCGGCCGCGCTCGCCACGACCACCCGTCGTCTTCGCCCACCGTTGCCCACGGCGCTAGTATTGCGCCCCCCGACGGCAGAATCGACCCATCCGCCCGCCCCCGGCGCGCGAATAGGAGTCATGTTCACCCTCGCGCTCGTCGGAATCGTCACGGGCCTCATCACGGCCCTCTCGCCCTGCGTCCTCCCCGTGCTGCCCGCGATCCTCGCGAGCTCGGTCCCCACGGCTCCCCGCATCCCCATGGCGGTCGGCGTCGGCGGGGGCGTGGGGAGCGTCCCGTCGGACTCCGGGGGAGCCTCGGCGATCCCGGCGCGTCCCTCGCGCCGCCGCCCCGTCCTCGTGGTCGCGGGCCTCGTCACGTCCTTCGCGGTCTTCACCCTCGTCGGCGGAACCCTCATCGGCGCGCTCCACCTCCGCCAGGACATCCTGTGGTGGACCGGAATCGTCGTGCTGAGCGCCGTAGGAATCGGCCTCCTGATCCCCCAGGTCGGCCACCTCCTCGAGCGGCCGTTCCAGTCCTCCAAGATGCCCAAGATCAGCCAGAACGGCAGCGGATTCGTCACGGGGCTCGCGCTCGGCCTGATCTTCGTCCCGTGCGCGGGGCCCGTGCTCACCGCCGTCGTCTCCCTCGCCGCGAACAACAGCTTCAGCATCGGCCTCGTGGTGCTCACCGCGGCGCTGAGCGTCGGCATCGCGATCCCGCTGCTGGTTTTCGCCCTCGCCGGACAGTCGATCACGTCGCGCATCAAGGCCGTGCGGAACAACCTCGGAATGGTCCGACGCGTCTCCGGCGCCATCCTCATCGCGACCGCGCTGCTCGTCGCCACCCACAAGCTCGACGGCCTGCAGACCCTGGTTCCGCCCGTGCTCGGAGACGCCCAGGCGGCGATCGAGAACAACGACACCGTCCGGAGCCAGCTCGACGCCCTCTCGGGAAACGGGCCCGCCGAGCCCGCCGCGGGGAACGCGATGACGTTCGACGCGTGCGCCAAGGCTTCGGGCGACGAGCTGCACAACTGCGGACCCGCGCTCGACCTTCCCGGCATCGAATCCTGGATCAACACCCCGGGCGACCAGCCCCTGACCCTCAGCGAGCTCAAGGGGAAGGTCGTCCTCATCGACTTCTGGACCTACTCCTGCATCAACTGCCAGCGCACGCTCCCCTTCGTCACCGCCTGGTACGACAAGTACAAGGACGACGGGTTCGTCGTCATCGGCGTCCACACGCCCGAGTTCCAGTTCGAGCACGTGCGCTCGAACGTCGAGGACGCCACGCGGCGATTCGGCATTCACTACCCCGTCGCGCTCGACAACAACTACGCGACGTGGCACGAGTGGCACCAGGCCTTCTGGCCGGCCCACTACCTGATCGACAAGGACGGGATCGTGCGCCAGGTCCACTACGGAGAGGGCGGCTACGCGGAGACGGAGAAGCTCATCCAGCAGCTCCTCGACGCCCCGCGCACGTCCACCGTCAACGTCGACGCCGCGCACCTTACCTCCGGGCGTTCCCCCGAGACGTACGTGGGCTACGCCCGCCTCAACGCCCTCGCGAACGACGAGGGCGTGCCCGACAAGGCGTTCGACTACACGCTCGTCCCGCGCCCCCGGCGGAACCAATTCTCGCTGGGCGGCACCTGGACCGTCGGATCCGAATCCGCGGTCGCGGGCACGGACGCCACGCTCCGCTATCACTTCTACGCGGCGAACGTGTACCTCGTCCTCGGCGGCGAGGGCACGGTGACCGTGACAAGGGAGGGCGATCCGGGATGGAAGAACATCGTGGACGTCTCCGGCGCACCGACGCTGTACACGCTCTACAGCGGCGACCCGATCGACGACCAACTGACGCTCACGTTCTCGTCCGGAGTCGAGGCATTCGCCTTCACGTTCGGATGAGCCCAGCGACCCATCCGGGGTCCCTCGGGCGACGAATCACCAACGGCCGCCACGCCGTGGCGGCCACTCTCTGGGAGGAAGAGTATGAGAATCACGCGAACGGCCACGGGCGTGGCGACGGTCTTGATGACCACGGCCTTGCTCGCCGGGTGCAACAAGACCGACGAGTCGTCGGGCGACCACATGACGCCCACCCCGGCCATGTCGGACGACTCCATGATGGGCGACACCATGACGCCCACCCCGGCCATGTCGGACGACTCCATGATGGGCGACGCCATGACGCCGACCCCCGCCATGTCGGACGACTCCATGTCGAACGACTCGATGATGGAAGGCAATTAGCCTTTCCTGCGTTACCACTCACGACGGAGGGAGGCGGAGTGGGCTCACCCCGACGCCTGCGCGCGGTTCCTCGACCCGCCGCGGACGAGCAGCCCGAAGACGCGTGGGAGGAGTTCGGCGCCAATCCCCCGGCGAACGGACGCTCCGCGTCCTCCGCCTCCCTTCCGTCCAACACCCCCCTCGACGACCTCCTCCATGAGGTCGCGCGCGGTTCCGCCTCCGCCTTCGAGCGCCTCTACGACGCGGTGTCCGACCAGGTGTACTCGCTCACCCTCCGCGTGCTGCGCGACCCCGCCCTCGCCGAGGACGCCGCCCAGGATGCCCTCCTCGAGGTGTGGAGCGCGGCGCCCCGATTCGCCTCGGAACGCGGATCGGCCCGCTCCTGGATCCTCACCATCGCGCACCGGCGCGCCGTCGACCGCGTCCGCCGCGAGCAGGCCCACACGGCCCGCGCCCGCGCCGACCACGCGACCACGACGGCCCTCGCGGCCGTGGAGGACGAACCGTCCCGCGTCGTCGACCTCCTCCAGGGAGAGTGGGAGGCCGCCCGCGTGCGGCGCGCCCTGACCCGCCTCAGCGAGATCCAGCGCGAAGCCCTCGCCCTCGCCTACTGGAAGGGCCTCACCCACCGCGAGGTCGCCGGCGAACTCGGCGTGCCCCTCGGCACGGCCAAGGCTCGCCTCCGCGACGGGATCATCCGCCTTCGCGAGCTCCTGGAGGTGGCGCCGTGACCATTCACGACCTCGCCGCCGCGTACGCCGTCGACGCCCTCGACCCGGACGAGCTCGCCGCCTTCACGGCCCACCTCGAGGGGTGTTCCGCGTGCCGCGACCAGGTCGCGTCGCTCCGCGAGGCGGTCGCGCTCGTCGGCGCCACCGGTGCGTTGTCGGACGGCGCGTCCGATGCCGCGCCCGCGACGCTCCGCGTCGCCGTCCTCGCGCAGGCCCGGCGCACCGACCAGGAACCCGCCGCGCTCCCCGTCTCCGCGCCCCGCCGAGGCCGCCCTCGCCGACTCGTCGCCTGGGTCGGAGCGGCCGCCGCCGCCGTGCTCGTCGCCGCGTTCGGCATCGGCGTGGCCGCGTTCCTCCACGGCGGCCCCGAGTCCGCCGCCCTCGCGGAACACGAGCAGGCCATGCGGATCATCTCCGCCTCGGACGCGCACACGATGTCCGTTCCCCTCGGACGCTCCTCGTTCATCATGAGCGCCTCCTACGGGGGCGCGGTCCTCATGGGCGACACGGCGCCGATGCCCGATCCGGGCACGGAATACCAGCTCTGGATGACGCACGCGGACGGCACGTCCGAGGCCGGCCCGGCGTTCATGCCCTCCCACGACGGCACCTTCATGGTTCTGGTCGACGGGAACATGGACGGCGTGACAGAGATCTACGTGACGATGGAACCGCCCGGCGGTTCCAAAACGCCCACGGGCCCCATGGTGGCCGAAGCGCACGTCGGGGCGTAGATCGTGTCACTTCGTGACAAACACCACACTTCTCGTGATGCCAAAGCGCTCACGCGGCGTTAGCCTGAGGGAAGCGCGACATTACAAGGTGGCGCGGCCCCGGGTAGATGGATGGGGGTCACACAAGGTATGCCGTCGTAGAGCGGAGGCCCTAGCCCCTCCGATCCGACGTGTCAATGTCCCCGCGAGAGCGTGGCGACAGGCGAAGCCCCGATCCGTCCCTCAGCCGATCGGGGTTTCGTCTTGTCCGGTGTGACCGAATTGTGACCCTTCAGGCCGAACGGTTTCGGCCGCGTAATCGTTCTCAGGAAGCCGCCGCTCTACGGCGGCGATAGGCCCCGTCGTCGAGGCCGCCGCCCTCGACGAGCGAGCCCCGCGACGCGCGGCTCCCTCCCGGGGGCGCACCACTCACCACAACCTGGGAGGAACACGCATGCGTATTCGCACCACGATTGCCGTCACGGCCGTCACGGCCGTCACCGCCTTTGGCTTGTCGGCCTGCGGAAAGAAGGCCGACGACATTCCGACGGCGCCCGTCACCACCGCGCCCGTCACCACCACGACCGCGCCGGCAACCTCGCCGACAACCTCGCCGACGACCGCGGGCGCGATGACGCCGTCGACGACTCCGTCCTCCTAGCCGGAACCGCCGCGGGGGCGGCGCGCTTCCGAGCGTGGCGCGCGCCGCCCCCGCGAAGGACGGACCCGCGACGTCTGGAAGAATGACCGCCATGACGCGCATTCCGGAGAAGGCGACGGTCGACGGGCTCGACGACAAATGGAACGGCGCCTGGGACGCACAGGGCACGTACCGCTTCGACTCGACCAAGGACCGGGACCAGGTCTACTCGATCGACACCCCGCCCGCCCACGGTGTCCGGGTCACTCCACGTCGGCCACGTCTTCAGTTACACGCACACCGACCTCGTCGCCCGCTACCAGCGCATGCGCGGCAAGGAGGTGTTCTACCCCATGGGGTGGGACGACAACGGGCTTCCCACCGAGCGCCGCGTCCAGAACTACTACGGCGTGCGGTGCGACCCTTCCCTGCCCTACGACGCCGACTTCACGCCGCCGCATGAGGGCGGAGAGGGCAAGTCCATCAAGCAGGCGGACCAGGTGCCGATCTCGCGCCGGAACTTCATCGAGCTCTGCGAGAAGCTCACCGCCGAAGACGAGAAGCAGTTCGACGCCCTCTGGCGCCACCTGGGGCTCAGCGTCGACTGGTCCCACACGTACCAGACGATCTCCCCCACCGCGCAGGCCGTCGCCCAGCAGGCGTTCCTCCGGAACGTCGCGCGCGGAGAGGCGTATCAGGCCGAGGCGCCGACGCTGTGGGACGTGACGTTCCGCACGGCAGTCGCGCAGGCGGAGCTCGAGGAGAAGGAACTCGACGGCGCGTATCACACGCTCGCGTTCGCCCGCGAGGGCGCGGACCCCGTGCTCATCGAGACGACGCGTCCCGAGCTCCTGCCGGCCTGCGTCGCGCTCGTGGCGCACCCGGACGACGAGCGGTACCAGCCCCTCTTCGGGACGACCGTGACGACGCCGCTGTTCGGCGTCGACGTCCCCGTGGTGTCCCACTACCTCGCCGACCCCGCGAAGGGCTCGGGCATCGCCATGATCTGCACGTTCGGTGACGTGACCGACGTGACGTGGTGGCGCGAGCTCCAGCTGCCGACGCGCGCGGTGCTCGGGTTCGACGGGCGCGTCATGGCGGAGCCGCCAACCGGGATCGAGTCCGAGGCGGGGCGAGCCGCCTACGCCGAGCTCGCGGGGAAGACGGTGTTCAGCGCGCAGAAGCGGATCGTCGAGCTCCTCGCGGAGTCGGGCGAGATGCTGGGCGACCCGAAGCCGGTCAAGCACCCCGTCAAGTTCTTCGAGAAGGGCGACAAGCCGCTCGAGATCGTCACCACCCGCCAGTGGTACATCGCGAACGGGGGCCGCGACGAGGCCCTTCGCGAGGCGCTCCTCGCCCGCGGCAAGGAGCTCGGGTGGACCCCCGAGTTCATGCGCGTCCGCTACGAGAACTGGGTGGGAGGCCTCAACGGGGACTGGCTCGTCTCGCGCCAACGCTTCTTCGGCGTTCCCCTGCCGGTGTGGTACCCCGTGCTGCCGGACGGCAACCCCGACCACGACCACCCGATCTTCCCCGACGAGGACGCCCTGCCCGTCGACCCGTCGTCGGATCCCGCCCCGGGATTCGAGGAGGGTCAGCGCGGCGAGCCCGGCGGCTTCGTGGGCGACCCGGACGTCATGGACACGTGGGCGACGTCCTCGCTCACGCCGCAGATCGCGTGCGGATGGCGCGACGACCCCGACCTCTTCGCGCGGACGTTCCCCATGGACCTCCGCCCGCAGGCGCAGGACATCATCCGCACGTGGCTGTTCTCGACCGTGCTCCGCGCCCACACCGAGCACGGGACCCTGCCGTGGGCGCACGCGGCGATCTCCGGCTTCATCGTGGACCCGGATCGCAAGAAGATGTCGAAGTCCAAGGGCAACGTCGTCACCCCCGTGGACCTGCTTCACGAGCACGGGCCCGACGCCGTGCGCTACTGGGCGGCGTCCGCGCGCCTCGGCACGGACGCGGCGTTCGACACCGGCCAGATGAAGATCGGGCGGCGTCTCGCGACCAAGGTGCTCAACGCGTCGAAGTTCGTGCTCGGGGTGACGGGGATCGAGGGCGCGGCGAACGCGTCGCTCGAGGACGGCGTCGCCGCGGCGGCCCACGTGACCGCCCCCCCGGTGACCGAGCCGCTCGACCGGGCCATGCTCGCCGCGCTCGCCGACGTGGTCGACGCCGCGACAGCGGCGTTCGAGGCGTACGACCATACCAAGGCGCTCGAAGTCACGGAGACGTACTTCTGGCAGTTCTGCGACGACTACCTGGAGCTCGTGAAGACCCGCGGCTACGACGGCACCGCGCCGGGCGCGCCCGTCGACGCGGAGGCGGAGTGCTCCCCCGGCGCGGCGTCCGCCCGCGCGGCGCTCACGATCGCCCTGGAGACGTTCCTCCGGCTCTTCGCCCCCGCGCTGCCGTTCGCGACCGAGGAGGTCTGGTCCTGGTGGCGCGAGGGCTCGGTGCACCGCGCCCCGTGGCCCGAGGCCGCCCCGCTCCGCGCGATCGCCACGCGCGGCATCCCCGCGGACCGGGCCGACCAGATGGCCGCGACGAGCGTCCCGCTGCTCACCGCGGTCGGCGAGGCGTTGAGCGCGCTCCGCAAGATCAAGTCCGAGGCCAAGGTCAAGCAGGGCACGGAGATCGCGTCCGTCGAGCTGCTGGTGCCCGCGTCGAAGACGCCCGCGGTCGAGACGGCCCGCGCCGACCTCGAGGCGTCCGCGCGCGTCCGCGCGATGGAGATCGTGTCGGTGCCCGACGGCGACGACGCGGTCATCGCGACGCGCGGCGCCGAGCTCGTTCCCGCCGAGGGCTAGCCGCGGGGCACCGCCGGTTGTGCCACGAAGGGGCACCTGCGATCGTGGTGACCATGAGCCCCCCGGCGCGCGACCAACGCGACCCCTACTCCACCTGGCTCTTCGTCCTCCTGTCGGGGTTGGGGCTCGCCTGGCTCGCCGTCGCCGCCGTCTGGAGCTACGAGTACACCCACCCGGGCCCGCTCGATGACGTCGTGGTTGGGCCGGAGCCGATGCTCATCGCCGACGCCATCGTCGCGGTCCTCGCGGCCCTCCCGATCGGGGCCGCGGTACGGATCCGCTGGTCACGCGCGACGCCTCCGGGGTCGACATGGCTCCTCAAGGCGGCCCTCGTATCGATCCTGATCGGAGCGGTTCTTGGCGGCCTTGGGTCGTACGTCGAGCTCACCCATCCGTGGCGGGTGCCGGACTGGCGCGTGGTCGTGAGCAGTCTCGCCGTTGTCGTCGCCGCACTGTCCGCCGTCGTCCTCATGAGCCTTCGGGCGCGGTACTTCCGTAGCGTGCCCCCGAACGAGGGCTAGCGGACCTCACCGCCCGACGCCAGGACCCAACCGAGGGCGACGAGCGCGAGCGCCGGGTAACCCAGGTAGAGAAGCATCCGCGCGGCCGCGTCGTTCGAGGCGCGACCCGCCCGGGCGGCGCGAAGGGCAACGTGGGCCGCCACGATGCCCGCGGGAAGAAGGACGAGGGTCGCCGCCAGGCCCCACGCGAGCCACACGCACCAATTTCGCGACGTCGCCGCGCCGCCGTCGTCCGTCGAGCGAAGCGGCACGGCCGCGCCTCCCGACCCGGCCTCCGTCGGGAACCTGCCCTCAAGGAATCCCGGCAGGAGGTCGGCGACGTCGCTCAGGAGGTTGAGCCGCGCGGCGGCCCCCTCCGACCCTCCCGCGCTCGGGCGCCAGCAGAAGACGGTCCGCCCCGACACGGTGACCGAGACCCCGCGCGCGTCGGGGAGGAGGAGTCGCTCCATCATGCGCGGGTGCAGCACCGCGTGGGCATACGCTCGATCCGGCGAGAGCACGTGGAAGGCCGCGTTGAACTCGTCGGACTCCAGGTCGATGACGTCTCCCCCGCCCGTCGGAACCAGGGAGAAGTGGTCGCGCGCGATGACCTCGACGCGAGGAAGACTCTCCGGCAGCTCGACCAGCTCGATGCGGAACGCCGCGATCATCCGCGCCTGATCGCCCGCCCCCACCCAGACGCTCTCGGCGCGTCGCCCCCGCCACATCCCATGAGCCGAGGCCTCGGCCCGCGCCACCACGCCGCCGTCGAGCGTCATGGGAAACGCGCCTGCCTCGAGGGTGAGTCCACTGGCGCCGGGCTCGAAGCCGAGGCTCGTCGCGAGCCCGGCGTTTGCCCTCGACTGCCACCTGAGGTACGCCACGATGGCGAAGAGGATCATGCAGATAACGGCCAGGCCGAAGACGTCGCCGATCAGACCGTGAGACATCGCAGTTCCCCGTTCGTTGGGTTCACCGTAGCGAAGCGGGGAACTCCTCGCCGGGCGCATCGCAACGCAGTCCGCGCCCCCCGGCTTCCCCGGGGTCGGCGGCCGCTAGCCGTGCGTCCGACGCGCGAGCCTCCACATCGTCCAGTTGATGCGCGTGAACCGCGCGAGCTGCCGCACCAGACCCCGTCGTCGGCGAAGCTCGCCGCGCGTGGGCAGCGGAGCCTGCGCGATCCGCTCGTTCGTGGTGTCCATGTCGCTCCTTGTCCGTACGCGGTTCGTCACTCGGGGATGAACGTCCACCCGGGCTTCGCCTTGGCCTTGTAGATGAACAGGGTGTGCAGCAGCCGCTTCACCCAGTGGCCGGCGAGGCCGAGCTCCCCGAACGTCTCCTTGAGGTTGCGGCCCGTCTCGGGGTACTTCTCCCAGTCGGGGACGACGGGGCTCATGGTCATCGCGGCCGCCGTGCCGGTCCTGAGTCCGGCGCCGGCGGAGGCGACGCACGCGGCCGCCATCTCCGCCATCGACGCCGCGTGCGTGGGCGTCGTCGTGCCCCGGCGGATCATGTCGGCGATGCTCATCGCGACCACCTTGCCCATGGTCCCGGACGGCATCCCCGTGCGGGGCGGGCTCGGCGCGACGGCCAGCCCGTCGGGGGTCGCGCGCGGCCTCGAGATCGGCGTGCGGCGGCGCGAACGCGATGCCGACGGCGAAGACGTTCGGGTACGTGGGGTTCTGATACGTGCGGGGCCAGTCCTTGGCCGACCACTCCTCGTAGGGCTTCTTGCTGTAGTCGGCGTCGACCTTGAGGAACCCGCTCGGCGCGAACACCGTGTCGGTGATGTCGGCGCCCGCGCGGTCGTACGCCTTCCAGTCGCTACCGCGGAACGGCGGCAGCAGCATCGCGAAGTCGTACGCGAGGTCGTTGTGCGATCCGTCGATCTGGTCGTAGTGGATGACGCCCGGGTCGATGCTCGTGACGGCGGCGCCGGTGATGGCCTTGACTCCGCGTTCGCGGAACAGGCTCTCGGTCCAGAGCCGGCTGGAGGTCCGGTAGCCGTTCTGCTCGAACTGCATCCCTCCGACGCCGAAGTCGCCCAGCTCGTTCTCGTTCGTCAGGTAGACGAGCTCGGCCTTGTCGCGGACGCCCGCGGCGCGGAGCTCGTGCTCCACGTTGAACGTGTACTCGAAGGCCGCGCCCTCGCACGTGCACGTCCCGTGGCCGACCCCGATCACGACGCGCTTGGTCTCGCCCGGCGCGCAGCTCGTCGATCAGCTCGTCGAGCCTCGCCGACGCCTCGGTCGCGTGGGCGGGCGTGCAGACGGAGACGGTGTGGCCGTCGTCGGGGCCGAGTCCCGGGGTCGCGGCGAAGTTGAGCTTCGGGCCGGTCGGCGTTGACGACGTAGTCGTAGCGGATCTTCTCGGTCTCCCCCGCGCGCTCGCCGCCGGTGTGTTCCACCTCGACGGCGGGTCGGGCGTCGTCGGCGTCCCCCTCGGGCCACAGCGCGACGGCCTTGGCCTGGACGAACGCGATGCCCTTCTTCTTGTAGATCGGCGCGAGCGGAAAGACCACGTCGTCCGTGGTCATCTTGCCCACGCCCACCCAGATGTTGGACGGGATCCAGTTGTAGTGCGAGTTGGGGCTGACGACCATCACCTCGTGGGCGCGCGGAAGCTTCTTGCGAGGTACAGGGCGGCGGTGTGGCCGGACACGCCGGCCCCGAGTACGACGACGCGGGCCATGGGGACTCCTCTTCGCGCGGATCGCGAGCGCCACGGCGTCGTGGCTCCCGTGGGGGCTATACCCCCGGGGCATACAACCCGGGGGTTTCGGGATGGATTCCGGCGCGGAGATCCGTTGCCCCCAGCATGGCGCGGAGCCGCGTCCCAACGGAAGACCCCACGCAAGGCGTCGACGGGGAGGGAGGCTTCCCCGCGCTAAGCGGTCTTGGCCTGGGGCTCGGCCTCGGGCGGCGCGTTGCGCGGCGAATCCTCGTCGGCCATACGCGCGGTGATCGCCGGCGCCACGCGGTCGAGCACCGTCGCGCGCGTGACGGTCACCTGGCCCGACGTCGTCGCGGCCCGGGCACCTCGAACATCGTCTCCTGGAGCACCTCTTCGAGGATCGCCCTCAGCCCGCGCGCGCCGCTGCCGCGCAGAGAGCGCCTGCTCGGCGATCGCGCGCATCGCGTCGTCGTCGAACACAAGCTCGACGCCGTCGATCTCGAACATGCGCTGGTACTGCTTGACCAGCGCGTTCTTGGGCTCCGTGAGGATCGACACCATCGCCTCCACGTCGAGCGGCGACACCGTCGCGATCACGGGCATGCGGCCGATGAACTCGGGGATGAGCCCGAACTTGTGCAGGTCCGCGGCGTGCACCTGCGCGAAGAGGTCGGAGTTGTCCGCCTCCTTGAGCTGCGAGCCGAAGCCGATGCCCTTGCGACCCACGCGCTGGCTGATGATCTCCTCGAGGCCCGCGAACGCCCCACCGAGGATGAACAGCACGTTCGTGGTGTCGATCTGGATGAACTCCTGGTGCGGGTGCTTGCGCCCGCCCTGCGGAGGCACCGACGCCGTCGTGCCCTCGAGGATCTTGAGCAGCGCCTGCTGGACGCCCTCGCCCGACACGTCGCGCGTGATCGACGGGTTCTCCGCCTTGCGGGCCACCTTGTCGATCTCGTCGATGTAGATGATGCCGCGCTGCGCCTTCTCGACGTCGTAGTCCGCCGCCTGAAGCAGCTTGAGGAGGATGTTCTCGACGTCCTCGCCCACGTAGCCGGCCTCGGTCAGCGCCGTCGCGTCGGCGATCGCGAAGGGCACGTTGAGCATCTTGGCGAGAGTCTGCGCGAGGTAGGTCTTGCCGCAACCCGTGGGCCCGATGAAGAGCACGTTCGACTTGGCGATCTCGACGGCTCCTCGTCGCCCTTCGCTCGACTCTTGGGCTTGACCTCCGCCGCGCGCACGCGCTTGTAGTGGTTGTACACCGCGACGGCGAGCGCCCGCTTCGCGCGCTCCTGGCCCACCACGTACTCGCCCGAGGAAGTCGAAGATCTCGCGCGGCTTGGGAAGTTCGGTGAGTTCGGCCTCGGCCGCCTCGGCAAACTCCTCGTCGAGGATCTCGTTGCACAGCCCGACGCACTCGTCGCAGATGTACACGGCGGGGCCCGCGATGAGCTTGCGCACTTGCTTCTGCGTCTTGCCGCAGAAGGTGCACTTGAGCAGGTCGCCGCTATCCGTCGGCCGAGTCATGGCGCGCTCCTTCCTCGGTGGGGCGCGTAGGCACCCACGCGCGTTCAGAAGAACGCCCTTCCAGGCTACCTACCCGCGCGCGCCTGACGAGCGACTCGCGGCGCTCGCCTACGTCGCGGAGGCGCTGACCGGGCGCCCTTGCGGGACTCGCGAGCACCTGGTCGACCAAGCCGTACTCCTTCGCCTGCTCGGCGCTCAGGAACGTGTCGCGCTCGATGTCGTCACGGACCTTCTCGGCCGTCTGGCCGGTGTGGTGAGCAAGAGTCTTCTCGAGCCACTCGCGCATGCGCAGAATCTCCTCGGCGTAGATCTCGATGTCCGAGGCCTGCGCGCGCGAGCCACCCTCGATGCGAGGCTGGTGGATCATCACGCGCGCGTTGGGAAGCGCAAGCCGCTTGCCGGGCGATCCGGCCGCGAGCAGCACGGCGGCCGCGGAGGCCGCCTGGCCCAGGCACACGGTCTGGATCTGCGGCTTGATGTACTGCATCGTGTCGTAGATGGCCGTCAGCGCGGTCTGCGAGCCGCCGGGCGAGTTGATGTAGATGGTGATGTCGCGCTCGGGGTCCTGAGACTCCAGCACGAGCAGCTGCGCCATGATGTCGTCGGCCGAGGTGTCGTCGATCTGGACGCCGAGGAAGACGATGCGGTCCTCGAAGAGCTTCGAGTACGGGTCGCGCGACTTGGTGCCGTACGACGTGCGCTCCTCGAACTGCGGGAGGATGTACCGCGCGCCGGGGCCTCGGGTGCGGTGCCACCGAGCGGTTGAACCGCCTGCGGCCGTGCGGCCGCCTGCGGCCCGTGTAGTCGTCGCTCACGCCTTGCCTCCCTGAGAATGTCGCCCGCCTCTTCGGCGTGCTTGATGACCTTGTCGACGAACCCGTATTCGAGCGCCTCGTCGGCGGTGAACCAGCGGTCGCGGTCGGCGTCCTTCGTGATCTGCTCGATGGTCTTGCCCGTCTGCGCGGCCGTGAGCTCCGCGAGCACCTTCTTCATGTGCATGATGAGCTCGGCGTTGATGCGGATGTCCGTGGCGGTGCCGTAGATGCCGCCCGAGGGCTGGTGCATCATCACGCGGGCGTGAGGCGTGGCGTATCGCTTGCCCGGCGCGCCCGACGAGAGCAGGAACTGCCCCATCGACGCGGCCATGCCCATCGCGACCGTCGCGACGTCGGGCTTGATGTACTGCATCGTGTCGTAGATCGCCATGCCCGCGGTGATCGAGCCGCCCGGGCTGTTGATGTACAGGTAGATGTCCTTGTCCGGGTCCTCGGCCGCGAGCAGCATCATCTGGGCGCAGATGACGTTCGCGTTGTCGTCGCGAACCTCGTCGCCCAGCCAGATGATGCGCTCGCGCAGCAGGCGGTTGAAGATCGAGTCATTCAGACCCATCCCCATGCCCTCGGCTCCCGCCATGTGTGGCTCGTTCACTACTACCCTCCTGACCGACTCCGTCGCGCGAACCCGGTGCCCGAGCCCGCGCGAGTATGCCTCGACACTAACGTGACCGGGCGGCCGCGAATGCCGGAACGCGCGTCGTTTCGCTACGGGGAGAACGGGACCGGAGACCCGTCCCGACGAGACGACGGGCTCGCCCTGCGACGACTCTGCGCTCGGCTAGCCCTGGGCCTCGCGGGCCTCGGCGTGCTGCGCCGCGCGCGCGGCGTCCGACTCCGCGTCGCCGATCACCGGGGTGAGGTCGATCGGCAGGCCGGACTCGTCGTTGACCTTCGCCTGACGTAGCGCGATGGTCGCCGCCTTGGACCGCACCACGTCGGCCACGGCGCCGGGAATCCGGTTCGACCGGCGCATCTGCTCGATGAACTCCTGCGGGTCCATGCCGTACTGGCGGGACATCGAGACCAGGTAATCGACGACCTCGTACTCCTCCGCCTGAATGTCGAGGTCCTCCGCCAACTGGTCGAGGAGGATCTGGTTACGCAGCGCCTCGGTCGCCTCGGCCGTGACCTCGGCGCGGTGACCGTCGTCCTCGAGTCGGTTCTCGCTCTCCAGGTGCTCGTGCACCTCGCGGTCGACGATCCCCTTGGGGAGTTCGAAGTCCGTCTCCTCGGCGAGGCGCTTGAGCAGCGCCCCGCGGGCGCCGACGGCGAGGTTGTTCAGGTGGACCCGCTCCGCCTGCTTCGTGAGGTCCTCGCGCAACTCCGCGAGGGTGTCGAACTCGGACGCCAGCTGGGCGAACTCGTCGTCCGCCACGGGAAGCTCCCGTTCCTTGACCGCGGTGACCTTGACGCGGATCAGCGCGGTCTCGCCCGCGTGGTCGCCCGCGGCGAGCGGACCCTCGTAGGACGTCTCCTCGCCGGCGCTCAGGCCGACGATGACGGGGTCGAGGCCCTCGAGCATCGATCCGGAGCCGACCTCGTAGGAGGTTCCCTGGACGGCGTCGACCTCGGTCCCGTCGATGGCGGCCGCGAGGTCGAGCGTAACGAAGTCCCCCTCGGCCGCCGGGCGGTCGACGCCTACGAGGGTGCCGAAGCGCGAACGCAGCGCGTCGAGGCGGGCGTCGACGTCCGCGTCGGTCACGCCGAGGGACGCGACCGTGAGCGTGAGCGACGAGGGCGCGGGGAGGGTGAACTCGGGACGAATCTGCACGGTTGCCGCGAACTCGAGGCTCTCGTCGTCGTCCGCCGGGGCCCGCGTGAGCTCGACCTCGGGCTGGCCCATCGGGTGGAGGTCATGCTCCTCGATCGCCTCGGTGTACCACTCGGCGAGCCCGTCGTTGATCGCGTGCTCGATCGCCGCGCCCTTGCCGATGCGCTGCTCCAGAACCTTCGCGGGGACCTTGCCCTTGCGGAAGCCGGGGATCGAGACCCCCTCGCCCAGGTGTTCGTAGGCGTGCTTGAGGACCGGGGCGAACTGCTCGCCGGTGACGTTGACGGTGATCTTCACCGTGGTCGGGTCGATGGTCTCGACGGTGCTGGACACTGCGGACTCCTGGGGACGGACGTGCGCGCGAGCGCGGGACCCCGAGAGTCTACCGGGTACGCGACGAAGGCCCCATCCCGCGGAAGACGGGGGCGAACCCGGATGAGGGTTATCGTGGACCCGCGGGCCGCGAGGCCCCCGAACGGGAGGGATCATCGTGGCCCGAAAGTTAGCCGCGGACACGGGCGGCGGCCTGGAGATCACCGGCCTTACGCGGACCTTCGGGTCGATCACCGCGGTGGACGATCTGAGCCTGACGGTCGGGCGCGGCGAGGTCGTCGGCCTCGTCGGTCGCAACGGCGCGGGCAAGACGACGACGATGCGGGCGGTCATGGGCATCGTCCGCCCCGACCGCGGGACGCTGACATGGAACGGGAGCCCGATCGGCGCGTCGGACCGCGACCGCTTCGGCTACATGCCCGAGGAGCGCGGGCTCTACCCGCACATGCGCCTGCTCGACCAGGTCGCATATTTCGGGACGCTCCGCGGCCTCGACCAGTCGACGGCGCACGCGAAGGCCGAGGAGTGGGTCGAGAGGCTCGGGCTCCACGGGCGGGAGGCGGACAAGATCACCGCGCTCTCCCACGGCAACCAGCAGCGGGCCCAGCTCGCCGTCACGCTCGTGCACGAGCCCGACCTCCTGGTCCTCGACGAGCCGTTCTCCGGACTCGACCCTGCCGGCGTCGACGAGCTCGGCCGCACGCTGGCGTCCCGCTCGGACGCCGGAGCCGCGGTCCTCTTCTCGAGCCACCAGCTCGACCTCGTGGAGCGGATGTGCGACCGCGTCGTGATCGTCGACGCGGGTCGCGTCCTCGCGTCGGGAACCCTCGATGAGCTGCGGGCGCGCTTCCCGCGCCGCCTGCGCGTGGCGGTCGACGCGCCGAGAGGGTGGGCGACCGGGGTGAAAGGGGCGACGGTCGTGTCTGAGGACGACGACGGCGTGACCCTTTTGCTCGACGACGGTACGAGCCCGCAGACCGTCCTCGACGTGGCGACCAAGGCCGGGCCGCTCGTGCACTTCGGCTTCGACGAGGAGAGCCTGTCCGAGATGTACCTGGAGATGGTGAAGTCATGAACGCGATGCGACCCCTCTGGCTCGTCGCCCGGCGTGAGATCCGCGAGCGGTTCCGCGGCCGCGCGATGTGGGTGGTCACGGGCATCATGGTCGCCGCGGTCGTGGCGCTCGCGATCGTCCCCGCGCTCGTCAAGTCCGGTCCGCACGCGGAGACCGTGGGCCTCGTCGGGGCGGACGCGCAGGCGCTCGCGCCCGAGTTGACGACCGTCGGGGAGGCGTCGAAGGTCACCGTGACGACGGTGAAACTCGCGGACGATGCCGCCGCGCGTGCCGCGGTGACCGCGGGGACCGTCGGCGTCGCGCTCGAGTTCGACGGGTCCTCGGCGACCGTCATCGTGGAGAAGAACCTCGCGGGCGACGTCAGGGGCGTCATCCAGACCACGCTCGATCACTCCCACCTCAAGGACGCGCTCGACGCCGCGGGCATCCCGATCGCCACGGTCACGGCCGCGCTGACGCCCGTGCCGGTTTCCGTCGACGCGATCGCACCCCCTCCGCCCGTCGACGACTCGAAGGCGATCGCCGCGATCGTCACCGGGCTCCTCCTCTACATGGTTCTGCTGACCTACGGCACCGCCATCGCGACCGGCGTCGCGCAGGAGAAGACGTCGCGGACCGCGGAGGTACTGTTGTCGGCCGTGCGCTCCCGCGACCTGTTGGCGGGGAAGATCGTGGGGATCGGCATCGCGGGGATCACGCAGCTCGCGATCGTCGTGGCGTCAGGACTCGCCGCCAACGCCGTCGTCGGGTCGACCCCGATCTCTCAACGCGCCTGGAGCCTCATGCCGGCGAGCCTGATTTGGTTCGTCCTGGGATACGGGTTGTACGCGCTGCTTTTCGCGGCTGCGGGGGCGCTGGTCTCGCGCCAGGAGGACCTACAGTTCGCGATGGCGCCCGTCATACCTCCGCTCGTCGCCGCGTTCCTCATCGTGGAATTCACCATCGGGGATCCCACGACGCCGTGGACGCGATGGGGGTCGCTCTTCCCGCTCTTCACGCCGATCGTGATGCCCGTGCGGATCGCCGTCACGGACGTGCCGTTCTGGGAGATCGCGTTGTCGATCGCGCTCACGATCGCGACCATCTGGGCCGTCATGCGGGTGGCGACTCGCATCTACTCGAACGCGTTCCTGCAGGGCGGCAGCCGCATCAGCTGGGGCGCCGCCCTGCGGCAACGCGCGGAGCGCCGGTCGGACGAGCGCGCGTCGCGCTGACCGTTCACCGCGAGCGGCGCACCCCGATCGCCCCCCGTGCGCACGGCACCTGGTGCTGACCTCCCCCCGTGCGCGCGGCGCGCCCCGATCGCCCCCCGTGCGCACGGACGCGGGTAACCGTGAGTCGCATGCGACTGCCGGGCACGCACAACATCCGCACCCGGCACACCAGTCACCTGATCCGTGCGGACCGTGGGGGTGGCGGCACCGCCCGGGACCTTCAGACGGTCGCGCGGACCTTCTTGCCGGACAGCGGCATCTTGAAGAGGGGCGCGAAGACGCAGACGTCGAGCGCGCCGACGGCGACGAAGAACGCGCCGGGGGCGAGCAGCCACAGCCATCCGCCTCCGAGGACGAAGGCGAGGACGATCAGGACGACGCCGACGAGGGCGCGCGCCCAGCGTCCGGCGGTGGAGCTCATGAACGTGACGAAAGACATGGGTGTCTCCTTTCGTCCGCCACTATACCCCCTGGGGTATGACGGCGGCGGGGCGGACGCGTTCGCCCTTAGCGTGAAGGGTCGGGGCGACAGGATTCGAACCTGCGACCTTCCGCTCCCAAAGCGGATGCGCTACCAAGCTGCGCTACGCCCCGTAGGCCACCGCCACTGTAGTCCCGCGGGCCGCGTCACGGGCGCGCGGAAGCCCCTACAATGGGGGACGCCTCGCGGACGTAGCTCAATGGTAGAGCCTCAGTCTTCCAAACTGATGGTGCGGGTTCGATTCCCGTCGTCCGCTCCAAAGATCGGGGACTTCCCCCATGGCAACGCGCCGACAACGTCGCCTACGGTGAATCACGTGCCCACGATAAGTACCCACGGCCTCACCAAAGCGTTCGGACCCGTCGTCGCCCTCTCCGACCTCACGGTCGACCTGCCGACCGGCGTGGTCGGCCTCGTCGGCGCGAACGGCGCGGGCAAGTCGACGCTCATCAAGATCCTCCTCGGCCTGCTCCCGCCCACCTCCGGCACGGCGAGCATCCTCGGCCTCGACTGCCTCACCGACGGCCTCAAGATCCGCGAGGCCGTCGGCTACATGCCGGAGAGCGAGTGCCTGCCCCTCGACGTCTCGGCGACGGAGTTCCTCGTCCACATGGCGCGGATGTCGGGACTCCCCTCGCACGTCGCCCGCGAGCGCGCCGCCGACACCCTCCGCCACGTCGGCCTCTACGAGGAGCGCTACCGCCCCATCGGCGGGTACTCCACGGGAATGAAGCAGCGCGTCAAGCTCGCGCAGGCGCTCGTCCACGACCCCAAGCTCGTCTTCCTCGACGAGCCGACGAACGGCCTCGACCCCGCCGGCCGCGACGAGATGCTCTGCCTGATCTCGCGCGTCAGCCGCGACTTCGGCATCTCCGTGCTGGTCACGTCGCACCTGCTCGGCGAGCTCGAGCGCATCTCCGACCACCTCGTCGTGATCGAGGGCGGCATGCTCCAGCGCTCCACCGTCGACGGCCGACGCGACGCAGCTCAGCGGCTCGCTCCTCGTCGAGGTGACCGACCGGACGGACGACGCCGTGGCCCGCCTGAAGAAGAGGCGGCGCCCGCGTGGCGACTGGGCTCGCGCGCCGGGACCTTCGCCGTCGAGATGACCGACGAGGCCGTGCCCGACTGGGTGGTCGACGACGGTCGCCGAGCTCGGCGTGGGACTCGTCCGCCTCCAGCCCCGCCGCCACCGCCTCTCCGAGATCTTCGCGTCCGAACCCGCCAACGACGGACAGGAGGCCGCCCATGTCTAGCGACGCGGCGCCGAGCGCCACCACCAACGGCAGCGTCATCCACGACATCGGGTTCCGTCACTACGACGGCCCGCGACTCGGACGAGGCTGGGCGTTCCGCTCGCTCATGGTCGAGACGCTGCGCGGCGCGTATGGATGGGCAGGCCCCCGAAGGTCAAGGCGATGCCGTGGTCCTCGCTCGGGATCATGGCGCTCGTCGCGCTCATCCTCGTGGACGCGGTCACCATCGTCACGAAGGCCTCCGAGTCTCCCGTCATCCCCTACACGCAGTTCGCGACGTCGAACTGGCTGCTGGTCGCGATCTTCGTCGCGGGTCGCGCCCCCTACGCGATCTCCCGCGACCTGCGCGACGGCGTGATGCCCCTCTACCTGTCGCGTCCGCTCGTCCGCGAGCGACTACGTGCTGCGCGAAGTTCGTTGGGCGTCATCGACCGCGGTCGTTCCTCTTCGTCGCCGGCCCCCTCGCCCTCATCGCTGGCGGGCTCGCTGCTCGCGAAGCTGCCACGCGTGCGCACGAGATCTGGACGTGGCTCGGCAGCCATCCTCATGGCCGCGCTCCTGCCGTGCTGCTGTCGGCGCTCGTCGCTCGCCTTCGCCGCCTTCACCAAGCCGCCGGGGATTCGGCGTCGCGGCGATCATGACGCTCGCTCGTGCTGGCGGCCGGCTTCACGCCATCGTCGTCAACGTCGTCAACGTGCAAGGTCGGCCAGGCCGCCGGGGCGTACTTCTCGGCGTCTCGACCCGTTCACGCCTCGTCGACGCGCCTCGGCGCCTCGTGGCTCGGCGTCGAGCCGGTGGCGGCGGGCGCCCAGCCCGTCGGATTCCTCGGCGGATCCGTCCTCACGCTCGCCCTCGTCGCCCTCGTCGGCCTCGCGCTCGCGATACTCATGCGCCGATTCAGGAAGGTGGGCGGGGTATGACCGCCATCGAGCTCGCCGGCGTCTCGCGCTGGTTCGGCAACGTCGTCGCCGTCAACGACGTCACCATGACGATCGGCCCCGGCGTCACGGGCCTGCTCGGCCCGAACGGCGCGGGCAAGACGACCCTCCTGTCGATGATGAGCGGCTTCCTGCGCGCCGTCGGCGGGCACCGTCGACGCTCGACGGCGCGCCGATCTGGCGCCACCCCGAGACGTACCGACGCATCGGCCTCGTGCCGGAGGCGGAGGCGATGTACGACGGGATGACGGCCTGGGACTTCGTGTACGCCAACGCGCAGCTCCACCGCCTGCCGGACCCGGGTGCCGCGACCAAGCGCGCGCTCGAGGCCGTCGACATGATGGGGCCGCGCGACCGCGTCGTCGGCACGTTCTCCAAGGGCATGAAGCAGCGGATCAAGATGGCGACCGCGCTCGTGCACCGACCCCGACGTCCTGCTGCTCGACGAGCCGTTCAACGGCATGGACCCCCGCCAGCGCATGCACCTGCTCGACCTGCTCCAGCGCCTGGGGGCCGCCGGGACCGTCGTCCTCTTCTCCAGCCACATCCTCGAGGAGGTCGAGGACGTCGCGGGAACGATCGAGGTCGTCGTCGCCGGCCGCCAGGCCGCGTCGGGCGACTTCCGGAGCATCCGCCGACTCATGACGGAGCGCCCGCACCAGTACACGATCGCCTCGTCGGACAACCGCGCGCTCGCCGCGGCGATCATCGCCGACGGCTCGGCCGACGCCGTCACCATCACGACCGTCGAGCCTCGACGTCCAGGCGTCCGACTTCGGTCGCTTCGTCCACGCGCTCCCGCGCCTCGCGCTCGCGTCGAACATCGCGCTCGACGAGGTCACCCCGGCCGACGAGTCGCTCGAGAGCGTCTTCTCCTACCTGGTGTCGCGATGACCGCAAACGGAACGGATCACCGATGAACATCGTCGTCATGCGCCTGACCGCCCGCGCCACTGCTCGGCAACCGCCGTTCGTGGGTCCTGCTCGGCGCTCGCCGCGCTGATGTGGCTCGTCGCGGGCCTTGTCGCGCTGGGGGCAAGGGGCCTCCCCGTCCGTCGACCGCGGCGCTGATGACCAACTTCGGCCTCGGCACGCTCGTTCCCGTGATGTGCCTGCTGATCGGCACGGGCGTGATCGCCCAGGAGATCGAGGACGGCTCGATCGTCTACCTGCTCGCCAAGCCCCTTCCGCGCCGGGTGATCGCGCTGTCCAAGCTCGCGGTCGGGCTCGGCGCGGCGCTCGTGTTCACCGTCGCGTCCGTCGTGATCGGCACGATGATCGCGGGCGACCAGGATTGGCGGATCTCCATCGCGCTCGGCGCGTCGACCGCGCTGGCCTCGCTCGTGTACACCGCGGTGTTCTTCGCCATCTCGATCCTGTCGCAGCAACCCCGTGATCGTCGGCCTCATCTACGCGCTGCTCTGGGAGGGCGTGCTCGCCGGGTACATCCCCGGCGTGAAGACGGTGAGCATCCGCCAGTGGGCGCTCGCCCCGGCCGAGGACCTGCTCGCGGCGCATCCCGCGTGGAACGTCACGAGCGACGTCGGCCTCGTGCCGGCCTACGTGCTCCTGGCGATCACGTTCGCACGGCGGTCTACGCGCGATCCAGCGCCTCAAGACCTCTCCGTCCGCGTCAGCGAGTAGCGACGCGTCCCGCGCCGCCCCTACCCGAACAGCCCGAGGATCACGCCCGCGAGCGCGAGGCCGCGGTGTCCGCGGCGGTGTCGATCAGCGTGATCCGCGTCGCGCGAAGGCGAAGCCGTTGTGGCCCGCGTGGCCCCGCCCTTGAACACGAGACCGAGGATCGCGCCAAGGGCCGCTCCCCCCCGACGCCCGTCGCGCCGGTCGCGTGCATCAGGATCGCGAGCAGCACACGCCGAGCGCGGTGGCGAGGATCGTGCCGCCGAACGCGACGCCCATGTGGCGTTCTTGATCTGCTCGTCCGTGATGTTGCCCGCGCGCTTCCACATCGGGAAGAAAGCCGCGTTCGAATACCAGAACCAGCCGAGGGCGAACACGGCGACGAACGCCACCGCCACGCCCACCCAGTTCACGCCGTCAAAGTCACCAGTCGATCATCATGCCTCCCGTGCGAGTCAGGGACAGCCCCGCCCGCGCGCCCGACACTGCAGGCCTGACGGCGTCCAGGCGCCGACGGAATGGCCACCCGCGCGAATACGCGCGTCGGCGTTCCGATACGGCGCGACGCACCCGAGGAGGAACGACATGAGGGCGACCTGGAACGGCGCGGTCATCGCGGAGTCCGACCAACGATCGTGGTCGAGGGAAGCCACTACTTCCCGCCGGACAGCGTCAACACCGACTACCTGAAGCGGAGCGACACCGCGAGCACGTGCCCGTGGAAGGGCCGCACCGAGTACTTCGACCTCGTGGTCGAGGGCCAGATGAACCCGGACGCGGCGTGGTCCGTGCCCGCCCCCAAACCGGCGGCGCGCCCCATCGCGCGGTACGTCGCGTTCTGGCGCGGCGTCGACGTCGAGGAGTACGGCGCCGACGCCGCGCGACCGTTGTTGCACGGTCCGCGAGCGGACGTTAGCCTGGCACCACCCGATGGAGAAAGGCAGGACATGAGCGGCACCACGCTCCGCGTCACGATCGTGACGGCGTCGTCCCCTGCCCCCATGATGGGTTCCATGGCTCCCCGCATGTGCGCCTGCACGTGTGGTGAGGGCTGCTGCCTCTGTCTGTAGAGCGCTGGCACCCGCCCCGCGGATCGGCGGCAGGTCCTCTGCCCACGCCAGCGCTCGCCCCGGTGTCGCCCGTCCGTCGGGCCGGCACATCCGCGCATCCGCGCGCCCCCTCACCGCGTATGCGGGACGGCCTCGCCCGGCCCGCGACCAGCACCGAACGAAGGAACTGACATGGCGAAGATCTACGACGACGCGACCAAGCTCATCGGCAACACGCCGCTCGTGCGCATCAACAAGCTCACCAAGGGCGCCGGGGCGACCGTGCTCGCGAAGCTCGAGTTCTACAACCCCGCGAACTCCGTCAAGGACCGCATCGGCGTCGCGATCATCGACGCCGCCGAGAAGGACGGGTCGCTCAAGCCCGGCGGCACGATCGTCGAGGCGACGAGCGGCAACACCGGCATCGCGCTCGCGTTCGTGGGCGCCGCGCGCGGCTACAAGGTCGTGCTGACGATGCCGGACACGATGTCGAAGGAGCGCCGCGCCCTGCTGCGCGCGTTCGGCGCCGAGCTCATCCTGACGCCGGGCGCGGCGGGCATGAAGGGCGCGGTCGACGAGGCGGAGAAGGTCGCGAAGGAGCGCCCGGGCGCGGTCCTCGCGCGCCAGTTCGCGAACGCCGCCAACCCGGAGATCCACCGGAAGACGACGGCGGTCGAGATCTGGGACGACACCGACGGCGAGGTCGACATCGTCGTCGCGGGCATCGGCACCGGCGGAACGATCACCGGCGTGGGCGAGGTTCTCAAGAAGAAGAAGCCGTCCGTGCAGATCGATCGCCGTGGAGCCGGCCGAGTCGCCGATCCTCAACGGCGGCGAGCCCGGTCCCGCACAAGATCCAGGGCATCGGCGCGAACTTCGTGCCGGAGATCCTCAACACCGAGATCTACGACGAGGTCATCGACGTCGACTCCGAGACGGCCGTCGCCACGGCGCGCGCCGCCGCCAAGGAGGAGGGCCTGCTCGTGGGCATCTCCTCCGGCGCCGCGCTCCACGCCGCGTCGATCGTCGCGAAGCGCCCGGAGAACAAGGGGAAGACGATCGTCGTCATCATCCCCTCGTTCGGCGAGCGCTACCTCTCGTCCGTGCTGTACGCGGACCTCATGGACTAGGCCACCGACCCGACCTTCCGCCGGGGGCAGGGAAGGACGCGGGCGGCCCGGGCTTACACTCGGCCGGGCCGCCCACCGAACGCCGAGGAGGACAGCATGGCGCAGCAGGCATCACGCCGGACGCGCGGGCCTCGTCGCGAGGCTGCGCGAGGACGTGCGCGCCGCGCACGATCGCGACCCCGCCGCCCGCTCGACGCTCGTCATCCTGTGGTCGTACCAGGGCGTCCACGCGATCTGGTACCACCGTGCCGCGCACTGGATGTGGACGCACGGCCTCGCGCATCCCCGGGCGCCTCCTGTCGCAGTACGCCCGCGCGCGCACGGGGATCGAGATCCACCCCGGCGCGCGGATCGGGCGCCGCGTCTTCATCGACCACGGGATGGGCGTCGTCATCGGCGAGACCGCCGTCGTGGGCGATGACGTGCTGCTGTTCCACCAGGTGACGCTCGGCGGGACGAGCATGTCGCCCGGCAAGCGTCACCCGACCGTCGGCGACCGCGTCGTCGTCGGCGCGGGCGCCAAGGTGCTCGGGCCCGTCGTCATCGGCTCCGACGCGCGCATCGGCGCGAACGCCGTCGTCGTCAAGGACGTCCCCGATTGCGCGACGGCGGTCGGCATCCCCGCCGTGATCCGGGAGCACCCCGGGCTGGTCGAGGCCGGCACCGCCGCATCGTCCGTCGACTCCGGATCCTCGCAGGCGACGACGCGTCGCCCCACGCCCGTCGACGTGAACGAGGACCGCGAGCCCGCGATGTACTACATCTAGGCGTCGGACGACGCCGCGGCCCGGTCGCGCGCGGAGGTCCGGCGTCGTCGCGTGGACCCGCCCTCGGGCGGCGTCGGGGGCAGGGCGAGCGTCGCGGCGAGGCCGAGCGCGATGACGGCGGCCGCGCTGCCCGTCGTGATCCTCGACGCCGTGATGAGCGCGTCCCGCGCGGCCGTCCCGGACTCCCGGGTCGCCGCGTTCGCCTCGAGCGCGGGGATCACCGCGCCGGCCGAGTGCCGGACGGACGACGCCACCTGCTCGCTCTGCGCCGGGAGGACGCCGAGGTCGACGAGGCTCGTGCGCGTCTGCTGTCCCAGGGTCGTGACGAGCAGCGCGCCCAGGATCGCGACGCCGAGCGCCGAACCGATCTGACGGAAGGTGCTCTGCAGGCCGGACGCCTGGCCGGACTCCGCGACCGGCACGTCGGCGAGGATGACGCTCGTCAGCTGCGCCGTCGCCATGCCGACGCCGAGGCCGTAGAGGAACAGCCAGGCCGCGATCGCCCAGCCGCTCACGTGGACCGAAACGGTGAGCGAGAGGCCCGCGACGGCGACGCCTCCAGCCGCGAGGCCGGTGCGCACGACGGCCCGCCCGCCCCACCGCCGGGTGAGCTGCGGCGTCGCCCCGGAGACCAGGAAGGTTCCGAGCGCGAGCGCGACGATGAGCCATCCGGTGCCGAGCGCCGAGTACCCGAGGGCGTTCTGGAGTAGCAGCGGGAGCGTGAAGAGCAGCCCGAGCTCGCCCAACGCGACCACGAGCGCGGCGATCGAGCCGTAGCGGAACGACCGGAAGCGGAGCAGGCCGAGGTCGACGAGCCGTACCTTGCCCGTGCGGGCGCGGGACACCTGCGTCGCCACGAACGCCACCATCAGCATCAGCCCGAGCGCGAACGCGACCGGCACGGGCGACACCGCGCCCGATCCCTGGCGCCACCAGCCGTAACGCACGCCTTCGATCAGCGCGAACACGAGCGACCCCATGCCGACCAGCGGAGAGGAGAACGCCGACGCCGTCGAGGCGACGCGGCCCGGTCTCGTCCCGCGTCTCCGGAACGGCGTACAGCGTCGAGCGCGATCACGACGAGCCCGACGGGGATGTTGATCCAGAACGCCCAGCGCCACGTGACGTCCGTGGTGAGCCACCCCCCGACGAGCGGGCCGACGGCGGCCATGCCGCCGATCGTCGACCCCCACACGGCGAAGGCGATCGCCCGCTGCCGTCCCACGAAGACGGCGTTGAGGGTCGACAGCGTCGTCGGGAGGATGAGCGCCGCGCCGACCCCTTGGCCCACGCGCGCCCCGATGCAGCGCGCCGCCGTGGCTGACCGTACCGGCGATCGCGCTCGCGACGCAGGAAGAGACTCATCCCCGTGACGAGCAGGCGGCGGCGTCCCCAGAGGTCGCCCACGCGGCCGGCGGTCAGCAGGAGCGAGGCGAACATCAGCGCGTAGACGGCGTTCATCCATTCCGCCTCGGAGGCGGTGAGGCCGAGGTCGCGGATCATCACGGGGAGGGCGACGTTGATGACGGTCGCGTCCATGATGATGAGCGAGACGGCGAGGGCGACGGCGGCGAGGGCCCACCAGCGGCGGTCCGTTCGGGGCGGTGGCGGCGGGCGCGGAGCGCGAGGTATTCTTATCGACAGTCATGTCGGTATCTTACCGACGCAAGTGTCGGCAAGCAAAACGGGAGGAGGCGACGATGCCGAAGATCAACGCGCCCACCGTCGCGGAGCACCGCGACCAGCGCCGCGCCGCGCTCGTGCACGCCGGCCGCGACATCCTCGCGTCCCAGGGCGCCGACGCCGTCACCCCCGCCGCCGTCGGCGCCGCCGCGGGCATCGCGCGCTCGAGCGTGTACCAGTACTTCGACTCCTCGGTCGCGCTCCTCGCCGCGATCGTCGAGGAGTCGTTCCCGAACGCCACGGCGACGCTCCGCGACGCCGTCGAGGTCGGCCGACTCCCCCGCCGCAAGGATCGCGGCCTACGTCTCCGCGTCGCTCGACCTCGCCACGAACCCGGAGCACCGCTCCTTCGACGCCGCCACGGTGGCGGCGCTGCCCCCGGACTTCCGCGACCGGGTCGACGCCCTGCACCGCGAGCAGTACGCGCCGCTCGTCGACGCACTACGCGACGCGGGCGCGCCCGACCCCGCGCTCGCCGCGAGCCTCGTCGGCGGGCTTCTCACCGCCGCGGTCCGCGCCGTGGCCGCGGGCTCGGACGTCGAGGCGGTGCGGGCCGCGCTGCTCGCGTTCATCGACCGCGGCGTGCTCGGCGACGCCGCGCTAGCCGCTCGGGACCCGCTCGCTCGGAAGGTTCGCGCCCGGCGATAGCGTTGAGGCGATATGGACTCCTTCGTCGACCCCGGTCGGCGTCCGACGACGCGTGCCCCGCGCCGACGCCCGGCCAGGCGCCCGACGACGCCGCGCTCGCCGCGCTCCTCGCGCGCACCGCGCACCGTCGCCGTCGTCGGCATGTCGCCCCGGCCGGACCGCACGTCGAACCGCGTCGCCGCCTGGCTCCAGGAGAACGCCCACTTCGACCTGTACTGGGTCAACCCCGATCGCCGCCGGGCAGGAGGTGCTCGGGCAGCCCGTCTACGCCTCGCTCGCGGACCTCCCCGTCGCGGTGGACCTCGTCGACGTCTTCCGGCGCTCGGAGGACGTTCCTCCCGTCGTCGACGACGCCGATCGCCGTCGGCGCGAAGACCGTCTTCATGCAGCTCGGCATCGCCAACGAGGACGCCGCGCCGTCGCGCGCGCGGCCGGCCTCGACGTTATCCAGAACCGCTGCCTCAAGGTCGAGTACCGGCGCGTCTCATGGGATGATCGTGGGCATGACCGCCCCCGCCGGATACCGCCTCGTCGACCTCCCCCGCGAGCGCGGCGACGAGATGCTCGAGATCAACTCGATGGGCGTTCGTGTTCGCCGTGAGACCGGGACGAGCGGGACGCCGTCCTCGACCACTTCCCGTTCGATCGCGGTCGCGCCGTCGAGATCGACGACGCCCGCGCGCGGCCCCGTCGGCACGCTCGCGGCCGTCCACTCCTCGTTCGCGTTCCAGATGCGCGTCCCCGGCGGAGGAACCGTGCCGACCTCCGGGCCTCACCTGGGTGGGCGTCCACCAGGGCCACCGCCGCCGCGGCCTCCTCACCGCGATGATCGATGACCACTTCGCGCGCTCCCGCGCGCGGGGCGAGGCGGTGAGCGCGCTCTTCGCGGCCGAGCCCGCGATCTACCAGCGCTTCGGCTACGGGCTCGCCGCGCGCGACCTGCGACTGAGGCTCGGCCGCGCGCCCAAGCTCCGCGAGCGTTCCCGGCTCCGACGACCTGACCGTCGCGCTCGAGACGTGCTCGCTCTCGCGAGCACGGACCGGTCGTCCGCGCGTTCCAGGCCGCCTACGGGCGCCCCGGGACCATGACCGCCGTGCCCGACCCCCTGCTCGCGAACCTCCTGGACGACCAGGAGTCCGAACGAGAGCGCGCCGAGGCGCGGCGCTTCGTCACGGTGCGCGACGGCGACGAGGTTGTCGCGTGGGCCACGGTCCGTCGCACCAGCACGTGGCAGGACTTCCGGCCCGACGGGATCGCGTCCGTCAGCGCATGGGGCGCGGCCACCCCCGCCGCGTCGCGCCGCCTGTGGTCCGTGTTGACCGATCTCGACCTCATGGTCGCGACCAAGTCGTGGGCCATGGCCGTCGACGACCCCCTGCTCCACCTGCTCGTCGACGAGCGCGCCGCGAACCCCCTCGTCACCGACAACCTCTGGCTGCGCATCCTCGACGTCAAGGCGGCGCTCGAAGGTCGCCGCTACGAGGCCGATGCGGACGTCGTGGTATCGATCGCGGACGTCCAGGTGCCGGACAACGGCGGACTGTGGCGGATCGCGATCGACGGGGGGACGGCGACGGTCGACCAGGCGCCCGGTTCCACCGCGGACCTGACGATCGGTATCCAGGAACTCGGGGCGGCCTACCTCGGCGGCGTGAGGATCGAGGCGCTCGTGGCGGCCGGCCAGGTCGTCGAGCACTCCCCCGGCGCCGCGCTCGCCCTCGGGCGCGCGATGGCCTCCCCCGTCGCGCCCGTGTGCGGCTTCATGTTCTAGGGAACGATGATCGAGCGGGTCAACGACGTCCCGACGAGAGGGGTCGGATCCGTGAGGGCGTCCACCTCGATCAAGGGAACCGTCGTGTCCGTGGTCGCGTCGTAGGTCCAGAGGCTCCCCTCCGCCGAGTACAGGCCCGTCGCGCCGGTCGCGCCCCAACAGTCGGTGGCCGGCTGGTGGGGGTGGAGAAACACCGGCTCGAGGTTCGCACCGCCGGTGAGGCCCACGGCACGCGTGACGGACCGGACGACGAGCGCGTCGACGTTTCCGACGGCGCACGACGTCGCGAAGTCCGTCACCTGCATCCCGCCCGCACCCCCGGCGAACTCGGTGGAGAACGGGTCGATCTGAGCCGGCATCGCCACCTCGACCGCAGGGCCTCCCCCGCTGTCGATCTCCCAGACGGAGATGCCGACGGGACCGGAACAGGAGGCCGTGACCGTGACTCCGCGGCCGTCGGCGATGGGCGTGCAGAAGGCCGCGGCGGGGGGCATCTGGAGCGCCACGGGCGCGCCGCCCTGCGCGGCAGTCGCGGTCCACGCGTGGGTGTCGAGGTTGACGACCACCGTCGTCCCGCCGATGTCCGTGGACCACGTCCCGAAGGGCTGAGGAACGAAGCTCGGGTCGTCGACCAGGGTGCCGTCGGCCGCGTACACGCCGTCGAGTTGCGCGCCGGCGCAGGCGCCCCGGAACTCCCAGTTCCCGTCCGGCCGGGGCCGGACGCGAACGTCGACGTACGACGGTCCGCACGGGCTCCACGTCGGGGCGAGCCTGCCGGTGACAAGATCGAACACGCCGATCTCCGCGCCGTTGAAGCGCATGAGAACCGTATGGCGCGCGACGTTCCACGCGAGGATGTCCGCGGCGCGGTCGTGGCCGAAGTAACCGGCCTGGTATCGGTGGCCGTCGGGCGAGACGAGGTACATCAGGCGCGGGCCGAGCACGGGGTTGTGGTGCTCGTCGTAGCGTCCCGTGTCGAACATGGTGAGCACCCAACCGCTTCCCACGCCCGCGAGCGCGGCGTCGTCGATCGACGTCGCGTCGGGGATCCCCGGGCCGGTCGTGACGGTGCGGGCGACGACGGACCCGGCGGACGATGTCGCGGTCCCGGAGGGCGACGCGGCGGGGCTGGAACACGCGGCGAGCGCGAGGGCGGCGACCGCCCCGAGCAGAACCGAACGGACGACGGACGATGAGCGCACGACGAGCCTCCTCCCGGCGGCGGCGCGCGGAGGGGGCTCGCTCCCCCTCGAGGCGATCGCCCGGTGAGAGGTGAACTCCCGCCCTGCCGCGCCTATTCCCCCCGCGTCTCGTAGGCGCTCAGCTGATCGATGCGCCGCTGATGGCGTTCCTCGCCGCTGAACGGCGTCGCGAGGAACGCGTCGATGATTTCCGTCGCCTCGACGAGCCCGTGCTGGCGCCAGCCGAGCGCGACGACGTTCGCGTTGTTGTGCGCGCGGCCGAGCTGCGCCGTCTGGACGCTCCACGCGAGCGCGGCACGCACGCCCTTGACCTTGTTCGCGGCGATCTGCTCGCCGTTGCCCGAACCCCCGAGCACGATGCCGAGCGACGACGGGTCGGCGGCGACCGCCTCGCCCGCGGCGAAGCAGAAGGCCGGGTAGTCGTCGTTCTCGTCGAACGTGTGGGCACCGTGGTCGGTGACCTCGTGCCCCTCGCCCTCGAGATAGGTGATGAGGAGCTGCTTGAGCTCGTAGCCGGCGTGATCCGCGGCGATGTGGATGCGCATGCGCCCATTGTGCCAGGATCGACGCCCCGCCGAGCGGGCCCGTCGTGGCGTCCCTCGCCTAGGCTGGGCCCATGACCAGCGCCGCGCCTCTCCGCTCCGGTATCGACCCGTCGAGCTTCTCTCCCACCGTCCGCCCCGCGGACGACTTCTACCGCTACGTCAACGGGCCGTGGATCGAGGGGCACGAGATACCGGACGACCGGGCCGCGGACGGGCACTTCCACCGCCTGCGCGACCTGTCCGAGGAACGTGTGCGTTCGATCATCGAGGACGCGCCGGAGGGCTCGCGCATCGGCGCCCTCTACCACAGCTTCCTCAACGAGGAGACGTGCGATGCCCTCGGCACGACGCCGCTCGCGCCCGACCTCGCCCTCGTGGACGGCGCGGACGACCCGGAGGGGCTCGCCCGGGCGCTCGGCGAGCTCGCCCGCTCGGGCGTCGCCGGAGCGATCGCCCGCGAGGTGTGGGCCGACCCGGGCGATCCCGACCGCATGGTCCTCTGGCTCGGCCAGGGGGGCATCGGCCTGCCCGACGAGGCCTACTACCGCGAGGCGCAGCACAAGGAGGTTCGCGAGAAGTACGTCGCGCACGTCGACCGCATGGCGAGCCTCGCGGCGGATGCGCTCGGCGACCGTACGTTCGCCGGCGCGGAGGTGCTGGCGTTCGAGACGACCCTCGCGCGTCATCACTGGGACATCGTCACGTCCCGCGAGGCGGACCTCACGTACAACCCGCGAACGCTCGACGCGCTCGCGGAGGAGGCCCCCCACTTCCCGTGGCGGGTCTGGGCGGACGCGATCCGCCTCCCGGAGGCGGCGCACGAGAAACTCGTGGCGCAGCAGCCGTCGTTCTTCGTCGAGCTAGCCAACCTGTGGCCCGGCGGAACCGCGGGCCTCGGGCTCGACGAGTGGAAGTCCTGGCTGCGATGGAGGATCGTGTCCGCGCGCGCGCCGTACCTCACGCGCGAGATCTCGCGGGCGAACTTCGAGTTCTACGGCACCGTTCTGACCGGGGCGCCCCAGCAGCGCGAGCGCTGGAAGCGGGGGGTCGCCGTCGTCGACGCCGTGCTCGGCGAGGACGTGGGCCGCGTCTACGTCGAACGGCACTTCCCGCCGATCCACAAGGAGCGCATGGACGAGCTCGTCGCGAACCTCGTCGCGGCGTACCGCGACTCGATCTCGAACCTCGTTTGGATGACCGCGGAGACCAAGGAGCGCGCGCTTCGGAAACTCGCCGAGTTCACCCCCAAGGTCGGCTACCCCGCGACGTGGCGCGACTACTCGGGCCTCGACCTCGACCCGGCGGACCTCGTCGGCAACGTGCGCGCGGCGTCGGCGTTCGAGGAGGACTACGACTGGGGACGGCTCGTCAAGCCGACGGACCGCGAGGAATGGTTCACCAACCCTCAGACGGTCAACGCGTTCTACAACCCGACGGGCAACGAGATCGTGTTCCCGGCGGCCATCCTGCAGCCGCCGTTCTTCGACGCGGACGCCGACGACGCCGTCAACTACGGGGCCATCGGCAGCGTGATCGGGCACGAGATCGGGCACGGATTCGACGACCAGGGTTCGAAGTTCGACGGCAGGGGCCGGCTCGACGACTGGTGGACGGAGGCGGACCGGGCCGCGTTCACCGAACGCACCAAGGCGCTCATCGCCCAGTTCGACTCCTACTCCCCCGCTCAGCTCGGGCCGGAGCATCACGTCAACGGTGCGCTCACGATCGGCGAGAACATCGGCGACCTCGCCGGCGTGGAGATCGGCCTCAAGGCCTACGCGATCTCGCGCGGCGGGAGCCTCGAGGACGCCCCCGAGCTCGACGGCTTCACCGCCGTCCAGCGCTACTTCATCGGCTACGCGATTACCGAGCAGACGAAGCGGCGCGACGAGGCGCTCATCACCCAGATCAACTCGGACCCGCACGCCCCGGAGGAGTTCCGCATCAACGGGGTCGTACGCAACATGGACGCCTGGTACGAGGCGTTCGGAGTGGGACCGGACGATGCGCTCTGGCTCGCCCCGGAGGAGCGGGTCTCGATCTGGTAGACGGGCGCTCTAGACGCGCGCGGCGACGTCCCACTTGACGATCTCGGGGCGGTCGGGGTCCGTGTTGTCGATGACGACGAGGGCCGCGTCCTCCGGGTGCGCCTCCATGCGGTAGAGCGAGTGGCCCGGCATGTAGCGCAGGCGGTACTTGACCTCGGCCTCCTCGCGTCCCCCGAACAGGTCCGCGTCGCGCTCGACCGCGCGGGCGATCGCGACGTCCTCGGGGACGCGGACGTACACGCCGAGGTTCCACCAGCGCCGCAGTTCCGGGCGGAGCAGGAACACGCCGTCGATGACGAGCGTCGCCGACGGCGGGACGGCCTCGAACTCCGAGTCGACGTCCTGGTCCGTCCGGTAGTCGAAGACCCGCGTGCGGACCAGGCCGTTGCCGGAGAGGAACGGAGCGAGGAGTTCGTCCTCCAGAGCCTCGAGGTTGAACGAGTCGCGGTAGTACCCCTCGGGAGAGTCGATCCCCCGGGCCATGCGAACCTCGCGGCGTCGGTGGAAGCCCTCGATCGACGCCCGGACCACGGGCCCGGGCAACGCCGCCGCCACCCGGTTCGCCATCGTCGTCTTCCCGGAGCCGTCCGGGCCGTCGAAGGCGACGAGGACGCGACGGTTTTCCGCCATGTCGGCGATGGTCGCGGTCAGCTGCCCGAGTACGGTCACCCTCGCAACATAGCGAGGCGAACCGGAGACGGACACGAAAAAGCCGCGTCATGTGAGCAATGCGACACGAACGACAGCGCGGAAGGCCCGATCCCCGCCCGAAGGTCGCTCATCGTCGGCTGTCGGGCGTGTGAGAATTCGCTCATGCCGTCGCTCTGGCGCAATCGCCCCTACGTGTACCTGCTGTCGGGCGAGACGGTCAGCAGTTTCGGCGCGATGATCGTGCACGTCGCGCTGCCGATCACGGCGGTGACCTACCTGGCGGCAACCGAGTTCCAGGTCGGCGTGATCGGCGCCGCCGAAAGCGCCGCCTTCCTGTTCCTCGCGCTTCCTGCCGGTGCGTGGGTCGACCGTGTGTCCCGGCGGCGCGTGATGATCGCGGCGAACGTGTTACGCGCCGCGCTTCTGGGAGTCATCCCGCTGGCCTGGGGTTTGGGCGTGCTGAGCGTGGGGTGGCTGATGTGGGTCGCGCTCGGCGTGGGGACGTGCCGGGTGTTCTTCGACGTGGCGTACATGAGCATCGTGCCTTCGCTCGTGCCGAAGAAGCAGCTGACGGAAGCGAACTCGCGCCTCCAGGCGACTCTCGAGGTCGCGAACATCGCGGGCCCGAGCGCGGGCGGGTTCCTTGCGAAGGTTGTCTCCGCCCCCGTGCTCCCGCTCGCGTCGGTCGTCGGATTCCTGTCGTCCGCGTTCGCGGTCTGGCGCATTCCGGAGCCACGGCGTGTCGCCGCGACCGGAGCGCGCGACCTCCGCGCCGAGATCCGCGAAGGCGTGTCGTTCGTGGCACACCAGCCTCTCGTGCGGCCGGTGGCCCAGGCGGCGATGGTGTCGAACTTCTTCGGGACGATCTCGATGACGATGTTCCCCGTGCTCGCGCTGCGCGAGTTCGGCATGGGCCCCGGCGTCTTCGGTCTCATCATGACGGTCGGATCGGTCGGCGCGATCACGGGCGCGCTGCTCGGTCCGGTGCTCGCGCGGCGGCTGGGCGAAGGACACGCCGTGCCCGTCACGGCGATCGCGACCGGGGTGGCGTCGTTCCTCACCCCCGCGTCGACGTTGGTGCCGCGTGCCCTCGCCCCGTACGCGCTCGGCGTCGGTTCCTTCCTCCTGATGGTGAGTATCGTCGCGTTCAACATCGCGCAGGTGAGCATCCGTCAGCGCGTCTGTCCGACTCGGTTGCTCGGCCGAATGAACGCGACGTTCCGCTTCGCGGTGTGGGGCATCATGCCCATCGCGTCGCTGCTCTCGGGGGCCATCGCGTCGGCGATTGGCCTGCACGCGACGTTCTGGCTCGGCGCGTTTGGCGAACTCCTTTCGACCGCGTTCGTCGTCTTCTCGCCGCTCTGGCGACTCGCGGCCGTGGTGGACGTCGAAGACGACGTGGCGACGCAGGGGCTGACGGAGGTGCCGCCCCCCGTCGTCTAGACGGCCTCGAACGAGGTACGCTCGGCCTCGCGAACATCGAGCCCAAGGAGAGCAATGATCACGCGACCCCTCGCCTCCGTCGCCGCGGCGCTCGTCGTCGCGGGGAGCGTCAGCCTCGCCGGGTGCTCCTCGAACGGCCGGACCGACCCGTGCTCCCTGCTCACGCGTTCCATCGTGGGCGACGTCACCGGGGTCACGATGCTCCGCGGCGCGCACGACGACGTGCTCTCCACGGACACGCACTCCGTGTGCGCGTGGCGGCCGACGGGCTCGACCTACCCGGTCGTTCAGGTGTTCGTCAGCCAGGGCGCCGACCAAGTCGCGTCGCAGCGCGCCGACGCGGAGTCCGAGTTCGGGGCGAGCAAGGACGTGACGATCGCGGGCGCGACCGACGCCTACGTGGTCGCCAAGGGCAGCCTCGTCGGCATGGTCATCGGCGACGAGTTCATCCAGGTCGCGTACATCGAGCGTTCGGGGACCGACGTCACGGACTACACGGTGAAGCTCGCCGAGGCCGCCGCGGGCCGGGCCTAACTACCGCTCGCGCTGCTCCGCGGCGAGGGTCGCGTAGAGCCCCTTCGCTCGGATCAGCTCGGCGTGCGTCCCGGACTCGACGATCCGCCCCTTCTCCACGACGTGGATGACGTCCGCGTCGGCGATCGTCGAGAGCCGGTGGGCGACCGTGATGGTGGTGCGGCCGCGCGCGGCGCGGTCGAGAGCCGCCTGGACCACGCGCTCGGAGACGGTGTCGAGGGAGCTCGTCGCCTCGTCGAGCAGGAGCACGGGCGGGTCCTTGAGGAGCACCCGGGCGATCGCGATCCGCTGCTTCTCGCCGCCGCTCAGCCGGTAGCCTCGCTCGCCCACGATCGTGTCGTACCCGTCCTCGAACGCGAGGATCTGTTCGTGGATGTTCGCGTCGCGGCAGGCGGCCTCGAGTTCCGCGTCCGTGGCGTCGGGCTTCGCGTAGCGGAGGTTCTCCGCGATCGTCGCGTGGAAGAGGTACGTCTCCTGGCTCACGACGCCGATGTGGTCGATGACGGATTCGTGCCGGAGACGGCGCACGTCCGCGCCCGAGAAGAGGACGCGCCCGCTCGACGCCTCGTACATCCGGGGCGCGAGGTACAGGATGCTCGTCTTCCCCGCACCGCTCGGCCCGACGAGCGCGACGTGCCGCCCGGGCTCGGCCGCGAACGAGACGCCGTTGAGCGTCGGCCGGGACGACGCGGAGGCGTCGGGGTAGCGGAAGGTCACCGCGTCGAACTCCACCCGGCCGACCGGCCCCGGGGCGTCCGCCACGTCGACCGCGTCGGGCGCGTCGACGATCGCCGGCTCGAGATCGAGATACTCGAAGATCCTCGCGAACAGGGCTCGTGAGGTCTGGATGTCGAGGGCGACGCGCATGAGCCCCATCAGCGGGAACAGGAGCCGCCCCTGGATCGCGGTGAAGGCGACGATCGTCCCCGCCGTGATCGTCGGCCCGGCGCCGCCCGTGGCGTGCGCGGCGAGAAGGCCCGCGGCGAGGTAGATCGCGGCGGGCACGCTGGAGATGATCACCGACACGAGCCCGAAGAACCACTGCCCGCTCATCGCCTGGCGGACCTGCAGCGAGATCTGGTTGCGGTTCTCCGCCCCGTATCGCTCGGTCTCGAAGCGCTGCCGGTTGAAGGACTTGCTCAGCAGGATCCCCGACACGCTGAGCGCCTCCTGCGTGATCGAGGTGAGCTCGGACAGCGACTCCTGCGTCGCGGCGGCGATCCGGGCGCGGACCTGGCCGACGCGCCTCTGGACGACGACGAGCGCGGGCAGCAGCACGACGGCCACGAGCGTCAGCCGCCAGTCGAGGACGAGCATGGCCGCGAGGGAGGCGGCGACAGTCACGGTGTTGCCGACAACGGACGTGACGGTGGTGCGAAGCACGCCGGAGACGCCGCCGACGTCGTTCTGGAGGCGCGACTGGATCACGCCCGTCTTGGTGCGCGTGAAGAACGCGAGGTCCATCGACTGCAGGCGCGTGAAGAGCTGGACGCGGAGGTCCCCGGCGACGCTGTTGCCGACGTTCGCGGTCAGCCACGTCTGCCAGACGCCGAGGCCGGCGTTCGCGAGGTAGAGGCCGACCATGGCGCCGACGAGCTCGGCGAGCAGGCGGACGTGCGGGCCGGTGCCGTCGGCGGGGAAGAGCGCGTGGTCGAAGACGCGCTTGACGATGAGCGGCGGCACGACGGCGAGGGCGGAGGTCACGACGACGAGGAGCGCCGTCGCGACGAGGCGGGCGCGGTACGGCCCGAAGAGATGGCCGACCCGGCGCCAGAGGTGGGGGATGTCCGGCGCCTCGGCGTTGATCGCCTTCTGCCCCTCGATGTCGAGGCGCGACATGCGCCCGGCGCCGCCGCCGGTTCCTCGTACGGTCATGGCCCGAGCCTATGTCGTGGCGACGACGCGACCCTCCCGTGGGCGTCGTGAGCGCATCTGAGAGTTCTCTCAGATAGGCGACCCTTACCCGGATTAACGTCGGAGTGGACGCCTAGACCCCAGATCGAGGCCGACGCCCAAGGACGGTGGGTAAGCATGAACGTCGCCATAGCGATGTCGGAGGGGTCGGGTCGATATCTCGACGTCGGCTCCTTCCACATCTCTGTCGCCAATCTGATCATCGTTTCGGTGGGGATCGCGATCTTCGTCGCGGCCCTGCTGCTCCCCTTCCCCGGCGGTCGCGGCGGGGCCAAGGGTGGGGGCAAGAAATGACCGCCGCACCCGCGAAGGCCGTGCGCGGCGAGGCGGCCGCGCCCCCCGAGGCCAACTGGACCGTCGTGCTCCGCGACCGGATCACGCGCATGGTGCCGAAAGGCCAATGGCTCCCGGATCGCCAGCCGGAGTACATGCAGTCCTGGATCTACGTCTTCGGCATGGCGACGCTCGCGTCGCTCGTCGTGATCGTGGGTTCCGGCATCGTGCTGTCGATCGGCGGATCGACGTGGTGGCACACGTCGGCGTTCGGGCATTACGTGAACTCGGTCCACCTCTGGAGCGTCGAGATCTTCTTCGTCGTGCTCGTCATCCACCTGTGGGGCAAGTTCTGGATGGCGGCGTGGCGGGGAAAGAGGGCCGCCACGTGGATCACCGGGATGTTCGCCTTCCTCCTCTCGGTGGGGACCGCATTCACCGGCTATCTGTCGACGACGAACTTCGAGAGCCAGTGGATCGCCGCGCAGGCGAAGGACGGCATCAACTCCATCGGGGTCGGCGGATTCTTCAACGTCCTCGACCCCGCGCGGATGCTGCTGTGGCACATCGTCGTGTTGCCGTTCGGGCTCGCGATCCTCATCCTCGCGCACGTGATCCTCGTGCGACGGAGGGGCATCGTCCCGCCCATCGGAGCGAAGGAGCCCACGAAATGAGCGCCAAGCGGGCCACCCCCGATTCGCACGACTTCCCCACGCGGTCCTACGACCTCGTCAAGGAGGGGGTCATCGCGTTCGCGGTGATCCTCGTCCTCGCCCTCGGGCTCGCGGCGATCTTCTCGTCGCCGGACGAGAAGGCCATCACCTTCAAGGCGTGGGCGGCCGCGGCACCGAACGACGTGGTGACGACGGCCGTCTCCGAACTCGCCGGGACGTCCGACAGCGCGGGCTACGGCCCCCCGTATAACGCGAACGGCGACGGCCAGTACTTCGGCCCGCTTCCGCTGCAGACGGTGGGGCGGGGTCACGGTGCCGGTCGACTCCGCGAGGCAACTCGTCCTCGCGCCGCTCGAGAGCGTCCAGGGCGACCCCGCCCTGACGACCGCGCTCGGGCAGTGGAACACGGCGTCCGACGAACAACGCTCCGCGTGGGCGTCCGCGTACGCGGACGCGATCGACGCCGCGGGCGGAGACCCGTCGGCGGCGGCGCCGGGCGACTACGGCCCGGTCCCCGAGCTCGGCTCGGCGTTCCTCACTCTCGCGAAATCGGGCGGGCTCGAGCAGTTGCTCGCGAACGACTTCTACGGGGGCGATCGGACGAAGGCGCTCCTGCTGCTGTCCGACGGGTCGTACCTCGAGGACCAGGCCGTCGCGCGAAGCCTCGGCGGCGACCAGTTCGGGATGGTCAACTCCTCCGGCAACTACCCGGGCCAGCCCTGGCTCGCCCCGGTGTCGTTCTGGTACCAGATCGAACCGTTCAAGTCCTCCGATAACGCCGACGCCCTCATCTTCGTGATGATGGGGCTCGTCGTCCTGGTGGTCATCCTGCTGCCCTTTATCCCGGGGCTGCGGGCGATTCCGGAGAGGATTCCGGTGTACCGCCTGGTGTGGCGCCGCTACTACCGCGCCCAGAAGAGGTGACGCTCGACTGACGTCGCCCCGCGGGCGCCCGGCAACCCCCAGCCGGGCGCCCGCGTCTCCTGTTCCGAGGACCGACATCCCGCCGCGCCGACCGATGCTTTCGGTGCAATGATGAGAGCCGTGAAACTCACGAATGCCGCCCTCGCGGCCGCGATCGCGATCGGCGTCGCCGGGTGCTCGACCCCCGGCGCTAGCCAGACGCCCGGCGCGAGCCAGACGCCGGCGCCGACCCCGAGCGCCACATCGGCGCCCGTCCCCTCGACGAGCCCCTCGACCACGGGCACGGCCCAACCCGGCCAGGTCACCGTCGATCCCTCGCTGCCCGACGCGAGGCCGCTCCCGGCCGGCATCTGGGCGCAGACGACGCCCGGATGGGTGCTCGCGACCTACGACCCGTCGGTCGTCACCTACGACGACGCGACGGGCGACGCGACGGTCGAGCGGACGCGGCAGGTGGTGTACCTCGTGAGCCCCGACGGCGTGCGCTACCAGGTGCTCGAGCTCGACCCGACGAACGATATCGTCATCACGTCCTGGACGGCGGGACAGTCGATCGCATACGTGGAGCAGTGCGGGAACGGCGCCTACTGCACGACCGACGCCGGACCGACGTACCTGATGGACCTGACCACCGGCGGCCTCACTCCGGCGACCTCGCCCGCCGGCGCCGATCACGTCTCGAAGACGCTCTCCGGCCCCGTGCGCCTGTGGTTCGGCGGCTCGAGCAACGCGTTCCCCACGACCAACGGGGCGTTCCTCGAACACGACGGCGCCTTCACCTCCCTCGGCATCGGTTGGGAACAGCCCCACGTGTCGCCGAACCGCGCGTGGATTTACCTGCAGAGGTGGGACAAACTCGCGAACGGTAAGGTCGCCTCGACCCTCGGCGTGCTCGACGTCGCCGCGAGCACGATCTCCGACGTTCCCGCGTACGACCCGGCGATCTCCTGCAGCCCCTACGAGTGGACCGAGGACGACCGGATTCTCGAGTACTGCTACGCCTCCAACGATTCGGAGAGTTGGTTGCTGGTGGATCCCGCGACGCTCGCGTCGACCCCGACGGGCTCACCCCTGCCCCAACAGAACCAGCTCGCGGTCAGCCACGATGTCCTCGCGGCCCCGGGCGTGTGGGCGGGCGACTACGGGTACGGAGGCTTCCTCATGTGGCAGGACCCCGACGGGACCGTCGGGATCTCGAATCACGGGGCTCCGGCGAAGGTCACGCCCCTGGACGGCGACGGCACCCCTATACCGGTCGCGTGGGCGGTCGAAGCGCTCAACGGGACGGTGTATTTCGCGGGCAAACACGTCGCGGTCGACGCGGCCGGTCCGCGGGCGGTCGTCGCGTACGACGTCGCTACCGGCGCCCAACACACTCTCTTGCCGACGCCGCCGGGAGGTCCCGCGGCCAACCCGGCCTTGGGGTCCAACCAGGTCGCGATCGGCGTAACCTCGTGGGTGGTCGCGCCGTAGTACCGGCGCGACGCCGCGAGGAGGAGAACGGCGTGACGGCGTACGAGATCACCGACGTGGGCCCGGTCGACGCGTGGGAGACCACGTCGGCGGATTCCGCCCCGAGACCTCCCTCCGCGGGCGTCGGGTCGTCGAGCAGGAGCTTCCGCTCACCATGATGGGGATGACCGTCAACTCGCGACGTCCCGGCGAGGGCGCGGATTACCGTCACGCGCACGCCGTGCTCGAGGAGTTGTACCTGTTCGTCGGGGGCGAGGGCGTCATGCTGCTTGGCGACCTGGGTCTACCGCGTGCACGAGGGGACGGCGATCCGCGTCGGCCAGGGCGTCATGCGGAGCTGGTACTGCCTGCCGGAGAGCCCGGTGCCGCTCGCCTGGGTGTGCGTCCGTGCGGGCGCCGCGCCGCTTCGGGACATCCCGTCGGACGCGCGTCCGCTCCGCGACGCGCCGCTTCCCTGGTCCGACGGCCAGCCGCCGCTCGCGATCGAGCCGGCCGACGCGCCGCTTCCCGCCGGATGCCAGCGCGTCGAGGCGGGACCACGCGCATCGTGGGGAGAGACGTTCGGAGGGCACTCGGAGGGCACCATGGCCCCGGGGCGCCGGGTGCTCGACAAGGAGATGCCGCTCGAGTTCATCGGCGTCACCGTCAACGCGCGCGAGCCGGGCGAGGGGGCCCACTACTGGCACTCGCACGCGATCATCGAGGAGCTCTACCTGGTGCTCGAGGGAGAGGGCGTCCTGGCGCTGGACGACGAGGTGGTCCCGGTGCGCGCGGGCAGCGCCGTCCGCGTGGGTCAAGGGGTGCGACGGAGTTGGCGCGCGGGCCCGGAGAGCCCGGGACCGATGCGCTGGATCTGCGTCCGCGCGGGCGGGGCGCCGCTCGCGGACCTTCACGATGCGACGCTCTACCCCGAGATCCCGCTTCCCTGGTAGGAGTCTCGGGGAGGCGACGCCGGGGCTCGGGTCGCGTAGGGTTATTTCCCATCGAGTTTCCCGCGCGCGTGCGCCCGAGCAAGGAGTCCCCGTGACCGACATCGATGAGCTGTTCAAGCAGATCCCCATCGCCGACATCGCCCAGCAGCTCGGCGTGGACAAGGAGACGGCGCAGCAGGGCGTGGCGGCGGCCCTCCCGGCGCTTCTTCACGGGCTCGACGCCAACGCGAAGGACGCGGGCGGCGCGTCGTCGCTCCTCAAGGCGCTCGAGGGCAAGGACACGAGTCTGATCGAGGGCGGCGTCTCGCTCAAGGACGTCGACACCAAGGACGGCGCGAAGATCGTCAAGCACGTCTTCGGCGACTCGTCGGGCGACGTCGCCTCGAAGCTCGGCGGCATCACGGCAGGCGGCAAGGGCCTCATCTCGAAGCTCCTTCCGATCCTCGCGCCCGATCGTGCTCGCCTTCGTCGCGAGCAAGGTCATGGGCGGCGGGAAGAAGACCACGTCGAAGTCCTCGTCGAACGGCGGCCTCACGGACGTCCTGGGCGGGGTGCTCGGCAGCCTGACGGGCGGCTCGTCCGGCGGGTCGTCCGGGGGCATCACGGACATCCTCGGCAGCGTGCTCGGCGGAGGCTCGGGTGGCTCGTCGGGCGGCATCGGGGACATCCTCGGAGGGCTGCTCGGGGGCGGCACGAAGTAGGTTCCGGCCCGACGGCCGGCGTTTGCACGCCCTGCCGATTGTTCTACTTGCCATAGAACATGTATGATGGGGTCATGCTCTTTCGACTCGACCCCGCGGCATCCGAAAACCTCGCCGCACAACTCGCCGGACAGATCCGCTCGGCTGCGGCACGAGGCGAACTCGCCCCCGGGACGCGCCTCCCGTCCGCGCGCGAACTCGCCGAGTCCCTCGGCATCAACGTTCACACCGTTCTGCGCGCCTACCAGGACGTCCGCGACGAGGGACTCCTCGAACTCCGGCGCGGCCGCGGCGCCGTCATGACCGAAGCCTCGCGCGACGTCCGCCGCCTGCGGGTGGCAATCGACGACGCGGTCGCCATCGCCCGCGAACTCAACGTCTCCCCCACCACCACGATGGCCCTCGTTAAGGAGGCACTGCAGTGAAGACCACGCTCACCCCGACCACCACCCGAACCGTTCCCTTCCGCGCGAGCACGACGGTACTCACGCTCGTGGTGCCCGGCGTCGTCATCGCCGTGACGCTGGCGTTCGCGTTCGCGTGGCGGGCAAGCATGCCCGACCCGATCGCCGTGCACTGGGGAACGCATGGGCCCAACGGTTTCGGATCGTTCACGCCGAACATGCTGTGGCCGGAGGCCGCCGCCGCCGGCTCCGCGATACTCCTGTGGGCGATCGGATTCTTCGTCGGCTATCAAGCCATCCTGCGCCGGTTCACCGCGGGCATGGCGGTCTGGATGGCCACGCTGTTCTCGGGGGTCAACCTGTCGATCCTCAGCGTCCAACGGGGACTCGCCGACGCCCACGAGGCGGGTTCCATCTCGGGCCCGATGGCGGTGGTCTTCACGGCGGCGACGGTCGGCGCGATCGCCGCTGCCGCCCTGTGCCCCGCCGACCCTCCCCTGCCCACGTCCGCCCCGCTCTCGCCGTCGGCGCCGCGTCTCGCCCTTCGGCCCGGAGAGCAGGCGTCGTGGATCCGCGACGTCACGGCGCGCGCGTACGGCCCGGCGGTCTCCCTGGTAGTCCTCGGCGCGGCCATCTTGGGCGTCGCGACGCGGGAGTGGATCATCGCGGCCCTCACGGGCCTGGCCTTCGGACTCCTGCTCGCCTTCCTCCTCCACTGGACCGTGACCGTTGACCGCGACGGACTGACGGCGCGGGCGCTGATCAGCCGTCCGCGCATCCGGGTCCCGCTCGACGAGGTCGAGTCCGCGGAGGTCGTCGACGTGCGCCCGGTCGCCGAGTTCGGGGGATTCGGCATCCGAGGCGGGCGAGGCGGACGTGTGGGCGTCGTCGTGCGCAAGGGCGAGGCGATCCAGGTCCATCGCACGGGCGGTCGCGTCCTCGTCGTCACGGTAGACGACGCGGAGACGGGAGCGGCGCTTCTCAATACGCTGGCGGCCCGCACGCGGGGCTAGGGTTGCGCCAGGGGGTGCCCGTGAGCGCGAACATCGAGGAGCTGGACTGGAGCCGCACGCCGATCGGCGAGGTGAGCCTCCGCCGACGCGTCGACCCCGCGACGCGCGAGCTCCTCTACGAGGTGAAGCTCGGAGACGAGTTCCTCATGTCCAGCGCGTTCACGGCGGCGGAGGTCGAGCTCGCCCGGATCGCGTTGGCGCGGCTCACCGGCGAGTCCCTCGACGTCGCCGTGGGCGGCCTCGGCCTCGGCTACACCGCCCAGGCCGCGCTCGAGGACCCGCGCGTCCGGGAGGTCGTGGTCGTCGAACTCCTCGCGCCGGTCATCAGCTGGCACCGGCAGGGGCTCGTGCCGGTTGGGCCCGTGCTCACGGCCGACGCCCGGTGCCGACTGCTTCAGGGCGACTTCTTCGAGATGTCCCGGGAGTCGGGCTTCGATCCGGAGAAGCCGGGTCGTCGATTCGACGCCGTGTTGGTGGACATCGATCACTCGCCGCGGCACGTCCTCGCCGACGGGAGCGCGGGTTTCTACGGAGTCGACGGGACGCGCCGACTGGCGGCGCGCGTGGCCGCCGGCGGCGTGTTCGCCCTCTGGTCGAACGACCCGCCGGACGAGGCCTATCTCGGCACGCTGCGGGAGGTGTTCACCGACGTCGCCGCCGAGGTGGTGACGTTCCCGAATCCTCTCCAGGGGCGCGACTCGACGAACACCGTGTACGTCGGCACGAAGGCGTAGCGACGGGGACGGTCTAGCACGTCCCCGTCGAGCCCGTCGGGACGGCGCACACGGGACCCTGGAGAGGCCCGTCGCCCGCGGCGTTGAACGCGCGAACCGTGAAGTATCCCGGCTCCCCGTTGACCGCCTCGACGTACTCGAAGGAGTCCGTTGCGGGCGTCCAGACCTGGATGAACTCGTACGAGCCGCCGTACTCGACGGTGGTCTTTCCTGTGACGACCGAGTACGACGCCGCGCGCGAGAGGTCCCCGGCGCTCGGCCCCCGGTAGATCCGGTAGCCCGTCGCCCCGGGCACCGCCGTCCACCGAACGGTGATCTCGCCCGATCCCCCGCCGGGGGACGCCACAAGGTTCGACACCGCCGCCGGGGGCGAAGGAGGCGGCGGGGCGACGTCCGTGGTCGTCGTGGTCGTGGTCGTCGTCGTCGTGGTCGAAGGCACCGCGGTCGCGGCGGACGACGGCGAAGGCGTGGGCAGCGGGCTCGGCACGTTGCTCTCGCTTGCGGAAGGCGTAGGCCGGGGAGTCGCCGAGGCCGAGATCGGCGGCGTCACCGCAGGCGACGAGACTGCCCCCCGCCACACGTGGTCGAGGCCGAGAGCGGCGGCGCCGACGATCGGGAGCAGGGCCACCGCGAGCGCGGTGCGCCGCGCCACCTTGCGCCGCAGGATGCGGCCCGCGAGTCCCGCCAGGGCCGCTTCCGAGAACGGAAAGTCGCGCTTTGCGGCCGCGGCCTCGGCCGCCGCCGCGTCGCGGAGAATCGAACGGAGGTTGTCGTTCATCGCCGTGCCCCCCTCCTCGTCACGACCACGTCGGACGTCGTCGAGGCGTCGTCCACGGGATCCGCCGTCGTCCCCAGCGCCGCGTTGAGGCGCCGGATACCCTCGCTGAGGTAGCGCTTGACGGAGCCGTCGCTCAACCCGAGGACGTCGGCGATGTCCGCAACGCGGAGGTCCTCGTAGAACCGCAAGACGACGCACGCGCGCTGCCGAGGCGGGAGCCCCTGCAGCGCCGCTCGAACGTCGAGCGCCCCGTCCGGATCGCCGGCAGCGGCGAGATCGTCGGCCGCGACCCTGCGCATCGCCCCGAGCCAACTGCGTCGCGAGCGCATGCGGTCGATAAAAGCGTGGGCGATCGTCCGACGGACGTAGGCGTCCGCCGCGTTGAGGGAGGGCAACGATCGTGATCGGGAGAAGACGCGGACGATCGCCTCCTGGACGAGGTCCTCGCCCTCGCCGCGATCCCCCGTCAGCAGCGTCGCGTAGCCGATGAGCGCTGGCCGACGCTCGCGCGCGAGCTCCTCGAGGAGGTCGCGCCACGTGGCCATCGCGGATCCCCCTTCCGACGCCTAATAATCGTCCCACCGAATGAACGGAACGGAGGGCCGGAACGTTGTGCGGCCTCCGCTCGGGAGGACGACAGCGTCGGCACCATTCCTCGCAGCACCACGAGTTCGCGTACGGCGTCCTGCCGCGCGGCGGGACCCTCGCACCTTGTCCCGTCCGCGCTCGCCCGATACGCTCCGACCACGGCCCGGTCGCGCCCCCCGCCGCCGAGCTCACCACCGCAGCAAAGGAGCAGCGCCATGAGCGACGAACAGGTCATCTACACCCTCGACCCCGCCGAGGAGATCACCAGCTGGTACAACCTGGTCCCCGACCTGCCCACTCCGCCCGCGCCTCCGCTGCACCCCGGGACCCGGGAGCCCGTCGGCCCCGACGACCTCACACCGCTGTTCCCCATGGAGCTGATCCTCCAGGAGGTGAGCCAGGAGCGGTACATCCCGATCCCCGAGCCCGTGCTCGAGGTCTACCGCAACTACCGGCCGTCGCCGCTCATCCGCGCCCGCCGCTGGGAGAAGAAGCTCGGAACGCCCGCGCGCATCTACGTGAAGTACGAGGGCGTCTCCCCCGCGGGATCCCACAAGACCAACACCGCCGTGCCGCAGGTGTACTACAACACCCTCAACGGCACGACCCGCATCACCACCGAGACAGGCGCCGGCCAGTGGGGCACCGCGCTCGCCTACGCGTGCTCGCTGTTCGGCGCGGAGTGCGAGGTGTGGCAGGTGGGCGTCAGCTTCGACACCAAGCCGCAGCGTCGCACGCTCATCGAGGTGTTCGGCGGCAAGGTGTACCGCTCTCCGTCGCAGATGACCGACGCGGGCAAGGCGTTCGAGGAGGGTCACCCGGGCTCGCTCGGCATCGCGATCAGCGAAGCCGTCGAGGTGGCGGCCAAGGACCCGGCGGCGAAGTACGCGCTCGGTTCCGTCCTCAACCACGTCCTCCTGCACCAGACCGTCATCGGCCAGGAGGCGATCCTCCAACTCGCCAAGGCGGGCGAGGGTGCCCCCGACGTCGTCGTCGGGTGCGTGGGCGGCGGCTCGAACTTCGCGGGGCTCGCGTTCCCGTTCATCCGCGACAACCTCGCGAACGGGACGAAGACGCGCCTGCTCGCCGTCGAACCGACGTCCTGCCCCACGCTCACGCGAGGCGAGTTCCGGTACGACTTCGGCGACACGGCCGGCATGACGCCGCTCATGATGATGTACACGCTCGGCCACGACTTCGTGCCCTCCCCGATCCACGCGGGAGGCTTGCGCTACCACGGCATGGCGCCGCTGATCTCGCACGTGGTGCACGAGGGGCTCATGGAGGCGACGGCTCTTCACCAGACGGAGTGCTTCGAGGCGGGCATCGAGTTCGCGCGCACGCAGGGGATCGTCGCGGCGCCCGAGTCGTCGCACGCGCTCGCGCAGGCGCGGCGCGAGGCGCTCGAGGCGAAGGAGTCCGGCGAAGAGAAGGTGATCGTGGTGGGGCTGTCCGGCCACGGGCTCATGGAGCTCGGCGCCTACGACCAGTTCCTCCAGGGCAAGCTCGCGGACGACGCTCTGAGCGAGGAGGCGCTGAAGGCGGCCCTCGCCGGGGTGCCGGAGGTCTAGCGGGGCGCGCGGACCGTCAGGGAACGCGCCGGACCATCACCCACGAGCCCTCGGTCCCCGCGCGCGCCTCGTCCGCGCGGAAACCGGCCGCCTCGTACGCGCGGATCGCGCGAACGTTGTCGGGCTTGACCTCGAGGCGGATCTCGCGGAGGCCGAGCGCCTCGGTGGCGAAGCGCAGGCAGAGGGCGATCATCCTGTGGGAGAGGCCGCGCCCGCGGGCCTCCGGATCGACGAGCATCCGTCCGAACTCTGCGGACCCGTCGCGGACCTCGGAGAAGGCGGCCTGCGCGACAGGCGTTCCTCCGACCTCGAGGATCAGGACGTAGTCGTCGTCGCGGGACAGGTAGCGGCGGAACCATGCGGCGTGCTGATCGGCGGCGATCTCGTCCGTCGTATGGAACCACACGCGGCTCTCGGGATGGTTGCGCCAGGCGCGGGTCGTCTCGAGGTCCACCGCGGCAAGGCCCCGCAGGGTCGCGTCGCCGTCGACGAGCGGCGTGACGGCCGCCGACGTCACCGCGCGACCTCGATCAACGCCTGGCTGACGTACCGGACGTCCTCGTCCGTCATGTGGAGATGCAGCGGGAGCGAGACGAGGGACTCGCTCGCCGCGTGCGCCCTCGGCGTGCCACCCCGGAACGCCGCGTAGACCTCGTAGTCGGTGTTGTCGCGGTAGTGCACCCCGGGGAAGACGCCCCGCTCGTTGAGGTCGAGCATGACGCGGTCGCGGTCGTCGACGAGAACCTGGAAGAGATGGCGCGACGGCTCGCAGTCGGGCGCCATCGGGACGACGCGGATCGCCGGGCTCGCGTCGAGCGACGACGAGTAGAGCGCGGCGAGCCTCCGGCGCTCGGCGTTGTCCTGGTCGAGGTACTTGAGCGAGACGAGGCCGAGGGCGGCCATCACGGAGTTGCCGTTGTACTTGTATCCGAGCTCGTCGACGTCGTACCGCCACTTGTATGCGCCTCCCCCGACGGTCCGCGCGTAGGTGTCCGCGCTGATCCCCATCCAGGACAACCTCCGCGCGAACGCGTCGTCCTCGGCGTCGGCGAAGCACGCCATTCCCGAGTCCGCCGTGGGAAGGTTCTTCACCGCCTGGAAGCTGAAGACGGTCGCGTCGGCGTCCGACCCGACCTGGGTGCCGCCGACGCGCGTGCCCGCCATGTGCGCGGCGTCGAGCACCACGGCGACCCCCCGCTCCCGGCAGATCCTGACCACCTCGGCGTAGGCGCCGACGTTCCCGCCCATCCCCACGAACATCACGGCGCGCGTCCGGGGGGAAAGCCGCTCGAGGAGGCTCGCGGGGTCGACGGAGAGGTAGTCGTCGACGTCCGCGAAGACGGGGGTGAGCCCGCTGTAGAGGATCGCGTGGTTGGAGGAGACGAACGTCAGCGGGGTGGTGACGACCTCGTCGCCGTCGACCCAGCCGCGGCGCCGTTTGAGCGTCTCCAGCGCGAGGTGGAGGCCGGAGGTGTTGCTGTTGACGAACAGCGCGTGCTCGAATCCGGTGTACTCCCTCCACCTCTGCTCGAATTCGACGGTCAGGTATCCGAGCCCGGTCCACCCCCGTTCGAGGCAGGCGCGGACGGCGTCGAGCGATTCCTCGACGCGAAACTTGGGGACGAAGACGTGAACGGGCGCGCGATCGGGCATGTCAGCCCTTGCCTTTCTCCGGCGTTGACCGGAAGTACCGCGGAAGGATCTCCTCGGGAGGCCCGTCGGCGACGACGGTTCCGTGTTCGAGGTAGATCACGCGGTTGCACTGCGTTCGGATGAGGCTCTCGGAGTGGCTCGCGATCACGAGAACCGAGGTCTTGGAGACGATCTCGTGCAGGCGCGCGCCCGCCTTCTCCTGGAACGCGGCGTCGCCGACGGCGAGCCACTCGTCCATCAGGAGGATGTCGGGCGCGAGGAGCGTCGAGACGGAGAACGCGAGCCGGAGGTGCATCCCGGAGGAGTAGGTCCGAATGGGGAGTTCGATGAAGTCGCCGAGCTCGGAGAACTCGATGATCCCGGGGACCAGGGCGTCCACCTCGCGGCGCGTCATGCCCTGCAGCGCCCCCCGGAGGTAGATGTTCTCGCGCCCGGTCGCGTCGAGCGACATGCCCAGGCTGATGTCCAGCAGCGATCCGACGACGCCGGAACGGCTCACGGTGCCTGCCGTCGGGTAGTAGATGCCGGCGAGAAGGCGCAGAAGGCTCGTCTTGCCGGACCCGTTCGGGCCGACGAGGCCGACGCGGTCGCCGTCGCCGAGTCGGGCGGTGACGTCGCTGAGGGCGCGGACCGAGACGCGCCCGGAGTCGGAACGATCGAGCCGACCGCCGGTGGCGACGCGGAGGAGTTGTCGCGTCAACCGTTGCGACGACGGGCTGATCACCGGGTAGTCGAGAGTCACGCCGCGGAGGTCGATGTGGGCCATGGCTATACCCAGAACGCCAGCTGATGGCGCTTCCATCGGTACGCGGCCACGCCGATGAGGAGGAGGATCGCGGAGAGCGCCGCGGTGGTCGCCCAGTCGCCCCAGGTGGGGTACGCGTTGAGGAGCGGCTGCCGCACGACCCGGAGCATGTGGGCGAACGGGTTCCACCGCAGGACGAGGTTACGGACGTTCTCGGGAAGCCCCGAGGGTTGCCACACGATCGGGGTGACGTAGAAGAGGATCTGCACGGCGGCGCTCACGATCTGCGGCACGTCGCGGAAGCGGGTGGCGAGCATCGCGAGCGCGAGCCCGGCCCCGGCCACCCCCGCGCCGGTGATCGCGATCCCCGGAAGGACGAGGAGCACGGCCGGGGAGAAGCCGTGCGGGAAGACGAGGAGCAGGACGACGAGCGCGACGCCGTTGTGAAGCAGGACGAAGAAGGTCTTCCAGACGGTGCGCAGGAAGTAGGTGACGGGGGCGAGCGCCAACTGCCGGATGAACGGCTCGGCGACGATGAACGACGTCGTCCCGTCGTTGAGGAGCGAGCTGTAGAACGCGAAGAAGACGAGTCCGCACCCGAGGAACGGCAGGTAGTCGTTCAGGGGCGTTGAGAAGATGACGCCGAAGATGCTGCCGATCGCGCCGAACGTGATGGCCATCGATAGGGTGATCCAGAACTGGCCGAGCACGCTCCGCCGGTACATCAGTCGAACGTCCTGCCACCCGAGGAAGACGCCGAGCCACATCACGCGCCCGAACGTGTCCGCGCGCGCGCCGGCGTTCTCGACGACGGCCTTCCGCGACCCCGTCATCGGCGCACCACCCTCGCCCGCACGAACCGTAGGCTACGCCGCAAGGCCGACCGGAGGCCACGTTCTCTGAATTCCTCGCGGGCGTTGGCGACGAGTACGCGGAGCCGGAGCGCCGCCCGCCAGGTCAACGAGGATTCGCGGGCGAGGGCGCGGCGAATCGCGGACATCGACGACGGCGCGTCGCCCACCGTCGGGGCCGACGAGAGGAAGTCCGCCCACGCGGGCGTGACCGCGGCCGGCGCGTACCGGCGCTCGACGTCGCGTCGTGCGTCGCGACGGACGGTGGCGCGGAGCCCCGGGTCGGTCACGTAGCGCTCGATGGCGTCGTGCCACGATCGCGTCCGTCCCACGAGGAGCCCGGTCGCGCCGTCGACGACGGCCCCGTAGGCCGCCGACTCCTGGTAGACGCCGGGGATGCCCTGCGCCCCGTACTCGCGGTACTTGTTGTTGGTCTTGTAGAGGTTCGACGCCGCCGGCCCGAGCGGCGCCAGCCCGAAGTCCCACTCCCGCGATCGCTGGAACTCCACGTACTCCTCGTACGACGGGACGTGGGGAAAGGTGCGAAGACGCGGATGGCGGAGGGCGAGCTCGCCGTCGCCGACGCCGATGATCTCGAATTCGACGTCGTCGCGTTCGTCGAGGATCCGAAGGACGTCCGTGAACACCTCCACGAGGTCGCCGACGCGACTCGTGCTGCCCGCGAACCCGCCCCGGATCACGGGATGGTCGTGGGAGAGGGGAGGCAGCTCGGGGAAGAGCGAGAAGTCGACGGCGGCGTCGAGGTGGATCGCGCGGGGGTTGAGGGTCGACCGGACGTAGTCGCGGAGCGGGGCGGTCGACGTGACGACGGTGGTCGCGCCGCGCACGATCGAGTCGAGGCGCCGACGCGTGCTTCGGGCCCCGTAGTGACGGCCCAGCGGCGTCTCGGGGTCGAGCAGCCAGAAGTTGTCGTCGAGGTAGAAGCCGTACGGGATGCCGTGGCGTCGGAACGTGCGCGCGAGCCGAGACGCGAACGGGCTGCAGGCGCGCACGATGAGCGGGAACGTGTCGGGCGTGATGTCCGTCGCACGCAGCTCGTGGAGCAGGCGCGTGCGCGCGTGCACACCCGCGCTCTTCTCCAGGTACGCGAGCAGTTGCTCGAGGAGCGACACCGTCGCGATGCGGTGTTCCGCGAGCACCAACACGTCTCCGGCCATTTGGTTTGCCTCACCTCATCCCAAGCGGCATCGAACGAAGCGTACACGCGGAGGGAGGCGGAGGGACGGTCGGATCCAGCGCCAGGCGAGGCGCGTTCCGAATACGAGGGCGCCGGAGGCCTAGGACCGGGCTTCCCGGCCCGGCCGACGAGACCGGGCGGCGGACGCGCCGTTCGACCGTTTCGTCGGGAGCTCCGAGGACAGTTCGATCGCGGCCTGGGCGACGAGGGCGTGAACGAAGGCCTGGGGAAGGTTGCCGCGCATCTGGCCGCGTCGCACGTCCCACTCCTCGGAGAAGAGCCGCGCGGGGCCGACGCAGCCTCGGACGCGCTCGAACCAACGGACGGCTTCGCCGCGACGGCCCATCCTGAGCATGGCGAGCGACATGGCCGCCTCGCACAGAAGGAACGCTCCCTCGGTGTCGCCGAGCGGGGCGTCCCCGTGCTGGAAGCGGAACAGGTGCCCGCCGCGCTCAAGGTCGTCGAGTACCGCCTCGATGGTGCGAACGTTCGTCGGAGAGCTCGGATCGAGCCCGCCGCGGATCGCGGGGATGAGGAGCGCCACGTCCACCGTCTCGTCGTCCGGCGACCGCTTCCATCGCCCGTCGCTCGTCACGCAGGTCGCCGTCACCTTCTCCTCGATGGCGTCGGCGAGCGCGCCCCACTCCTTCGCCGACTCCCCCGTCGCGTGCGGGACGAGCGCGCGCAGCCCGCCGATGCACGCGAGCCGGGAATGCGTCCACCAGCGGTTCTCGAGCTCCCAGATGCCGGCGTCGGGCTCGTCCCAGCGTTGCGCGATCGCGTCGGCGGCGATGCGGGCGGCCTCCCATCCGCGGGCGTCCAGGCGGCCGAGGCGCGCGGCGTCGGCGAAGAGCGACAGCGCCTCTCCGAACACGTCGAGTTGGAACTGCTCGTTGACGTGGTTGCCCGCGCGCGGTCGGGCGCCCGGATACCCGGGGAGCGGCAGGCGGCTCTCGGACGGGACGGGCTCGCCCGCGACGGTGTACGCCGGGCGGAGGTCCGCGCCATCCTCGAGAAGGCGGGCGCCGATGAACTCGACGGCGCGATCCAGCAAAGGGAATCCTCCCGTGCGGTCCCCGCCCAAAGCGGCGTCGGCGTGGCCGGAGTAGCACTGGTCCCGGATCCACGAGTAGCGGTAGTCGTAGTTGCCGTCGCCCCCCAGGTGCTCGGGCAGCGCCGTCGTGGCCGCGGCGACCATGCCGCCGTGCCGGCTCATCAGCCCGCTCACGACGGCGTAGAAGTGGGAGATGTCCACGTCGACCGCCGTGCCGCGGAACTCCGGGACGGCGGCCCGCCACGCTTCGCGCGTGCGCGCCCAGAGGTCGTCGGCGTCGAGCGCCCCGTCGTGCGGGCGCGTCGACAACTCGACGACGACGTCGTGCTCCTCCTCGGCGTCGAGGCTCAGCACCGCCGTCAACTCGCCCTCGGCGTGTGACGGTCGCGTCCTCGAGTCCTGAGACCCGGACGTGGACGTCGCCGGTGGTCCACGACCACACCCCGTCCTTCAGCGTCGGGGGCGAGCCGTCGGCGTGGCCGTATCCCGCGCGGGGTCCGACGACGACGTCGACCCGGTGCGCGTGGCCGCGGGCGGCGATGCGGCGGAGGATGAGGGCGCGCTCGTCCTCGCCGGGGTACGCGAGCGCGTCCGCGCATTCGACGTTTCCCGTCGAGGTGGTCCACACGTGGTGCCAGATGAGCGTGCCGTCCTCGTAGTACCCCTCGGAGATCCGGGGCTCGCGCGCGCGGCGTGACGGTGAAGCGCCCCGCTCCTCCCAGCAGCCCGGAGAAGACGGCGTCGGAGTCCCAGCGGGGCATTCCCATCCAGGCGATCGATCCGTCGGGACCGAGGATCATTCCGCGTTCGCCGTCGCCCGTGAAGGCGTAGTCCCGCAGGGGGTGCGTGGTCGCACCGTCGTTCTCGGCAGATGGCACGTCGCGCTCCTCCCACAGGTTCCCTACTCACTACAACGCCGTGAGGGTGCGGAAATTTCGGAACGACGACGGGCGGAGCGGGTCCCGCTACGGGCGACGGGTGCGGAGGTGTCTCCGGACGCTCGGCAGGAGCGCGAGGATGCACAAGACGACCCCGGTCGTCCCGTACACGGCCTGGAGCGCGGACGCCTCGGGCAGGAACGCGAGCTCGAGCGCGATCCACGCGACCTGCCCCACCCCGAGCGCGAGCGCCGCCGCCCAGGACCAGTGCCGGCCCGTCGCCCGCTCGACCCACGCGAGCCACGCCAGCGTCGGCCGCCGCCACACGCCCCACGCCACGACGAGAGACCCGACGCCGAACACGAGGAGGAGCACGAGCCCCGGGATCACCCAGGACGTGACGACGGGGATGCCGCCGAGCCAGTCGTTCGGCGGCGTCCAGTCGGGGACGAGGAGCGCGGAGCTCCCGCCCGCGGCGGAAATCCCGAGAAACGCCAACACCACGATCGTCGCGATCACGGCCCCCGGCCGTCGACCCGTCGACTCCTTCTCAGCGCCCATCACGGCACCCTTTCGGTGAGCCTCCCGGCGTGATTGTAGGACCGGCGACGGGTCCGCGCGAGAGTCCTACGGCACGGGTGTGCGGGCGTCGTAGTCGCGGAAGGAACGGCCGGGCGCGCCGAAGCGGATCCGCGTCAGGACGGCGATGAGCGCGACGATCGCGAGACCCCCGAACAGGGGCGGGCACCAGAGCGCGACGGCGGTCGCGAAGACGCCGGCGTACATGTCGCCAATGCGCGGCCCGCCGGTGACGACGACGATGAAGACGCCCTGGATGCGCCCGCGCATCTGGTCCGGAACGGCCTGGATGAGGATGACGGAGCGGAAGATCGCGCTCACCTCGTCCGACGCGCCCATGCCCACCATCGCGATCCCGAGCGCCAGGAGCGACGCCCAGTGGACGCCGCCCCACCCGGGCGCGGCGACGTGGCCGGCGCGCCCGACCGCGAGCGCGACGGCCCCGAACGCGAGCGCGAAGAGGCCGTACAGGGTGATGGCCCGCCCGATCGCGACGCCCTGCCGGTTGACCCGCGCGACCCCGCCGGAGAACACGCTCGCGAGGATGGTCCCGGCGGCGCCGGCGGCGGTGAGCGCGCCGACGGTGAGCGGACCTCCCCCGGTGAGCGTCGCGCCGATCGCGGGGAACAGCACGTACGGCCGGGCGAAGGTCATCGCGACGATGTCGACGATGAAGCTCATCCGGATGTTCGGGGCGCGGCGGAGGAACGCGAGCCCCTCACGGAGGACGGCCCACCCGGCGACGACGGGGTCGCCGAGGCGCGGCAGCGGGGGAAGCATCCAGACGCCGAGGAATCCGGCGGTGAAGAGGATCGCGTCGCTCGCGAAGGTCCACGGCAGCCCGACGGACGCGGCGAGGACGCCCGCGAGCGCGGGCCCGACGGTGAGCATCAGGCCGAACGACATGCCGTTGAGCGCGCGGGCGCGGGAGATCATGTCGTCGGGGAGGATGCGGCCGACGAGGGCGCTCCGGGTCGCCTGCGAGACGGTGGCGGCGACGGCGCTCAGCGTGGTGACGGCGTAGAACGGCCAGACGGGCGCGCGGGACTGGGGCTCGAGGATGGCGTCCCACGTGGAGAGGGCGACGAGGGCAAGGGTCGAGATCCAGCCGACGAGCGACGACGCGATGAGGACGCGGCGCCGGTCGAAGACGTCCGCGATCATCCCGCCCCAGAGCCCGGCGACGATCATGGGCACGAGCGCGATGCCACCGACGAGGCCGACCATGAAGGTCGACGACGTGATGGCGTAGATCTGGAGCCCGACGGCGACGACGGTCATCTGCGCGCCGACGCCCGAGATCGTGCCGCCGATCCAGAGCCGTGCGAACGCCGGGCTCGCCTTGAGGGGCGAGAAGTCCGCGAGGCGGCGCTTGCGGACGGGCGCACCGTGTGGCGGCGGCGCGGCGGGGGTCATCAGGCGAGTCTAAGGAACGCGGGGCGGCGCGCCGGTCGGCGACACCTTCGCCCAGGCGGGGAACTTCGGCCGACGCCGGTCGCCCGACGACCGTCGCAGGAGCCGGCGCCCCAGCCACGGCAGCACGTACACGATCCAGTACCCCACCTCGCCGAGCGCCCGGCGTGGCCACCCTCCGCGAGGCGCCTCGTTCGGGTCCGCGTCGGGCGCCGGCGTCTCGACCCCCATCGCGGTGAGCACGCGGCTGGCGACGCGTTCGTGCCCGATCGCGTTGAGGTGCAGGCGGTCGGGTGACCAGTACGGCCACCGGCGCGACTCGGGGTCACGGAAGTTGTCGACATACGTGACGCCCGGGCGCCCCTCGACCAGGCCGTCGACGATCTCCGCGAGGCGGGTGCCGAGTTCGCGCATGCGCCGCCCCTTAGGCAGGCGCTCGGACGGGTCGGGGCCGCTCAGGATGATGACGTGGACGCCCGCCTCCGCGCACCGGTCGAGCACGCGCGTGACGAGGGCGATCATGCGGGCGTCGGAGTAGCCGGGGCGCAGCATGTCGTTGCCGCCGCCGTTGAAGGTCAGGTGCGTGGGGGGCGGGTCGAGCGCGAGCGCGGCGTCGAGCTGCTCGGTCGCGATGCGCTGGATGAGCCGCCCGCGGACGGCGAGATTCGCGTACCAGACCTCCTCGTCGGGGTGGGCGGCGGCGTAGCCCATGGCGACGCGGTCGGCCCAGCCGAGCAGGGCGCCGTCCGGGGCGCGGTCCCACAGCCCCTCGGTGAAGCTGTCCCCGATCGACACGATGCGCATGGCTCCATCATGCCTCGCGTGAGGAGTCAGCCTGCGCGCCCCATCAGCCGCCCGTTATGCACCATCCGGTCGATGAGCGCGAGCCAGCGATCGAGTTCGGCCTCGTCGAAGTCGACGCCCTCGCGGGCGATCACCACCGACGTCCCGTCCCAGGCGATCCGAAGGTCCGACGCCTGGAGGTCGAGCAGCATTTCGATGGTGCGCGGGTCGAACACCTTGTAGCCGGTGGCGACGTCGTGGCACCGAACCTCCCAGCCGTCGTTGAACCTGGCGCTCTCGAACTCGATGGGCGGGGTGTCCGCCGGCGGAAGCCCGCTTTCGGGGTCGTCTCGCGGGGCGGCGACCACCAGGTACGGCAACTCGACCCCCGCGTCGGCGATCATGAGGGTGTAGTGAAGCCTCGGGAGGTTGTGTGCCGCATCGGAGGGACGGGGCGTGTCCTCGTCGCCGTACTCGACGGTTATCCCGTGAAGCACGAGTCGGATGGGGAACCCGTTCGCGGTGGCGTGCGCCGACCAGATGGTGTGGTGCGTGTCGCCGATCCTGCCGCGCACCACGCGCCGGTTGAACGTGATCTGCGCGGGGATCGGGTCCTCCGCTCCCCCGTGCTTCTTCGCCCACGCGCCCAGCACCGCGACGCGGGGGCGCCAGTACGACGGGGCGAGTCTCGCCGGTCCGAACAGCAGGGCGATGACGCCCCCACCGACGGCCCAGAGGATCAGGATGAGGGCGATCCACACGGGGTTGTTGGGATTGAAGTGCAGGTGCCCGTACAGAATGAGGTACGGGACGAGCACCGCCGCGCACCACGCGAGAACCGCGAGCGTCATGGCGAGCTTTCTCCCCACTCTGTACCACCACATCGTGATCCGACTTGAGTCGCCGGCCATCGCGCCTCTTCCCTCGCGTGTGCTTGACGCCGCGGCAAACCCCACGGTCCCGCCCACCATATAGGGTTCGAGACAGCCGACGGATCTGCCGCCAAGCGGAAGGGGCGTCCTTGTGAGAACGACGCGGTTCCTGGACACGTACGGGCCGTACGCGCTCGTCGCCGGGGGTTCGATTGGGCTGGGCGCGGCCTTCGCCGAGGCGATCGCCGCCCGGGGAGTCAACCTGGTTCTCATCGCCAGGAACGAGGAGCGCCTCACGGCGACGGCGGACCGGCTGGCCGAGGCTCACGGGGTCGACGTCATCGCCATCGCGGCCGACATGGCGGACTGGGACGGGGCCAAGAAGAAGGTCGCCGCGCTCGACGTCGAGATCGGCCTGCTGGTCTACGACGCCGCGTACGCGCCGATCGGCCTCTTCGCGGACACGAGCGAGGACGACCTGGCGCTCGCCGCGGCCGTCAACGTCCGCGGGCCTCTCCTGCTCACCAAGCTCCTCACCGCGCCGATGATCGAGCGCGGGCGCGGGGGCGTCGTGCTGATGTCCTCGCTCGCGGGCGGCCAGGGCAGCCCGAAGCTCGCCGCCTACGCCGCCACCAAGTCGTTCACCGTGATCCTGGCCGAGGGGCTGTGGAAGGAGCTGAGGCCGCGCGGCGTGGACGTGCTCGCCTGCGTCGCCGGCGCCATCTCGACCCCCGGCTACCAGGCGGCCGAAACCGCCAAGCCCGCGCCCGGCACCCTGCCTCCCGACGTCGTCGCCGAGACCGCGCTGAAGGCGCTGGGTCGCGGCCCCGTCGTCGTCCCCGGCGCCACCAACAAGGTCGGGCGCTTCGTCATGACGCGCCTGTTGAGCAGGAAGGCCGCGATCGGCATGATGGCGAGGAACACCGGAGGGCTGTCGTGAGAATCCTGCTGGGCCTGGCCACGCCGCTGATCGCCTACGCGGCGATCACGCTCCTCCACGTCGCGATCCCCGCCCGGCGGACGCCGGGGTACGTAACCAACGAGGCCACGGGCGAGGTGATGAAGTACCGGACCAACGGACGGTTCGTGCTGGGGGCGAGCGTCGTGATCTGGTTCCTGCTCGGGCACTTCGACGTGGTGTCCTTCACCTGGCTGTACGAGACCCGGTGGCTGGGGCTGATCGGCGCGTGCGCGATCGGGTTGGCGTACTCGTTCTGGGTGGTGCTGCGCTATCCGCCGACGGGCCGATCCTTCGTCGCCGACCTGTGGTTCGGCAGGGCGAAGGATCCGCAGCTGGGGGACGGGTTCATCGACGCGAAGATCTGGTTCTACCTGGTCGGCGCCGTCATGCTCCAGCTGAACGTTCTCTCGTTCGCGGCGTATCACGTGGCGACGGTCGAGAACATCAACTACGGCTTCCTGCTCGGCTGCGCCATGCTGACGTGGTTCTGCACGGAGTACCTGACGTTCGAGCGCGTCCACCTGTGGACCTACGACTTCATTGCCGAGCGGGTGGGGTTCAAGCTGGGGTTCGGCTGCCTCGCGTTCTACCCCTACTTCTATACGGTCGCGCTGTGGTTCACCGCGCACCTGCCGAGTCCCGGCCGTCCCGCCTGGCTGACTCTCGCGTTCGGCGCGCTCTTCCTGGTCGGATGGGTGTTCACGCGCGGCGCGAACATGCAGAAGTACGCCTTCAAGACCGCGCCCGATCGGCGCTTCCTCGGGATCGAGCCCGGGTCCTGAGCGACGGCGAGCACACCCTGCTCGCGAGCGGTTTCTGGGGCGTCAGCCGCCACGTGAACTACCTCGGCGAGATCATCCAGGCGGTAGCCATCGCCCTCGCCGCGGGCTACTTCGGGATCTGGATGGTGTGGCTGTACCCGGCGTACTACGTCGCGCTGATGCTCACGCGCCAGGCCGACGACGACAAGGTCTGCCACGCGAAGTACGGCGCGTTGTGGGACGAGTACAAGGCGAAGGTTCCGTACAAGATCGTGCCGCGCGTGTACTAGCGGCCGACGGCGGGGTCAGCGTACGCGCCAGCAATCGACAGAGGAGCCTCTTCCACGGCATAGTGAGATGAGCTGTCGTCCGGATCGCTCCCGTCACAGAGATAGGCCAACGATGGTCCATACACCGACCGCGCTCGTGCTGACTCCGAGCCTCGGAGGGGACTTCTTCGGGGATGTCCTCTCCGGTCTCACCCGGGAGATCGTCGAGGCGGACGGGCGCCTCATCGTCGTCGAGACGCGCCAGGAGTTCGCGCCCCGAGACGAGGCGGGTGAACAACGGGACTTCTCCACCCCGGTGGCGTGGTCGGAGGTGGACGGCGTCGTGTCGATCACGACGGCGGCGGGCGAGGAGTACCTGCAGAGGATTCGCGACGCGGGAAAGCCCGTCGTGCTCCTGTCGAGCACCCAGATGGAGGACTTCGAGGCGCCGATGGTCCGCCCGGACAACCATCAGGGCACCCTCGCCGCCGTCCAGCACCTCGTCGAGCACGGACACACGCGGATCGGATTCGTCGGCAATCTCGGCCAGCGGGACATCCGCGAACGGTACGACGCGTACCTCGAGGCGCTCGAAGCAGCACGGCCTCGCCGCGGAACCGACGCTCATGTTCGCGGCGCCCGAAAACGGCGAGACGGGCGGCTACGTCGCGGCCCGCAGCGTCCTCGACGCCGCCCACCGCCCCACCGCCCTCGTCGTCGCGACGGACCGCAACGCCGTCGGCCTCATGCGGGAGTTGGCGAGCGCGGGGATGAACCTTCCGGGCGACCTCGCGATCGTGGCGTTCGACAACATCCCCGCCGGGACGTTCAGCGCGCCGACGCTGACGACGATCGACCCGCACTTCGAAGAGGTCGGGGCCCTCGCCGGTCGGCTCCTCCTGGCCGACATCCGCGGCGAGACGCCGCCGAACGACACCATCACGCCCGGGTCGGCAGTTCCTCATGGTGCGGGAGTCGTGCGGCTGCGACGCCGAGACCCGCCCCGCCGCGAACGGAGATACCGACGCCGCGGCGGACGCGACGCCCGAGCTCGCGCGCGACCGCTTCCACGCGGTGCTCAACCGGGAACTGCGCACGGGCGACGCGGAGGTGGACCGCGAGAGGGCGGAGGCCATCGAGTCGACCGTCGGCGCCGCCGTGCGGCTGCTCGACCGTGGCGACGAGGCGACGCCCGAGGAGGTTCGGTCGCTCACGACGTCGCTCCGGGGGCTCACCTCGAACCCCGAGACGCTGCGTCACTTCACCGACGCGATGACGGATCACGCCCAGAGGATCGCGGCGTCTCGAGGATCGACGACGGGCGCGTCGCCAGTATCGGCGCGCGTCGCGGCCGCGTTGTGGAGGGAGCAGGCGGGCGCGTTTCTGCACCAGGCGGAGACGACCGACGCCGCGGTCGCCGAGCAATACGTCGTCGACGCCGGCCTGCTCGAGACGGGCGGCGCCGACCCGCGCGACCTCCACTGGCTCGCGGGAACGCGCGTCGCGGCGGGCGCCCTCGCGTTGTGGAAGGACGGCCGCCCGTCGGGCCTCCTGAAGGTCGTGGGCTCCTACGACGCCGGCGTCGCCGAGCCCGTCCTCGTCGGCTCGGTGTTCGCGAGCGAGGACTTCCCGCCGGAGGCGCTCGTGGAGCGGGCGGCGGCGGCGACGGGCGAGGTGTGCGTCGTCGTGCCGGTCAGCACGCGGGAACACGACTGGGGCCTGCTCGCCGTGGTCGCGGAGATCGACCCCACCACCGCGCGGGAGGCGTACCAGCACTGGGCGGCGCTCCTGTGCGCCGCCCTCGAGTCCCAGCGCCGGCAGGAGGAGATTCGCAAGAGCGCGCTGTTCGACGGCCTCACCGGGCTGCCGAACCGGCACCTCTTCGTCCAGCAACTGGAGAAGTCCCTCGCCCGGTGGAAGCGCTCGCGGACGCCGTTCTCGGTGCTCTTCCTCGACCTCGACGGGTTCAAGCTCATCAACGACTCGCTCGGGCACGAGATGGGCGACCGCGTGCTCAAGGCCGTCGGCGCGGAGATCCTGCGGGAGTTGCGTTCGGTCGACACGGCGGCGCGGTTCGGCGGGGACGAGTTCGTGATCCTCCTGTCCGACACCGACGCCAGCCGCGCCATGGTCGCCGCCAAGCGCGTCCAGGCGAAGCTCGACAAGGTGCGGGATTTCGACGGCCACGAGATCATCACGCGGGCGAGCATCGGGATCGCCTCCAGCGCGGTGGAGTACTCCTCGACGGAGGAGATCCTGCGCGACGCCGACGCCGCGATGTATCGCGCCAAGATGTCCGAGCCGGGCTCGGTCGCGTACTTCGACGCGCCGATGCACGAGAGCGCCGAGCGCCGGGCGGCGCTGGCCAAGGACGTCCTTCGCGCGCTGCAGGAGGATCAGTTCGAGGTCTACTACCAGCCGATCGTCAACCTCGCCTCCGGCGTGACGGATCGCTTCGAGGCGCTGGTGCGGTGGCACCACCCCGAGCGCGGCCTGATCGAGCCCACCGAGTTCCTCGTCGACATCGAGGAGACGTCGCTCATCATCCAACTCGGCCACCAGGTTCTCGACGACGTGTGTCGTCAGCTCGCCGCGTGGAGGCCCCGCGTCGCGAATATCGCCGTCAACATCTCGGACAAGGAGTTCTGGAGCCAGGACCTCCAGAGCCATGTACTCGGGGCGTTGGAGCAGTACGACCTCGATCCGGACCTGCTGACGCTCGAGATCACCGAGACGCGTGCTGATGCGCCGCCCCGAGATGGCGCTGCGCATCATGCACAAGCTGCGCGACGCGGGTCTCCGGCTCCACATCGACGACTTCGGCACCGGGTACTCCTCGCTCGAGACGCTGCACCGGTTCCCCGTCGAGGCGTTCAAGATCGACCGGTCGTTCATCCAGACCCTCACCGACACCGAGGACAGCACCGAGTTGATCTCCTCGCTGGTGAAGCTGGGCAAGGCGCTCGGGCTCTCCGTGGTCGCGGAGGGCGTCGAGACCGAGGAGCAGCTCGACCTCCTGAAGAAGCTCGGCTGCGCGACGGGCCAGGGGTACCTGTTCATGAACGCCGTCGCCGCCGACAAGGCCGGCGACCTCCTGGGCCGCTCCCTACGCTCCGACGGCGGCGACGGCGGCGACTGAGCGGATTCCGGATGGCTAAGACACGCAACCCGCTGCTGGACCTCGACCCGGCCGCCGATGCCGCCGGGACCTACGTCGAGTTGCTGGAGGACGGCGTGTCGGACGAGCAAGCCGTCGCGACGACGCTCGAGCGCCTCGACGACGTCCTCGCCGACGTCGACGACGGACCCGTCGCCATCGTCGGCCTCGCGATCGCCATGGCCGAACGCGGCCGCTTGACCGACGCCATACGAGACCGCGCGCTCGCCGCCCTGGACTCCATGGGCCCGCGCCTCACCGAGGACGCGACACTCGCGCGTGGCGTCGAACGCGCGCGGACCCTGCTGAGCGGACCGCCCCGGTCGCGCAAACGCATCGTGAGGAGGTGGCGTCCGGACACGACGCTCGTGCCGGGCGACGTCCTCGCGTATCGCCACGGCGAGGTGGTCACGCTGCTTCGGGTGGCGCGCATCAATGAAACCCGCTACGGGCGCGGACCCATTCTCGTGACGCTCGACTGGGAGCGCGAGGGCGTGCCGGAACTGCGCACGTTGAAGCGCCTGCGCGATCTCCCGCTGAATATGCGGCAGTTTCGTACAGCCACGGGTCGTCGGCGCCGTGTGCTCGCCGGGGAACTCGTCGATCGGGGTCGCCCCTCCCACCCGGACTACGGAGACGCCGGCTTCGTACTCGTCGGCAATATCGGGACTCGCCGCGGCGACGACGCGATCGAGTGGACGGGCGCGTGCAGGTGGGACTTCGCGGCGCGATCCATCGAGGTGGGCGGGTGGTTCAAGCCGTCAATCTCGTACGGCGGACCTCCCCGTTGAGCCGGCGGGCAGCCGATGGTACGCCGCCCGAATCACCACTCGAGCGGCGTCCCTATGGGAGCAGCCACGTAGTGTCCGGGTACTTCGGACGAGGAAACTGGGCGCGGTCGTCGTCGAGATCGCCGATCACCCCGAGAAGGGTCCAGCCGTCGCCGAGTTCGCGATAGGTGAGGAAACCGCGCGAGTCCGAGTAGTCCCGGATGCTCGTCGTCGGGCGCATACATCGCGTAGACGACCGGAGGTTCGGGCGCGTTGAAGAAGAAGAAGACGCGGCCGTCGTCCTTGGACTGGTAGAGAAGTCCGTTCGTATTCGTGGGCAGCCGATCCATCCATTCGCGCCCGGAATCGTCGAGCGCGCAGGTCTCGCTACCCCCCATGTCCGTCACACACAACGACTCGCCCGACCAATAGATCATGTCCGCCTCGGGGTGGGCCACCTTCAGCCGTTCCATGTAGTCCACCGCACTCGCGAAGGCTCCGGGATCCTGCTCGTACGCCGCCTGGATCGTGTCGAACTCTCGGTTGTTCTCGTACAGGTCGCGTTGCACCCACGGGTTGTCTTGCGGGGCACTGCACCCCGCGAGGAACCCAAGGAACACGATGGCCGCCACGACCGCGAACGGCCGTCGTCGGGATGTGCTCGCGTCCCGACCGCGCCTCACGAGCGCCTCTGCATGACTCATGGATCTCCTCCCCCGCGCCGCGCTCCGCCTTCGACACTCGACGATATCAACCGCGTCTGCGGCGGCATCGATATCTCGCCCGCGTATCGACTCGGCACCCCAGGAGCGAGCGAAGAGCCTCGAAGGACGCCGAGCACACCCCGCTCGCGAGCGGCTTCTGTGGCGTCAGTGGCCGCGTGGGCTACCTCGGCGCGATCACGCAGGCGGCCGCGATCGCGCTCGACGCAGGCTACTTCGGCGTGTGAGCGAGGCACTTCTAGTCGGGGTACGAGCACTCCGCGAACCGGGGCTTCGCCGAGATGGAATCCTGATCGGAAACGTAACGGAGCGTGTACCGGACGCCCGGCTTCGCTTGGGAGATATCCCGTACCTCGCGTAATCTGCGGCCTGCCGATCTCGCGGTTTGACTCGTCCAGCGAAAATGAGGTCGATGCGAGGGCAGCGCTCGTACGTGACGATCTCGACGACAATACACGAGGCTTCGGGACACGCCCCTTCGTCGGCGATCTCCCTCCACGTGATACCGGGTCCGATCTCCTCGAAGACGTCGCCGCCGCACGTGAGGGGCGAACCGTCGTCGGGCAAACCTTGGAAATCGGGGCATGGCTCGCCGGACGTGACCCAGTCATCACTACACGCCGCGAGCAACACAAGAGGGAGTGCGGCAAGAAGTCCCAGTACGGTCTTCACGGCGGCATCGTCTCCCCAACCCTTTTCGCCATAGTAACGAACCGGACGCAGAGGCACGCGACGCGCTCCTCGGCCTCGACAGGGCAGCCTCGCCGAACGGTCAGCGCCATTCATTCTTTACCCGCTTCGACGTCAGGTGCCACGCGTGGTGCTCGGCGCACGGATGGACGCCGCGCGGGACCTTGCGGTCCCGCTGCTGACAACGTCGTTGAACGAACGGCAGGGCGCGAAGCGCCGCTCGCTTCGAGGGATAGGGAATCTTGCGTGCAGTAAGGCATGAGGCGATGCTCCGTCTAGGGGAGAACACCCGGCCCATCCCGGACCAACTCCGTGGGGACCGCCTCATAGCTGCCCGCCGGGGATCACGTCACAGTGATCATCACCCTGATGCTACGCCGCGTCGCCGTTACTTCGTCAGCAGCGCCTCGGCGTACCGCCCGAACTCGGCCATCGCGGCGCGGTACCCATACGGCCCGTACGACACCCGCGTCACGCCCATCCGCTCCAGCTCCGCGGGCGGCGGCGCCCCCCGCGCCCCGAAGATGTTGACCTTGCCCACCCCGATCTCCTCCACGAGACGGCGGATGGTCGGGGCGTCGTAGACGCCGAGGACGAAGGCGCAGTCGGCGCCGGCGTCGAGATACGCGCGCGAGCGGACGACGGCCTGGTCGAACTTCTCGTCGTCGCTCAGCCCCGTGTCGATGAGGTAGGCGTCGGTGCGGGCGTTGAGCACGAACGGCAGACCGGCGGTTCTGGCCGCGTCGACGGCCTCGGCGACGGCGGCGACCGCCTCGTCGAGCGGACGCATCCCGTCCTCGAGGTTCGCCCCGACGGCGCCCACCCGGATGGCCTCGGTCACGGTCCCGGCGACGTCGCCGTAGCCGGACTCGAGGTCGGCCGTCACGGGGAGGTCGACGGCGGCGCAGATGCGCGCGAGGTTCGCGAACACGAGCTCGACGGGCATCGCCTCACCGTCGGGGAAGCCCGCGCTCTCGGCGACCGCGTTGCTCGTGGTGCCGACCGCCCGGCACCCCGGGAGCGACGCGACGAGGCGCGCGGACGCGACGTCCCACGCGTTGACGAGCACGAGGATCTCGGGCGCCTCGTGGAGGGCGCGGAGCGCGAGCGCCTTGTCGCGTTGGTCCATACCGCCAGGCTAGCGGGCGCTGCGAACCGAGTCGGAGCTCTCCATTGCGGCGTCGCGCCACGCCTCCGCGCCCGTCTCCGAAGACGCCCTAAGATCGTGCCCCCGATGCGACCGCCTCACACAACGCTCTCACGACCTCGACGGCACGACACTCGTCAGGCACGTCTCCGAGAAACTCCAGTTGGGACGACGCCTCCTCGTCGAGTCGCGCGGCGCCAGCGACTTCGTCGGCCGTCACCTCACCAGATGCGAGCAAGTTGACGAGGCGGATCGCCGCACGTATTCGCTCGTCCGAGACGCCCTCGAATTCGCGAAGCGCAAGGAGGTCTGTCGTCGAGAGTGATGGGCCGATCGCCGCCAACGATGCGATGACACCCGCCCTTACCGCCGGTGGCGACTCCGCGAGGGATGCCACCAGAGCGGCGGCGTGCACCGCGACGGCAAGGTTGCACTCGTTCGCGAGATCTCGTATCGGCTCTGGTGCGCCGTGTTCTCTGAGCCGGCTCGCCTCGATCATCTGGAGGGGGTCTTCGGGGAGGACGAAGCTGTAGGCCGACGCGATTGAAGCGAGCAAGAATGCGGCCTGGCCGCGAACGGGCTCGGAATACTGGGGTCCAACGGCAATTCGGACGAGGAACGGGACAGTAGTTGGCGTTGCTTCGTAGACCGTTCCCTGATGCCAGATTGTGTACCAGAGCTCGGACCACGCGTCTCTGCTCCCGCCCGCCGCATCGCGGAGCAACGCCGGCACCGCATCTGCCGGGCCGAAACAGTGCTGGAGCGCATGCCAATCGATCGCGTCAAGGCCCTCTAGCGCATCACGCATACGGGCAGTCTGCCACCGTAAGCCCTAGGTCGCGGCGAGAAGCCGTGACAGAGCGATAGCGGGGGCGTGCGCGCCGAAGCCTCGATGGACGCCGAACCCACCCTGCTCGCGAGCGGCTTCTGGGGCGTCAGTCGCCACGTGAACTACCTCGGCGAGATCACGCAGGCGGTGGCGATCGCGCTCGCCGTCCGGCTACTTCGGCGTGTGGGCGGTGTGGCTCTACCCGGCGTACTACGTGGCGCTGCTGTTCACCCGCCAGGCCGACGACGACAAGGTCTGCCGCGCGAAGTACGGCCAGCTCTGGGACGAGTACACCGCGAAGGTGCCGTCCCGGATCGTGCCGCGGGTGTACTAGCCCGACGGCGCGCCCGCGACGATCTAGGCGCTGAAGGTCGCCAGAAGGTCGCCTCCGTAGCTACGGAGAAGCGCGGCGTCGGCCGGCGTGAGCCCGTTCTTCGAACCGTCCCGACTGTCGACGAGGCGGAGGAATCGCTCGAGTTGCATGGACGCGTGGTCCAGGCGATCGCGGTCGAGTTCCTTCTGGACGTCGGCGATCGCGTTCTTGAGCGGCTTGAGCGTGCCGGGATGCAGGTCCATGCCGGCAAGCGCTTCGCTTAGCAGCCCCAGTCGATCCGCAGGAGCGATCGGCGGCGCCTCGACGTACTCGGCGGCGTGGCGCACCCGCAGGAGCCCGGTGCCGACCGTGACGTTGCCCGCGGAGTCCGTGACCGTCGCGCTGACGAGGTGGAGACCCTCGGTCAGGTTCGTGGCGTCGAAGACCAGGTCGTTTCCGGTCCCGATGACGCCGTCGAGCTGCGAACGCCAGACGATGCTGTCGCCGGTGAGGCGCCCATCTTCGGTGTCTTTGGCCACGACGCTCGCCCAGACGGCGTTGCCGCCGCTCGCGAGCGCGTCGTCGCCGAGCCCCTCGAGGCTCAGGATCTCCGGTGCGACGTCGGCGACGCTGAAGGGCCGCGAGAACACGGGCTCAGAGACCAGCATTCCGTCGGATACTTCGACCTTGACCGTGGCCTGATCCGCGGCCCCCAGCCGACTCTCGGGAACGCGGATCCGCGTACCCGATACCGCGAGGCTGATCGGACTCGACGCCGAACCGTCGCCGGGGTTGAACGTGACCGTTGCGTGGAGTGCGTCCCCATCGGCATCGGTGGCGTTCCACGCGATGTCGAGGAATCGCTCGGCGTCGACGACTACGGGGTCGACGGAGACGCGACGCACGACGGGCGTGTGGTCCGAAGCGTCGATGCGGCCGATAACGACGCCGTCGCGCACGATGTCGAAGGCCGAGAACCGCACTCCATCGGCGGGTACGGGGATCATGAACGACTCCGCGGAGGGACCGTTCGAAACGCCTGCGTCGGCTCCGATATTCGAACTCAACCCGGCGAACGGAATCTCGTCGACCAGCGTCGACCCGTCCCACGCTCGCAAGGTGTAATCACCCGGCTGGGGAACCGAGAGTTCGCCGGCGAGTCGCGAAACCGGACGGAACGACGCTTGAAGAACACCCGAGTCGTCCGCGGCGATCTTGCCCGAGACGAGCATGTGGTTTCCCGTGGTGGATTCCTCGGTCGGCTGGAACCACTGAATCTGTCGGTACCCGTCCCTGATCGCACGAACGAGCAGGTTCCATTCGTACACCGACGTCCACGCGTTCTGAGGCGTGCCGGTCCAGCAGTACCCCATGAGCGCTCCGGTCTCGTGCGGACTGATCACCGTCATGCCCGCTGATGAATCGAGACGGTAGGCGAAGTCGAGACCCCACATCTCCGTATCGGGGTCGGGGTCGTCGTCGTTGACGGGGCCGAGGAGGGGCGCGTGCCACAGCTTCCCCACGCCCTCGCCGATTGTCCCGGTGTATGGGTGTCCGGGTGCCGCGGGGCCCGTCTCCCGGATCGATGCCCGCCGACGCCAGAATGTCGTTACAGCCCGTGTAGAAGTGATAACCATGGCTTTCCACGATGGGCATGCTCGTGTCGACGGCATGCGGCAGCCCAAGCGCGTGCCCTACCTCATGAGGGGTGGTATTGCGATTCGGGCCCGAATATCCGGGCCGATAGATGTCGAAGACGCCCACCGACGCGACGTTATTCCCGAACCCCCAGGACGCCCCAACGGCGTGGTGAACGTCCTCACTTATGTTGACCAACGCAACGTACTGCGTCGTACAACCGTCCGCCGTGTCGCACTCCCGCAGTCGATACTCGGCAAGCCACTCATTGACGGAGAAGAGATCGTAGAAGTCGGGCTCGTCGGTCAGCACGTTCACAACGTCCATATCGACGTACGGGACCGGGAAGAGCTCCTCCACGCGCAAGCCCTGCGTCACCATCTTGCCTTTGTCCGCGAAGCGAGACGGCACGCCGTCGGAGGTTTCACTCTCGAGTCCGACGATGACCATCTCCAGCGGCGGAACGTCCGTGAATGTGAGATCGACCGAGCAGTCCTCGGACGTGTTCCCGGCGTCGCCACCGCACACGATCTCTTGGCCTCCGCCGTCGAACGTCAGCGTGATGTCGCCGCGCATCGTCCAGCTGAGCGGGAGCTCGTAGTGGAGGCTCACGTCGTACTCGCCTCGAGACGCTGCGGCGTCGACGACCGGCAGGGCGGCTCGCTCGCGGTTGATGGGCAGGATCGGGCTATTCGGGAGCGGGTTTCCGGCGCTGTCGACTCCGTGGAGAAGGCCGTAGACCGGCTCCGCCAGGGCCGGATCGTCGATCTGGAGGAACGCGCGGACCACCCCGCGTCTGCCCGCGACTAGCGAGACGCTGTTCTGCCAATCCTGTATGCCTTGGTTCACCTCGAGTGCGCGCAGGCGCACGTCGCCGGGGCCCCACGGGTCGACGGTAGGCGCAATGTCCGGGTGTCCGGGCGGGTAGTAGGTCGCGATCGTCCCGTACCCGGGGGAGCGCCACTCGAGTCTCCCGAGCCCGCCGTGGTCCTTGGCCGAGTACTCCAGGTGGCGCGTCGTCTCGCCGTACAGGGAGCAGGACGTTCCCCCGATCGCCGTCTGCGATGCGAGATCGGCCGAGTCTCCGTAGCTGTGGATGTGCGACCCGTTGAGCATGGTCCCGTCCGCCGCGAAGATAGCCAAAGTGAAGTTTGTCGGCGTCCACGGAATGCCGCCGGAGCCGTAGCACGCGCCTACCGTCACGTCGACGGCGACGTGATCCCCCGTGGAACCGTATCGCGCCCGGTTTCACCGTCTGGAACGTCACGTCACGGTGCCACGCGTTGTTCAGTGTTCTGAAGGTGAACCCGTTCGCCGTGACGTTCTCGATCCACGACGTCGAAGAGTCGGGTTCAGAATTCGGAACCCACAGCTCCCACCGCGTACGTCGATCCAGCGTCGGCCGTCACGGCGCTTCCGGACCCCACGACGACGGCCGCCATTACGAGCAGCGTCATCGACGCCCGAACTACGCTCGACAGTCGGTTGGACATGGCAACCCCCTCAGTAGTGCGGAACGGTGCATCCCCCCATGCGCCGGAACTGGGCCCGAGGCTATCAGCGCGCGTTGCTCCGCGCTCGCTGAGCGAGGCCTTTGACCCAATTGGGTGGATCGCCCGTCGTCATCGTCGTCGAGGTCGTGGCGACGGTCGTCGCGCGTCGTTTCGCGGGTGTACTAGCCCGACGGAGCGCCTAGCGCGAACTCAGGACGACAATGCCTTGGACGAGTCGGATCTCCATCTCGCCCGGAACCACCTCGCCGCAGTCGCAGCCGTCGAAACGCAAGGCACTCACATCGTCGGCCTTCCACCCGTAGCAGACCCAGTACACGCCCGGCTCGATGGCGACGTCGACGCTACCCGCTGCCGGCCGTGCTGCCGTGCGTCGCGGCGTCACGACAAGCGCCGAGCGAGCGCCTCCGCCATAGTAGAGGGGCCGAATAGCGGACTGAGCGCGGCCCCTCTTCGGCGAACGACGAACGGCCAGCACAGGAAGAGGGCACCGGCATGCATCCAGGACAGCAGAGAGACCCACATACGACTCTCGGCCGGATAGAGGCGTGGAGTCGGTCCTGGTTCGAATGGAACATGTCGTTTCTGGGAATCCGTCTGGTGCTCGCTGCCATCGCCGTACTCGTGGCGATCGCGCTCCCCCTCTGGATAGTGTTCGTCAGCGATCCTGCTCGAGAAAGGCAGGAGATCGCCGATGCCCAACAATGCTTCGACGAGCGCAAGGACGAGATCCTTGCGTTCATTGCCGACGTGCCCGACGCTGATAAAGCGACCGCCCTTCAGGAACGTTTCGACGTTCTCGCCAAGGGCCCGCAGGAAGGGCGGACGACGTACTACTGCGCCGACGTTATCCAGTTGGACGCCGACGCCGAGTGGGCTGGTCTCGCCCCCGGTGAGTACCCGGACGATTTCCCGTGGCCGGGTCTAATCGCCTCACCCGACACGACCTCCTCGCCGTTAGCGTCGCCGAGCGTCTCCGTTTCGCCGACGCCGTAGGCCCGAAGACTCGCCGCCCCGAGATGGCGCTGCGCATCATGCACAAGTTGCGGGATGCGGGCTTCCGCCGCCACATCGACGACTTCGGCGCCGGGTACTCCTCACTCGAGACGCTGCACCGGTTCCCGGTCGAGGCGTTCCCGATAGGCCGGTCGTTCATCCAGACGCTCACCGACAAGGACGACGGGGATGGCTAGGCGAGCCTCCGCGCGATTCGATGCGTCGGTGGCGCCTCCGCGAATCGCCCCAACGGTCCCTTCCTCCGGGCAGTCACGCCGAGCCCGCGCGCACCCCGGCGAGCAGCGTCTTGACGGCGTCGTCCACGAGGCGCGGGGCGTCGTCCGGAGCGGCGACCACCGTCTCCACCACTCCCCCGATCGCCGCCCGGATCATCGCCGCACCGAGCGCGACATCAAGGTCCCCGCGGAAGTCACCCGCCGCCACACCCGCCTCGAGCGCCGCGGCGGCGCGCGCCTCGACCGCGGCATCGAGTTCCCCCAGCACCGCCCGGGCGGACGCGGGCAGCGCGGCCATGAGGTCCGGCGCGTGCCCGGCGTGCGCGTTCGTCGCGACCACGTGGCGCACGAGGGTGTGGATCGCATCGCTCGGGTCGCTCACCACGGACATGGCCTGGTTCAGCTGGGCGATGGCCTCGGCGTTGTGGTGGGTGACCGCGTCGGTGACGATCGCCGGGATGTCCGCGTAGTGGTTGTAGAGCGTCTGGCGGGCGACGCCGGCCGTCTGCGCGATCTGCGCCATGGTGACCTCGCTCAGCCCGTCGTTCGGCGACGAGGGTCAACGCGGCGCCGACGATGCGCTCCTGCGGTCGACGCCACGGGGTTCACTCCGGTCCGTTGATACATGCGCATGGACAGCGGCCCGAAGACCACGAGCAGCACGACCGTCCACCCGCCAGCCAGGGCGAGATCTCCAGCAACGAGCGTACCGTCGCACAGCCCGCGCACCGCGTCCGATGCGACGGACATCGGCTGGTAGGTCGCGAACGGTTGCAGCCATCCCGGCATGGACTCGGCGGGGGCGAACGCGGTGCTGGCGAGCATCAGCGGGAACAGCCAGAACATGGACAGCATCCCGACCATGTCGGGTCGTCGCACCTTGACCGCGATGGCCGCGCCGAGCCACGAGAACCCGAACCCGACGCCGCGTGGCGACCCGATCGCGGCGACGGCGCCGCGGAGCGAGTGCGAACCGGTAGCCCATCAGCAGGGCGACGAGCGCGACCAGGACCAGGCCGGCGACGTTGCGGCCGCGTCGGCGAGGGTGCGGCCGGCGATGACGGCGACCTGGCTCATCGGCAGGGATCGGAACCGGTCGGTCACGCCCTCGGAGAGGTCGGCCGCCAGCCCCGTGCTCGTCTGCTGCGCGCCCTGCAGCGCGGTGATGACGAAGACGCCGGGGACGAGGAACTGGAGGTAGTCGACGTCGGCGCCGGCGCCGATCGCGCCGCCGAACACGTAGTTGAACAGCACCAGGAAGAACACGCCCATGATGACGGCGAACGCGAGCATCTCCGGCTGACGGGCCGTGCGCACGGTGTCGCGCCACAGCATCGTGACGGTGTCCTGGGCGGCGGCGCGCCCAGCCGGGACGACGCGGCGGATCGGGGACGCGGGGTCGCGCGGCGGTGACGGTCATGAGGTGCATCCTCCGTTCGGGGGATCGGTGGGGTGCGTGGTCGCGCCGGTCAGGGCGAGGAAGACGTCGTCCAGGGTGGGGCGGCGCAGCTGGAAGTCGGTGATGCGGACCTGCCTGTCCTGGAGGCGGCGCAGGATCGTCGAGCGAGCTCGGACGGTCCCGTCTGCCGATGGGGACGTCGATGCGGTTCCGTTCGTCGGACTCGCAGGTCACACCGTCCATCGCCGCGCAAGCGCGTTGGCGGCCGTCGAGGTTCCCGGCGCCGGCGAGGTGGATCTCGAGGACCTCGAGGCTCACGGACTTCCGTTGAGCGTCCTCGGGCGTGCCGGCGGCGACGGTGCGGCCGCGGTCGATCACCAGGATCTGGTCGGCGAGCGCGGTCGGCCTCCTCCAGGTACTGCGTGGTGAGCAGGATGGCCGTGCCCTCGGCGGCGAGCTCGCGCGACGGAGTCCCAGAGCTCGCTCCGGCTGCGCGGGTCGAGCCCCGTCGTCGGCTCGTCGAGGAACAGGGCCGGCGGGCTGGCGACGAGCGCCGCGACGATGTCGAGGCGACGGCGCTGCCCTCCGCGAGTAGGTCTCGGCAGGTCGGTCCGCGAAGGAGCCCATGTCGAAGCGCTCGATCAGCCGGTCGACGCGCCGCCCCGGCGGGCGCGCGGGATCTTGTAGAGGCGAGAGAACAGGTGGAGGTTCTCGATGGCGGTGAGCTTCTCGTCCACCGCCGCCGCCTGGCCGGCGAGGCCGATCACGCTGGCGCACGCCGTCGGGGTCGGAAGCCACATCCAGGCCCGCGATGGTGGCGGAGCCGGAGTCGATTCCGATCAGCGTGGTCAGCATGCGCACCGCGGTGGTCTTGCCCGCGCCGTTGGGTCCAAGGAGCGCGAAGACGCTGCCCGCGTCCACGGAGAAGCTCACGTCGGCGACGGCGACGGTATCGCCGAACGTCTTGCCGATCGACCGTGCGTCGATGACGGGTTCTGCGTTGTTCGTGTTGGACATAGTGTCCAGTCTAGCAGACGTTTCGTCTAGTCACTCTACCGGGGGTGAAGCACCGGACCGGGACTCGGCTCGTTACTTGGCCTCGGCGAACGGCGTGTGGGCTCTCCACCGTCGCCTCGAGGCCCTTGAGGCGCGACTCGACATCGCGAAGCGTCGAGCCGTCGGGGTCGAAGTACGAGCCGGTGCGCATCGTTGAACCGTCGCCGTCCGCGTCACCGTACCCCGGTCCGCCCGGCCGATGACGAGGTTGCGAGCCGCCTCCGCGGTCGCCTTGGCCCCGGGCAAGGTTGTGGCGACATCACCACGCCTGTCGATCGCGCCGATCGCATCGAGCCTCTTAGTGCCGGTTTCCTCGGCCGTCCACGGGGCGCGACTCCGGACAGGGCGCAGGCGGCCGGGTGCAGCGGAATCGCGACCGCGACCGCGAGAATGCGATGGTCCATTGGTCCACAACACCTGGATCGCGTCAGCCCAGAACGGATCGACCGGGAACTCGAATGCAACGACGACCGCATATCCACTCGCGACGAGTCCATCGGCTACTCGTCGTCGAGGGCGTCGATTGCGGCATCCTCCGGCGTCCACCACGTTGGTGGCCAACCAGGGGAGGTGGCGCCAGACCTATATGGTTGGCCACGAGCCATCTACCGTTGGAACGATGCATCAGCAGACTGATCGAAGTCGCAAGTGCGGTTGGCTGAGTCACCATGTATCCCTCACCGCTCTCGGGGAGAAGCGCGAAGATAACCAAGTCGAAGTCACGTGCGATCCTCCGCCGGCGAGAAGCGACGCCGATTCTTCCGGGCCCAAAGGCCCCCCATGCTTCTGAGAAACTGATACCTTTTCTCGCTCCACTATCCTTGCCCACACTCCAGCGGGGCTCGCGAGCCTGCATGAGCGATTCACTAAGGGACTCAAGGACCTCGCGCTCGAGTTCGCCCGCTACATGGGCGTTCCAGAGCCTCGATTGAATTCAACACAAGAGCCAATCAGGCTCGGCGTAGTCCAGAGCGTCCTCGAACCTTGCATCCCGAAGCGCCTCAACGAACCTCCGGGCGGCCTCAACCTGTCCCCCTGTACCGACGCACTCCATCCCCTGCTAGCGTGGCGAACTGGCTGGCGCTCGCGATGCGCTCTGCCTCGGTGCGATTCCCGGCAGGAATTGCCCCCGGTGGCAGGTTCGGGTCCTGCTGAATTCGCCGGTCTGTAGTGATCCCAAGGACAGCGATGAACATCAGAGCCGCAACGGAGCCTGGAGCAAGTGCGTACCAAACCCAACCGTCGCGAACCAGGACGTACGTCCAAACAGCGAAGCCGAGTCCGAAAACGAGTCCGACGGAAGCTGAGCCCCAGTTGATCGGCTTCTCTCGGGCCCGAGCGGCTGGTCAGTAAGGCGCGCGATGTCTGACAGCAATCTTTCCCGTCAGCCAAGCCGCGGCATGGGTGTGCTGGCGCAAAACTGCAGAGCTCGACACTTTCGAGTAGGGCGATGTTCTCTCACGTGCGTGCGGATGCGACGTTTGCGATTCATAAAGGGGAAGATGGCCACCGCGGGCGCGGCGATGGTTCCAGTATGTGTGCGACACCTTCAATATCCATGGACGAACCCTACTGCTCAGCACTGACGCCCTCGCCTTCGGATTCGGCCGCACGGCAACACTGGCCACGATGCGCTGACGATCAATCAGAGCACTTGTGATCAATCCAATTGGCTGCGCGCGCTCGCGATCGCGACATCTCCGAGGCATTCCAGTTGCCGTGTCGGAATCGAGGTGGGCCCGGCTGGCTTGACGCCTCAGCACAGATCTGGTCGCATCGGCTAGCGTGGAAGATCATCGGCCGTCCGGGCCGATGTGGGAACCGCAAACGGGGGGTACCTCATGGAGCGGGTTGACTACGAGTCGATAGTCGTGCAGGAGATCCTCTCCGCTTGGGATCGAGGCGAAATCGAATGTCTCACCTTGGTACCAGCGTCGCGCAGTCTGGACCCGTGCGCACAAGGCATACCTGATCAACTCGCTCTTGGTGTCAATGCCGGTACCAACAATCTATATCCGGCACGTCATCGATATCGAGGGCGAGAAGAGCGTCAGAGAAATCGTCGACGGACAGCAACGTATCCGATCAATCCTCGAGTTCAAGGCAGGAGAATTCCGCGCACGCCACCCCGCACATCGTCGTCCCGTCCACTACTCCGAACTCTCGAACGCACAGAAGCTTGCCTTTGCGTCGGCCAAACTGCCTGTCGCGTACCTAGTTGGAGCGGACGACTCGGATGTGATTGAGATCTTCGGACGGCTCAACGCCGTCTCGAAGACCCTCAACCCACAGGAGAAGCGGTCGGCTCGTTTCAGCCCGCGAGCTCCACCGTACTGCCTCAGGGAGTCGGCCAACCGGTTGCCGCTTTGGCGCACGCTCGGCGTGTTCTCCGCCACAGAAATCTCGCGAATGCAGGAGGTGCAGTTTGTCGCCGAGTTGAGCATGGCACTCCACGGAGGCGCTACGGACTTCAGCTCAGCTCGGATTGATCGTGCCTACGAAGCCTGGGACGAAGAGTTCCCCGGGAGAGACGATATTCAGAAGCGAATGGGAGACGCGCTCGACCTAATCGCATCTTCGCGCCCCGAGGCAATCCGCGACACCATCTTCCGCTCTCGTGGTCCGCTCTTCTACTCCTTGGTAGTTGCGCTGGATCAAGCTAGCCATTTGCCCACCGCGTCGGCGCTGGAAGACGCTCTCTTCGCGATCGACAGCAGGTTCAACGACGATCGACCAACTGCAGAACGACCGCCAGAGGACGTGGCTTTCGTTGATGCATGCAAGGCCAGCACCCAGAGAATTCGATCCCGGGCGGATCCGGCTCGACTACATTCTGAAGTTCCTCTAGCCCGACGTGGTAAGCCCGAACATTGCGACCCCTGTGGGGGCGTTCGTTGCGGACTCGGCGCGGAATGCGTACGTCGCCAAGGCGCTCGGCAGCCTTGAGCCTCGTCTCCAGCGCTTGGTCGCCGAACTAGTCATGCTGCGACTAGCCGATCACTTCCAGGGCGCGCTTGCTGGCGTCGCCGCCCGACTCGCGTGTGGGGCCCCCTATGCCGACGGGACCGCCCCGTCATTGCTAGTTGCACCCGCGCGATCTATGGATTCTGCAGTGACGCTATTCAGGACACATGGGCGAGCCAACCCACGCCCTCCAAAGCTGTCCCTGGCCAAGTACATTTCGCAGACAACCAAGCACGTGCTTGATCCGCAGGATCCCTTCAATCAGGCGTGCCAAGCGCATGCGCTGTGGATTTCCGAGCTAAATGCCGTCCGCAACCGGATCGCGCACAACAACTCAAGTTCCAGAACGGCCTATCGAGCAGTGGTCGTGCGCCACTACGGGGCGCAACTCAATCACATCCCACCAGGAGTCCTGCTCGTGTCGGACAGGTTCTCACCGAGGCTGCTCGAAACGTATCTGGCAGTCGCCATCACCATCGTGCGGGATTGCAGTCGAACATGACTCACCGCGCATCGATGGACTGCGCCCCGACATCCGGGCAGACGCCGTACCGCGAGAGAGCGTTCGAACCGAAATCCTGCTGCTTGACTCAACGTCCAGGGTCACGTACCCCCACCCCGCCAGCAGTGACAAGATAGACCCATGCCCGGAAAGAACCTCACGCGCCTCGAGGCGCAGGCCCGCGCGGCCGTCGTCAGCGATTGCTCGTACGAGATCGAGCTCGACCTCACGACCGGCCTGACCGCCTCGCCCCCGACGTTCCGCTCGACCACCACGGTCACGTTCGCCGGCACCAAGGGCGGCATCGACCGCTTCCTGGACCTCATCGCGCCCGCCGTCCACAGCATCGAACTCAACGGCGCCGCGCTCGACCCGGCCACGCACTTCGTCGACAGCCGCATCGTCCTGCCGAACGCTCGAGCACTCCAACCGCCTCGTCGTCGTCGCGGACTGCGCCTACATGAACACCGGCGAGGGCCTGCACCGCTTCGTCGACCCCGAGGACGGCGAGATCTACCTGTACAGCCAGTTCGAGGTCGCGGACACCCGCCGCGTGTTCGCCGTGTTCGAGCAGCCCAGCGTCAAGGGCACCTTCCAGTACACGGTGCACGCGCCCGAGCACTGGGAGGTCATGAGCAATTCGCCGACGCCGACGCCGGTCCCGGTCGCGGGCGCGACCATCGACATCGCGGGCACGGAGCGCGGCGTCGCGACCTGGGCGTTCGAGCCGACGGGCGTCCTCCCGCCGTACGTGACGGCCGTCGTCGCCGGCCCGTACCACAAGGTCGAGGGCTCCATCCTGTCCAAGAAGGGCCGCATCGGCGCCAACGTGCTGTGCCGCAAGCCGCTCGCGCAGTACCTGGACGCGGACGTCATCCTCGACATCACGCAGCAGGGATTCGAGTTCTACGAGAGGGTCTTCGAGACCGAGTACCCGTACCCCAAGTACGACCAGATCTTCGTGCCCGAGTTCAACGCCGGCGCCATGGAGAACGCCGGCTGCGTCACGTTCCTCGAGGAGTACGTCTTCCGCTCCAAGACCGCCCAGGCGCGCGTCGAGCGCCGCAAGGTGACCATCCTCCACGAGCTCGCGCACATGTGGTTCGGGGACCTGGTGACCATGGAGTGGTGGAACGACCTGTGGCTCAACGAGTCCTTCGCCGAGTACGTGTCCACCCTGTGCGCCGCCGACGTGGTCGAGGGCCCGGGCGCCTGGACCACCTTCAACTCGCTCGAGAAGTCGTGGGCGTACCGGCAGGACCAGCTCCCCGTCCACGCACCCGATCGTCGCGACCATCAACGACCTCGAGGACGTCGAGCAGAACTTCGACGGCATCACCTACGCCAAGGGCGCGTCCGTGCTCAAGCAGCTCGTCGCCTGGGTGGGCCGCGACGCCTTCTTCGCCGGCGTCGCCGAGTACCTGCGCCAGCACCACCGCGCCAACGCGACGCTCCGCGACCTGCTCGTCGAGCTCGAGAAGACGTCGGGCCGCGACCTCGACCACTGGTCCGGCCTCTGGCTCGAGAAGGCGGGCGTCACCACGCTCCGCCCCCACATCGACGACGGCCGCCGTCGACGACGACGGCACCCCCATCATCACGGGCTTCGAGGTGCGGCAGGAGGTGCCGGACGAGTGGCCGACGCAGCGGCCGCACCGCATCGGCATCGGCGGCTACGACCTGGTGGGCACCGGCGACGGGCCGGGGCCGGTCGAGGGCGACGAGAAGGTCACGCTCGAGCGGTCCTGGTTCGTGGAGACGGACATCGACGGCGCGGCGACGACGGTCGAGGACGTCATCGGCAAGAAGCGGCCCGCGCTGCTGCTGGTCAACGACGAGGACCTCGCCTACGCCAAGATCCGGCTCGACGAGGTGTCGCTCGCGACCGCGATCCAGCACGTCGACCTGTTCACCGCCTCGCTCCCCCGCTCCATGGTGCTCGCGGCCGCGTGGGACATGACGCGCGACGCCGAGATGGCGCCCCGCGCGTTCGTGGACCTGGTGCTCGGCAACATCGCCGCCGAGACCCCCTCCACCGTCGCCCTGATGCTGCTGCGCCAGCTCGCGACCACCATCGCCCTCTACGTGGACCCCGCCGTCGCGGGCGACGCGTGCCGCGCCGCCGCCGACCGGCTCTGGGAGCTCGCGCAGGCGGCCGACGCCGGGAGCGACAACCAGTACCAGTTCGTCAAGGCGTTTGCGGGGTTCGCGGAGACGGACACGCAGCTCGACGCCGTCCAGGCGCTGCTCGACGAGAAGACGCGCCTCGAGGGCCTCGCCATCGACACCGACCTCGGCTGGGACCTGCTGATCTCGCTCGCCGCGGGCGGCCGTGCCGACGCCACCGAGATCGACGCCATGCTCGCCAAGGACGCCACGGCGTCGGGCGAACGCCGGGCCGCGCACGCGCGCGCCGCCATCCCCACCGCGGCGGCCAAGCGCGCCGCATGGGACGCGCTCATCAACGCCCCCGAGGGCGGCGACCTGCCAACGCGCTCATGGTCGAGACCACCGCGGGCTTCAACCACGTCCACGACACGACGCTTATGGAGCCCTACGTGGACGAGTACTTCGCCATGCTCCGCCGCATCTACGACACAAGACCAACGAGATGGCGACCAACCTGATCGAGGGCCTCTACCCCGCCGAGCACGCGGGCCGCGTCGCGGACCTTCCGGGACCGCGCCGACGCCTGGCTCGCCGCCAACGAGGACGCCCACCCGGCGCTCCGCCGCCTCATCATCGAGGGCGACGACGGGGTGCTCCGCGCGCTCAAGGCGCAGGCGAAGGACGCTGAGGGCTAGGAGGCGGACCGAGCGCCGGCGCGTGCGCCGCGCGCCACTTCTCCAACCGCCGCGCCTTCGCGAGGCGCTCCAGACGCCGGCCGGACAGGTAGACCGCGAGGCCCACGGCCGCGCACACCGCCACCACCGCTACCTTCGATCACCGTCGGACAACGGGGCGAAGATCAGCACACCGCCACCCACCACGTCAAGACTCCGAGCGCCTTGACCATCTGCGCCCCGTCAACGGCGTGGCAGTGAAGCGGACCATTGGCGGGGGCACGTACGGCCGGAGGGACGGATCGTCGTTGGTGTGGGTCACCTGGTAGGCCGGCGTGAGACCCGCGAGGTCGGCCAGGAGCAGCAGGCGCGACTCCAGCTGCAGCGGATCGGCGATGAACCCGGCGTCCGCCGAACGAATGCCGGGACCGTCCCAGACGATCTCCGGCTGATCCGCCGGGCATCGGCTCCAGCAGACGCTCGATCACGCGCGGAGTGAAGACCGCATGCGACCCGGCGGCGTCCCAGCCCGTCGCGCGCCACCGGCGCGCGAACTCGAGGGACTCGAGCGCGATCGGGCTGCCATAGTCCTGCGAGCCCGCGCCCCGGGGGCGCACCACCGCCGTCACGGGGTAGTTGGCATCCGCGTCCACCGCGATGATCGTCTGCCAATCGCGTGTTGTCTCTCGCTCCCGAGCAGGTAAACAGGATCATCGCGTCGCGTCCGTGCACCCGACCGCGCGCCGCGACGAGGGGATGGGTCAGGGCCTCCGCAGAGAATGGAAGCGCGTCGCCCAATGGAGGCCAGGCGACCATCGTCGGCGACCTCCCAGCCGTGCTGGGCCGCCCAGGCATTGAGCCCCCCGATCCCCTCCGGGTAGCCCGCCTCCCCCCCCGCGCGGAAAAACGCCACCACCCAAAACACCGCCATCACCAGGAGCATGGCCGTTCCGCCGATGCCGACGATCAGCGCGTGGGACGCGCCCGGGTCCGCGCCGCCGTCGGCCCGGATCCCGTCGATGAGGACCCCCCCGAAGACGCGGAATCCCCACACCAGCGGTATGCCCACGAGGACGAGGAACCACCTCGTTCCCGAGCTCCCTCGCCCCGACCACTTGAGCGTCTTTTCCGCCACGATCATCTCCCCCACCTCGTCGCCGGTACGACGCTATCGCACGCGGCGGCGGCGCGGAGGATGACCCGCGCCGCGACGACGGGGCGCGCAGCTCGCTCGCCGCACGGGAGCGCGACGAGGAGGGCTAGCGTCCGAACGGGTGTCGGTCGACGGCCTTCCAGTACGCGCCTGGTCGGTACCACAGCGGGTGTCCGAAGTGCTTGGGCAGGAACCTCACGACGTGGGTCGCCGAACTGCCGTCGTTGAAGTCGAACGTCAGCGCCTGGCACGTTCCGGCCCACTGCCGGTCGGTGCGCCAGGTCCACACGTAGCGATGCGTCCACCAGTTGTACACCGGAAGCCAGCCGTGGGGCCCGACGGCCGACGTCGCGTCGCCGATCGCCTCGCCCGTCGTGCACGAGACCTCCTGAACCGTCGGGGAGCCCTCGACGAGGATGTCGTTGCCCCAGTTCTTCCCGAGGTCAAACCCGAGGTAGATCGGCTTGCCCGCGACGGCGTGCGTCGGCGCGGGAGCCTTGCCAGCGAATTTGGTGAAGCCCCCGAACTCGTAGTGTGGGATCGTGATCGGCGCACCGACATCCTCGATGTCGTACGCGCCCTTGTCGTCCTTCACCCACATCGTGACGAGCACATCACCCGACCCGTCGTACGTGTGAGTCGCGGTCGTGCCATATGCACGACGTCCCGTCTCCGAAGTCGAAGCCCATCTCGACGATCTCGCCATCCGGATCGTAGCTCCCGCTACCGTCCACGGTGATGGTCGACCCGTGTTGCTCGATCGTCGCCGTCGCGACCGGAGTCTCGTTGGGAAGAGGCTCCGCGTACCACTGGACATGGAATGGTTCGCCGATTCCGTTGATCTCGACGCCGTCGAGTTGAACCTGCCACTCTCCTGACTCAGGCGCATCGATCTCGAGCGTCTCCCAGGTAGCACCCTTGGTCGCCGTCAAATTGGCCTGCCCGGTGTCACGGCTGTATACCTCCCCGCTCGGAGAGATCAACGAGATCTTCACGTCGCTTCCCGGGTACCGGATGGAGATGAAGTACTTCGTCACCTCGTCGACGAAGACCTTGCCGAACAGGGTTTCGCCCAAGCGGATGATCCCGGGCCATCCGGCTAGGGGATCGACGACCTGTTCCGAGACGGCGTCCGCGATCAGTTGATAACCGTACTTGTTCGGGTGGAAGACTCCATGGAGATTCCCGTACGCGTAGTCGTGGATCACGCCCTGATCCGACACCACGGGCTTCATAAACCAGTCGTCGCTGCTTCCCACGCAATACTCGTGACCCGCGCCAACGTCGTAGATATTGATGTATTGCGCGCCTTCTTCGAAGGCGGCGCGGAAGAGGGTCGCGTCGAGGTCCGCGACCGTGTTGTTGAGCCAGAGACGATCGGTGCCCCTGATGGTCTGGCAACGTCCAGCGATCTCGTCGTTGAAGAAACGCGGATAGCCGACGACGAAGACTTGCGCCTTCGGAGCCCGCCTGTGGACCTCCCGAATGAGCGCGCGAAGCTTGCCGATCCCTTCGTCGTTGAGCTCGATTCTCGAGGCCGTCGATGGCGTCACTGACCGTTTCACCGAACTCGCCCTCGCATGTGTAGTTGTGCCAGCCGAAGAAGGAGAGGTCGATCGAGTCCTTCCACGACTTGCTCACGCATGTCGACATCGTCCCGCCGAAACCGACGTCGTTCCCGCCGATGCCGATAGTGACGACCGCGGTGTCTTCCGCGTCGAGACGCGAAAGGGCGGGCCACCCGTAAGGGCCACCGATATCCGGCCACCCGCCCCAATGGCTTCGATTGGGGTCGTCCCAAGGAGGACTATCGTCAGACGATTGCGGCGTGTATAGATCGTCGATCGTGGCCCCACTACATGCCCAGAACTCCAGTTGCGTGTCGCCGAAGAGCCCTCTGTTGTCCAGCAGTCTCGGATACGCGTTCTCCGAGCGATGACAGTAGTTGTTCACCTCGCCGGGCCAGTAGGAGTCGGTGCTCCCGAAGTCACCCGCACCTTCCCCCGCTTGGTATGAGTCCCCAAGCGCTACGTACGTTCGCGAGGGGTCGAGCCCGATTTTCCACGCGTTGTACCAACCCTCCCAATCGGTCACTGGCTCACCACCCCAGCCGAGACCCGGCGGGTACTCGGGTTCCGGAGGGATTGCCCCTCGATCCGCGACGATCCAGCGAGCTTGGTTGAGAGATATCGCCGTGACCCCGGTGGCGCCGGGAAACTGAGTCGGTACCGTCAGGTCGCCGCCGGACGGATCCTCAGTATCGAACCCCAGACTGTTGTTCCTGCCCCAAGCCCACAGCGTGCCGTCGTCGAGAACGGCGTAAGTCGTGTAGTTGTCGTCGGACGCGATCTTCGCCACGCCCGTCAATCCCTGCACTTGGACCGGCGCGACGGCCGCGACGGTGGAGCCGTTCCCTACCCGTCCGTGAGTGTTCTGGCCCCAGGCCCAGAGCGACCCGTCGCCTTCGATCGCATACCCGATGCCTCCGCGCGCCACGACGTCGACGATGTCGTCGGGGAGATCGGGCTTGAAGGGCGTCGGGTACGTGGTGGTCGATCCGGCCGGATCCTCGAGAAAGCTACCGAGACCCCAAGCCCACATCCCTCCGTCGGACGTGATCGCGTAGGCGCCCTGGTATGTTCCGACAACCTTGACCGCGTCGTCGACGAGGGGTATCCGTACGGGGGTGATCGTCACCGGAGACGACGTCCCGTCTCCGAACGCACCTCCTTGACCTGAGCCAGCCGCCCACACGGAACCGTCGGACTTCACCGCGTAGTAGGCCCCGAAGTAGGGGTCAGTCGAGAGCGAAACGACACCCGTTAGGTCGTCGATCCGCATCGGCTCGGGGATCTGCCACGCTGCGGACGATCCCCATTCCTGGTTGGTGTTGCCCCAGACCCACACTTCTCCCGTCTGCGTTCTGGCCGCGACCGCTCCGGGATACGTGGTGTAGATTTCCGCGACCGGCGGCAGGCCCGAGACGATTTCGGGCATCGGCTTGGGATCGTAACTTTTTCCACGACCGGTCTGCCCCAAGGACGAATCGCCCCACGACCACACGGTTCCGTCAGAAGTGAGGGCGAACGCCGTCTGACTCATACTCGCGACCGACACGACGTCCGTCGGACCGAGGACCTTCGCCGGGACGTCGCGGTCCGTCGTGGTGCCGTCTCCGAGTTGTCCGTAGCTGTTTGCACCCCACGCCCACACGTCTCCGGACGAGTCGATCGCGTAGGCGGCGGTCGGCGACGCCACGACGTCGACCATGTCGTGGAGGTCGGGTATCTGCGTTGGGTTCGGTACGGACGTACCGCTTTTCCCGTGCCAGGAATCCCCGGCACGCTATACCCCCAACCCCACACGCCACCGGAGGTCGGATAGGTCGGTCCCGGGTCGCTCTCGTCGGCCAGCGCCGCGCTCCCCGGAACGAGCATGGCGAAGACGAGAGGTAAGGCGACGGCGGTACGGCGGAACGCGACGAATCTTAACGACATCATGAATCCCCAGACGACGGCGGACCACGTGGTCCTGCCGTCACCCTAGCGAGCGAGGCGACTCCGCGCTCGGTGAGACGACGATTATCCGTTTCCCATCGTTCGCGGCGTTGTCGGCACTATCGGCGTTATTTCACGCCCACGGTCTTCGTCGTCGCGCGCTCATCGCGATCGTCGCGCGGAACACCTAGACCGAAAATCGACCGCGCGGAAACGCCGCATCGGCTCTACCCTTTGGGTATCGACCCTCGCGTAAGGAGAAACCGATGACCCCCACCCGTACCGTCGCCTCGGCGGCCACCCTCGCGATCGCCGCGGCGCTCGCCCTCGCCGGCTGTTCCGGCGGCGGCACCGCCTCGCCCACCGCCGCCGACCAGCCGACCGCAGGCAACGGCGCGCCCGCCGCCGGCGTCCCCGACGCCTGCTCGCTCCTCACCCCGTCGGACATCGCCGGCGTGATCGACGGCTCCTACGGCGAAGCCCAGCACAACGACCAGCTCTCCAACGAATACCAGGACGTGTGCGAGTGGTTCTCCTCCAACGGCGCGGCGACGTTCGTCCAGGTGTTCGCCGCACCCGGCGGCGACCAGGTCGACAGCCAGCGCGCGTCCGCCGACGACGCGATGGGCCCCGCGACGGACGTCACGGTCCCGGGCGCGACCGGCGCCTACTCCATCGCGAGCGGGAGCATCCTCGGTATGGCCGTCGGCGACACCTACGTGCAAGTGTCGAACGTCCAGTCGACGAGCGACGACCTGACGGCGCAGACCACCGCGCTCGCCGCGATCGTGGCGGGGAACGTCTAGGTGTAGTTCCCCGGGACGTTGTGGACAGCTGAAGTAGCGAAGACCTCCGGCAGGATGTGGGTATCGACACTCACATCAACCACCGGAGGTCTTCGTGGTCCACGCTAATGCTCCTTTGACGCCTGTGGGGCGTCTGCGCCTTGCCCGCCTGGTGGTGGAGCAGGGGTGGTCGGCTCGTCGTGCGGCCGAGCGATTCCAGTGCTCGCCGACGACGGCCGCGAAATGGGCGGCCCGGTATCGGGCGGGACAGCCCATGACGGACGGCTCGTGTCGGCCCCGTCGCACCCCGGCACGCTGCCCGAGGAGGCTCGAGCGGCGCATCGTGGCGTTGCGGTTCACTCGCCGATGGGGCCCGCATCGCATCAGTTATCACCTGCATGTTCCCCGCTCGACGGTGGGCCGGGTGCTGGAGCGGTATGCGATGCCGCTGCTGCACCATCTCGACCAGGCCACCGGGCTGCCCGTGAGGCGGACCCGCCCGGTCCGATACGAGAAGGCCCGGCCCGGGGAGCTGGTGCACGTGGACATCAAGAAGCAGGGCCGCATCCCCAACGGCGGCGGCCACCGCATGCTGGGTCGACAGGCTGGCCACAAAAACAACGACGGCCACGGCCGTGGCGGTCGCGGCTACGCGTTCCTCCACCACGCTGTCGACGACCACTCCCGCCTCGCCTACTCCGAAATCCTGGGCGATGAGAAGAAGGAAACCGCCGCCGCATTCTGGTCCAGGGCCAACGAGTTCTTCACCGACGCGGGAATCACCGTCACCGCGGTCATGACCGACAACGGGTCCTGCTACCGGTCCCGCGACTTCGCGACGGCCCTCGGCGACATCAAGCATGTGTGGACGCGCCCCTACCGGCCCCAGACCAACGGCAAGGTCGAACGTTTCAACCGCACCCTCGCCACCGAATGGGCCTACGCCGACACCTACGTCACCGACGAAGCCCGCGCCGCCGCCTACCCCGCCTGGCTCCACGGATACAATCATCACCGACCCCACACCGGCATCGGCGGCCAAGTGCCCGCCTCACGCGTTCACAACCTCATGGGGAACTACCTCTAGGCGCTCGAGTCCTCCTCACCCTCGCCCGGATCCGCGTCGTCACTCGCGACGTCGCCGGAGTCCGGGCCCGGATCGGGTGCGTCGCCCGCCGTCGCAGGCACCGGCGCTCGGCCGCGCGTCGCGACCATGTACCCGCCGACGCCCGCGAGCGCCACGACCAGCGCTGCCATGGTGATCCACACCCACGGCGGCACGCCGGTCGAACCGCCCGCGCCCCCGCCCGCAGCGACGGCGCTCGTGCTGGGCGAAGCCGACGGAGACGCACTCGGTTTGGCGGACGACGTCGGCGACGGCGTCACGACGACGGTCGTCACCGGCTGCGGCGCGGGTGCGGCTTGCGTCGGCGACGGCGCCGGGGTCGCCGACGGGTTGATCGGGTTGAGGTGGAAGATCCCGGGGTTGATGAGGATCAGGCCGCCGTTGCCCGTCGCGTACGGCGAGCCGGTCATGTTCACCATGTCCCACTTCGCCCAGCCGATTCCGTTCGTGTTCCCGTTCTGCGCCGCGTTCCCGGCGTCGGTCAGCGTGCCGGGGAAGGACACGTTGAGGTACACGTAGCCGTCGTTGTTCTCGATGTTGTTGCGGGTGTTGTCGTCGACCTGGTCCGTGTCGTACCCGACCACGTGGTACGTGTTGTTGTTCTTCGTGATCTGCACCTTCCACGCCTCGTCCGGCGGCGCGGCGAAGGTGCTGAGCGGCTCGTTGTTGAACGTGACGATGTCCCCGTACCACCCGCTGCCGGAGAAGTCCGTGATGGTCGCGTTCTGGAAGTACGCGGCGATGTCGCCCGCGTTCGTGCCGTGGTAGGGCTTCGAATCGTCCTGGTAGCCGTCCTTGAGGGCGGTGTAGATCTGGCCCGACACCGTGCCGTCGGACTGGATGTAGTAAATCGAGTTGTACCGCAGGCACCCCGTCAGTGTGAGTACCAGAGCCGCGATCATCGCCGCGGCGAGGCTACGCCGCCTCATGGTGTTGTCCTCCCTGCGCCGGGGCGGAGCCTTCTCCCTCGGACCCGCATCGGCACGTCGTCGTCGCGTGGCGGCCTGCCAACCGCCTGCCTTCGCCCTCAGGGTAACTCTCGGGCCGGGCGAATCGCCCCCACGAGCGCAAATCCGAGCATCGTCAGCGCGATCCCGCCCCCGACGATCCACACCGCGACCGTAGCGACCGCGGTCGGGAACACCGGAACGAAGGCCATAGCCGACGCGAGGGCGACGTAGGCCACGGCGGGCCGGACGCCGACGGGCAGGACGGCGAGGCGCGTCGCCGGCACGACGCGGCGGTGGCGGAGGTTGCGCCAGGCGAGCAGGATGAAGAACGCGTAGCAGACGGCGGCGGCGAGTTGACGCGCGCCGGAGACGGGCTCGGAGGTGTTCGCGACGACGATGAAGAGGCCGAAGAGCACGACGAGGATCGCGATGATCCACCGACACCCCGGCTCGGTTCGGGAGCGCGTCGGCGGCGAAGTCCTCGACCGGCCCCGCGCGCCTCGCCCACACGACCACGCCCCACACGACGAGCGCGGACACCCCCGAGCGCGACCGCCGTCCATACCGGCGCAACCTGCCCGTACATCCCGCCGTCGACGACCGCGACCACGGCGAGCGCGACCCAGCGCCCGCGTCGTCCGAATGCGCGGATCCATCGCGGGAAGAGCCCCGCGAGAACCGGCTCGCGCGCCATGATCTGCTCGGCGAGGACGATCGGCAGGATCGTCGCGACGAACGGGTGCCAGAACATCGAGACGACGACGAGGGAGACGGGCTCGATCAGCAACGTGTTCGGCGGGTCGACCCACGGCGGGCTCCACAGCACCTGGGTGATGTAGAACTCGTAGAGCCCCATGACGACGCCGGCGCACCAGAGGGCGGTCAGGGTAGGGCGGCGAGGGCGCCTCAGCATGATGACGGCGACGAGCAGCGGCTGCGCCCCGTAGACGGGGACGAGCAGCAGCCACGCGGGCGGGAACACGAGCCCCCAGGGGGACGACGCGATGCTCACCTCGGCAAGCGCGATCGACAGCGTCGTGACGAGCACGGCCGTGCGCCAGCGGCGCCCCCGAACCGTCGCCACGGCGGCCTACGACGCGGCGGTGCGCCGTTCGACCCGGAGAACGCAGGTCAACGCCGCGGATCCGTCGTACGGCATCGACGCGGAAAACGCGCCCGTCGCGCCCGGAGACACGCCGTCCACGTTGGCCTGCACGAGGCCGACGGTGTCGCCGTCGGGGTCGAGGAAGGCCGCCCACACCCGATAGTCGACCGTGTCGCCCGCGGGATTGACGAGCGTTCCCGCGCTCACCCAAGCGGCGCCGTCGGCCGCGCACGTGGAGTCCGCGACGTCGGGAAACGCGCCGACGAAGTCGCCCTCGCCCTGCGAGTCCTCGACGTCGACGTAGACGCCTCCGGGTTCGAGCGGCGTGTGCGACGCCGACGGCGTCGGGGCCGGCGAGGTCGCGGAAAGGGTCGGCGCGGGCGTCGTTGCGGACGGGTCACTCCCGAAGACCGAGCAACCGGCCAGCGCGAGCGTCGTGAGCGCGACGATCGTGGGCGCTGCGACAGGCATTCTCATCCTTCGTCGTCCTCTCGGCGAGTGCGGCGTGCCAGGAAGAGCAAGAATAGCCCGACCGCGATCAGGATGGACGCGAGGCGCGCCTGGGCGTCCGTTTCGGCGCCGGTGGCCGCGAGCGTGACCCACGGAGTCGCGTGAGTCGCGGAGCTCGCGGTGACGGACGCGAGCGTGATCGAGTTGCCCTCGGCGTACACGCCGAGGACCAGTTCCTCGAGGTAGAGATCCGCCGGCTGGACGACGTAGGTGACGTTGCAGGTGACCGTCGCTCCCGGCGCCAACGTCACGTCGACCGCATCGCACTCGCTCGTGTCCGCGCCGGGAAGCGTCGCCGCGAGCGTCGTGTGGAAGAGCGTCGTGTTCCCGGTGTTCGTTCCGAGAACGACGAAGGTGAGAACCTCGCCTGCCGTCCGGTAGCGCGCCGGCGTGACCGTCACGTCCACGTCGATGGCCGGGTCGCTGAGCGTCGTCACCGTGATCGTGTCGGTGTCCGTGACGTCGGGGCCGCTCGGGGGCGTCCCGACGACGGTGGCGAGGTTCGTGATCCCGCCCGCGTCGACGTCGTCCTGGGTTGCGGTGTATTCAACCGTGCACGCGAGCGTCTCCGCGGGGGCGAGGGTCGCCGGGTCGCACGCGCCGACGAACGACGCGCCGGGAAGCGTTTCGGCGATCGTCACGTCGGTCAGGGAGACCGCGCCGGTGTTGCGCGCCGTAAGCGTGTAGGTCACCGTGTCGCCGACCTCGACGTCCGCGTCCGTCGACGTCTTCGTCAATTCGATGTCCGGGTCGACGACGGCGATGAGGGTGACGGCGTCGGTGTCGGTGACGTCGGCGCCGGACGGGGGCGTCCCGACGACGGAGGCGCTGTTCGTGAGGCTGCCCGCGTCGATATCTGTCTGGGTCGCCGTGTACTGGAACTGGCAGCTCGTGGTCGCGCCCGGCGCGAGCGCGACGGGGTCGCACGTTCCGACGACCGACGCTCCCGACAGCGACTCGCTGATCTGCACGCCGGTGAGGGTGACGTTCCCCGTGTTCTCCGCCTCAATGTCATAGGTGATCGTCGCGCCGAGGATCAGGCTGTCCGTCGTCGTCTTCGTGAGCGCGATGCTCGGCGACGCCGTCGCCGTGACCGTGACCGCGTCGGTGTCCGTGACGTCGGGGCCCGAGGGCGGCGTTCCGGTCACCGAGGCGCTGTTGGTGAGGCTCCCGGCGTCGACGTCGGCCTGCGTGGCGGTGTACTCAAACACGCAGTTCGTCGTCGCGCCGGGAGCCAGGGTCACCGGGTCACACGTGCCCACCGGCGAGGCGCCGGTCAGACCTTCGGAGATCTGTACCCCGGACAAGGTGACATTCCCGGTGTTCTCCGCGACCACGTCATACGTCATCGTTCCGCCTACCGTGAGGGGGTCGGAGGTGGACTTCGTCAGACTGATCGACGGAGAAGCAGTGGAGGTGAGGGTGATTGCATCAGCGTCGGTGACGTCGGGCCCGCTGGGGGGCGTGCCCACGACGGCGGCACTGTTGGTGAGGCTGCCGGCGTCCACGTCCGCCTGGGTCGCGGTGTACTCGAACTGGCAGCTCGTGGTCGCGCCCGGCGCGAGCGTGACGGGGTCGCACGTGCCGACCACCGACGCTCCCGACAGGTCTTCGCTGATCTGGACGGCGGCGAGCGTCACGTTGCCCGTGTTCTCGGCGACCAGGTCGTAGGTGATGGTGCCGCCCGCGGTGAGGCTGTCGGACGTGGTCTTGGTGAGCGAGATGGCGGCACCCGACGAGGCGAGGAGCGTGACCGCATCCGTGTCGGTGACGTCCGGGCCGCTCGGCGGCGTGCCCACGACCGAAGCCGCGTTCGTCAACGAACCCGAATCGACGTCCGCCTGGGTTGCGGTGTATTCGAACTGACAGGTCGCCGTCGCGCCGGGAGCCAACGTGACGGGATCGCAGGTGCCGACCACGGACGCCCCCGACAGCGACTCGCTGAATCTGCACCCCGGTCAGCGTCACATTCCCGGTGTTCTCGGCCTCGAGGTCGTACGTGATCGTCCCGCCCGCGGTGAGGCTGTCGGCGTGGTCTTGGTCAGACGTGATCGACGGCGATGCGGTCGCGGTGAGCGTGACCGCATCCGTGTCCGTGACGTCCGGACCGCTCGGCGGCGTTCCCACGACCGACGCCGAGTTCGTCAACGAACCCGAATCGACGTCCGCCTGCGTCGCGGTGTATTCGAACGAACAGCTCGTCGTCGCCCCGGGGCGAGCGTCACCGGGTCACACGTGCCGACGACCGACGCGCCGCTCAACCCTTCCGAAATCTGCACCCCGGTCAGCGTCACGTTCCCCGTGTTCTCGGCCTCGAGGTCGTAGGTGATCGTGCCGCCCGCGACGAGGCTGATCGGACGTGGTCTTGGTGAGCGAGATGCTCGGCGACGCGGTCGCGGTCAAGGTCACCGCATCCGTGTCGGTGACGTCCGGACCGCTCGGCGGCGTGCCCACCACCGACGCCGAGTTCGTCAACGAACCCGAGTCGACGTCCGCCTGGGTTGCGGTGTATTCGAACGAACAGGTCGTCGTCGCGCCCGGGCGCAAGCGTCACCGGGTCACAGGTGCCCACGACCGACGCGCCGCGTCAACCCTTCCGAGATCTGCACGCCCGGTCAGCGTCACGTTGCCCGTGTTCTCGGCCTCGAGGTCATACGTGATCGTCCCGCCCGCGACCAACGGATCGCTGGTCGTCTTGGTGAGCGAGATGCTCGGCGACGCGGTCGCGGTCAACGTCACCGCATCCGTGTCCGTGACGTCCGGACCGCGTCGGCGGCGTGCCCACGACCGAAGCGCTGTTGGTCAGGCTGCCCGGCGTCGACGTCCGCCTGGGTTGCGGTGTATTCGAACGAACAAGTCGTCGTCGCCCCAGGCGCAAGCGTCACCGGGTCACACGTGCCGACGACCGACGCGCCGCTCAGACCCTTCCGAGATCTGCACGCCGGTCAGGGTCACGTTGCCGGTGTTCTCGGCCTCGATTTCATAGGTGATGGTCCCGCCCGCGACCAACGGATCGCTGGTCGTCTTGGTGAGCGAGATGCTCGGCGACGCGGTCGCGGTGAGCGTGACGGCGTCCGTGTCGGAGACGTCCGGACCCGACGGCGGCGTCCCAACCACGGACGCACTGTTGGTGAGGCTCCCCGCGTCGACATCCGCCTGCGTTGCCGTGTACTCGAACGAACAAGTCGTCGTCGCCCCAGGCGCAAGCGTGACAGGGTCACACGTGCCAACGACCGAGGCTCCACTCAACCCTTCCGAAATCTGGACGCCCGTGAGCGTCACGTTCCCCGTGTTCTCGGCTTCAAGGTCGTAGGTGATCGTGCCGCCCGCGATGAGCGTGTCGGACGGTGGTCTTCGTCAGACTGATCGACGGCGACGCGGTCGCGGTGAGGGTGACCGCATCCGTGTCCGACACATCCGGACCACTCGGCGGCGTCCCAACCACGGAGGCGCTAGTTGGTCAGGCTCCCCGCGTCGACATCCGCCTGCGTTGCCGTGTACTCGAACGAACAAGTCGTCGTCGCCCCAGGCGCAAGCGTGACCGGGTCGCAGGTGCCCACGACCGAAGCACCCACCAGCCCCTCCGAAATCTGCACCCCGGTCAGCGTCACGTTCCCCGTGTTCTCCGCCTCAAGGTCATACGTGATCGTGCCGCCGGCGACGAGCGAGTCACTCGTGGTCTTCGTGAGAGAGATGCCCGGCGCAGCGGTCGCGGTGAGGGTGACCGCATCCGTGTCCGACACATCCGGACCGCTCGGGGGCGTGCCCACCACCGACGCGCTGTTGGTGAGGCTCCCCGCGTCGACATCCGCCTGCGTCGCGGTGTACTCGAACTGGCACGACGTGGTCGCCCCGGGTGCGAGCGTCACCGGATCACACGTGCCAACCACGGAAGCCCCGGACAGCCCTTCGGAGATCTGCACGCCGGACAGGCGTCACGTTGCCGGTGTTCTCGGCTTCGAGGGTGTAAGTGATCGTGCCACCAGCGGTCAGGCTGTCCGAGGTCGTCTTCGACAGCGAGATGGCCGCGCCGAGGAGGCGAGAAGAGTGACGGCGTCCGTGTCCGTGACGTCCGGACCCGACGGCGGCGTGCCCACCACCGAAGCCGAGTTCGTCAACGAACCGGCGTCGACATCCGCCTGCGTCGCGATGTATTCGAACGAACAGCTCGTGGTCGCACCAGGGGCGAGCGTCACCGGATCACACGTGCCGACCACGACGCCCCCGACAGGCACTCCGAGATCTGCACGCCCGTGAGCGTCACGTTCCCCGTGTTCTCGGCCTCGAGGTCGTAGGTGATCGTCCGCCCGACGGTGAGGCTGTCAGACGTGGTCTTCGTGAGCGAGATGCTCGGCGAGGCGGTCGCGGTCAACGTCACCGCGTCCGTGTCCGTGACGTCCGGACCCGACGGCGGCGTACCCACCACCGAAGCGCTGTTGGTCAGACTGCCCGAATCGACATCCGCCTGCGTGGCCGTGTACTCGAACGAACAAGTCGTCGTCGCTCCGGGAGCCAGCGTCACGGGATCACAGGTGCCAACCAACGGACGCACCCGACAGCGACTCGCTGATCTGCACCCCGGTCAGCGTCACGTTCCCCGTGTTCTCCGCCTCGAGGTCGTAGGTGATTGTGCCGCCCGCGATCAGCTGTCGATGGTGGTCTTCGTGAGACGAGATCGACGGCGACGGCGGTCGCGGTCAACGTCACCGCATCCGTGTCCGTGACGTCCGGACCGCGTCGGCGGCGTGCCCACCACCGAAGCCGCGTTCGTGAGCGAACCCGCGTCGACATCCGCCTGGGTTGCGGTGTATTCGAACGAGCAGGTCGTCGTCGCGCCGGGCGCGAGCGTCACGGGATCACAGGTCCGCCACGACCGCGAGCCGCTCAACCCTTCCGAATCTGCACCCCGGTCAGCGTCACGTTCCCCGTGTTCTCGGCCTCAAGGTCGTAGGTGATGGTGCCGCCCGCGGTGAGGCTGTCGACGGTGGTCTTCGTGAGCGAGATCGCGGCGACGCGGTCGCGGTCAGCGTCACCGCGTCGGTGTCAGTGACGTCCGGACCGGACGGCGGCGTGCCCACCACGGAAGCGCGTGTTGGTCAGACGAACCCGAATCGACATCCGCCTGGGTTGCCGTGTACTCGAACGTGCAGCTCGCCGTCGCGCCGGGGGCGAGCGTCACGGGCTCGCACGTGCCGACCACGGACGCTCCCGTGAGGCACTCCGAGATCTGCACGCCGGTGAGCGTCACGTTCCCCGTGTTCTCCGCCGTCAACGTCGTAGCTGATCGTCGCCACCCGCGGTGAGGCGTGTCAGACGTGGTCTTCGTGAGCGAGATGCTCGGCGACGCGGTCGCCGTCAACGTCACCGCATCCGTGTCCGTGACGTCCGGACCGGTCGGCGGCGTGCCCACCACCGACGCGACGTTGGTCAAGCAGCCCGAATCGACATCCGCCTGGGTTGCGGTGTATTCGAACTGGCAGCTCGCCGTCGCGCCCGGAGCGAGCGTCACGGGATCACATGTGCCGACGACCGACGCGCCCGCAGCCCTTCGCTAGATCTGCACCCCGGTGAGCGTCACGTTCCCCGTGTTCTCCGCCTCGAGATCGTAGGTGATCGTGCCACCCGCGGTGAGGCTGTCGGACGTGGTCTTGGTGAGCGAGATGGCGGCGACCGCGGGCGCAGTCAACGTCACCGCATCCGTGTCCGTGACATCCGGACCGGTCGGCGGCGTTCCCGTCACCGAAGCCGAGTTGGTGAACGCACCGAGTCGACATCCGCCTGGGTGGCCGTGTACTCGAACGGGCAGCTCGTGGTCGCGCCGGGCGCGAGCGTGACGGGGTCACACGTGCCGACCACCGACGCGCCGGCAACCCTTCCGAAATCTGCACGCCCGTGAGCGTCACATTCCCCGTGTTCTCCGCCTCGAGGTCATAGGTGATCGTGCCGCCCGCGGTGAGGCTGTCGGAGGTGGTCTTCGTCAGACGTGATCGACGGCGCCGCGGTCGCGGTCAACGTGCACCGCATCCGTGTCCGACACATCCGGACCACTCGGCGGCGTGCCAACGACGGACGCAGCGTTCGTCAGCGAACCCGAATCGACATCCGCCTGGGTCGCCGTGTACTCGAACTGGCAGGTCGCCGTCGCGCCCGGGGCGAGCGTGACGGGATCGCAGGTGCCGACCGACCGACGCCCCCGACTCAGCCCCTCCGATGATCTGCACCCCGGTCAGCGTCACATTCCCGGTGTTCTCGGCCTCGAGGTCGTAGGTGATCGTGCCGCCCGCGATCAGCGAGTCACTGGTGGTCTTCGTCAGCGTGATCGACGGCGACGCGGTCGCGGTCAACGTCACCGCATCCGTGTCCGTGACATCCGGACCGCTCGGCGGCGTGCCCACCACCGAAGCGGAGTTCGTCAGACTGCCGGAGTCGACGTCCGCCTGGGTCGCGGTGTACTCGAACTGGCAAGTCGTGGTCGCACCAGGGGCGAGCGTCACGGGATCACACGTGCCGACCACCGACGCGCCAGACAGTCCTTCGCGAATCTGCACCCCGGTGAGCGTCACGTTGCCCGTGTTCTCGGCTTCAAGGTCGTAGGTGATGGTGCCGCCCGCGACGAGCGAGTCACTCGTGGTCTTCGTGAGCGTGATGCCGGCGACGCGGTCGCGGTCAGCGTCACCGCGTCGGTGTCCGTGACGTCCGGACCGCGACGGCGGCGTGCCCACCACCGACGCGAGTTCGTCAGACGAACCGGCGTCGACATCCGCCTGCGTGGCCGTGTATTCGAACGAACAGCTCGTGGTCGCACCGGGGGCGAGCGTCACCGGGTCACACGTGCCGACCACCGACGCGCCGCGACAACGACTCGCTGATCTGGACGCCGGTGAGCGTCACGTTCCCCGTGTTCTCCGCCTCGAGGTCGTAGGTGATGGTGCCGCCCGCGGTGAGGCTGTCGGACGTCGTCTTCGTGAGCGAGATCGACGGCGACGGCGTCGCGGTCAACGTGACCGCATCCGTGTCGGTGACGTCCGGGCCCGACGGCGGCGTACCCACCACCGACGCGCTGTTGGTGAGGCTGCCCGAATCGACATCCGCCTGGGTGGCCGTGTATTCGAACGAACAGCTCGTCGTCGCTCCAGGCGCGAGCGTCACGGGGTCACACGTGCCGACCGACCGATGCACCCGACAGCGACTCTCCGATCTGCACCCCGGTGAGCGTCACGTTCCCCGTGTTCTCCGCCTCAAGGTCGTAGGTGATCGTGCCGCCCGCGACCAACGAGTCGCTGGTGGTCTTCGTCAGCGAGATGCTCGGCGACGCGGTCGCGGTCAACGTCACCGCGTCCGTGTCCGTGACGTCCGGACCGGACGGCGGCGTGCCCACCACCGAAGCGCTGTTGGTCGAGGCTGCCGGAATCGACGTCCGCCTGGGTGGCCGTGTACTCGAACGAACAGGTCGTCGTCGCACCAGGGGCGAGCGTCACGGGATCACAGGTGCCGACAACCGACGCGCCGGTCAACCCTTCGCGAAATCTGCACCCCCGTGAGCGTCACGTTCCCGGTGTTCTCGGCTTCAAGGTCGTAGGTGATCGTGCCGCCCGCGACCAACGGATCGCTGGTGGTCTTCGTGAGCGAGATCGACGGCGACGCGGTCGCGGTGAGCGTGACCGCGTCCGTGTCAGTGACGTCCGGACCGCGACGGCGGCGTACCAACGACGGAAGCGCTGTTGGTGAGGCTGCCCGAGTCGACATCCGCCTGGGTTGCGGTGTACTCGAACTGGCAGCTCGTGGTCGCGCCGGGCGCGAGCGTGACGGGGTCGCACGTGCCGACCACCGACGCTCCGCTCAACCCTTCCGAAATCTGGACGCCCGTGAGCGTCACATTCCCCGTGTTCTCCGCCTCAATGTCATAGGTGATCGCGCCGCCCGCAGTGAGGCTGTCAGACGTGGTCTTCGTGAGCGAGATGCTCGGCGAGGCGGTCGCCGTCAACGTCACCGCATCCGTGTCCGACACATCCGGACCACTCGGGGGCGACCCAACCACGGACGCGCTGTTGGTGAGGCTCCCCGCGTCGACGTCCGCCTGCGTCGCGGTGTACTCGAACGAACAAGTCGTCGTCGCCCCAGGCGCAAGCGTGACAGGGTCACACGTGCCGACCGCCGACGCGCCGCTCAACCCTTCCGAAATCTGGACGCCCGTGAGCGTCACGTTCCCCGTGTTCTCCGCCTCGAGGTCGTAGGTGATGGTCCCGCCCGCAGTGAGGCTGTCGGAGGTCGTCTTCGTCAGACTGATCGACGGCGACGCGGTCGCGGTCAAGGTCACCGCGTCCGTGTCCGTGACGTCAGGACCCGACGGCGGCGTGCCCACCACCGACGCCGAGTTCGTCAACGAACCCGAATCGACGTCCGCCTGCGTCGCGGTGTATTCGAACTGACAGGTCGCCGTCGCGCCGGGAGCCAACGTGACGGGATCGCAGGTGCCGACCACGGACGCCCCCGACAGCGACTCGCTGATCTGGACGCCCGTCGAGGGTCACGTTGCCGGTGTTCTCGGCCTCGATGTCGTAGGTGATGGTGCCGCCGCGACCAGTGAGGCTGTCGGAGGTGGTCTTGGTCGAGACGTGATCGACGGCGATGCGGTCGCGGTCGAGGGTGACCGCATCCGTGTCCGTGACGTCCGGGCCCGACGGCGGCGTGCCCACCACCGACGCCGAGTTCGTCAACGAACCCGAATCGACGTCCGCCTGGGTCGCGGTGTACTCGAACGAACAAGTCGTGGTCGCACCCGGGGCGAGCGTGACGGGATCGCAGGTCCCCACGACCGAGGCCCCAGAGAGTCCTTCCGAAATCTGGACCCCGGTGAGCGTCACGTTGCCGGTGTTCTCGGCTTCAAGGTCGTAGGTAATGGTCCCGCCGGCGACGAGCGAGTCGCTGGTGGTCTTGGTCAGACTGATCGCCGGCGTAGCCGTCGCGGTCAACGTCACCGCATCCGTGTCCGACACATCCGGACCGCTCGGCGGCGTCCCAACCACGGACGCGCTGTTGGTCAGGCTCCCCGCGTCGACGTCCGCCTGGGTTGCGGTGTACTCGAACGAACAAGTCGTGGTCGCACCCGGGGCGAGCGTGACGGGATCGCAGGTCCCCACGACCGAGGCTCCAGAGAGTCCTTCCGAAATCTGGACCCCGGTGAGCGTCACGTTGCCGGTGTTCTCGGCTTCAAGGTCGTAGGTGATGGTCCCGCCGGCGACGAGCGTGTCGCTGGTGGTCTTGGTCAGCCTGATCGCCGGCGACGCCGTCGCGGTCAACGTCACCGCATCCGTGTCCGACACATCCGGACCACTCGGCGGCGTCCCGACCACGGACGCACTGTTGGTCAGGCTCCCCGCGTCGACGTCTGCCTGGGTTGCGGTGTATTCGAACTGGCAACTCGCCGTCGCGCCCGGGGCGAGCGTGACGGGGTCGCACGTGCCTACGACCGACGCGCCACTCAAACCTTCCGAGATCTGCACCCCGGTCAGCGTCACATTCCCGGTGTTCTCCGCCTCGAGGTCGTAAGTGATCGTGCCGCCCGCGACGAGCGAGTCACTCGTGGTCTTCGTGAGCGAGATGCTCGGCGACGATGTTGCGGTCAGCGTCACCGCGTCGGTGTCCGTGACGTCCGGGCCGCTCGGGGGCGTACCCAACGACGGAGGCGCTGTTGGTCAGACTGCCCGCGTCGACATCCGCCTGGGTTGCCGTGTATTCGAACGAACACTTGCCGTCGCGCCCGGGGCCAGCGTGACGGGGTCGCACGTGCCGACCACGGACGCCCCCGACAGGGATTCGCTGATCTGCACCCCGGTGAGCGTGACGTTCCCCGTGTTCTCGGCCTCAATGTCGTAGGTGATGGTCCCGCCCGCGGTCAGGCTGTCGGAGGTCGTCTTCGAAAGAGAAATCGACGGCGACGCGGTCGCGGTCAACGTCACCGCATCCGTGTCCGTGACGCCCGGACCGGACGGCGGCGTGCCCACCACCGACGCCGCGTTCGTCAACGAACCCGAATCGACGTCCGCCTGCGTCGCGGTGTATTCATACTGGCAGCTCGTCGTCGCCCCCGGGGCGAGCGTCACCGGGTCACACGTGCCGACCACGGACGCCCCCGACAGGGACTCGCTGATCTGCACCCCGGTCAGCGTCACATTCCCCGTGTTCTCGGCCTCAAGGTCGTAGGTAATGGTGCCGCCAGCGACCAAAGAATCGCTCGTGGTCTTGGTGAGACTGATCGACGGCGACGCGGTCGCGGCGAGGGTGACGGCGTCGGTGTCAGTGACGTTCGGACCACTCGGCGGTGTGCCCACCACCGACGCCGAGTTCGTCAACGAACCAGAGTCAAAGTCAGCCTGTGTCGCGGTGTACTCAAACTGGCAGGTCGTCGTGGCTCCGGGAGCCAGGGTCACCGGGTCGCAGCTCCCCACGACGGAAGCCCCAGAAAGCGACTCACTGATCTGAACGCCCGTGAGCGTCACATTTCCCGTGTTCTCCGCCTCGATGTCATACGTGATCGTCCCGCCAGCGACAAGCGAGTCACTCGTCGTCTTGGTGAGCGAGATGCTCGGCGACGCAGTCGCGGTCAACGTCACCGCAACCGTATTCGTCACGTCAGGACCGCTCGGAGGCGTGCCCACCACCGAAGCGCTATTGGTGAGGCTGCCGGCGTCGACATCCGCTTGCGTGGCGGTGTATTCGAACTGGCACGAAGCGGTCGCCCCGGGGGCAAGCGTCACCGGGTCACACGTTCCGACCACCGACGCGCCGCTCAACCCTTCCGAGATCTGCACCCCGGTGAGCGTGACGTTCCCCGTGTTCTCGGCCTCGATGTCATAGGTGATCGTCGCGCCGGCGACAAGCGAATCGCTGGTGGTCTTCGTCAGACTGATCGACGGCGACGACGTGGCGGTGAGGGTGACGGCATCCGTGTCGGTGACATCCGGACCCGACGGCGGTGTTCCCGTCACCGAAGCCGAGTTGGTCAACGAACCGGAATCGACATCCGCCTGGGTCGCGGTGTATTCGAACGAACAGCTCGTGGTCGCCCCGGGGGCAAGCGTCACCGGGTCACAGGTGCCAACCACAGACGCCCCCGACAACGACTCACTGATCTGCACCCCGGTCAGCGTCACGTTCCCCGTGTTCTCCGCCTCGAGGTCGTAGGTAATGGTGCCGCCCGCGACCAACGAATCGCTGGTGGTCTTCGTGAGCGAGATGCTCGGCGACGATGTCGCGGTCAGCGTCACCGCGTCCGTGTCCGTGACGTCCGGGCCCGACGGCGGCGTCCCAACCACGGACGCACTGTTGGTCAGGCTCCCCGCGTCCACGTCCGCCTGCGTCGCCGTGTACTCGAACTGGCAGCTCGCCGTCGCGCCCGGGGTCAGCGTGACGGGGTCACACGTGCCTACGACCGACGCGCCACTCAAACCTTCCGAAATCTGGACCCCCGTGAGCGTCACGTTCCCCGTGTTCTCCGCCTCGAGGTCGTAGGTGATCGTCCCGCCCGCAGTCAGGCTGTCGGAGGTCGTCTTCGTCAAACTGATCGACGGCGCAGCCGTCGCGGTCAACGTCACCGCATCCGTATCCGTGACGTCAGGGCCCGACGGCGGCGTGCCCACCACCGACGCCGAGTTCGTCAACGAACCCGAATCGACGTCCGCCTGCGTCGCGGTGTATTCGAACTGACAGGTCGCCGTCGCGCCCGGCGCGAGCGTCACCGGGTCACACGTGCCGACCACGGACGCCCCCGACAGGGATTCGCTGATCTGGACGCCCGCGAGGGTCACGTTGCCGGTGTTCTCGGCTTCAAGGTCGTAGGTGATGGTCCCGCCCGCGGTCAGGCTGTCGGAGGTCGTCTTCGTAGAGGGATATGAAGGCGACGCGGTCGCGGTCAACGTCACGGCAACCGTATCCGTCACGTCAGGACCGCTCGGAGGCGTGCCCACCACCGAAGCGCTGTTGGTGAGGCTACCGGCGTCGACATCCGCCTGGGTTGCGGTGTATTCGAACTGGCAGCTCGTCGTCGCCCCGGGCGCGAGCGTGACGGGATCGCACGTGCCGACCACCGACGCTCCGCTCAACCCTTCGGAGATCTGCACGCCCGTGAGCGTGACGTTCCCGGTGTTCTCCGCCTCGATGTCATAGGTGATCGTGCCGCCCGCGGTAAGGCTGTCAGACGTGGTCTTGGTGAGCGAGATGCTCGGAGAGGCGGTCGCGGTCAACGTCACCGCATCCGTGTCTGTGACGTCCGGACCCGACGGCGGCGTCCCCACCACCGACGCGGAGTTCGTCAACGAACCGGCGTCGACATCCGCCTGGGTTGCGGTGTATTCGAACTGGCAGCTCGCCGTAGCGCCCGGGGCGAGAGTGACGGGGTCGCACGTGCCGACCGCGGACGCCCCCGACAGGGACTCGCTGATCTGCACCCCGGTCAGCGTCACGTTCCCGGTGTTCTCGGCTTCGAGGTCGTAGGTGATGGTCCCACCCGCGGTCAGGCCGTCGGAGGTCGTCTTCGAAAGGGAAATCGACGGCGACGGCGTCGCGGTGAGGGTAACCGCGTCGGTGTCAGTGACGTCCGGTCCGCTCGGGGGTGTCCCGACGACGGACGCGCTGTTGGTCAGGCTCCCCGCGTCGACATCCGCCTGCGTCGCCGTGTACTCGAACGAACAAGTCGTGGTCGCACCCGGGGCGAGCGTCACCGGGTCACACGTGCCGACCACGGACGCACCCGACAGGGACTCACTGATCTGCACCCCGGTCAGCGTCACGTTCCCCGTGTTCTGAGCCTCGAGGTCATAGGTGATCGTGCCACCCGCGGTCAGCGAGTCGCTCGTCGTCTTGTTGATCGCGATCGACGGTGCCGGGGCCTCGATATCCGTCGAGTGCGAGTCGGTCGCCGTCGGGATCGCTTCGCCGTTGAGGTCCGTCCCGTCGACGGTCACCGTGTTGACCAGCGGGTCGGGGTCGCCGACCACAACCGTATGGTCGACCGTGTAGTTCCACGTCTCGCCCGCCTCGAGCAACCCGTCGCCGTCGTCGCCGCTCACGTACGTCGGCGTCCCGGCCACGTCGTCGTCGATCACGACGGACGACACGGGCGAGCCGTCGCTCCCCGCCGCGTGCGAGACCGCGAACGTGTACGCCACCGTGTCCCCGACGAGCGCCGTCGAGGGCCCGCCTTTCACCACCTGGAGAACGGGAGTCCGGTCGAGCTCGTCCGTGACCGACCCCTGCGTCCCGGTGAGCTCCTGATCGGACGTCGCGGTCACGGTGTTCGTAAGATCCACCTGCGTGGGCGACGCGACGGGGTCGTCGACGGTCACGGAGTACGTGATCGTCATCTCCTGGCCCGCGTCGAGGTCGAATCCGTCGGCCGCCGTCACGAGCGCCGGCGGCACGCCGCTGTCGAGCGTGCCGCCCGCCGCGTTGTCGCGGACGTCCGTGCCGCCCGGCGCCGTCACGTCGACCGACACGTTGTCGATCTGGTACATCTCCGTGTCCCACGTGCTGTGCGCGATGAACTGGAGTTGGATCGTCGAAGCCGGCAGGTAGCCGGACAGGTCCGCGGTGATCGTTCGCGGGTTCGGCGTGGGCGCCCCGTAGTCCGTGCCGATCTGCTGGAACGCGCCGCCGTCGACGCTCACGCCCCACTCGACGTAGTCCGTGGCTTCGAACTCGAGCGGGTTCGGCGCGTAAAGGTCGAACTGGAGCGACGCCGCCGTCGCGTCGGTGACGTCGAGGGTGCGCTGGATGCCGTTGCCGCCCTGGCGTATCCACACCGCCTGGCCGGCGTCGGCCCCGCTCGTCGCGAGGTACACGTCGCCCGAACCCGAGTTGCCGTCGTCGCTGATCTCGAGCCACGCCGTCGACCACCCGGACCCCCCGGTGTACGAACCCGACGAGAAGTCGTCGCTCGCGGTGAACGACGCGGCGGCGCCCGGCCCCTCGACGACGGTCGAGCCCGGCACGTACGTCGTGCCCGGCGGCAAGACGTCGTCGACGACGACGTTCGTGTGGCCGGACGACGTGGGGTTCTGGACGAGCACGGTGTAGTCGATCGTCTGGCCGGGGGTGACGAGCGCGCCGCCCGTGTCCGACGTCTTGGTGACGACGAAGGAGGGCGGCTGGATCGTGTTGACGTCGTCGGTCGCCGAGATGTCCGGATAGTTGTTGCCGTAGGCGTCGTCGTAGTCGGCGACGGCGGTGTTGTCGACCGTGCCGTAGTGCCAGTAGTCGACGGTCGCCGTGAGGCCGAGGTCCACGTCCTGTCCCGCGTTGAGCCCGTCCGTGAGGGTCCAGGTCACCACTCCCCCGGACTCGGAACACGAGCCCGCGGCGGTACCCATCGAGCAGGACTCGTACGTCAGTC